>DATGLM010000071.1:0-139755 GCA_035294125.1 Ktedonobacteraceae bacterium | reverse complement strand
TCACTCTGGATGGGTTGCCCCATTCGGATCCTCAGGGCTCATCGCTTGTATGCAGCTCCCCCTGAACGTTTCGCCGGTCTCCGCGTCCTTCTTCGGCTTGCAGCGCCAAGGCATCCTCCACGTACTCTGTGTAGCTTGTTATGCATTCACATCCTCACATTTTCCTGACCACCGCCTCTCCAGAGAGAAGAGACAATGGTGGAACATGTGCATCCTCTGCTTCTCTTTTGCTCGGCTTTATTCTCAGCAAAATTGAAGTTATGTTGTATAAAGTTGTCAAAGTACTTAATCCCAGATGGGATGGCAAACACTTTGTTTGCGTTCACCACACTGTCTTTGTGCGGTGCTTGTGTAGTATCACATATTTCTTGCGATCTGTCAATACTTTTTGTGGCGTTTTTTTACAAGATCGTGGAAACTAGCCCGAATGTCCTGCAACGTTGACAGAGGGGCTATAATAGGATACGCTCTATTAAGGGGAAGAGAGTTAAGAAGGTAAGGCATAGAACTCCCTTGCATTTTACCAAATCTTATGATAAACTTTCGAGTGAAGTGCAGGATTGCATGCCCAAATTTCTATGAATGCAAAGTACGTACTCAGGTTTGACAACGTAGTCTAACGGTAGGGCGAAGAAAGCCCATTCTCCAGAGTATTTACAGGAGGAATCAATGTCGGCCAGAATCAGTTACGCGACCATCTTACATGCAGTTGGTCAGGTACTCGACCAGATCGGGGTGAAAAGTATCGCTATTCACGAGGAAGAGGAAGGTCTCTTTGTTGAAGGGTTCAATAGCGAAGGTGAGCTTCAGGTTCAGATGCGTTATGATATCGCCAGTCTCTACGATCTGGTAGGCAGGGTAGAGCAGCCGGAACAGGAGCGTCCAACGGTGGAAGATGAGGGTACGCTGCGACGCTTCCTGGCAGATCACCGTCTGGAACTTGTCGGTCTGTCTCGCTAGCTGGTGGTGGCGTGCTCGAGTAGCCATACGCGGAACCGGGGAAATTCCCCCGGTTTTATCATATCTCCACACGAATACAGCGCGCGGCATAGTTCAGAAGAAAGAGCAGGGCGCCACATTAAGATTAGATTAAAAAGGCAGACCCCTGCATGGCATGCTCACGTCGCTTCGCACAACACAATGCAGGTGCTTATGAACTGCAAAGCCAGCGCTTCCCGTAGTTACGCATACTCTCAATGACTTCGACGAGGTCACAACCTTTCTCGGTCAGAGAATACTCGACGCGCGGTGGCACTTCTGCAAAGGTTTGCCGGGTGATAATTCCCTCTTCTTCCAGCGAGCGTAGCCGTTCTGACAACGTTTTCGGACTGATGCCCTGGAGAGAACGCTCCAGTTGATTAAAGCGTTTGACGCCAGAGGCCAGATCGCGGATAATAAGAAGGGTCCACTTGCCGCTGATGATTTCAGCAGTGCGAGCGACCGGGCAAACCGTATCAACGAGGTGATTTGTCTTTGTTAGTTCCATAGGTAGTTACTCTTTACGTAAGACCTTTCTAACTAGAAAATATATCATAGTAGCTTTGTAAAGTAAAGCGCAGACCTCTCGACTTTACCAATGAATTATGGTATGCTCATAGCAATAGGATGAACTATTTCATAGTCATCCTGGCACCTGAACAATCCATATCATAGATCTTGGCCTGCGCGGTTTCTCCTATGAATATGAGAGGAGAAGATAGTGCCCGAAGATATAGCTTTATTCATCGACTTTGAGAACATTCGTTACAGTATGCTGAATATTCAACGCCGGGAACCTGACCCTCAGGAGCTTATCGCTGTTGCCCGTCGCTATGGAACTGTTATGGTCGCCCGCGCTTATGCGGATTGGTCACGCCAGCCGGAGCCATTCAAAGGCAGTTTAACGGCGGCGATGATCGACCGGGTCGATTGCCCGGCGAAGCAGCGAGACCGCATTCGCATGGGAACGGTTCACTACACAGGCAATCCACCCAGTGGTGCTCTTGGTTCAACAGGATATGTGACTGAGCAAGGGTATCCCTCTGGCTCTTATCAGCGCCCCTGGGCCAATGGGATCACGGGAAATTCTGGTCCGCTTCCGGCAATTTCCCCGCAACAAGCGAATCAGGATTGGTCTTACCAGGATTCACCTCAAGATTCTTCACTCCAGAACGAACTTGAGGAAAACCTGCTCCCATCGGACGAAGGGCAAGCGCCATCAACTTCCAACCAGGAGCAGTACGGCGTTGATTATCAGCAACACGAAACGCCCCGGCACAACATGCACTTCCAGAGTTCCTATGGTCAGTCTCCAACTGGCCCGCTTGGTCAAAGCAACACTGGTCCTCTGGGATATCCAGGAGCGTCACCCAGTCAGCACACCGGAAACACCGGCCACCTGCCAGCCATAGGCGCAAGTGGAACCAGTACCATCGTGCAAAGTACCGTTGTGCAAAGCACAGTGGATTTAAATATGCTCATGGATATCATTGAGACCGTTTTTGATCGCCCTACCATTTCTACCTTTGTCTTGATGACAGGTGATAAGGATTTCACACGTATCAGCGCCCGTTTGAAGTTACGTTTGAACAAAACCGTTATTGTTGTAGGTATACCAGGAACCGTCAGCCGAGATTTAATTAGCAGTGCCAGCCAGTTTGTGCCTCTCGTGGTGGGAGGACAGGGTATCAGCACGGGAAACACCGGTGCGCTTCCTGCGATCAACGGGGGCTACAACCAGGTATCCAGTGGCAATACGGGGGCAATGCCTGCCATTTCTTACGGTGCGTCCACCCCCCAGTACCCGAACTATAGCGCGCCTTCAATGGATGTGCTTGATCCCCAGTTTTTGCAATTCCTCGACTACATTGATCGCAACTGGTCATGGCGCACCATTATCGGCGTCTCCAATTTCATTGGCGACCCGGTGAACCCCAAAAATCGGTTCCGAGGTCGGCTCACGCGTGAATCCGCACGCGAGTTGTTGAATGCTTGCATCCAGCAAAATATTTTGCTTGTGCAAACGGATGCAAGCGGTGCCGAAGATTTGCGGCTCAATCGCGCTCACCCAGGCGTCGATGAAGTGCTAAAACAATTTGTGCGCTAGCGCCAGGCAAAGCAAAGATAGAAAGAGTAGGGCGGTAATGGCTGGCTGTCACCGCCGATTCGTCGGCGGTGACAGCCAGCTATTATCGCCCTTAGATTTGAGAAGTGTTTCAATGAATGAATCTCGCATTGAGTTTTTCCGTCGTATGATCGCGGCTCCCAGTCCATCCGGCTTTGAGCAACCGGTGCAGCAGGTTATCCGCGAGGAGATACGACAGTATGCAGATGAGGTGCGCACCGATGTACATGGAAATGTGATCGCGGCCCTCCATCCGCAGGGCAATCTGCGTGTGATGCTCGAAGCGCACTGTGATGAACTGGGCTTTCTCGTGCGCTACATCAGCGAGGAAGGCTTCATCTACTTCGCGCCCATCGGCGGCTTCGATCCCTCGACGCTGCCGGGCGAGCGCGTGCAGATTCACACGGCGCGCGGAGCGGTGCCTGGCGTGATTGGCCGCAAACCGGTGCACCTGCTGCGCGATGAGGAGCGCGAGAAAGCACCTAAACTCTCCGACCTGTGGATCGATATCGGGGTCTCCGGCAAAGAAGAGGCCCAAAAACTTGTTGCCATCGGCGATGTCGCGACACGAGCGGCCCGGTTGGAGTCCCTGCGCGACGACCTTGTCGTTTCCCGCGCCCTGGATGATAAGTCTGGCGTCTTCGCCATCACCGAGGCGATGCGCCGTATCTACGAGCAACGCGATAAACTCAATGCCGCCGTCTTCTTCGTTTCTGCCGTACAGGAAGAGGTAGGCTTGCGCGGCGCACGCACGGCAGCCTACGAGGTGAACCCACGCATCGCCATCGCGGTCGATGTCACCTATACCTCGGACCATCCCGGCGTTTCAGCCAGGGAGATTGGTGAGGTGAAATTGAACGCAGGCCCGGTAATCTCAGTCGGCGGCAATATCAATCCTCGCGTCTACCAGCTTCTGCGCAAAGCAGCAGACGAAGCGGGCATTGAGTGCCAGATTGACCCACAACCAGACCATACAGGAACGGATACCGACGTGATTCAAGTGGCACGCGGCGGCGTAGCGACAGGGTTAGTCAGCATCCCTTGCCGCTACCTGCACACCGGCTCCGAAATCGCTTCGCTCAAGGATATCGACCAGGTAGCAGAGGTAATCGCCCGCTTCGTGCTTTCCCTGAACGAGGATACGAACGTAATCCCCTGATTGCCTTACGGGTTAAGGGCCTGTTCCACCTCGGCTACGGTCTTCAGATGGCAGACGCGCTCCGCCAGGGCGGTTAATTCCGGGCCTGGGCGCTGTGTAAGAGCGGCACGCACGGTAGGGATAGCGGTTGGCGTCATGCTGAGTTCGTCCACGCCAAGGCCAACGAGGAGCGGGGCAAGGTGCGCATCGCTGGCAATTTCGCCGCAGACCGCTACCGGCTTTCCGGCACTGTGCCCGGCTGCGGCTATCTGACCGATGAGGCGCAGAAGGGCTGGCTGCGTGGGCTGGTAGAGGTTGGAGACGCTGGTGTTGATGCGATCGCTCGCCAGGGTATATTGCAACAGGTCGTTGGCACCAATGCTGAAGAAATCGACCAGTTCGGCCAGTTCCGGGGCCATGAGCGCGGCAGAAGGAACCTCGACCATGATACCCAGCGGCACGTGCTGCGGCAGCGAGACGCCCTGCTTGCGCAGCCGCGCATAGACACGATCAAAAGAGGCGCGCACGGCGCGCGCCTCTTCAACGGTGCTAATCATAGGAAACATGATATGCAGTTCGATGCCCGTTGTCGCGGCGGCGCGCAGGAGCGCGCTTAATTGTTGCTCAAGAAGTTGGGGATAAGCCAGGTGAATGCGCACACCGCGCAGCCCCAGCGCGGGATTAGCCTCGTTGAGAGGGCCAATCACCGCCTCCAGCGCCGGCATGGGCTTGTCCGCGCCCGCGTCGAGGGTACGCACGACGATTGGTCCGACGCTGGCTGGCTCTCTGTCGCCAACGAAAGCACTGAAAACGCGCACGAAACGCTGGAACTGCTGCTCCTCATCGGGCAGTGTGGGCGCGGAGGCGAAGAGAAACTCGGAGCGCAGGAGGCCAATGCCCTCGGCTCCCCACTGGCGCGCCGCCTCGGCCTCCACCTCACTGCCCACATTTGCCAGCAGCGCAATGCGTCGCCCATTGATTACCAGTGGAGCCTGAGCCTGCTGTGCCTCCGCCTGCAAGGCAGCGCGCTGCACCTGTCGTTCGACAATGCGAGCGGAGAGTTGGGCATGTATTTCCGGCGCGGGATGCATGTAGAGCAGGCCAGCATCGGCATCCAGCCCCAATTCATCGCCCGTGTGGATGATCTGCAACGCGGCTTCGTCAAGTCCGGCCAGCGAGGGGATGCCCAGAGCGCGGGCCAGAATGGCGGCATGCGCGGTGGGGCCACCGGAAACGGTGCAGATGCCCAGCACCATCTCAGGGCGCAGTTGCGCTGTATCTGAGGGGGTGAGATCATGTGCCAGCAAAATGACGGGCGTGGTGAGTGTACTGAGATCAAGGGCGACTCCCGCTTGATCGGACTGGTCGCGTAGATGGCGCAGTGCCCGGTTGACCGCGTCGCGCACATCGACAGCACGAGCGGCCAGAAGTTCGTTATCCAGCCTCTCCAGCAGCAGCGCCTGCTCTTCACCGGCGCGAGCAAGGGCGCTGGCGGCGCTGATCTGCTGTGTAGCAATCGTATTCAGCGCCTCATCTATTAATGCCTCATCGCTGAGCATGAGCGCCTGTGCCTCAAAAATAGCAGCTTGCTCTGCCCCGACGCTGCTCTGCACGTTGTGAGTGAGGGCATGCAGTTCGTTCTCTGCGGCCCTGAGGGCCGCACGCAGGCGCTGCTGCTCCGCCGCTACCTGCCCAGGCGCAATATGCTGCTGCTCGACGTTTTTTAGCGAAAGGCGGCTCTCACTTACTACGAGGGCAGGGCCGAGCGCGACGCCGGGCGATGTTGGAACGCCTTTCCATATCTCTCCGCCCGGGTCCGCTCGAAGCTGTTCCTGCGCTTGAGGCGCAGGAGTCGCAGCCAGCGCCAGCGCAGGCGCGGGAGAGACAACCTGCGCTGGTTCGGTTTCGTTGAAGTTGGCGCGCACCAGTTCGCCGATGGCTGCCAGCGCGGCCTCGGCCTGCGGACCGCGCGCCCGCAAGGTAATAGTATCGCCCTGGCGAATATTGAGTGAGAGGACGCCAATCAAATTCGTGGCAGGAGCCTGTCTGCCGTGGGCGAATACCTCGATTCGGGCGTCGTAATGGTCGGCTGTCTGCACAAACAAGGCGGCAGGGCGTGCGTGAAGGCCGGTAGGATTGGTGATGGGAAGCGTAATCTCAAGTGCTGGTTCTGCCGTTTCGCTGGTCGGGGGCGGCGGGGGGGCAGAAGGCGCAAAGGGAAAAGTTTCCGGGGCTTCGGGCTGGCTAATCGGCTTAAGGAGTTGGAGTTGCTCCTTCGTCGCCACGCGCTCGGCCGCCTGCCGCACCTCCGCCAGCGCGTGGCCGAGCGAGGCATCTATCGCTGCCGCCACCGCCCCCTCCACAAGAGGCGCAGCGGTAAGCTGCACGCGATTGCGCACCTCCTCGTCGAGAAACTCCAGCGCCATCTCGGTGGAGAGAATGGCGCTGCCAAGATCGAGCAAAACCAGCACACCTTCAGGATTGTCAACCGACTGAATGGCGGAGAGAATGGTATCGGTGGAGGTGCCGATAATATTCTCGCCTGCGCCACCTGCCGGTGCAATCGGTACTTTCCCCTGGGACATCTGGTTCGCAAGTTCAGCTACACCGGCAGCAAGCTGCGCGCTATGAGAGACAATAACCAGTCCTACAGGCATAGAGACTCCTTGAAGTCACCCCAGGGTAACGTTACATGTTCGCACAGACTTCAGCGAGGCTGCGCAGCATGAGCCAGCTAGAGGTTGCGCCGGGGTCTTGATGACCAATGCTACGCTCACCAAGATAGCTGGCACGTCCTTTGGTGGCAAGCATGGGAATCGTGGCCTTCATGCCCTCTTCGGCGGCGGCGGCTGCCCGCGCGGTTATCTCGGCAAGGCTCGCGTTCGCGGTAAGGGCCTGCTTCGCGGCGGCAAGGGCAGGCGTGAGGGCATCAACCATCGTCTTTTCACCCGGCTGCGCCTTGCCGCGCGCCACAATGCCGCCCAGAAAGGCGTCGAGCATGGCGACGACATCGGCATGGGCCAGCTCCGTCTTCCCGGCAGCCGCCCCTCCGGCTCGCAGAAAGGCGGTGCCGTAGAGCGGGCCGCTGGCACCGCCAACCGTTGAGACGAGCGTGGAACCAACGGTACGCATCTGTGTGGCGATATCCATTGAGGCCATCGCGGAAAACTTATCGCGTACAGCAGTAAAGCCACGGTCCATGTTAATGCCATGATCTGCGTCACCAATCGCCGAGTCGAGTTGCGTCAAATATTCACGATTCTCGTGCAGCACGTCCGCGACGCGCTCTAACCAGCGCAGGGTATCTTCATTGGTCATCATATGAAACATTCCTCATCGTCTATTCAAGGTATGGAGATCTCCATATCCCCATACCTTGAATTGTACTACATAGCCCAGCGCAACGCAGGGGTATGGACTGGCGCATCCCAGTATTTCGTCAACTCGTCATCCAGACGAACGAGGGTAATGGACGTACCAGCCATTTCGAGCGAGGTGATGTAGTTGCCAACCAGGTTGCGAGCAATGGTGATGTTCTTGCCCTTCAGAATCTGAAACAGAGCATTGTAGACGATGTAGAGTTCGATGAGCGGCGTGCCACCCATACCGTTGACCATCGCCAGCACCTGATCGCCTGCCTTGAGACCCATATCTTCCACGATAGGCTCGGTCAGCATCTCCACGATATCGTTGGCAGGGGCAAGTTTGACACGCCGCCTGCCCGGCTCACCGTGGATACCGATACCGATCTCCATCTCGTCTTCGCCCAGCTCAAACGTCGGTTTGCCAGCCGCCGGAACAGTGCAGGAGGTAAGCGCCATGCCCATACTGCGCCCCTGGTCATTCACCTTTTTCGCGAGCGCCGCGACCTGCTCTAGCGGCGCTTTGGTCTCAGCCAGACCGCCAACGATCTTTTCCAGCAGCACCGTCACGCCTACGCCGCGCCGTCCCGCCGTGTACAGGCTATCTTGCACAGCCACATCATCGTTGGTGACAACGGTGGCTACCTGGATGCCTTCGGCCTCAGCCAACTCTGCCGCCATCTCGAAGTTGAGCACGTCGCCTGTGTAGTTCTTGACAATGTGGAGAACGCCCGCACCACCGTTGACCGCTTTGGTCGCCGCCAGCATCTGGTCGGGAACGGGCGAGGTAAAGACGGCGCCGGGACAGGCTGCATCGAGCATACCCACGCCGACATAGCCGCCATGCATCGGTTCGTGGCCGCTGCCGCCGCCGGAAATGACGCCCACCTTCCCCTGTATCGGCGCGTCCTTACGAATCACAATCTGCTGCTCAATATCGACGCGAATCAGGTCAGGGTGGGCCTCCTGCATGCCCTCCAGTTCCTCTTTGACAACATCTTCCGGCTTGTTGATAAGCTTCTTCATGTGACCTCCTGCAATAGTGGTTCTACTGTTTCTGTTGTTGCATGGGTACGTGTAGCCCTTCGGCAGCGATCTGCCGTTCGACTTCGCTCCGATACGCTTCCACCATTGCCTGCTGCTGTTCCGCTGTCCAGTCTTCCTCCTTTGCCATCATGGCAGCAACTTCATCGAGGATGCCGAGGCCGCGCTGCCGATCCTCCAGAATGATTGAGGTGCGACGAGCCAGCATGTCGAATGGTGTCATCGCCATCTCATCACAGCAGGCATGAATGACTTCAGCACGGATATAGGGCAGGTCTTCGATAAGCAGGTTGCCCAGGGAGGCATCTTTCTCCACCAGGTCCAGCACGTCGTTAGCAGTGGCGCCGTAGCTTCTTTCCAGGTGCGTAAGCGTCTCAGGCAGAATGCCAAGCCGCCCGGCGCGTTCTTCCAGTTCATTCTTCACGTTTGGCCAACCGGCGCTGCCCAGCAGTGGGAGATTTTCGGTTGGATGCAATGGCTTTTTAACGCCAGCGCGCTTGCTAATCACATCCATCGTATCCTCTGCCATGCGCCGATACGTGGTCAACTTGCCCCCGACGATGGTAATCAGGCCGGAGGAGTCTTCCAGCACGGCATGAGTACGAGAAAGTCTGGCCGTCGAGCGGTTCTTCGCGTTACGTGGACGAATCAAGGGGCGATACCCCGCATAGGTGCTGATGATATTCTCTTCGGTTAGATGGACGGAAAGATAGCGATTCAGGTACTTGAGCAGGTATTCAATCTCTTCATGCCTGGTGACCGGATGGTCGAGATCGCCGCTGCCGGTATCGGTGGTACCGAACACGGCCCGCGATTCCCAGGGAACGATGAAGAGAATGCGCTTATCTTCGGTCTCAGGCAGCACAATGGCCGAACTGCCCAGTTCCAGGTCTTTGCGAGACAATACAAGATGGACACCCTTGCTCGGCTGCACTTCTATCTGCGACTCGTGGCCGGTCATCCCTTCGAGCTGCTCCGCATAGACGCCCGTCGCATTGACCACATAGCGGGCGCGCACGGTCAGTTGCTGCTTGCCCAGGCGGTCAAGCACGTGCGCTCCGGTGACTTTTCCATTCTCCATAAGAAAACTGGTCACTTCGGTATAGTTCGTGATGGTAGCGCCGAACTGGGCAGCAGTCCGAATAACAGCCATCGTCAGGCGAGCATCATTGGTTTGAGCGTCGTAGTAGAGATAGCCCTCTTCCAGCCCCTCGGTCTTGAGCGCAGGAGCGAGCTTCATCACCTCCTTGCGACTCAAATGCCGATGCCTGCCCACATTGCGTCGCCCTGCCAGCGCATCGTACATATAGAGACCGATATTGAGGATGAAGCTGAGTCCAATCCCATTGGGCGTTGTAAAAGGCATGCCAACAGGGTGCAGGTCTCCCTTGTACATGGGCAGGACAAATGGGACGGGGTGAACCAGGAACGGTGCGGTATGTACTAGAATACCACGCTCAACCAGAGCTTCATGCACGAGCGCGAAATCGAATTCGGGCAGGTAACGGATGCCGCCGTGAACCAGCTTGGTCGATTTGCTGCTGGTGCCGCTGGCGAAGTCGGTCTTCTCGACAAGCGCTACCTTATAGCCGCGAGCAACGGCGTCAAGAGCCACACCTGCGCCCGTGATGCCCCCTCCAATGACCAGGACATCAAATTGCTCGCTATCGAGTAAAGAAAGATTGTGCATGCGCACAGATGGTGATAGTGGTTGCATGGTAGGTGCTGCGAACGTATGAGAGAGACAGCTTGCCCCATGTGAACGCATCCATCCCCTCACACATTCGCAGTTTCGTCCTTTCATGTCTTCGCGATGCAGACGCGAAACTAGTCAGCAGCAGGCTCCCGAACAGCTTCACCCTTTTCAACAGCCGCGCCCGATTTCATCAGCCCCTTGGCGATCAGCACCCTGGAGACGGTGTATTGCCAGATCAGACCACCGACAACGCCTCCTAACAGAGGTGCGACAATGGGAATCCAGAAGTAGTAATTGTCCACGCTGAGGCTGGCACCACCGCTGACAATGGCGATCCAGAGGCGAGGGCCAAAGTCACGGGCAGGGTTGATAGCATATCCGGTGTTCGCTCCGAAAGATGCACCAATTGCTACGATCAAGAGGCCAATAATCAGCGGATTCAGGTTTGCCTGCACCGGCTGGTTGCGCACATCCACAATAGCGAAGATCAGACCTACCAGGAGAGCGGTACCCACAAACTCATCGCAGAAGGCGCCAAAGGTTCCAACAAACGACCTGTGGCCGGTGTAAAAAATCCACCCGAAACCCTTGCCACCATAGGTCGGTCCCTGGGCAATCTGGCCGATAGTCAAATGATTCGCCGCCAGAGCATTGACGAGCGCTCCCTGATAGACGAAGTACAGAATCAAGGCGGCCACAAATGCTCCCGCCACCTGAGCGACCCAGTAAGGAATCACCTTACTCCAGGGATGGTCCCCTTTTACCGCAAAAGCCAGAGTGACAGCAGGGTTGAGATGAGCGCCACTGGCAGCGCCTGCCACGTAGACACCCAGCATCACAGCCAGACCCCATCCGAAAATGATGACCACCCAGGTATTCGCACCTATACCCACTCCCTGTGATGTACCAAAGAGTCCAAAGACTGCCACACAGCCATCACCAAAGAGGATCAGGACCATCGTGCCGAAAAACTCCGCGATTGCCTCGCCCCAGACGCCAGCCAGAGCACTGGGTTTGGGAGCAGCCGGATTCACAGTTGCCATAGATGCTCACTCCATTTCCGCAATACGGGAACAGTATCAAGAAAGCTGCCCCGCTGCATTTACTCAAAAGTATGAGAACGAAACTCGAAAAAGGAAACGCGCTACGAAGACGACATTTCAACACCCACACAGGGCGGGACTTATGCTGGTCTGAGCCAGTTTAGCGGGCTACATCTCTCCAATGGCCGATCATGAATTTTACTAACCAGAACCGGGAAGGCACCTACCCATCTCCTCCAGGGACAGGGGGCGCATACGCGGACGGGTGGAAGCCTTGTGCCTGCTCGCTTGCCTGATCCAGGACATGTGCAGTGGCGAGATAGACAGGCACAATGCCCTCTCAACCGCTCTACCCTACCTTCTGTCCGTACAGCACAAGTCCGCACCTTTTTCCCTGGTCTTGCATGTCCAAATTCATTTCTGCCTACTCGGGCTGTTCCCAGCCCTCTGCGCGCTTGACGGCCCGCTTCCAGCCAGCATAGAGCTTTTCGCGCTCGTCGGCGGACATAGAAGGCTCGAAAGTGCGGTCAATAGCCCACTGTGCCGCGACCTCCTGCTCGCTCTGCCAGAAACCTACAGCCAGACCTGCCAGGTAGGCCGCGCCCAACGCGGTCGTCTCAGCCACCTTCGGGCGCTGCACCGGAACGCCCAGGACATCGGCCTGGAACTGCATGAGCAGATTGTCCACAACAGCGCCGCCGTCGACGCGCAGAGTGGTCAGGTTGACGCCACTATCGGCGGTCATGGCTTCCAGCACATCGCGGGTCTGATAGGCCATGGATTCAAGCGTGGCGCGGGCTATGTTGCCAGCATTGGAGCCGCGCGTCAGGCCGACGATAGTGCCACGGGCATAGGGGTCCCAGTAGGGAGCACCGAGACCGACGAAGGCGGGAACGAAGTAGACGCCGCCGCTGTTCGGCACAGACGCCGCCAGTGTCTCGACATCGCTACTGTTCTTGATGATGCCCAGTTCATCACGCAGCCACTGCACAGCCGCGCCGGTGATGAAGATGCTGCCCTCCAGCGCGTAGGTGACCTGTGGCTTGCTCGGGTCACCGAGGCCCCAGGCGATGGTGGTGAGCAGGCCGTTTTGCGAGGGAACAGCCTTGCTGCCGGTGTTCATGAGCATGAAGTTGCCGGTGCCATAGGTATTCTTCGACATGCCGGGCTGGAAACAGGCCTGACCGAAGGTAGCCGCCTGCTGATCGCCCGCGTCACCCGCCATCTGGATGGGGCCACCGAAGAATTCGGGGTCGGTCTCGCCATAGACAGAACTCGACGGCATCACCTGTGGCAGCATGGAGCGCGGAACGCCCAGTTCATTGAGGATGACATCATCCCAATCAAGGGTGTAGATGTTGAACATGAGAGTACGTGAGGCATTGGAGAAATCGGTGACGTGCACGCGGCCTTTGGAGAGACGCCACATCAGGAAGGTATCGACGTTGCCGAAGAGAAGATCGCCATTGTCGGCCTTTTCACGCGCCCCCGGAACATTGTCGAGAATCCACTTCACCTTGGTGCCGGAAAAATAGGCGTCGGTCACCAGACCAGTGCGCTCGCGAATCTCTTTGTCAAAGCCCTTTGCCTTCAGCGCATCACAGATCGGGACGGTCAGACGGCTCTGCCAGACGATGGCGTTGAAGACCGGCTTGCCGGTGTTCTTGTCCCAGACGATGGCGGTCTCACGCTGGTTGGTAATGCCCAGGGCGGCGATATCTGAAGCAGAGGCCCCAGCTTTCCTCAGCGCCTCTTGAGCAACGCTGAGCTGGCTCGTCCAGATCGCCTCCGGATCGTGCTCGACCAGACCGGGAGATGGATAAATCTGGGGGAATTCTTGCTGCGCTACGCTCACTATCGACCCATTATGGTCGAATACGATGGCGCGCGAACTGGTTGTGCCCTGGTCCAGGGCCAGCACATACTTTGCCATAGTTAGCCCTCTTTCTGATGTTACTTACTATTTGTTACCAAAGACAACATTGTACTCAATAAACACAGACAACAATGCCTGTGCGGGTACACAGTGTAAGTGAAAAGGCTAGGCCCACAATTCCGGGCGTGAAACGGCTACGCCCAGCGCGCCACACTTCAGTACCGCCTCCACCTGCCTCGTCGTAGAGATCAGGCCAGAAGCGATAAAAGGCAGTGGTAAAGGCGCTGACAGGTATGGAACAACGTGAGGAACGACAAGGGCCGGCGAGATATCCAGCACATCGATGTACTGCTCATCCATCGAGTCGAGAGCCATTTCCAGGCCGGTAGAATCGACGGCAAAAATACGCTGGACGGTCTCCAGACCAAAATCCTTTCCCTGTGCCAGTATACGTGTATGATTAGAGATAATGCCTGTTACATGGAGTTGCTCAACAAGATAGCGCATGCCAGCGGCATCGGGATGAACGCCGTCGATATGATCAACGTTAACATAGACAGCCAGGCCGCGCTGATGCGCCCGCTCCAGCAAGGAAGAGACTTCAAACAGGCTGCAATGGCGTAAGAAGATCGCACCAATTCCTGTAGAATCGAGAGCATGCACGAACTGCATACGATTCTCCACCATCGGAATGAGCTTGCATTTCGCTGGAAGCGAGAGTAGCGAACTGTAAGATTGTACGAGCATACTGCACTCCTTGCTATCCAGATAAAAAACAACAAAGTCCCAAGCCTCTCATAAAAGGGTGGCTCAGGACTTTTCATTTCACTGTCCCTACACACATATGCAGTTGTCTCAACACTACGGCCCCCTAACATGGGTTGGATGTTTGATTATATCACATCAGGGACCGGGTTACACGATAGCTCCTTCCGCGCCATTCCTTGCAATGAACGATAAGCAAAAATGATAGCCTCATATGCAGATGGCATATGAACGAAAGACCGAGATGAATTTTGCCATACAAACTATACAACTCTGTATGGTTCGCATATAATGATATTACTCAGCGTAAGGCCATTTGTCAAGCCCTACAGCCGTAAAAAGTTCATCTTTTCTACTGATGGGACACGATGTAACAGGTAAATTCGATGACGAAACAGGAGTTCCTGCGTTTAGCCCGGCTCCATCCGGTGGCGGCGGCAATCAAAACCAGCGAAGACATGCAGGTGGCACTGGAGTCAGATGCCATGCTACTCTTCCTGTTGAAAGGCGATGCCTTCCAGCTAGCTCCTTTTGTGAGCGAGGCGCACAGGCTTGGCAAGGGAGTGGTGGTGCATGTCGATCTGGTAAGTGGGGTAGGCAAGGACCGGGCCGGTATTCAGTATCTGCGTCAGATCGGCGTCGATGCGATTATTACCAGCCGCTCGCAACTGGTCACCGCCGGGAAGGCAGAGGGGTTAGTGACCATCCAGCGCCTGCTCCTGGTGGATGATTCTGCGCTGGAAACCGGCGCGCGCACGATTGCCCGCGCAGCTCCTGATCTCATAGAAATCCTGCCGGGAATTATCTTTCCCGAAGTTGCCCCAACCTTGAAACAGTTGCTGCACGGCCCATTTATCGCCGGTGGCTTCATTCGTACTGCCGCTGATGTAATACGTATTCAGGCTGCCGGTGCTATCTTGAGCAGCAGCAGCACCTATGCCCTCTGGCGCGGCACGCAAGAAAAATAAGCGTCATGGTGAGGAGATTTTTTTATGCGAAACGTCCCTAATCTACTCAGTGCCAGCAGGATGGTTGGAACCATCCTGGTGTTCATACTTGTGCTCGTTAACCAGCCCACAGCCTTCCTGCTCGCCACCCTGGTCTTCTTCCTGGCCTCCGTCACCGACTACTTCGATGGCTACCTGGCGCGGCGCCTCAAGGTGGTTTCTCAGCTAGGCATCTTCCTGGACCTGACTGCCGACAAGGTGTTTGTTTCCACGATCCTCGTCGCGCTGGTACAAATCGGCCTTGTACCGGCCTGGATTGTCTTCATCATCATCACCCGTGAATTTCTGGTGATGGGCCTGCGCTCCATGGCAGCGGCGAAAGGAACGGTGATTCCGGCAGGAATGTGGGGAAAGCAGAAAACATTCATTACGCTGGTGGCGATGGGAGGCATACTGCTTGCCAAAGGACTGGGAGCCGCAGGACTCTCGATCTTCCCGCTCATGCTTCACTTCAGCAGCCAGACGGTAAACATTCCCAATATTCTGCTGCTGATCGCCGATGTCCTGTTGATTGTTGCCACCATCTGGACCATTTTCTCAGGTGTGGAATACATGATCGGTGCCGCCCCAATCTTCCAGAAAGAGCAACCCCGGCAGCCCACCCCGTCCCAGGTATGAGCTATGTCAATGCGAGCGCAGCGCAGAATTTCTGCGCTGCGCTCGCATTGACATAGCAGTTACACATGAGACGCCGAATTACTGGGAGCAGGTGCACCCTCTTCAATCTTGACCTTCTGGCCGATCTTACGCTCCTTCCCACTTAAGAGACGGGCAATATTATCATGGTGGAGAGCGATGACGAAGGCGGGAGCAAGGATCAGGTAGACCAGTTGCGGCAGGTGGACATAGAAGATTTGACCGGCAAAGAAAAAGATGATGCCGCAAATCATCGAGGTCACCCCCCCCACAATCGAGCCAAGTGAGACGTAGCGCGAGATCGCAATGGTACTGCCCGTAGCAATCGCCGCGATCAAAAAGGTAACCGGAGAGATAACCAGAATGGCACCGGCACCCGTGGCGACGCCGCGTCCCCCTTTAAAGCCAATGAATACTGGATACACGTGCCCAACGAGGGCGGCAAGAGCGGCGATGGTCAATCCCCAGCCGGAGAGGTAAAATATCGGAAGCTTCGCCAGCAGGGTTGGCCCTACCCCTTTCGAGATGTCGAACAGGAAGACGGTGATAGCGGGACCCCAGCCAAGCGTGCGTAAGACGTTGGTGGCCCCTATTTTATGACTGCCGTAGTCACGGATATCGAAATCTTTCCCACGCAGGAGTTTTCCCATCCAGTAACCTGCGGGAACGGACCCCCAGAGATACCCGATGAGGGCAATGATGATGCCTCCAAGAATACCAGGCATAGCAGCCTCCTTTATAAATATCGCACCGCACTCTGCTATTTTTATCCTAATTATAGTTACATTCAGGACAAAAATCTAGCATACCCTGGAGAGAACCCCTCGCCCATTACGCGGAAACCATCGGTTTAATGTAAAGCAGAAGACATGTTATGGTATACTGGTATGGATGAGGAGGTATGTATGAAAAAAATCGGCGGTCGCCTCACCAGAGGCGTAGGATTGCTTCTATTCAGCGTGGCGGCAATGGTGATGGCAGTGCTGGCAGTGGCTGTACGTCACATCATGGAGACGCCGCAGCCACTGGAAAGCCCTCTGCCAGGAGAAGCCCGTATCTATCGCTGGCAGCGCAGCCACATCTTCTACAAAGTGCTGGGACCAGCAGCGGCTCCCGCGCTTGTGCTGCTGCACGCGCCAGGTATTGGCGCATCTTCGTATGAGATGCGTAAAATCATGGAGCCACTGGGGGCAGAGTTTCGTGTCTACGCGCCAGACCTGCCCGGTTTCGGTCTCTCTGATCGGCTCAATAGAGACTACTCAGCCGCCATGTATATTGAAATGGTGCAGGATTTTCTCCGCGACGTGGTTGAGAAACCCACAACGCTTGTCGCCAGTGGGCTGAGCTGTAATTACGCCGTCGCTGTAGCGCAACGCTCGCCTGAACTGTGCGAGGGCCTCGTGCTCATCTCTCCAACACAGCTCTTCAGTGGAAGCCAGCAGCGGCCAACACTTGCGCAGCTCCCAGTTCTTGGAACATTGCTCTATCCACTTACGAGCATCCGGCCCGCGTTGCGCTATACTATGAAAAGGCAGCACGCAGCCGGTAATGACGATGTGGCAAGAGAAGAGATCGATTACCTGTACGCAGCCAGCCATCAGTTCGGCGCGGAGCACGCCCCCCTGGCGCTGCTGGCGGGAAAACTGGATGTGGATGTAGCGCGAGCATGCGCGGATCTGGCGCAGCCGACGCTCTTACTCTGGGGAACAGAGGCATTGAACCGCCTGCGCGCCATCGGCGGCCAGCACGAACTCGTGACCCCGGCACGGAGCCAGTTGGAGCTTATCAAGGACGCGGGCGCGGCTGTACACGAAGAGTATCCCGAAATCGTTATTACAAATATCCTTCAATGGAGGAAGGAGCAGGTACAAACGCCAGACGATGCTCGGTCGAACGCAGTAGTCGCAACTGCAACGCAGGAAGAGACAGACATGGAAGCAGAGCAAGCCCCGGAAGAGGGAGCGCTGGTTATGATAGAACCACTACTGGCAGAGGAGGAGGTAGAATCACAACCCGAAACTACCGCAACGATACAGGAGCGGGAAGAGATGCAGCCAGCAGTCGCGGTCGAGGCTTACTGTGTGAAGTGCAAGAAGAAAACGCCGATGAAAGAAGTTGAAGAGGTGACAACGAAGAACGGCGCCCCGGCCATCCGTGGCAAATGCTCGGTTTGCGGCAGCGGCCAGTATCGCATGGGGAAGCTGGCATAGCGCGAAAATTTGGGTAAAAATCCCTTGACGAGAGCGGGCCGAGGCCGTATAATCACGTCCATGCGTTGTGAATAAGCTCACTACTATCCCGGAAAGAGCCATACTGCTCTACATATGTGGGGCAGGAGGGGACGTTTTCACCGCACGAAGTATCACTTTGATCGGGGAAAAAAAGAACACTAGAAAAAGTGTGGCAAACGTAGCGGTGGGGAAAGGGAACAGGAATAAAAACGGTGGAGCGGTAGTTCTTACAACAAAGAACGCCCCACCAACAGGGTAAAATCCCTCAAAACCAGGGAGGAGAAACAAATGAGTATTGGTGGACAAAGTGATGCCAGGTCCGAACGCCGGGTCTATCGCTTAACACCTGAAGGCTTTGCGAAAATGCAGCAACGCCTGGATTACTTGCGCAATGTGAGACGCAAGGAGGTTGCTGACTACATTCATGAGGCAAAGGAAGCCGGTGATATCAGTGAAAGCAGCGCCTACGAGGATGCGAAGAACGAGCAGGCAAAGGTCGAAGGAGAGATTCTTGAGCTTGAACAACTGCTCTCCGCTGCTGAGATCATGACCCCCGATATGCATGGGGCAGAAGAAGGTCCCGCCGTTGTACGCATTGGTATGCAGGTCAAAGTCGAGACGGACAGTGGCGCGGAGCGCACTTTCAAGATCGTCGAGACCTTTGAGGCCAATCCGAAGGAGGGCCTCATCTCCGATCAGTCGCCCGTTGGCAAGGCGTTGCTGGGCCACAAGGAAGGCGACGAAGTGACTGTTTCGACGCCCGGCGGTGTCAGCACCTACACTATTCTTGCTATCAGCCCGATGTTATAAGCCAGCAGGCAAAAAAAGAGAACAGGCAGTGAGTGAAAAATCGCTTCAACCTGTTCTCTTTTTTTGCTTTTAGCCTTCGGCGGCAAACTTTTGCTCCTTTGGCGGCTCAGGAATGGCGAACCAGCCGAAGAGGCCGGAGACGACGAAGAGCAGACCGCAGCAGGCAAAGATGATATAGACGGGGACGAACTGCGCCACGAAGCCAGCCAGGCCAAGCGAGATGAGACTCATACCATACATGCTCGTCTCAATGACCGATTGCACACGGCCCATCAGTGTTTTCGGCGTGACGCTCAGCATCAACGGCATAAAGCCAACATCGATAGCTCCCTGGGGGGAAGACGCGATAAAAATGACAGCGAGGGCGAGCAGAAAGTTGGTCTGGAAGGCGTAGATGGTCAGTCCCACGCCGAGCAGGAAGACACTGCCCGCCAGCATATGCCGCGAACTGACCTTGCTGGCAATCAACCCGGCCACAATAGCGCCCAGCAGCGTGCCCATGCCCGCCGAGGCTGTCAGAGGGCCATAGAGCGCCGTGCTTACATGCAGGCGCAGGCTGACAAAGACGATATCAAGGGCGTTTAACGCGCCCGCGCCCAGCATGGCAATCAGCGCCAGCACAACCACCATCAGCAGCACTCGCGTCCTGGCAACGAAGCGAAAGCCAGCCAGCAGTTCGCGCACAATCGCGCCAACACCGCCCTGCTGCGGGGCTCCAGCCGCCAGCGCGGGGCGCATCTCTTGCCGAGAGACGCGCAGCAGCACGATACAGAGCGCGGAGACCAGGAACGAGAAGGCATTGATGGAAACAGCGATAAACGGCCCTAGCGCGAAGTAAAGCGGAGAGGCAATAGCCGGGCCGATAATGAAGGCCAGCGCAAAAGTTGCCTGACTGATCGAGGCAGCCTGTGGCTGCTGCTTTTCCGCCACGATGACCTGCAGCACGCCCGATTTCGCAGGCATGAAGAAACGCGCGAAGGTGGCGAGCAGGAAAACACTGGCGTAGATGGCCGGGAGACGCAGGAAGGCGGGAACCACCAGAGGCAGCAGCGTCACCACCGCCCGTGTCACGTCGGCCACGATCATCGTAGTACGGCGATTCCAGCGATCCACAAAGACCCCGGCTACCGGACCAAGCAGGAAGATGGGCGCATACTGAGCAATGAGCACGCCGCTAATCGCGGCGGCAGAGTGCGTCAGCGCGAAGACCCAGACCAGCAGTGTGGTACTGTAGACGAAATCACCGCTATTGGAAATAGCCTGCCCACTGGCAAGCAACGCAAAGTTGCGATTGATCAACAAGCCCCGCCCTGGAACAGGTCCTGGACTTTGTGGCTGTTCAGGAACCATCCCCTCCGATGGTCCGGTTGATGGCGTCAGGGAACCAGTCGGCATACAAATGCTCCTCTCGTTTCTTCAGTGCTTCTACAAACAAGCCGTTTCGGATATCCTACGCGGCTTTTTTCAGCAAGACCTCACGCACAGCAGGGGAAGCGTAGAGTTTGCCGGTCAGGTGGAAATGCTCCACAGCCCGCTCCACAAGGTCGGCAGGGATGTCGTCGGCAAAACGGCAGACGCCAATGACCTCTATCTGCAAACGCCTGCCCTCTGCCAGCGCCTTTTCCAGATCGGAGCGGCGCAATTCCACAAACCCTACCGCCCAGGTGCGGGGAGAGGAGGACGTTACCGCCTCCGGTACTTTTTGAAATGCGGAGACAGGCGAAGCGATAGAGGGATAGACAGTAAAGAAACCGACCATCTCCTGTTCGCCTTCTATGCCCCGGCGCTGCTCATAGGGCTTGAACAGGTCAATCATCTGATCCTCAAGTTGCTTCATCTCTTCAGCCGTCATATAGAGATGCGTCAGGCCGAGACCGAGGTAGGGATCATTCACTTTTTGTTCGAGCATATGGCGAAAGGCGCGCAGAAAGCCCTCTTTCATCTGGCTGAGCACGGTGCTCATCACTGTTACCGCGTCTGCAGGCGGCGCGGAGAGCAGTTGCTTCTCTACGGCGATATCTCGCGCCACAGGCTGGTAATACTTTTCAAGAATACCACCCTTCTCGCGAGTTTCTACCAGGCGCAGCAGACCCACCTTCTCCAGTTCGCGCACATGGTAATGCACTCTGGCCGGAGCTTCGCCCAGCGCCTCACCTAGCTGCGTCACCGTCATCGGCTGCGTCTTCAGCAAGTCGATGATGCGCAGGCGCAGCAGATCAGCAATGGCCCGCAGTTGCTCAATGTTCTCAATTTCGTAATGCTCTAACATATGTAATAAATCCTGATCGATAAAAAAGATTTGATCGTGTAAAAAATATAAACTATTGGGCATCCATCTGTCAAGATGGTAAAATATGAGTAACGAATATACCATTGTGAATGAAGGCGGGTTATCTCTCTTATGACAGAAGTAGCGACAACAAAACAGGCACAGAAGCAAAAACCGGACCTCAACGTCGATATCTATGCCGGGTCAGCAACCCCCCTACTGGCGCAATCGGTGGTCGAGTTGCTTGGACTTTCACTAGGCCACCGCGACATCCATCACTTCGAGGATGGCGAGACGCACGTGCAGATACTGGACAACGCACGCGGGCGCGATATCTATATCATTCAATCTACCTGCTGGCCTGTGAATGAGAACCTGATGGAATTGTTGATTATGATCGATGCATTTCGCCGTGCCTCCGCCGACCGCATTACCGCCATCATTCCCTACTACGGTTACGCCCGCCAGGAGAAAAAATCGACCGGGCGCGAGCCGATCACCGCCAAACTGGTGGCTAACCTGCTCACCGTTGCCGGAGCAGACCGCGTGGTCGCCATCGATCTGCACTCACCGGCGATTCAGGGCTTTTTCGACATCGGCATGATTTCTCTGACGGCCATTCCCCTGCTGGCCGATTACGTGCGCAAGAATATTCCCTTGCAAGACGCGGTGATTGTCACCCCCGATACAGGCCGTCTCAAAGTGGCGGATATGTACGCGAACCTGCTCAACCTCCCTCTGGTAGTGGTTTATAAACGGCGCAGCGGCGAGCACGGGGAAGAGGTCGAGGCACGCGCTATTATCGGCGATGTCAAGGGAAAGCACCCCATTATTGTCGACGATATCATCTCTACAGGAGGTACTATCGTCGCCAGCGCAGAAGCGCTCCTTGAAGCTGGAGCACAGCCAGATATGACGGCGGTAGCGACACACGGAGTCCTGGCCCCGGTGGCGGAAGAAAAGCTGGCAAGGCCGGAGATCAAGCGTATCGTCACCACCGATACCATCCCACTCCACAGCGCCGGATTGCTCGATAAAACCTCTGTCATCTCCGTCGCGGGCCTGCTGGCAGAAACCATCTCACGCCTGCACCTGGGACAATCCATCAGTGCCCTCTTCCGGCACGGACACGAAACGTATCCTGTGTGAACAGGGAAGAAGCCTCGTATTGACACTTCCTGACATAGTGATATGATATGGGCAACGCCGTGAGAGAAGAGAGAAGCCATCGACATCAACAGCACACCTGGATTTGACGCGATGAGATAAGATGGGCGGCGAGGAGCACACTGTAATGATTACATTTGAAGACATAACGGAGTATTTTCTCAAGGCAGCAACCAACGTTGGCTTGACCACACACCCCGAGTACTGGACAAACACCCGCACACTGGAACGAGAATTCGCCTGCACCTGTCATATTGGAAGCTGTGAAGAGGCCGACAATCGCAGCACCTGCACCGTCTCCTTCACCTGGAGCACACTAGATACCGCTCTCTCGCTGGAAGGCCCCACCGGCATCTGTGAATTCTTTCACGAGCCGGGCGAAGCCTGCCCGCACCTGCACACACGCGATATCCCTCCCCTGCTTTTTGATCTCTCCTACAACCTGGTGCTCAGCGGTCCGATGATCTCAGAAACCAGCCTGCTTTCGCTGATACAGGCGCTTCGATTGCGCGCCAGCGAGCAGAGCAGGCGGGCCACGGAGACGCGACCGGGCATCAGCATGGCCTTACAGGATAACCGCCTGCAACCGGAGGCGCTGACACTGCAACAGCGCGTGGAAATCCCGATCTGGCATCCTGAGGGAATGCGCGGTCTGCACGATCTGCACGAAACGGAGGAAGTTCACAGACGTTCGGCCCGCTTTCTCCTGCGCCAACGCGAGATTGACGAGGATGAAGACGAGGACGAGAATGAGGATGAAGAGCAGGTCGAGGTAATAGCGGACAACCCACGGCCCGAGGAGTGGGTGCCGCAGGTGCTGGTCGAAGTTTGCCAGGATATCGTACATGGGCTGCAAGCCCTGGAAGCAGCCCGTTCCTATGGCTCGTTTTCGTAAAAGAGATCAGAAGAGAAGGCAGGCCCTGTGTCGAGGCGCAGGGCCTGTCTCCTCTTCTGATCTCAATACATCCTGCGTGGTTTGCGGCGGCGTTCGGGTGGCAGGAGGACATCAAGAGCATCATCGACGGTAACGATACCTTCCAGGATGCCGCGCTCGTTGAGGACGGGTACGGAAAGCAGGTTGTACTTCGCCATGAGTTCGGCCACGGCGCGGGCCGGAGTGTCTGTCTGCACAGAAACAAAATCCGTTTCCATCAACTCTTCCAGCGTCTGCGTTGCTGCCGAGATCAGCAAGTCCCAGAGCGAAACAACACCAAGCAGCGGGCATTCGTCAGCGTTTTCATCGGGGACACAGTAGATGTAGATGGGGTGAATATCCTGCTCCTGCACGTGCTGCCGCACCGCGTCGAGGGCCTCCGCCACGCTTTTTGAGCGGTCGAGCGCGAGATAATCGGTTGTCATAAGCCCACCGGCGGTGTCCTCCTCATATTCGAGCAGTTCCTGTACCTCCTCGGACTCTTCGGGCTGCATGAGACGCAGCAATTCCTGAGCGCGCTCCTCCGGGAGCTGGGAGATCAGATCAGCAGCCTCGTCTGGCCCCATAGCATTCAGAATATCGGCGGCGCGAGCAGCCTGAATATTTTCGAGAATATGGCGCTGGCGGTCAGTATCGATCTCCTCCATCACATCGGCAGCCGTCTCATCGTCCAGGCGCTCAATGAGCTGCGTTCCCTGCCCGGGGGTGAGTTGATGGACGATAGCAGCGATATCGGCGGGATGCAGTTCAGCCAGGTGGCCGCTCTGCGGGCGCGGCACGGGTGAGGGAGCCGGTTGCTCTATCCCCTCTTGTTCCTGCTCCGGTGCTTGCGAACCAATAAGTTCGATGCGATCCCAGGGGATCAGGCCAGGAGGCATAGCCTGGGACTTGTTGCGCACGCCAGGCATCCAGGTCGGAGCAAGACGGCGCACAAGTCCCAGGGTGCTGCTATCGAGGCCCAGCATTTGCCAGTTGTTGCCAAGGACAACGTCATTGACACGCACGGCCTTCTTGCGCTCAATATCAATAACCTGTTTATCCAGCACCTCATGTGCAAGGCTCACATCCCGCTGACCGAGGACATCCGGCTGCTGCTTGAGTTGATCGAGAGGAACGCGCAGGCGCACTACCCCATCGTGCCATTCCACGTCGGCAACGGGAACGCGCCAGGGTTCCTCTTCCTCGCCCTCAACCAGGAGGGCAGAGGGGAAAACCGGCCCGGATACAGCAACATCCGGGTTCGGTACGAGAATATCAGTGATTTTGCCAACTCGCTCGCCCTGCATATCTTCTACAGGTGCGCCGAGTAACTGGCTCACGTATAACATAATTACTTCTCAGCAAGCGAATCCTGCTGCGTTTGATAGGGATGCCGCGCCAGCAGGTGCATATTCAGATCGCCGTCCAGGCCCTCGTCCGCTTCATGCGCGGCGCGTTCCTCGCGCTCTTTCCGCAAACGCACGGCAGCGCCGATGAAGTCACGGAAAAGTGGGTGCGGGCGATTGGGGCGGCTCTTAAATTCGGGATGGAACTGGGAAGCGACGAACCAGGGATGATCGGCCAGTTCGATGACCTCTACCAGGCTATTGTCAGCGGAGCGACCGCTGACAACCATGCCATGCGACTCCATACGCTTGCGGAATTCGTTATTGAACTCGTAGCGATGGCGATGGCGCTCAAAGACAATCGGCTCGCCATAGGCGGCATAGGCCTTCGTGCCGGGCGTGAGGCAGCAGACCCAGTTGCCCAGCCGCATGGTGCCGCCCTTATCGGCAACGCCGCGCTGCGTGAGCATGAGATCGATGACGGGGTTCTGTGTCTGCGGGTCGAACTCGGTGCTATTGGCGTCGGCGAGGCCCAGGACATTGCGTGCGAACTCGATCACCGCCACCTGCAAGCCCAGGCAGAGGCCGAGATAGGGAATGTCGTTGCGGCGCGCAAAGTTGGCAGCCTTGATCTTGCCCTCGATACCGCGATGACCGAAGCCGCCGGGAACAACGATGCCATCGACATCCTCCAGCACCTCGGTATAGCCCTCGCCCATGCTCTCCAGCGCCTCGGAATTGATCCACTTGATGCGGACATCTACGTCATGGGACCAGCCGGCATGACGCAAAGCTTCCGAAACCGAGAGGTAGGCATCGTGTAGTTCAACGTACTTCCCGACCAGACCAATCGTCAGTTCCGGGCGCGGGCGCTTGATGGTTTCCACCAGTTCGCGCCACTCCTGCATATGCGATTCCGTGCTATGCAGGCCAAGCTCCTGGATCAGGAACTCGCCCAGCCCGGCCTCTTCCAGCACCAGTGGCACCTCGTAGATGGTGTCGGCGGTGAGCAGAGGCACCACGGCTCGCGGCTCGATATTGCAGAAGAGGGCGATTTTCTCGCGCAGTTCCTCGCTGACGGGATAATCCGAGCGGCAGAGAATGACATCGGGTTGAATACCAACACGCAGCAGTTCTTTGACGCTGTGCTGGGTGGGTTTGGTCTTGAGTTCTTTAGTAGCGGCCAGGTAGGGCAAGAGGGTGACGTGGAGATAGAGGACATTGGAACGACCCGCGTCTTTGCGCATCTGGCGAATAGCCTCCAGGAACGGCTCGCCCTCGATGTCGCCAACGGTTCCACCGACCTCGACGATGACCACGTCGGCATCGGAACGACGCGCCACAGCGTTTATACGGTCTTTGATCTCATTGGTGATATGCGGAATAACCTGGATGGTGCCGCCGAGATATTCACCGCGCCGCTCCTTGCCAATCACAGCGGCGTAGACCTGGCCGGTCGTAACGTTATTGGCCTGATAGGCGGGTTCATCGGTGAAACGCTCATAGTGGCCCAGGTCGAGATCGGTTTCCGCACCGTCATCCGTGACAAAGACCTCACCATGCTGGTAGGGGGACATGGTGCCCGGGTCTACATTGATATACGGATCAAGCTTCATCAGCGAGACAGAGACACCGTGGTTCCTGAGCAGACGCCCAAGCGAGGCAACGGTAATGCCTTTGCCCACGGATGAGGCTACACCTCCGGTAACAAAAATGAATTTTGACATAGAATCCTCCTACCGCACTCGTTCCTCACGAGGTACGGACATGCAAGTCCCTCCTTAACCCAGGGCTTTGCCATAAACACGCTTACCAGATGAATAATTATTGCGCGATCTTCGCTTCAAGCAAGCACCTGCCTGCCAGGGCTACCATTCTTCGCTGCGCTCAGAATGACATCTCTATCTGCGCTGCTCCAGCACAACTACCTGCGTTTCCTGTGGCAAGCTGTTGCGCGTTACCACGAGTTTTGGCTGCGGGCTGACGGACTCGACACCCATCTCGCGCAAGAACTTGTCGAGCGGTTCAAGGTCGGGCCGTGTAGCCTTGCTAACCTCGCTGGCCTCGGTGCGATAGTGCATCGGGATAACGATGCGCGGCTCTACCTGGCTAATCACCTCGGCGGCCTGCGTCGCGTTGATCGTATGATGGCCGCCAATGGGGATCAACAGGATATCCGCGTCGGCAACCTCTTCCAATTGTGCTTCCTGTAGTGTGTGGCCTAAATCTCCCAGATGGCAAATCACCAGATCATCCATATGGATGACATAGATAGTATTTCGACCCTGCTCCTGACCGCGTTTGTTATCATGAAACGAGGCCACGCCCGTAATCAGCACGTCGCTGATCTCATACTCGCCCGGCCCGCGCACCACACGCGGATTGCCGCCCACGCCCTGCGCATAGTTATGCCCGGCATGATTATGACTGATGGTGACGATGGGGGCATGAACCTTGCCCAGCGAGTAGCCTTGCTGAGGAGTAAACGGGTCGGTAATCAGGGTAACATTCTTGCCACGCAACTGGAAACAGGAGTGGCCAAGCCAGAATATTTCCATTATTACGTTTCGCTTCTCTTATACAATAAGTTCGGGCGGGGACTGCAGTCCTCGCCCGAACCCTATTGTACCACAGGGTCAACACTTCTACAAGTGGATAGCCATCCTGGATGGTATACTTTGATGTATACATACAACTTTCGTTCTCTCTATTAGAGTAAACACCGGGCGAGTGCCTTTTATTGCATGACTGGCATTACTAATGTTGCTAACGGCACGGAGAGGATTTTTGCCATGCCTTTTTTTGGTATAGATACAGTAAGCCTGCTCATCACCGCTTTCTGGGTCTGGATGCTTATCGATTGTCTGTTCAATCCACGCGTGCGCAGCGGCGGCAAACTATGCTGGTCACTTTTTATCCTTTTCACTCAGGCTTTCGGTGCCATTTGCTACTTCATCGTACACTGCTACAAGCGCAATCCTCTGGAAGCATTCCCTTATTATCTAAGCAGGATCAAAGCAACCTTCCAATCCTGGGGCTTCACGCCATCATCCTCCTATACGCCGCCTTCCAGATCACAACCACAGCAGCCACGGCGACCGCAGCCATCTCCTCACTCTCCCTACACCGATTACACTCAAGGCTACAAGGCGCAAAACCCTGCACACCCGGCGCGCCCAATGCCTTCCGAACAAAGCGCAGCATACCAACCCTACGAACCCCAATCAGCCGAACCCGAATACGAGCAAACAATGGCCTCATATCCAGAGATGGAACTGCCCCCGCAAGAACAATAATAGCGCTCAAAAGAGAAGGCGGCCCTGGAACCGGTTATTGCCTGTTCCAGAGCCGCCTTCTCTTTTGAGACAGGTTCAGTCCTGGCTGCTGGCGGTGAGGGCGGCACGCATGGCTTCGTCGATGAGGGGGCCAGTGACGGTGACGCCGCTGCCGTTGGGAGCTTTGGAGGCGAAGGTGAGCGTGCTGTAGGCCACAGTTACCTTGACTTCGCGGCCTCGCGCCCCCACGCGCACAGGCAATTCTTCGACGGCCTTCTTGATGCGTTCGGCGACGAGGGAGGCTCCGTGCTGCTCGGCACGAATAACGGCGGTCATGACACCTGGGCCGTTGATGGAGAGCATGTCTTCCTTGCGAATTTTGGTACGCAGGTAGGGGAGCAGTTTACGGGCAGCCTCGTTGGCCTCGCGCTCCTCGCGTTCGCGGTGAATATCGTTGCCCTTCGCCCCTTCCAGGATCAGACGGAAGACGATGACGCTCTGGGCGTTGCAGATACGGCGCACCTTGCGCTGGTTCGCCTCCAGGTCTTTGGTCGACTCCACCATTTGCCAGATGTGGTGCTCGCGCTTGCGAGTGTAATCCATGTAGCCCTGGATACGCGCATAACCTTCCAGTACAACCGTACCCAGCGTCCACATAGCCTGTTTCGGAGTGCGCATGGTGAAATCGCGGTTGGCGACCAACTGGCGCATAATAGGTGTCACCTTCATCGTTGAGGCTTCATAATTTTGCTGCGAGCGCACCTTAAGATGACCGGCGTAGATACGGCGGCGCTGCTTGAGGAAGTCGCGAACATTGATGGGACCTTTGTTATAGACCACGCATTTCGGCTCGTAGATCAACTGGTAGCCAAGCTGGGAAATGAGCGCCTGAATAGAAATCTCATCAACGGCGCTGTTGGTAGGAATGCCGGAAATCACATTGCGGAAGGCGATTACCTCTCCAAGTTTGGGCTGAATGCGCGATAGGCGATCATGCAAGCGCCAGAGCAGATGGACGGAATGGCCCATGAAAGTCGCGGCATCGTTTACCGGCACCGGGCGACCTCCAACCATGCCAATCTTTGGATTTTTGAAGGGAGCACAGAGATAATCAAGGGCATTCTCTTCTGGGATAACATCGGCACCAATCAATACAACAACCGGGCTGCTAGCCTCTTTGAGAAAGAGATTAATAGCAGAAGCTTTGCCTTCGCGTTTTTCCTGTACACATAGATGTACGCGTGAATCTTGTGCCGCCACCTCAGTAACAATCGGCACAGTGCGGTCGGTACAACCGCTGGCAACGACAATCACTTCTTCAAGGCGAAGGGATGGACCCTGCTGATCAAGCACGGCGCGTAGGGTACGCCCGATATTTGCTTCCTCGTTATACGCCATGATGCCTACACTGCATCCAATACGACCATCCTCTTCCGTTTCACCTAATTGCCCTGTCTCTACTTCGTTCTCTATCCTCGTTGCCATTGAAAGGCATCTCCTTCCAGGATTCGTAATACAGGCTACCGCATGGGAAAATTGATACTGGCGGCCATTCTTTTGAAAATTTTTCTCTTGTATCCGTTTTTTTCTGTTCTTCATTGGAAACAACTATCGAACAGCTTGACATTAGCGTACCATCGGGACTTTTTGAAAGATAGGAACAAACGGTTGAGAATCGGTTAGGAATATGTAAATGTAGTTATGAAACCGTAAGAAGGGGATGAGAAATGTATCAAAGCCTCTATTGACTGCCTGAGTTATGGCCGCTATACTCAGCGGCATGACAGGAGAAGAAAGCATCTCTGCTCTCTCCGAGCTTCAATATTAGAAAGACAATAAATCGTGGAGAAATGAAGATATGCGCGTGCAAGAACATGTTAAGATTTCTACAGCGGCGGCAGTCATTGCCCTGCCCTGGCTCAAAAAAGATGCCTGGATTCCCCTGGCGGCCAGCGTGTTGATCGATGTCGATCATTACCTCTGGCATGCTGTCACGTACCGTACCCTCAGTCTGCGAGCCGCCGCGCGCTATTTCGGGCAGGCCGACCCGCCACAGTTGCCACAGGCACGCCTGCTGCACCACCCTATTATCCTCGGCCTCTTGCTCGTACTGGCGCTGCGCACTCGCTCGCGCATCCTCTGGCTGATCCTGGTCGGGTTGCTCTTCCACGTCAGCCTGGACACGATTCATATAACTCAGATGAACCATTTGAAGTGGTCATTGAGCGAGCAGGCGCATTCTGTCTGCCCTGAGTGCGGGCAGCACGTCCCGGCTCTGCAACTGCATACCGTCCACTTCGCCCGCAACCTGCTGGATCGCTACAATCCGCGACACTTTATCGTCCTGTGCCCGGAATGTCATGAGAAGGCACACACAACAGGTAACCAGACGTAACTGCCAGACGTATATGCTAAAAACAGGTGGAAAAAATAGACGTGGGGGGGAAAGTGTGTTATAATGCGGGCGTATTCTGAAGGGATACAGCAGAAAGCGAGGAAAAAATCTTGGCCCAGTGGCTTCCGGCAATTCAGATCATACAAATTATCTTGTGTGTAGCCGTCATCATCTTCATCCTGCTCCAGGTTCGCGGAGCCGGGCTGGGAAGCGCGTTCGGCGGCAGCAGCGCAGGTTCAGTGTTTAAGACACGACGTGGCGTAGAGCGTTTGATTTTCAACCTTACCATCGTATTCGTCGTACTCTTTGCCATTGTCTCCCTGCTCAGTGCGCTTATTCACTAACACGATTCAGCTAAATCACACCTCTACCAGAAAGAAGCAGAGCAAAGGGAAGCTATATATGCTTCCCATGTTGTTGCTTTGCTTTCTTTTGCTAGTCGGCTGTGGTACGCAAGCCCTCAGCTCCAGTACCGGAGGGGTTCCGGTACAGCAAGCCCCCCATGCGCGTCTGACCTACGTCGCCATAGGAGCATCTGATTCGTTCGGCATCGGAGCCGACGACCCACGAACGGAAAACTGGCCTACCGATCTGGCCACGATGCTTGGTCCCGGCGTGCAACTGATCAACCTTGGTGTTCCAGGCATTACCGCCCACCAGGCAATAAGTATCGAGCTGCCTGTCGCGCTCGACGCCCACCCCAATCTGGTCACGATCTGGCTGGCAGTCAACGATATCATCGACAACGTCCCGGTAACCAGCTACTCGCATGATTTAGACCAGATATTGACACGCCTGCGGTCGGAAAACCCGGATGTGCATATCATCGTCGGGAACGTGCCAGAGCTGACACTACTACCCTACTTCTCTTCCTACGATCAGGCTAATCTCATGCGAACCGTACAGGCATATAACGCGGTTATCGACGATATTGTTGCGCGTCATCACGCCATCCTGGTAAACCTTTACCAGCAGTGGAGAAATTTGAGCCAGCATCCTGAGTATCTCAGCGGCGATGGCCTCCATCCCAGTACGCTGGGTTACAGTAAACTGGCCGCGTTGTTTTATCAGGCATTGCAGTCTGCACAGCAGACACAGCGAGCTACTGCTCACAATCCGAAAAAACCATGATCCAGCTATTTGGTCTCCAACTCAATACCCTTATGATGGTGCTGCTCGCTATCGCGCTGATCATTATGACAGGCGTCGCGCTGCTCGCGCTTACCAACCGCATCTTCTTTAAGATCGGGGTGCGCAACATTCCCCGACGGCGCACGCAGATGGTGTTGATCGTCTTCGCGCTTATGCTCTCGACCACCCTGCTTTCCAGCGTCCTGGCGACAGGGGACGTGATGACCAGCGCGGTGCAATCGGTTGCCGTCTACAACTGGGAGAACATCGACGAGATCATTCAGGGTGGACAGGGCAGCCTGGGCTTCTTCGATGATCGTATCTACTACCAGCTCCTGCGCCGCTCGCGGGATGATTCCGACATCAGCGCTATCGGAGCCTCACTCACGGAGACCGACCTGCTCGTAGCCGACGAGACCTCACGTCAGGTGCGCTCGAATGTGACCGGGCTGGGCATACTGAATGGCAGCGAGCAGGGCTTCGGCGGCATGCAGAACGCGGCCAACAGCAAGCAGCATCTGAGCACCACCCTGCTGGGACCCGATGAGGTCTATCTCAACCAGACGGCGGCGCAGTTGCTCAACGCCAGCGCGGGCGATACCCTCTATCTCTACTCGCAGCGCTGGCCGGGGCAGCGTTATGTCTTTCACGTGAAAGCCATCGTGCAGAACGGCGGCCTTGTCGGCGAATCGCCATATATCATTAGCCAGATCGGGCCATTTCGTCAGATTGAGCATCGCAGCGACGACATCACACAGATATTCGTCGAGAATCGCGGCGGCGGCGGTGTGAGCGGCATCACCCTCTCGGATCAGGTCACACATGCGCTTCAGCTCTGGATACCCGGCTATGTCCATGTCATCGAGGTCAAAGAGCAAGGGGTGCAGGACTCGCAGCTTGCTTCTGATATTTTCTCGCGTATCTTCACTCTTTTTAGTCTGTTCGCGCTCGCCATCGGCCTGCTGTTGATCTTCCTGATCTTCGTGCTGCTGGCCGCTGAAAGGCGTACAGAGATGGGTATGGCGCGCGCCATCGGTGTGCAGCGCCGCCACCTGATCCTGATGTTCCTCTTTGAGGGCACTATCTATGACCTGATCGCCTCCTTCATCGGACTGGCTGCCGGTGTGGGCCTGGGCGCGCTGCTGGTCTTGCTCCTGGGACCAATTCTGGCGACATTCAACTTCCCGCTGAAACTGACCTTCCAGCCGCACAGCCTGATTATCGCCTACTGCCTGGGAGTAATCTTCACCTTCGTCTCCGTCGCGCTCTCCTCCTGGCTGGTGAGCCGAATGACGATTGTGGAGGCTATTCGCGACCTGCCGGAGCCACAGCGCAATACATGGTCGCTGGGCGAAATCTGCCTGCGCATCCTTGAACTCGCGGGCATCGCGCGCCCCCCATCCGCAAGACGTGTACGCCCGAAAACGCTCTGGCAGCGCGCGCGCCGCGTGCGTCGTGTTGCGTTCGAGCAAATACCCGACGTGATCGTGCGGCTGATTGGCGCGCTGGTACGCCTGGGCTTCCTGCCGTTAATCGCCGGCTACCTTGTCATGCAGGATGGGCTGGAACACACGGAAATCGTCCCCTTCTCGCTCGGCCTGACGTTGATTGTGCTGGGCGGCGGCTTGCTGGTCAAGGCAACGATCGAATATACGCTTTACCTGCTGCATCATCGTGAAGCAGCGACATCGGCGGGCGGCATCTTCGCCGCGCTGGCTGGATTGGCGCTGACCGCTTACTGGGCACTGCCCTTCGACGTGCTGGCGAACCTTGGCCTGCCACGATTCTATGGCGGCATCGAAATCTTCTTCATCGCGGGCATGATGATGGTCACCGGCACGGTCTGGGCGCTGATTGCCAACGGGCAATGGCTGGTCAGACCGGCGCTGAAGCTGTTCTCCGGTTTTCCGGGCTTCTACGCCGTGGCAAGCCTGGCTTCCGCCTACCCACTGCACCGGCGTTTCCGCACGGGCCTGAGCGTCATAATGTTCAGCCTCGTCGTCTTCGCCATGACGGTCATGGCGGTGATTACCGCCGCTATGCAGAATAGCTATGTCAGCATCGAGAACCAGACCGGCGGCTACGACATTCAGGCCGTGGCCTACTTCAAGCCGCTGCCCGATCTGCAAACCGCGCTGGCAAGCCACGGCATCAATCCGAATGACTTCTCCGCTATTGGCGAGAGCACCTCGACCGCTGTGGGCATCATTCAGTTGAGCGCGAGCAATCCGGCATGGCGTTTCTATCCGGCTGAGGTGGTCAGCGGCGGCTTCCTGAACGGCTATGGCCTGCATCTCGTGGCACGGGCAAAGGGCTTTAGCAGCGACAACGCCGTCTGGAAGGCGCTGCAAGCTCCTAACTCACACTACGCGCTTATTGATAGCAGCGCGCTACCCTATCTGCCCAACAGCGTCATCAACGCCGAGGTCTACGATCCGAACTCGCCACTGCCAGCCGATGCAGGCGCGCCAACCTATCCCCCCGGCTTCCCGCCTGGCTACACCTACTCGGCCAGCGGAATCTACCAGGGTGAAAAAAGCTTCCCGGCCACTCCTATCTGGGTGGCAACCCCGCATCCCGCCACAACAACCCTTGAACTGCCCAATGAGACTAATTACTCTTCGATCAAGCTCACTATCATTGGCGTGGTGGATAACAGCGATGGCTCGCATTTTGGCCTCTATATTCCCAGCTCTGAATACGGCTATGTAGGGAGCAATCCCTCCGCGCCGCAAAACGCGACCTACTACTTTAAGGTTGCGCCCGGCCAGAACGCCCGTGACCTCTCCCTGAAGCTCGGCTCCGCTTTCCTTGATTATGGGCTGGAAACAACGGTACTGGCAGACGCCATCTGGCAGGTACGCGGGCCGCGTATCTTCCTCAGCGACGTGTTGTTAGGCGTGGTAGGCCTGACCTTGCTGCTGGGCGTAGCGGCGCTGGCAATCACAGGGACACGCGCAGTCGTGGAACGCCGCCAGCAGATTGGTATGCTACGCGCCCTCGGCTGCGGCAGGCGCATGATTCAAGGCTCGTTCCTGCTCGAATCGTTCCTGGTGGGAGCCGTAGGCAGCGTTCTGGGCGTTGTTCTGGGGCTGATTCTCTCCTACAACATCTTTGCCGCCAACTTCTTCGAACAGTACGCAACAGGTCTGACCTTCGCCATTCCCTGGCAGGAACTGGGCCTCATCGTTGGCATCGCCCTGCTCGCCTCCTTCCTCGGCGCGCTGCTCCCCGCGTGGCAAGCTGGCCGCGTCGCTCCTGCCGAGGCGATACGCTATCAATAGGGCAACGAGATGCACTCGTGCCGGAGACACCGCAAGACCAGCTCGCTTAGTGCACATAAGGCACAGTTCATACGAACATAGTGCGCTCCTCTCATTTTTTGTCCTGTTTCTGCACTATACTAATAACAGGCAATGCTCTCTTTTTAGGAATTAGCATTGAAAACTTTCTATGGCTATAAGAAATAGACTGCGATTTGAATGAGGAGAAACACGATGCGATGTTCCCGCAGAGGATGGAGAACGTATACATACACCACTTTTTTTCTGCTGCTCTTGCTCGCGCTTGCGGCGTGCAGTGGGGGCAGCAATAATGGGAATAGCGGTAGCTCGACGTCGAAGCCGGGCAGCGCAACACCTGCGGCACAGGCAACGTCCGGTATTTCTCTGGGCGTACAGCCATGCCCGAACGCGGTAAAGTCACCGTCCCATTGGACAGCTATTGTCTTGCCGCCGACTGGGGCGCAGGTTGAGAGCGTGAGCTGCGGCAACTTGATGGGAATACCCGCGCTGCAAGCACTGGTGACGGTGCGCGAGCAGGGTACCGCGAGCATGCTGGATGTGTATGTCTATAATCATATTACAGACCCCAACCCAACCCCTATTTTCAAGCTAGAGGGGCTTTACAGGGGCGAGGCTAAAATTAGTGGCTACAATACCGTCCTGACAGGTGAAGCTGACCTGAACTCTAGCATCAACAAGAATCCTGGCGCTAACTCTGGCCCGATGGTCGACCTCTTCCGCGAATTCAAGTGGTCGGACGGCGCTGGCACACTGGTGCCGGTCACGTTCCCCGGCCTCTTCCCCGATCTGACACGCTATCAGGCCGAGAACGACCAGGCACAGGTCAATCAGGGAATCGATCCCTGGAAGCTGGACGCAGCCCAGACGGCGAAAGAACTGGCTGTGAACCTGCTGAAATGGTCAAACAACGCGCAGGCCACGCTTGTGAGCGGCGGTGGGACGCACGATGTTGACGCGGTGGTTAATGTGAAAAACGCAACTACGCCCGCCGGAACGATTACGGTTTCGCTCAGTCGGCTGGAGGGCAACACCAACGGCGGCATCTGGGAGGCGACCTCCGTTACCTCCAACGGCATGTCGATCACATCCCCACCCAATCGCGACCTCTTAAGCAGCCCGGTGACGGTAAACGGAACGATTAATACTTCTCATGGTGCCGTCGGCAAGATCACAGTGCTGGATCACCTCTATAATCCGGTTGGACAGGCCAACACGTCAGGGAACGGCACAACCTTTTCCACAGCCGTCTCCTTCACACCCAGCTTCATAGACGGCCACGAGGAGGGTATCCTGGCTCTTTACAATATCAGCAATGGTACCATTATCGGAGCGGAGATGATGAAAGAGCTACTCTGATTTCACAGCAATCAGAATATCGCGTCTCTTGATGACGCGATCGACGGCATGCGCCAGTTGTGTATAAGGCGGTTCGTTGCGCGCACGCAGATTGCCACGCTGTTCGAGCAGGTTGATCAGTTCTCCGCGCTCGATACGTGTAGCATTCCAGGAGAGTGCCAGCGTGCCGCCGGGCAGGAGCAGGCGCTGCCAGACCGGCACTGCCTTTTCCAGCAGGGGAGCGACTTCGCTGAAGTGCTGAATACCGTATGGAAGGTCGCCGACAATAGCGTGCATGCGCGGGCCACCGGGAACTTCGCGCAGGTGCAGGTCGGCCTGAATGGCATCGCCATGCGCCAGGACAAGGGTGCGCGTGTCTCCTTTATATCCGATCTCAAAGCGGTCGCGTCTTCCGGCCCTGCGCCCATGCTCATCCACCTCCTTGAACGGAATGTGCTCTCCCTGCAGGTACTGCCGCACAAATACTGCCGTCGTATCGACATCCTGGCGGTTCATTTCAATACCAAAGGCATCAAAACCATAGGCCAGGGCCAGGAAGAGAGTCGTGCCGCCCCCGGCCAACGGGTCAAGGATACGCAGCCTGCTGCTCAGTTGATCGCTATAGGCTCCGGCAAAGATAGCAAGGTTCAGCAACACCTGCGTGAAAAGTTCGTTGGTTTTACCCTTATAGCGCCGGGCCTCCGCCATCTCCAGCGGCACAAACGGTGTGAACCGGGGTTCCAGCGGCTGGAGAAACGGCCCCTGCATATCGCGGATGGAGTCAAAATAACGAGCTATCTCGCTGGTCGCGCCCAGCCGCGACAGAATTTCCATCTGAGAAACAGTTGGGGTATCAGGCCCGGACGAGGATGCAGTCCCCTCATTATCTATCTCCACCAGCAGATAGCCCTGCCCTCCCAGCCTCACCGGCGTCACTTCTCGAATAGCTGGAGCAAGCGGGCTGGCAAGCAATTCAGGGAGAGCCAGAGCTTCCGCCATATTCCCATACTGCGTGCTGTGTTGTGGCGTGATTTTGAGCGCAAGTTTCATGCCAGCAGTATATCACACTTTTTGCAATACGCCCGAAAATCTGAGCGGCTCTATGCAATATCCTTGATTCTTTGCGCCTGCGTCCCTGGCGAACTACAATATACAGAGAATACCCGAAAAATTACAATGCGGAGGATAGAATATGCATGTTGTGAACGTTGAGGAGATGCGCGAGCTGGAAGCACGGGCAGCCAGTGAGTATGGACTGACTTCTCATATATTGATGGAAAACGCGGGCAAAAGCGCCGCCGAAATACTGGCGCAACACTTTCCACCCCAGTACTCCAGCGAGGGGCTGGAAATCCTGCTGCTGATCGGGCCAGGGAACAACGGCGGCGATGGGCTGGTCGTGGCCCGCTATCTGGAAGAGTGGGGACACCGCGTCAGCCTCTATCGCTGGAAAGAGCGGCAACTTACCGTGCTGGGAGGGGTTATCGCGGCGGAGGACACACAGGCGGAGCTAGAGGCCATTCTCGGGCAAGCGGACTACGTCATCGATGCGCTGCTGGGAACGGGTACATCGCGGCCCCTGACCGAAGATATGCGCGCCTTGCTGGCACGCGTGCAGCAGGAGCGCGAGAAACGCCCGGAATTGCAGGTTGTAGCGATCGACCTGCCCACCGGCCTGAACGCCGACACGGGCGAGGTTGACCCCGGCACCATTAAGGCCAATATGACCATTACGCTGGCCTGCCCCAAAGTTGGTTTTTTCTTCTTTCCGGGTCGCGAATATATCGGCGAACTCCTTGTCGGCTCCATCGGCCTGCCACCGCAGTTGGAGCAAAATTTGCCGATGGAGATGCTGACCGGAGATCTGATCGATAGCATTTTGCCGAAACGCCCGCTTGACAGCAATAAAGGGACCTTTGGCAAGGTGATGCTGCTGTGCGGCTCACCTCCCTATCCCGGCTCGGCCTACCTGGCGGGAAACGCGGCGGCGCGCATCGGCGCGGGACTGGTTACACTCGCTGTCACGGAGCGTATGCTGCCCATCTATGCCTCGGCCTTCCACGAAGCAACCTTTGTGATCTTGCCGGAGGAGCAGGAGGGGAGTTTCGCGCGAGTGAGCACGCTCATGGAGCACCTGGAGGGCTACTGCTCGCTGCTCGTTGGCCCCGGGCTCGGCCAGTCGCCGTATACCCGCGAAGTGATACTGGAGTTGCTGGAAAACCTGCGCGCCATGCCCGATGAGAAGCGCCCATGCCTGATCGTAGATGCCGATGGCCTCAATAATCTCTCCGCGCTCGAAAACTGGTGGACGCTGCTGCCAGAGGGAACAGTGATTACGCCTCATCCGGGAGAGATGGGCCGCCTCCTCCACGGTCAGAAGGTATCGGGTGGCAGCATTGAGCGATTGCCCCTGGCGGAAAGCAAGTCGAAAGAGTGGCAGGTGATTCTCGTGCTCAAGGGGGCCTGCACCATTGTCGCCAGCCCGGATGGGCGTGCGCGCCTCAACTGGCTTGCCAATCCTGCCCTGGCGACAGCCGGGACAGGGGATATACTGGCCGGCATGGTGGCAGGATTGCTGGCGCAGGGCGTCTCCCCCTACGACGCGGCCAGCGCGGCTGTCTACCTGCATACGGTAGCAGGAAACCTGGTGAGCGAGGAAATCGGCAACGCGGGCTTGCTTGCCGCCGACCTGCTGCCCAGGATTCCGCGCGCTATGTTCCTGAACAAACTGGCAGGGGAAGAGAAGGAGACTTAGCCGCGAATGAAAAAGAAGACAACACAGGCCATAAGGTAGACGGCCATCAATTGGACACCGGCCAGCCACGTTGATTCGCCATCGAGGCTGACGAAGGCGAAGAGAATGGCGGCAACGGCGAGAATGACCAGTTCCAGCGGCTGGAAGACCAGCGTGAGCGGCGTGGTATAGAAGAGGCTGATGAGCACCAGCAGCGGAGCAACGAAGGTCGCGACCTGGATAGACGAACCGGCCGCAATTGCCATGCTCAAATCAACACGGTCGCGCAGGGCGATATAGAGGGCGCTGGAATGCTCCGCCGCGTTGCCGATAATGGGGATAATGACGATGCCGATGAAGACCGGCGACCAGCCAAGCAGAGTAGTAACGGGAGTGATCGCGCCCACCAGCAACTCACTGTTCCAGGCAGTACCAACCGTAGCAGCGGCGAGGATGGCAATATTCACCCAGAGCGGAGGAGGTTTCTCGTGAGGCTCCTCCAGTTCATGAGGGTCAACGCCGCCAGTCACAGCCTCTACCTCCTCAGGCTCATCGAGCAGTGGCGCGGTCACCGGCACTGGCGTCTTGCGCAAGGGATTGCGGCGCGTCGCACGGACATGGAACACGTGCAGCGCCAGGTACATAACATAGACCAGCAAGAGGATCACGGAGATCGCCACACTGATTGACTGAATACGCCCGGCATCCGTAATTGCCAGCGTCGCTGTGGCAGGGATGAGCAGGCTGGCAACGGCAAGGATCATCATGGCGGTATACTGACCGGCGTCGCGGGCGCTGAAATATTGCTTGCCCCAGCGCCAACCACCAAAGGCCAGCGAGGAGCCAAGCACGAGCAGCGAATTGCTGATAATCGAGCCGGTAATCGAAGCTTTGACAACGGAGATCAGCCCGTGTTGCAAGGCAAAGATACCGATGATCAACTCAGGCGCGTTCCCGAAGGTGGCATTGAGCAGGCCTCCGGCTATCGGCCCCACGTAGTATTCCATGTCTTCGGTTGAGCGCCCGATGAGTGCGGCGAGAGGAATCAGACCAAGAGCGGACGTAATAAAAATGATAAGTTCCTGCTGCGAACCCCAGACCAGAGAGACGACCGGAGCAACAACAGCCATTATGAGCAAATAGTAAAGCCAACGTGGCATGCTTCCACCTGTTTCAATCCCAGAACAAAGCTTTGTCCTATTACCTTGTACGATAGACGCACAGGATAATAGGACAAATAGCTCTTCCCTTCATCAGGGTTACTCTGCCTCTGCTGCTGCTTGCGGTGGGGCTTCTGCCACCACAGGGGCGTTCTCGTCGATCACATTGACGGTGATCTTCGGCTCCAACTTCGGCGCAATCTTTACGGGAATGGTAAAGGTCCCGGTGGAACGGATAGGCTCAGGGAGCACAATCATGCGCCGATCAATGACAATGTTTTCGGCTTCACGCAGGCCGTTGGCGATATCCTGGCTGGTGATGGAGCCATAAAGGCGGCCTTCTCGTCCAACACGCGCTTTGAAGGTGAGGGTGACTGTGCTCAGGCGCTCCGCCTGCTGCCGGTTCTGTTCGGCCTGTTTCTCCAGTTTGCGCTGCTCAGCAGCAATATGCTGCGCGCGATTCGCCATCAGCGCGGGAGTCGCGCCTGTCGCGAATCCCTTTGGCAGAAGATAATTACGGGCATAGCCGTTAGCTACATCTTTCAAATCACCGGCCTTGCCCAGACCTTCGACATCTTGTAGCAGAATTACTTTCATCAACATCTCCTCGTAGGGAAAGGGGAAGGCCGAATGATTTCTCTTGTCGCCTTCCAACCTCTATCTGTAATACGCGGCTTAGTATACACCTTGCACTCAATTGACGCAAGTTTTCAACACCCATCTTCGTCGGAAAGATCATCTATAACAGAGGTTAAAACGGATATTACATGTACTGCATGCTTGCATAGTGCGTGGTTGTCACCTATAATGGTGACACTGTCATCATCTTCATTCTGATGTAGAAGGAAGCAACTGGATATGAATATTGAGGGTACGTATACGCTTCAGGTAACGCCGGAGGAGGTCTGGCGCTGCCTGATGGACCCAGAGGTATTGCGCCGTTCTATACCCGGTGTGGAACGACTGGAACGCGAGAATCATCTTCGCTACGCTATCACCATACATATTCGACAGACCCCGCTCATAGGTCTTTACCAGGGACATGTGACGATCAGCGACCAGCAGTATCCCCGGCAGTATCGCCTGACGATCGATGGCGAAGGGAAACAGAGCAAGATCAGCGGTGAGGGCGTTGTCCAGCTAAACCGTCATGATGAGAACACCGTTGTTCATTATAAAGGGACGCTCAACGCCGGCAAGTTAGTGACACTGCTGCCCCCGCCACTTGTGCAGGGGGCGGCAAAGTTGCTCATCCAGCAATTTTTTACCGAGCTGGCAGAATACCTGCGCACTTTATACCGTATAGAGGTTACAGCTTCTATAGACGGTATGCAGCACGGGAATAGCGCCGATCAGGAGAGCATAGAAGTGCTGGAAATACCCGCTGTAAGCGAACAAGTACCGAAAAGAAGACGATTTTTGCTGCCTCTGCCCGTTCCTTTCCCTGCCGGGCGCTCATCGCTACTTCTGTCAGTCGTGCGGCGGCTCGGACTGGGCGAAGGGGATCCGGCACAGGAAGCGCACTGGGTAGAGCGAGTGCGCCGCTTCGGCTTCATCTTCACACTGCTGCTACTGGTCTGGGTTGGCACGCGTCTGCCCCGCAGGTAAAGCTTTCCCGCCTATTCCGGCGCGCCTTCACCGAGTAACGAGCGCAGGCGGGCCTTCCAATCATTGTCTTCTGCGCCGCCATCGGCCTCGTTCTCTGCCGCGCCGACAACCCAGCGCCGTGACCCATCACTCAGTCTGGTGGGCACGGCCTTCTGTTTGGGCGGCTCTTTGTTGCTGCTCAGATTGCGTAGCGCGGTCTGAGCGGCTTTGCGCACATCGTACACCGGGTCTTTCAGGAGTCGCGCGATATCTTCCCTTGCCGCTTTGTAGCCAAGCCGACCCAGCGTTCGTGCGGCACCGGCCCGCTCTTCCGCCGTGCTGGCCCGCAAGAGCGGTACAAGTTCGGGGGCCAGTTCGAGCAGGGAGAGATCAGCGATCAGGCGCAAGAGACGGCTGCGTAGCATGGGACTGACCAGCGTTGCCAGAGCGGCCCGGCTATCGGCATAGATCTGCTCGTCGGTGAGTTTCCCACGCGCCTTTGCCTCAGCAATGGCTACCTCTGCCTGTACGGGAGAAGTTCCATGCAGAAATGGCTCAATCCAGTCCGCTACCGTCTCCTGCTCGCTCGTATGCTCATGTAGTTTGAGCGAAGCCGGGTAATGCCGCACAAGCCAGTAGTAGAGGGCCAGGGTCATCTCGGCGTCGCGGGCGGCATAGGCCACCATAGCCGGGGGCAGCGGGCGGCGCGACCAGTCTGTGCGTTGCAAGCTCTTATCCAGGCGCACATTCAGAGAGCGCTGGAGCATGGCCGCCAGCGAAGATTCCTGCTGGCCGAAAATGGAGCGGCTGGTTGCCTCAAGATCGTAGTAATGGGCGACGTTCAGACCACGCTCGGCCATAACACGCAGATCCGCGCCCGCGCCGTGCAGCAGGATGATCGTGTCAGGATTCTCGATCACGGCTTTGAGCGCAGACAGGTCATTCAAACGCAGCGCATCGACCACGAAACTCTTCCCATCGATTGCCAGTTGCAGCAAGGCGAGGCGCGGCCCGGTAGTAGCCTGCTCACCTGCGGTGACACGCGGACGTGCCTGCGTAAATTCGGCATCGACGGCAACCACCCGCGCCTGCTCCAGCGCATACACAGCCTGTTGTAGTTGTTCCGGGCGATCAACCCACACACGTTCGCTGCGCGGCGGCTGCTGGCCAACCGGTGCAGTTACACCCAGGTAGCCCGGCTGCACGTTCTCTATATCCGCTACTTCTGTCGGTAATTTCTCTGGTAATTCTTTGTCGCTCAATGGTACCTTCGTTTAAATCTAATGACACAAAACATAACTATATAGTAGATTGCAATTATCATACCAGATTTTGAGGCAAACGTACAGCGGTGCAACGTATAGCGCCACTACGCGGTCGGGTCGGTCAGCGCCCAGCCATCGGGTTCAAGACGCTCGACCTGGCCTTCACGTTCCAGCTTCAAGAGGTGGGCCTCCACGGTGCGGGCAGCAACGGGATGCAGGCGCGGGTCGACATCGGCATAGATATATTGCACGAGGTTGGGAATGCTTGAACCTCGCGGCAGGGCTTCCAGCGCGTCGAGCACCTGGCGCTCGCGGTCGAGCCGGTGGGCAATATACTCGGCCAGCTTCGCCTGCGGGTCTGTGATGACCGGTCCGTGCGCGGGAACAATCTCTTTGATATCAAGTTCCTGCAGCCGTGTGAGCGAGTCAAGATACTGCTGCATATCTCCCTCGGGCGGAATGATGACAACGGTGCCAACACCCGCGACGAGGTCGCCCGCGAACAGAATGCGGTGCTTCTCCAGCATGTAGCAGAGATGATCGAAACGATGGCCGGGAGTGTGAATGGCAATGAGCGTATCGTCCCCCACGGGAAATGTATCCCCGTCGCTGACTTGCGCGTCCGCTTCAGGGAAGCCCTTCAAACCGAAGGCATAGATAGGCACTTTCAGGCGCTCGCGCAAGGCGACAGCACCGCCGGTATGATCGCCATGCCCATGGGTGATGAGGATGCAGCGAATGGGGCCGCGCTGCACGCCTTCATAGACAACGGTATCGAGATATTCGACGGTATCAACGGCGGGGTCGATGATGACCGAGCCGTTGGGCGCGCCACCCACGACGATAGTATTGGTACCCGGACCGGTCATTATCGATGGGTTGGGCGCAAGGATGATCTTATAAACACCTTCCCTCTCTTGCGCTACCTGCGTCTCCGCTGACTCTCGCGGTTCCTGTTGTCCCTGTTGCTCTTGCATCCGTCTGTTTCTCCCTTCCAACTTCCTACTGCCTGGTCATGTTTTCAGGCACAACCCAGGTGTTGTGTGCCTCACCGGGCAGGTGAACGCGTGTAACCCCGTCTTCCTGAATAAGTACAGGTTGCCGCACCGGCACGTGATGCATCGCCGTGTATGCCAGTGACTCTTCGATTGTAGTGAAGGCGGCGAGGTCGCGCAACTGGTAGATGGTGGCAAAGACGATGGGAAACTCGCCGCGCTCGAAGCGAGCAAGAGCCTCTGCCGGTGTAATCCAGACGCCCTCACTGGTCTCCAGACGGTCATACACCGCCTGTTGTCCTTCCGGCGCGGTCGCCAGAAAGAAGTGCGTATCGAAGCGTTTGGGCATGCCCTCCGGCGTAATCCAGTGCTCAAAGTAGCTCAATTGTCCGGTCGCCAACGTCAGGCGTTCCGCCTCCGCCATCCGCACCAGCGAGCCTTTACGCTGCTGAAACGCCTCACGATACGCCTTGAAACGCGGGCTATTCTCTTCACTGAACGACAGAGCCGCGCCCTCGCGTTCGGCAAGCAGGATACCAGCTTCCTCGAAAAGCTCGCGAATAGCAGCCGCTCGCGTCCCGCCGCCCAACGCCGTGCGTCCCTCCGGATCCGCAAACGCCGCCGTGACTGGCTGGCAGATGCCTTCAGCCTGTTCAGCCGCCCGGTCATCGGCTGTAACGGAGCCGCCGGGGAAAACATAAACATCGGGCATGAAATCGCTCTGGATAACGCGCCGCACCATAAATACCTCGAAGCCCCGGCCTTTTCCCTCACCCTGTTCAGCCTCCCGCACACCGATCCTGGGGCGTAGTAACATCACTGCTGAAGCCAGTCGAGCCTGCACTACCATGATATACTTCTCCGTTCCAGTAGGGGCAAGGACGGAAGCACGCTCCGCCCCTCCCAGCCTACGACAATGATGATATCGTCTTTCTATAGTACCACATTCGATGCTCTTTCCTCTTTACGGCCTGGTCGCAGGATATTCGTCTGTGAGAGGAACCTCCAGAGGAGCGACGCCTTCTGCTCGCTCCTCCGGGATTTCGGCCCCATTGCGGGTCAGGAAGGTATCGCCATCACGGCAAGAATTGATTGGTATAAAGCGCGTCGAAGTTCATATGGTGAACCGGTTTGCCGGAGGCGTCGAGCACGCCGTTGGCGTTCATGATGAACTGCGGGTAGTTATGCCAGGCGGCGGCGTCCTGCAAGCCCCACTGGCGACCGGGGTCGGCGTAGCGCGGACTGAGGAAGTTCTGGCTGGCAAAGACCAGTCCCGGATCGGGGAAGGTGCCTTTAGGAGTCTCGTCTATCAGCATCTGCGCGGCCTGCTGTGGGTGCGTCTGCGCGTACTCATAGCCGCGAGTCGTCGCTGCCATAAACTTGCGCAACAGGTCAGGTTTCTGCTTGATCTCGTTGGGACTGGTGATGATGTTCGGTGTGTAATAATCGGGAATGCCGTAGTTGATGATCGGAAAAACGTTGACTTTGAAGCCGTCACGCTGCGCCTGAATTACCTCCCAGCCCTCGAAGACCCAGGCAAAATCGATGCGGTGCGTTTCCAGCGCCTGCATCGTATCCACGCTCAGCGTCACGCTCTTAAAGACACCCTTGCCACCATCATGCTTGATGATCTCGCTCACCACGGCGTTCTCATAAGGTGCGCCAAACGCGCCATAGATCATGCCGTCGAAGTCACGGGGCCGGTTCAGGCCGGAGCTTGCCAGCGAAACCAGCGCGGATGTGTTGTGCTGGATGATGGCGGCGATGGAAACCACCGGCTGACCAACAGCCGCGTCGGAGACAATGCCCTCCGTGGAACTGATACCCACGTCCGCCTTGCCACTGCTCACCAGCACGTCCGGCGAGATATTGGCCGAATAAGGCAACAGTTTCAGATCAATACCTTCGTCGGCGTACCAGCCCTCTTTCAGAGCAACATAGATGCCGGTATGGTTCGTGTTGGGCGTCCAGTCCAGCGCCAGCGTCATCGTCGTCAGGTGCTGAGGCTTCGTCGTACCCGCTGTCATTGTCGTGGCAGCGGCGCGCTGCTGCCAGAGATAGCCTGCCACAACAACAATTACCAGCAGGACAGGGATACCAATGCTTAACAGTAAGCGAGTGCGTCCATTCATGCTATTTTCTCCTTGCCAGTTCGTCAGGTACGGGCAACCGCACCGTGATACCAGGGCAACGCAATGCGTTCGATAAGTGATACAAGGCCAAACAACAGGAGGCTGAGCACAGCAGTTACGACAATAGCGGCAAACAACAGGACGATGACACGAGAATTGAACACGCTTTGCATGTAGATGCCGAGTCCTTGCATTCCCCCCACGTATTCGCCGAAGATAGCGCCCGTGACACTATAGGTCGCGGCGATGCGCAGGCCGGAGAAGAACGAGGGCATGGCACCGGGCAGGCGCACGAGCCAGAGAATCTGCCAGCGCGTCGCCTTCATGCTCTGCATCAGCTTGATCAGTTCCGGGTCGGCCCCGCTCAGGCCATCGGCACAGGCTACGGCTATAGGGAAGAAGCAGTAGAGGGCTACAACCAGCACCTTTGGCTCCAGGTCATAGCCCATCCAAAGCAGCAGCAGCGGCGCGAGGGCGATAATCGGAATGGTCTGCGAGATAATCAGTAGCGGATAGACCGCCCGGCGCAGCCAGAGCGAGATACCGAGCATAATTGCCAGCACCAGTCCCAGCACGGTAGCCGCTACCAGGCCGATGACGGTTTCCAGCAGCGTCTGCATCGTATTGACCGAGATCACATCCCAGTTATTGAACAGCGCCTGCACAATTGCCGTGGGCGCGGGCAGGTAGATTGGATTGATCAGTCCTGCCTCCACATAGATTTCCCAGAAGGCCAGCAGCGCCACAGCCAGCACGAAGGCAGGCCCGAAGCCCGCGAGACGGCGCAGTGTCAACGTCATAGCTTTTGCTCCTTCAACAGCAGCGTGGTCAATTCCTGCTCCAACGACACTGCCTGTTCCAGCGCCAACTGCTCCGGCCTGCGCGGCCTCGGCAGCTCGACATCCACCACGCGCAGCACGCGAGCCGGGCGCGCGCTCAGCACGTAGATGCGGTCAGACAACAAAATAGCCTCGCGCACATCGTGAGTGACGAAGAGGACGCTGGAATGGAACGACTGCCAGAGATCAAGCAGCCACACCTGGAGCGAGAGCCGCGTCAGCGCGTCCAGCGCCCCGAACGGCTCGTCCAGCAGCAGAAACGAGTGATTGAAGAGGACGGTGCGCAAGAGGGCCACACGCTGGCGCATACCGCCGGAAAGCGTGGCCGGATAGTGCTGCGCGAACTCGGCCAGCCCGAAGCGTTTGAGCAGTTCGCGTGCCTGTGCCAGCGCATGCCTGTGCGGCACACGCCGCACAACCAGCCCCAGCATGACGTTCTCCTCCACCGGGCGCCACGGCAGCAGCAACGGCTGCTGCAGCATATAGCCAACCTTTCCCGCTCGCTCCGCGTCAGGGTTCCCATCAATGGCAACCACACCCGCTGTCGGCTGCTCAATGCCCGCGATGATATTAAAAAGCGTGCTCTTGCCGCTCCCGCTCGGCCCGATGACCGTCACGAACTCACCCATATTCACCGTCAAATCGAGCGAGGCAATTGCTTCCACACTCTGCTGTCCATGCCTGAACACCTTCGTCAGGCCCTGCACAAACAGCTTCGGCGGCTCTTCCATACGCGCCACCTCCAAATCACGAAAAAGATGCTATCCAGAGTAACAAAAAAAGGACGCCAGCACAGCCAGCGCCCCTGAGATAAAGACTTCTTCAACATGATGTTGCTGTCCGTCCCTGCGCTGGCATTACCCAGATCAGGTTCAACCGGTCGGCGGCGATAGAATAGGCCGCCCTCTCAGCCTGGCTTTCCCAAGCTCCCCTGGCGAACAAGATTAACGGTTAAAGTGCTACATAGATACTATGAAATATAACACATAACATGCCCTCTGTGCAAAACGATGCAAAATTCTTAATGGCGTGGGCTATTGCCTGAGCTGTCTTCGCATAATCACAACACGACTCGCCAAAAACGCAACATCGATCATCAGAAACAATACGCCGGACCACAGCCACCAGGACACCTGTATGCTGGATTGCACAACCCCAACTTGTACGCCCGGCAAGATAGTACGGCTACTGCCTCCGAACGGCCCGGCTGGAACAAACTCCATACCGATGCGAGTCAAAAGCGCACCGATTCAGCATCGTTCAGGTTGGCTCCACTCAGATTTATACCGTATAAATTGGCCCAGCCGGGTTGCACCCCGGCCAGTTGAGCCTTCTGTAAGTCCGCACCGTTCAACTGCGGCTGCACATCCCGATGCTTTGCCCGCCAATCATTCCACGCATCAACCCCTCTTTTCAAAAGATGTAGATGATGTCGGTCTGCCTTTGCACTCACCTCCTCTTCTCAGAAGAAATAGACCATCTTGATTATAAGGCTTGAAAAGCCAATCCAACAAGAATATCACGCTAGAGGTGAGTAATCGGTTTTGATAGTGCAGAGCACCCTGGGGCGGCGTGAGGTCATTACAGTTCCAGATCAACACGTCGCCTTAAACGGAGCATTCACTTTCACCACCCCCGTTACAGCTTGCAACTGGCTCTTCCACGTGACAGCGTTTACGGTAGTAGTAGCCAGGATGAGGGTGTGCGACTGGTTGAAGGCGCTTGACTGGTCCATCGCAGACCAACCCGGTTTGTTGCCTCGCGCTCGCGCCTGCTCATAGCAGGGAGCGGCCAGACGGAAGCCAAGACCGTTGATGGCGTCGAGTGCTGTCGCGTATCGTGTTGTACTTATGAATGTCACCCCTAAGTAGGTGTTCGCCTGCGAGGAGGGCAGGTATTTCGTGCCAGCAGGCGCTGCTGGTATCATGGGGCAGCTATGCGGCCCATCGGGCTGCACCATCTGAATACCGGCTGTGGTTTTCAGCCGCTCAAACCAGAGTGGGGCCGAACTGACGGTGGCGAGGACTGTCATCTCGTGGGCGTTGGAAAAAAAATTCTTATTATCGGATGTGACCCACGAACCAAACTGGCAATCGGCGAAAGTTTTCAGACCAAGACTGGTCACGATCTCCAGGGCTTGCTGGTAGGACAAGGACGATGCGAAGAAGATAAATGCGCTGTAAACGGGCGGACTCTCCACCGGTAGCTCCTGGATGGCGTAATGCCAGAGCAGTTTGCCGTCGCTGACACGGATGGCCTGCACCACTCCATTGTCGCCACCAACCAGCACCACGCCATCACCAATCGTCTCCGGCCCCGCTGCGTCGGAACCTTCACCTGAAATACTGACGTTCTGCTGCCAGAGTAGCGTCCCATCGCTGGCTCGGAGAGCGTAAACGGGTCCAGTATCGTTAATAACCACGCCATTCTCGAAGGTCAGGGGACTGAAAACATTTCCCGGCCCGCTGTAGCTCCAGATCACCTTCCCATCGCTGGCTTGCAGGGCAACGATTCTCTCCCCTCCACCGCTAAAGTAGACAACGCCGTTCACTACTAGCGGCGGGACAACAACGGGGCCAGCAGGAACCAGATTTTTGTATTGCCATAGCAGCGCACCATCATCAGCTTTATAGACAAAGAGTCCCAGATCGCCGGCAATATACAGCAGCCCGTTGGCCAATACCGGTGTAGGAGCGTTCGGCATCCCCGGTTCCGAGGGCTGGACAGCGTGCCAGACCATGTTGCCTGTGTCCGTGCGCAACGCATAGATATAGTCCTGCGAGGTGACGAAATACACCAGGCCACCTGCTGTCACAACCCCACCGTTTGCCAGCCCCTTGCTACCGCCCGGTCGTGTCTGCCATAACACATGGCCGTCGCTCGCCTGTAAGGCATAGATAGGGCCGGTAGAGAACCCGTCCGGCCCCTGCGAGGACCCGGCGACATAGACGACGCTTGCAAGCACGCCCATCAGCGGTGGCGTGATTGTGCCGACCGTATAATTCCAGAGCTGGCTGCCATCCGCTGCCCGCAGGGCAACAATGGTGGAGGCATTATTACCGGCAGCTGTTGCCGTGTAGACGACTCCAGCGACGACAATGACCTGAGAAATCAGTTTATTGCCCTGGTAGCGCCAGAGCAGCTTGCCATTTCCCGCCTTCAGCGCGTACAACCCTGTATTTCCCGTAGCATAAACCACGTCATTACTGATACTAAAGACCGAGACAGAGGCGCCAATCTTGTAACTCCAGCGCTCATCCCCGCCAGCCGTGTCGAGCGCGTAGAGCGAGCCATTATCAGACCCGACATACGCCACGCCATTGGAGATGATGATAGATTCACTATGCCCATTCGGCAGAGGCGCGGGCTTGCCATTCGTCCCCGGCTCAGGATTCATCCCCTTTCCTGACGGAATATTGCTGGAGTTTGATGGCATCGGCGTAGCAGACGAGGTAGTTGAAGGCAGAATCGTCCCACAGGCAGGCAGGCAGAGCAGCAGGAGCAGGAGCAGGAGCAGCGCGAAGAATGAGAGGATATATCTTTTTCCCTCAGATGTTTTCATAATTCTTCCCCGGATGAAATAGCAACACTTGCAAACAAGGATTACTATCTGAAAGACGTTAGCGAGCGGTAAAAGGTTCCCACAAGCACGATAATAAAAAAGAGGACGCGCCCGGGCGCGTCCTCTTTTTTATTATCGTGCTACCTCCCTATCAAAAATGCCAGCAGACTGTTGGCGGCGGGGCTGGCGATCGCCAGGAGCACCTGCGAGGCGAAGGTGATCACGATCAAGGCGGCTGCCGTCAACGAGATAGAGGCGCTCAGGCCGAGGGGCGTCGCAATGCGGCCCTCTTTGAGCGGGGCGTCGAAGTACATGGCCTTGATGATGCGCCCATAGTAGACGAGCGAGACAATGCTGTTGAGCAGCGCGATGACCACCAGCAGCGTCTGACCCTCACCCCAGGCAGCCGTGAAGATGAACACCTTACTGACGAAGCCCGCCGTTGGCGGGATGCCCGCCAGCGAGAGCAGGCAGAGAGCGGTACCCGCGCTGAGCAGGGGCGCTTTCCTTGCCAGTCCTCTGAAATCCTCGACGCGCTCTCCACCGGTCGCGTTCGCCAGAGCGATGATGCCGGAGAAAGCCCCCAGGTTGGTGATAACATAGACGAGGATAAAGAAGAGCACAGCAGCATCCCCTGCCGAGGACTTGCTCGCCAGGCTGGCCGTGAAACCAACCAGAATGTAACCAGCCTGCGCAATACTTGAATAGGCCATCATGCGCTTCACATTGGTCTGTACCGCGGCCACAAAATTGCCCAGCGTCATAGTCAGGATGGCGACGATATTCAGGATGATAACCAGCGAGAGTAGATTGATCTGGAACAGGCCACCGTCCATGAAGACACGAATCAGGGCCGCAAAGCCCGCCGCTTTAGAGGCCACCGAGAAGAAGGCTGTAGCTGGCGTGGGCGCGCCCTCGTAGATATCGGGCGCCCACATGTGGAACGGCACCGCCGAGATCTTGAAGCCAAAGCCGGCGATCACGAAGATAACGGCCACCAGTTCCATAAAGTTGCCGTTGTGGAAAGCAGTGCGAATCGAGGTGGCAATACCCATCAGGTCGGTGGTTCCTGTCAGCCCATACAGCAGAGCAAAGCCGTAGAGCAAGATGGCCGAGGACATGGCGCCGAGCAGCACGTACTTGACAGCCGCCTCGGCGGAACGCTCGCTGGTGCGAATCAGGCCCGCCATCACGTAGAGCGGAATACTTGTCAGTTCCAGAGAGATGTAGATGGAGATCAGTTCGGTTGTGCTCGCCATGAGCATCGCGCCGGTAAGGGAGAAGAGCATGAGCGTGTAGAACTCACCATCCGCCCGCACGTACTTCCCGACATAGCTGTAGGAGGCCAGCAGCATAATCGCGCCGATAATCACAAACAGAATCTGGAAGAAGATGGCGTATTGATCGACCACCAGCATGCCGAAGAAGGCGCGGTGCGCCACTGAGAAATCGAGCGAGAGCGCCAGCGAGATACTGAAGGCTAGTGGAATGATGAGGCCGATCAGGGCCACCGTCACCGTCACGAGACGCCGCCGTGTAAAGAGATCGACCACCATGACCAGCAGGGCCAGCAGGGCCATGCTCAATTCGGGTGAGAGCAGATAGAGATCACCCGGTTGAAATGCTTGGGTAGGCATAAAACTTCCTCACCCCCTCTCTAATGAATCACCAGCGTGACCGTATGCATAATACCGGCCAGGCTGGGCGTAATCACATTGATCAGATACGCGGGATAGACGCCCACGAAGACAATAAACGCCGCCAGTGTAAAGAGTGGGATGGACTCGCGTACGGAAGCGTCGGGCAACCACTGCCAGCGCGTATTGAAGGGACCATAGAAGACGCGCTTGAGCATCCAGAGCAGGTAGCTCGCAGTCAGAATCATGGTAAAGACCGAGGCAACCGTAATCCCCGTCCAGATCTGGAAGCTGGAAGTGAAGGTCATGTATTCCGCGACGAACCCGGCAAGCCCCGGCAGACCGAGCGAGGCCAGACCGGCAAAGGTGAAGAGCGTCGCCAGCAGCGGCATCTTCTTCGCCACGCCGCCAAAGATTGCTATTTCGCGGGTATGCGCGTGATCGTAGATCACGCCGACGCAGAAGAAGAGCATACCGGTGATGATGCCGTGGCTGAACATCTGGATAGTCGCTCCGGTCAGCGCAGCCGTGCGGAAGGCCAGGCCACCAAAGCCAGCCGCCGCCGCCGCCACGCCAAGCAGCACGACGCCCATATGGCTCACGCTCGAATACGCGATCAGGCGTTTCATGTCAGTCTGTACCAGGCAGATGCCCGCCCCATAGAGGATATTAATGACCGCCAGCACCGCCAGCCAGCCCGCGAACTGCTGGACACCGGAGGGCAACAGCGTCAGGCAGACGCGAATCAGCCCGTAAGCGCCCATCTTGAGCAGCACGCCCGCCAGAATTACGCTCACCTCGGTTGGTGCATCGGTGTGCGCATCCGGCAGCCAGGTATGGAAGGGGAACATGGGAATCTTGACGGCAAAGCCCAGATAAATCAGCAGGAAAGTGAGCAACTGCAAACTCGTCGTGATGCCCAGGAACGTCACATTGCCATGCTGGAAATTCGTCGCGAAGTACTGCATGCTCGCCGTCTGCCCGCCGAGACTGAAGTAGAGCAGCAGGATGCCGACCAGCATGAAGGCGCTGCCGAAAAACGTGTAGAGCAGGAACTTCCAGGCCGAGTAGATACGTCCCGGCATGCCGTGCTTCATCGTTTCACTGCCCCAGATGCCGATAAGGATGAACATCGGCGCGAGTTCAACTTCCCAGAACAGGAAGAAGAGCAGCAGGTCAAACGCGAGGAAGACGCCCATCACCGCCGCTTCCAACAGGAGGATGAGGGACATGTATTCCTTGACACGCGGTTTCTCCCAGCCGCCGATGACCGCCAGCATGGTGAGCAGGGCATTCAGAATCACCATCGGCAGGCTCAGACCATCCATGCCCAGGAAATAGTCGATCTTGAAACGCACCGGACCGGCTGCGAAATTGAGCCAGGGCAAGTCTATTGAATAGGCAGGATGCAACAGGTCGCCAAAGTTATAGCCATTGAGGGCGATGCCGAAGAACAGCGCCAGCGAGAGCGCGAAAGCGGCTGCCGTAAAGAGCAAGGCCAGCCAGCGCGCAGCCGCCCTCGGCGCCAGTATCGTGGCGATGGCACCGAGCACAGGCAGCAATATAAGCCAGGTAAGCGGACTAGCAAATATCATAACTACTATTCCTTATTTTACGAACGTGACCAGCACAAACACCAATACGGCCAGCAACGCGACACCGCCAAAGAAACCAACCATGTAGGACTGTACCCTGCCAGTCTCAACGTGCCGCAGGTCACGCCCGGCTCCTCTCACCGCCGCAGCTACTCCGTTGACGATGCCATCAACAACGTAGGTATCAAAGGCTGCCTCCACGTGCGAGAGACCAAGCACGCCATAGCGGATAATCAGCGCGTACAGCTCGCTGATGTAGAACCTGTGCAGCGTCACACGATGCAGGAAGTTCAGCGTCGGGTTATTGTAGACCACCTGCCCGACTTTAGCCCAGCCAACGACAGCGTAGAGGTAATACGCCCAGCCGAGGCCGATAAATGCAACCACTACACCCACCCACGTCTTCCAGTCGGTGAGAATGTCGCCTAAATTCAGCGCTGGCGCACCTGGCCAGATGTAGCCATAGAAGCCAAACCAGTAACCGGCAACGATCGAGGCAATCGCCAGCAGGATGAGGGGGATAGTCATCGTCGGCGGCGATTCGTGCGGCTCCTGTTCGTGCGCCACGCCCTGATCGCCTTCCAATCTGCCCCAGGGCTGTCCGGCAACGCCAGCCGCGCCGCGATATGGACCCCCCCACAGGCCGCCAAACGAGCCGCCCTTGCCCGCGAAAGTCAGAATGTAGGCACGCAGCATGTAGAAAGCGGTCATGCCCGCCGTGACCAGTGTGACAATATAAAGTCCGTAATCGCCGCGATCAAAAGTCAGGCCGATGATGCTATCTTTGCTATAGAAGCCGGAGAAGAGTGGGAAGCCGGAAATCGCCAGCGTGGCGACCAGGAAGGTGACGGCCGTAATCGGCATGAACCTTGCCAGCCCGCCCATGTAGCGCATATCCTGTGTTTCACGATGCAGCGCGTGATGCATGGCATGGAGCACGCTGCCAGCGCACAGGAAGAGCAGAGCCTTGAAGAAAGCGTGGGTGAACAGATGGAACATGCCGGGGCCGGGGCCATAAAGCGAACCGCCAACGCCGAGGCCAACAAACATATAACCGAGCTGGCTAATAGTCGAGAAAGCCAGAATGCGCTTCAGGTCGTACTGTGTCAGGGCAACGGTTGCGGCAAAGATGGCGGTAAACGCGCCGATCCAGGCCACAAAAAGCAGCGCCTGCGGCCCCGCGGCAAGGTAAAGGGGATAGGTACGGGCCACCATGTAGACACCGGCAGCAACCATCGTGGCCGCATGGATCAGCGCGCTGACCGGCGTTGGACCTTCCATAGCTGATGGCAGCCAGACATAGAGCGGAAACTGCGCCGACTTGCCGATAGCGCCGCAGAATACCAGAATCATGGCCAGTGTCAGCAGGCCCAGGTTTCCGGCAAAGGCATGGGCAACTCCATGCGCGCCGCTTCCGGCCAGCGTAGCAAAATCGAAGGTGCCAGTATTGGCAAAGAGAATCATGATACCGATGATGAAGCCCACATCACCAACACGGTTGGCGATAAATGCCTCTATCGATGCCGTGGCAGGTGATGGACGGTCTTCGGCTGGCCTGGCCGCCTTATTGATCCAGAATCCGATCAGCAGGTACGAACTCAAACCGACCAGTTCCCAGCCAATGAAGATCACCAGGAAGTTCTGCGCGAAGACGATGTCAAGCATCGAGAAGGTGAAAAGTGTCAGGTAGGCGTAGAAACGGGCATAACCGGCGGAGTTCTGCATGTAACCCTGCGAATAGAAATACACCAGCAAGGAAACCGACGTCACTACCGTCATCATCGCGATAGCCAGTGTATCGATGTGGAAGGCAACAATATAGCTGACAAGGCCACCCGACTGCACAAACCAGTTATACGAAAAGATCGTCACGCCAGCCGTCGGCAAAGGCGGAGCTATCGAAAGAACCCCTGTCGTATTGAGCAACAGCATCCAGGAATAGAGGCAGGCCAGCGCCATGATTACGATAGCCACGTAGCCACTGACCTTCGCGCCCATCGTCAGGTACGGCACCTGCGGGTCTTCATCTTCCTCCAGGGTCTCCTCCTCGCCGTGGGGCCCCTCTTTCTCCATGTAGTGGATATCGCTCTCCTCGTGCGCCTCCTCAATTTGTGCCGCTGTCGCCTTCACCGGACGGCTGAACAAATCCCACATGCGCGTCCCGAAGACAATCACGACAAAAGCGAAGAGCGGAGAGAAGAGGATGAGCCATGAGTCATAATATAAACCCATAGAATTCACCACCTCATCATATCAATTTCGCCGACATCCACTGTGCTGCGCTTGCGATAAATTGAAATAATCATCGCCAGAGCCACCGCCGCCTCCGCTGCTGCCACCGTAATAATGAAGATGGCGAAGATCTGCCCGGTTAAATAGGTGGAATACGGCTTGACAGTATTAAAAAACGAGAAACCTACCATAGTAATATTGACGGCATTGAGCATGATCTCAATGCCCATCAGAACGGCTACAGCATTCTTCTTGGAAATCGCGCCATAGAGACCGATACAGAAGAGAATTGCGCCCAGGGCCACGAAATGATAGAGTGTCAACATTATTGATCCTCCTCCCTGCCTATCACAATCGCGCCCACGATCGCTACCAGCAGAACGAGGGACGCAATTTCAAAGGGCAGCACGTAGCTATAGCTCGATGGACTATACAACAACTGCCCGATACGCACGACATTGCTGATGTTCGCCGGAATCTGCCCGCCGCCGTTTCCGTTCACAGCGACAGCATGCGGGCTGATGGTCACAGCCAGGATTGTACCCGCCCCTACCAGCAAACAGATGATGAATGCGACCCACCACAACCTGTTGGTCGGGTTGCTGTCACGATTGATATTCGTCGTGCGCGTCAACATGAGGGCAAAGAGTATCAGGATCGTTACCGCCCCGGCATAGATAAGAATTTGCACAATAGCGATGAACTCAGCATTGAGCAGCAAATAGATGCCAGCGGCCATTCCAAATACCACAATCAGCGCCAGAGCACTGTGGACAACGCTGCGCAACAGCACCACCATCAACGCCGCCCCCACCAGGGTGACGGCGATAATCCAGAAAAGTAACGTGGCTAAATCCATAGAATAACCTCCGAGTGAGAGCGGATGTGGATTATCAGCTTCTCTATGTATTGTAACGAGCAACCTGCCCGCCAGATGAGGTCACATATACGTCCTTGTGAAATTCTATCAAAACATCAGCAAGGTGACAAGGGTAATGCTCGACTGCTTTCAACTCAAACGCGCTTTACAGGCGCGACGATTGAACGCCCACTCGCTCCTATGCGTCAACCACCCGCCCGACTCATTCGTATTACTAAAGAGAAATAGCAACTGCCCTCTGTTTTCAGCGGGAATTTCATTTATCAATGACGAAAATGGGTGATACAGGGAACATTTGCTACCGCAAAAACAGTGACTATGCTATAATTTGTCTGTACCAATTTACTAAGCAGCTTTCAAGGGAAGAAGTCTTATGAGCATGGCACAACCACGAACCGAGCAGGATTTCTCTGGACTCATTAACTGCCCACAGTGTAATGCAACGCTGCCCTCACAGGCTCTGTTCTGTAGCTCATGCGGCGCTCGCATCGACAAAGCAGACAATCACTCTCTTCTGGAAGATGATATCGACATCGCGACACGCTATCGTATTACTTCTCTTGTACGACGGCAGCCTTACGTCACGCTATTCTTCGCCTACGATAACCAGCAACAGCGGCCCGTCGCCATTCGCGACCTCGACCTGAACGATGTGAACGAAGAGGCGCGCAACGCCATTAAAGACGCGGTAAAGGACGAATATGACCTGTTGCGCCGCCAGCGCATTCCATACACCATGCCCGTCGTCGATCTGCGCTATTTCCAGAACCATCTCTACCTTGTCACTGGTTGGCTTTCCGGGGACACACCATCCCAGCTCCATACCTTGAACGACCTGTTGCAAAGTGGGGCGGGCCTGCCCAACGAACAGGTCACGCTTGACTGGATGACGCGTCTCTGCTTCTCCCTTGAATACCTGCACCGGCAGAACATCGTTATCGGTGGCCTCGACCCGCAGGCCATCGTCCTGAACGAGGATAGCTATCAAAGCCAGCTCGCCTTAATGGTCTCGTGGCTGCCGACCAGGGTGCGCGGCCTGCTTCCTTGCGGCGCGCTTTCTACGCAGACCGATCCGTTTATGGCACCGGAAGCGTTGGAGGGAAACGCCGAAGCGCGTTCCGACCTGTACAGTATCGGGGCCATCTTCTATCTCCTGCTCACCGGCCAGGCGCCCGAAGATGCCACCACACGACAGCAGCATCCAACCCGTTCATTGCGCTCTCCTCGCGATCTCAATCCGCGTGTCAGCAATAGCGTCGATGAACTGGTCACGCGCGCTCTTGCCCTCGATCTCGCTGAACGCTTCCAGAACGCCAGCGCCATGATTGCGGCCCTCACCGACGTCGATCAGAAGCGCCCGGCTTCCAGACTGACCCAGGTCAAAGCTGCTGCGCTGTCCGGAGTAGAAAACGAGGCAGAGGACGAGAACTGGTATCTCGAAGAGACCGTCACGATCACACCTTTGAAGCAGGCAAGAACTCCCGGTAGCGCTTCCACCGCGCCTTCCTCCACAAACGCACCGGCAGACGCTGCTTCCCAGGAGTCCCGGGCCGCTGTTGAAGAGATACCCACCCAGGCGATACAACCAGCGCCGTTTCAGGGCGACATTGAGCATGATCCTTTCGCTATCAGGGATACAGAGGCCGTTCATGTCGCCGCTCCACCAGCGCAAGATCAGAAGCAGAGTCAGAGATGGCGCAAGCGCGTCACCGCATTGCTGCCCATCATAGGTACGGGGCAGCAATCCCCCGTGGAGAAAGCTCCACTGGCGAAAGAATCCCTCTGGCTTAAGCGATTGCGGGAGTTCTTCCTGGGCGAACAGCAGCATACAACCACGGCGGCAGCCATCATCGAAACCCCAATGCGCGTGCAGCCTAATCAGCCCTATGCGATCCGCATTCGCCTGATGGGCCGCTCCCAGCCTGCTGTGCCACCTACGCCGGGTGAGAGCCTGCGAGAGCGCAGGGCGAGAACCCCGCAGGGGTTAAGCGCCCTGGTCGAAGGTGAAGTGGTCTACATCGAGGTGCGCTCTGTGCTCTATCAAAGCTTCGCCTACATTGTGCAGCAGGCCGCTGTAGCCATTCCTGCCCCCGACTACGCTGCCGATGTCACCATCCCTATGCAGGCAATAAGCAGCGGGCCGAGCGGGCGACGAGACCGACTGCACATCTTCTTCCTGGACAAGGAGCGCCGCCCGCTTTACGAAAAGCCCTTCGTCGTCGAAATCTTCGTCTCCCACCTTGTCCAGTCCGGTCGCGAAGGCCACAACGTCCTGACGATTCCTCTCTAATCGTCAGGACGCTTCACCCACATTTTCCCATATCTCTTCCTTAATCCGATCATTTCAGGTATAATCACAACAGTCCTGGATCCTGCCACGCGCAATTTGCCCGTAGTGAGCCTTACATATGCCTCAGTTAGAGGAGTTGCTTGCAACTCTCTTCCGACTGCTCTATGATAAGAAAAAAACTGAAAGCATTTTCCTATGCAACGGACATTCTTAGCAAAGCTGCGCGCTAACGGCGTTTACTATCTTATCGGCTCGCTCTTGCTTGCCGTGGGCATCCCACTTTATCAGGTTGCCATTCTCATCCCGCAGGGCTATAGCTCCGCGCTGGCGGCGACGGGCAGCGGCCATTACACTCCCTACCTGGGCTGGATTTTCCGGCATACCGGCTCCTTCCTGGTCTATCGCCTGTTGCTGATAGCCGCCTTTGTCTGTCTGTGGAGCCTGCCTTTCACCCTTTTTCGCATCATCGTAGCGCAGGAAATCCTGGGCCGGGAAGAGGAAGACGAAGAGAGCGAGGACGAAACAGAAGATGAGGAAGATAAAGACGATGCAGAAGACGAGGAGGAAGAGGCTGAAAGCGCTGCTCTGCTTGCCGAGGCGTGGCGAGGGAAGGGCTTCGCGGTGCTCGCGGCCTGGATGGGTCTCGTCGGCATCGTCGTCTTCGCCTTTGCCACGCTTGCCAGCACCACCTATCTCACTATCACCAGCTTCACTTCCGCTGCCACTGTACTTCCTGCCAGCTTGCCAACGCTTTCCAGCCTCTTCACCATCCTGACTTACACCGTGGGCGGCGGTTTGCTGGGCCTCTCCTGCCTGCTCTTCGGCGTCGTCATCAGCCGCGCCGGACTGAAGCTCTGGCCTGGCATCTGGGTGGCCTTCGGCTACGCTGCCATCCTGCTCACTGCTTTTCTCATCAGCAGCGCCGTTGGCGTCGCCACCGTCTCCAACGAAAGCCAGTCCATCTTCACCACCCCCGCCATCCTTCTCTTCGCCCTCTGGGCCTTCTGGTTCGGCCTCATGCTCGTCCGTCTCAAACCGGAAACAACATAATCAACCAGGGAAAAGTCTCTCACATGTCATTCTTCGCTCTCGCTCAGAATGACATGTCCGGGTCAAAATAGCGACATACGGTCGAGCTTCTGCATCTCTTCGCTGGTCAGTTGCCAGCCGAGCGCACCGGCGTTCTCGCTGGCCTGCCGCCCATTCTTCGCTCCTGGTATGGGAATCACAAAATCGCCCTTGCACAGCAGCCAGTTGAGCGCCACCTGGCTCATCGTCTTGCCACGCTCGCCAGCAATGTCCTGCATCGTTTGCAGCAACGGCTCCATCTTCTTACGATTGGAGGTACGAAAGGTTGCCTGGAAACGGCGCGCTCCCGTAATCGGCATCGCATTGGGATTATTTACACGAAATTTGCCCGTCAGCAGCCCCTGCTCAAGCGGGCTGTAGGCAATAAGCGCCACGTTCATCTGCTTGCAGGCCGCCAGCACACCGTTCTGCTCTGGCTTGCGATGCAGCAGGCTATAATGCACCTGGTTGGAGGCCAGTGGGATATCGTGCCGTGCCAGACGGGCCGCCGCCCGCTGCATCTGCTTCACATTGTAATTGCTCACGCCCACCGCCCGCACCTTGCCGGAACGCACCGCTATCGCCAGCATATCCATCAATGCATCGATGCTTAGAAAAGTGTAGGGCCAGTGAATCTGGTAAAGATCGATAGTCTGCACGCCCAGCCGCTCAAGACTGGCGTCGAGCGCGTCGAGCAGTGTACGCGCGGAGAAGCGGGTGGGCATAGGCGCGAACTTCGTGGCGATGATGACGCGCCGCCCGCGTCCATACTCGCGTATGCACTGCCCCAGCAGCCGCTCCGATTCCCCCTGACCATACATTTCCGCCGTATCAAAAAAATTGAGACCGTCATCCATGCATGTCTCAAAAGCCTGCACGATATCGGCCTGTGTATAGCTATGGCCGTAGCCCCAGAAACGCCGGTCGCCCCAGCTCCAGATGCCGATTCCCAGCGCCGGAACCGTTACGGGTGACGCCCCAAGCCTGCGATGATCTACCTGTATCATGATGTCCTTTTCTTAAGCCTGTGTCGAACAAGACATCCCGTCTGGATATCTACTCTCTATCATAAGAGATGATATCCAGCCTGACTAATTCCAGGCAGTTCCGTAGCTATCCCCCTGTGCCTTCACAGCAGAGCGCCAGCAAACCACAGCCTCCTGCGTCCGCCCCAACATCTCCAACAACTCAGCCCTCTTGCCATAGGCTTCAGCAATAAGGCCATAAGCCTGCGTTTCGTCCAGCAGATTACACGCCTGCTCAAAATAACGAAGCGCTTCCTCCATACGTTCGTGCGCCCGTGCTCCTGATAGTTGCTCGGCTTCAGCCTGCGCTACTATTCCAACCGTCAGATAAGCCTGACCAATTAAATCGTTATTCTGGAAACGTCTGGTAAAACTCAGGGACAGATCAGCATATTCTCTGGCCTCTTTCAGCCGTCCTTCGTCCATACGCAACTTAGCAAGCGCGGAACAATTAAGCATAATCATCCTGGGATTTTCGCACGCGGTAGCAATTGCCAGCGAATTCGTGAATTGATCTGAAGCCTCGCGAAACTCGCCTAGCAACCTGTAAACATGGCCGAGGTGGTTATGCATACGACTTACCATGATAGGCATATCCAACTCTTTATAGAGATTTAAAGCTGTTTTTCCCATTTCCAGGGCATCTATCAACTTTCCGCTCTTCCAAGAGAGATTACATAAACCATAGTATATATTGGCCAGGTCCTCTCTCCAATCCCCTTCTGAGGAAGAAAGCACCCCTTCAAAAAGCTTGAGCGATTCTTCATAATACTGCCTGGCAGCAGAATAGAGGCCGCGTTCAATGCATGTCATACCCAGATAATAGCGCGCCCTCACACGAATAGGCTGCAATTTAGAGGTCTGAATTCTGCGATCCTGAAGTAATCTGATACATCTTGTATAGTGGCGAGCAGCATCATCGTAACGTCCAATATTGACAGCAACATTGCCCAGATAGAAACGGCAGAGAGCATGCCGTTTACGATGCTCATTCGTCTGAATCTCATCATTATCTTCTGCCTCTGCCTCTATAGTTTCAACAAGACATGCCAGGATAGCTTCCGCCTCTTCCCAGGATGCTTCGAGCACATAACCCCATGCTCGTAAATAGTCGACTTCTTGTTGTTGCGCTGTGTTTTCAGGGTGAATTCGCTCAAGGACCTCACGTGCACTTTCCGGTTGACCCTCTTCAAGACGCAGCCGGGCGCGATTCAGCAACACCTGATTGTCTACTTGAATATCCTCCATAGCATAGGACCTCCTTCCCTTGCAATAGTGACAGTATAACACATCCAGAGGCAAAGTGGTAGTAAACTGAAGGGTTTCTAGAGAAATTGAGGAAAAGGTTGGAAATATGAGTGTCAAAAATACAACGGGATATCTTGCGTCCCCACCACCGCGCCCACAGAGTGGCAAGGAGATACCCGTCTTCCACAGTATAACCTAATTCTTGTCTTTACACAAGGATAATAAGATGGGTTTGCTACAAAGAAACAGATAGCCAGTTGCTTAAACTGACTACCTGTTTCTTCCAGGATCGCTATGAAGTTTACGCCTGTTCCACTGTTGGCCCTTCGGACGATTCATTGCCGACGGACGTTGCTTGCTGCGCTGTTCCCTCGCTTTTGCCCGCGTCCGAACTGTAGATCATGTCCGTCAGGTCTTTGCGCGTACGCTCGATGACGGCCCGCAACTTCGATAGCTGCTCAGGGTTCTGGAAGGCTATACGACCCGCGATTGCGAAGAGACGCATGACCTCCATGGCCTCGCTGCGCAGGGCCTGCATCTCCGGGGAACGACGCCCACGTCCCTGCCCGCGCATCCATGGCGGCCCAAATGGCTGCTCCTCACTCTTGCGTTCGGCCAACAGCGCCCGCCCGGCATCTGTGATGCTGTAGACTTTCTTGCCGTCCGTCTCCTTCGAGGTCACGTGGCCTCCATCCTCCAGCATTTGCAGCGTCGGATAGACCGAGCCTGGGCTGGGGGAGTAGAAACCACCGGACTTCTCTTCCAGCGCCTTCATCATCTCGTAGCCATGCATGGGTCGCTCCTGCAATAACTCCAGCAACGCGTACTTCAGATCGCCGCGCCCAAACGCCCGACCTCTTTCACCGGGACCGAAAGGACCAGGCCCGAAGCCAAACGGCCCGCGCATACGATGCATAAAGAAACGCGGCCCAAACTGTGGTCCATGGTGGTGGACATGATGGACATGGTGAGCATGCGGTCCATGATGGACATGGGGACCATGACCTTGCCACTCGCCTTCATCGTGCAGCCAGGGCGGAGTCCAACCTTGATCGCCGCCCTCAAACTGGTATGCAAATCTTCTACCAAACATTGTATTCAATCCATCCTTTCTTCTCGATAGCACATTCGGTATCTTCGAGAAATCAGCCTCATCAATACGATATATCGTTACCTATCTTAATTATAACGATATATCGTATTTTGTCAAGGGGAAAACCCACCAGTTTTCAGCAAGCCACCGGGATTACCACAAGGGACAGCATTCTTGCCCGCTCTTTACCAGAACCTGGCTCAAGCACCATTGAACTTTTCTCAAATAGCGCCTGCTCATCCTTCTGATGAAACGAATGAGGCAATTACCTCTTGCCCAATTATACTACATCTTCTGTTAATAGCTGTGTTTCCTGTGATATTTTCACAAAAATGGAAGGAACTTGCCGATGAATATCAGCAAGTTCCTTCCATGTCTGCTCCCATTGATGCGGCAGTCAATGAGAGTTACAGTTTTGGCACACAAACATAAGGGGGTGCAGGACAGTAACCCGCGATTTGCCCATGAACAGGACGCACACTCATCGTATGCGTCAAGGCTGCCACTTTCGTGTGGGCAAAGCCGGTAATGAGGCCCGCCGCGAGCGTGAGCACCATGAGGGCTGTCAGCAGGCTTTTGCGCATTGCCGTTGCTACCATTGAATTTCTTTCTCCTCTCTTCTTCTTGCCTGACCTTTTGCAGGCATTTTACATATCTGGTCGGGATATACTTCACCCTTCCGTTTTGTATGTGCGCTTGTGAGACAGATTTATTTCAATTTATGCAATATATGCTAAACAATTATGCATTGATACCAGATGCATATATCTATAACATAATATTGATGTTTCTAGCATAAGAGGAGATCGATGGGTAAAAAGTCATCCATACTTGCGTATGGCAACATAAGATGGTAGACTATTCCATGCAGGCGGAATAAGGGGACGTGGACAGGGATTTTCCACAGGTATATATCTGGCAGCTGGAGGCTCAAGAGTATCGCAATGAGACCTATGAGAGCAGGTAAGACACACCCCCGATAGTAGTTATTGAGTGTTTAGCAGTTATATGGTACATTTGGAAGAGGAGTCGTAATTTGAATAATGAACCTGAAATAAGCAACAGGAGCAGCATTTTGCAAGGAAATCGTCGTATTGGAGACTCTTTTGCCGGACGGCGCGTCGTGACCATTGGAGGCGGCTCTGGTACCTTCTCTTTTCTTTCCCACCTTAAGAAATATCCCGTCAATATTAGTGCCATCGTTACTATGTCGGATAGTGGGGGCAGTTCGCGCCGCCTTATGGACGAGTTCCGCCGCCAGTTGCCGCTAGGCGATCTGCGTATGTCCCTGGTCGCTCTCGCGCGCAACGGCGCCTTATGGCGTGAAGTCTTCATGCACCGCTTCCAGAACAGTAGTGCGGAGGGGGGTGAAGATGGGGAGCATGAAGTAAGCGGGGGGGTAAGCGGCCACAGCCTGGGAAACTTGATTCTAAAGGGGCTGCAAGATATCAACAACGGCGATCTTCTGCTTGCCATCGAAGATGCACAGGAACTGCTCAATACTGCCGGGCGCGTCATTCCCGTTACACTGGAACAGACCACGATCTGCGCCGATCTGGAGGATGGCACAACCATCTGTAGTGAGACTGACATCGACACCAGAGGCAAAAAGAATCTTGGCCCGCTTTCGCCCATTAAAGAATTACATTTAGTACCCGAAAATGCTCCGGCCTGCACTCAGGCCATTCGCGCCGTGCGCCGCGCCGATACGATCATCATTGGCCCCGGTGACCTCTTCACCAGTCTGATCCCCAATCTGCTGGTCAAAGACTTTTCCCGTGCTGTACGCGAATCCGACGCGGAGAAAATCTACATCTGCAATCTGATGACCAAACACGGAGAAACAGATGGCTACCGCGCCTCCGATTTCGTGGCCGAGATCCACCGCTACCTGGGTGGGCGCGTTGATCGCGTGCTGGTCAACGACGGTCCCTTCCCACCAAGTGTACTGAATGAGTATGCGAAGCAGATCAGCGAACCGGTGGTCATCGATCATGCTCGCCTCTCCCGCCTCGTGCCAAACGTGACCATCGAGCACCTGAACCTGGAAGACGATTCGCTGGCGCGCCACGACCCTGAACGCCTCGTCCGTGCCATCTTCGCCAATAGCGACCTGTGAACAGTTGAGAGAAAAGGGGAATAACATGTCATTCTGAGCGTAGCGCAGAATGACATGTCTGGACGATTTCTCTGCTAGCTGACTGAGACTCTTCGCTCTCGCTCAGAATGACATGCCCGGGTCGGTTTCTTTATGGCATATTGCGCGCAATGTTCTCGAATTCTTCGCGGGGGAAAGCTCGCATGGTCTGAGTGCGTACCGTTCCCTGCGCAATCGTGCCAAGAATCAGGCGCGCTGCCGTTTGATCGTCGGGGGCTTCGGTAATCACGATATAGTCATACTGGCCCAGTACAAGATAAAAGCCAATCAGCTTCCCTCCCACCTCACGTGCTGCTTCGTCAAAGTCGCGCAAGCGTTCCGGGGCGTTTCGCAGTTCCCTGATTCCCTGCTCTGTGAGATTAACCAGACTGATGTAAGTCGGCATCGACTCCTCCTCCTGATTCGCTGGCAAACAACTACCTTTCACGCATAGAGAGGTCTTCCAATGTCATTCTACAATCATCATACCCCATTCCACAAGCTATACTTATGACAGCCACAATAGACTTCTTTTTCTCATGACTTGCGAGTGAAGACCCATCCCTCCATAAGCCCGGCAAGAGCTGCCAGCAGTGAGAAGAGGGCCATGCGCTGTTCGCTGCCGCCGCTGAGCACCAGCAGGCCGCTATTGAGTAGCAGGTAGGCCAGCATAGCCAATAGAGAGCCAATAAATGGCCGCGCAAACCAGGTAATCAGCACGAAAGCAGGAGGCCTTGTCAGCCCGCGCCTGCCCAGCGTGACAATACTGCTCACACAGCCGCCCAGCAAACCATAAACCAGGATAAACCAGGGGATGCCGAGCGGCGCGAAGCGGGCGGTGAAGATGGCGCTGGCTAAGCCCAGACCCTGCAATACGGCCAGCACCAGTACCAGCAGTAAGAGCACTACGAGATAGGCGGCAAACGTCATCATCCAGGCGCCGAATTGCTTTCCTACCCTATCGTCGCTTGCCCCTTTTTGGACTGGGGGCGCTTTCTCTCTCTCGGCCACCACGGGCAGCGGCTCCGTATCCTGCTCTGGCCTGGTTTGCACACGCCCCGCGACTGTACCTTCCTTCACCTCCCTTACGGACGCTCCGGCAAGGGCGGAAAGTTTCTGCACATACTCATCGGGTAAAGCGCGCTGGCGGGCAATGCCGAGGAAGCGCTGTACAAACAGCGCATCGAGGCTCTTACGCGGCTCTTGCTCGTGCTTCTGACGAAATTGCTGCAAGGCTGCGACTGTTGCCATATATGTGGTGCATGCCACGTCGCGCCCGCGATACAATTCATGCACCACAACTGTCACCGCCTCAAACAACGATGCAGGCGGTGCAGCAAAGTGAATCCTGTCCAGCAGGGATGCTTCCCCATCCCTGTGCGCCGCCAGCCGCGCCGGAATGCGGTAGAGCACGCCCCATACCGCCGCATCACGTTCTGCGCTATCCGCCCGCACCAACGTTACCAGTGGCTTCCCTGCTGGCATCTCAACGGCATCCAGCGCGATGCGGTACCCCTTCAGTACGGCGGGGCCATAGAGCAGGGCAGAGCCGTCCAGTTTGTCCGGAGCGTTCAGAACGGCGCTATCCATCTCCAACCCATACTCAAAGAGCCATATGAACTCGGATGCGCTCTCGTCGTGACCCTGTTTCTCGCCCGGCAGCGGCGTTGCCTCCACAACGCTGATTGCATCTTCCTCATCCTCCTCGCACTCCTCCGGCAGTGGAGGAGCCAGAGGCGCTTTTGTCGGAAAAGCTGCGTTTCCCGGGCCAGCCGCCTGCCGCGATTCCTCATCCTGTCGACCTCGCCCGCCCTTTCCCTGTCCTCTAACACTCTCTCGCGCCTCCTCCTGATCGGTCAGCAAATGCGCAAACGATCGCGGCATCGGGGTGCTGCCGCGCACAATGGAAATAGCCGGGACACCGCTTTCTCCGGCCTCACATTGTGTATCCTCCCCTGCCTTTCCCTGTCCATCCTCGATCTGGCAAGAATTCCCTTCGGGTTCCATGCTTTCCCTCCCATCACAAAAACTCCATCCAGATGCGACATGCCAATCTTTCTATGCCGCTATAGTACAGGATACGGAAAGAGACCCTTCTCACCAAATGAATAGGACAGTCTGCCTATATCCAGCTTGAAAATGAATCAGCCATCCGTAAGTGCTGCTTTACCGCGCACAGCGCCGATGCATCGGCAAAAGGGCAACTAGCCGATAAATCGGCATCTACGAGTCATTGCGAGAGTGAAGTTGGCTTCAAGGTTGAAGCAATCTGTTGTATTTGCTGCCGGTTCAGGATGCCGCGCTCCGTAATCACGCCTGTTACGAGTTGCGGCGGCGTGTAATCAAAGTAGAAATTGCGCACGCTGACGCCCGCGATAGGCCTGGCCAGCACCTCTTCAGCCTCTTTCTCCTCCAGTTGCGAGAGATCGCCCTTCCAGTGCTGCGGCGAAATCTTGAGCGTCTCACAGAGCGCGTAGAAAGGCACATTGTGGCCGTGCGCGGCCCACGCCACCAGAGCAGTTCCGGCCTTGTTGAGTACCCCTCCCTCCGCCAGCACGCTGTCCGCGCCCACCACGACCGCCTGGGAGAACGGCAGAAAAATATCGGCCTGCGCATCGGTAATGAGCGTCACCGCAATCCCATGCCGCACTAATTCCGCCGCCGTCTCGCGCCCTTCGTAGCGCGGGCGGCTTTCCAGCACGATGACGCGCTCGATAGTTGCGGCACAGGCCCGCAACACGCTCAGCACGGTGCCGGAAATGCTCAGCGTCATCAGCGTTCCCTGCAACGCCGGACAGGCAAAGCTTGCAATCCGTTGCGGGGCAGTGTCATACGCAGCCAGCAAATCACTTGCCGCCAACGCCATGCCCGGCAATCCACCTGGAGCGTTCACAATACGCGACACGGCTCCAGCAATGGCGGCCATGGCCGGGCGCGCCTGTGCCAGTTCCACACCAGCCCGCCACAGTTCGCTCAGCCGCTCATCCGGCGGGATCAACTCATCCTTCGCAATATCACGCAGCAACGCAATGGTCTCGCGCACCAGCCAGCGCGAGCCATGCTCCCTGTCATTGCGCACCTGCTCTATCCGCTGTTGTATCTCACTCATATCCCTTCTCCAGGACAATATTACTTGTTAGTGAACATATCCTCTCTAAAATTGTATCAAATGATGATGACTCCCCACAGCTTCAGCCGTGGGGGTTTATGGTGCGGTTCGATAATTGTTCCTCCACTACCGTCGGCGATTGGCTTTTTTGTCACTCCACCAATTGGCGCTTGCGTAACCCTTTTCACATGGTTTACACTACATTGGTATGAGCCAATTGAGAACGGAGTGCTATCATGCGACAACACACAAATGCATCATTACCCTTGTTCACTGCCCCCATCAGTTCGCTGGTACAACTGGAACGGGAGAGCGGCGTTCCCCTGTACCAGCAAATCTGCCAGAAGCTGCGCGAAGCTATCCTTTCGGGCGAGCTGGCCGAAGGCGTGCGCCTGCCCACTGAACGCGCCCTGGCGCACGAACTGGGGGTGAATCGTACCACAGTGATGAACGCCTACAACCAGCTTGCCAGCGAAGGACTCATCGAGGGACACGTGGGGCGCGGCACACTGGTCAGGCGTAACTCCTACAATCAGAGGGAGCGCGAGGAGAGCTACGAAAACGATGTACCCTCCTGGCTCTGTGGCCTGCCCGCCGGTGAGCTTGATCTGCTCGGCCCAGATGCGCGCATCCTCAACGAACTGGCCTCGATGGGCGAGCAAAAAGAAGTAATCTCCCTGGCAGCAGGAACGCCCGCGCAGAACCTGCTGCCCGTCGAGGTGCTGCGCTCCATTCTCGACGACGGCCTGGATATCGCCCGGCAGAGCGCGCTGAGCTATAGCCCCGTCGAGGGATTGCACAGCCTGCGCCGGGGCATTGCCGCCCGCATGCGCAAACGCGGCGTTAGCATCGATACCTCGCAGATATTGATTCTTTCCGGGTCCACGCAGGGCATAGGGCTGTTAGGACGCCTCCTGCTCAGGCAGGGAGACGAGGTAGTGGTCGAGGTACCTACCTATCTGGGAGCTATTCAGACCTTCCGGGCACTGGGCGCTCGCGTCATTGGCGTGCCAACCGACAGCGACGGTATGCGTGTCGACCTGCTCGAATCGGTGCTGGCCCGCCATCATCCTCGCCTGATCTACACCCAGCCTACCTTTCACAACCCGACCGGTGTCGTGATGTCACCCGAACGTCGCCGCCGCCTGCTCCTGCTCTCGCGCCGCTACCAGACACCCATTCTGGAAGACGATCCTTACGGCGAGATGTACTTCGAGGGCAAAGCGCCCCAGCCGCTCAAGGCCCTCGACAGCAGCGAACAGGTACTCTACCTGAGCACCTACTCAAAGCTGCTTGCCCCCGGCCTGCGCGTCGCGTGGCTGGCCGCACCCGAACCCATGATCGAGCGGCTGACTCTGCACAAGCAAATCTTCGACCTCAACACCAACACACTCGGCCAGTGGCTCGTCTCGGAAATCCTCCAACGTGACCTGCTCGACGATCATCTCGCGCACGTGCGCCAGCGTTACCAGGAGAAACGCGACCTGATGCTAGACGCGATCAGCAAGCACTGGCCCTCCTCCGTGCGTGTCAATCGCCCGGTGGGCGGCTTCCATCTCTGGTGTCGCCTGCCCAGCGACATGCGCGCCCGCGCACTGCTGCGCGAGTGCGCCCGCGACCATGTGGCCTTCGTCATAGGTGAACCTTTCCACGTCGATGGCGGCGGCAAGCAGCACTTCCGCCTCTGCTTTGCCTCTTCTGAAGAGGACTACATCGAGGAGGGCATCAAACGCATCGGCGAAGCTATTCAGCGCCTCGCCGCCCAGCGTATACCACCCGAAGAACGCGAACGCCAGCTCCACGTAGAGCATCTGCCGATGGTCTAGCCTATGCGGAAAGAGGGGTCGGAGCACAAACGCGCACTCTGGCCTGCTTTTACACAACGCATGCGCCAGCTACGCAAAAAACTGCAGCCGCTTATACATATCGGCTACTGACCTGGCGAGAAAATCTGCTTCCCCAAATACTTGCAACTTATGAAATACATTCGCCATCTACGGATGCCAGACAAAGCTGACTCCAGAGCCGGGGTAGAAGGTCCAGTAAGAGAGGGTATCCCAGCCCCCGTTAGCGTACCAGTTATAGTTGCTGGTGTAGACACTGCCGTCGGAGTTGATGCGCTCCACAACGGCGACGTGACCATAGCCACTTGCCCCCTGGACATAGGGTTGCAAGACAATAATCGAGGGGACGTGCGGTGTAGCAGATACTACCCAGCCCGCCTCCTGCGCTCCATATGCCCACTGGTAGGCGTTGCCCAGCCAGGGCACCCAGTAGCCGGTCAGTTCGTGATAGCGGAGGTTGGCCCAGTAGGTGCATTGCCCGAAGGCAAAGCGATCCAGCGTGCTGCCATTACCCGTTTCAGGTGGCGGCAAACTGGTACTGGTGGATTGACCGGGATCATAGCCATCCTGGTGAGTAATGACCGCCGTTGCCGTCGCCTCCTGCGCCGCGATAAACGCTGTGTTGCTATTGTTACTTTTCACAAGGTTAAGAATAGGTCGGAAAGGGTTAAACGCGGCTGTGCCGTCGCTGCTGCCCACCGGTATGACCGACATTACACTGCCCAGGACGATCAATGCCAGGATGGCGGTCACAGCCAGATGCACTACCCAGCGTCGACCCCGTGGCGGTCGCAATGTTCCCGCGCTCTTCTTGCCAGATCCCTGAATCACTACCGGCTGGCGCAAGGCCGTCGTCGTGCTTGTCCTGAAAGCCACCGGCAGCGCCCCTGTCTGCACCTCGCTCACATTGCTCAATTGCCGCGTCACCGCTGGCATACCGGCGGCTGGATCATTCTGTAAAGGAGCGGTGACCGTGGCTGCCTGTGCTGGCACTGCCAGATTCTGGTATGTGGGAGAGACAGGGAGAGGGAAAGCGCCAGTGGGCGGCGCGGGAGTCTGTGCGACATCCGAGAAGGGCATTTGCTCAACGCGTGACATCTGGCTAAGCAGACCCGGCCTTCGCTGCGCCCCTGAAATAAGCCTTTTCCCATCCGGTGCGCTACTTTGACGATCATCCATAGACGACATACGCAGTCCCCATCCTTCGAAATGAGCTACAAATACTTTCGTCGCGCTTGTCGTGCGCCCTACGTTATCAAACACTGTACCCGCTACTCTTCAACTGGTCAAGCAAAGCAAGCCGGTTTGGGACTAAGGTACCTGTCTATGGTAAAGAACGTTGCAAACAAACAAAACCTGCTGATCTATCGGATACGTGTCCCTCCCATGTCCAGACCAGTTTTCTTATGGCACATCATGCAACGCGATACAGTCCTGGCACGTACTATAGGGTGGATGAGGACGTGGGCAGTTATGACACAATGAAACAACTGGTTATGAAAACATAAGGAGAAAAAATGTCAGGAAATCGCGGTTGCGTGATGAATTCACTGCTGTTTCTGGTAATCGTGTTTATACCGGTAGTGGGGCATATTATCGAGACGGTGATGGTCTTCGAGGATGAGCACTCACCCGCAGGTACGATCTTGTGGTTGGTGGTGATCTGGTCGACGCCAGTCATTGGCCCCCTGCTCTACCTGCTGTTCGGTCAGACGCGCCGCCGTGTGATGTTCGGGCAGCCATACTACGCTCCCCAGCCGTACCAGCAGCCCTATCAACAGCAAACATTCTAGCGCTGCTCCAGGAGAGCAACGTGTTAAGGCAGGCGACCGGAAGATCGCCTGCTTTGTGATTCTTTCAGGGGACGGGCCAGAAGTAGGGCAGGTCGTCGGGTACGTCCCAGCCAAACTGACGATAATATTCAGGCTCTTTGCGCAGCAGGTTGGACTGATGCGAGCGGTGGAGACGCACATCTCCCAGCCACCAGGGGTATGTGATCGAGACTTCCTCAAGGTCGTAATACGATATGTTGTTCTGGTAGCCACGCCGCTTCCATCCGGTAATCATCGTGTTGACATACTCTTTCAAAGCATTTTCGTAGCCGCGCCACATCTTGACCGCCGGGTGATTGAACCATCCCCCCCGGTAGCCCGGCGGCTGCGCCAGCACATTGAGAATCTGCATCCCCTCCACACGCTGCTTTCCCAGGCGCCTGCTATCCAGCGTTTTCGCAACCTCTTCAAACGACGTATAGGGCAGAAATGTTTGCATCTCGATGGATATCTCCTTCTGAAGATGAGACGCAACGAGGGTAAGAAAAGAGTCAAAAAGAAATGGGGGCCAGCATTGCCCTTGACATTCTCATGAGTTGGCGGGTATACTTTGTACTAACAAATCGAAAGTGCAGCACATAGACAACCGAACAGGTGCAGGAAATCAATTTCTGCTCTCATCCAGAGAGGTGGAGGGAAACGGCCCGATGAAGCCCGGCAACCCATCCGCAGTGGCGCGGGAAGGGTGCCAATTCCGGCGGAATGCTTTGCTCAGTGTTCCGCAAGATGAGGGGAAATGCGCAAAGTTGCCGCAACCCCTGAGATGCAGGGGTTTTTTTGTGGCCTGCGCATTGTGTACTTTATCAGTCAAGTTAACAACTACGATGAAGAGGACGAGTAAACGAGAGGGACGGCTACAGCGAGCCGGTGGCGATGAGAAGCCGGTGCCTTACCCGCGTTGAATATGACCTCGGAGTAGCAGGCTGAACGCCCCTCAGCGGGCAAGTAGGTCGTGCCGTTGGCCGCGTTACAGGCCGGAGTGTCGTAGGATATGCCCTATGTTACCCTGCCCCGCAGGCCTCGGCCTGGAAGTCGTGGTGGGTCTAAAATCCACGAAACTACGGCACTCGTTAAGGTCGATGTCGTGAGGCATCGACAAATCAGGGTGGTACCGCGAAACCTGTGAACCCCTCGCCCCTGCCAGGGAGAGGGGGTTTTTTGTGCTCATTTTGCAATGAATCAGAAAGGAGGATGCAATGGTGACCAGTATCGAGCAAACAGGGCAAGGCAAGGGAGCGCATACGGCCATCGGCACTGCGGCATCTGTCAACAAGGTACATACCTACACATTTGAGCGGCTGCCATTGCAGCGCGGCGGCGACTTCGGCCCCATCACGCTGGCTTACGAGACGTGGGGGACGCTCAATGCAGAGAGAGATAACGCCATCCTCATTACCCACGCCCTCACCGGCAGTTCGCACGCCCACGATGTGGAGCGGCCCGATGATCCGAAGGCGGCCTGGTGGAATCCTTTGATCGGACCCGGACGCCCCTTCAATACGTCGCGCTATTTCGTGATCTGCTCCAATATCCTGGGTGGCTGCTACGGCAGTACGGGGCCATCGTCTCCCGACCCTGCAACCGGGCGCCCCTATGGTATGCACTTTCCGCTGATTACCATTCGCGATATGGTAGATGCGCAGCGCGTTTTGCTCGACCATCTGGGCGTGCGCGAGCTGGCGATGGTGGCCGGTGGCTCTATCGGCGGGCAGCAGGCGCTGGAATGGGCGGTGCGCTACCCTGAAAGGGTGCGCAAGGTGGCCGTGGTGGCGGCCACGGCGTCACTGACCGCGCAGGCTATCGCTTTCAGCGAAGTGCAGCGCCAGGCTATTATGGCTGACCCGCTCTGGCAGGAAGGCAATTACAAGCCGGGCCAGGGGCCACGCGCGGGGCTGGCGATAGCGCGTATGCTGGCGATGATTACCTATCAGAGCGAGGAAGCGATGGAACTGCGTTTCACCCGCAACCCGGCGCGTTTTGCCCAGACTCCCACACCCAGCAATGGGCCTGAACTGGGAGAGCGCTTCGACGTAGAGAACTACCTCTACTACCAGGGAGAGTCGCTGGTGCGGCGGTTTGATGCCAACAGCTATCTCTACATCAGCAGAGCGATGGACCTGTACGACGTGAGCGAGGGCTATCCATCGCTGCAAGCGGCGCTGAGCCGCCTGCGGAGCAAGGCGCTGTTCGTCGGCATTCGTTCGGATTTTCTCTTCCCGGCAGCGCGGGTGCGCAGGCTGGCCGAACAGGTGAGGTCGCTGGGTGGTGACGCGACTTATGTTGAACTGGATTCACCACACGGTCACGATGCCTTCCTGAAGGAATGGACGCAGATGACCGCAGCCCTGAATTTTTAAGGGCGCAATCGAATTTTCGATGTATATGGATCGAATGAATTCTATCCATGTAGGGGCGGAACTCTTCCGCCCGGAAGGAGCAACTGATCTCATGGCACTCAACAACAACAAGAGTTATGGTTTTGAAACACTTTCTTTGCATGCCGGGCAGGAGACGGCAGATAGCGCCACTGGCGCTCGCGCGGTACCCATCTACCAGACAAGTTCTTTTGTCTTCGACAGCCCGGAACACGCTGCAAATCTGTTTGCCCTGAAGCAATTTGGCAATATCTATACCCGCATTATGAATCCCACGCAGGATGCGTTTGAGCGGCGTATTGCGGCGCTGGAGGGCGGCGTTGGCGCGCTGGCTACGGCATCGGGCCAGGCAGCGGAGACGCTGGCAATTCTGAATCTTGCCAACGCGGGTGACGAGATTGTTACTTCGGCCAGCCTGTATGGTGGTACCTACAATCTGTTCCATTACACGCTGCCCAGAATGGGCATTACTGTGCGCTTCGTCGATGGGCGCGAGCCGGAGAACTTCCGCGCCGCCATCAATGACCGCACGAAGGCGATCTATGCCGAGACGGTGGGCAATCCACGCCTGGACACACTGGATATCAGCGCGGTGGCCGATATCGCCCACGAGCACGGCCTGCCGTTGATTATCGACAACACCCTGCCCACGCCCTACCTGGTGCAGCCCTTGAAGCACGGTGCGGACATCGTAGTGCATTCAGCCACCAAATTCATTGGCGGTCATGGCACCTCTATTGGCGGTGTGATCGTGGATGGCGGTAAGTTTGACTGGACGAGCGGACGCTTTCCGGAGTTTGTCGAGCCTGACCCCTCCTATCATGGCCTGCGTTACGTCGAGGCGCTTGGCCCGATAGCCTATATCATCAAGGCTCGCGTGCAGTTGCTGCGCGACCTCGGTCCCGCCATTTCTCCTTTCAACTCGTGGCTCTTCCTGCAAGGATTAGAGACGCTGCCCCTGCGCATGGAGCGGCACAGCCAGAACGCGCTGCGCATCGCCGAGTTCCTGGAGAGCCATCCAGCCGTGAGCTGGGTGAGCTATCCCGGTCTGAAGAGCCATCCGCAACATGAACTCGCGGCGAAGTATCACACGCACGGCTATGGTGCCATCCTCGGCTTCGGTATCAAAGGCGGCCTGGAAGCGGGCAAGCAGTTGATTCGCCACGTGGAACTCTTCTCGCATCTGGCGAACGTCGGCGATGCCAGGTCACTGATCATTCATCCGGCCAGCACTACTCATTCGCAGCTCACGCCCGACGAGCAATACGAAACCGGCGTCACTCCCGACTTCATTCGCCTCTCCATCGGGCTTGAAACGGTCGACGACCTGATCGACGATCTCGACCAGGCCCTCAAGGCGGCAACGGCTGCCGTCGGTGAACCGGCAGGCGCGTAGCGGAGGTGGCCCGGGCGACAGGCTAGCAGGCTATAGACTTATCCATTCATTCTTACGAACGAAAGATTGTCAGGTGGTGCTTATGGAAGCTGATCTAAGTATCCTGAAATTCGGGGGAACATCGGTTGGGAGTGGGGAGCGCATGCGGCGCGTGGCTCATATTGTGACGCACACGTGTAACAAAGCGGAGGAACCGTTTCCAGTCGTCGTCGTCTCCGCCATGTCCGGCGTGACCGATCAGTTGTTGCGCATCGCTCGTTATGCCTGCGAGGACGAGGGCAAGAAGCTTGAGCTGGAACTGGAGGCCTTAAAGCAACGCCATCTGGAGGCGTTGGAAAAGGCGGTTACACGCCGCGAGGCGCGTCATGCGTCGCACGACACCTTGCAGGAAGCATTCTCGAAGCTCGAACGAGATGTGGAGGCGCTGAAGGCAGCAAGACAGCGTGGAGACGAGGTCGCCCTGCCCACTGCGGCGGTTGCAGCCTGGGGCGAGCGGCTTTCGGTACTGCTGGTGGCTGCCGCTGTGCAGGAAAGCGGCGTGCGGGCCGCTCCCGTGCGTGAAGAGGTGATTATCACCGCCCGCCCGCATGAGGTGCCGCCGGTTGGTATGGTGGTAGGTGCCGAACCGCTGATGGAGGAGACACGGCAAAACGCGCAGCGCCTGATCTCCCCATTGATCGAGCAGCGTGTGGTGCCGATCGCGGCAGGCTTTATCGGGCGCACATCCGATGGCTATGTGACGACACTGGGGCGCAACGGCTCCGACTATTCCGCCTCGGTGATTGGCGCGGCGCTGAATGGCGTCGAGGTCACAATCTATACCGACGTGGATGGGGTGCTCACAGCCGACCCGCGCCTGGTGCCCAATGCTCGCCTGCTGCCCGTGCTCTCTTACGCAGAGGCAGCGCGGCTCTCCTGGTTTGGCGCGAAGGTGCTGCACCCGCGCACGCTCATCCCCGTCGCGCCACGCAACATTCCCGTGCGCGTGCGCAATACCTTTCGCCCGCATATTCGCGGCACGCTGGTGGGACCCGAGAATGAGCATAGCGCCGCCACTGCGATCAGCGCGCGCCGCCACCTGGCATTGATTACAATGGAAAGCACCGACCTGTTCGGCGCCCCTGAGAATGCGGGGCAGGTCTTCGCGCTTGCCGCTCGCGCCGGTGCCGCCCCGGTTGCCATCTGCTCCTCATCGGGACACCATCTTTCCTTTATGGTGGAGGAGCAGGCAGCGGATACTGTTGTTTCGCTCCTGCAACATGATATGGGGACGTGGCGGGTGCGTGCGCGGCCCGATCTCGCGGCCTGCGCCTGCATTGGTTCCGGCTTCACCGTCGACCCGATGAGTCCGGCCCGCGCCATGGCCTCTCTCGCCCGCGAGCGCATCCCGGTCATCACACAGGGCGCGTCTGAACTGGGTATCACGTTGATTGTGGCGGACGAGAACGCCGAACGCGCCCTGCGCAGCCTGCACCGCGACCTCATCGCCCCGGTCATCCCTCTCGTTCGCCACGCCCTCACCGTGCGCGAAAGACGGCGCGGCACCGGCGCATTGTAGTTGTAGGATAGGAGGTGTGTACATGACAGAAAGACGAGAGCGTATCCCTGTTGCTGTGCTGGGGGCGACGGGCATGGTGGGGCAGCGTTTTATCGAATTGCTGCAGGGACATCCCTGGTTTGAACTGGTGGCGCTGGCGGCTTCGGAGCGACACGAGGGGCTGACCTACGCGGAAGTGGCGCGCTGGCGCTTGCCGGGCAGCGAGATGCCAGAAGCCGTAGCAAAATTGCCCGTGCAGCCATGCAGGCCGGAGGCGCTGCCCGACGCACAGATTGTCTTTTCGGCGCTGCCTGCCGAGGCGGCGGATAAGGTCGAAGCAGATTTTGCGCGAGCGGGTAAGGCCGTTTTCAGCAACGCCAGAAGCTATCGCATGGCCCCCGATGTACCGCTGATCGTGCCGGAGGTGAACGCCGACCACTCGTCTGCTATCTTACAACAGCGCAGAGTGCGTGGCTGGTCGGGCTGCATCGTCACTAACGCCAACTGCTCAGCTACGCCGCTGGTGATGGCACTCAAGCCCTTGCAGGATGCCTTTGGAGTGCGCAAGGTGCTGGTCACAACCTTGCAGGCCATTTCCGGCGCGGGCTATCCTGGTCTGCCCTCGTATGATATCCTCGACAACGCCATCCCCTACATCGGCGGCGAGGAGGAGAAGGTGGAGAGCGAGACACGCAAGATGCTCGGCTCCTGGCAGGAAGACCAGGGCTTCAGCGACGCGCCGCTGGTGGTGAGCGCGCACTGCAATCGCGTCGCAACCCGCGAGGGTCATCTTGAGTGCGCCAGCATCGAACTGAGCCTCGATGCGGAGCCGGAAGAGATCATCGCGGCCTGGGAGTCGTATCAAGGTGAGCCGCAAAAACTGGGTCTCCCCAGTGCGCCTCAACGCGCTTTGCTCTACCGCTCCGAGCCAGATCGCCCCCAGACTCTGCGCGACCGCGACGCAGGGCATGGCATGACCGTCACCCTCGGTCGCCTGCGCCGCTGCCCTATCCTGAGCTACAAATTCGTCATGCTCGGCCACAACACCATTCGCGGCGCGGCTGGCGGCTCCATCCTCAACGCGGAGCTATGCGTGAGTAAGGGGCTGATCTAATAAATAATCGTAGGGACGGGCACAAGGCACATTGCTTCCAATTTGGAAAAGGAAATGCGAGAGACCCACAAATTGAGATACAATAAAGCAATGGCTCCTACGAGTCATTATGGCTGGCTATGCCATAAAGCTGTATTTGTTCTGATGGAGGAATTGCGCCGATGCGATTTGTAAGTTTTTCTACGGAAGCTCTGCCGAAGCCACACCTGGGGCTGGTGCAGGGGGACGAGGTGCTGGATGTAGACCTGGCGGCGCGGGCACTGCAAATGATTTTGCCCGACCAGATGCTGGACCTGATTGATGATTATGACCGGGCAAAAGCCGGTCTGGATGCCATCTGGCAGAAGGCGGCGGGCAGAAACTTTGGCGAGGTCAGGACGTTTACCGGGATCGGGGCAGTGCATAAGTTCCCGGAAGTGCAGCTTTCCGCCCCTATTCCGCGCCCGCGCAAAAACATCATGTGCCTGGGCCTGAACTATAGCGAGCACGCGAAAGAGTCGGCAGAGGCGCGAGGGAGACAGGCCTCGATTCCGCAATACCCGGTCTTTTTCACAAAGGCCCCCACAACCGTCAACGGCCCCTACTCCCCTATCGTGATTGATCCAAAGGTCTCAACCAGCATCGACTGGGAGGTCGAACTGGCGGTAATTCTTGGCAAGGGCGGGAAGAATATTAGTGAGGAGGATGCCTACAACCACGTCTTTGGCTACTGCGTCCTCAACGATGTGACGGCGAGAGATTTGCAGGACCGCCACCGACAGTATTTCCGGGGCAAGAGTCTGGACGGCTACTGCCCGATGGGGCCGTGGATTGTGACAGCAGATGAGATCGACAACCCACAGAATCTCAACCTGCGTCTCCTCGTCAACGGCGTCCTCAAGCAGGATTCCAATACGAGCATGATGATCTTCACCATTCCCCAGATCATCGCCGAACTCTCTTCAGGCATGACACTGGAAGCAGGGGATATCATCGCTACCGGCACACCCAGCGGCGTTGGCTTCGCCCGCAACCCACCCGAATTTCTCAAGCCCGGCGACATAGTGGAAGCCAAAGTTCAGGATATCGGCGTCCTGCGCAACCCCGTGGTGAGCGCGGAATAAGTAAGAATTGATGCGGCCACCGCAGGCCCAGCGCAAGGCATTGGCCCTATTATATACGAAGCCGCTCGACGAGAGCCTGTATATAGTAAGGCGCTGCCTTGCGCTCGCCCTGGGATGTGCCCGGCCTGTGAGCATGGCATTATACCCCGATTTCTTCACCCATCCACGCGGGCATCATACCCCAGAGGTTGAGTGCGGTTGAGCGCGTGTGCCAGAGACGAGGGGGCGTCGTGACATCGCGGTCGTAATACTGTTGCAGTTCGGCGGAAAGCTCGATATGGATGCCTTCGCTGTCGGCAAAGCGGAGGAAAAGGTCGTGACCGGCTCCGTGGCGACCAGGCCCCCAGAGAATCGGCACATGGTGACGACTCAGGTAATCGGCCCAGGTGAGCAATTCGGGGCCGTCGAAGATGCTGTAGCCAACATGGTCGATATCGCGCCTGCCCTGCATGAGAATAAGCGTATGATGATCGTTGTTGCAGCGCAACCAGGCACACTCGCGCAGCAGCCAGTCGGAGATATCAAAGCCGAGCGATTCGGTGTAAAACTCGACCATCGCTTCCAGGTGCGGCGTTGAGAGCGCAATATGTTGCAGGCCGTGAGGGCGTATGCGAGCACGGTGCTGGGCCACTACAGGGGCCTGAGCAAAAGATTCGTCAGGAGTGACAGAAATCTCGATACGATTGCCATCAGGATCGCTGAACCAGAGGGTATCGCCGAGGTCAGGGTCGCCGTCGCGGGCTTCCAGGGTCACTTCAATGCCAGAGAGGCTGAGACGAGCAGCCAGCGCCGCCAGTTCGGCATCGGTGTCGACCTCAAAGGCGAGGTGATGTAAACGCGTGCGCCCAAAGGCGCTGCGCCCATTGCCCATATTGGGGCGCGTATCGCTGAAGAGACCGAGCGAATGATACTCTTCACCCAGGGACAAAAAAGCGCTGGCCTGCTCCAGTGCAATCTCCGGATCAATAGCGCCATTGATGGTCGAACGAAGATCAAATCCCAGCACGTGCCGATAGAAATGCGAGAGGGCAGCCACGTCATTAGCCCACAGGCCCACGTGCGCCAACCGGTTAACCTTGACTTTCTGAATCTGCTGTTCGCTCATACTACTCTCCTGCCATACCTGTCACGAAAAAACACCAGCAAACGAAACCAACCCTTTCCAACTTCTCAATGCTTTTGCATCTGACCTTTTCAGGCTTGAAACCATCATATACAGGAGATTGTTGCAGGTCAACAAATTCACCCGAAGGTCATATGCTCTCTCTATGAAAACCGGCTCCCCCTGTCATTCTGAGCGCCTTCAGAATGACAGGGGGAGCCGGTTTTCAATGACCCGGTATCCCGCAAATAATTAGTGGGTATTTTCCGCCGGAGTCAGATTGAGTAAAAGTTCACCAGTATCCTGCCCTTGCCTCTCTTTACCTTCCTCATCGACAAAGTGCTCTATGCTGGACCGCGAGAGGTCGACGGTCTCCAGGATACGCACAAGGGGCAGTTCTGGCATAGGAGTCCTGGGGGCAGGTTGCACCTGGGGACGCATCACCTTTCGAACGATCTTGCTTCCCGTGGCGGATGTCGTCACTGTCTTCTTGCTGTACACTGCATGTGAGAGCCGTGCCCGTCCTGGCAGCCGCGAGTAGATGGCACGTGCATCCATCCCTGTCCGCACGTTGAGCAAAACGAGCAGCAGCGCCACAACCGGCAGCAGGAACCAGAGATGCCAGGATAGCACAGCCACAAACGCGGCACTCATTGCCATAGTGACGAAAATAATCAGAAAGAGAGGGGTAAGCATCCATTTTTTCCCATTGATAATCATATAGCGACGCCGTTGTGCCTCCTTGCTGGTAGCTATGCAGCGCCTGGCGCTGGCAGGCCAGAGAGCGCTGCTTACCCCGTTCGCACGTGGCAAAACGACCTGTAATTGTTTTCTATCCTCTTTCATCATCTTCACGCCTTCAAGATTGCCCTTTCGCGACACTGAAGTACCGGTATCTGGACGGCACTCCGAGCTGTACGTACACATCCACCCAACGCTTCATGCACCACCACGTACCTACATTCCTCATTCCTGAATACGTATACGTCCGCACGCTCACCGGGTAACACAACCGTTAGCTTTTACACCACTATTCCTATTGTACACTTCCACTTAAGCTCAACCTGTAGCGCATGAGGTCATCACACCCCTGCACGCTGGCCTGCGACCAGATTGCCCCATCCCACAACACCACTACATCCTGACCACAGGCAACATTCCCGACACTCCGCACACCCTCTCACCATCGCATACAGAGAACGGATGACCTCACAGCTACCGTTGCGTTCTCCACCCCACATCCACAACATCCACCACGCATACGTATCAGATAGTGCCTTTCACCACTTCATCCCCACACCACCTCATCCACCACACTGGCTAAGCCCTGACTCCATAGGGAAGCTGGCGATTTTTCAGGCACCGCATGACCCGTTTGGGATCACACCAATAGCTTACGCTGTCCCGGTGGGTATCAGGTTATGAAGCAATGGAGGTTCAGTTAAGAAATGTTTTTTCTTATTGTTGAGTCTTAACTTACCAATAGAGTTATTTATTTATTTCAATTTACATTGATAGGCAATAATGTATCCAAAAGGCAAAAGCAAAGGCACAGAAAGACAGGCTGACCAGGGTAAATCAGCCTGTCCTTGCGTGCCTTTGCTTTTGCCTTAGCGCCGAGGGTCTTCGCGTTCCACTTCGACCTGCACTTTGCCGCGCAGGACTGCCCCGGCTGTCGTGTGGGCAGGAGGGTCCCATTCAAAGGCGATTTTCTGACGCTTGATCGGCACATTGGCTAACAGTTTATCAAAGCGGTCTTCGCGGGCCATTGTTACCTCGACGTGTTGCTCGTCGATTTCGAGGCGACGCGAGATCACGGTCAGCAGATCGGCCTTGATCAGCTCAAGCAGTTCGGGACTCACCTTGATGCGATCGTGGACGAGGGCTACCTTCAGACGCTCTTTCGCCAGTTCGCCGGGAGTAGGCTTCTTTTTGCGACCACCAAAATCGAGAAAACCCATATCTCCGCCTCCTTCAGCGGGCAGTCCTTAGCGTACCCGCTTCTCAGCCACTACAGGACCAAATCCCATCAGGCGTCGCAGCCGTTCCATAAGCGACGGGGACTCCGCGACCTCTTCGAGAGGAATCTCTTCCCCTAGAATGCGCTGAGCGGCATTGACATATGCCTTACCAGCCCGTGAGCGTTTATCATAAACGGCGGGTTCGCCCTTATTGGTTGCCACGATAATCAACTCGTCTTCGGGGACAATGCCGAGCAGGTCGATGCCCAACACTTCTAACACGTCCGCCACATCCATCATGTCGCCGCGCTTGACCATTTCCGGGCGCAGGCGATTAAGAATAAGGCGCGGCTCCGGTTTGCCAGCCGCCTCCACCAGCCCGATGATGCGGTCGGCGTCTCGCACTGAGGCCATTTCAGGATTGGCAACGATGACGATTTCGTCCGCGCCGACAATGGCATTGCGGAAGCCCTGCTCGATGCCGGCGGGCGAATCGATGAGGATGTAGTCAAACTCCTGTCGCAGTTGCTGGCACAGTTGCTCCATCTGCACGCTGTTGATGGCGTTCTTATCGCGCGTCTGGGCAGCCGGGAGCAGGTAGAGTTCCGGCAGGCGTTTATCCTTAATCAAGGCCTGGCGCAAACGACACTGCCCTTCGACCACGTCGACGAGGTCGTAGACAATGCGATTCTCCAGGCCGAGAACGGCATCAAGGTTACGCAGACCAATATCTGAATCGACAACGACGACCTTTTTTCCCTGCATGGCAAGGGCCGTGCCAAGATTTGCTGTGGTGGTTGTTTTGCCTACTCCGCCCTTCCCCGAAGTGATTGTGATAACCCGGCTCTCCATACACATCTCCATTGAACAACTTCAGTCCAACTGCGGTCGAAAGAAATATGGCGTCAGGCAGCCTGGAGACCGCCCACTTCCTGTATCGATACGAATCAACCTTTCTCAGGGTCGACTTTCGCTCACTTCTTTTTGCTACTTGCGCGGAGGGCGCCCGTTCACCCATGCCTCGACAACAATCTGTCCCTGGCGAATCGCCGCGACTTCCGGACGCGGCTGCACCTCGAAGCCATCGGGAGGCCGCGAGAGCAGGTGCGCGATGCGCAGTTGCACGGGGCACAATTGCAAAGAGCAGACAACGGCATTCTCGTTATCGGGAAAGCCTGCATGAACCATGCCGCGCAATACCCCCCAGACGATAATATCGCCCGCGGCGACAATCTCCGCGCCGGGGTTAACGTCACCGAGCACGACAACGTTGCTGGCGTGCCGGATGGCCTGGCCGGAGCGAATCGTCCGGCGCAGGAAGAGGGTATCGTCGCTCTCCCGTTGATCCCGTTGTCCCTGCTCTCCCTCGCCCAGGGGCGCGGTAACGGAAGGCCTGGCAAAGGGGGGCAAAGAGAGGTCGTCGTTCCTCAATGGCTGCGCAACCTTTTCCAACGGCACCACCGACATCTGGTAGTGCGCGAGCAGGTTTTCGAGCTGTACGCGCTCGTAGACGCGCAGCGTGCGGCGGCTGGTATCTACGGTCAACGAGGCGCCACGAAAAAACGTGGGAGCTTCAGCGAGCCGGTCAGCGAGGGCCGTGAGCAGGTCGCTGAACGGCGTTTCTGGTTCGAGAGTTAAAAGCAGGCCGTTGCGTGTCCCTTTGATCGCAATATATCCCTGCATTGACTGCCTTGCCTCCTTTACCAGTCCCCGCTCTCCGTCTGCCTCAGAAACATCCTGAGCGGAATCCGAGGTATCCTCCATACGCAAGTTTTTCCAATCGTTTCTTTCTTCAGAAAGTCCGAAAGCAGGGTAGGGTAGATGAAAGATTACACCTACTCGATACAGCGCGCTCTCAAAGCGCGGCATGACTAGATACAGTATATGCCCCGCCGAGCTAAAACGCAAGCCTTTAGGCAAGGTTGTTCAGGGAAAACAGATAGGACAAACATACAGATTTTGGGACAATGTACAGTTTGTTTTGCGGCTTCCCCGAAAGATACAATACTATTGGCAAGAGCTACTATTTCACGAAGGGAAGATTTGCGCAGATGGCCGCTTCTATGCAGTTTCCGACGACGGATGAGCATGTTCTGACATATGGTAATACGACGATTGGCGTTATCAATGATATTTGCCTGGTTTCGCAGTTTCAGGTCGGCCCCTGGCAGGTACTCTATCGCCCGATGGAGACAGGCAACGTCAGGCGCTGGGGCTTGCCGCTGATGATCCCCAATTTTTCCTGGTTGAAGAATGGGACTTTCGAGGAAAAGGGGACGCAGTTGCCCATGCACGGCTTTGGCCGCACACTGCCCTGGCCCATCACCAAAGAGGATACCTCCCATCTCACCATGCAGTTGCACAGCAGCGCCGCCACGCTGCCCTCCTACCCCTACGAGTTCACGTTTATGGCCGAAGTTGCCGTGGGTGAGGGAACATTGACGTATACGCTGACGATAGAGAATCACAGCGACGAGGCGATGCCTATTGCCCCCGGCTTTCACCCCTATTTCGCTGTGGCGCAGCAGGAGAAGGCCAGACTGGTCGTCAGCGGGCTGCCTGATTTCAACGCCAGCGCCATCAACTGGAACACCAACCCACCGGACAATGCCTATCCATTTTCCCACCGCGTAACCATCCAGTTCCCCGGCGCGGGTACGCTCACCGTCGCGGAGATACCGGTCAATGGCCAGTATTCACTGGCAAATATGCAGGTCTGGTCGGAACCGGCAGACAAGCCCGATCACAATTTCGTCTGCTTCGAGCCAACGGTTGGCAGTGCCGACGCCCTCAACCGGCCCGCCGACCGGCTCAATATTCCCCCTCACGCCTCCCGCCAGCTCATTTTGCAGTTGACGGCGAAACCAGCATCATAGCAGGAGATGGTCAGCGATACTCTGTGGGGAGCATAGCCGCGATTCTTGTCATGACTTCGTCGGTGGCGTTCTCGATATCTTCGCGGGTGGTCTTGCGACCAGCAGGTTTGAAGGTCATCGGTTCGCCGAAAGTGAGTGTGACACGAGGGCGAATTTTTTTGAGAATGTTTTCGGACCCGGCAATGGCAACCGGTATGACAGGAGCGCCACTGCGCAGGGCAATCATGCCGAGGCCGGAATGCCCCTTTGCCAGTTTGTGCGTCCTGCTGCGCGTCCCTTCAGGGAAGATAAAGAGCACATCGCCCTTTTTCAAAAGCTCATCGGCGGCGCGAATGGCCTGGCGGTCGGCCTCGCCTCGTTTGACGGGAAAGCCGCCCATGAAGCGAACAAGCCAGCTAATGTTGGAGTGAAAAAGTTCCTCTTTTGCCATCGTAAAGGGCTGGCGCTTCATGAAGGCGGGAACAAGAGGAACATCAAACCAGGAGAGATGGTTGGAAGCAACGATAAAAGGCCCTTTAGCAGGCATGTTTTCGCGTCCGCGCACCTCTATACGCGCTAGAATAAAAAAGGCCAGCCGACCGAAGAGACGAATGAGAGACCAGATCAGAGCAGGTGCCTTATACGGCTCGTAGAGATTTTTCTCCGCCCGCCCCTTTCCTGCTGGTTTCGCTGCCTGAACCTGTTCCATAGCTAAGCCTCCAGAAGACGGTAAATCTTTGCCAGCACCTCCTGGACACTGAGAGTATCAGTGGCGATAAGTACGGCATCTTCAGCCGGGCGCATGTTTTCCCGGTCGATAAAGTCACGGCGTTCGATGTCGTGTTGCACTTCCTCAAGAGAGGGAAGAGCAGGATTGCCCGCGCCCAGCCGTTCCACCAGTTCGGCGTAGCGGCGGCGCGCTCGTTCGGCGGCACTGGCTGTGAGAAAGATTTTTAACTCGGCATCGGGCAATACCACTGCTCCTATATCGCGCCCGACCATAACCACATTGCCAGCCCGCGCCATTTCCCGCTGCCTCTTCCTGATCTCCGCGCGCACGCCGGGATGGGACGAGGCAGTGGAGACGGCGCGTGTCACCCCGGCATCGCGAATATCCCAGGTGACATCACGTCCATTGGCGAGGACGGTATATTGTCGCCCATCGTCGATGAGCGGTCGTGTTATTTGTATGTCAGCCTCACGAGCGAGCTGTTCGAGGGCTGTTGCATCGTGAACGCTAATACCCTTTTGCAGCGCCAGCCAGGCCAAAGCCCGGTACATAGCGCCGGTGTCGATATAGACATAACCCAGGTGACGCGCCAACTGTTCGCCTATCGTACTCTTGCCCGCGCCCGCAGGGCCATCGATAGTAATACGCGCTGGCCTCCACATGCTTCCTCCGTACATTTCTGATCCTCAATCTCCTGCGATTATACCACATTGCAGCACGGATTTGAGCGGGTTCCGCGCTGGCACTTGTTTTTTGCCCGTCTGGCTGCATTATGAGAGAGAGCATGAAGAGAATCGTCGCGAAGATGCCAGTGCTCCCTACAATTTTGCGGAGCGGCGCAATATGGGAGCGCCTGCGATAGCTTCCCGCTTCTCATGCTCATCTTGTTCTTCGCCTGCCTTGCGTTGATGACGCGCAGCCTCTCGCACCTTATCTACACCCGGGCGTTACCATGCCACCGGCCTGCTCTCCATGAGCTGGGTTGGTGAATATTATGAGCAGGCAGATACGAGGCACACTAATGAGTCGGCTTCATCAACGCCTGAGCGAGGATTTGCAAGACCGGGAGTTCGCGGAAGCATTTTATGACATGAGCGTAGACATTGCTCTGCTGTTCTTGACTGACCTCATGCTCTTCTCGTCAAGAAGAAACACATCATTACGTCGCTTTTCCGTTGCCGACAGGGGTAAGCCTGCTGCTGACGACCACAGAGGCACTGTGTGTTCTCGTGCCGAGCGTCCAGAGGAGGAGGGCGGCGAGAACGATAAGGATGCCGAGGCCAGTGAGGGCAATCTGGACCATGAGGCCGACGAAGGCGAGGAACAGGCCAAAGGCGGTGATAAACGGCCAGATGCTGGCTGCCTGGTGGACAAGCTGAGCACGGCTGGCAAGGGCTGGCACTGCCGGGACAGGAACAGACGCGGCTGACACGGCAGAACCTTCAGGAACTTCCTCTTCCTGCGCGGCGTCCTGTATGCTTTGCGCTTCAGCGAGGGCAAGGGCGGCTTTCTCCGCACGCTCGGTCAGCAGTTGCTCGATGCGGGCGTGCAGGGTACGGGCATCAAAGGGCTTCGCAAGGCAGGTGATCTGACCCTGCTGTTCGTCGGCAATTTCAGCAGGAATGGGGCATTCCCAGGCCAGGACGACAATCGGGAGAGTGGAGAGGTAGTGATGCTCCTGCACCGCTTCCAGCAGCTCCCAGTCGCTGTTTACACCGCTATCGACATCAAGGACGAGCAAGGCGGGAGGCCGCGTCTCGATCTCGTCGGCAGGCAAAGCCGAAGGGCTGGAGGCTTCGATAGTTTGCATGCCGCGATATTGCAAACCAAGTGTGATGAGGCGTCGCAATGAGTTGTCGGCGACGATGAGGAGAATTCTCTCTTGAGTTCCTGCTTCCTGCGCCTGAAACATGGATACTGCTCCCGTCCAATCGAGTCAAAACACATCACATCCAAACCACATTATAGCAAAAGATATTCTAGCCGCTACCCATTACAATACCTTTGATGAAGGGCTACTTCACCTTACAATTACCTGAATAATGGCCAACGACGGAACGGAACGCCCGGCCTTCAAACCCGCGCCGTTTCGTCGTCTCCTGTTGGGGCGATGTGATTGCTCACGGACGACCACATCTCAAATCTTCGCTAATTTATATCCTACATCCGGCACAGTTAAGATATAGCGTGGCTCCCGTGGGTTCTTCTCAATCTTGCGGCGCAGGCGACTGATATAGACCCAGATAAAACCTATGTCTCTATTATACTCTGGTCCCCAGACTCTTTCCAGTAGCAGTTCATGGGTGATAACCATTCCGGCATTGCGGGCAAGGACGCTGAGCAAGCGGTATTCCGTGCGGCTGAGCTGGATCGGGCGTCCCTCGACGAACACCTGGTGCTGGGCGTAATCGATCAGCAAGTCGCCACTGCTGAAGGTATGCGCTTTCTGCTCTCCCTCAGGGGGCAAAGGCTGCCGCCGCAGCAGAGCGCGCACACGGGCCAGCAATTCTTTCATGCCGAATGGCTTTATCACCAGGTCATCAGCGCCCAGATCAAGCAAGCGCACGCGCTCGTCCTCATCACAGGCATCGGCAAGCATGAGCACCGGTATTCTGGAATACTCGCGCAGGCGTTGCAGCAGTTCGACACCGCTCATATCGAGCAGGCGCGTAGAGAGCAGGATCAGATCGGGTTCTTCCAGATCGAGCTGGCGCAACAACTGGAGGCCGTGCGCAACCACCTGCACGTGATACTGCTGCTCTTCCAGGTTGGCGCGCAGGAAGCGAATAAGGCGTGTATCGTGCTCGCCTATCAACACATGCAGCCGCTCACTGTGATGCAGCGGCCCGCTCTGCACACTCGCAGACGGCGCAGGGGCGAACGAGGCAAGAGTTGAAGGCACGGACAGCCCTGGTAACGGCGAGGACGAGCGCGGATTTAAAGGCAATGTAAAGTAAAATATCGAGCCATGCCCAGGACCGGGCGAATCGGCCCAGATTTTGCCACCATGCGCCTCAATCGTGGCCCTTGCCACGGCCAGCCCGAGGCCGCTGCCGCCAGGACTGTTTTCATCGATGGGAACGCGATAGAAACGCTCAAAGATGCGGTCGAGCTGTTCGGGTGCAATGCCCACGCCCCTATCGCTGACACTCAGGCAGAGTTCGATCTCGTTGACATCAAGCTGAATGGTAATTAGACTGCCCGGCTGCGAATACTTAACCGCGTTGTTGAGCAGATGGTTGATGGCCTGCTCGATGCGCACGACATCGCAGAGAACCGGTGGCATCGCCTCGGGTAGCGTGAGCGTGAAAACGTGGGAGGGAGCATGCTTGCGCCAGCGCTCCACGACCTGACTCAGCAGACGCGGAAATTCCACCAGGGCCAGGCGCAAATGCTGTGTTCCGGCATCGAGCCGCCACACATCGAGCAGCGTGTTGAGGATATCATAGAGGCGATCGGTATGGGTATCGATCATCTGCAACATCTCGCGCTGTACAGCCGGGTCCCAGCGCGAGGAATTGCCCAGCAGCGTCGTGGCACAGCCCTTGATGATGGCAAGCGGCGTTTTGAGTTCGTGCGCGGCCATTGCCAGCGTCTCGCTACGCGCCTCGATGGTGCTGCGTTCCAGGGTAATATCGTCGAGCAGGACACCACGACCGAGCAAGTGACCACGCGGGTCGCGCACGGGGAAACACTGGACGCGCAGCCAGCGCGCAGCGGCGTGGGCCAGCGCAAGATCGGCAGAGCATTCCTGCTCGGGATGCTGCCAGGCACGATCCAGTGTGGCCTGAATGCTCTGTGGGTCGGCAGCAATGGAGAGCAATTGTTTGCGAATATCAAATACCGGCTCTTCCAGCAGTTCCTGCACGCTGACGCCAAGTAAGCGCCCGGCACTGGCATTGGAATAGGTAACGCGCTGATTCTGATTCAGCAGGATAAAACCACTGTGCATATTGTCCGCGACATTGGCGAGCAGATTATGCGCTCTCGCCGCTGCCGATGATAAGATATCTCTTTCCGCTGCTGAAGCAGTCGTTGTTGCTGCGGGTGAAGGTGATAGCGGGTCGTTGCTCACTTCGCCCCACCAGTCCTCGCGACCTGCCTCCGCCCCGTTTCCGGCGGCCACATCCATACAAATAACCTTCACTATCTTAGAATTATGCCTGGGAATTATGCCTGACTCATTTATATTCTAGCAAGATAGTCAAGGTTATGCTTTTGGCCCTGAAACTAATGCATGGATGCAATTATAATAATGAGGACGAGGTGAACAATCATAGCGATGGCGAAGCCCCAGCCGATGACAAGAATCCAGGTGTGGTCGCTCATCACACGGCGATTGCGTGCGTGGGACTGCGGCCAGTGCTCGGAGGCGACGAGGCCCATGGCGATACGCAGGCGCAGGGGAGAACGGACAGGAGACTTGCGCATGTGAATAAGCAGTTCGCCATAGCAGCGCTTACACAGCACCCAGGACTGGCGAGGTTCGGGCGCGCCCACCGGCTCCATTAAATAGGTAGCATCGAACCACGTATGGCGATCACAAATGGAGCAGCGCGGATTTTTGGGTCGCTTCGACCCGTAGGAACGGCCCGCCTCCACCGTCACCGTCGGTTGTCCGCCTCCTCGCGTCGTCTCGTTCATCTTCGCTCGTCCTTTCGCTCTAATAGAGATGCTCGCCACCCCATTATGGTGCGTTTCATGCTATGTCTCTGTATCCTATGGCACCCGTTCTTGATCGGAAATTGAAAGGGAATATCTTTTCCCTCCCTCAATTCTACCACATTCAGAGGGAAAATATCACGAAGAGGTCACAAAAAGATGATATTTCGCAGACGCGGAAGCTCGTACTTTGTAAGCACGCGCTAAGTTGGGCGCACCGCCGATTTATCGGCTCCTGTAGCTCAAGAGGCCGATAAATCAAGCGATCGCAGAAGTAATCTAGCGGAACAGCAGGGGCAGCAGGTAGACGGTGCTGAAGACGACTACCCAGACGCCGTCAACGAAGTGCCAGTACATTTCGGCGGCCTCGACCGCAAAGTGCTTCTGTGGGGTGAAATGTCCGCGCATCGCCCTGATAAGGACGATAATCAGGAAAATGAGGCCCACCGTCACGTGCAAGCCGTGGAAACCGGTCAGCGTGAAAAAGGACGAGCCGAAAACGGCGGCCTGTGGCGTCAAGCCAGTACTGGGCGTGAAATTGTGCGCAAAGAGGCCGGAATACTCGTAGAACTGCCCGCCCAGGAATATCGCGCCCAGAATGATGGTAAGGAAAAAGCCCCACCTGAGGGCACGCTGGTTGCCTCTACCTATGGCAGTTCCGGCGATATGGGCCGGAATACTGCTGGAAAGCAGGATAACAGTATTGATCAATGGTAAAATCAGACCCGAATCTGTTGGCGGTACCCACCCTCCACCGTTACGGATTTCCAGGTAGAGATAAGCGGCAATCAGGTTTGCGAAAATCAACGCTTCGGAGGCTATGAAGAAGATCATACCCCACCAGGCGAGGTCTCGCGTCGCTATCTCATGTTCCGCAACCTGAGTAACCGGGCCTTGCTCAGTAGCCATAGAATAGTCTCCCTAATCTACTAAGATACACGTATCTGATAGTTATTTCCTATCTCAGGTACGAACGGCGTTCCAACAACCAGCCGGTAATCGAACCGAGAATGAGTATAACTCCGATAAAGAAAACAATTGGATGGATGAGGAGGCCGACACACGCGATAAAAATCGTTACAGCCAGCACAATAGGCCAGGGGCTGCGCGGTTCCGGGGCCTCCATCTGCTCCTTTGTCAGCTTGCGCGGGCCTAACAGCTTTACCTTGACGACCTTCTCCGCCTTTTCTGTCTTCTCTGTGTTCTCGACCACAATTTTCCTCTTTTCCAGAGGCTTCAGGCCGGATATGAAGCAACCGGGACAGGCAGGAACACCGGCCTGAAGTCTTGTCCATTTACCGCTAGTGCGTGGCCGTCTTCCAGTCGGCGATCTCCGGGTTCTTCTTGTCATAGAACGGGCGGCGGCTGCGCACAACCGGAATGGTCTCAAAGTTGTAAGGCGGCGGTGGAGACGATGTATCCCATTCCAGCGTGAAAGCATCCCAGGGATCGCTCCCGGCAGCCTCGCCACTACGCAAACTGCGGATCACATTCCAGATGAAGATCAGGACGCCGGTAGCAATAATGAAGGCTCCAACGGTCTCCAACAGGTTGAGGTCATTCCAACCCAGGTTAGCCGGATAGGTATAGATACGGCGGCGCATACCAAGCAGGCCAAGAATCTGCATGGGGAAGAAGGTCAGGTTCAAGCCGATCAGGAACAGCCAGAACTGGGCCTGCCCCAGTTTCTCACCGAGCATTCGCCCCGTCATCTTGGGGAACCAGTAGTAGATGCCTGCGAAGATGGCCATGACGCTTCCGCCGAAGAGCACGTAGTGGATGTGCGACACCACGAAGTAGGTGTCCGTTACCTGGTAGTCGAAAGGAACGATTGCCAGGGCCACGCCGTTCAAACCGCCGATCAGGAACATGGCGATGAAACCTATGGCAAAGAGCATGGGAACACGGAAAACTACCTTACCCCGGAAGATTGTCGCAATCCAGTTGAACATCTTCACAGCGGTCGGAATGGCGATGAGTGTCGTGCTGGTAGCGAAGAAGGCTTGCGCGATGAGCGGCAGGCCAACGGCGAACATATGGTGCGCCCACACCGTGAAGCTCAGGAAACCAATAGCCACGCCCGACCAGGCCACAAAGGTATAGCCAAAGATTGGTTTGCGCGAGAAGGTCGGCAGCACATCAGAAATGATGCCGAATGCTGGCAAGATCAGGATGTACACCTCCGGGTGGCCGAAAGACCAGAAGAGATGCTGCCAGAGCAGCGGGTCGCCGCCAAACGTATACTGGTAGAAATGCGTACCGAGATGGCGGTCGAGCAGCAGCAGGCCGCTGGCAGCGGTCAGGCTCGGAATGGCGAAGAGCAACAGGAAAGACGTGACCAGCGTCATCCAGACGAAGAGCGGCATGCGGTTAATGGTCATGCCGGGCGCGCGCATCTTGAGAATGGTGACGACGAAATTGAGCGCGCCAGAGATAGATGAGATACCAAGCAGCAAGATACCAAGCACCCAGAAGTCCATATTGAGGCCCGGCGTACACTGGTAAGCCTTGACGCAGCCGGAGTTCAATTCTGTCAGCGGAGCGTAGGCAAACCAGCCATCGTTGGGGGCAGCATTGAACAGGAAGCTCGATGTCAGGAACAGGCCGCCGAAAAGCACGATCCAGTACCCGAAGGCGTTCAGGCGTGGGAAGGCCATATCGCGCGCGCCGATCATCAGCGGCACGATATAGTTACCGATACCAACCGTCATAGGCATCACGAAGAGGAAGATCATCGTGAGGCCATGCATGGTGAATATTTCGTTATAGGTCTCCGGGTCAAGCACCTTGCCGTTCGGGACCGCGAGCTGGGTGCGAACGAGCAACGCCTCCATGCCACCAACCAGGAAAAAGAAAAAGGCGGTGACGATGTACATAATGCCGATCTTTTTATGATCGACGGTGGTAAGCCATTGGCCGATATAGGTTTCGGCAAAGGTTTTCCGTTGTGGTACTACACCGACACCTTCTATAGTGCGGGTTGCCATTGGCAATTCCTCCAATATCCAGCCCAGTAAGAAACTCTACAGGGTCGATTTACGTCTACTTAAGACTCTCCAGGTACGCTACCAATGCATTGATCTGACTTTGTGTTAATGGCGATATAACCATGTCACTGCCCGGTTTGATACCCTGTGGGTCAGATAGCCACTGAGCCAGGGCACAGTTACTCAGATCGGGTTTTGTGGGGTTGCTCTGCAAATCGGCCTGACATTGAGCAGCGTTGTTATCGAGCACTCCACCAGCGATCAGGTCGCGGCTGCCGAAGTGCGTCAGATTGGGGCCAATGAGAGCGGCGGCTTTGGGATCGTTGTAGCTGGCCAGGTTGACGCCAACGATACCGTGACAGCCAGCGCACTGGCCGGTCTTGAAAAGCTGCTCGCCCTGCGCGGCGAGGCTACCCTGTGGAGGCGTTGCCGCCGCTGCCTGCTGCGAGCTGACCCATGTCTGGAAGGTACTCATCGGCTCGACAATGACATTGAAGTTCATATGGGCATGCTGCGTGCCGCAGAACTCGGCGCACTCACCAAGATAGGTGCCAACTTTGTCGGCTCTGAAGATCATGTAGTTGTCATGGCCGGGGATAACGTCGGTTTTACCAGTGATCTGAGGAATCCAGAAACTGTGGATGACATTATCCGAATACAGGTCGGCCCTCACTACAGTTCCAACCGGAATGTGTAGCGAGTCGGCGGTCACGAATCCATAGTTGGGAGACTCGGTATAGTCAAACTCCCACCACCACTGATGGCCGTAAACCCGTACTGTTAGCGTTGGCGCTCCCGGAGGTGCGGTAGGCGCCAGCGTAAACATGGTATAGATGGTGTAGACCAGCACCGCGAACAGGAACAGGGCCGGAGCTATCGTCCAGGCCGCTTCGACCGTGTTGTTCCCGTGAATCTGCGGAGGGGCGGGCATGCCCGGTCGCTCACGATAGCGAATAATCGAGTAGATCAACCAGGCCTCGACAACTATAAAAACGAAGGTTGCAACGCCAAGGATAAACCAGAACAGGTTCAATTCCTTCTGGGCCACCGGCCCGACGGGCGCAAGTATCGAGGGAGAATTCTCTCCACATGCAGCTAAAAGGATTGAGGATAGAAGCATGGCTGCGATGATTACTACCCAGCGTTTTGGCTTCATTCCGCGAAATAGAGGCATCCTCACGTCTCTTCTCCTACAAATTAGTATTTCTATGATGATGAACACTACCCTCTGTCATCGATCAATCAATGCGAAAAGGCGCATATAGTGACACTCTCTGCACTCTATACCCTACTATAGTGAGCGTTCCTGACAGTCGACTTGCAGTCCCTTACCGACACCTTACAATGACCTGAACAAGCCTGTTATGCCCGCCCTACCCCAGGCCGACCGCGATGGTTCGGCCCTACTATATACAGGGCCATTCGCTGCGCGAAGGTGTTACATGATGCCAACCTCGTTGTCCACCTCTTCCATCAGGGCTTCCTGTTCGCGCTGGCGGCTTTCTTGCTGCAACATCCAGCGAATGAAGAGAACGCTGACGATGACGATATTGAGCAGACTGCCGGGAATCCACATGATGAGACCGCCCAATTGCTGGTCCATAGCCGGAGAAATGCCCCAGACGCGGGGAGCGGCCAGGTATGGCGCATAGAGTGGCGGTGAGAAGGTCAGGCCCGCACCAAGGGCCACCATAGGCATGCCGCTCAAGAATATATAGAGCATCTGTCCGCCGAGTGGCAGGCGCGGTAGACCTCGTTTGAGCGGGCTGAAGATAGGCCACCAGAAGAGCAGGCCGAAGACGACAAACGTCATGTGCTCCAGGATATGGATAGCCTCGTTCTCCAGCGTGGCATCGTAGAGCGGCGGCGCGTGCCAGAGCCAGAAATCCGCGTTAAAGACGAGAAAAGCCACCGCAGGCAGCGTCAAAAATCGGGCTATACGAAATATGACTGGATTGCGCAGCAGCGGCTCAGCCATCCACTCAGGCGTGCCAAGCAGGAGCAACGGCGGACCAATGGTGGTGAGAAAGAGATGCTGCACCATGTGCGCGCTGAACAGGTAGCTATCACCCAGCTCGTCCAGAGGTGAAACCAGGGCCAGGAACATCAGCCCCATGCCCAGCAAGAAGCAAAGGATCTGTGCGCGCGTGGCAGATGCCAGCCCGTATTTTTTACGTAATGGCCCGATAGCGTAGAGATAGAAGCCCACAATGAGGGCTGTGCCTATAAGTATCGATGGCTCCCAGTCCCACTGCGTGAGCCAGAAGCTCGGCCCGATGTCCGCCATGACAGCGACCTTTCCCGTCTTTTGGTATTTGAACAAATAAATATGCTGTGCAAGTAATCTCGCTCAATACTATAGCAGGAAGAACAACATTGAACAAGGGTATCCATAAGACATAAGAGAATGCTGCCAACTAGAATCACGAACACATGAACCCCTCCTGGCACGTCATTCTTCGCTGCGCTCAGAATGATGTGCCGGGCCGGTTTATTTACGGCAAATACGGGTTGGAGCATGAGATATATTCAGGTATCTGTAAGGGAAGAGTGGAATGCTGCAAGGAAGGTATCAGGCGGGGTGAGGAAAATAGGTTATGGATTATGTATCTTTCTGGAAGGATTGCTCAACACTATGGAGCTTGTAGAGCTTGAGACGAAGGAGCCGTCGAAGGTCGCGACAAAGCAGGATCCGGGGCCGCTGCGACAGACGCTTTCTAGCTATATCGACCTGATGAAGCCGCATGTGACCGTGCTGTTGCTGGGTGTCACCGCCGCAGCGATGGCAATTGCGAAAGGCGCGCTGCCACCCCTCAGTCTGGTTATTCCGACACTGCTGGGCGGTGCGATGGCGGCAGGCAGCGCCAACTGTATCAACTGCTACCTGGATCGTGATATCGACCAGATCATGGGGCGCACGCAACGTCGTTCCCTGCCTTCCGGCAAGGTGCAGCCAGGGCAGGCACTCATTTTCGGCACTGTACTCGGCATCGGCGCGTTTCTCATCCTGGCCGTCTTTGTCAACTTGCTGAGCGCGCTACTTGCATGTTCGGCTATTCTGTTCTATATTGGTATCTACACCATGTGGCTCAAGCGTTCTTCGGCCCAGAATATCGTGATTGGCGGCGCTGCCGGTGCCGTTCCGGTGCTTGTGGGCTGGGCCGCGATTACCAATAGCGTCGGACTACCAGCCATCTGGCTCTTCGCCATCATTTTCTACTGGACGCCGCCGCACTTCTGGGCGCTCTCGCTGCTGATCCAGAAAGATTATGAGAAGGCGAAGATTCCCATGATGCCGGTGGTTATGGGCGAGCAGGAAACACGCAAGCAGATCTTCCTGTACTCGCTGTTGCTGGTTGCGGTGACGCTCGTGCTCTTTGCCATGCACACAATGGGCTACTTTTATCTGGTCATGGCCGTTGTGCTTGGTGGAGTGCTGGTCTACATGGCGCTGCGCCTGCTGCGGGAGAAAACGAAACACCGGGCGCGTACGCTTTTCTGGTATTCAAATTGTTATCTCGCGCTGATCTTCGCCGTGATGGTGCTTGACCGCGTGATACACTGACAGGAGTTTATACTATGCGGATGAGCTGGCGTCTGGCTTCACGGCTCTCGGTGCTCTTTCTGGCGCTGCTGGTCGTAGTGGTCGTTGCCATCGTCGGAGCACGAGGCGATGCCACCTCGACCAACGCTACCGGCACGACTCCATCCGGCCTGCAAGGAACCAACCTGGGTGGGACACCCGCGCCCAATTTTCGCCTGACCGATCAATTTGGTAAGCAAATCTCGCTCTCGCAGTTCCGGGGCGAGCCGGTTGTGCTCACCTTTCTCTACACCCACTGCACCACTGTCTGCCCGCTCACGGCAGAGAAGCTGCACACAACGGTAGTAGCTCTGGGCAGCCAGGCACAACACGTAGCAATTCTGGCGGTGAGCGTCGATCCGAAAGGAGACACTCCCGCGTCGGTCATCAACTTCTCTAACACCCACCACATGCTCAACTACTGGCACTACCTGATGGGAACGGAGCAGCAACTCGCCCCCGTCTGGTCAGCTTACAGCATGTACGCCTCGGTGGCAAGCGCCAACACCATCAATCACACCACAGCTCTCTACGTCATCGACAAGCAGGGCAAAGAGCAGGTCTTCCTCAGCGACACCTTCGCCCCTTCACAACTGGAAACCGATCTCAAAATCCTGTTGAAGCAGTAAGCATCAAGGAAATGGGAATAGCAAGAGCGTGGAGCCACGGCTCCGCGCTCTTGCTATTCCCATTTCCTTGATGCATTAATCTCCTCTTTGTCACGGAAGGCTTTTTCGAGGTCGATGGAGAAGTAGTTGGCGAGGTCGAGCAGGTAGCTGAGCACGTCGGCAAATTCCTCTTCGAGATTCGCCTGCTTCTGCTTCGCCTTCTCATCATAGAGGCTCGCCCTCTTGCGAATAGCCTTTGCCAGTTCACCGATCTCTTCCACAAAGAGTAAAAACTTTTCCGCGTAAGTATCCTTCGTCCAGCCCCGCTCCTGGCAGACCTGCTCTTCATAGCGCTGCAGGTCTGCTAGCGTAGGATGCTCTGATAACTGTGCCATTAACAATGCTCCTGTTTGAATGATGATAGATCTATCATATCCTCTTCACAATACCGCTTTTGAGGCCGTTTGACAAGGAAACTTTACGCCAGAGAAAGGGGGTGAAGCGTCTCCCCATCTCCTGGCTCGCACGTATAAGCGTTATACCTGCGAGAGGAAAACGCAGGTGAGCATGTGAAATGAGACAATGATATGGAAAGGGTGTTAGATAGCCAACGAGGTCGATACGATCCTGGCAACTATCCCTTCTAGACTATGTCCATTATCATCCCTACAGGCTTCCATATGAACGTAGGGAAAAGGATACGGTCAGGAGGGAAGAAAAAAGGGAAAACAGCCCCCCGCCACAGCGACCAGCAACGTCACGCGGTCACCATCGTGCATTGGAGTCGAGAGCGTGGCATCAGGTTGCGGGCGCGCATCATTGATGAGCACACGAATGTGGCTTTGTAGAGCGCCTGCCTCGGTCAGCAGGTAAGGACGCGCACGGGGATAAGTGGCACAGAGAGCCTCCAGCACCTGCCCAAGCGTGCGGCTGCCGGAAGGACCGTCAAGAGCGATATCGACCCGCGCTTTTCCCGTGACGACGCGTGCCGTCCCAAAGAGCGCGACGTTTACCTGCATATGCACAATCCATTGTCATGTACGGGATTATCACGTTATGTTGGATTTTCCCCTGCACTCTGATCTCCACGGGTTCTCAGTTCCGTGAGAATACTATTGGTGGTATCGCGCAGGCGCTTGTTCGCCTCCTCCAGATCAATAGCTGCCTGGATGAAGCTGTTATACAGCCGCCTGAACAGGACAAACATGATGACGAGGGTGGCAATCCACCAGATGGTTTCGATGACCATAATGACCGCAAAAGGAATGTTCTGCCCCCACGGGGAAAGGGTAAAGGTAGACTGGACGATAATCCAGCCGATGAGCGCGATCAGTTGAACGGTGACAAACCAGGTAATTCGTTGCCCATGCTGGCGCATGCTAAGCGATGGTGCTATTGATGCCATGAGAATACCCTCCTCTCGAACTACAAGCCTTCTACTCTACATTATACTGGGCTCTGATAAATGAGCCGAGGCCAACAGCATCGAGGCGATCCATAGGGGCGAGCATGGTGAGTTGAACGACGCCGGGAAGTCGTCCGATCTCGACACCGCCCGTGATGGTGCAGCGATTGCGCACCTCAGCCTGGGTCATGCGCAGGACTTCTCCGGCGCGCTGGATGGCATTATCGGTAGCCTCGTTGATGGTGGGACCGGTGCCGATGAACTGGATGGGTCCCATGTTGCGCTGCAAAGAAACGTGGTAGCGCTGCGCCAGTCGCTCTCCGGCCTCGATCTCCGCCTGTGTATAGGGACGAGCAATGAAGGGCAGGTCTTGGGCAACGGGCAGCAGGATGGGGCCATCGAGGGCCAGACCCTTGATAACATTGACACGTACAGAAGCTTCGGCGGTAATATCGGTGGTGTGCAGCGAGAGTTCGCCGTCGCCCTGATTGGCGTGACAGTCACCGATATAGATGCCGCCGCCCTCGATCTTGACGGGACAGATAAGCACAGCACCGGGGCGCACCTCGTTCGTATCGAGGTGAGCATCGGTCTTGGCGCGATTGAGGGTTTCCAGCGTCAAACCGTAAGGATGGTGCGCGCCAACGAGGAAGTTGCCGAAATCACCTGCATTGTGCGAATCTGGCAGGTCGACGCTGGGCGTGGTGCCGATATTACCGATGAAGGGACGCAGCCGGGCCAGCACACCGGGGATGGTTTCCGGCTCAAAGAGCAGGATAGGATACTGGCGCGCATTGGGTGGCAGGGCAGCAACTTCGCGAGCGCGCAGCGCGAAATCGTGAGCGGTGCTGCCATCGACGGTGAGGCCGACCTTATCATCGTGGTCGAAGACAATGGTATAGCCCTCCTCGAAGCCAAAAGGAGCAACAACGGTGCCACAACTGGCGCAGCGAATACTGTTCTCTCCCGTTCCTTCAACGCGAGTGGCGGGCCAGGCAGTGCCACAGCCGGGGCATTTCTTATCAACAAAAGGATCATCGCCAAAGGCGGCGGCATTCGTAACCATCGTGCCGGAGGAGGTTGCCAGCGAGAGCACACGCATGGACTCGATGGTAATGGCAATGGCATCGCCCACCTGCGCGCCCGCCACAGCAACGGGCCGTGTCACCTCGTGTCCGCCGCGAAAATCCGGGGTAATCATCGGTCCCCAGCAGCCGGGCGGCACAACGCAGCGAATGCGTCCACCATCCTTCACAGTCGCTGCAAAGCCCAGGCTGGGGCCAACCAGCCCGCCAGTATACTCATCTACAAAGACTTCATCCCTGACTTCGCTGTCCATCATCCGCATTGAGTCATCTCCTTTCTGCACTGCTCAAGCAAGATACGCTCTCTTCAATCAATCAGAAAAGGACTACCGTTACAGGCCTCAATGGATAGTTAGGATACGCGACGCAATACAAGACAGGCCCTGCTACTACATACACTGTACCGCAGAGCAAGCATCTACGTCAATTCCGTCTCTTTCGGATCCCTGCTTCTGAGATAAGGATATGGTATTTCTTGTAGAGAACTCCTAAAGCGTTCAAATTGTCTGTATCCCTCATGAGTTTCCAGCACCATTTCACCTCCTTCACTAAGAGTCAGTGCATGACCCGGTTGCCCTTTGTGCTTCATAGAAATGTCATCCTCCAAAAAATTCTTCTGCCATCGTTTATACAGCGAACTACAAAACCACACGAAAAGACCCTTCCGGGGGAAAGCTCAGGGGGCATGTGCACCTTTTGCCTTGCAAGGGGGATAAAAAGGAGACGCGACATATCCAGGTTGGTTCGATCCTGATCCATGTATTTCTTTGTGTCTGGCTGAGTAGTGAAAGACCTTCAGTTGCCAGGTACGCCGCTGCATGGTATGGTTCAACCTTTGCTACTTCATGGAAGAGAAAGGAGGAATATCTTCCCTTTTAGCCTCTCACCATTCTTATAAAGAGGCTAAGAAACCTTTGTACAGACCCTGACCGTTCGTTGTTTTCTTGCCGCAGGACGAGTGCTCATCCTGTGTTCAGGTTTTCCCATCGGGGGATGATGGGATGTTTTCTCCACTATTGCTATGAGAGAAAGGATCGCTTTATGCACAAACGACCGCTACCTATCGTGTTCACAGTCATGCTCACGCTTCTGTTCAGTCTCTTCTTCATGGCCTTGCCCGCCGGGGCGCATGGCGCAAAGACGACGCCTGTCGCGCAAAGTTCGCGTGCCGTCTCCTTCAAGCCGCTGTCGACAGCAGCCGCCAAAGCCCTCGCCTACTGGACGCCAGCACGTATGCAGGCCGCGATTCCCATGCAGACACCACAGCCTGAGGGAAAAGTCACCCCGTCTGCTCCCACTACAGGGCCATCCGGCAGCGGTAACGGAGTTGCTGCACTCAGCATCTACGCCAACAAGGTGAAGCACACGAAATACGGTCAATACCCATACTCAACCGTGGGTAAAGTGTTCTTCACCGACCCGGTAACTGGCTATGACTATGTTTGCTCCGGTGCCTCGGTCAACGGCACCAACTTGAACACCGTGGACACTGCCGGTCACTGTGTCGTCGAGGGCGGCTCCGGTAGCAGCCCAGATTGGTATACCAACTGGATTTTCTGTCCCCAGTATTTCAAAGGGAGCACGCCCTATGGATGCTGGGCAGAATATGAGGCATGGACCTGGAGTGACTGGATTAACAGCGGCTCCCTGGAGGACGACTTCGGCGATGTCGCCGTCTACAACAATTCATATGGCTATGGCAACCTCGTCAACGTGGTAGGCGGCACAGGCTGGGCATACAATTATAGTCCATCGAAAACATTCACCGACCTCGGCTATCCAGCCGAATCTCCCTATAACGGCAACCTGATGTATTCTTGCAAAAGCACTGGTACTGGCTACAGCTACGATGATGGTACCGTTGTTGAGACAACATGCGATATGACCGGAGGGTGCAGTGGTGGCCCCTGGCTGACGAGTATTAAGGGAGTCTTCGGCTACGTCAACGGGCATAACGACTTCAGGTATACTAACGACCCTCAGCATCTGTACTCCCCCTACTACGATTACGACTGGTACCAGGTCTTTTACGCCGCGGAAAACACGAGCGTGTAAGGACACTGCCGGTATGATTTGAAGCGAGGGCGTTGTGCATCTCGCTGCGAGAATGAGGCCTTTCCTCAGAGAGAGATATACATTTACCCCGGCTCTCTGAGGAGAGGCATCCCTCATTATCATGAAATTCGAGAGGGAACTTTCTCTTGCTAGCTGGCGTCCTGTCATAAAAGAAGAAGGCAGTGCTTCCCTACAAGCTATACGATACCTCGTTAAAAAGAGAAGAGTGGGTGATGGAACTGAGCATCACGTTCGATAGATCAGGATCATGAAAGGAAATACTATGCGCTCTATCTCTCTCCGCATCGTTTTCTGCCTGGCAATCCTGCTAGCCACGGCTGGCTGCAGCCAGGGTTCTTCAGGAGGAAGTACCTCGAACACACCCACATCTACGCCCTGCGCGCAAGCCTCCTCTATCAAAGGACAGATCATCTCCGTCTCACTTAACGCCTCTGGTAATCGCCAGGGAAGCTTTCTCCTTGATGGCAGCAAAGAGCAGAATGCCGCTTACAATCAGGCTGTCATCATTGTACTCACCAGCACGCAGATATATACACAGCAAAATGGACAATGCAAAGCAATCCCATTCTCCTCTCTCTCGGCAGGCCAGCGCGTCCAGGTCCAGACCACCAGCGCGGTGATACAGACTGCTCCCCCACAAATTGAAGCATCAGAAATCCTGCTGCTTTCCTAGTTTGTTTCAATTCCACACGGAAGGTCGGGAAAGAGCCTGTTCCCCTCTTTTTATGCCTTTCTAAATATCCCCGTCATAATCTTGACACGGATCATATATTCATGATATGATTCATATTATGAATGAGAAGAAAACATATCATAGTCCGCTGCGCGAGGAGCAGATGCGCAGGACGCGGGAGCAGATTCTGGAGGGTCTGGTGCGAGCGATGGCACGAGGGCTGGCCGACCTGTCCATTCCAGAGGTTGCCCGCGAGGCAGGTGTCTCCGTGCCTACTGTGTATCGCTATTTCAAAACAAAGCGGGATTTGATCGAGGCGCTGGGGATGTACACCTTGCAGAAGATCGGAGCCGCCGGTCGGCTCCCACCGCAGAATGTGGAGGAGTTGATCGCAGGCATACGGGAACTCTCACACAGGTACGAAGAGCTAGATGAGACTCTGAGGGCTGCTGCTATGAGCGAGTTCGCCTACGAAGCGCGACGGGTAGCACTTCCGGCGCGACTGAAAATGCTCGAAAATGCGCTGATTCCCGTCACCGGTTCCTTAAGCGAGGAGGACAGGGAACATCTGCGCAATGTCGTGCTTGTCCTCACTTCGACGGCCACTATTCGTGCCTTCAAGGACTACCTCGGCCTTTCTAGCGAGGAGACAGCAGACAACATCGAGTGGGCACTGCGCAGACTCACTGAGTGGGCTGCGGAACAGAAAACTGATGTTGAATAGCACCACGCGCCCCGTACCACTCTGGCGGCTGGCCTGGAAGAAAGAAAGGCAGGATCACATGGATATTATATGCAATCTGGCAGATGTAAAGCGAGAGCATGTAGCGCTGGTCGGCGGGAAGGCGGCAAATCTGGGCGTGCTGATCCAGGCGGAATTGCCCGTCCCACCAGGGTTTGTATTGCTCACCACTGCCTATCGCTGCTTTGTCGAGGCAAATGGGCTGGCAGAGGAGATTGAGCGCCTGGCACAGCGGGCAGCGCAGGGAACGCTGGAGCAGTTGGAGGAAGGCGCTGGCACTATTGGGAAACTGTTTGAGCAGGGAGCTGTGCCAGGTGAACTACAGCAGGCGCTTGTCGGTGCTTACCGCGCACTGGGTGCAGGTGCGGTGGCTGTAAGGTCGTCTGCGACAGCGGAGGATATGGCTGGGGCGAGCTTCGCGGGCCAGCAAGAAACGTACCTGAATGTGCAGGGCGAAGAGCGGCTGCTGGCGGCAGTGAGACGCTGCTGGGCAAGTTTGTGGACAGCCCGTGCGATGGCATATCGCGAGCAAAAAGGCATTGGGGCGGAGCAGGTGAGCATCGCTGTTATCGTGCAGCAGATGGTACAGGCTGAAGCATCCGGTATCCTGTTCACGGTGAATCCGCTGACGGGCGCGGGGAACGAGATGGTGATAAACGCGGCATGGGGACTGGGGGAAGCGGTAGTGGGCGGGCGCGTCAATCCCGACAGCGTGCGCGTGGAGAAAGCTACCGGTAAGGCCATCCAGATTGTAGTGGGCGATAAAGAGGTAATGACGGTTGCCACGGCGGCGGGAATGGACGAGATAGCGGTCGAGCATGAGCGGCGTCGGCAACAGGTGCTCACCCCGGAACAGGTAGCGGTGCTGGCACGGATGGGTCGCGAGATCGAGGAACTTTTGAGCGGGCCGCAGGATATCGAGTGGGCTATTGTCGGAGGAGGGGTCTGTATCTTGCAGGCCCGCCCGGTGTCGACAATAGCGTCTGTGGAAGGTTTTTCGCACGACGAGAAGGCGATAGCGGCTAAGATTCCAGTACCGCCGGGGGATGATACCTGGGATAGCGCCGATATTCTGCCAGCACAGCCTTTTGATCTGTGGACGCGCACGAACGTGGGCGAGAACTTGCCGTTCCCGATCACGCCGCTGACCTCTACCGGCTTTCCCGCGCTCTTTCAACTGGATAAGCAGCAACAGGAGGGCGCGCAGGGGCAAGGAGCAAGAAGATTCTACGGACGTCTCTATATCAACGAGGGTTTGATACTGCACAATATGGTCGAGACGTTCGGCATTCCGCCCTCATTTGTGGGCATGATCTGGGGCAGTCATCGCAAGGGAAAAATGCAGGTGCCGGGGAAATGGCGTCCCCTGCGCCTGCTGCTCGCTTTCCCGAAGCTGTTGGGCCAGGGCTTTGGCGGCGCTCAGAAGGGACCAAAGTTGACGCCACAGGAGTTTTTCGCGCAGATTGATAGCCAGGTCAACGAGTTTTTGCAAAAGGACCTGCGCCAGTTGGATGACAAAGCGCTGTGGGCAGAGGGACTGCCGACCTGGGGCGAGCGCGGGGCGGCAGTCTTCGCGACGAATATCCGCATCAGCACGCCAGCGGGATTGACGCTCAGCCTGCTCGAACGAGTTGTGGGCTGGTGGACGAAGCGGAAAGAGCTGGTACCAGACCTGGTGGCTAGCTTGCCAGGCATCTATAGCGCGGAGGTCGGTCCGATGCTCTGGCGTATGGCGCAGACACTGCGCAAGCTTAATTTGAGTGCCGTGGCGCTGGACAACAGCTCTGTGGAAGCGCTGGCAACGCTGCAAGCCATGCCAGAGGCAAAGCCGTTTCACGAGCAACTGACGGCTTTTTTAGAGCGACATGGGCATCGCTGCCCGAACGAGGTGGAATTTTTGAAGCCACGCTGGATGGAAGCCCCTGAGCAGGTGATCGAACTGGTAGCCAACTACCTGCGAGCGGGTGAGGATATCAACCCCATCGCGGCAGAGATGCGGCAGCGAGAGCGGAGAGAGGCTGCCGTTACGCAGATAGAGGCGAAGCTGGACCCGCTGCGCCGCAGAATTTTTCGCTCCCTGCTCAAGCGAACGCAGCAGGCAGTACCGGTGCGCGATAACAGCCGCTATTACACAACAAAGTTTCTCCTGCCCACGCGGCTCGTGTTTGCAGAACTTGGACGACGCTGGGCCGAAAGAGGCTGGCTAGCGGCGTCCGATGATATCTTTTTCCTTACAGCGAAGGAGATAGAGGCCATCGTCAAGGCTGGCACGCCAACGGCAGTAAGCGAGGAGTTAGTAGCTTTCACGGCAAAGCGAAGGATTGCGTATGATTACTGGTTTACAGTTGTGCCAGCGGATGTAATCGGACCTGATGGGAAGCCGGTGATCGAGGAAGAGGAGAATGGGCAGGTGCTGGAAGGCATTCCGGTTAGCGGCGGCAAGGTAAGCGGTCGTGCACGCATCGTGTTGGACCCACGCGAAGCGGCAACGCTGCGGGCAGGCGAAATTCTGGTCACGCAGGCGACCGATCCTGGCTGGACACCCGTGTTCCCACTGGTGAGCGGGCTGGTGCTCGAAATCGGCGGCCAGATTTCGCATGGAGCGATTGTAGCACGAGAGTATGGCCTGCCAGCCGTAGTGAATGTGATAGGCGCGACTCGCACTATCAAAGATGGGCAGGTGATTACGGTCGATGGGACAAATGGGCGAGTATTGCTTGAGGAAAACCCAACCCTTGCAAGGCGTGGCGATACCTGTTATGCTTAATATATGAGGATTACTGTGGGCATAGCTATTTGTGTCCATGCCCCAGAGCAGGAATTGTTAGCATATCGCGGTGGAAAGCGAGAGTAAGAACTCATGGAAACTCCTCTACAAAGCGCGGAGATGGCGACAACCGAACAGCCATCGCAGGCACTGGCAGAGCAAGAAGATGAATATGGTTTTGGTGGCGAACACCACATCCATATGCCCAATCCGAGCTTATGGCCGCTTATCACGGCTATCCCTATTGCGCTGGCTATAGCATTTTTTCTTACCTGGACACCTGGTACGGTTCCCTGGCTGAGCATTATTTTCGCTCTGCTCATTCTGGTGGGTATCATCGGCTGGGCGGTACAAAATCCCTTCGCGCCACGCCACGCCCGCAGGGCCAGAGCCGGACAGTTCGCCACGTCTTACGCGGAAGTGGAGACAACCGGCGAGCTTACCTACCCCGCCTACCAGACACTGATGGAGGCACGCCGCCTTGCCGATCAAATGGTGACGGTCAGCAGCACCGAGTGGAGCGCGCACCCCGTCAACGTGGAAGTCGAGAAAGAGGGTGTCATCCTGGCGCTCTATGGCAAGGTCGAACTGGAGGCGCAGCGTGAGGCGCTGGAAAAAGCCTTGCTACAATTGCCGGGCGTGCTAGATGTGAGAAGCTTCCTTGTCGCGGAAGATGCCCTGCTGAACGCTGTCGAGGCGAAGATTGCGAGCTTGCAGGAGGCCGGAAAGCTCAACGGGGCAAAAGACCTGCACGTGTATGTCGAGAACTACATCGTCAACCTGTACGGCTACACACCAACGCCTGAGATGAAGTATATGCTGGAACGCGAGATCATCGCCATTCCGGGTGTGCGCGTGGTGGTGAACCACATTGGCCTGGACGAAAACATTCCGGGCAACCTCGGCAAAACCAACAACAAAGTCGGTAAGTAAACAAGAGGGCAAGCAAGAAAAATCCGGCGCTCGGCGAGCGCCGGATTTTTCTTGTCTTTTTCGCTTTATCGCTTGCGCAGGAAGGCGGGGATGTCGATGACATCGCCGATGGGGGCGTTGCGATTGCCGCGTGGCAAGCCGAGCACCTTCGGGTCAGGGCGGCGAATGGGCCGCTGCTGGCGCTGATCGGTGGCCGGACGTTGCGCAGGCTGATCTTCCGGCTGTGGCGCGGGAACACTGCCACGCGAGCCAGAACCTACCGGCTCCTCATCCAGCTCATACTCGTTGTAGTCGTCTTCCTCGACATCGTCCATACCCTGCGCGACCGACTGTGGAACGCGCATATCACGTACATCACTATGTGTGGGAGACGGTGGCACCACCGGCATGCCCTGCGCGGACGACGCAGGCAGTGGCGAGCGCACCGGCTCCTGCATCGGCTGGGCCAGCGGGCGCTGCCGCAGCGAGGACAGCGACGAATCAGCATGCCGGGCAGCGTTTGCAGGCATCGGCCCTGTCGGGCGATTCGCCACACTGTTCATGGGCGGAGGCGTCACAGGCAGCGAGCTATAGCCACTGGCAGGAACGCCTTGCGCGGATGAGCGCGCAAAACTACCGTTGCCGCCGACGGGCGCGGACGGGTAGTACGAGCTCCGCTCGTAGCGCCCCTGCTGCTGTGGCTGCGGCTGCACATGAGCATCGAAACCGGTAGCGATGACGGTGATCTTGACCCTGCCATCGAAGGCCGAGTCCTGGACCGCGCCAAAGATGATATTGGCTTCGGGATGCGCTGCCTTGCTGATGATGTCAGCCGCCTCGTTGACCTCGAAGAGCGTCAGGTCGGTGCCGCCGGTGATGTTGAAGAGCACGCCGCGCGCGCCGCTGATGTCGATATCGAGCAGCGGGCTGGCAATCGCCAGTTGGGCCGCGTCGATGGCCCGGTTCTCGCCACTGCCCTCGCCGATAGCCATGAGGGCAGAACCGGCCTGCGACATGATCGTCTTCACGTCGGCGAAGTCCAGGTTGATGAGACCGGGGACGGTAATCAGATCACTGATGCCCTGAATGCCCTGGCGCAGCACGTCATCGGCCAGCCGGAAGGCTTCGGAGAGCGGCATACGCTTATCGGCCACCTGCAGAAGGCGGTCGTTGGGTACGGTGATGAGCGTATCCACGTGCTGCTTCAGGTTGGCGATACCCTCTTCAGCGGCGAGGCGGCGCTTGTTGCCCTCGAAGGTAAAGGGCCGGGTGACGACGCCGACGGTCAGCGCTCCAACCTCGCGGGCAATCTGCGCCACGACGGGGCTGGCACCTGTGCCGGTGCCACCACCCATACCGGCGGTGATGAAGACCATATCCGAGCCTTTAAGGGCCTCGTAGATCTCCTCCGCGTTCTCCTCCGCGGCCTTCGCGCCAACGGAAGGATTGCCGCCGGCACCGAGGCCACGGGTCAGCTTGTCGCCGATACGGATCCAGTGCGGGGCCTCCGTTTGCAGCAACGCCTGCGCGTCGGTGTTGATTGCGATAAATTCAATCCCTACCATATTGGCGCGAATCATGCGGTTGACAGCATTGCTACCACCTCCGCCGACACCGATCACGCGAATCTGGGCAAAACCTTCAACTTGATGATTTCCCATTGGTACCATAGTGGCCTCCTTCAACTAAGGAATAAACGCACGTAGCCAGCGCCCGAAGCGGGACGCCAGGTTCCCGTCTCCCTGCTCCTCCAGTTCCTCGTCCTCGATGAGGAAAGAGGTGTGCCGCAAGCCCCATAAAAGCAGGCCGACCGAGGTCGCATAGGCCGGGTGACAGATGGAATCTGCCAGGCCGTGCAGCCCAAGCGGCGTGCCGAGGCGCGCAGGCAGGTCAAGAGTTTGCCCCGCCAGTTCCAGAATACCCGGCAACTCCGCTGACCCTCCCGTGAGAACCAGCCCTGCCGGTAGTAGCCCATCATAGCCAGATTTTTTGATCTCTTCATGCACCATTTCGAAGAGTTCTTCAACTCGAGCCTGGATAATTTCCGCCAGCAATTTACGCGGCACAAGGTCGTTGCAGTCCGGCATAAATTGTGACAGGTCAATCATATCGTCTTCGGCGATGGTGGAAGGGTCGCAGTGTCCATAGGTCACTTTGAGTTCCTCGGCCACGCCAAAGGGCAGCCGCAGCCCGATGGCGATATCGCTGGTAATCAGGTTGCCGCCGATGGGTAGCACAACGGAATGCCAGATGGCCCCATCGGCAAAGACGGCGATATCGGTCGTGCCACCGCCGACATCGACCAGCACAACTCCCAGATCGGTCTCCCCATCGCCGAGCACAGCCTCGCTTGAGGCCAGAGGCTCCAACACCAGGTCTTCGATCTCCACCTGCGCCTTATGCACACATTTAATTAAGTTGTGAATGGAAGATACCGAGCCGGTAATGATATGCGTCTCTACCTCCAGCCGGAAGCCAGACATGCCAATCGGGTTCTTGATGCCCTCCTGTCCATCAACGACGTAGCCACGAGGAATGACGTGAATGACCTCGCGATTGGCCGGCATGGCAATAGCCCGCGCAACCTCGATGGCACGGCTGATGTCATTCTGCACAATATCGCGATGACTGGGCGAGATAGCGACAAAGCCCTTGCTATTCTCCGATTCGATGTGGCTTCCTGCTATGCCCACGTAGGCCGTGGTAATTTTCTTCCCTGAAAGGCGTTCTGCACGATCTAGCGCCGCTGCAATGGATGTGACGGTCTCTTCAATATTTACCACCACCCCACGGCGCAACCCCTGTGAAGGGCAGGTGCCAACGCCAACAATATTCAGCTTCCCGTCACGGTCCAGTTCGCCGACGAGAACACAGATTTTTGTTGTTCCAACGTCGATGCCGACAATCACCCGCTCTTGCACGATACACGCTCCTATCGGGCGGTCAAGTGAGACGCACTACATTAACTCTGTAACGTATAGACTGGCCGCAAGCCAAAGCGCAGGTCAACCGTCGCGAGACGAAGCTGTTGCTGCTGCGCCAGCACAAGAATCTGCCGGAGTTCGAGCAACCGGTTGTCCAGTGGATTGCTGTCGTCGCTCCCGCCAAGATACGCCCGCCAGCCCGTTGGACTTACGATCACAAATGACCCTGCTTCTCCAGGTGCCACTGCTATTGTATTGGTATAATTCAGGGTAAAGGCTGTGAGACCTGTCACCTTTGGTAAGCTGGCAAAAACCTGCATCGCAAAGCGGACATCGGCGGCATTCAAATGACTGCCGGGTTGTATCCTCCCGCTTTCCTTCCCTGTTCGCGTGTCCACGACTGCCATCAACTGATTCGCGTTCGGCGTCTTGCTCACCGACGCGACGACCACTCCCTGCGCGTCCACGCTGTACATGCCATATTTCGTCTGCCAGAGCAGGACCGGCACGCGCTCGGCCACTGCTACCGTTAGCTGGTTGGGCCACTGCCGCGTAACGCTGGCCGAGGAGACCTGCGGCAGCGCCTCGATGCGGGCCGTGAGAGCGGCAACATCGACCAGAAAGATGTTCTGGCCCTGCATGCCCATGTGCTGAATGGTATTAATCAGGGCGCTGTTGCGCGTCCCTGTCACATTCACCTGCCCGACGCGAAAGGCTGTACCGCTCAAGGCAAAGCTGGAGCCGAGGACAGCGATGCCAACGAGGGCAAAAAAGCCGATTACCTTCCAGAACAGGCCCCGGCGCCGCCCCCCGCGTCTGGGAATCGGCGAGCCGTTATAGGCTGGAAGCCGACGGTGCGGGCGCGCCCTGCCCGCCTGTCCTTCCTGTGACAGGCGGCGCGGCACCGCGTGGGTATAGGTCTGCTGGCGCTGGCGGGCGCGGAAACGCTCCTCACGGCGCTGCTCAAAATCGTTCCAGGCTTGCGCAGGCTCAACCTCCTGCGCCAGCGTGACGATACGCTGCTGGTACTGCCTGCCCTGCTGATCCAGCGATGCCCGGCGCTTCAGCGGTCGATTATATTTGTGAGAAGCCTTCTGTTCTCGTACCGGTCGATAGTTTACCATAATATCCCCCATACTCCGCGCAGCTCGACTTCCAGCTCCAGATCGACCCCGAACTGATCCAGCACGCGGTCATGTGCCTCAATTATCAGTGCTACGATATCGGCAGCGGTTGCTCCTCCTAAGTTGACGATAAAGTTGGCGTGACGCGGCGAGATCTGCGCCTTACCATGCATTTTGCCCTTCAGACCGGCTGCCTCGATCAGACGACCCGCGAAATCACCCGGTGGGTTCTTGAAGATCGAGCCTGCGCTCTGCTGCGGCGGCTGCGTCTGCTTGCGATGCCGCTTGTAATGCTCTACCAGTGAGCGCAGCTTCTGCGGGTCTTCGCGATGCAGGCGAATGCCCATCTGTAATACAATCTCTTCCGGCTCGATCATGGCGCGCGGCGCGGGCACCGGGTAGCCAGCTTCGTTGAACTCGATACGCCGGTCGGAGCGATAGCGGCTGTTGCGATAGGATAGTGCCAGTTCATCGTGATTCAACCGCCTGACAGTCAGAGGCCCTTGCGGCATCTCCGTCTCATCCTGATTTTCCGCGTGCCTGACATCTAACTCATCGACCCATTCCAGTAGCTGATCAATCTCTCGTCCGTGCGCCCCCGCGTTGCTCACGACACCACCGCCGAGCGTACCAGGAATGCCAGGGCCAAATTCCAGCCCACCCCAGCCCTGCGACACCAGTTCGTTGATCAGCTTCGGCCAGCTCACGCCCGCATCCGCCACCAGCAGGGCCGTGCCATCGCCATGATCTTCGATAGTGTAGTGGTCGAAGGCGATGCGCGCCACGATTCCCGACACACCATCATCGGAATAAAGAATGTTGGTACCGTTGCCAACAAACAGGACCGGCCAGCGCAACGCCGAACAGAGCTTTACCAGCTCAATCAATTCCTGCTGCGATGCCAGCGACACCCATATATCCGCCTTGCCACCGGCGCCAAAGGTGCCGTGACGGGAGAGCGGCTCATTCACCCGCGCACGATCCCCAAAACGCGGGCGCAATTCATTGTAAGCCAGTTCAATATCAAATTTTTCAAAATCAAAAGCCATAGCGCGTTCCTCATAAGCCTTCAGGACAGGCAGTCTACTCTTCGTGTTCGGTATTACTATCTTGCAATAGTGTTTCAGTCACGATATAGATATCTCCCGCGCCCATAATCAGCACCAGATCACCCGCGCGCAGAACGCGGCGCAGGGTTCTGGCCGTCTCCCGCACACCGCCACTGGCAATCACTTCGCGCTCTCTGCTGGCAAAGGCCGGTTGCTGCGCGATGGCCGCCACCAGGTCTGGCGAGGAGATCAGGCCGGTGTCGCGTTCGCGCGCCGGGAAAATGTCGGCGATGAGCGCCACATCAGCCGCGTCAAAGGCGGTGCGAAATTGCGCGAAAAAGGTCTTTGTCCGGCTAAACATATGTGGCTGGTAGACCGCGACCAGCCGCCGCTCAGGATAACGCTGCCGTGCCGCCTGCAATGTTGCCTCGATGGCGGTCGGATGGTGGGCATAGTCATCGACAAGGATGATATCCTCAACCTGTCGTATCTGCCCATCTTCTCCCGCGACTGTCAGCGTGCCAGCGTGACGAATCTCGAAACGCCGCCGGATACCAGAGAAGCCCTCCAGCGTCTTTTTGATCGTTTCAGCATCCACGCCCAGCAGGAACGCCACTGTGAGCGCAGCCAGCGCATTCTGCACATTGTGGGCGCCCGGCAACTGTAAGTCGAAGGCCTCCTCTCTGCCGTGCGGTCCACGGACGCGAAAACGTGTTTCGCCTTCCAGTTTCATCTCAAATGCCTGAAATGTCACCTGTTCTCTCTCTATAGACGCTGCAGCGCCCTCTGTGTGGGGCATTGCCCTCCCTTCCACCGCGTAGGTGACAATGCGTCCCGGCCAATCGCTCAGCCGGTCGCGCAGTTCCAGGCAGCCAGGGCTATCAGCGTTCAAGACAACCGTTGGCGGCAATGACCAATCTCCACTCATATCCATACCGCGAATGAAGTGCTCAAAGGCGGCCAGGAAAGCCTCGTAGTCGGCGAAGAACTCGGGGTGCTCAAACTCAATCGAAGTCACGACCACCAGACGAGGGTGATAGTGCCAGAAATTGTGATTGAACTCGTCCGCCTCGTTCACCGCGTACTGGCTTTGTCCCAGGCGGTAGTTCGCGCCGAAACGCGGGACTACCGCGCCGATCTCGACGGTTGGGTCGAGACCGGCATCGACCAGAATAAGTGCAAGCATGGCGGTGGTCGTTCCCTTGCCATGTACCCCACACACCGAGAGCAAACACTTGCCACACATCAACTCGCCCAGCAGTTCCTGCCACGTGATAACCTCCACGCCCCGCTGCCGCGCTCCCACCAGTTCCGGGTTATCTGGATCGAGAGCTGTCACCGCCGGACTGATCACGAGGGCATCGATGTCAGCGTCCTCTGCCACCACGTGCTCCGGATTATGCCCGATGACCACCGCAATGCCTGCACGCTCCAACATATGAGTGGTTGCTGAAGCCTGCCTATCACAACCGGTCACGGTATTGCCCGCCTGTCGCGCCATCTGCGCGACAGCGGAAATGCCTTGACCACCTATACCCATAAAATGTAGGTGAGAACTATTTCGTTTCAAGATTTTCGCGTCCTGCTATGCTATTTTTGTGCGGCTGCGCCCGCCAGTGTCATTATATATAAAGCGATTTCTCGCGTTGCTTCAGGTTTAGCGAGCACTCCGGCGGCTTGAGCCATAGACTCAAGTAATGAACGAGATGAGAGAACAGTTATTACACGATTCAGCAGTATTTCAGGTGTCAGGTCATCGTCGCGGATGACCTGAGCTGCCTGCCGCTTTCCAAACATCTCCGCGTTCACTTCCTGCGGTGAGCCGCCGAGAGCCGGTGGCAGCGGAACAAGGATGCTCGGCTTGCTCAACACGGCCAGTTCGCTCAGGGTTGCCGCCCCTGAGCGACAGAGCACCAGGTCTGCTGCCTGGAGAGCCGCTGGCATCTCCGCATCCATGTATGGAACCAGGTGATACCGTTCTTTCTCCTGACTGGTCAGGTTTGCCATCGTTTGTTCAGCCAACTCGCGAGTTTCATCAAATAGCCTCTTGCCACTGATCTGCAAGACCTGACAATGGGTGAGAAGCCCCGGCAGGGCATGACAGACAATCTGATTCAGGTGCCTGGCACCCTGGCTGCCTCCGGTAACGAGAAGCAATGGCGCATCCGTCTCTAAGCCCAGCGAGCGTTTTGCCTCCTGTGGAGTGCTTACTCGCATATCCAGAATTGCCTCCCGTACTGGATTGCCCAGTTGCAGCGTTTTCTTCTCTGGAAAGTACGCCAGCGAATCGGCGAAGGCGACCGAAATTTGCGTCGCCAGCGGCGCGATCAGACGATTCGACAGATTGGGCGAGACGTCCTCCTGGTGCATCAGAAGAGGCACGCCGTTCAGACGAGCCGCCAACCCTGCCGGAACCGCGACATAGCCGCCACTGGTGAAGACAGCGTGCGGGCGAAACTTCCGCACAATGCCAACCGCCTGCGCCATCCCTACCGGCACCCTTGCCATCCCCGTTATTGTTTTCCACGAGACGTATCGCTGCAACTTGCCCGCCTTGATAATGGCGTAAGGGAAACCCATCTGCGGTGCCAGTTCGGTTTCCAGACCATCGTCACTGCCCAGATACAATATCTCGGCCTGATACTCCTTCTGTAACTGCGCCGCCACCGCCAGAGCCGGGTAGATATGACCCCCGGTGCCGCCGCCTGACACTAGTACTCTCATACGCAATACGATCCTGCGACCTTTATATCCACCAGACCCTACGAGAGGGTGGGCCGGAGGAGCAGGCTCTGGGTTGGGCCCGCCTCCGCTGGCCAACACGGTAGGCGCAGGCCCTGCCTCTCCATATTCTCCATTCCTCTCCCGGTTGCCTGGATAACCCGGTTTACTCATATGTCTACGCCTTCTTCCTGTGCATGCCCATCGTCAGCGTGCGCCGAAGCGCGGGCATCTCCGGTTCGCGAATGTAACGCGAGATGTTGAGCAGCACCCCGATGGCCGCCATAGAGACGACCAGCGACGAACTGCCATAACTAATGAACGGCAGCGGAACCCCCGTGTAGGGAATGGTCCCGGTGGTGGCACCGATGTTTATCATGGCCTGCAACACGAGCCAGGTCGTGATACCCGTTGCCAGCAACGCGCCGTACATATCCTGCGTGCGTCGGGCCAGCCGGAAGCCGCGAAAAGCGAGACACAAGAATAAAATGACGATAATGGCGGAACCGAGCAGACCCAGTTCCTCACCGATAATGGCCATAATCGAATCCGTATAGGGCATCGGCAGGTAGCCCGTCTTTTGACGGCTCGCGCCAAGGCCCACACCAAACCAGCCGCCCGAACCCAGAGCCAACAACGACTGGTAGAGTTGCATGTTATAGCCTGTCACATTGCTGAAGGGGTTCAGGAACCCCAGCAGCCGCAAAGCGCGGTAGCCGCTGAACGCCTCCTTCATAAAGATGAGACCGCCGCCGACCATTGCCAGCAAAAATTGCATGATATTCGCGCCCGCCGTAAAAAACATAACCGTCGCCATACCGGCGATGATAATGGCCGTCCCCATATCGTTTTCCAGCAAGATCAGTCCGAGAATCAGCCCGACCAGGATCACGAACGGGGCAAGCCCGTAGAGAAATGTCCCCACCTGGTTGCCCTTGCGCGCCAGCCAGTCCGCGATGTACAGTGCCAGCACCAGCTTGGTTAGCTCGCTCGGCTGAAACGAGAAGAACGAGCCGAAAGCCAGCCAGCGCGAGGCTCCATAGACCGTCACACCAAACTTGAGCACAATCACCAGCAGGGGTAGCACAATCGCCATGCCAATCAGCGAGAAGCGCCGCCAGACGCGATAATCGACGCGCATCGTCACCAGCATCGCCGCCAGCCCAACCACCATGCCCCAGAGCTGGCGCTGGAAAAAGTAGGACGGGTCGCCATAATAGCGCGCCGCGATGAACGAGCTTGCGCTGTAGACCATCACCAGGCCGATACAGAGCAGGGCCAGTGTGATGACCAGCAGCCAGGGGTCGATCTTGCCCGCGACACGCGGCAGCCGCATCTCCAGTTCGGCCAGCTTCTTCTGTTCCTCTTCACTGATGACCTGCGCGCTCGCGTCCTCCTGCTCTCGCTCCCACAGCCGCCAGCCGCCCGTTTTGCCGCTACTCCTGCCAATCACCTCAGGCGAGCTAACAGCAGCCGTACTGCGCGCTCGCGGCAGACTCTTGCGCGGCGAGGCAGGAGTCGCCAGACGCGCCAGCGTCCCTTTCAGTCCAGACGCCCCGCGCCGGGAGGCACTGGCGATCCGCACCGAACGACGCGCCCCTGCTCCCATCCTGCTTGCGCCAGCGCGCGCAAAGGTCCGCTGCCCTTCAAGCGCCTCCAACGCTGGCGAACGCATCACCAGCGGTTTCTGGTCCCGCTGGCCTCTCTGCCGCTCCAATCGCGTCCGGCTCTCCCGCCCTTCGCCCAGCCTATTCAATTGTCTCCCGTTCTCACGTGGCATGAAAGACTTTTCCCTGCTAAAACCCTTGACATAGAACAAATTTTCGAGTATAGTTACTTACAGGCAAGGCAGGATAGACCTACTGCACCTGGCTTCCAGAAGTGGGCGGCTCCTGCATGAATTGCAGAGCCTGCTCAAGGTCGAGATCATTGAGCGCCTGCGGATGTATCTGCTGCAGATCGACAATCTCAATACCCTGCTCGTGCTGCAATTCAGCCCAGGGATCGTTGCTCAGTACCGGTATTTCAGCACCAACTTCCGTCCTGGTAACGCCGCCCTGCTGTTCGGCTGTGTTCACGCCACCTGCTGGCTTCCTGGCTTCAGTGGAGAGGCCGAGCAGCTCGCGCCAGGCGTCGCTCAGTTCCGGCTCAAACGGCTGAGCCAGACTCTCTTGTTCATTATTCTCGGATTGCATGTCTTCCTTCGCTATCCTGTTTTTTGTTGTAGCTTCGGTCTATGATTTCAGGTCATCGGGTGGAATCTGATAGTATTCCATAAGTTGTTGGCCGATGGCTTTCCAGAGAGGGGCCGCCGCCGTGCCTCCAAAGATGGTCGCCTGTGGCCGGTCTATTTTGACCAGGATGACGAACTGCGGGTTCTGCGCCGGGATGAAACCGGCGACCGAGGCTTCCGTCTCGGAGTCGGATATCCCCTGCGTTGTCGCGGTTCCGGTCTTGGCCGCGACGGTGTAGCCCGACACTTTAGCAGTTTGCGCCAGCCCGACGGTTGCCGCCTCCTCCAGCATACTCGTGAGCAGGTGCGCCGCCTGGGCGCTGATGACGCGCCGCACCACCTGCGGCTGTGTCGTCGTGATATGCCCGTTGTTGTCGACTGAGGCCAGCAAGTACGGGCGCATCATGACACCGCCGTTGGCAATCGCCTCGTAGGCCATTGCCACTTGCAGGGGCGTGGCATCGATGCTCTGACCGAACGCCTGCCGGGTCAGGTCGCTGGGCGTCCAGACCTGCGGGCTGTTACTCGGCGTGCGATAGTAGCCTGGCGTCTCCGGGCCGTCATTAATACCGGTAAACTGGCCGAAGCCGAAACGCGCCAGATATGGGTAGTAGCGCGACGCACCCAGGATATTATGCGCTACGTAGGCCGCACCGACATTGGCCGAGTGCTCAAGCACCTGCGTCATCGTCTCCCTGCCATAGGCCAGGTCGGCCCAGTTATAGACCGTTGGCGCGTCAGGAAACGAGATGTAGCCCGGATCGAAGAACGAGGTATCGGGCGTAATCAGGTGCTGATCCAGCGCCGCCGCCATGGTCACCGCCTTCATCGTCGACCCTGGCTCATACGAACAGTAGAGCGCGGGATTGAAGTAGACATCTTCACTCCCCAGGCAACCCTTCTGGTTCGCATACTGCCAGTACTGGTTCGGGTCGAAGGTCGGATAACCAGCCATCGCCACCACCGCCCCGGTGCGGACATTGAGCACCACTACCGTTCCGCTCTGCGCCCCTAGCTGCTTTACCGCCTGCGCCAGTCCCTGTTCCACAAAGTACTGGATGTCGCTGTTGATCGTGAGCGTCAAATCGGCACCCGGCACCGGGTTTTGCTCTGAGCTGGGGCCGACGACGAGCGGATTTCCGTCGAGATCGGTCTCAGCCGTAAGGCTGCCCGGTTTGCCCGCCAGCAACGTATTGTACTGGCCCTCGATGCCATAGACACCATGATTGTCGGTATCCGTCTGTGTCACATAGCCAAGTACCTGCGCCGCCAGGGAACCCTGCGGGTAGACGCGCCAGGTACGGGAGACCAGAAAGATGTCCGGCAGGTGCATTGCCTCTAATTGCTGGCTCTGCGTCGGGTCGATGCGCGTCGCTATACGCATCGTCTGCAAGCCACTGTTAAAGTCCTTGTATAACTGATCTTGCGAGACCGTCGGCAGCACTTGATGCAGTGAGTGAACCACTGTTGCCAGACTGGCCTGGTAGTCATCAGGGTGGTCAACCGAAAACTGGATCGGCTCGATGTAGACATCATCGCGCACGACATTGGTTGCCAGGATACGTCCATCGGCATCGTAGATGAGGCCGCGCGGCGCGTTCAGCACGATATTCTGTATATGCTCATCGTTGGCAAGCTGTGCCAGATTATGACCGCTGTGCGCCTCGACGACCTGCCAGTAGTAGAGCCGACTCAGCAGGATCAGCATGCCGAAGCAGACCAGCAAGAAGATGAGCATCTGTCGATTGCGGGCGCGTCGTAGTTCCTGGCTCACCTCTTGCCTCCTTTCCGGCCTTTTTATGGTTTGAGTCGTTGGCTGGGAACATCAGTCGGAATCGGCTTGAGGTGGGGCACAACGAGCACCTGAATAGCCGACTGATCGGCGGGAACCAGCCCCATGCGCTTCGCCTTCGCGGCGATATAGGCCGGGGACTGCTCCTGTGCAATGGTATTCACCAGGTCCTGATTCTCGCGCTGCAGCACCGCCTCCTGCGCATGCAGGTTGAGCAAGGTATCATTGGCGCTGACGGCCTGATTGACTTGCGACAGGTAGAGCAGGGCCATCAAACCGATGAGCAGCACGCTACAGACGGAGAGCGCGACCGGCCCCATGTGGAAGAGAAACGGGTAGAGTTGCCGTCGTCGCTTCGCAGCCTGAATCGGCCTTTGTGGCAGGCTTTTCGGTGCGTTTTCTCGATCTTTCAAGCCATACATCTGCCGCATTCCTTTAGACTAGACTCGAATAGGCCCTGTTCGGGCCTGTTGTGTTATGCACGGCATCCGTGCGACGCACTACGAACCGACGACTATTTCAGCGGCCCGCAGCCTTGCGCTGCGAGCGCGAGGGTTAGCCAGAACCTCCTGCGCTATCGGCGTGACCGGTTTGCGCGTCAGAATACGCAGGCGAGCCTTGTGGCCGCACACACACACAGGTGTGCCGGGCGGGCAAATGCAATCCCTCGACTCGCGCCGCATAAACTCCTTCACCAGCCGATCCTCCAGCGAATGAAACGAAATAATGACCATCCTGCCTGCACGCTGCTCCTCACTTCCACTCTCCTGCTCGCGTTGCGCGCTTGCAGTCAGAACATCCAGCGCCTGCGGCAGCGCCTTCTCCAGTTGCTCCAGTTCGCGGTTGACCGCGATACGCAGCGCCTGAAAAACTCGCGTTGCCGGGTGAATCGCGCCATATTTGTAAGGGACACCTGCCGCAGCCAGCACCGCCAGTTGGGCAGTGGTGCGAATAGCGCCTTTTTCTCGTTCGCGCACGATACGACGGGCGATCTGGCGCGAGCGATTTTCTTCGCCATAGCGATAGAAAATATCGGCCAGTTCCTGCTCGCTCAACGTATTGACCAGATCGGCGGCGGTTAGCTGCTGTGACTGGTCGAGACGCATATCCAGCGGCCCCTCAGCACTGAAGGAGAAGCCGCGCTCGGCGCTCTCCATCTGATCAGACGAAAAGCCCAGATCGAGCAAGACACCCTGTACAGAGATAAAACCGGCCTCGTTTGCGATGCGGGCCAGTTCGGCGAAGTTCCCGTGCACCAGTACCAACCGCCCTTGCTCCACCATTTGCGGGAAGCGCACCCGCGCCCTCTCCAACGCCTGGGCATCGGTATCGATCCCTAAGACCTTCCCATTGGGGGCAGATCGCTCAAGAATAGCGGCAGTATGCCCTCCTCCACCAAGTGTGCCGTCAATGTAGTGACCGCCGGGTTCGGGCTGAAGGTACTCCAGCACCTCGTCCAGCATCACCGGCACATGTCGTGTTTGCATCGTTTCGCAATTTTCTCAATTGATTTAGCGCGTTCTTTATCTGCTTTTAGAAGGGGTTATTGCCCCCTTCGCTTTCCAGTCGTTCCTGATAGACCTGCCAGGTTGAGCGGTCCCAGATCTCAAAGTGATCGCGCACACCAGCGACCGTCACCTCAGAGCCGAGATGGGCGTAAGCGCGCAATTTCGCAGGGATAACCATGCGTCCCTGCCCGTCCAGTTCCACCTCGCTGGCACTGGGATAAATGCGCCGCTCGAAGTCGCGCAGCTCCTCGCTCGTCTTGCCGGAGGTCAACTCCGCCGACTTCTCTTCCCAGCGCTGCATGGTATAGACCGATAAGCAAGCGCCCATGCCCTTGCTGATGACCGCTCCCTGGTCCATCTGCGCCCGGAAGCGGGCAGGCACGGCCATGCGGCCCTTCGCGTCGATCGTATGCTCATACTCGCCGAGAAACATAACACCTGCATTTCCTATCTCATCTCAACGGCTTAATGGGAGTTGTGCCGGTATACTCCTCCTCTCAGGCAGGGCCACAATGTTCTCCCTCATCTCAGGTCCGCTTCCGCACCACCTCTCCAGATACCGGTCACTTCTTCCATTTTCCCCCACTTTTCCCCACTTCCATTATAGCATGAACAGGCGAAACGCGAAAAGGGAGTTATCCACCAATTTGGCTGTATACCAGTGGAAAACCTGTGGATAACTGAGAATACGTTTTCTACTGACACACCTTGACATTAAAGGGTACACCAGAAAGTACCAGAATGTACCACTGCCAGTACCTCTCCGCGACCGTGTTTCTCTACAAAGCTTACGATTAACCAAACAAGTTAGCAATCACATAAATGCATGTGTTTACATAAAGAAAAGCTCGCCAACAAACCGAACTATAGCCAGATAGTCACAAGCCGTGAAAAAGCCTATCCTAAAAACGATTCTGACAGAGAAGCAAAGTTGAAAGTAGGAATATATTACAGATGAGGCTACTATGAGACTGAGATGTGAGGAGCTTTGAAAGCATTATATACCTGAAACTGATGCTTCGTACAGCATCTACCCCACGATACCTGCGCCGCCACATGCTCTCCACCGCCGCCCACGACCCCGCCTCTCGCACGGCTATACGATACGTCTTTACAAGCTCGCACACCACAATTCTCCATTTGCTCATAGCATTTGTTTCCCTCCCGCCGGTGACAATAACTCCTGTCTTGCTAAGAAAAAGGTCCCCAGGATACCGTAGGGGCGATGCCTTCAAAGACAGATATCTGGTTTCCTCTGGCTTGCAAGCGACACACGTTTATGGTAGAACAATCATGCAAGAATTGAAGATTCTTTCAGTCTGAGCGAGCAAAGCAGCCAGCCGTCGCTGCGCCGAAGCCACAGCAGCAGCGTGGGAATATATCCATTTCAAATATAAGGATTCAGAGCAGGAAGGAAAGGATAGAGAAACATGCTAGCACTGCTCATCGCGCTCTTCCTGCTTGCAATTGGCACGGGCCTGCTGTTGATCGGGGCGGACTGGTTTCTTGATGGAGCAGGCGATCTGGCACGGGCGCTTGGCCTGAGCGCGCTGGTTATAGGAGTGCTGCTGGCCGGGCTGGAGCCGGAGGAAATGCTTACCACGGCCATCGCTTCGGCTCGTGGCGCGCCAGCGCTCGCGGTGGGCACTGTCGTTGGCACCAATATCACCATTGTGACGGCAGCCCTCGGCCTTTCCGCCCTCATCTTCCCTATGACGATCTCTCGCAGCGTGCGGCGGCAGGCCCTCATCGCGACGCTCGTGTCAATTATCCCCATTGTGCTGCTCTTTCTGGGAGCAGTCACCCGACTGGAAGGCGTCTTCCTGCTGATCGTCTTTGTCGGCTACACCCTCTTCCTGTTTCAGACAGATCAGGAAGCCATGAAACGCATGATGGAGGGAGAAGACGATGATGACAATGATGACGATGAGAATCAGCCGCGCAGACGACCTCAACTATCCTTAAAACCCATCCTGCTGACTTTCGGAGGGCTGACAGCGATGGCTCTGGGCGGGCCAGCTACGGTGGAGGGTGCATTACGCCTGACACAGGTGATCGGGCAGAGTCAGGGTGTCGTCGGAGCCACCATCGTCTCGCTGGGAACGGGCGCGGAAATGATCGCGCTGGGGGTGAGCGCGGCCCGCAATAAACGCTCAGATATCCTGGTGGGGGGTATTCTTGGTTCGTTTGCCTACAACCTCCTCGTCACACTAGGGCTTGCTGCCACCATTCACTCTCTTCCCGTCGCACCCCACCTGCTTTTTGTGGCATTACCGATCATGGGTGCTGTCCATCTGACACTGCTGGCCCTGATCTGGTACGGAAAGATACCCCGTGTGATGGGTGGCCTTCTGGTGATCGTCTATCTTGCCTATCTCATTACTATTGTGCTGGCTTAGAGCAGGAACGGGGAAGAAGCTTCAGATGAGGGGAACACAAGGTTCACCGGGACAGGTTGACACTCCTCATAAACAGACAATACAATGCTGACAGAACAATTTTTCGTTTGCCTGGTCTGGTGACACAGGATTGACTGATAGCTGGAACACATTTAAAAGGATTTTCTCTTCATGCAAGAATCTTCATCAGGGCAGTTGCCTGTTAAAGGTGAGCCGTTGAACACCCTCGATACTCCCGACAAACCGGTACGCTGGCAGGATGCGCCTTTGCCAGAGGCACGCGAGGTCGCGGCTGATGTCTGGAAAATTACGGTGCCCATTCCCTTCCCGCTGCGGACGCAACACGGGCGGCACCAGCTCGAACTTGTAGCGCGGATCGTGCCGGTATTCCCAAACAGTCGCTCTGAACCCTAGAAATTCCAGGATGCCTCTCTTGTCCTGGTAGTCGTGTATTTCTTTCAGCCCTTTACCGATGGCGATGCAGTCCTGCTTGTACTTCTCTAGCTGCGCCTCTAGCTTTGCTATATTTTCTCGCTGCTCGATGATGGCCCGGCGCTCGCCCTCGAGCTTCTGCATGGCGGCCGACGACTGCTCCAGGAGTGCCGTGAGCGACTTGATGGCGTGGAGGTGTTCCGGCCTGGTCCTGTCTATGTTGCCGATGGCCAGCGCCAGGTTTGCCTGCTCCTCCGCCAGCCGGTTGATCTCTCTCTCAACCGGCTCTAACTCTTGCTGCGTCCCGTCGTATACGGCGGCCTTGATGGCTTCAACCCTCCGCTCGATCATGGCCTGGTCTTTCAGGCTCTCCGTCACAAACCTCCAGGCGGCGGCATCGAGAAGCTCCACCTTGATGCCGGGGGAGGTGTGCTTTTCTTTACCTGCCGCCTTCCTGCACGTGTAGGCAGGCCCCGCCGGTAGTTGCTGCACGTGCATTACTTCGCGGCAGTTCCCGCACACGACCAGCCCGCACCTCAGCAGCGCCTGGTCGGCGTGCCGGTTGTTTCTCGTCGCCAGTTCCTTGTTGCGCTGCATCTTCTGCTGTACCCGGTCAAAGAGGGCCTGGTCGATGATCGCGGGGATGGTCCCTTCGGGGAGCGGGATGTGCTCCTCCGCTGGGCGCTTGACGAGTTTTGGCGCGCGCCCGGGTCTTTTGATGTCCCGCCACTTGTAGGCTACCCCGCGTCCCGTGTAGCAGGGGTTGTTGAGTATCTTGTTCAGCGTCGATAGCTGCCAGACTGTGCCGCCTCTCCGGGTCGGTATCCCCTCCGCCGTCAACGTATCGGCGATGCCCCTGTTGGACATACCCCCGTCCACCATGCTAAAGACGCGTTCCACTATTCTCCGCTCGGTCCAGGCGTTGCCCGCCTCATCCGATTTTACCACGCCGTCTACCTCCAGCGCGTCGTCGTTCGTCAGCCAAGTCGTCCGGCCCTCATTCCACCTGTAGCCGTAGGCCGCCTGCCCTCCCCCCGCTAGCTTCCCGTTTTGGAAGCGCTCCATCATGCCCCGGAATGACCGCTCGCGAAACTTCTCGCGCTCCAGCTCCGCGGCGAAGCCGTGCGCGCTCCGCATAAACTGCCCCAGCGGGCTGTCGTCGAAGTTCTCCGTCACGCACTCGATGCCGACGCCGTTGTACTGCAGGTCGTCGATAATCACCGCCTGATGGACCTGGTTGCGCGAGAGGCGGTCAAAGGCGTAGAACACCACCACGTCAAACTCTCGATTCCGCGCCGCTTCCCGCAGCTTTGAAAGAAGGGGGCGCTCTCGGTACTCCGCGCCGGTCCAGACCTCGCGATAGATGTGTATCTCCGCCACGACGTAGCCCTTTCGCCAGCAGTACTCCAGGCACTTCTGCACCTGCGTGACCAGGCTGGTACCCTCTTCCTCCTGCTTGTCGGTTGAGACGCGCGCGTATATGGCCGCGCGATAGACCATATAGTCTATTGTCATCTGTGTCGTCTGCGACAGCATTGCTGATTACTCCCTTCCTTCCCTCCGTTGTCGCGCTGCCGCCTTGCCCCTCCTGATGGCCTGACTTCTCCTCTCGCGTTCCATCTCTTTCAGGCAGGTGTGTACAAAGTTCAGGAATTCGCCGAGCTGGCTGTTCTCGAACGGCTCTTGAACACTCTCTACCGTCACTCCAACCTGTGCGAGTTCTTCAACGATGGCTGCCTGATGGGCATAGTTGCGGGCGAGGCGGTCGTAGCGGGGCAAGACCAGCACCTCGAATTCGTGGTTTTTGGCCGCGAGGCGCAGAGCGGTTAGCTGCGGGCGGCCCTCGTATTCCGCCCCACTGCTCACTTCCTGGTAGATGTGCCGCTCGTCCATACAGTATCCCTTCTCGGAGCAATAGAGTCGGCAGGCGGCAACCTGCTGATCGATGCTGCTCGGCACATCGCCCTGTTCGGAGGTAGTTGCGCTGCGCGCGTAGATTGTGACGCGCTTGGTTGTCTGTTCGTTCATTGTTCGCTGTTCCTTCTTCTCTGGCTATTACTTGTGGTGGCTACATTGGACGCGCTACGAGTGTCAAAGAATGGGCAAGCCCGGCCAGTTCTTCTCCTTCGAGGCGGCGGAACTCAAGTGGTAGAGGTCCAAAGCGTGCGTGAGTATGAAGCCGCCTAGTAGAGAAAGAGAAGGCGGATTCTGGACGGGTCATCAGGTAAGAATGTGTTGTCCTGGATGCCCGTGATGCTGGCGGCCCGTACCCCCGGAAGCGACCTGAGCATGTAGAGCGCGGCCTGCTTGCGCTGGCCCGCTATCCTCTCGACGAGCTGCCGCTGCTCTTGCTGCGTCAGTTGGTAGACATAGGTCCCCTCGATCCGAACGGCCAGGGTAATACTCCCCGGGTGTGTGCCGTTCATCGTCAGCCGGTCGATCACCGTGCGAACCGTCCCGACTTGGTGGTAGTGCGGGCCTAATCGCCCGGACGAGGCTGCGGCTAAGAGGCGTGCGGCCGCCTCCTGTAGAGCGTTTGTGCCGTATGCGACTGCGCTGCACATCTCCGAAACGGTTACTTTCGCGCGCGCTGCTTCATCACCGGGCCGGTGATCGCTGCTGATGGCCTGCGTACAGGTTGGCGCATCAAGCGCCTCACCCGCTGAGAGGTGCGCGCTCAGCGCCGCCTGTTCACTCTGCATAAGCTGCCTCGTAAGAGGAGTGACCACGCTCTGTATATCCGCGCTCGTCACCACTGTAAAGTCTCGCGCGTCCTGGCCGCCGGAAAAGGGGGAGAGATTTTTCGCAAACACCGCTGGTAAACAGCACGGTTCATCAATACCCAGCGCGGAGATATCGCCCCGCGCTCCGCTCTGGACCGCATGGGCTGAAACGCTGACCTGCCCCAGGCCTGGCGGGTTGGCCGCCGGTATGTCCGCCCCTGAATCTATGGCGATTTGCACACCGTCCCCCGTTGTCAAGACGGTTCCCGCCGCTACCGTTTGCTCTGAAAACTGGCCGTTGTAAAAGGTAATGAAACCTGTTGCCCGTGTTGCATCCTGGTGCCTGTGCCCGGTCGCAAGCGCGGCCTGCGATTCGGACAGCGTAAGCGGTGGGGTGATTCGGGCGCCAATGGCTGCGCCGTCGAGTTCTCCGGTGATCGCGACAGTCTTTATGACCGGAACGACGGTGATCGTGACCGTGGGGGTCAAAAGGGCTACGAGCGCAGTATTTGCCATATCGAGCAGGAGGAAGAGGCAGAGTATGAAAAGGAAACCCGGGAAAAGGGGCCTTTCTTGAGCAGTGGGTGTTGTCTGCCCGATGGGTGGTCGGGGTTGTTGCTCCACATCTTGAGGCTCAAAGGCAGCCGTGTCTATCGTCTCGTCTTCTTCCAGCGGCTCTCTGGTAAGGAGTATCCCGCCCCCCTCGACTGGATAGACATGAATTGTCTTTATCTCAACTTCTTCGTATGGCGCCCGGGCTTCATCCTGATTTCCTTGTTCATCAAGGGTAGCAAGGATGTGTTGGATGTTCTCTTCAAGGTGAAACTGCTGGCTCATGCTCTTGCCTCGTTTGGTGTGGGGGGATTGCTCCCCCCTAAGTGCTGTGGAACAAACGTACCGCCCTGGTTGAGGTAGATGATCACGCTGCCCTGGAAGTGGACGAGCATATCTAACTTCCCATCATGGTTGACGTCCTGGAAAGAAAGCGTAATAGGCGCAAGGTCTGAGCCCTGCCCGTACAGCGTTGGCCCCTGATAGATGCGCGCTTTACTGCTATCCCCTCCCGGCAGTTCTATGATGAGAACCCGAGAGTTCAGGTTGATCGCCACGAAGTGGGTGGGGTTGTCGGGGCTATCGTTATGCCCGACGACCTGGTCGACCTGGTAGGTTCTCGGGCGTCCGTAGTGGAGATCGTCTTGCCACGTATACCACCAGGAAAGGAAAATCGATAGCCCTACCCACAGGGCGAGCATCGCCACCATGCCTGTACCCAGATAGAGCAAAGGGTGGGCATAGAAGCCTCGCCTGCGCCGGGGAGCCAGCACAGGTTCTGGTGCTGCAAGCGCTCCTGGTCCTCCACGGCCTGGTATCTGTCCGGGAGTGGTATACGCCGATCTCCGGGGAGGAATGCGCTGCACCTGGTTTGGGTGAAAGGTGTAGCGGGTGTTCCCCCGGGTGTATGCCAGGCCGTCGCCAAGGTCGTAACGCCTGACGCTTGTGTGGGGCCGCTCCGGTTCTTGATAGTCCTCTTCTTCCTCCTCGGTGTCGTAACCTGGAGCAGCGGATTGCTTGCTGGCCGGTGGGTAGCCGCCCTGCCCATTTCTGGCGGGCGGCCTGGCCCTGACTGTCCTATCTCTATTCATGCTGCACCGCGCTCCCCGCTGTTGGCGTGTGCCTGGTACAGTAGAACGGTTGCGCATCCTTTGGGGGCGTGGGTGTGCAGCCCGGGCAATATCCTTTCAAACCGCAAACGGTGCACTGCTTTTCATCTGACAGACCAATCCGCTGCCAGGTATGGCCGTAAAAGTGGCATTCGAGCGCGGCGGTCTTTCTTTTCGGTGCGCCCGTGTGTTGGGTGATCGGCCTTGTACGCCGGGGAAGTGTCGACCCGGCATCATTTCCCCACAGGTCTTGCATGGGAGCCTCGCTTTCATTGACAGGCGAGGCCCTAGTGTTTATACTACACTTAGGCCTTAGCCTGTCCAGGCAGCAAAAACGACAGAGCATGCCGTTCTGCTGCCACTGCGTAACAACAGGAAAAAGGATGGGCATTTCCTGTATGCACTGTGCGAGATGTTTGGCGACACTCACAGTACACACAGCGTCGAGAAAAGGTCTAATCTGGAACGCCCGGGCTCTGCTCCTGGGCGTTTCTGGCATCACCCCCTTTCAGGGTACCTGGGTGGTCTAATCGTAGGTATTCACTCCGTCGAGGTCCTGGTACGTGATCTCGTACCCCAACCCCTGCGAGATTGCCTTTGCGATCTTTCCGGCGGTTGCTTTGTAAATCCGCTTGCCCGTTATCGCATCGTTCAACGTACCCACGTCGATATCCGCTTCGCGGGCCAGCTTCGCCTTCGACCACCCAATCTTGATACGATACTCTTCAATTGTCATTGTGCAAACCCCAAAATACGTATTTTAGACCCACTGATATAGTGCCATAGAACCATAGGGAAGTCAAGGGTTTCTTAGGGAAGAATAGGCAAGTACTGATGTAAGTGCAAAAATTGCCCTATCTCCCCCTGTCGTCTCTCTCGATTCCTATGTCATGACTAAAGGTGTAATCGCGGTCTGACCGGCACAGGTCGTTGAACGTAACCGGGGGATGCTGCTCGAACCCCAGCACGTGCAGACCGTAGATGACTGCCTGCCAGCTGCTGCTATTTGCCGCCGTGATCCCGTGCAGCAGTTGATCGTGCATGATTTCACGCGCACTGTCAGCAAGCGTTGTAAAACGTTCCTGCATCTGTTTGTCATCCGTGGGAATGAGCTGCTGCAGTCGTTCTAATCCCCTCTCGATATCAAAATCTGGCATGGGAGCGATTGCACACCTCTCTCTCTGCTATTTATCCTGAAAGTAGCGCAGATTATTCGTGGTCTCCTGTCCAGCCGGCTTGCCAGTGCCGTTTCCCTTGCCTGCTCCCTGGGCCGCCGCTGGCCGATTCGCCCGGAGCCCCTGGCGAGGAGCTGGGCGGCTCGGCAAGGTATAGGGCAGGTTGACCCGTTGCTTCAGCTCTGCCTCACCATAGTTGGGACGATTCTGCGCGATCATCGGGTGCATGTTATCTGCCAGCACCATCACCTTGCCCAACTCCATCGTGCGCAGCTCATCCGGCGTCATGAGCCGCCGTCGTGTTTCTCCCTGGGTATACGTGCGTTCTGGCGGAATGCCGAAACCGGCATTGCGGCCGTTCTCCGACTGACTGTAGGTGAGGACGGTCGCCTCCCCCATGCGCTTACTGTAGTATTCTGTTTCGTCTGCTCCGCATCCCGGAAAAACAATATGGGTGGTGGTGTTCGCTAAGATCGTGCCTTTCCCTTTTTCTTCGTAGACTTCTTCGAGTTGCCCGAAATCCTGAATCGCCAGGATAAAGGCCAATCCCATTGAGCGCACCAGGCTGATGTGCTGGGTAAAATTGGGGATGTGCCCTGCGTTGCAAAACTCGTCCAGGTAGAAAGCCATGCCGCGCGGGAGGCGTTTCCCCGGGCTCCGTTCAGCACGTACCATCAGTCGCTTCATCATCTGCATGATAAAGGCCGATGAGAGCCATTTCAGCCGCTTTACCTCACTGGCTGGAATAGACAGGAATACGGCCGTTGGCGTGTCGATCATCCGATCAAAGTCGATTTCATTCCTGCCGGTCACTTGCCGAACGCCTGGATTCTTCAAGGGCAACAGGCGTGTTGCCATCTCCACCAGGATATCGCCCGCCAGCTTCGGACTCTCATTGAGGCCGTTGACGAAGGCTTTGGCTGCCGAACGCGCTAATTCGGAGGGGCTGGTGAGCAGCAGGGCCTTTAACTCGGGGAGCGTGGATTCCGTGAGAACATCAGCCAGCCTGCTCAAGGGCGGGTCTGTTTCGGTTTCAACAAGGTGGAGAATAGCCGCGGTTAGTAAGAGCTGCGGAGCGTTGTTCCAGAACGGCTCGCGGCTCTTACCAGTATTCATCACGATCGAATTCGCCAGATCTTCAGCGTCCTCCATGAAATGAATGTGCGCCAGGGGATTATAGTAGTGGCTGCTTTCCGGTCGGGAGGGGGCGAAGATGAAACAGGCATGATGCTGTGCCAGTGCGCCCATCGCCTTCGCTACTAGTTCTCCCTTGGTGTCATTGATTAACAGTGAGCGCGTCCCGTATTCTCGTAAGAGGGCCGGGAGGAAGATACCGGCGGTTTTTCCCTTGCCGGTCGGCGCAATAACCATGACGTGATATTCCTGCCGCTCTGCCGTCAAAGCGATGATCCGCCCCTGGTTCATGCCGATGACTAACATGGGTGGTGGTACTTTGCCTGAAGCCTGTGCTTCCCGCCGCGCGCGCTGCTCCTGACGCGGGGTGATTGCCAGGATGCTGGGTGAAGTTCTCAGTTCTTGCTTTGTGGCGAACTCCGCCGAACCATGTGCCGAAGAGGTCTTCCTGGTGTTTCTGAACAACACCATCAACGCACCCCCCAGCACCAGGAAAGCTATCCCGGCGAGGTAGAAAAACAGCCTGCTTTGAAAAAAGCTGTTCAGGCTCTGCTCCTGGCCGGGAGTCAGGGGAATCACATGTGGGTTGGACGGGCTTCCCGTCGGAGTTGCCGCTGCCTTTGGATGCGTACCGATCTTTTTATGCTTCGCCGTCGCGACGGCCGTCGTGGTCGCCTGCGCCGAGACTGTCGCGGTTGCATCGACCTGCTGAACATGCGGGTAATAGACGATGGTAAAGGCTACCCCTGCGAACGAGATGAGACATACTATGAGCAATAACGCGAGGATCACCGCTACGACTGTTTTCTTTTGCTTCTGCGTCACCGTCCTAATCCTTCCTGCTGAGATTCATGACTAAGGTGGCCGTGTTCCAGGGAACTCGCTACGTGGTCGCGCTCTACAAAGTCCTGTCGATCAAGCTCCTGGGCAGTCTCCCGCAGCAGGTGGTAGTAGTCGTGTTCGCTGTGCTCTCTCCCACTCTCTCGCAGGAGCTGGTAATCTTGTGCATACAGCTTCACGGCTTCCGTCCGTCCGGTTTCCGGGTCTTCGCCCGCCCCGGCGATGACCACATGTACGTGCGGATTATCGGTATTGCCATGGTGGACAGCGTACCAGTGTAGTTCTTTCCCCTGCTGCTCCTCCAGATCGCGCATGACCTCCCGCGTCCACTCCCGCCAATGCTCCACCGGCTCGTCTCCCGAGGGGGATAAGACGAACTTGTGATAATTCACGCTGCTACTGGTATGCTCCATAACATCCTCCATGGCTTCCTGTCGCCTCACGGAGTCGCTCTCTTTGCTGAAGATGTGGCGATCTTCGCGTGTCTCCTCTGCCCGCTTCCGGTGTTCGATGTACTTCAAATGGGCGTTGAGTTGTTTAGCTGCTGCCTGTCGATTGCCTCGCACAAAGCGGCCCCTGGCTATCACGTTGCATCGCCCTCTTTCCCTGGCCTGCTCGCCAGGTCTTTTCCGGTCATCTCGCGCGCGTGCTGGAAAGCTTCTTCCGCAAACGCAGGGCCAACCATCTTCGCGAGCAGCACATACACCAGGCGGCGACTGATTTGTGCGTCGCGGATCGCGCGTACCAACAAGGCGGTAAGCCGGTCATCACTCCGTCTGCCAAGCGTTTTCACCTCCTGCGTGATCTCAAGCTGCATATCTTCTCTAAGGTCGGTGCGTAGTTGGGCTGCTACTTTCCGCAGTTCGGTCTGGATGATCTCCCGAATGATGGGCAAGCTTTGCTCTTCAATCACCTCTCCGCGCCGGTAGGCAATCGCATGGGTCAAGAGCTCGCCCGTTAGAGCGTTCATCGGTTTCCCTTCCCGCGCCGCCTCTTGCTCGACGTACTCGCGCAATGCGGCGGGTACCCACACATCTAAACGTTTCTTCTGCATACATTCAGCCCTTCTTAACACCTCCGTATCTCTCCGTATGCCTCCTCTTCGGTACTGAGAGTACACGGATAAAGAACGCGCTTGCTTCCTGCCCTGAGCCCGTCCGTTCGGAAAGCAGACGGGCGGGTGGGGGCGGTTTATCTTGCACTACCCGCGCGCACGCGGGTGTGCCCGGCGGGGGGTGTGGCCCCCGCGATTCGCGTGGATAAACACGCCCGACCAGTGGCAGGCTACCCACGACAACGTAAAGAAGAATGTCTAGCTTTGCTTTTTCCTCCGCGTATGGGACTCAGGCTGCGCAGCGATAATCGACGCCGAGTTTTGCCCCGGCGCTGGACACGCCTCATCCCCTCTAAGAGAGTCCGCCTCCTCGGTCACATCCCGCATGTTTTCCAGATCATAAAGCTGCAGGTCCGCTGGGTGATCGAATGCGGCGCGAATGCTACGCATTACCTCAACGTTATCGCGATGGATGTAGCATCGAAGCGAGTCATATCGTTTCAGAACCTTGTCAATGAGCGTTACCAGGTCTTTTTCCGATTCAGGTTTTTCTACGACGACAATAGCGACGGGAGTCCGGCTCCTCTCGTAGAATTCGGCGTCGGGTAAGCCCGCTATATCCTCCCCGCCTTCCCTCGCGGCTGCGATGCGCAAGGTGCGCTTCGGTATCCATACGTTGCTGCCCTGAATGGCCAGGCGCACTTCATTCACCGCATGAATATGCGCCAGACTTTTCAGCTTCGGCACATAATATGGATAGGGCAGTCCTATCTCTGAAAGTCCCCGGCGAGAAAGCCAGATGTATTTAGTCTGTCCCGCACGAAATTTACGGGGCTCCTCAATTAAGCCTAAGTACAACCAGCGCTGCACAGCGTTTCTTGTTGCAGAGATACTCAAGAGATCTTTTCCCTCCTCTGGAGAATGCTCTGCCAGGAGCCGTTGCAAGTGGGCAAACGTACAGGCGTACTGTTCGCCATTCCAGGTAAGAACCAGGATATCGCGGTCGGTGACCTGTAGATTTCCCGCATCGCTCCGTCTCTTATCGTTTGGCATCCTCCGTACTCCTGCAAACTGATAGCTGACACAGCATCAACACATCTCTATCTTACTAAACGCTTGCTCGATATTCCAGAGGATAATAACGAAAGGGTAGCGAGAGGGTAGTTTAAATGGTAGCAGTTATCCAGATAGGTAAGAGAGTGGAGGGAGAAAGAATCGGGGTGGGAAAGCCAATAGCCTTTGATTAAGCAATGGAGTAACAGTGAAACATGCACGAGGCAGTGTATATAGTAGTATGTTTGTTCTAGAAAATACCACCCTTTGCTTCACCACCTCCTACTTTATCCGGCAAAATCCATAACTGCTGTTTAGCAAGTTAAATCATTAGAACACTGAGGAGCTTTACATCTAAAGTTCTTAAACTTTTCCTTGATAATCTTAATTAAGCTCGTATATACTTTAGGAAGCCCATCGATACTTATCGCTTCTTTTTCGTACAAAGCTCCTGGAGTTAAGCAAGAGAACAAGCACTATCATGAAGGAAAGGTTAAAACCTTATCAGTATACACTTGGGTCATAGTTGGAACGTTTGTCTTAATAGCTTTAGTTGGAATTGTTTACAGCATCAGAGATTCCCGTCCTTCTCACGGTTCGTACCATCCCCTCAAGAATCTATGACGCTTCAGAAGGAGGATCAAATGAAGTATTGGATTATGAAGCTGAACTGGTGCATCGGGGAGACCAACCCGCTGATCAAAACACGTGGACCATTTGATACACGGGAGAAGGCTATGGCTCTGGCGGCGGAAATGGATGAAAGTGAACGCAAGTTTGAGGAAATGCTCAGGATAGAATTCACCGCTCTACGAAACGGCCAGAGCCAGTTCAGGATACCTGACTCCGCTTCTACACAAAATTCAGGACACTACCCTTTTGCTGTTTCGCCAGGGAAAATTTGCCACGGGGACTGGAACGACGGGCATGAACGGCAGATTTTTCGGAGAAATCATATTCGATTCTCTGGGCAACGGTATGCTTCCGAAATCACAGAAGCGGCAAACCTTCCTGGTGACGCCGCCTTGAGAAACTGAGCCATTTATACTCAACTCATGGCAAACCTATGGTTCGATGGCGGCAAAACGCCTTGACGAAGCACAGTTCAGGCGGCTTCAGTTTCCTTCGTGTCACGATGTGTTGATTCCAGCACTGTTTAACCAACATTATGCAGACTTCACCTTATCGATACTGGTTGAGCATCAATGATGAGGGCCTAGTTATCCCTTCCCAGTTTCGTTTAAGTTTCCACCACTCAACAGAGGGAATTGGTCCTCGGGCTTGCACCATGCCCTGTTCGTCGAGGAGACAAAAGCCAGGGAACAGCCTACTTGGGTTATAGTCCTCCAAAAAATCACTTTTTCCGCGTGGCGCTATCAGAACTGGCAACGTTACGTCCACTCTATCTTCGGTACGTATCTTATCAAGCCACGATTGGGTCTCAGTAGAATCCTCGCAGCTGACAAGAATCATCTCCACACCTACGTTTTTCTTCGCCAACGGACCGAGTTTGGTGAGCGTCGACATCTCTCTGCGGCAGGACTCGCAGTGAGGAGATACAAAAATAAAGACTACAGCACGCCGGGCATAATTGTCCAACCTTATTGGCTGGCCAGCGAGCGTTCTCGCTTTGAATTCCGGTGCGGACGCGCCAATCATTAGTTCCGGGCGTACCGCACGTTCTCGTTGTGGTACTCGTGTCTCATTTGTGACTCTTATCCAGCGGATAACCCGCAATATCAACACCGCGTTGACCAGAACCACTCCCCAGAAGATGTTCAGGCTTATAAGCAGTAACATTTCCATCGCTATCTCCTTGTCCGACTGAATGTAACGCTTATCACTGCAAGTCAGCCCAAATGCATCTATTTTCTCGCCTCTGCCTTCCCTCACTGGGAAAGGCTGACGCAACGTCTCGACAACATCACTCAGGTTGGTGACAAGCACGACGAACACAGCGCTCATACGTGCAAGTAGTGTTATCCTCACTCACCCCTAGCCAAGTCTTGTGGAATGTACTCAGCCGGGATTTTGCTGCCCGCAGAGAAACTGAACAAGTACGTGATGGTAATCCGACAAGACAGCAAGAAACACGCAGCAAGCATGCGGTCCTCTAATTGGTTATCATTCTCCATCAATTTTCCAAGAAACATGCGGTATTTTCTGCGTTTGTGACCAACCTTCTTTCCCTTGCCGCGTCCCGGCACGTTGTACCCTGGGAACATCAGCCCAGTGCAGTACCTGGCGGGCGCAAAAATGAGCGCTCATAATCAGTCCGATAATGCCTTCGTCATCGGATCGGCCGGTGTGCTCGAGAAATTGCCGCCGATTCGTCTCTGCAATATCCCACAGCAATGTCTCTTCTCGAGGGGAAGCGAAGCGCACCTGCAGACCGAGGTTCCGCGCTTCGACGCGGGTGATGATGTGATCATGAGCGTAATAGCCGCCGACGAGTTGATTCACAATCCGCTGCCGGGTGTTCTCCTCAACATCCGGCAATTGGTAGTATAATAATTCTTGTGCCGCTTGGCGGGTCAGTTGATCAGAGCGATAGAACGAACTCAGGGATGTGGGAAACACACGCTCAGCCATCAGTGCCAGGACCTGCAGATGGTCTTCCTCGCGGTTTACCCCAAACCAATCTTCGGCCATCTGTCGGAAAGCCCGAACGTCTTCTGTCGAGATCATACTGGGCGTATCGGGTGGAGGAGTCCCGACAGAGCCTATATGAGCATCAATTGGGCCAAGCTCGGCCATTGGCCCTAACACCAACTCGTTTGCGCCCAGGCAGAGCAGTGTGCCTGCCGACTTGGCATGGTAAGGTACCAGGAGAGTCAGGTGTTGCGTGAACTCGCGCAACAGCAGCGCGAGCCGACGGGCGATAGTGACTACGCCGCCGGTGGTAGTGAGAACTACATCGAGTCGTTGGGTTGGTCCCATTTGCCGTAGACATTCGTACAGTATACGAACAACGTCACCATCGATCGTTGAGCTATAAATGACCACCGGCTTTCCACGGAGCGCTTCTAGTTCATACAATTGGGGCAACATAAAGGATTCCATATGTCATTTCTTCTCAACTAGTGTTGCTAGCTTTGCCATTACTTCCGCTGCTAGTTGTTCGCTCCTCGAATCAAGCATGAAGCCAGCGCAGCTATCATTTCAAGCTCAGGTACAAGTTTCTCAACCCATATGAACTGCCCGTTTGGGTTGTTTTCGAGGAACACATACCGGCCATCAGGCGTGAGTATAAGGTCTATCGCACTAAAGTTGAGGTGGTAGCTTCGGACCAACATCATACAACGCTCAGCGATATCTGCTGGGAGAGTTGCTTTGCGATAGGGAATGTCGATGCCACCATCGCTCCAATTCCGCCAATCAACACTTGTACTTTCTCTTGATTGCGAGTCAATTTCAGCAGCAAAAAGCTCGTCACCGATGATAGTTACCCGCAGTTCATTGCGCTTGGAGACGTACTCCTGAAACAGACAAGGCACGAGACGCACGCTATCAAGCAGCTCCAGTTCGGCCTCTGTGATCAAGGTGGTCTTCGTTTCGCGGTATTCCGGGCGCGGCTGGTTGGGGTATTTTTCGATCACCCTTGGCGCTCCTAGGAAAGGATCCGTCAACACCTTATAGATCATCCGTCCATTGCATAGGTCATAAAAAGCGCGGACTTCATCTGGGTCGCTTGTGAGGAGTGTGCGTGGCACTTCAAATCCGTATTGCACCGCCCGCTGGAGCTGGCCCATCTTCCAGCTCGCCTGACGGATGTGTTCAGGATAGCTGATCCAATAGCAGTCCAGTAAGGACCACAGTGCTCTCAGGACGTGATCAATCTCTAGCTTGGCAAACTCTCGCTCCTGTGCAGACAGTTCAAGTGGCAAGCCAAAGTACTCGGCCGGTCGTCGCCACCAGATGGAGCGGATGTTTTCCATGTTGATGGTACGCCCGTCTGTCTGAAGAACAATTTTGCCTTTCCAGGTCGGCTCGCCATCATGGAAACAGAATGACATGGTCGTATTTAGAGGGATGTCGTCGGTATTCAACCGTATGGGTTCATGGCCCCTCTCCCGTAATTGCAGAACCATGTCGTCGGCATGGGGATCCTCCTTACAAGTGACGATTACAATATCACTTTTCGCCATTGAATTTCCTCCTGACATTCCCGACTTTTTGATCGAAAAATCCCCCTCACCTAGTCAAGTTCTAATCTGACGCATATGAGGCATCTACATTAGAGTTACATCAGTCTTAAACACCTGATGTGAAACTTGATGACGGAGCTGCCAATCGATCAAGGTGAGCCCGGTTAAAGGAGTCCTACTCAGCAGACGTAGGTTTAACCAGGGATAGAAATTGAGCAGACTTGTTTTAGTGGCCAAACGTGCTTGAAAGCGGGTAAGGTCATGCAGATGCTCACGAACCAAGCGAAAGGTGTGCAGGAGTTTGTTGTTGATGGCTCCGACGGGCTAACCTCATAATGTCGTGGACCATCTCGTCTGCTTGCTTTTCAATGAGACGAACTTACTGGCACCAGATGCTTTAGTGAGCTGCAAATAAGGTCACTATCCAAGGTTACTGATCTCGTACTAAGGAACTAAATCGAGTAACCACATTGACGAGAACAGTTCTTAATGTCTCCTTTTTGTGTCGCAAGCGCTGTCTTGCCTAGATGAGTTCGCGCTGCAACTGCTTGAGATCGCAACAACAGGCATTACCTAACTCCACTGTTCCAGATACAAGCGCCTAGTGATCCCTAGGTTGAGAAAGTCTTTGACCTCCTGTCCCCAATGGATGGGAGAGCCATCCCAAATCACCACCAGCTTGCCCGAACCCTTGCACAATAACACCTGCCGGAAGCCCACCACCCCTGCTGCATCTTAGGAAGTAGGACGCACTTACAGGAACAGTCGCCCGTGGGGCGTGATCCCGCTCGCTGGTGGACGAAAGGTGATTGTGGGTCAACGGCACCAGCATCTGCTCTTGTGGATCCCAGATGTGTACTGCTATTGACGGCAGATAAAAGCCCGCTTTGTCTACCCAGACGGTGGTAGTTTGGTCCTGCACGGCTTTTTTAATGGCAAGGCCAGCGCTCCTCGAAGCACTGCTTGATGACAGCTTCGTCTCACTGCGTAGCACGCTCGATAGGCTGCTGTCAACTCCAGCAGGTCCTGCACAACAGTCGCCTGAAGTGATCACGGTGATAGCAGACCCCGAAGGTTCGGTTGATGACCTCGTCCACACATGTGGCGGTTCACACAACCCCGCAAAAGCCATAGACCAAACTCCTCGGGATAACAATGCGTGGAGCTGCGACTTTTGCTCTGCGTTCAATCCCAACTCCACGCCCTTAGAAGGATGAGCTTTGAAGGCTTCGAGACCTTCTGCTCACCTTCGCTTGAGCTATTGACTCACCACTCCTTCGCTCACTCCCAGGGCCGCTGCGGCGTCTTTTTGTCTCAATCTGCCTTCTCTCAGCTTCCAGGCACTTTTGCGCCGTTCTCCTCGCCGATCAGCTTTCTTTAGTGCTCTTATGCCTCCTAGCCTAGAATACTTTACCTGCTTCTATCGAGGTCATTAACAGCAAAGGTCACTCTGACTACCATCACAGATTTGGTAACCCATGCCACCCCACGCATGGCAGTGATTATTAATCCCATAACAGTAGTCACATGTTGCATTACCATAGTCTTGATTGCCAGTGCAGTAACCAATGACGGAGGTTACACAACCCGCATGGACGACTTGGTCGCCTATCCACTGGTTCTCTACTTTTTCTGGCTTCTTCGACACATTAAAAGCGAAGAGTTTGCTCGACATTGTAAATCTCCTTCCTCTGTTGGAACAAAGAACGAACACAATCGGATCTATCAGCCCTGTCAGTTGCTCGTTTAGCGAAAAGGTGCAACAGGATCTCTTAAGTGGCTTGCAGCAGTAATACAGATCTGCGAGCAAAAGCGACCAGAGGAGAGAACGGCACCTTCCGCCATCTCTCAAATGGCTGTTAGAGAACCAACATAGAAGCGTTGCATCCAATTGTTAAAAAGGCACTGATAGGCCAAACGCGCTACGAACTCCTCCGTCTAGAACTCCACTCTTTTGTCTGACTAAAGGAATAATACAAAGGAGGCGCGCAAAAAGGAAGA
>DATGLM010000070.1:0-95183 GCA_035294125.1 Ktedonobacteraceae bacterium | reverse complement strand
TATTCTTCTCGCAAGACGTTTTTGATCTCAGGCAGATCGCGCTGCTGTTCGTAGTAGCTGATTGACTTGCCCGCCATACGATAGGCCTCTTTGCGTTCGGCAAGGCCAGCATTGTACAATTCTCGACAGCGTGCCAGTGTCGTGTTCGTGATGCCGTGATCTCCCTGCTTATCCTGCATCCAGAATTAGCGGAGGCAGTGCAAGTTGCGCTTCAGCAGGGTTCTCCTCAGGAGAGAGAGAGGCTGGCTGTTCTGACACTGGCAGCACTCTACTTGCAGCGATTCTGGTGGTATCGCCTGATGTTTGCCCTGGGACACCCTCAAACAGCAACTCAACATCAATGTCGAGTTTGCTTCCCCAGGCGACTTCATTCCTCTTCCGTGCAACTGGCAAAGTTTATCGCAGTTTGTTGGTCGCTATGGCAACATCGATGTCTTCTATTTCGACTTCTATAGCATTGCTCTTTCCAAAATTGATCGCGGCAATATCCGTGACCTGCAGGATGTGGCCCTGCTGCTTCAACAACAGGTCATTACGCTTCCCGAACTGGATCGTGCTGCGCAGGAGGTGGCGGCCCAGATGGGCAAGGGAAACTACAAGCGTTTAGACCCTAACGCTTTCCTTGCCCATTATCAGGCCTTACGCCAGCACCTGAACCCCTGAAGATTGGATTTACTTCCTGAGCTAATTTACTTCACCCCACGCACCTGTTTAATTACCAGTGTTCCCAGCCCGAAGTAGAGGATGGTGACGGCGAAAAGGGCGGTGTAGCCGACGTGGTTGGGGAGGGTGTGCATGAGTTGCAGCAGGATGCCGCCGATGGTGATGCCGATGACTTGTGGTAGGATGCCCATGGCCGACCAGATGCCCATGAACTTGCCTGCCTCGTCGGTTGGGGGCAGCACATCGGTTGTCAAGGCCCAGTCGACGCTGGTGTAGGCTCCGTAGCCGATGCCGAAGCAGGCGGCGCTGATCAGTGCTCCGTACTGGCTCTGGAAAAAGATGAAAAGCAGACAGACTGCCGTCATGACCGCGCCGGAGATGTAGACTAATATCTTACGTCCCCTGTGGTCGGAAATCCAGCCCGCGATGGGCGAGGTGGGGAGCGCGAAGAGCAGCAGGATGGGCAGGAAAAGCACACCGGAGAACTGCTCGCCGGAGAAGGGCGTATTGAAGATGATTGTCTTCACGCCCGGCCCGCCGAGGACATCATCGAAGTAGTATTGCAAGAAGTAGAAGACGCCCCAGATGCCCATCATGAGCAGCAGACGCGCCAGCAGCACCCAGGAGAGGTCGGGGTATTGCGATGGCTTGAAGAGGAACTTTTTCAGGACCGGGATAATCTGTATCGTTGTTGTTCCCTCCCCTGGCGGCAGCGGCGTCTCTTTGACGGTGATGATGGTGTAGGTGACGAAGAGAATCTGGATCACGGCGATGAGCAGGAAAATCTGCACAATCTCATTACGATAGACGGGTAGCGGGTCGTTTTTGTTGACGATGATGCCTGCAACCACCGAGCCGACTGCCGTGCCGAGCAGCGTAAAGAGGCCGTTGAAGCCTGCGGTGAGGCCGCGCTGGTGTTGCGGCACCTTGTCGGCGATGATGGCGCTCCAGGGAGAGTTCGCCAGGTTGTTCGTGAATTGCAGGAGCAGGAAGAGCACGATAAAAGTGAGCAGCAGGGCGGTTGAGGAGAACCAGGAGGGCGCGAAAGCGAAGAGTACCAGCACGATGACATTGAAGATCGTGCCGACAATCATGAAGGGGCGGCGGCGTCCCATGCGAAACGTGGCGTAATCGGAGATGGCCCCCACGAGCGGGTTGACCACCACGGCCACCAGCGTTCCCCAGATTACCACGAGGGCGAGGTTGATGTCCTTGTCCGCGTTGCCGAGGAATTTCACTACCATGCTGGGAATCACGATGGCGAGCAACGCCTGCCAGTGAAAGTTGTTGGCAAGCCAGAAGACATTCAGGTTGATCTGATCGAAGAGGGAAACGGGCTGCTGCGCCGCTGCCTTCGTGGCCTTTTCCGGGCGGGCAGCAATGCCCCCAGGATTATCAGATACGTCCATATGGTGCAACCCTCCCTTACAAAAAGACCGGGATGTTGTCTTTGCCTGCGTGCGTTTCAGGCAGGCTTGCGTATCATTATACTGTTGAGGAGGGATTCTGGCAAGAGAAAATACGGAAAAAAACGTCGGCTCCGATTTAACGGCAAGGGACCAGGGCCGCTAAATCGGAGCTGACGGGAATCGTTTTCCCGTCGCCTGTTAATTCCAGTTTTCAACGCCTACGTCTTCGCCCTGGCTGGCAAACCAGCGTTCCAGGTCGATAGCGGCGCGACAGCCATCGCCAGCGGCGGTGACAGCCTGGCGGTAGCGGTGATCGGTCACGTCGCCCGCTGCAAAAACGCCGGGGATATTGGTCATCGTATGTTGCTCCGGGATGATGTAACCCTGCTGATCCATAGTAATGATGCCCTTGAACAGTTCTGTGTTCGGCTGGTGGCCGATCGCCAGGAACAGGCCCTGCACCGACAGTTCCGACTCTTCACCGGTCTTCACATTTTTCACCTTCAGGCCGGTCACGGCGTTCTCGCCCAGCACCTCAGTCACGACTGTATCCCACATGAAGCTGATCTTCGGGTTATTAAAGGCACGATCCTGCATGATCTTACTGGCGCGCAGGCTGTCGCGCCGGTGAATCAGCGTCACATGGTTGGCGTAGCGTGTCAGGAAGGTTGCCTCTTCCAGTGCGGTATCGCCGCCGCCGACGACCGCGACATCCTTACCCTTGAAGAAAAAGCCGTCGCAGGTGGCGCAGGCGCTAACGCCGCGACCGCGCAGCTTCTGCTCGCTTGGCAGCTGCAGCCACTTCGCGCTCGCGCCGGTGGCGATAATCACCGAACGTGCCTTGTATTCGCCCGAATCGGTGGTGATCGTGAAAGGGCGCTTGCTGAAGTCAACGGCAGTCACATCTTCGGGGATCATCTCTGTGCCGAAGCGACGCGCCTGCTCCTCAAACTGCTCCATCAGCGCCGGCCCCAGAATACCCTCCGCGAAGCCGGGATAGTTCTCCACGTCGCTGGTCGTCATCAACTGCCCGCCGACCTCGTAGCCCTGAAACATCAGCACCGACAGGTTAGCACGTGATGCATACAACGCCGCCGTATAGCCTGCTGGCCCGGAACCAATAATAATCACATCATAGAGTTCTGCCATGACCGGTTCATACCTCACTTCTTCATCAATATTTATGTAGTAGTCCTGCTTAGAGTAACAATAACGTTCCTCGTTTTATGCCGTCGTCTGCTACCCACATCCGCATTTCCTCAAAGCTCTCTATATGTTAAAACACGGGGCTATTCCCCGCTATGGCACCAAAAAATGCGGGATGCCTTGCTGGTGTATGAAGTTCCAGGGAGCGCCGTGGATGGCACCGAAGATATTGATGCCGGTGATGATGACGAACCAGAGCAGGGCGAGAATGATGAGCAGGTTATCGAGAGGGCGCGTGTGCAGTTCGGTGATCCAGGTACGTTTGGCAATGCCAAAGCAGCGCAACTCCATCGCGCTGACGATATCTTCCGCTCCCACGATGGAGCCGATGACAACCGGAACGATCATAGGGGCCATACGCGCAACTTTGCTGAAGATACCGCCGCGCAGCTTATCGATCTCGAAGCCGCGAGCGCGCTGCGCATCCAGAGTCACACTGAAATCTCGCGCCAGCGTGGGCATGAAGCGCAGAGAGAGATCAATGGCATACGAGACCTTGTCCGGCACGCCCAGACCGCTGAAGGTGACGCCGAGATGGCCGGGATTGGTGGTGTACGAGATTGGAATGGCAAATAAGACCGCGCTGAGGATACGCATCGCCTGTGTGAAGAAAAAGGTGATGTTTTCAACGGTGAATTTAAGCGATGCAGGCCCAATAAAAGGAAAATGGCGCTGGAAAGTGAGAAATGGAAGGCTGAAGAGGGTATGCTCGTTTGCCACATTCAGGCCGGGTACGACATTGCCGCCCGAAAGCAGAAAGTTCGCGCAGACGATGACGGCCACGAGGACAAAGACGAAGCGCCACGTACCTTTCGTTTCCGACCACTTCAGTCGTGCTGAACTATAGTAAATAAGCGAGATAAGGAAGCCGATCAGCACGACCCAGAAGTTGATGGTCTGGTACATGGCAAAGCTGAAGGCAAAAAGCAAGATCAGTTTCACACGCGGGTCAAGCCGGTGAACGAACGAATCTCTCTTGATGTAAGCGAAGGTCATAAGCATATAGCTACTCGCTCTCTGTAATTACTGTAAGGTAGGCCCCAGGCCGGTTGGCCCGCATCAGACCCGTTTGGCCCGCGTCCAGGCCACCCCCTGCGGGTGGCCTGGACGCGGGCCGACCTGGCTTGCCTTCCTTCTCTAAACGGATGAGCGGCGTCCGTAGCGGGCCATTGCTGCATTGTAAGCGACGAGCAGGATGGGCAGCAGGATCAGGCCCAGGATGAGATCGGGAATAATTGCCGAGACATAGGTAGCAGTGGCAGTGGCCGGGGTGGTCTGCGAGACGACGATGTCACTGAAGGCGGCAAAAGCGAGACCGACGAGAATGCCGACCGCCGAGAAAATCTCAGCAATCACGATCAAGCGGCTGTTATTGTAGCGACCCCATGTGATGTACATGGCAAGACCGGCGATAAAACCGATCAAGGCATTGCCGACATCCCAGTTCCAGTAAACACCATAGCCGGAAACCAGGTCGCCGATGAAGTTGCCAAGCCCACCACTAAAGAGGCCGACCCAGGGGCCGAAAACTGCCCCGAAGAATAAGGGAATGACGATAGCCGGACGAATGGACACATTACCAGGAAGCTGTAAGAAGTTGGTTGGCACGCTCAACAGGCCGTAGAGGGCGGCTCCAAGGGCCATGTAGACGACCTTACGCACGCTAATGCCCCAGATTGCTGAGGCCGAGCGTTTCTGTTCTCCGGTTCTTTCTGTTACTGCCATATCGCGTTATCCTTTCTGATAACTGATGGACGGTCGGGTGAAAAGGATACATAGAACAATGGTAGGTTCTGTAAACGAGCGAGACAGCCTCCTTTCTGCTGAGCTTTATGCGACAGCATTCTGTGCGGCGAGTAAATAATACAGCAACGAGGTGGGACGCAGGTTGCAGTCCTCAAGGAGGTTGGGATCGGCCAGCACCTCCAGGGGCGGGCCATCGGCCACCAGGTTGCCGTCTTTCATGAGCAGGACGCGCTGGGTGTAACGCAGCGCGAGGTCGAGATCGTGCGTGATGAAGAGCAGGGCGTCCAGTTCGGGCAAGCTGCGCAGGTACTCCATGAAGGAGATGTAGGAGCGATAATCCTGGCCTGCCGTTGGCTCGTCGAGCAGGAGAATTTTGCCTTGCATGGAGAGCACGGAGGCGATGGTGACGCGCTTCTGCTGCCCGAAGCTGAGAGAGAGCGGCGAGCGGTCGTCAAATTGCGCCACGTTCAGCGCCTCCTCCGCCTCGCGCACGGTGTTTTCCAGGCGTTCGCCTGTGAAGCCCAGATTTTCGGGGCCGAAGGCAACCTCTTTATGCACCGAAGGAGCGAAGAGCATGGCTCCGGGACTCTGGAAAACGTAGCCGATGCGCGACGCCAATTGTGCCACGCTCAGCTTGCGTGTATCCTCGCCATAGAGCTTGACAGCCCCCTTGTTGGGCCGCAGCAGACCCAGCGCCTGTTTCACCATCGTTGTCTTGCCTGAACCATTGGGACCGAGCAGGGCAATCGTCTCCCCGCGCCGTATCTGTGTCGTGATGCCGTGCAGGATTTCGTCGGAGTAGACGTTATAGCGGAAGCGCACGTTCTCGAAGGAAAGGATGGGTTCGTCCGTCGCCTGCCCGCTATACTTCGTCGTGATGGGGCGTATGAGCGTGCTGCGTATCTGAGTCGGGTCGCTGATAGTGCGCAATGTGGCCTCGATGGGCAGCTTGACCTGCGTGGGGTCGGCGAACTGGAGAAAGGCTTCCCTGTCTCCGAAAAAGGCCTGTCGTCCCTCTTTCATGAGCAGCACCCTGTCCGGTTTGAGGCGCAGCGCCTCCTCGACGCGGTGTTCGACGATGATGACCGTGTGACCTCTGGCGCGCAGTCTCTCGATCAAGTCTTCCAGTTCGTCGACGGCACGGGAGTCCAGGTTGGCGAACGGCTCGTCAAAGAGGTAAATGGAGGGTTCCATCACGAGCAGCCCTGCCGCCGCGACCTGCTGGCGCTGGCCGCCCGAGAGCGCGTGCGTCGCCTGCTTCTGGTAGTTTTCCAGGTGAAGCTGCCTCAGCACCTCCGCGATACGCTGGCGCATCTCCTCACGCGGCGTTCCCAGGTTCTCCATGCCAAAGGCGATTTCCTGCTCGACTGTGCTGCCGATGATCTGCTTATCGGGGTCTTGCAGCATCGTACCCACGATACGCGCCAGATCACGCAGCGTCATGCCCTTCGTCGCTTGCCCCTCAAGCCGGATTTCCCCGCTCAAGGTGCCATGATAGCTGTGGGGAATGAGACCATTGAGGCATTTGAGCAGTGTGCTTTTCCCGCAACCCGTTGGCCCGGCAATCAGCAAAAGCTCGCCTTTTCCCAGCGCAAAGGAGATGTCTTCAATTGCGCCGGGCTGCTCAAGCGCTTCCTGCTCCTCTTCTCCCTCGTCATCCAGCGTGCTGTAGCGGAAACTCAAATTCTCTACCAGGACCGCCGGAGGTGCAGCAGTAATGACAGGTTCGTTCTGAGCTTCTGTGGTCATTGACATAAAATATCCCTGATAGTAATAAGACCAGCACAGGACGTGCTTACTATCCGACATGATACCCGCTTGTGCCGCTATATGTCAATGCTTACCCACGCCTTTGCGGTTTATTCCCATAGATACACCTTCTTAATCGACGCCGAGAAATGGACCTTATTACCGCGTCTACGTTCCTGATCTCCCAGGTTTTGGTAAGAGCGGGCGACCGAATATGGCGCATCATTCGCGCGACACAGTTCATGCTCCAGGACCACATCGAGAATCTCCTGCCCCCTATCCAGGTGTCGATGCTGGTCACACGCGGCCCTCGTGACTCTATTGTCTCCCGGCGCCGGGCCGAGGAATCCACCGCACTCACGCGGATCACCCGCTCGTTCATCTTCAGAGCATGCCTGTCCGTCTACAAAGATGTAGCATGAAGACGCCTGCTACTCTTCTCACTCCGATTCCGCCTGCCACAAACGTAGCACCTGCAACGTATCCTCTACCAGTTGCTCTAGCGGTGCGAGCGGCACATATTCATTAACGGAATGCTCGTTGAGCACGCCGGTTGAGACGGTGAAGGCGCGCACGCCTGGCCGGAAACCGCTGGCATCGCTGCCGATGAAGGTAGGGCGCGCGATAAGCGGTTCGCCGCGCTGCGCCAGCACGGCCCGGTACTGATTCAGCAGCGGCTCGTTCTCATCGACAACATAGCCGGTCGAATGGGGAGTGAATGTGACTTCTGCAGAGCCGCCCAGTCGCTGCGCAGCCTGCCCGAAAGCTGCGCGAATGGCCTGCTTGTAGCGTTCGCGTTCCTCGGGCGGCTCGAAGCTGCGTATCTCGCCCTCGACCGTCACACGCGCCGGAACGGCATTGCGGGCGCTGCCGCCCGCGACGCGGCCCACAAGGATGCGCGTCTGATCGTTGGCAAACGAGCCATAGGGATAATTGGCCCGCCGGAATATCTCTATCGCGTCTACCGTTTGCGCCAGGTCTTTGCCGGGATGTCCGGTGCGGCCTGTAATCTGCACATCAAAGCCCTCGTAAGCGGCCCCCTGCGAGACCACCACGCCCGCCTCGAAAGCGTTATCGAAGACAATGCCATCGCTCACCTGCCAGCGCGCCGCGTCAAAGCTATTAGCCCCGCACAATCCCGCCTCTTCCTGCACGGTGAAGACTGCCACAATCGGCGGGTGCGGCAAATTCTCCTCGATTACCCGCCTCAACACCTCCAGAATAATGGCAATGCCAGCGGCATCATCAGCCCCCAGATTCGTCGTGCCATCGCTATAGAGCACCCCCTCACGCAGCACAGGCTTATGTCCCAGGCCCGGCGGCACGCGATCCATATGCGCGTTGAGCAGCAAAGGCTTACCTTCACCTTCCAGCAACGCGACCAGATTCCCCTGCGTATCCACCTCCGTCTCCAGGCACAGCGCCTGCAGCCGCTGCTCGATATAAGCCCGCACCTGCTCCTCATGCCCGCTCGTGCTGGGAATGCCCACAATTTCAATCAGGGTATCGTAGAGAGGTTGCATGATTCTATGTTCTCCTGTTATCGCTTATTTTTTTTCTGCATTATAGCATGGGTGCCATGAAAAGCGTTTAAAAATTCTCTATATTTGCAAAATATTGGCCCTTGCCACTGACCGGAGGAGTTGGGCCTTATCTACTCTCGCGGCACTGTGATATACTGAGGGCAACCGATGGCTCGAAGTTGTTCGTATCGGGGGTGCTCTATGACACAGACTATCGATGTGGATCGCGCACAATTGATTGCGAACCTGCAGGTGCAGGCGGAAGAACTGGCACAGCTCAATCGTATTGCGATTGCGCTCACCTCTGAATTTGATCTGCAACGCCTGTTGCAGATGATTACGGACGCGGCGCGCAAAGTAACTGCCGCCGAATATGCCGCCTTTTTCCTGATCCCGGAAATTGCCGGTGAAGGCGCTGAAAATGGCAAAGTTTTGCAGGAGAGAGAAGGCGGAGAGGTTCCCGCCAGCAAGGTGGTCTTCGACCTGGCGGCGATTTCGGGGGCGACGGAGGGGATTGCGAAGCATTTCCGCCATCTGGGTCACGTCATGGGCATGGGCATTTTGCAGCCGGTCTTCTGGGAGGGCGTCTCGATTGTAGTGGATGATGTACATGCGGACGAGCGTTACGTGGGTGTGCCGCGTGGGCACATTCCGGTGCGGAGCTTCCTGGGTGTGCAGTTGCGGGCCCGCGACGGCTCGGTGCTGGGGGCGTTCCTGATTGGTGATCGACGCCCGGCACGGTTCCAGCAGCGGCATGTCGAACTGGTTGAGGCGCTGGGAGCGCAGGCCGCCGTTGCCATCCATAACGCGCAACTGGTGGCGCGTGAGCGGCGCACGATGGAAGAAAATGCCGCCCGACTGGAGCGTGAGGTGCGCGAGCGCACCGCCGAACTGGAGCGGCGCAACCAGGAGTTGAGCAAGTTCGCCACCGATTTGCAGACGCTGCACCATGAACTGACCGAGGTGCAGAAGCGTCAGATGCTGGCCGATGAGCGCAGCCGCATTGCCCAGGAACTGCATGACCGCGTGCAGCAGACCCTTTTCACCATCGGCTTGAAGGCAGACTGGGTGATGGAGCGCCTGCCAGAGGAGTCATCCTTGATTCGCCAGTTGCGCACCATTAAGGAGCTGGCCTCGCTTGGCAACGCGCAGGTGCGCGACGCCATTTTCGCCCTCTCTTCCAGCGCGGTGCAGGAGGGCGGACTGGTTGGTATGCTCTACAAGCTGATTCGCGACCTGCGCGAGTCCACGCCCATTGAGGCCGATCTGGTCGTGGCCGAATGGGCTGGAGCCTTGCCTGCTCATATTGAGAACACGCTGCTGACCGTCGCGCAGGAGGCGCTGACCAATGTGCGCCGCCACTCCACGGCCACAACGGTGATTGTGACCGTGCAGGTGACGAGCGAACAGGCGGTGCTGGTCGTGCAGGACAACGGCATTGGCATCCCGGCTCAGACGCTTGAAACGTATCGCGGCAATACGACGCACCTGGGACTCAAGGGAATGCGCAACCGTATCGAAGAGGTGGGAGGCCAGTTCTCGCTGACAAACGGTGAGGAGAGTGGACTGGTGGTAAAGGCGGTGGTGCCGCTATGATTCGCCTGCTCATTGTCGATGACCATGAGATGGTGCGCGAAGGTCTCAAGGCGATGCTGGTTTCTGAGCCGGATTTCTCCATCGTGGGTGACGCCGCCAACGCGGAGCAGGCACTGGCATTGATCGCGCAACTGCGACCAGATGTCGCCCTGGTCGATATCCGCCTGCCCGGAACCAGCGGCATCGATGTCTGCCGCATCGTCACGGCGGACTACCCTGAGACGGCGGTGATTATTCTCACCACGTACACGGACGACAGCCTGATAGCGCAGGCGATTCAGGCGGGGGCGCGAGGCTTCATCTTGAAAGATATCGAACGCTTCGATCTCAAACGCTCGATTCGGGCGGTAGCACGGGGAGAGGCCGCCATTGACCCGAAGGCCGCCGTTGCCGTGCTGGCACAGTTGCGCAAAGCGCCGCAGAGCAACGGAGAAGTGGCGCCGGAGCAGCTTAGTTCTCAGCAGCTTGTCATCCTGCGCCTCGTCGCTCAGGGGCTGTCCAGCCGCGAGATCGCCACGCAGCTCTATCTTAGCGAGAACACCGTCAAGGGCTACGTGCAGGAAATCCTGCACCGGCTCGGCGTCAAGAATCGCACCGAGGCGGTGATGGTCGCTGTGAAGCAGGGCTGGCTGTAGATGGTGTAGGTACGGAACTACCGATTATTGGCTATGGGAGAGTAGAAGGATGTCAGGGAAACTGACGATACGCCAGATCGCGCAACTCGCGGAAGTCTCTACTGCCACCGTTTCTCGTGTCCTGAACAATAAGCCCGATGTTGATCCTCTGACACGGGAACGAGTGTTGCACATTATCGCGGAACATGGCTATGTTCCAGACTTGATTGCCGCGCAACTTGCCAGTCGGCCTGCCAGCAGGAACCATCCCTTCCGATCCTCGTTTCCCGCCGACTTTCTGTGGGGTGCCGCGACTTCGGCTTATCAAATTGAAGGGGCGGCGCACGAGGATGGGCGGGCAGATAGCATCTGGGATACGTTTGCCAGGCAAGAGGGGGCAACGCTGCGCGGTGAGACCGGGGAAGTTGCCATTGACCACTATCATCGCATGCCGGAAGATGTTGCCTTGATGGCGGAACTAAATCTGGACGCCTATCGTTTCTCGCTTTCCTGGTCGCGTATTCTCCCACAGGGAACCGGGCCGGTCAATGCGCGTGGCCTCGATTTCTATGATCGGCTGGTGGATGCTCTGCTGGAGCGGAATATCACACCCGTGGCGACGCTCTACCACTGGGATTTGCCCCAGGCGCTGCACGAGCGGGGAGGCTGGCTCGCGTGTGAAACGGCATATGCCTTCGCCGATTATGCCGAGGTGGTCACACGCCGCCTGGGGGATCGTGTCGCGTGGTGGATTACTCTGAATGAACCCTGGTGCTCCGCCTACCTGGGCTATGGACTCGGCGCGCATGCCCCGGGTATCGCGGACATGCAATCGGCGGTAGTGGCTGCTCATCATCTCTTACTGGCACATGGCCTGGCCCTCCCCCGCATGCGCCAACAAGCATCACAGGACGCGCGTGTCGGCATCACGCTCAACATAACTCCTGTCTCTGCTGCCGATGACCGGGCCGAAACCTTACAAGGAGTCGAGCATATGGACGTGCTCTACAATCGCTGGTTTCTGGACCCCCTCTATCGCAGGCAATATCCTGAACGCCTCTTTGCCGACCTTGCCGTCGCTCCTCCAGCAATTGGGAACGCGGATATGTCTCTGATTGCGGCACCGCTAGATTTTGTCGGCGTCAACTACTATTTTCGCCTGTTGTTGCGAGCGCGGCGGCGCGGAAACGATCAGCAGGGACAGGACCCGGCCTATGAACAGGTCGTGCCTGTGCCGGGAGCCAGCTACACGGAGATGGCCTGGGAAATCTATCCACAGGGTCTGGGTGACTGTCTGCTGCGCGTTCACCGGGAATACGCCCCGCCCCTCATCCTGGTCACGGAGAATGGGGCCGCGTTTGCCGATCAGTGGGATGGAAGGAATCCGGTGCGGGACGAGCGCCGCGTGCAATATCTGCGCGAGCATATCGACATGCTGGAGCACGTTCGCAGGCTGGGCGTTCCCGTGGGCGGCTATTTTGTCTGGTCCCTGCTGGACAATTTTGAGTGGACAGATGGCTACAGCAAGCGCTTCGGCCTCGTCTACGTCGATTACTCCACACAGCGCCGCTTTATCAAGGAGAGCGGGCGCTGGTACGCCGCGTTCATCCAGGCGCAACGTCAGGGGCATGCTTATAGCTATTAGTCTGGGGAGTTGTAGCGTGAGCAGGCCACCCCTGGCGGGTGGCCTGCGGCGGTTACGCCGCCGTTTCATAGTTTCTACTTCCCTCCATTTGTATATATTCTTTCCCTCCATTTGGAGGTAATCTCTCCAAATATTGCCTGCTTTTGGAGGTAACGCCAGTGTAGCGCCTCGTGCTACACTAATGCACCAGAGGATTTGTACGTTGTACATCCTCATCAGTTTAGCTGCCGGGCAGGGAACCCCCTACCCTCCCTCTGTCAAGCGCGAACAGCGTTTGTTCGCGTGCCATGAAAGGTATTTGGAGGTGAGTTCGTGATTCCTGGTTCCTTCGATTATCTGGTGGCGGGAAGTGTTCCAGAGGCCGTTGCTTTACTGGAACAGCATGGCGATGACGCCAAGATTCTCGCCGGAGGCCAGAGCCTCATTCCCCTTTTGCGCTTCCGTCTCGCGGCGCCCTCGGTCTTGATTGATATCAACCGCGTCCCTGACCTGGAATATATCCAGGAGACGGATGGCACCCTGCACATTGGCGCTTTGACTCGTGAAGCAGAGTTAGATGCGTCCGACCTCATTCGTAACCGTTATCCCATCCTGCGCGATACCGCCAGTGTGGTGGCCGACCCGGTAGTGCGCAACTGGGCCACCGTGGGCGGCAATCTTGCCCATGCCGACCCTGCCAACGATCATCCCGCGACCATGCTGGCTCTCGGCGCCCAGGTCGTGGCTGTTGGACCGGGTGGGCAGCGTGTCATTCCCATCGCCGAATTCTTTACCGATTCCACCTTTGAAACGACACTGCGCCCTAATGAAATCCTCACCGAGATTCGCATTCCCGCGCCGACTGCGCACAGCGGAGGAGCGTATTTCAAGCTGGAGCGCAAAGTCGGCGACTATGCCATTGCTGGAGTCGCGGCCTACATCACGCTGGATGATAACGGCAATCTGACTTACGCGGGCATCGGGCTGACCAACGTGGGACCAGCACCGATTAAGGCGCGTGATGCCGAACAAGCGCTGCTCGGCAAGCCCCTGGACGATGCCGCTATCCACCATGCCGCCGCTCTGGCCGCCGCTGCTGCCAAACCAACGAGCGACCTGCGCGGCCCGGCTGAGTACAAACGCGATATGGTACGTACGCTGACGGTGCGCGCGTTGCGCAAGGCGCAGGCCCGCGCTGCGGGCGCTACGGGAGGAGAACAATCATGAGCACCCATCATATTCGTGCCACCATTAACGGAACTTCATATGAGGGTGATGTGGATTCGCGCCTGCTGCTCGTCCACTGGATTCGCGATGTGCTGCGTCTGACCGGGACGCACATTGGCTGCGATACCACCAGTTGCGGCGCCTGCACCATCCTCGTCGACGGCAAAGCAACGAAGTCCTGCACCATGTTCGCCGTGCAGGCCGATGGACGCGACATCATGACCGTCGAAGGGCTTGAGCAGAACGGCAAGCTGCATCCTCTTCAGGAAGGTTTCCACGAGAAGCATGCTTTGCAGTGCGGCTACTGCACGCCCGGCATGATGATGACCAGCCTGGCGCTGTTGCGGCGCAATCCCAATCCTACGGAGCAGGAGATTCGCGTGGCGATTTCCGGGAATCTCTGTCGTTGCACGGGCTATGTGAATATCGTCAAAGCTGTTCAATATGCTGCCGAGAAGATGCGAGAGTCGGCAGAGGTGCCGGTCAGCGCCGGAGAGGGAGGCGAATGATGGCAACCGAAGTACAGAAACATGGTCTGGGCGAAGCCTACAAGCGCAAGGAAGACGCCCGTTTCATACGCGGCCAGGGTAATTATGTTGATGATATCCAGTTGCCCGGCATGCTGTACGGCGACATCGTGCGCAGCCCCTACGCCCACGCGCTTATCAAAAGCATCGATATCAGCAAGGCGTTGCAGGTGCCGGGCGTGCTGGCCGTTATCACCGGCAAAGATCTGGATGCCGCTGGGCTGGCGTGGATGCCGACGCTGTCTGCCGATACGGAGGCAGTGCTGGCGCTGGATCGCGTGCATTACCAGATGCAGGAAGTGGCCTTCGTCGTCGCCACCAGCCGCTACGCCGCTGCCGATGGCGTGGCTGCCGTAGAGGTTGAGTACGAGCCGCTGCCGGTCGTGGTCGATCCCTTCAAGGCGCTGGACCCCGACGCGCCACTGCTGCGCCCCGATAAGAAGGATAAGCAGCCGACAAATCAGATTTATCACTGGGAGACGGGTGATAAGGCCGGAACCGACGCAGCCTTTGCCGAAGCGGAGGCCAACGGTGTCGTTGTCAAGCAGGACATGTACATCCCGCGCATTCACCCCGCGCCTATCGAGACCTGCGGCTGCGTGGCGCAGTTCAACAAGGCCACGGGCAAACTGACTGTCTGGATGACCTCGCAGGCCCCGCACGCGCATCGCACCCTCTTTGCCATCGTCGCTGGCCTGCCTGAGCATCGCATTCGCATCATCTCGCCCGACGTGGGCGGCGGCTTCGGCAACAAGGTGCCCATCTATCCAGGCTACGTCTGCGCCGTCGTCGCGGCCATCACGACGGGCAAGCCGGTCAAGTGGATTGAGGACCGCACGGAAAACCTGGCGAGCACGGGCTTCGGGCGCGACTACCACATCCATGCGGAGATTGCCGCCGACAAAGAGGGCACCGTCAAGGCGCTGCGCGTGCATACGCTGGCCGATCATGGCGCGTTCGACGCCGCTGCGCAGCCGACCAAGTTCCCGGCCGGTCTCTTCCACATCTGCACCGGCTCCTATGATTTCAAGAACGCCTTTGTCGATGTGGACGCCGTGCATACCAACAAGGCCCCCGGCGGCATCGCCTATCGCTGCTCCTTCCGCGTGACCGAAGCCTCGTACCTGATCGAGCGCATGATGGATACGCTGGCGCACGACCTCGGCAAGGACCCGGCGGAACTGCGTCTGCAAAACTTCATCAAGCCCGAAGCGTTCCCCTATCGTTCGGCCCTCAACTGGACGTATGATAGCGGCAACTACGAGGGCGCGTTGAAGCTGGCGATGGATCGCGTCGGCTACGCGGAACTGCGCCGCGAGCAGGCGGAGAAGCGCGCGCGCGGCGAGCTGATGGGTATTGGCATCTCCAGCTTCACAGAGATCGTGGGTGCTGGTCCCGGCAAGCACTTTGATATCGCTGGCATCGAGATGTTCGATAGCTGTGAGATACGGGTGCATCCAACCGGGAAGATACTGGCGCGTATCGGCGTGCAGACGCAGGGGCAGGGTCACGAAACAACCTTCGCCCAGATCATCGCCGCCGAACTCGGCATGTCGCCCGATGACGTGGATGTCGAACATGGCGATACCGATACCGCTCCCTATGGCCTCGGTACCTATGCCAGCCGCAGCACGCCCGTCGCGGGCGCGGCAACGGCGGTGGCGGCGCGCAAGGTACGCGACAAAGCGAAGAAGATCGCCGCCTACCTGCTGGAAGTCGGCGAGGAAGACCTGGAATGGGAGCCGGGCCGCTTCTATGTCAAGGGGTCGCCGGGCAAGGGCAAGACCATTCAGGAACTGGCCTTCGCCGCCTACACCAACTGCCCGCCCTATCTGGAGCCGGGTCTGGAAGCCGTCAACTACTACGACCCGCCCAACCTGACCTACCCCTTTGGCAGTTACATCTGTGTCGTCGATATCGACCGTGGCACGGGGCAGGTGCATATCCGCCGCTTCCTGGCTGTTGACGACTGCGGCACCGTTATCAACCCGATGGTGGTCGAGGGGCAGATACACGGCGGCCTGACACAGGGACTTGCCCCGGCCATGTTCGAGGAAATCAAGTATGACGAGGATGGCAACGCCCTCGGCATCAATTTCCAGGACTACCTGATCCCCACCGCGATGGAGACGCCTGCCTGGGAGACCGATCGCACGGTCACGCCCTCGCCGCACCATCCTATCGGTGCGAAAGGCGTGGGTGAATCTCCGACGGTTGGCGCGCCGCAGGCGATTGCCAATGCGGTTGTCGACGCCCTCGCCCACGTTGGCGTGCGCCATATCGATATCCCCATCACGCCCTGGAAGGTGTGGAGTATCCTGAAGGAGAAGGGGTTGGCCGCGGAATAGTCTGGGGCCAATTCCAGCAATCCATCAGGGCAGGATCCGAAGACGCCAGTTCGGGTCCTGCCCGGGGAAACTGGTCGAGGCTAGCGCACTGTGAACAGAATGACAAAGATGACCGCGTGCAGGAGGGTAAAGAGGATCAGCGCCCACGTGAACAGGGCGAATTCTCGCTGGAATGCTTGCTGTTCCCCGGAGGGCGTCTGACTGTTGAGCGTTTGTATTCTTGCCGGGTTGGATTGTCTGTTTGTGCGAGCTTCCGGGGAACGTTCGGCGGCAACAAGCCCTATAGCGATGCGCAGGCGCAGGGGTGAGCGGATAGCCGAGCGCCCCAATTCTGTCAGCAGCGCCTGGTAGCATTGTTTGCAGAGAATCCATTGCTGGCGCGGTTCCGGGGCTTCGACCAACTCTCTGATAATAATGATCTGCAGCCAGATCAGGCGCAGGCAGATAGAGCAGCGAGCAGGGTTGTACCAGCGTACACTCCGCCTTGTTACCTGCCCGGTATCGTTCGATACGTCATTGCCCTGTGTCATAGTTCGCTCGCTCGCTGTTCTTCCCGCTGCACAGCATGCCTCAGCAGGAAGGAAATTGCTCTATGTTCGTGCTGCGTATTGCTCGCACCCAATGGTAGTATTGTACCACAGGCTTTGTGATCTATCTGTGATTTTGAGGCGCAAGTTTCCAGCATCACATAAAATTTGCTATTGCTCTGTGGTACGTATACACTCGCTAACTGACACGTATGTCCATCCTATGGAGTTTCTGGCAGATACAGGCAACTGGGGAAATGGGAACACAGGGAGAGGACGGGGCAGCTTTCCTGTAGCCCTACTTTTGTGGGGAACATTCCCTCCAAATGTATCTACTTGCTTTGAGCCTGCCTGTGCTATGTATTCTCTCAGAAAAGCTATGTCAAGCTGCCGGGAGGATACTTTTATGCCCGATACTATTCTTGAACTTGCTCATCAACTCTCGCAGTCTGGTCAGCCGTTTGTGCTGGCAACCGTCGTGTGGCGCGAGCAGCCTACCTCGGCTCAGGTAGGGGCGCAGGCCATTATTCAGCCCGATGGAAGCATTACCGGCTGGATTGGCGGAAGCTGCACGCAGCCGGTGGTGGTGCGCGAGGCGCTGCGCGTGCTGCAAGAGGGTGGCGATCCGTTTCTGCTGCGGCTGGGTTCGCCAGAGACTGGTGTGTTGCGCCGTGATGTACGCATTTTCCCCATGACCTGCACAAGTGGAGGTGCGCTGGATATCTATATGGAACCACATCTTCCCAGGCCTCAGCTGCTCTTGATTGGCGATTCGCCCGTGCTTGCGACGCTCAATACGCTGGCGAGCGCGCTGAACTTTACGGTTATCACCCTTTCGCAGCCCGATTTGAGCCAGGTCGCGCTTAACGAGCAGACCTGTATTCTTGTGGCAACGCACGGACAGTACGATGAGGATGCGTTGGAGCAGGCGCTGCGCAGTTCGGCGCGTTACGTGGGTATGGTAGCGAGCCATAGACGTGCTGCTGCTGTACGCGAATACCTGCGCGATTCCGGACTGGAGGAGGCGCAGATCGCCCGTCTCAAAGCTCCGGCGGGACTGGATATCGGGGCTGCCACCCCTGAAGAGATCGCCGCCAGCATCATCGCCGAACTGGTGCAGGTACGCCGCCGTGGCACGGTGACATCGTCTCCCGCGATGCAGACACGGGAACAGGAAGAGCAGCAGGAGCGGGCGCAGGAACGCACGGGAGAGCAGGAATTTCCTGTCGCGGCGTTACCCGAAACCGCCATTGATCCAGTCTGTGGTATGATAGTAGATATAGCGACTGCGCGGCATCGCAGCACCTACGAGGGTCGTGAATTCTATTTCTGCTGCCCTGCCTGCAAACGGCTATTTGAACGAAATCCGCAGGAATATCTTGTAAAGCAACAGGAAAGGTGACAGCGTATGAATTTCTCAGGAACTCAAACGATTAACGCACCCCTTGAAAAAGTTTGGAATTTTCTGCTTAATGTGAATAACGTGGCGGCATGCGCGCCCGGCTTTCAGAGCATGGAAGAGTTGGGTGAGGAGCACTGGAAAGCAGTGATCTCTGTGGGCATCGGCGCGGTGAAGGCGAAATTCACGATGGATGTCACGCGCCCGGAGAAGGAAGCTCCAAAGTATATGGTCATCAAAGCGCGTGGGAAAGCGCCGGGCAGTGCTGTCGATATGACTGGAGATATGAATCTTACCGCTCTGGATGCCGACCAGACGCGCATGGACTGGAGCGCTCAGGTAGTGGTTAGCGGTACGCTTGCCAGCGTGGGGGCGCGACTCATGCAAGGGACGGCGGAGAAGCTGACGGGCCAGTTCTTCGACTGTCTCAAAGATAAGCTGCAAGCGCCTGATAGCGCTGCCGCGAACGGTTAGAGCGGAAGTTGTTCCCATGGGTGAGGCAGTTGAGCGCTGGCAGGCAATGCTGGATGCGCGGGCGCGACAAATGGATGCGGCCTATGCACAATCAGGTCGCACCAGCGCCGATTTCTGGGATCGGCGCGCTTGCGGCTATCATCGCGCCACGAAGGAGACCACGCAGAGCGATCCGTTTTTCCGTCGTGTGAGTGGCGAGGTAACGCCGCAAACCACTGTCCTGGACGTGGGCGCGGGGACAGGGCGCTTTTCCCTCGCCCTCGCTCCTCTCGTCCTGCGCGTGACCGCCGTTGAGCCGAATACCTCCATGCTGAGCTTCCTGCAACAGGATGCGCAGCAGGCGGGCTTCACCAATATCTCCTACCTGCAGTCTGGCTGGCAGGATGCGCCGGACGAACTGCGCGCCGATGTGGTCATATGCAGTCACGTGCTTTACCCGATTCGCGATATCGAGCCATTCCTGGCAAAGCTGCTTAAGGCAGCGGATCGTACCTGCTATATCTACCACCGCGCCACCTCCATCGATTCCCTGACCGCTCCCATCTGGAGGCATTTCCACGGCGACGAACGTCGGGAGCCACCGGCCTACATTCATGTGCTGGATATCCTGTTCGAGATGGGGGTCTATGCCGACGTCGAGGTCGTCAGAATTCCCCCCAGCCTGCGCTATCCCTCGCTCGATGTCGCGGTACGCGAGCTACAGGAGCAACTTATCCTGCCGGGAGATGAACAGACGAGCCAGGAACTACGTGCGCTGCTACAAGACTGGCTTGTAGAACGCGACGGCCTGTTCGTTCCGCCGGTGGGGGATATGGTCGCCGCGATCATCAAAATTTCTTCACGATGAATGGGTACCAGAAGGTGGCAAGGTTGTCCCTTCGGCGCGACCTTGCCACCTTCTGGTACCCATTCATCGTATCTAGGCGATGGCCTTGTCCAGGTTGGCGAAGAGAGTATTCAGGGTGTTGTTGGTGATGCCCCGGCCAATCGGATTGTCGGCAACCTTGATCGGGCCTTCAAGGTCTGCTGTAGCATCGTAGTTCAACACAGCGCCATCAGGCTCATCGCTGATGCGAATCTGGCTGCTGGCATCGACGGAGCCACCTGTTCCCTTACGCTTCACCTCGAGCACCAGGTAGTTTGGGGCCTGGATCTGCGCGATTTTAATAACGATGCCGTACGGGCCTTTGAGACCGGGCAGAGGCGTGGTGATATTGGCTTTGAGCCGACTGTTATCGAGAATTTCAACCGAGTTGCAACCGGGAATGCACGATTGCAGAACTTCAGGGTTGAGGATCGCATTGAAAACCTGCTGGCTGGATGCTTTAAATTTGTGACTCCCGTTTAGTTTCATATAACCCTTCCTCACAGAAAATATATTCGCTTCTTTGCCACATTCTCTCAATGGAGAACACGACCGGGACTGCTCTTGCGCCCCAGGATGCTATTGTAGTGGTTTCGGGCAAGACTTTCAAGAAAACGCGAGCGTCGCAACCATATATTCCTATAACCTCATTATGCCGTGTACGATAAGCTCTACTACCAGGATGGGCTATACAGACCCATATTTTACGCGGTATATGCTATACTGTTTTTCGATATTTCACTGTATGTCATGACTCAGTTGAAGAGAAGAAAAGCGTTTCTCTGGCAAGATAGGGATGTGTCCGGGAGGAAGGTGTAAGCCGAGGGAAGGCATAGGGTCTCGTAGGAAGAAACAGATGTGTATTCTGAAGGAAGGGGGAACGTGATGACCTGGTTTGACGAAATGGATGAGCAAACACAGGGGCAGTGGCGTTCTCGTTTTGAGAAAGGTCGACTCGACCTATCGGCTTCGGTAGAGCAAGCGTTGGCGGAGGGTGCGGCGCAAGAAGTATGGGAGGAAGAGGATGGCGAGGAAGGAGAAGGACTCGTGGTAGATGAGCATGCAGGCGAAGTTCGCAAGGGAACAACGGTGATTCCTCCTCGTTTGAGTTTGCAAACGAAGCCGATGTACGCGGTAGCTTCTCATCCAGCGGGAGTCACATCTGCTGGAGAGGCACGAGAGCCTGCGCAAGAGAAACAACATACCGGTGTCTTCTCTCGCCTGGCGCAGCGCATCACTATGTCTCTGGCCGCGATTACGCTGCCATTTCAGGCGCAGGTGCCGGTTCCAGAACAGCCGGAGCAGGAGATACATGTTCCTATGCCGGGGATATTTCCGGCGTCAAACCTGAGCATGCAGACCGTGACGACGGTGCGCATTGAACACTCTGAGACGACGACAACCATTATTGAAGCATCTCCCATGCAGCATTCACTGCCGCCTGCCGCGCTTTCTCCGCTGCCAACCGTTCCCCAACTTCCCCAACCAGACCGGATGGGCGGAGAAGGGAAGCCTCGGCCCGCTGGATATCCCACCAAAGTACATTTAGAGGCTGCGCCGAAGGGGATATCCGGACATGGGACCGCCAGCGCGAACAGCAAGGATGCGGAGGTGGGCTATCCGCCTCATGACAGTACCGGGCCGTTCCCCCCGCGCAATACCTTTTCTGTTCCCAGGAGTGCTCCGACGCTTGAACTTCCCACCGTCGACGCCGCTGTTACCAGAGAGGCCGCGCCATCCTCTCCGGGAGGAGAGCGCGGCAATGACGTGCTGGCCGACATGACGACAAGCGGAAGTCTGCCGTCAGTGCGTATGCCAGCCAGTGGGGGCGGCGAGGGGGTGTCCCTGTCTCCCTCGCGAGCAATCTTTGGCACTGGCAGCTTCGAGCCTGGTCAGGGAGATGTTGCTGTTGCCTGCCCGGCTATCATCAGCACGAGTGTTGTATGGGTGATGCTGGCCTCTGATCCCGGTCCGGTGGTGGTTCAGTATGTCTCGCTGCAAGTCGGCAGCGGCTTTACGGTTCATTTGAGCGCGCCAACAAAGGTGAAAACCCTGTTCAACTACGTTGTACTGCGGCCTCAAGAGAAAAGCTAGAGCTTCCCTTCGACCTCCTGGCGCAGACGCTGGAAGAACGTTTCCATAAAGGCGTAGCGTCCCCGCGCCATTTCGCGCCCTGTTCGGGTGGTCATACGCTCGACCAGGTTGCCGAAGAGCAGTTGGAACTCGATGTAAGGAGAGTAGTTGGGGTCACGCCGCAGACCGCGCACGAGTAGCGGGTCAACCGGTTCCACGAGGTCGTCCGGCACCGGCGCATAGATCTTTTGATTGTAGTGACCCGTGATGCTGTAGAGGCGACCGATGCCGATGGCCCCCAGCCCATCGATCTTGTCGGCATCGTAGAGGATGCGTCCCTCCAGCGATTGCGGCGTCCGCCCGCCCGTCAGCCGGTGGTCGCGAATGGCTTGCTGCACGACGGGTATCTGCTCCTGTGGGAAGTGGGTGCCTGTCAGCAGTTCCGCCGCCATGTCCGCCCCGATCAGGGCGTGGTCGCCGCCGTACTTTTGTTCGCGCACCTGCCCGATATCGTGAAAGGCAACCGCCGCCCGGATGGCTGGCAGGTTGCCGCCTTCCTGCGCCTGGATGGCCTCCGCAAGCGCCATGGTGCGCTCAAGGTGGTCATAATCGTGGGCAGCGTCCTCGCTGCCTTCGCGAGCCATCGTCTCTTTTGCCAGGCTCAACAGCCAGCTTCGTAGTTCATTCACTCCGCACAGTATCTCTTTCTAATACAGGAAGTGTGAAAATAAAGCGGCTCCCTTCACCAGGGATGCCACTGCTCTCCACACGAATGGTACCGCCATGTAAGTGAAGGAGTTGGGCAACGAGATAGAGGCCGAGGCCGATACCTCGTACCTTGCTTCCCTGTGTATTGGAGGCGCGGTAAAATCGTTCAAAGAGATGGGCCTGTGCATCTTTGGGCACGCCCATTCCCTTATCTTCGACGCTTACCTCTATAAGACGTTTTGTCTGTGGTGGAATGGCAGGGTTCGCTGCCTCTTCCTTCGTAATGTCTCTACTAAGAATACGTTGGCGGAGCCAGACGGTAACAGGGCCACCCTGCGGACTGTACTTGATGGCATTCTGAACCAGGTTTGCCAGCACCTGAAGCAGGCGGACGCTATCCCCTTCGACGATGTACTTATACGGGCAAGGCTCGATGATGCAGCTAATCTCGTGATTGGGCGAGGTTGCACCGTAATTGGCGATGACCTGGCGCGCTATTTCTGCCAGATCCACCTCCTCGGTTTTGAGCGCAAGCTGGCCGCGATTGATCTGTGTCACCTCCAGGAAGGAGTTGACGATGTCGGTCAACAGGTGCGTCTGCTTCTCGATGGTCGAGAGGCTCTCGATCATGTCGTCGTTCTGGCTCAGTTCGCCAGAGCGGCGCGACAGGCGCAGCAGCATCTGGCAGTGGGCCAGGATGACGGTTAGCGGTGTGCGAAACTCGTGCGCGGTAATGGACATAAATTCGTCCTTGAGCGCGTTGGCTTCGCGCATCGCCGCCTCGTTGGCTCGTGCATTGGTGGCCTCATCCTGAAGATATGCCTGCTCGATGGCCAGACCCGCGAGTTGGGAGAGACCCTCGACAATCGCCATGTCCCAGAGGCTGAAATTATGTTGTTGCTTGCTCTGCTCTGCCCCGGACGAGCGGTCGAGCAGCATCAAGCCCAGCAGGCGTTCGTTATGGGTGATGGGCGCGGCCAGAATCATGGTGTGTTGAAACGGATTGGAGAGGCCGCCCGTTTGACGCCGGAACTGCTGCGCCGGTACCAGGATGGCATGGCCCTGAATCAATTGCTCTTTAAATTCCTGGAACTCGTCAACACTGGGGGAGAGCCAGCGATTTTGCTCGTTGAGCCACTGCTGTTCGTTGTCGGAGATAAAGCCTGTTGAGAGCAGAGGAGTGAAGCGCTGCTGCTCGTTGTCATAGAGATAGATGACGCCGCGCTCGCAATGAAGCGCGCTCAGCGTGAGTTGCAGCACGCGGCTCTGAATATCGTAGATGTCGGTGAGGCCGGAGACAGCTTCCGCGACGCTCAGCATGGTCTCAAGCGCGTGCTGGATGTGCGCCTCAGCTTCGACCTGCTCGGTGATATCGCGGAATGCGCTGACCACACCGATCTGCCGCCGCTCGTTATCGTACATAGGCGATACATTCACTTCAAGGATGCGCCGGGCGCCATCCGCACGATGGGTTACGAAACGTTCGCCGCGAATGCGCTCACCGCGCAGCGCCCTACTGACAGGGAAATCCTCCGCGTCAATCGGCTGACCATTGATTGTGAACGAGGGAAAGCGCTGGAGAAATACGTCTAACTGTTCGGTGGCATTCACCGGCAAACCCAGGAAGCGGGCGGCTGCTTTGTTGCCGACTAAGACCTCATTCTCCTGCGTAACCACAGTAATACCTTCTGTCAGCGATTGAAAAACAGCTTCCAGTGTATTGGCGCGCTCCATTGCCAGCGCGGCAGCCTGCTGAGCATCCTCCTGCAGACGATGTTTTTCAACAGCGAGCGCGCACTGGGCGGCGATATCCTGGGCGAAAGCAAACTGGCTGTGTGAGGGTTGACGAGGTTCGTGATTGTAGTGGGTGATGGCAAAACCCAGGCAGTAGGGCTGCAAGCGTTTCTCTGCGTTCGTCATTGTATCGCTTTTATGCATGGTACCTGCCATCAGTGGAATGACCATTATATGGCCCAGGCCGAGCGCCTCGTACCAACTTTTCTCGCGCCCTGTCGTTTGCTCGCTGGAGGTGAGGAGGGGCATCCCCGTGCGCACCGCCTGCTGGCAGTGGGTGAGTTCGGAGAGGATCATGCCTGCCGGTATCTCCTCCTTGCCGATCTTCAGATGCTTGCTGCTTGCCACGACAGGCGTTTCCCCCTCTAGAAGCACAATGAGGCCGCCGCTGGCATCAAGTTCCTGCACAAGGTAGTCCAGGGCAATATCCAGAACCTCGCTCAGGTCGCGCCCCGTGTTGATGGCAGTTGCGACCTGGTTGACAGCTTCAGAGCGCTTGATGAGTTGTTCCGCGCGCCTGCGCTCCATCTGTGCCTGCTGGTAGAGGCGACCGTTACCGATGGCAATAGCTGCCTGCTGGGCAATGGCGCGGGCCAGTTGTATCTGTTCGGGGGAGAAGCTGCGTGACTGTCCGGGGTCGTCCAGCGACATCATCCCTACCACCTGGCCATCACGAACCAGTGCAAGCATCAGGACAGAGCGCACCAGAAAAGTATCGGCTACAAAACGCATACTCGGTTCGCTGCGCAGGTCTTCCTGAAACAGGATGCCCTTTTCATTGATGAGACGGCGCATGACAGCGTTATCAGCCGGGAGATTACTGTGATACCAGATATGGGACGCCGCTTTGATAGCCTGACTGTCCAGATGTTGTGAGGAGAGATGATAAGCGGCGGGAAGGAAGACACCACGATGTTCTTCAAATAACCACACCGCGCAGCGTTCTACCTCGCACACCTCTGTTGTACGCCTGACAAGCACTTTCAGGATGTGGTCGATATCGAGAGATGAGGCCAGCAACTCACCAAGTTCACGCAGAAATTCGCTCTCCCGTAGGGCTATGAGTAGCCGTATGCGCTCTTGCTCGCTAGCGACTGAGGGATTTTCACCGGCCATGCTTGCAACCTCTCGTTTGCTTCTAGTGAACCAATGTTGTGCTTAAAAGAAAGGAGAAAGTATTCATCACTTTCTCTCTGTCTGGGCGTTATTCATCTTGTTCCTGTGAGGATTAGATTGCAACAGGGTCTATCAGTTGAGATTCTCCCCTTTTGAATACAAAGGACTGCTCCCTTCTATGCCGCTATGGTAGCATGTATTGTGTAAAACGTCAACAAGAGATCAGCAGAAGCTTTGCTGCTGTCAGCATAACATGCGAGAGCATATAAAAAGTCTGGGATTGCTCAATATCCCAGACTTTTTGTACTTCCCCTTCGCCTGATTGTCTATGCCACAGGCTTTTTTGTCTTGTTTTTCCGACTGAGTCGTATCAGTTCGACGCCGAAAGCAAGTGCCGTTCCTGCTACTGCCTCAGCGATTGGTATCGCTTTTGCGACCAGAGAAGAGGATGATTTCTCCGCCTTGCCTTGCTGCTGCGCGTGTTTCGCCACCTCCCGCGCAGTTTGCACAGCCTGCTCATCCGTTTCCCGTGTGGATTGTATAGCCTGCTCCGATGTTTCTAGTTGAGCGGGTTGTTGCGCCTGCCCTCCCTGTTTGGACTGGGCCTGGTGCCCCAACTGGCTTGTCTCCTGCATCGGATTAACGGTATAACCGCTGCCAGGATTGATGGGTTTATGGGAGAGGGCCGCCGTTTTTTCTTTTTTCTCCTGGTTTTCTGGCGCGTGGCTCGTCCAGTCGTGAACCATCGTTACCAGATCCGCCGGTGTGGCAACAACCCTGGCCGAGAAAAAGGCATTGATCTCGGCTCCGAGCAAGAGGATGACGGCAAAGTAGTAAAAGAATGCCAGTAAGACGACGGCAAAGAGGACCTGCCCTACGTAGCCGGTCATGAAGTGCGTCACATAGAATGGGAAGAGCGACAGGAATAGCTCAAGGAGGATGGCGGCAACCAGCGCTCCTAACCAGCTATCACCAAAGCTAATGTTCTTGTTCGGAACAACGATATAGATGGCCAGGAACAGGATAAACGAGGCAATCAAGCCGCTGAGAATGCCACCAAGAAAAACGACTGGGCCAGCGCTGGCCAGCGCTGCGAGTGGCGTGTACCTCAGCAGCGAGAATACCAGTGCCGGTCCGCTCGAGGCTACAACCATGAGGGGGATGAGGATGACGAAGAGCAACAGCATGCAGATAGCCATGACGTTTTGCTGGATAGCTCCTCGTGGCTTCACATGATAAATGATGTCAAAGCACCCTTCCATCAAGGTAAACAATCGCGAGCCACCAAAGATTGCCACGAGGAGAGCGATAATGCCCAGAGGTCCAGAGATTCTGGCTAGCTGCCTGGTGATCGTATTGAAAAGGCCGGTGTTAGATGATATCTGCTTCGGAAAGACGTTTTGCAGAGACGCCATGATGTTGGTCATAGAACTGGGGCTTAAATGCCCGAGAATGAGGCCCAGGATAGCGAGAATGGCTACGGCGATGGGGAAGATGGCGGTGAGCAGGTTATATGCAAGTGCCGCCGATAGGTTCATGACCCAGTCATTATTGAATTTGGTGAAAAAGGCTATCAATGGTTGTGCCTTTTTCTCGACCTGTTGAGCTTGTTTCTGAACGTCTTGCACTACTCCTGGCGAGTCTCGCCGCTTTGATTGCGTCTGTGTGTTGTCAGCTTTTACTGCCATAATTACACCTCTTCCCATTATTGCAAAAGATATAGCAGAGACAACCTCGTCCTCTTCTATCAATCACGAGTCATACTCTTTTCCCGTTTCATTCTCTATGGGCTATAATATGAAAAAGGCAATGGCTGGCGCTGCCTCGTTTGAGGCGAGGAGTGGCCAGGACGGGTACAGAAAGCGATTATGGGTTCATCATCACAGAAATCATTCGCCTCGTTGCTCTGGGATATTGTGCGTTTAGGAGCGCGGGCTATCTGGCAGAGCCGTGCCAACCCGGCCCGTGCCGCGCTCGAACGACAGCAGGCGTTGAGCGTGCTCGGCCTGCCGCCGACTGCGACCCGGCAGCAGATCAAACGCCGCTACCGCGTCCTGGCGAAGAAGTATCATCCTGATCGCGGCGGCGACCGCCAGCAGATGATGCGGATTATCGCCGCCTACGAATTATTGATGAAAGATCAACCCAGGCTGTGAAGCTGGAAGTCACGGGAAGACAAGAAAAAGATCCTCTTCCATGACAGGTTCATGCCATTAAGGAAGTTCTGCGCCGCATTGGTTGCAGAAGCGTTTGCCGGGTCGGGCGGGCGCTCCACACTGATCACAGAAGCGTGTTTCCGCGTTACGTGGTGTGGAGACAGACGGTTCCCGTCCCGACTGCACAGACGCGCCAGCGGGTGGCACTGGCCGGGGAGTGGGAGGGACCCCCGGCAGCGATTGCGCTGGCTGCACAGAGGCGGGCGGAGCATAGGTTGATGCCATCGGTGGTTGTCCCTGTGTGTTCGCAAGGGGCTGCATATATGGCGCCTGTGCTTGCTGTGGCTGCTGACCGGGTTGGGAACCCGGTGGTACTCCCTGGGTCGGCCCCTGCCCCTGGACAGTAAAGGGATTTGGCTGGCTTGTGCCTGCCTCCTGTACTGCTTGAATAGTGCTATGTACGGTTTTAGCGGCTTTCAGCGCCATGCCTCCGATGGTTCCTGCGATTTTCAGTCCCTTTGCTATATCGTCCATATCCTTTTTGACGCGCTGTGTTGGAGGAATCATGGTCGAATCGGAAACTTTGTTGAAGAAGTTCTGGCCGATCTGGATTCCTTCGCCGTTCCATGAAACCTGCCCCTGCTCCTGTGAACCGTCATCGAAGCGAAATGAAACGGTATTGCCCTGCAGGATGTAGTTGCCCTCTCGTCTCGTCTCCGGCGCGGCAGTGGAGACTTGCTGTCCGCTCATCAACGACTGCGCCGCGTTAGAGAGGCGGCTGCGGTCCTGTGTAATCATCAAGAAACGTCCGTTCGGGTAAATGGTCAGACGGTCGAGACGGGAAGTAAAGTAATCGAGTCCAATCCCTGATTGATGTGTACACTCATATTGACCTGTAATTGGCTTCATCCAGAACACTCCTTCCCGCTTCATACAATGGGATATGCTCTTCTTTTTGCTCAGTTCGCATCTGGTTGTATGCTGCTCTCCCTTATTATATCCTTTTGAGATATGTACGTGTGAAACGGCAAGGTGTTGTATGAGTGCCCGGGTCGGCCCTACTCTAGACGCACCATTCCCGCGCCATCGCTCGCGTTCGCGTAGCGAGCAGCCCGTCTAGAGGAAGGCCGACCCTGACGGTCGGCCTGCGGAGCGACGAAGGGCAGAAGATTATTCGATAGTCTCCCCTTCGGGAGTAAGTGTAGGGGCATTGCCGCCGGAGGCGAGGTTGGCAAGGTCACGGGCGTGATCCAGTTCTCGCTCCCCGGCCTCGATCTCCCCTTTTTTGAGCAGGTGGCGACCGAGCAGGTCGTGGGCGCGAATGCGGGCTGCCAGACGATCGGTTGGCTTGAGAACGGAAATGGCTTCCTGAAAAGCCTGCTTTGCCTGTTCGTTGTGGATATCTATCGCTTCAAGGATACGGCCAAGCACCATAGCTGCCTCGGCTCTCCTGATACGATAGCTTATGCGTCCTGCGTTCTGTGCCTGTTTGATGTAGCTCAGAGCCGCGTCGTAATGTTTCTCTTCCAGTTCGATGCTGGCAAGCGAACACGCGACGGCAGAAACGAGATTTGCGCGCTCTTTGCGCTCGCGCTGACTCTCCTTTGTATTCTCGCCTGCTGTCTCAAGTCCGTTTTGCCAGCTATCAAGCACGCTGAGCAACTGCTCGCGAGCCTCTGCCAGGTTCCCCTGCGCCTTCTTGATGAGACCGATCTGGCAGAGGAGCAGGGCCTCACGCTGTCTTTGTCCCACCGAACGATAGAGGATGCTGGCGTTGCTGGCATGTTCAAGGGCGATACGCAACTGCTTCGAGCGCTCTATTGGGCAGGCGGCACCATTGCCGGGCTTATTGGCAAGCTCGGTGGCGATAAGTGAGATGCCCCAGTGTGTCTCCGCCACGTAGACCAGGGAGGTGCTTGCGTCCATCATTTCCAGGGCTATCTGGTATTCTTGCAGGGCCTCATCGAGTTGTCCCAGCTCCCGGTAGGTCGCGGCCAACCGCAGGTGCAGATGCATCTCCTCAAAGCGCTGCTCCTCTGGCAGAACCTGGGGCATCTCCGCCACCGCTACCAGGAAATCTTTCTGCGCCGCCACGAATTTGCGCAGGTCAAAGTAGCACTGCCCGCGCAGGAAGGCGAGACGCCAACGTAGGGTTGGTGGAACATGGGAAAAAGAGAGTGGTTCCAACTGCTTGAGGGCGCGAGCAGCATCACTGTGTGAAAGGGCATAACTGACATGCTTCCGTAGCTCTTCAAAGTATTTATATTGCTCTACTTCGCTTTCCGCCTCACGTTGTTGACGGGCTAACCGCTCCAGTTCCGCCAGTGGGAGACTGAGCTTTTCTGAGAGGTATTGAAGGCTTTCGTGTGAAGGCTCTACCCGATTCCTCTCAATCTGAGAAATCAGGCTTGTACTGTAACGTTCACCAGCAACTTGCGCGAGTGAGAGACGCTGGCTCTCACGTGCTGCTCGCAAGCGTCCGCCGAGGGTCTCGGGGGGAACTGACTTCGATGGACGTGGCATGCATTCTCCCATCCTTTCTTCTCGTTTTACCCGACCTCTCTCGCCGGGCAGGTCTCTATCTGGGAATGGATGTACCCGCAGCGCTAGAGCTTCTACTGTATTCAAATAATCACCATTTTTGTGTATGTAAATTACAATAGCAGCATAATTTTATAGCAAGATAGATCAAAAATCTATTCTTCAGAAAAAGTGTATCAGAGATAATGAGAGAAAGCCATTTACATTTCAGCAATGAATATTAAGAATGAAAAAACGCTATTACAATGTTACACAAGATTACGCAAAAAAGCAAGTGTGGGAACAAAAGTCCCATGAAAAAAGTTCTATAGAGCGGTAGAGAATTTCTTACCTCTTCGATAATTTATGACGTAAAAAATATGTAAAAATGTTTTGTTTTTGATAAGAATAGGAAAAAAATACCGGATCGGGCAAACAGCGATTACCGGATTAAGGAATATCTTTTGGAACAAAGAAATAGAACTTTTGGTCGAAAAAGTATTGACTTTCCGCGCTACAGGCTGTATGCTGAGAGAGTGAGGAAGAATTTTTAGAGAGGAAATAAGTAGTAATGGTTCGCACCCCAAAATTATCTTCTGTACTACAAGATACCTTTGATGATTCATCGCAGGAGCAACTGTCATTGTTTTCTCCTGAGAAAACTGAGCAAGAGGTGACTGCTATAAAGACAGGAACGAAGGAAAGCAGGTCGCGCACAAAAAAGCAAAGCGCTTATTCTGCTGCTGATATACAGGTACTGGAAGGCATTGCAGCAATACGTCATCGCCCTGGCATGTACATCGGGTCTACTTCAACTTCTGGTTTGTTACATCTGATCTGGGAAGCGTTGGACAACGCGGTTGACGAAGCGGTTGCCGGCTATGGAAAGCACATCTGGCTACGCATCGAGCCGGATGGCTGGGTCACAGTACGAGACGAGGCGCGTGGGATGCCGTTTGACCCCATGCTCTATCAGGGCGACTATTTGCCTGCCGCGACCGTTATTCTCACCGTGCCGCATTCAGGCGGCAAGTTTGCCGAAGGCGCGTACAAGACTGCCGGCGGCCTGCACGGCGTGGGGGCGACGATTATCAACGCGCTTTCGGAGAGACTGGAACTGACCATCTGGAAGGATGGGCAGCAGTTCAGCCAGACGTTCAGTCGTGGGGTTGCCATGCCGCACGCAATTACGCCGTGCGATCCCGCGCTGCACGGCACGCAGTTGCGCTGGCTCTACGACCGCTCGATCTTTGATGCCGATGCCTGGTACTCGCTGGACGCCGTCATCAGCCGCCTCAAGGCTTCCGCCTATCTCAATCGCGGCGTCACCTTCCATCTTGAGGCTTACGATGAAGATACCAGCGCGCCGATCAAGCGCGACTTCTACTCGCGTGAGGGCCTGCCCGATTATGTACGCGACCTGGCGACGAGTACCAGCGCGCCCCTGTTCAAGCACGTGATCGGCATTGCGAAAGAGAAGGATGGCGTGCAGGTCGAAGTGGCCTTGCAGCCGACAGCCGGCTATAAGATCACCATGTACAGCTTTGCTAACGCCGTGCGTACCCGTGACGGTGGCGTGCATGAGACCGGCTTCAAGGCCGCGCTGACGAAAGTTATCAATGACTACGCGCTCAAATTCGGCATCATCAAAAGTCGCGAGAAGGACGGTTTCAAGCCAGAGGTTATCCAGCAGGGTCTGAATGTGGCGATCTCGGTGAAACTGACCAACCCGCAGTTCCAGGGGCAGACCAAAGACCGCCTGAACAACGCCCCGGTCGAAGGCATTGTGCGCTCGGTGGTCGATGAGGGGCTGAAAGAGTGGTTTGAGAGCTATCCGGGGCCGGGCAAAGAGTGGCTGAAGAAAATCTTGCAGATGCAGAAGGCGCGCAACGAAGCGCAACTGGTCGAGGAACTGGCGCGCGCAGGCAATAAAAAGAACGGCGAATTAATCGATACCTCGCTGTCGAAAAAGTTTTTGCGCTGCAACACCGGCGATCCATCGCGGGCTGAACTGTTCATTGTCGAAGGCGACAGCGCCGGTGGGAGCGCCGGTCAGGGGCGATTCTCCGAGTTTCAGGCGGTACTCAAGCTCAAAGGCAAGCCGCTCAATGTGGCAAAGGCCGACCTGAAACGCATCGTGGAAAACGAGGAGATACGCACGATTATCAATGTGCTTGGCACGGGAACGCGCGACAGCTTCGATATCAGCCGCCTGAAGTTCCATCGTATCATCATTGCCACCGATGCCGACGTGGACGGGCTGCATATCCAGTGTCTCCTGCTGACGCTCTTCCACCAGGAGTTCAGCGACCTGATCGAGCGCGGCCATGTTTACATCGCCTGCCCGCCGCTCTACTCGGTCAAATACAAAGGCAAGGTGGTCTGGCTGCTCGATGACGAGGCGCGGCAGCAATTCATCGCCTCGCACGCCGACGCTCAGGGGCTGGAATTCAAACGCTTCAAAGGGCTGGGTGAGATGAACCCGAAGGAGTTGCGCGATACCACCTTTGACCCCGCCCGCCGCGTTCTCAAGCGTGTGACGATGGAAGACGGCGTGCTGGCGGCAAAGCTGGTCACACAATTGATGGAAGATGAAAACGCGGAAGCCCGCCGCAGCTTCCTGGCCGAGCATGCGCGCAAGATCAAAGAACTGGATGTATAACGTATGGCACGAAATAGCGACACAATAACGACACAACTGAATAACAATAATAACAATAACGGCGGCATTCGCGAAGAAGATTTTTCCGTTATCATGGCGCATGCCTTCGCTACCTATGGCCTCTCGGTCGTCACCGACCGCGCGCTGCCCGATGCTCGTGACGGTTTGAAGCCGGTGCAGCGTCGTATTCTGGCCGGGATGCGCGAGGCCCGCTATCTTTCCAGCCGCCCGACGGTCAAGAGCGCCGAGGTGGTTGGCCTTATTCTGGGCAACTATCATCCGCACGGCGATACCTCGGTCTACGACGCTGCCGTGCGTATGGCCCAGCCCTTCACTATGCGCTATCCCTTGATCGAGGGGCAGGGAAACATGGGCAGCGAGGACGGCGATGCTCCAGCTGCCTATCGCTACACCGAGATGCGCCTCTCGCCCCTGGCTGAGGCGATGATGGCCGATATGGAGAGCGAAACCGTCTCTCTGCACCCGACCTACAAGCAGGACCCGAAGGTGCTGGAGCCAGATTACCTGCCCGGACGCATCCCGCCGATCGTCAACCCGTCCAGCGGCATCGCTGTTGGCCTCTCGACCAACATCCCGCCGCACAATCTGGGCGAAGTCATGCGCGCCTGCATCGCCCTGCTGGACAACCCGAAGATGAGCGTCGAGCAACTCATGACCTACATCCCCGGCCCCGATTTCAGTCAGGGCGGTCGCATCATCGGCAACGAGGGCATCAAGGACTACTTCACCACCGGCAAGGGGCGTATCATCGTGCGCGCCGAGGTGCGCCTGGAAGAGACGCCGCGCAGCCGCTCGCTGATCGTGACGCAGATTCCGCCCATTGGCCGCGACAAGGTCAAAGCTTCTATCGTCAAAGCCATCAACGCGCGCAAGCTCGAAGGACTGATGCCCGACCTGCGCGACGAAAGCGATACCGAGAAGGGCATGCGCATTGTGCTGGAACTGCGCAAGGATGCCGATGCCGCGCAGGTGCTTTCGCAGTTGTTCAGCGAAACCGACTTGCAGGTCGCGCTCTCCTTCCAGATGGTCTTTCTCTTCGGCGAACCCATGCAGGCCGCGCGTCAGCCGCGCCAGACCGGCATGCTCGACCTGCTCAACTACTGGAACGCGCACCAGATCGACGTGCTGACGCGCCGCTCGCAATTTGAACTGCGCAAGGCCCGCGAACGCCTGCACATCGTCGAGGGCCTCATCATCGGCGCGGCCCACGCAGACCGCATCGTCAAAATCTTCCAGCAGGCCGAGGATCGTTCCGCCGCTCGCAAACAGATCGAGACGCTCTACAAGCTCACGCCCATCCAGTCCGAGGTTATCGCCTCCATGACGCTGGCACAGGTGACAAAGCTGGACGCCGGGAAGTATGCGCGCGAGAAAGAGGAATTGCTCGCGCGCATCAGCGAACTGGAGCGGCTGCTGGGAGATCGCAAGGCGCTGATTGCCCTGCTTAAAAAAGAGATGCAGCAGCTTATCAAACAATTCGGCGACGAGCGGCGCACCACCATCGACGCCGACGGCCATGCCCACGCGCCCATCGAGATGGTGGAGAGCCTGCACGAACGCGAGCCGCTGGTGATCGTCCTCACCCGTTCCGGCGCGCTCAAGGCCCTGCCGCCCGACACCTACGCTCCAAAGGGCAAGAACGGCGATGCTACCTACACAGTAGCGCGCGGCGACGAGCAACTCAAGCAGATCATCGCCACCACCTCGCAGGATTATGTCCTCTGTGTCAGCAACACGGGCCGCGTCTTCCAGATTGCCGCGCACGACATCCCGGCGGGAACGCGCTCAACAAAAGGCGAACCGGCGCGCAAACTGCTCGCGCTCGCTCCTGGCGAAGAGATCGTGACTATCCTGCCCGTGGAATCGCACGACGAGAATCGTTACCTCGCCATCTTCAGCAAACTGGGCAAGATCAAGAAATCGCCGCTCAGCGAATACAAAACGGTGCATCTGGATGGCCTGCAAGACATGAAGCTGGCCGATGGCGACAGCGTCGTCGCGGCCCTGCTTACTAACGGCTTCGGCGAATACTTTGTCACCGCCAGCAACGCGCAGACGCTGCGTTTCAGCGATGAGGCTGTGCGTCCGCAGGGCCGCGTTGGTCAGGGTATGGCCGCCATATCCCTCGGCCAGCACGCCCATGTCGTCAGCGTCTCCTACCTGAACGCCGCGCCGCCAACGGCTGAAGCAGAGGCGGAGGGCGCGGTCGCGACCGGCCAGGAAGACCGGTTCAGCCTGCTCGTCCTCACCGAAAGCGGCCTCACCAAAAAAGTGCCGCTTGCCCAGTACCCGGCGAAGGGTCGCGCCACCGCAGGCGTCGTCACCACCGAACTCACCGGCAGCGACAGAGTCCTGCTCACCGCCATCATCGCCGAAGAAGACACGCTCCTCTTCATCTCCAACGGAGACGGCCCCGAACAGGCCAGCGTCATCACAGCCCGCGACATCAAAGCTCTCTCCCGGGCTAAAAAGGGCGTGCCACTGCTCAAGGGGCATATAGTGGGCGTAGTGAAGCTATGAGACAGGTTTTTTGCTCGCTAGAAGCTGTAACCGAACATGATGCCATGACAAACACCCTTTGGCGTGTCATGCGGAGCGGCAGCGAAGTATCCGGGGTGACGGTTGGTTGGTATGGTTGCCAGGGCGGAGGCCAGCGCCGCCCCTACTAACTATGGGCGTGCGGAACTGGTTCGTGGTTAGTAGGGGCGGCGCTGGCCTCCGCCCTATTGTATAAGACCTTCGCTGCATATCAGTCGTGGTAGCAGATCATCGTCGGTCTGCCTGCTGCGGTTGTCTAGCCAATCTTGCATATTGTGCTGAAAGTAAATCTGCCCCAGGCTTTTCAAGAGGTCTCTGCCTTTCGCGTTGTTTCGACGAAGCAGGTTCAATTCTCTATTAATCGCTGTAGTAATTGGGCCGCGAAAAGCCTTTTCAAGCAGATTGATTTGAGCTTTCTCATCTTCATCGCTGACAAATTTGAAAAGCTCACGTAGTTCCCTGAGAATATAGCGTTGGCTTTGCGTGAGCGACAGGGTATGCTCTCTTTCAGTGCGGCGATGTTTCACCTCTTCGGCAAAGTGGCGCTTGACGCGCATGACTGCCGCATTATAGCCGGGAGGTAAGGCGATTCCCTCGGTTTCGGGGGCAGTTTTGATAACGCCTAAAATGCGTGGAATATCACGCGAGACGATATCGCCGTTTTCGTTTAGCAGGAAAAGTTGCTGGTAACGTCCTGCCTGGCAGAAGACAAACAACCCTCTGTGGCTGGCGTATCTGGCTGTGCGGATGCCATCCTGCAAAGTTGCAATGCGCTCGTATTCGGCAGGGTTTTCCTTGCGCAGTTGCCTCATCATTTCTTCGGCCTCATTGAGATCCAGAAATGCCTCATCCTCTTCCTCGAAGAGGCTTAACTGGCCGCTGTTCTTCTCGTAGATGGCATACATAGCCTCTTCATTCAGTTGCTCAGAACCATCCAGAATGGCTGCATCCTCACCGATGGTATCATGAATTTCTTGAATACGGTGATGCAGCTTCTCGCGCAGGCCCAGATTTTTCTCTATTCCTGTTTCAGGCAAGAAGTTGAAGCCGTAGACCGTCTCATGGTCGCTGCCAATCCTGTCGATGCGACCAAATCGCTGGATCAGCCGAACCGGATTCCAGTGCAGGTCGTAGTTGATAATCTTATCGCAATCCTGCAAATTTAAGCCTTCCGCAAGCACATCTGTGGCGATGAGGGTATTGAGTTCTGCCTCACCGGAGAGGAACTGGTACTCAGGGTTAGCTTTCGGCGCAAATCTGCCAACGGCTCGCCCTTTGCTCTTATCCCCGCTGAAGATTACCTCAATGTCATCTCGCTTGCCGTCGGGGTTAAGGTTTTCGTACAGATAGCGAGCGGTATCGGCGTACTGAGTGAAGATCAATCTCTTGCCATCCTTCAGAGGCGCTTCTGCCAGCCGTCGTTTAAGGGTCTGGAGTTTCGCATCCTGTTCGGGAGAAATTGGCTCAACCAGCATAAGGATTCTCTCAAGCAGACGTATATCATGCTCAATATGGGCTTTGAGGCGCGCTATATCGAAGTCCGCCGCTTTGTAGCGTCCAGAGACCTCTCTCAGGGCGTCGAGCAGGTCGCTTTCTTCTGCATAATCGGACTCGTACAGGATCGTTTGCGCATCTTCACCGGCTGGCACGATGCCCTGCTCAAGCGCCAGCAAGAATGATCTGTGTACCTTAATCAGACGGCGAATTGTTTCCTTAAAGGCGTAGACGCTTGACTCAAAGCGTTTGAACAGGAGGACGCGGATGAGGCCGCGCAGATTTGCCCCGGCTCTCTGCATGGTAATATAAGGCTCCTGGCGCTGTTTGCTCTTCACCACATAATGCCATAACCCATATCTGGCAAAGGTAAGCTCATCCTCTGTAGGATTGACGAGTTGGCCTTTTCGCGGTTTGCCTAGAAAGCTGCGCAACTGCTGGTAGAGGCCGCGATAGGTGTCCTCGATGCTGTAGTCGATGGTTTCCAGCACGCGCCTGGGGAAAAATTGATGTCTGTCCCCAACCATGACGTAGGCGCGTTTCTGTCCATCAAGATAGGCTTTGAACCGGGATGGTTCAAGCGGTTGATGGGTGTCGGCATCATAGCCGTACCAGCGCAGGATATGGTTGCGGGTGCGCCTGATGAGAATGTTGGACAGCAGGTCGGGGAGTTTGCGCTCGCCTTTTTCGATCAGACGGAAATAATCTCTCAGGATGGGCGGGTCTACCGGCAGGTCGGTTTTATCGTCCTGGTGAAACAGCTTGATCTGGTAGTAAACATCCCAGGCGCTCTTATTGCGCGGCGTCGCTGTCAGGAAGCAGCAGCGCCGACCGGTGGCGAGGAATGACTGCATCACTTTGTACCGCTGCGTGTCCGGGTTGCGTAAATTGTGGCTCTCGTCTATGAGAACAAAATCCCTGTCGCGGTATTTTACGTCCTTTAAGAGAAAATTAAAGGTGCCGTCATCATCACCACGCAGATAGCCCATCGAGAGTACACGGGCATTGAGCTGGTAGACTTCGTTGGCTCGTTCCCACATATCTATCAGTGGCGCCGGGCAGATAATAAGGGGGCGGCCATGCTCGGTACGCTCAAAATGTTTCACAATGGCCGCGCCGATGTAGCTCTTGCCCAGTCCGACCACATCGGAGACAAACACGCCGCCGAAATCGCGGATAATCTGCACTGCCTGTCGCACGGCGACTTTCTGGAAATCGGCTAAGCGTTGCGTGATCTCGTCATCCCAGAGGATGTCCCCGGCATCTTCTCCCTCCAGGCGATCGCGCACCAGCGTATAGAGCGTTTTCATGTAAATATCGTAGGGTCGAACGGGAGCGACTGCCCATGATTGTTGCATTTCACGCATCAGCGTCTCGTCAAAGTCCTGTGCTTCATCCCACAGTTCGTCAAACCACTGTACCAGAGCAGCGTGGTTATCATTGCCCTGTACCACCACATTGAGTTCCGTATTGTGGCTGACGCCCGATAAGGTCAGGTTTTGATGAGCCAACGATGGCAATACCTTTTTCATGTCGCTCTACCGGGTGTCCAGACCGGTCAAAGAGCGTGCCGTAGTAATCGAAGATGTACGCTTTGGCATGCAGGCGGCCTTTTGTATACACGCGCACCTTCAGACGTTTCTCTTCAATCATGCGTACCAGCGTCTTTACCAGCATTTCAGCCTGATCGGTCTGATCCATTTGCTCAACGGTAGAGCGAAGATTCGCGGCGGTCTGGTTCGCCATGCGCGCCATCTCTGTACGTTTGGGATAACTTTGCGCCTCTAAGGCGTCCTGGACAAGCTCAAGCCGACGATACCCCTCTGCCAGTTGTTCCAGTGTCTCGCGATTCGTCGTGTTGCCGATTAACAGACGCAATTCTTTCACTCCATCCAGCCGCTCAGCAATGCTTTCCAAACCTGACAGGAAGAAATAGCCAACGGCGAAGCGGGCCATCTCGGTCGAATCGAGCATGTGCTTGATATGATCTACCAACTTCTCATTGCGATTGTCGATAATATCATGTGTTGGCATGGTTAAACCTTCTCACCAGATAACATCCGTTGGTTGCCAGACTGTAACTCCTGGAATGAACGCAAAATCACCATCATATTGAGAAAAGGATATGCCATAAACTCCCTGATAACCTTCCAATCTCTCTAATGTATTATTACACTCTTTCTAATATAGAATTAATCGAATAGATGTCTCCTTTCAGTTTGCTTGCCCGTGTTTAGTTGCAAAGGGAGCTATTAAGCTGGGTAAGCAAATCGATGAAGGCTCTCTGGCACAGGGTGACAACATTGGATGCTGGTAGGGCGCTGTAGGCCAGATGAGATGAAGAAAGGAGAGCGCGATGCTGTCATTACTTCTTGCGTTAGCTGTTGTTGGTCTTCTGATAGCTCTGGGGCTGAGATGCTGTATGTACCTGTACGGTGCAGGCGTGCTGGGGTATGATAAGAGGAGACGGTCTATAGCTATGCAGGCTCCTGCGATCGATAGTGAGGTCGAAGAGGCAATCGCCGAGACGGAATACATGGCTAACCTCGTGCATAGTATAGAGCGTTAGATGAACGAGATTCAGATTCTCTTTCCTTGTAGGGGAAGATGCCTATCCGGTATTTATCAGGAGTTGCGTTTCCCTGAAGGTGTATATGATAATCTAACATATGTGCTATTAGGGCATGGGAGGGGTGGAGAAGAGAGCATAGAATATTGATACAGACGGAAAGGAAAAGAGAATTTGGCTTCGTCCATCTTGCATCGTCCTGTCACCTTCGCACGACGAGGGATGGTGGTTGCGCCGCACTACCTGGCGGCTGAAGCAGGACTGGAACTGCTGAAGGCGGGAGGCAGCGCTCTTGATGCGGCAGTTGCGGCAAGCGCTACGCTCCAGGTGGTATACCCCTTTGTTTGCGGCCTGGGTGGCGATGTTTTTATGCTTATTTACGATGCTGCCAGTGGCAAGCTTTACGGGCTGAACGGTAGCGGGCGTTCGGCGCGGGCGGCAACCATCGACCGCTATCACGAGCTAGGCTATACGACCATGCCCGTGCTTGGTATCCATACCGTGACCGTCCCAGGCTGCGCCAGTGGATGGGATGAGGCGGAGCAGCGTTTTGGTCGTCTGGGATTGGCACAGGCGCTTGCCCCCGCTATTTCCTATGCCGAAGAGGGTATCGCTGTAGGGCCGGACTTGCACGCTGCTCTCACTCGTATGAGCACGCGAGAAGGCGTTCATCGCTCCTGGTACGCGCACTTCTTGCCTGATGGCCCGGTTCCCCCGGTTGGGTCGATTATCCGCTTTCCTGCGCTGGCCCGCACACTACGAGCCATCGCCAGAGATGGGGCTGCAACGTTTTACCGGGGAGAGATCGCGGAGCAGATCGCCGTCTTTTTTGCTCGCGAGGGTGGCCTGATTACCAGAGATGATCTTGCCGCGCACCGCAGCGATTGGGTTACGCCGCCGGGTGTGCCATTCGCGGACCTCACAATCTATGAACTGCCTCCCAATACGCAGGGCGTCACGGCCTTGCAGATGCTTGGCATCCTGAACCGGCTCCCCCTCGGCGATGGCCCTCTATCGCCTGATACAGTTCACATGGAGGTCGAGGCGAAGAAGCTGGCTTTTGCTGACCGCGACGCTTATCTTACCGACCCTGCTTACATGCGCTTCAATCCGGCGGCGCTCATCGAGCCGGACTACCTGGCACAGAGAGCGGCGCTTATTGACCCGGCCAGAGCGCGATCGTCTGTCGCTCCCGGTCGTTTCGGCGGCGATACCATTTACCTCTGTGCGGCGGATGGGGAAGGCAATGTTGTTTCGCTCATCCAGAGTAATTACATGGGCTTCGGCAGCGGCGTCGTTGTGGACGATACTGGCATCGTGCTTCAGAATCGCGGCGCGTACTTCTCGCTCGACCCCGCTGCTGCCAACGCGCTTGCTCCTGCCAAACGCACGCTGCACACCCTGATCCCCTCGATGGCGCTGCGCCAGGGGCGGCCCGCGATGGTTTTCGGTACTATGGGCGGTGATGGGCAGCCCCAGATTCACCTGCAGGTCTACACGGCAGCGTCGCGTTTCGGACTCAACATTCAGGAAGCCATCGAGCTGCCGCGCTGGATAGACGGCGCGGTAAATGGCGTAGAGATGCTGCGCATGGAGAGCCGTTTCCCACGGGAGACGATGGCTGCATTACGCCAGCTCGGTCATCCGGTGGAAGAAGTGGGCGCGTGGGAAAGTGGCATGGGCTATGCGCAGGGTATCACCTTCGATGCGTCAACGGGTGTGATGCAGGGTGGGGCCGATCCGCGTGCCGAGAGTCTGGCCGCTGCCTGGTAAAGCCAGATGTGGAGCAACTAAACATTGACATTGGCTTTTTCTCAAACTATACTGTTCATATAGCAGTACGTACTGTTCGATTAGCTGAACAATGGAACCCACATTATCTGACACTGTCGTCTAGCATGGAGGGACTGTTCATGAAGCATCAACTCCTGGTACGATGCATTCGCTCACAGAAGGTATTTTTCCAGTTCGTAGTCATCCTCTCTTTAGTCACCATTCTAGCCGCGTGTGGTGGCAGCAGCACTCCAACCACCGGCACGACGTCATCGAAGTATGGTGGCACTATCAAGGTCGGACTTGATGCCGACGTGACTACGCTCGACCCGCTACAATCAACTTCGTTGTACGACCGTCAGGTCATGCTGAACATCTATGATACGCTGGTCAGGCTCGATGCCAGCAACAACATCGTACCAGACCTCGCCACATCGTGGTCGTACACGTCTCCGACGCAGCTTGTCTTCACCTTGCGTACAGACGTGAAGTTTCAGGATGGCACGCCGTTTAATGCCGACGCGGTTGTCTTCAATATCAACCGCATATTGAACGCACCAACTTCGCCGCGCTACAGCGAGATATCCAGTGTAAAGTCGGTGACAGCAGTGGATTCCTCTCACGTGATGTTCACCTTGAAAAAGCCTTTTTCACCCCTGCTGGCCGCGTTGACCGACCGCGCCGGGATGATGCTCTCGCCGACAGCCGTGCAGAAGCTGGGGAGCAATCTGGCCGATGACCCGGTAGATGCTGGTTCCGGCCCTTTCATCTTTCAACAATGGGTCAAAGGCGATCATCTCACCATCGTAAAGAATCCCCATTACTGGCTCAAAGATGCTCAGGGAAATGCCTTACCGTACCTGCAATCGATTACCTACGTTCCCATCACCAATGAGAGCGTGATGTACTCCAACCTTGAAACCGGCACCATCAGCGTCGCCGATGATCTTGGCCCGACCGAAGTGGCCCAGGCAAAGACGAATTCCAGCCTGGTTTATAAGCAGCAGCCGGGGTTGAGCTTCTTCGGATTCATGCTCAACACAAAGGTTGCGCCACTCAACAACGTCCACATTCGCCGCGCTATCGAGTGGGGAGTGAACCGGCAGGAGATTGTCACGACTGTCTTGAAAAATATTGGCGTTGTCGCTCAGGGTCCGCTTTCACCGGCAAGCTGGGCCTACGACAGCAGCTTTGCACCCTACAGCTACAACATCAGCAATGCCAAATCTGAACTTGCCCGGGGCGGCAAACCAAATGGCGTGAGCTTTACGCTGTTGATTACCAGTGGCTCTCCGCTGAATACACAGGAGGCGCAGTTCATCCAGTCGGAACTGCAGCCAGCCGGTATCACGGTAAATATCAAACAGGAAACGTTTACAACACTGCTTAACGACACGTCTGCCTTTAACTTCCAGGCGGCTCTGATAGGATGGAGCGGTCGCCCCGACCCGGACGGGAATATATATTCGTGGTTCCATACTGGCGGGGGCTTTAACGACATGCAGTACTCGAATCCGCAGGTGGACTCGCTCCTTGATGCTGCGCGGGCGAGCAGCGATCAGGCCACGCGCACTTCGGACTACCAGCAGGCGCAGCGGTTGATCTTGCAGGATGCTCCCTACGTGTTCATCAACTTTGGAGTAAACGAGCAGGCAACGACAACCAATATCAAAAATTTCACGATCCTGCCCACGGGATTGATGAATTTTGCCAGTGTGTACGTGGCTTCGTAGAAAAGAACTGTTTCGCATGTCATTGTGAGCGCAGCGAAGAAACTCTCGCTGCGCTCACAATGATATATCCGGGCAGTTTTGCAATGGCATGCAGGATGATAGGCTTAGAGGGGTGTTCTTGTGATTCGCTATATCCTGCGGCGGATTCTGTTCATGTTTCCCGTCGCATTGCTTGTCAGCTTCCTGACATTTATGATGATTCACCTCGTCCCCGGCGATCCCGCGCGTGTTCTGCTGGGAGAATACGCGACTCCGCAAACGGTCGCGGCTCTGGACAGGCAGTTGGGGCTGGATAAACCACTGCCGGTACAATTTGTGCTCTGGCTGTGGCAGGCGCTGCACGGCAATCTGGGGGAATCTATCCAGCTTCAGCAGCCGGTGGTGCAGGCGATCGGGCAGAGGCTGCCTGTAACGGTAGAACTGGGTCTCTGCGCCCTGCTCTACTCACTAATCCCCGCGATCCCCCTGGGCATCTACTCCGCCACACACCAACGTTCTCTGGGTGACTGGCTGGTAAACGTCTTCAGTTTGATCAGTACCGCTATCCCGGTCTTCATCCTGGGGCTTGCGCTCATCTTCTTTTTTGCCGTCTCCATCCGGCTTTTTCCTCCGGGTGGCTATGTGCCGTTCACTCAAGACCCGCTTGCCAACGTCCGTGATCTTATCCTGCCGATGGTGACGCTCGGAACGGGTGTGGTTGCCGTCAACATGCGGCAGATACGAGCGAATATGATTGAGTCGATGGGACAGGATTACATACGAACGGCGCGGGCTAAGGGTCTATCGGAACGCCGCGTGGCCTACATCCACGCTCTCAGGAATGCCTTTCTGCCGGTGCTCACGCTCATTGGCTTGCAGATAGGTTCGATCCTGGCCGGGGCATTCATTGTGGAGACGATCTTTCTCTGGCCCGGCATTGGTCAGTTGACTATTATGAGCATCCTGTCGAAAGATTACCCGGTCGTTCAGGGGGTCGTCTTACTGGCGGCATTTTCCTATATGGCCGCTAATTTACTGGTCGATATCTGCTATGCGTTCCTTGATCCACGCATACGATATGAGCGGTAGCTGGTAGATTAGCGCTATCCGTTGTTCGGCTCCAGATTGAGGAGAAGAGTGTGGCAACAGGAATTCAACAACCAGAGGTGGCTACCGGCCAGCCAGAAGCAAAATCGTTACGGTGGCTAGCGCGTGCATTCCATACGTTCGCGCATGATCCGCGTCTGTGGTTTGGCGTCATTTTGCTCGCGTTCGTTATCGCCGCTATTTTCGCGCCGTTCATCAGTCCCTACCCGCCTCTGCTGTATCATCCAGCGATTGCGGAGCAGGGGCCGACGCTGGCGCATCCTCTGGGGACTGATGATCTGGGTCGAGATCAACTGAGCCGGGTGATTTATGGGACGCGCATCTCTCTGACGGTGGGTCTGGCCTCTATTCTGGTTGGGGGTTTGCTGGGGACGGTGCTGGGCATCCTCGGCGCGTATTTCCAGGGCTGGATTGATCAGATTATCGTCATGGTCATCGATGCCTTGCTGTCCTTTCCATCGCTGATCCTTGCCCTGGCAATTGTCGCGGCTTTGGGGCCGAGCATTATCAATGTCTTGATCGCGCTGGCTATCGTGCGCATCCCTATCTATGCTCGTCTCGCACGCGGCCAGACACTACAGGCGGCGAACCAGGACTATGTGACTGCCGCCGTCGTGAGTGGGACGCACGCCTATAAGATCATGTTCCGCCATATCCTGCCCAATATTTTCGCCCCGCTGCTTGTCCAGGCGACTATCTCCATCTCGCTCGCCATTCTCGATGAGTCGACGCTGAGTTTCCTGGGTCTGGGCGTGCAGCCGCCCACTCCCGACTGGGGTTCGATGATCAGCGAGGCGCAGGTATATCTCACCAGCGACCCCTGGATGTTGCTGGGTCCCACCCTCGCCATTGTCCTCGTCGTCCTGAGCCTCAACATCCTGGGCGATGCTTTACGCGATTACCTCGACCCCCGCTCAAAGGATAGTGGGAGAGTTGAGTCGTCATAGAAGGATTAAGGATAATAGCTGGCGCAGCGGCCAGAACACATGACCGTCGCTCTCCTTACCTTTATGGAACACGGCTCAGCCAATCGCGAATAATGTCGCCGTGTTCCTGGTAGTGTTCGTAGGTATTGCCCGCGATAAAGCGCCAGGCGGGATAGCTGTTTGTGCGGCCAGGGAAATGTCGGTTCAGCATCTCCTCACTCAACGCCTGAACTGTATTGTACATGCGCTGGTAGGAGGCGCGGAAGCCCGTCAGCACTTCGGCCAGGGGATGGTTTTTGTTCTGCTGGTAGATGTATTCGTTTTCCTCATCCTCTGTCGTCAGCCCCGGCATGAACGCGGGCGGCTCTTCGCCTGCCAGCAAGCTCCCAAGCCGCTCCAGCGTGTAGTTATGCCACGCCGTCAAATGGGCAATGTTGTCCTTGACCGACCATGGGCCATTTACCTCCGGCATCAGCATCTGTTCCTCACTCAAAGAGGCCAGCAGGGCCTCAAGCTGGTTGTATCCTTCCTGGATGTTGCCGAGTAGTACACCCCTTGTCATCGTTTCTGCCATTTAGAATAGCTCCTTCTGCCTTTTGTCTAAACTGCTTACTTTATCTCCAGTGTACTCTGAAAAGCGGTTAAGGTGCGCCCTGATTTGTCGCATATTGACGAAATCGTCCTGTAGGCTCAGCATTTGTGGCATGATAGTAACACTATAGTCCTCGACGCTGTCTATCAGTCGCCTGGCTATCCTTCCAATGCTCCTGGAGCGTGGTTCAAGGCATAGACAGGCAACAGACACGGCAATACACCTTTATCCGTGAAATAGATAGTTCATCTGTGAATGGTTTTGTGACGCTTGAGCGTCTACAATACGAGATGGAGGTGTTTATGGCCGGACATATTCTACTGGAAGGCGGTATGGAGTTTGGCGGGATGATGTCGGAACCCGACCGCGTGGCAATCAAGCTCGCCGGCGGTGAAGACGCGCTTATCAGCATCATCCCGACGGCTGCCGCGCCGGACAAAAATGATCAGAACGCGGGCCGTAATGGCGTGCTGTGGTTTCGCAGTCTGGGGGCGCGCCACGTGGAATCGCTGCCCATTATCGACAGGCAAACGGCCAACGATCCCGATATCGCGGCAAAGCTACGCCAGTCGAACCTGATCTACCTGCTCGGCGGCTTCCCCGGCTACCTGGCCGAGACGCTGAAGGATACGTTATGCTGGCAGGCGGCGCTGGAGGCTTACGAGGCCGGGGCTGTGCTGGGCGGGAGCAGCGCCGGGGCGATGGTGTTCTGCCAGTATTACTATGATCCGCAGCAGTCGCTGGTCGCCGAGGGGCTGAATCTGCTGCCCAATACCTGCGTCCTGCCGCACTTTAACAACTTCGGCAAAGGCTGGGCTAAACTCCTGTCGACCAAGCTGCCCACTGTCGTCCTCGTTGGCATTGATGAGCAGACCGGCATGATCGATGACGCTCACGGCGGCTCCAAAGTTGGCTGGCACGTCTACGGCGCCGGTTCGGTGACACTCTATCACAACGGTGAACCAACGGAGTACAGAGCTGGCGAGAGCTTCAAGGATAATTTTATTATGGATGTGTAGGTGTTTCAATCTCAGACGAGAGGCTGGTAAAGGGTCTGATCCTTGCTGATTCTTCCCGGCTTCCACCTGGGAAGAGTATGCCATCAAGCCCGAAAAGATCAGGTGCAAAGGTAGTAGATTGCAAAAAGCGGTGGGCATGTCATATCCGATATGGTACACCTACCGCTTTTTGTCTTGTGTTAGCGAATATGAGGAGGATGCATGGCAGAACTGACGGCTGAAATGATCGTTGATCTGGCTACGCCGAAGCAGCCAGATATTTCACCGGATGGGCGCATGGTGGTCTACGCGCTTGCGCCGGATAGCAAGAAGGAAGAACATGGAACGAGCGCGCTCTGGCTGGTGCCGGTCGACGGCTCGCGCCCGGCCCGACAGTTTACGGCTGGCAGCGCCGAAGATCACAGCCCGCGCTGGTCGCCCGATGGCAGCCAGATTGCCTTCCTCTCCGATCGCGCCACACGGGGTACTGCCCAGCTGTACATTATTTCCGCCGATGGAGGCGAGGCGCGGGCGCTGACGAACGTGAAGAATAAGAAGGCGGTCGAGCAGTTCGCCTGGTCCCCGCATGGCGGCCAGATTGCCTTCACCGGCGCCGATGAGCCGACGGAGGAGGATGAGCGGCGCGAGAAAGAGCGCGACGATGCCAATGTCTACGGCGAACGCTGGCCCTACGCCCGCCTGCGCCTGCTCTCCCTGGCGAGCGGCGAAGTCAACACGCTCGTCTCCGGCAATTTCCACGTCGACAGCTTTGCCTGGTCTCCTGATGGCACCGAACTGGCCTGTATTGTGCGTAAGGCTCCCAGCCTTGAGTATATGGCGCGGGATGTCTCTCTCTGGCGCGTACCTGTAGCCGGCGGTGAGCCGCGTCAGGTCTGCCGTCTTTCCGCCTCGATGAATGCGCTTACCTGGTCAAAGGATGGGCAGACGCTGCTCTTTGGCGCGTCGGTCTCGCTCAAAAGCCAGTCTTCGCAGACGGTCTATACCGTTCCGGCGCAGGGAGGCGAGCCGCGTCGGCTGACGCAGTACGATGACGGCTGTATCTTCAGCGTCACGCGCTCTCCCCACGCCCAACAGGCGGCGGTAATTGTCTGTGAAGGTTTAGAGAGCCGTATCTGCTGGCTGGACACGGAAACAGGCGCGCTGGCTCCGCTCTCGGCTACAGAGCCTGAAGACCGGACGAGCGATATGTTTGACTGGACGATGCGCGCTCTCAATGATGGCTCAACCGTACTGGCTGCCGTGCGCGAGTCCGCTGCTCAGCCGGGTGAAATCTGGGCCGGGCAGGCGGCAGCCGGTGAGGTTGTGAAGCTGCATCAACTCACACAGCATCAAAGCGCGCTGAGCGGTTTGACCTTCGGGCCGCAGGAGGCGTTCACCTGGACAGCGCCCGATGGCTGGCAGATGGATGGCATCCTTGTGCGCCCGCCCGACGCGCCGACAGATCGCCCGCTGCCCGCGATTGTGCTGGTGCATGGTGGCCCCTATGGGCGCTGGGGGCATGGCTTCCATCTTAGCTGGGCCGACTGGGCGCAGTGGCTGGCGCTGGCCGGTTATGTCGTTCTCATGCCCAATCCACGCGGCGGCTACGGGCATGGCGAACGCTTTGCAGGCGCGGCTCGCGGCGACGTGGGCGGTGCCGATTATGCTGATGTGATGTCGGCGCTGGACGCGGCCATCGAACGCGGCATCGCCGACCTGGAGCGGCTCGGCATTGGCGGTTGGAGCCAGGGCGGTTTCATGACTGCCTGGGCCGTCACGCAAACAAGACGTTTCAAAGCCGCCATCATGGGCGCAGGCGTCAGCGACTGGGGCATGATGGCCATGACCAGCGATATCCCCGATTTCGAGCGCGAACTGGGCGGCAGCGTCCCCTGGGACGGCCTGGAGTACCAGAATCACCTGCGACTCAGCCCGATCTCCTTTGCCCGCGAGACGAAAACGCCCGTACTGATCCTGCACGGCGAGAAAGATGCGCGGGTGCCGCTTACCCGGGCCATCGGCTTTCATCGCGCCCTGCGCGAATACGGAGTTCCCTCCGAACTGGTCGTCTATCCCCGTGAAGGGCATCCCATTCGCGAACGCATGCACCAGCTCGATCTGCTACGCCGCGTCCGCTCCTGGTACGACCGCTGGCTGCGGAGCTGATGCACCTTGCTGCGAATTTCAAGCCAGGTAAAAAGTGTAGAAAATACGCTTGCTTTTTCGTATTTTTCCGGGTATACTTTCTGATAAAGGTTGTTAGTGTACGTTAGACACCAAGATATGGTCAGGCACTTTACAGCTTTTCTTTTTTATCGGCTTAGTAAGTGTAAAAGTTACACTAAGTGGAATGGCTCTTGTACCTGTCTGAAAGGAGAGTGCGATGAGCAAGGTTCGTTCGTCTGAGAATGAGGTAGAGACGGGTGGTGAATACCGGGGGCAGGTGTTGACGGTTGAGCCGCATGGCATCGAGCAGGTCTCGGCCAGCGAGCGGCATGGCAGTCCTCGTACATTGTTTACGCTCTGGCTCTCGGCCAATATGGGCTTGCCCGTCTGGCTGGTCGGGGCGCTGGCGGTCGTCTTCGGGCTTGGTTTTGCCGATGGCGTGGCCGCTATTATCGTCGGCAATATCATCGGCTGCGCGCTGCTGGCGATCACAGCCAGCATGGGGCCGCAGATTGGCATGCCGCAGCTTTCGTTTACGCGCCACAGTTTCGGCGCGCGCGGTGCGTATCTGCCCGCCCTCTTGAACTGGGTCAGCGCCAGTGGGTGGTACGCGGTGAATAGTATCGTGGGGGCGCTGGCCATTGAGCGACTGACCGCCCTGCCGTTCTGGGTCTCGCTGCTCATTTTGACGGCGGCGCAGATGCTGCTTGGTGTCTACGGCTATAACCTCATCCACCGCTTTGAGGCCATCAGTGCGGCGCTGCTGGCGATCATCTTCCTGTTAATGTCGGTCATCGGCCTGCCGCAGGCGCACTTCGGCCTGGCCTCGAAACTCCCGCTTGCCGACCATATTGGCCTGTTTGTGCTGATGACCACCGCCGTTGCCTCTTACGTCTTTAGCTGGTCGCCCTACGCCTCGGACTATGCGCGCTACCTTCCGGCGGAGACGCCAGCATGGCGTGTCTTCACTGCCGTGTTCCTTGGTTCCTTCATCGGCTGCGTCTGGTTGCAGGTGCTTGGCGCTGCCGTCGCCACCATCGGCCTCAACCTGGCCCCGATTGATCTGGTCGTCAAGGTCATGGGTCCCATCTGGGTACCTGCGCTGATCGCCGTCATTCTCGGCACGATTGCCGCCAACGCCCTCAACATCTACACGGGTGCGCTCTCGCTGCTCACGCTGGATGTGCCGATCAAACGCTGGGTTTCGGTCATTGCTGTTGGCATCCTCGGCGGCGCGCTCGCCCTCTATGGCTCAAGCGGGCTGTCCGCCAAATACGAAAACTTCTTGCTGCTGATCTCCTACTGGATCGGCCCCTGGCTGGCCGTCGTCCTCGTCGACTTCTTCCTGCACCCCGGCCAGCCCACGCGGCCTGAGAAGGGATGGCGCGCCGCGTTCCGTAAGGCGGTCGAATGGCCCGGCCTCGTCGCCTTCCTCGTCGGCCTCGCCGTTTCTGTGCCATTTATGAACTCCGCGCTTTACGTTGGCCCGATGGCGAACCTGTTGCATGGCGCGGATATTGCCTACTATGTTGGCATACTGGTGGCCGGTGTTCTCTACTACGCCCTGCGTAGCGTTGTGAAGCCGCGTGCAGAGGTGGAGGAAGCGTAAGCAAGGGGAATATTCCACATTCCAGGCCACCCGCCAGGGGTGGCCCTACTATATACGGAGCATATCATATAAATAATGGATTGTATAGTAGGGCCACCCCTGGCGGGTGGCCTGGGTCGGATGTGCTTGTGGGTAGTCTGACGATCACAGCGAGCCGGGCCAGCCAAGTCCCCAGTCTGTCCAGGGCAGGCCCTTGATGTACCAGTCGGTGGTGGTGAGTCCTTCGGGGTAGTGGACGGTCCGCTGCACCATGCCGGGCGGAACTTTGAAGTTCGTGGGTTTGCTGTTATGTTCTTGCTCGGCCAGCAACATGCCTTCGTGCCAGATGGGACCGGCACCCGTTACGCCGATGACGTTAATCATCGGTGAGTTGTCGTTATTACCGGCCCACACGCCCATCACATAATCGGTCGTGTAGCCGATGGTCCAGTTGTCCGCGAAGTTCTGTGAGGTGCCGGTTTTGACGGCTGACGGGTAGACCGTGCCGGGGTCGCCCGCGTAGCACTGCGACTGCGTGTTGCTGAAGAGGTAGAGCATGCTGCACGCCCCGAACTCGTAGGTACGCGCCTGGTTGTCACTCAACACGTTGGTCATCAGGTAGGCCACCTGGGGACTGATGACGCGCTTTCCAGTAGAGGCGAACTGGTAGACCAGCTTGCCCTGCGTATCATAGACGCTGTTGATGGAGTGAGCGGGAACACGCACGCCCCCGTTGGCAAAGACGCCGTAGGCCGAAGTCATGTCCAGCAGATGGACGCCCAGCGTGCCGAGCACCATTGTATAGTTCGGGATGCCGTTGTAGCTGGTAATGCCCATGTTCTGGGCAGTAGCCAGGGAAGCATCAACGCCGGTTTTATACAATACCTTAACGGCTGGCACGTTGAACGAGTTTTGCAGCGCGGCCCGAACGCTAATCAAACCGTGATAGCTCAGGTCGTAGTTACTTGGTGAGTAGGGCGGCAGGCCGCAGCACATGGGAATAGCGATCCGCTCGTCCAGCACTGGCATGCCTGGACTGAGACCTTGCTCGAAAGCTGTGGCGTAGACGAACGGCTTGAAGGCTGAACCCGGCTGGCGATAGCCCTGCGTTGCCACGTCAAATTGTCCATATTGTGGATTATTGGGGTCGATATTGCCGAGCAGCACGCGAATATCCCCGTTGTGGAAATCGATCAGCACCTCGGCGGCGTCCGTCAGATTGTGCGCTGCTGACAGGGCTGCCACGTTCTCACGGGCAACCTGGAGAATTTTATTTTGCAGAGGCAGATCGAGCGTAGTGGAGACGATCAGCCCTGAGCGCGACAGGTCGGAGATTTTAACATGCAGGATACCGGCCAGCTCGTTCAGGGCGTAAGCCGTGAAATGTGGCGCGAGGTCGTTATTGACGATCCCTGGCTTCAAGAAATGCGGATTTTGCGCCTCCACAATGGCCTGCGTTTCCTGCTGCGCCGTGATATAGCCCTGCAAGTACATTTGCTCAAGCACACTCTCCATACGCGCAAGGGTTGCTTGCGGATGCAGGAAGGGATTATACAGCGTCGGATCCTGTGGAATACCGGCCAGCATGGCGGACTGCGCGAGGTCGAGTTGAGAAGCAGCCGTTGCTTTGGGAGTATCTTGCAAATCAAAGTACACGAACGCGGCAGCCTCTGCGCCATAGGCCTGGTTGCCATAGTAGGTCGTATTCAGATACATGTCCATGATTTGCTGCTTTGTATAATAGCGCGTCACCTGTGGGGCCAGTATCACTTCTTCCAGCTTGCGAATAATCGTATCGCGATTGCCGACGATAGTATTTTTGATTAATTGTTGGGTGATAGTGCTGCCACCGGCAACGACGCGCCCATGTGTCAGGTCGGAGAGGGCGGCGCGCACAACGCCGGTGATGTCATAGCCGGGATTGGTCCAGAAATACTGATCTTCGATGGAGATCTCTGCGTGAACAAGATTGGGTGAAATCTTGTTAAAAGGCTCTGAAATTTGCAATCCCTGGTCGATAGCCTCATAGATCTGTGTACCATTAGCATCATACATACGCAGACTGTCTTTAGGGAGAATATCGGCCAGTGTGACGATATCTTGCTGGTAGCGCTGATCAACTGCCGTAGAGAAGGCCGCGTAACCTGTCAACAGGCTGGCGATGGTGACGATGAAAGCCAGAATGGCAAAGGCCAGCGGGAGCAGCGACCAGAATGTGCCAACACGGTCGACCGCTTTGTAGAGTTCGTTGCTACGCTGGAGATTCTTTCGTTTCAAGTGTTTGCGCAGATGCCAGCCCTTTGGATGAACCGGGTGATTGGGAATAGAACGATAGGGGCCGCGCGGAACGGGTAATGACCGCTCATCCAGGCGTTGCGCGGCGGCAGCGCGACTATGTGGTGACAACTTTGCCGGGGTTTCTGGTCGGCGTTCAGTGTTCATATCAGTCTCCCACCTACGTCCATAGCTGAGGAAACGGTTTCTGAATCCTCTATTGAGATTATATACCGGACACAAAGACAAATGTATAGAGCAACATTGAGTGATAAAAATCGGCTTTTCACCTGCCATCAGCAGTGATATCGAGGTGAAAGCAAAAAACAGAACACCATAGACTCTGCTTTACATCCAGAGAAGCTATACTATCATACGGGCTGGTGTTGTTGCTGGTAACAGGCTTTCCCGGCATTCTGTTTGCCGACTTCCCAGATGAATCTTCCATAGAAGAGGATAAGCACAATATCATTGTGGTAAGATTATTGCAGCCAGTTCTGGGGTGGAGATGTCTGTGTATAATACTGTATCGCACACCCCGTTTTTGTCAGAGGAAAAAACATGACCACTACGAAAAGACGAACAGGGACGGAGCCGGGACAGGAATCTGTGATGACGGAAGCGCGCGTTGAACGCAATCCAGGTATGCCGTTGGATATGGATTGGGTACGCGAGGTACATATCAATCGTAGCGCGGTTGAGCGGCGAGCGGCCACAATGAATACGCGGCGCACCGTCAAGAAGGAGTGGCAGGCGGCGTGGCTCTTGCGCGCCATCACCTGCATCGACCTGACGACGCTGGCGGGCGACGACACGCCGGGCAACGTGCGGCGGCTCTGTGCCAAAGCGCGTCAGCCCGTGCGCCAGGACTTGCTGGAAGCGATCGGCTGGCACGGGCCGTTGCACGTCGGGGCCGTTTGCGTCTATCACAATCTCGTGCCAACGGCGGTTGAGGCCCTGCGCGGCACCGATATTCCCGTCGCCGCCGTCTCCACCGGCTTTCCCGCCGGGCAGAATCCCTTTGAGCAGAAGCTGGGCGAGATCGAGGCTTCGGTCAGGGCCGGGGCCAGAGAGATCGATATCGTCATTTCGCGGGCGCACGTGCTGACCGGCAACTGGCAGGCCCTTTATGACGAGGTGAAAGCTTTTCGTGAAACCTGCGGCGAGGCGCACATGAAGACCATCCTTGCCACGCACGAACTCGCCACCCTGCGCAACGTCGGCATGGCCAGCCTCGTCTGCATGATGGCCGGGGCCGATTTTATCAAAACCTCGACCGGCAAGGAGGTCGTCAATGCAACGCTGCCGGTGGGTATCGTCATGGTGCGCGCCATTCGCGACTACTATGAACGCACGGGCTACAAAGTCGGCTTCAAACCGGCGGGCGGCATACGTACTGCGAAAGAATCATTGGATTGGCTGATCTTGATGAAGGAGGAACTGGGCAACGACTGGCTGAACAGCACCCTGTTCCGCATCGGCGCCAGCAGTTTGCTCGGTGATATCGAACGCCAGTTGTCATATTTCGTCACCGGCCATTACGCGGCGGCGCACCACAACCCGATGGCTTAGGGGAGGCGTACAATGAAGAATGTGATGGACATTTTCGAGACAATGGAGTACGGCCCGGCCCCCGAATCGCCCACGCCCGCGCTGGCCTGGATTCAGGAGCACCAGCCTTTCGGCCTCTTCATCAACAATCAATGGGTCAGGCCGACCAGCGGTGAGTATCTTGAGAGCATCAATCCAGCCAACGGCAAGCCCCTTGCGAAGATCTCCTCCGCCAACAGCGCGGATGTCGATGCCGCCGTAGCCGCAGCACGTGCCGCTTTCGAGACATGGGGGAAGACGCCGGGCCATGTACGCGCTCGCTACCTCTACGCCATTGCCCGCCACATCCAGAAGCACTCGCGCCTGCTCGCCGTGCTGGAATCGCTGGACAACGGCAAGCCCATCCGTGAGACCCGCGATATCGATATCCCGCTCGTCGCCCGCCATTTCTACTATCATGCCGGGTGGGCGCAGTTGATGTCAGGTGAATTGCCCGGCTACGAGCCGCTTGGCGTCGTGGGGCAGATCATCCCCTGGAACTTTCCTCTGCTCATGCTGGCCTGGAAGATCGCGCCCGCGCTGGCAATGGGCAACACCGTTGTCCTCAAACCGGCACGCTACACCTCGCTGACCGCGCTCAAATTCGCTGAGATCATGCAGGAGATTGGCTTGCCGTCGGGTGTGGTCAATATCGTGACGGGCGAGGCTTCACAGGTGGGTGAGGCGCTGGTGCGCCATCCCGATGTCAACAAGATTGCCTTCACTGGCTCGACAGAGGTGGGCCGCAGTATTCGCCGCGCAACAGCAGGCTCCGGCAAGAAGCTCTCGCTCGAACTCGGCGGCAAATCCCCCTTCATCGTTTTTGACGACGCCGATCTCGATAGCGTCGTCGAGGGTGTGGTGGATGCCATCTGGTTCAATCAGGGCCAGGTCTGCTGTGCCGGGTCGCGCCTGCTCGTGCAGGAAGATATTGCCGATCAGCTCATCACGAAGCTGCGGGCGCGCATGGAGAAGCTGCGTCTCGGGGATCCGCTGGACAAAGCCGTCGATATCGGGGCCATTGTCTCACCGGGGCAACTCAAAGAGATTCAGCGGCTCGTTGCCACCGGCGTCGAAGAGGGCGCGCACATCTTCCAACCCTCCTGGGCCTGCCCGACCGAGGGCTACTTCTTCCCGCCCACGCTCTTCACCAACGTTTCCCCGGCCACAACCATCGCGCAGGTCGAAATCTTCGGCCCCGTCCTGGTGACAATGACCTTCCGCACCCCAGCCGAGGCTGTTGCGCTGGCGAACAACACTCGCTACGGCCTTGCCGCCAGTGTGTGGAGCGAAAATATCAACCTCGCGCTCGATGTCGCGCCGAAGATCAAGGCAGGAACGGTCTGGATCAACAGCACTAACATGTTTGATGCCTCCAGCGGCTTCGGGGGCTACCGCGAAAGCGGCTTCGGGCGCGAAGGCGGCAAAGAGGGCCTTTACGAATATATCCGTCCTTCGTGGGAAGCGCGAAAGCCAGCCTCTTCTGAATTTCCTATAGCCATAGGCTCTGCATCTTCCAACGGGGCCGCGCAGCAGGGACAGCATGCGTCCGGGGAAGTGGTGAGTGAGAACGAGGGAGCCGAGGATATTGCGCTCTCCTCCAACGGCTACCATGTTGGCTTTGATGGTCTGCCGTCTATCGACCGCACGCCGAAAATGTTCATCAAGGGCAAGCAGGTACGGCCCGATTCGGGCTACAGCCGCGAGGTCTACGGGCCGCGAGGAGAGGTCGTTGGTCAGGTGGGCGAGGGTAATCGTAAGGATATCCGCAACGCGGTTGAAGCGGCACACGGGGCCAGTGGATGGGCCACCGGTACAACCTTTAACAAATCCCAGATTCTCTACTACATTGCCGAAAATCTCTCGGCGCGTGAAGACGAGTTTGCCCACCGTATTGTACAGCAGACGGGCCGCACGCTGGACGACGCAATGGCGGAGGTGCGGGCGACCATCTCACGTCTCTTCTCCTACGCCGCATGGTCCGACAAATACGAGGGTGACGTGCATCGCCCGCCCCTGCGCGGCGTCACGCTGGCGATGAAGGAACCTATCGGCGTCATCGGCGTGGCCGCGCCCGACGACTATCCTCTGCTCGGCTTCGTCTCGCTCATCGCCCCGGCCATCGCGATGGGCAACACTGTAATCGCCGTCCCATCCGAGAAAGCGCCCCTGAGCGCCACCGATTTCTATCAAATCCTGGAAACGTCCGATGTACCGCCCGGCGTCGTCAACATTGTCACCGGCGAGCGCGATCTGCTCACGCAGGTGCTGGCTGACCACGACGACGTTGATGCTATGTGGTACTTCGGCAGCGCCGAAGGCTCAAAGCGTGTCGAACTCGCCTCCGCAGGCAACATGAAACGCACCTGGGTCAACTACGGCCACCCCCGCAACTGGCTCGATACTCTCCAGGGCGAAGGCGAAGAGTTCCTACGCGAAGCTACCCAGGTCAAAAACATCTGGGTTCCTTATGGAGAGTGAGTTCAAGGTAGCATAGCGCGGTGTTTGAGCAGCGTGCGCAGGTGATTGGGAACGACCATTGGGCGTTCCCAGGCGATGCCCTGTTGAGTAAAGCTCAGTTGGGCATAGAAAAGCGCACGCTGCAAGATGCTGGATAAGAAAATAGCACCCGCGTTCTGGTGTCTGGATCATGCAAGAACTCTTCCTCAGTTTCATCTGGGTGAACTGGCTGTGAGTTACATGATAGCTCACGAATGAACTATATCATAGCAGGCTACTTGTCTACCTGTTAGAGTTTGCATAAAGCAACACTATTCAGAACAGAGGAGCATGCTATGGACCAGTCACACTACCCGAATGCCGAACCAGGAAACGGCGGGCAAAATCCTGTGGGCTACAATGCACGACAACCACAGGCCCCCTATAACCCATATGGCGCGCCCCGGTCACAGCAGAACATGTATGGCTACGGTTATGGGAATCCGAATCCCGTGCCATATGCTGCACCGGCATATCAGCCAGCACATACAGGCGGGTCGGTGGCGCGCCGCCCGTATGCGCTGGCATTGCTGGTCTTCCCTTTCCAGTGTCTCAAGATGTATCTGCTTCCCGTTCCGGGGACGTTCATCAGGGAGAAGGATCGCGCTGGCTGGCTGGCGATTTTCACGCTGCTTGTTCCGTTGGCGCTATTAGCAGGGTTGCTGTCATATGCCTGGGGAAGAGTGCCGCGCTTAACGCAGGCAGTGCAGACGCTCAGCCTCGGCCATGTCACAGCACATCCCCTCTCACTTACTGTCTCTGAGATTCTGGCAGTAATCTCGCCGCTCGTCTTCCTGATGCTGATAGGGGTGATGCACTGGTTCGCTAAACCGGTGGGATTCTCTCGCTATTCACCTGTAAACACCCTATCACCCGCTTGCACAAGCGCTGGTCCGTGATCTTCGCCGCCAATAAACGTCGCATAGAAGCCGCGCCTGCCCTCGTGAAGGAATTGCAGCGTGGCCTTTTGCTCTTCAGGAGGAAGCGGCATGCCGAAGTTTGCTGCAAACCGGCTGAACTCGACACAGGGTGCGGCAACTTGCAGGTCGGTGAGGTAGACAAACTCTCCTGTTGCCTGCGCAAGGATGGCTATCTGGTTGCCGAGGTCAGACAGAGTAAAAATGCGGCCTCTCTCCACCTCAATCAGGATATTTTCGCCTGCGCAGCCGTCCCATAGATGGTCACCATACTGTGCGCGTATACTCTCATAGTGGCTGCTGAAGCCAATGGAGACGCCATTGTCCTCTCGATTTTTCGACTGAGGGTGATCTGCGTTATGCACATCGATGATTTCATCACCCTCGGCTGTGATCCCTATTACGCCTGCTGGTGATAGCCGCAGTTGTTCCACTACCAGTAACGGCGTAGGGTCGTAGTAACGTTCCGGTTTCTGGCCTGCCTTCAATGAAGAACGCTGCACCTGTACCTGTTTGATTTTGCCGATTTCTTGCATAAAGTCCCCATTTCTTATAGCCATAAAAGCTATATATCAAGATAACCATCATGTCATTGTGAGCGCGCGCCCAGAATCTCACGTGGACTTGACCGAACGATTGGTCGCTGAGATTCTGGGCGCGCGCTCACAATGACATGGCTTGGAACCTCGTTAGATTCTATCTCAAGGATTGTTCGTGGTAAAGACGGCGAGGTCGTGCCGACAGACCGGGCAATCACAGTTATTCTCGGCAATTGGTTGGCGACCGCCGAGCGGTTCCAGGATATGATCGATGATGGCTGACCAGCAGGCGAATTTGGGCTGGACTTCGCAGGTGGTCACGAATTGCTCGACCAGCCGCGCAAGGGGAAGGTCCCAGGAACGCAGGTCTGCAAGCAGTCTTTTGCTGCTGACCCACCAGCGTTGATGAATTTGATAGTGGTAGTGCAGGAAGTCGTTGAGGCCGATGTGCATAGCCAGCAGGGCTGTGAGCGGGTCAGCTTCCAGATTCCTCACTACTTTGTCGTCACCGTGGAAGAAACATGAACTGGAGAAATTGCGCATCTTCAGGGCGTGTTTTCATCGGCTGCGCCTGTCTGGCTTGCTCTTGCAGAGTGTGGAGTTGGCCGGTTTTGTCAAACACAATCAGGGATTGCGCGATCCAGGGAATGCGTTCGCGCTGCTCCATTTGCTGTTGCGTTCGCGCCTGCAATCAGGTTTATCATTGGTATGTTGTATAATAGCTGATAAGTTGGAATTTGTCTGTATTATCCATCTCTCCTGTTGTTCTGGGGGTGACAAACGAGTGCTGCTGATTGTGCAGCGGGGAGAGACAACGTGGTACTTTTTGGTAAACGATGATACTGCTACTTGCCTGAACCGTCCCTGATTATCGAAGACTGTGATATGATAGCAACACTCTACTATATGTCCTTTCTTGAATATGGGGCGGAACATTGTACCGCGTATTTTGTAGGTGGCAGCACATGAAGGCGTCGAGCGGCAAATTTTCAACAGTAGAAGTGAACTATAGAAGCAGGGAGCTTATGTCGATGGAGTCTCACGACCATCAGCAATCAATCAACCCTGAGCGTGGCGCGGGTGGGCAGAGGAGAAGCAGGCAGGAAAGACCACAGGCACCGCAGCCGTCGTCTCCGGTGACCCAGATGTCCCCGGTATCTGAGGTAGCGACGGGGGCATCTTTACAGCGGCTCTCGATTAATGATCTCTCGCGTTGTTGCGCGGAGGAGACGAGCAAATTTCTCAAGCAGAGCGTATCGAACGATCGCTATTGTTTAGAGCTGTTTCGGCGTGCTATTGTCAACCGTGATGATGATGCCTGGGCCTGTATTTACCAGCAATACGCGCCGCTTGTCCTCACCTGGGTGACGCAGCATCAAAGCGCCGCGCCCCTGCTTGGTCAGGATGGAGGCGCGCCACTGGTCAACGCCGCCTTTGCCAAGTTCTCTCAGGCCCTCACGCCCGCCAAAATGGATAACTTCGATTCGCTGGCTGCCATGTTGAAATATCTCAAGATGTGCGTTCACAGTGTCGTCGCCGACGAGGTACGGGCGCGTCAGACCCGCCAGTATGAAGAGACTCTGGAATTGATCGAGCAAGAACCGGCCTCCGACGACCCTGCCGATGATGTGGTCTCCAATCTTTCCGCGCAGTCCCTCTGGCAAGTAATCCAGGAGGAACTCAACGGGGAAGATGAGCGTCTTTTGATCTATCTGGCCTATGTTCACGGCATGAAGCCCAGTGAAATCAGCAGCCAGCATCGCCGCTTCTTCCCCACCGTCGACGATGTCTATCGCATCAAGCGCAATGTGCTGGAACGCCTGCGCCGCAATCGCCGTTTACAAATGATGTTCAAACACGGGCGATTGTAAGTTTCAAGCTCAATTTCGAGCTCAAACGGGAGGTCGGGGAAGAGTCTGGTTCTGGCTGCCGTCCCTTAGAGGAAGTATATCATCAAGCCCGCAAAGGTTACGGGCAAAGGCAATAGGGACACTAAAACGGGAAAGAGCCTCGTTTATTGAGGTAAAGAGGACGGAAGAATCTCGTATGTAGCATGTAGTCTGGCACGGTCTGGGGAGAGTCGTGGAAAGACTGCAAAAAGATGCTACTTATGGATATGTTTTAGAAAATGAAGGAAACGCTCATGGAGTGTAGTGAACCTGGCGCTATTCGCGATGAAGAACTGCTGGCCTATCTCGCAGGAGAACCGGTGCGGGCTGCCGTAAAAGAGCACCTTGTGCGCTGCCAGTCCTGCTCGGACCGTTTAGCAGAATACCAGCGAATGGAGCTAACCTTAACCAGCAAACTCTACCGGTGGGATTGTCCACCTGCTCAGATACTTGGTGAATATCAGTTGGGAATGCTCAGTAACGATATTGCTGCTGCTGTCCAGCGCCATCTTGGCATATGCGTGCATTGTGCCACCGAGGTGGCAGCACTCAACGAGTTCCTCGCAGTCGACACGAGTCCGGTGGGGCGTGTTGTGCCTGTCGCTCAAGCGCAAAATCACCATCGCCGCAGTCCTGCGCCTGTGCAGGGGGCGAAGGCTGCTTTTGAGCGGCTGGTCGATGCTTCAGAGACCGGCGTCAGGCGTGTGATCGCGACCCTGCTGCCCCCGTCTCCACGCCTGGCCTTCCAGCGTGGTGCGGCAAATGAAGTATGGCCGCGCCGCTACACGGCTGAAGACCTGAGCATCTCAATCCAGGTCGAGCCAGGGGCGAGTCGGAGAGATTCGATCCAGCTTATCGGCTTTGTGACGCGCTCCGGTTCCGCGCTGGAAGCATTGAAGGGCATCCCCGTGCTTCTCTCCTCGTCAGCCAATACTGTCTACACCCAGAACGTCGATGAGCTTGGCAACTTTGTCTTTACCTCAATTGCGCCCGCAACCTACACTCTTGAGTTGCGGTTGCCCGAAAGCACCATAGTAATCGACGCCCTTCCGGTCACCATTCAAGACTGAAAACTGCATGTTGAGCTGAGGAAGGCAGAGATTCGCGGACGCAAATTTGCGTCCGCGAATCTCTGCCTTCCTCAGCTCAACATGCGCTACAAAAATCTTTTCTGTGATTTCTGCTATGTCAAAACGTATAATAATACAGTATTGTATCGATCATCGCGCATCTGTTTGTTAGAAACAAAACGGCCTATGACACCTCAGGAACTGGTTGATCTGTTGCTGGTTAAGAACGAGGAGCAGGGGTTACACCTTGTCAAGACACAGTTGCCTCTGCTCAACGAGTCGGAGCAACTGCGGCTTGTCTATCTTCTCAAATATGAGGCCGACCGGCAGTGGAATAAAGACCCCAGAATATCACATCTGCTTTCGGGCTATCTTCTCTTTATTGGCATACAGACGCAAGATAGAGGATATCACGCGCTGGGTCTGCTGGCGCGGGGTGACGCGCTGCGGAGAATGGATTATTACCAGGAAGCTCTGCAATTCCTCGACGCGGCAGCGAAAGAATTTCTGGAGATTGGCGATGAGGTAAGCTGGGCGCGGGTGCAGCTTCCCCGTGTCAGTACCTGCCTGCAACTCAATCGTCCTGATGAGGCGCTGCGTGATGCCGCGACGGCCCGTGAGATTTTCATGCGTCATAACAAGCTGCTGCGCGCCGGGCAGATCGATGTCAATGCTGCTATCATCAACCTGGAACTGGGGCGGTACGAGCAGGCTCTGCGTCTCTTCGACCGGGCCATCGAGACATACTCGCTCATGGAAGAGGGAGTTGACCTCTATATTGCCCGCGCTCGCGGCAACAAGGCGATCACGCTGACGCGGCTCGGAAAGTTTCGTGAGGCTGTTGCTCTCCACGAGCAGGCCCGGGCCACTTTTGCTGCGCACCCGAAGCAGGGAATTTCCGTGGCGCGTGAAGAACTGAACATCGCCATGATTTATGCTTCTCAGGGTCACTATAGCCACGCGCTCCTGCTTTTTAATAAGAGCCGCGAGGCGTTCCAGAAGGAAAACTTGCACTTCCAGGCGGCGGAAGTAGCGCAGCATATCTGTGATTGTCTCGTGCGTTTGAACCGCGCTCGCGAAGCTTACGAACTGGCCGGTGAGGCGGTTGCCTTCTTCCGTACCTCACCCGGCCCTCGCGTCAACCTTGCTCACTCGTTGATGCACCAGGCTGCGGCGGCCATGCTGGAGGGAAATTTCGTAGATGCCGATGGCATGTTGCGCGAGGCCCGTGCCATTCTGGAAGACCTGGGCTTTATGGCTCTTGCCGCCATCGTGCGCCTGCAACAGGCCGAACTCTACTTTGCCCACGGGCAGCTTGCCGAGAGCCAGCGAGAGGCTCAGCTCGTCGCCGACGCTTTTGCCGAGCAGGAGGCGCTGCCGCAACTGGCTCGTGCCGGGCTACTGCAGGCCAGTATCGCTAATGCTACCGGCGATATCGAGACGGCTGAATATCTCTGCAACCATGCGCTGGATATCGCGCAGGGCCAGGGCCTGCTTGATCTGAAGTATCGCTGTGATTTCCTGCTGGGGCAGATTGCCGAGAAGCGCCAGAACTTTGATGCTGCCGCCCACTACTATGACCGGGCTGTGCGGGGCATAGATGATCTGCAAAGCCATCTGGTGATGGACGAGCGCACCAGTTTCCTGGAGGATAAAGAGGCCCTTTACCAGCGAGCCGTCGCGCTGGCCCTCAAGCGGGGCAATTCCGAACAGGCCCTGACCTATGTCGAGAAAGCGAAATCACGCGTACTGGGCGATTACCTGCGCAACAACATCGATATTCGCCTGCGTGCCGGCGATGTGGCGGGCGAGGCTATCCTTGACGAGCTGGCGAAGTTGCGCGAGGAACAGGCATTTTACAGCACGCTTGTCTACGAGGCCGAGAATGAGGTCAATCTGAGCGATACGGCCTTCATACGCATACACGGTGTTGGCCTGGGACAGGCCCGGCAGGAGATGCAGAAGCGTGAGCGCGGCATCGAGCAACTATTGGAACAGATGCAGTTGCGCCTGGTCGGTGACCTGGTGGCGAGGCAGCAGCCGCGCTGGTCAGACAGTATTGTGACCTCGATCTGGCCCAAACTTGAGCGCAACATGCTGGTGCTCGAATACTATCTCAGCGGCAAAGACCTCTACATTTTCCAGTTGAGTCGCGAGGGTGTTGAAGTAGAGGTGGTTAAGGAGGCCGTTCCCAGACTGGAGCGTCTGCTTTCCCTCTGGCGCGTCAACCTCGATCTCGCCTCGCAGGCTGCCGGGTCGGAGGATCGCATGTCGGCCTTCGCGGGCTTGCAGGAAAACAGCCTCGGCCTGTTGCAGCGTCTTTACGACCTGCTGCTCAAGCCCGTCTCAGCCGCTCTCTCTGGCTGCGAGCACCTGATCATCGTTCCTTACGGCATGCTGCACTACCTGCCTTTCCATTGCCTCTTCGACGGCGTGCAATTCGTCATTGAACGCTTGCAAATTTCCTACCTGCCAGCGGCGGCGCTGCTGGATATTTGCCGCCAGCGCGGGCAGCGCATCAAATTTCGCGGCATTTCCCTGCCGGATGCGCTCGTGCTCGGCCTCTCCGATGGTGGCCGCCTGCCCTATGCTGTGCAGGAGGCGCAGTCTGTTGCCAACCTGCTTGGCGCGCACTGTGCCTTGAATGAGGCCGCCGCTACCGACCTGCTCTGGAAGGGAGCGGCGCGTAGCCCTATCTTGCATATCGCCGCGCATGGCCTCTTCCGCCTGGACGCGCCCAACTTCTCGTACATCAAACTGGCTGACGGGCAGCTTGACACCATCGATGTCTTCAATCTTGATCTTTCCAACTGTTCCCTTGTCACGCTCAGCGCCTGTGAGACAGGCCGGGCCGTCGTGGGCGGTGTGGACGAAGTGATCGGCCTCGGACGCGGCTTCCTCTACGCAGGCGCGGCCTCCCTTCTGTCCACGCTCTGGAAAGTCGACGATGCCAGCAGCGCGGAACAGATGACAGTCTTCTATCAGGCTTTGCTCAACGGCCACAGCAAAGCCGCCGCGCTCGCCAGCGCGCAGCGCGCCTTTCTCGCCCGCGCCCGCACGTCTGTCCGCCCTTACCGCGTCCATCCCTACTTCTGGGCCGCCTTCCACCTCATCGGTGACCCCGGCATGTTATGAAGAACTGGTTCAAACGTGTCATTCTGAGCGAAAGGCAGCTCTGTGTGAAAAGCGAGTAATATGAAATAACTGAGGAATATACTATGCAATATGTGGCACCCGAATATGTTTACACTCCTACCGGTTTGCAGGCTAACACAGTCATCTCCATTGACGAGTCTGGCCGTATTGCCGCTCTCACGCCTGTCGGGCAATTCCATGCGCCTGCTGACACAGTTGTTGAGTCGCTGCCGGACGTGGCGTTGCTGCCGGGCTTTGTGAACACCCATAGCCACGTCTTCCAGCGAGCGTTGCGCGGGCATACGCATCGTCCATTATCGGAGAAAGACACATTCTGGACATGGCGCGCGGCCATGTATGCGGAGGCGCAGAGGCTGACCCCTGAAAACCTCTACGAGTCCGCTTGTCGCACCTATCGCGAGATGCTGGCGGCAGGCTACACGACGGTTGGCGAATTTCACTATGTGCATCACCAGCCTGACGGGCAGCCCTATGCCGAACCGAATGCCATGTCAGAAGCTGTCCTGCAAGCCGGGTGGGACGTCGGCATTCGCGTTGTCCTGCTTATGACGGCCTATGCGCAGGCTGGTTTTGGCTTGCCGCCGCAGGAGGGCCAGCGCCGTTTCTGTGACGCCTCAGTCGAGGCCTACCTCGCTCGTGTTGAAGCACTGCACCAGCGCGACCTCCCTGTTGGCGTTGCCCCACATTCTGTGCGCGCCGTGCCCGAAAACTGGTTGCGTGCCATCGCCGACTACAGTCGCGCCTACGACTTGCCCCTGCATGTTCATGCCGATGAGCAGGTGGCCGAGATAGAGCAATGCCTTGCCGCTACCGGTCTGCGTCCTATCGAACTACTCGAACGCTGCGGCGCGCTCAGCCCTCGCGCCACCATCATTCATGCCACGCATGCCAACGAACACGAACTTGCCTTGCTCGCGCGACATGGCTGCACCGTCTGCGTCTGCCCCACCACCGAAGGCGATCTCGGCGACGGCATCGCTCCCTACGCCGATCTCATCTCCAGAAACATCCCCTTAGCCATCGGAGCCGACAGCAACACGCGCCTCGACCCTATCGAAGAGCTGCGCTGGGCCGAATACACGGCTCGCATGCGCTACCAGCGCCGTCGCATCCTCATCCCCAACGAACCCGACTCGCCCGGCCCCCTCCTGCTTGCCTGCGGCACCTGGCACGGAGCCGCTGCCCTCAACATCGATACCGGCGCAATCGCCCCCGGCAAACTCGCCGATTTCGTCGCCATCGACCTCAATTCTCCCTCGCTCACAGGCTGGACAGAGGAAGATTTGCTGAATGTGCTGTTCTTTGGTGCGTCAGCCGAGGTGATTACAGCGGTGTGGGTTGAGGGGAAGCTCGTTTGGAACCGGTAATCACTGAGCAATGGATATCGGTCTTACTCAATGATAAGTGGTTCAACGGCCCTGCATATCGTCTCTGCATTGATGTGGTTGGAGTTAAAAAGCAGGATGATACTCACTTTTTGCATGCTTGACATCCCCTGTCGTGATCCTGTGAGGATGATCGTCTGGAAAGTTGTTTTTAACAACTGCTGGGTTTGTTGGTCTGGGCGCTCTTCGCTGAAGAGAGAGGGTTGTATTTGCCGCTGCGAGCGTCTTTGCCCCTCTCCCTGCAAAAGTATGTTTGGCCGGGAGCGTCTATAGGCCTGCTGGTGTCTGCATTCTGGATGATAAGGTAGCAAGCATAGCAGGAGAGAAATACAGTATCGAACTTGCGTTTTGCCCCCTGTCGAGGGAGGCGACCAGAATACGCGCACCGTAACACGTATCATTCATTCGGAGGCTCCTTTCAGGGCTGAGCATTCGTTACGCGCGCCAGCAGTCTCTTGCGGTAGCGGCGCTGGTGCCAGATGAGCCAGGCGATGCCGAGCAGGGGGGTGAGGGCGATGAGCCAGCCAAGCCAGATGGGAATGGCGCCCGGCGCGGCTACGACGATGGGGAAGCTGGCCTGCCCCGCTCCCTGTGGGCCATTGAGCTGGATCACGATATTCCATGCCCCTCGCACTGGCATACGAATGCTGCCAACCAGCGTGCCAGATGGTCCCGATGGTGAGAGATGCGAACGCAATTCTACCGCGTCGGTCCCCAGGCCCGGTTCCATGAGAATGAGTCCAGAAAGATGCAGGTTGCCTTGCTGAGGCACGACTGTCACCTCGTCCGACTGATCGGTCCACGGCGGGTACTGGTAGAGGTTGACATTGACGAGGTAAGGCCCGGCCATCAGCGTCTCGGTATGGGCCGGTCCGCTCGCCTGCGCTACTCCCGGCAACATGAAAAGGCTAAGAGTGAGTAATGCCAGGGCGAAGGGGCTACAAATGAGCAGTAGTCTATTTCCACGCACAGGTCTTCTCCTTCCCACGTACCTCTCAGCTTTTGTTCCAGCGCCAGATGTCGCCGAAGTTTGCGCCCGCTAGCCCGCCTATGGCGCCAAATGCGAGGATGACCGGCACCGCGATCAGCGCAGCCTGCAATTTCAGGTCGGTGGGGATAGTGACACCAGGTTGATCGAGAAAGACGGCGGGGAGATTGAGCGAACCTATGAGCAGACATGGGGCAGTGATGAGCTGGGGAATGGTGATGATGATGCCCAGTAACCAGCTATTGCGGAGAGACCCATTGAGCTTCTGATTGTGACGAAGCCGCCACAGGGCCACGCCATCGACGATCAGGGCGGAAACGAGGAAGATCAGCGGCAGCAGGGCATCGGTCATGTTGAAGTATGGGACGGCCTGAACGCGATATTGCAGGCCTTGCAGGGAAACAGCCGTGCGAATGGCCCAGGGAACAAAAAGTTCCTCAAGGAATGTATGGATGAGCACCAGAGGAATAATGAGTGTGGCTGTTCCGGGGAGATGAGTAAATCGTACTGCGCCTATCAGGGCAAAGCCACCACACAGGGCCAGTGGGAGGGCATAGGTGGGAATGCGCAACAGGCCGAAGGTGGCGATGGGAAACTGTAGAAATCCGATGAAGGTGAAATTGATCATGCCTGCGATGATGAAAAGCACGCCCCATTCGAGCAGGCTCAAGCCGAGGGGGCGCTGGTATGGGTGTCCAGACACACGTTGAATAGTGGCCTCGGACGCGAAGACATAAATCATGCCCAGGATGCCAATGGCGCCGCCCGTGACGCCCATCATGTGGAAGGGTGCCCAGAGGGTAATATCTATCCCGTACAGATTATGCCAGTAGTTATCAAGAGGGGCAGCAGCCAGCGTAACCAGCGCGCCAAAGCCCGCGATGACGAAACCGAGGGGAGCATGAAATATGCCAAAGACGGGTACGGTTGAGTTGTCGTCAACTCCCGGCGCGCCTTTGCGGTAGCGGATCGTATCCGTGAGTACCATTACCAGTGCGACAAGCCCGGCGCCGGAGACGCAGGAGTAGATCAGCGTATGCGGTGGCGTCCAGAACCAGTCGCGGCCAACGAAGAAATGCCATTCTCGATCCCATATTGCCCCAAGCTGTCCCTGCAAGAGAAACACGAGCATCACCCAGGCTGCTGTGCGCCGCAGGTAGCGTTCTACCCTGTCGGGCCTGTCTGCTCGTGCTCCTGTGTCTACAAGCGACGAGGTTGATCCGGCAACGTGAATGTCTGGCTGTGCCATAAGGCGAAACTTCCTCTCTAGCTACCAACGAGTTCCTATGTAACAATCTATCACAATCTGACAGCGAAACGGAAAAGCCCTGGGTCACTATCGACTCAGGGCTTTTTCTATTCGTCTAACAGCTCTTTTGTGTGAAAGGATGCGGGCCGTGACGCTATCGGAATCCGGGACTACATGTACTTATTACTGTTCGCAGCGAGTTAACCGTTCATTGAAACCGGTTAAACTACCATCTGCCTCTCGCGCTGTAAATGTCCCTATCCTACCACTGCGCCACAGCCCGCGCAGTCTGCAACTATCGTGCGCTGGCATTTGCTCCTTTCTTCTCTCCCGCTCTCCATTGTTCCCTGTCCACCTCACGCTAAGAGCATACTCCTTTCGCTTCACATCGGCATCACAAAAGACCGGAAAAATATCACGCAGAGATCACGAAATGCTTAGAAAGTGTGCAGGAACAAAAAAGCGGCCTGAATATTGCCGTTCAAGTCGCTTTCTTAACCTTCGCTTTGCCGTAGTTCCTGCTATGACAGCGGGAACATGCGCACTTTTTTCGGGCGCTCTTCCGGGTTGGGTTCGAGGCCGGGACGCTCTTCGAGGAGGCGCAGGGCCTCGACGATGGCGCGATCCAGCTGCGGGTCTTTGTTGTTGACGTAGTCCTGTGGGGCGATGTCGACCTCGATATCGGGGTCGGTGCCGTAGTTTTCGACATTCCAGCCGACATCTTTGAACCAGAAGGCATATTCTGGCTGCGTGGTGCGCGTACCATCGACGAGGAAGTGGCTGGGCGAGATGCCGATGACGCCGCCCCACGTGCGCATACCGATCAATGGCCCCAGGCCCATGAGCTTGAAGCTGTGGCTGAAGATGTCGCCATCGGAACCGGCCTGCTCGTTGGTGAGGGCAACCATGGGGCCGCGAGGCGATTCGCCGGGGTAGGGAACGGGCTTGCCCCAGCGCGGGAAATCGTAGCCAATGCGCTTGCGGGCCAACTTCTCCAGCAGCAGACCGGAGACGTGGCCGCCGCCGTTGTAGCGCACGTCGACGAGCAGAGCCGGATAATCATACTCGGCAAGGTAGCTGCGGTGGAACTCGGCATAGCCGTTTCCTCCCATATCCGGGATGTGGATGTAGCCGACCTTGCCATCGCTATGCTCGTGGACGTAGCGGCGGTTGTTCTCAACCCACTCACGGTAACGCGCCGAACGTTCTTCGAAGAGCGCCTTGACCGAGATGATATGCACTTCCCCGCTCTCCGCCGATTCGATGGTGAGTTGCACATCATTATCGGCCTGATTGACCAGCAGTTCCTGCGGGCTGCGTTTCGGCCCCACACGCTGCCCGTTGATGGCGAGCACCGCATCCCCCTCGGCGACATTCAGTCCCGGCAGCGTGAGCGGTGAAGTCTCCTGGCTGTTCGAGGGATCGCCGCGCACGATATGCGCGATACGATAGCGATTCTTTTCCGCGTCGTAGCTCCAGTCCACTCCCAGGAAGCCCTGCGAGTAATGCGGGCGCTGGCGATATTCACCGCCGCCCTCGTAGGCGTGTGAGGTGCCGAGTTCGCCTTGCAGTTCCCAGAAAAGATCAGACAGCTCCGAGCGCGAGGTGACACGATCGACGAGTGGAGCGTACTGGTCGTAGATGGCCTGCCAGTCGATGCCGGACATATCCTCTGTCCAGAACTGCTCGCGCTGCAAGCGCCAGGCCTCGGCAAACATCTGCTGCCACTCGGCGGCCGGCTGCACCGAAACCTTTACGCGGTGCAGGTCTATCCAGCCGTTTTCGCGGTTCGGCTCGTCATCGTGATCTCCCTTTGGTTTCTCGCCCGCCTTGACGACACGCAGCCTGTGGTACGATCTGTAGATTAACGTCTTCGCGTCTCGTGAAAGATCGAAACTGCCGACGCCGCTAATCAGCCACTCGTTTTTTTGCTTCTCAAAGTCATAGCAGTCGATATGACCCTTCGGTTCGTGATCGTGGTTATCAATTGGCTGGCGCAGTGTCCCCTCGATTGGGAAGATCAGGAAGAGCACTTTCCCTTTGATGCCGCATACGGCCCGGTAGCGAGCTTCCGGCACCGGGAAAGGCAGTGCCCGTGATGTGATGCCATCAAGATCAATGACCATTGCCTCCGTTTCTCCGGCCTCGGGAGCCTTTCCCTGCTCTGCTGCAACCTCACCGTTTTTCTCTTCATCGTCGGAGGGCTGCACTGCCTCGTCTACGGCTTCATCCTGCTCCTCTTCTTTCGGCCCCTTAAGTTTCTCTTTCTCCTTTTCCTTATCGTCAGGGGCTTTCGGTTCTGGAATGAAGGGGGAGCGCAGGTCTTTGCGCAGCATGATGGCGTAGGGTTTGGTACCGCGAGGGAAGCCCAGGTCAAAGTGCAGGTTGTCGTAGACCGGGTTGAAGATGCGGTCACCCAGGAAGTAGAGATACTTGCCTTCGGGATCGAAGGATGGGCTGAAATCCCTGAGCACGGGGTCGGTTGCGAAGTGCGTTTCCCCGCTTTCCACGTTGCCGAGCTTGATGGCGCGTTTCTGACTGGTATGCGCGAAGCTATAGGCCAGCCATTTGCCATCTGGCGACCATGTAGCTCCGGTAATACGCTCGTACTCGCTGCGATCAAGCACCTGAGATGTGCTGCTTTCCAGGTCGACGACGATCAGTTCGTTGCGATGGTTCGTAATGGCAACCTTATCGTTCGTGGGCGAGACCGTCAGGTTGGTGGCGCGGCCAAACTCGATATCCTCATAGATTTTTGGCTCGTCGGCGCTTTCAGGGTCGAAAACGATAAGTGATTCCCGCCCCAGGCCATCGTTGATAGCGACCAGGCGCTTGCCGTCATTGAGCCATTCCAGGAAGCGGTAGCGCACGCCATCCGGCTCGCCGTGCTGGATGACCGCTCCCTCCCAGTTGCCCATCGTAAAGGCTTTGCCGCGTGTTGTCAGTGCGACGGCGTAGCCCTGGGGGTGCAGCGCGTAGGTATCGAGGTAGTGGGAGGCGGAGACAAATTTGCGATTGCGCTGCGTGCGCACGCTGGGCAGTTCCACGCTCACCTTGTTCGCAGTGCCGGTTTCCGGGTCGAACAGGAAAAGGTCCCCACCGGCATGATAGACGAGCCGCGTACCGTCGGTGGAGAGGTTGCGGGCGTAGAAATCCTGCTGGTTAGTGTGGCGCCGCACATCTTCGCCGCGTGGGGTGCAGGAGTAGATATTGCCGACGCCTTCGTGGTCGGAGATGAAGTAGATACGGTCCCCAACCCAGCAGGGGCTGGCGATATTGCCCTGGTGGTTCAACAGGCGCTGGAAGGTGCCGCTGTCATCCGCGTCGCACCAGAGGTGTCCAACAGTGCCACCACGATAGCGTTTCCAGTACGCCGGTTCGCGAATATTGCGTCCGAGGACTACACCACCGCGAGGGCCGTAGGAGATAGCATTGGCGACGCCCACCGGAAGCTGGCGTGGCTGCCCGCCGTTGGGGCTGATGGAATAGATCACCTGCGCCCCGCGATTTGCCTGTCCATAACTGCTCGCGTAGAGGATGCTATCCCCGGAGGGAGACCAGCCCAGGACGCGGCAAGGAGAAGACTGAAAGGTCAATCGCTGTGCGGGGCCACCGGCAGCGGGCATGACGTAGACCTCGCTGGGGCCTTCCTCCTGGCCCACGAAGGCCAGAAGTTGCCCATCGGGCGAAAAGAAGGGGTAGCTTACCTCGCCCACGGCGGCGGTAAGCCGTTCGGCCCGTCCTCCTTCGCCCGGCACTTCCCATAGGTCGTCTTCCGCTACAAAAACAATGGAATTGTGATGAATGGTTGGATAGCGCACATATCCTGGTGTTGGCATTTATAGCTCCTTTATAGCCTGGAGGACTTTCGCATGCATTTTCCCTGCATCTTTCAGTGTGTTCATGGATTCCGGTATTTACGGAGATGGCCGTTCTCGCTATCAGAAAGCCCGAACAATAGTATACTATGTAGCGTATTGTAACACAGCTATTGTTTAGATGTCGAGTTTATGCAAAAATCGTGGGAAATGCCAGCGCACTTGTTTCTGCCAGGCTGCAATCCTCAGCAAAAACTACGGAAAGAGTCCCAAAACCTCTTGTCATAATGCCCCGGTAATGGTACTCTCTGCTTGCATAATTTTCCGCCATAAATTCATGAAGCATGGAAGAGGAGAGAATATATCAATGACGCAGACTGTGAAAGGAAATAATAATACACAGCCACTAAAGCAGAGACAGACGATGCCTCAGAAATCGCGCCGTCCGGGGCAGCGCCAGCAACAGCGCCTCTTGCGCCAGCAGCGTCGCCGTCGTCGCCAACTTATCTGGACGAGTACCATTGCTGCTGTAGTGCTCATCGCTCTGGCGAGCCTGGGTTTCTGGCAGTACCAGCGTATCCAGACGGAGCAGGCCAGCGCGAAGGCGACCGCAGCCGCCAAAGCGAAGGCGCATGCAACCGCTACAGCGCAGGCACATGCAACGGCTACAGTCCTGGCGGAAGCGCCTGCCACGCCACCACCTGTCACCGGAAAAACGGTCACTCTGCCTGATGGGTTGAAGTATATCGATATCAAAGTCGGCAGCGGAACCGCCGCCAAAACCGGCAGCACTGTCGAGGTCCAGTATACTGGTTGGCTGGCGAGCAACGGCAAGAGGTTTGATAGCTCTTATACTGATGGAGGCAAGCCTTTCTCGGTCACACTGGGCAAGGGACAGGTTATCAAAGGCTGGGATGAGGGCCTTGTCGGTATGAAGCCCGGAGGTGAGCGCCGCCTGATCATTCCTCCCAGCCTCGCCTATGGTGCCAATGGTCAGCCTCCCACCATTCCGGGCAACGCTACCCTGATTTTTGATGTGACGATGGTTAGTGTGAAATAAATTTGTAGGCGCACGATCAATCGCGCGCCTACAAGATTTCCTTTGCTTCTCACAACAGTTCCTGCTCAATTCTTGCCCGAATCTCGTCGCGCACGCGCCGGTAGACGGCTAGCTGCTCCTCCGCGTTGCCCGTTGCCTTTGAGGGGTCTTCGAATGACCAGTGGCGGCGGTGGGCGGCGCCGGGAAAGATGGGGCAGGTCTCCGCCGCCGTGTCGCAGACGGTGATGACTTCGTCAAATGGCTCGTCCAGATAACGGCCAAGCGCCTTGGACTGCTGCCGCGAGATATCGATGCCGATTTCTGCCATCGCCTCAATGGCGAGAGGGCGCACGAACGTTGCTTCGGTTCCCGCGCTGAACACCTCAAACCGCCCGTTCCCCAGCGTTCGCAGCAGCCCCTCAGCCATCTGCGAGCGAGCAGAATTATGTGTACAAATGAAGAGGATACGTTTTTTCATCCTGGTCGCTTGCTCCTCGTTTTTCTCATGGCTTGCGCGCGCGGATGAACGCGCTCGCAAACTTCCCTTCAAGATTGGACCGTTCAGCTTCCGAGAGCGCGGCAACCGGGGCGCTGGCTCCGCTGTCGGCGACATCCTGCACAGAGTAGTGGCGTGTGACTTCGACCTCGATATTCACGAAACCCGCCTCGGCGAGCAGTCGCCGGTAGGTTGATTCTTCGAGCGCACCAGCGATGCAGCCTGCCCATGCCTCAAGGTCGCGCTGAATCGGCTCTGGAAGCTCGCCTTGAATGACGATATCCGAGACGGCGAAACGACCGCCAGGGGCGAGCACGCGGTAGGCTTCACGCAGCACCTGCCCTTTGTCAGCCGAGAGGTTGATGACGCAGTTGGAGATGACGACATCTACGGCGCCATCAGGCAGAGGAATAGCCTCGATAACACCTTTGAGGAAGCGTGCGTTTTCCACGCCTGCCTCAAGGCGATTACGCTCGGCCAGTTCCAGCATCGCATCGGTCATATCCAGCCCATAGGCAAAGCCGGTTGGTCCCACGCGCTTCGCCGAGAGCAGGACATCGATACCACCGCCGCTGCCGAGATCAAGCACCTTCTCGCCCGGCTTCAGTTCTGCCAGCGCTGTAGGGTTGCCGCAGCCAAGCGAGGCCAGCGCCGCCGCAACGGGCAATGTTCCCAGTTCCTCGCTGCTATACAAATTACTGGTAATCGCATCACCCGAAGCCGTTGTACAACATCCGTCGCTGCTCGCGCCAGTTCCACAACAGCCAGGGCCACAACAGGCGTCAGCCTCAGTCTGATTTCCACTCAGAACTTGCAATGCGGCCTGCCCGTAACGTTCGCGTACAGCTTCGCGTAACTGCTCACCATCCTGCGTAGGTTGTGTCATTTGTCTTGTCCTTTCCTTATGATCAGGAGATAGATACTATCATCTAACCACCAACAGGTTGTCTAGCGCAATCGTTCATTGCTGTCTTATAGACGGGAAATTTTCAGAAAGGACGCAATTCATGAAAATGAATTCTTACAGGTTCTAGAGAACTTTGACCATCGTGTAATATTTGCTGCCGGGAGGATAATTTTCTACTACGCCAACGACTTTGTAACCATGACGCTCATAGAAGGTACGGGTCTGTTTACTCATTCATCTTACCTCAGACAGGCCGGAGAAAAAAGATTGTATTTACGGTTATTACATGCAAAACAAATATTTGCGAAACCCTTGACTTTTGGGCAATCTGCGGGTATACTTCTAACAATTTGAGAACTGTTTGTGGACGTTCCGTGTAGTGGAAAAGGTGTAATAGGCGTGGCTTATATGGCTCTTCGGCATCAGAAAATAGGATTCTCGCAGCGGTGGGTACGCCGCCTCTTCCATCCCATCGATGGACCCGGTCTCCTTTTTCCCGAAGAGTGTTTCTTCCTCCCCCATTGATTCAGGGGTGAGGAATTTTTTTTGCCCTGTTTCTCGTGGCATTGTAAATATGGTCGTCAACTGTTGCATGCTGGCTCTGGCTTCGCTTCAGGACTCGATAGAAACTCCCTGCTCTATTGAGGTAGCACAGAAGCAGCGGATGACCTGTCGACAGGTTGTCCTATACCAGAATTTGGCAACGGAATCGTAGTTAAGGCTTCGTATGGTAGGCATCATTTGTAGTTTCTAGTTGGAGGATACCTGTGCTTCAAGTTACAACGCATGCTCAAGATCAGTTTGAAGTGGTGAGTCGGGAAATTGGGATGATTGATGGCAAATTCAGGGGGAAAGATATCATTACGTTCGATCAGTTTTCGGCGCATGATCTACGTATCCTCTTCGCGCTGACCAACAAGATGAAGCGTATCGCGGTCAATAACGAGCCATCGTACTTACTGGCGGGCCAGCTCGTCTCGCTGCTCTTCTTTGAGCCTTCCAGCAGGACATTCAGTTCGTTCGCGGCGGCGGTGAAAAGGCTTGGCGGGCAGACGATTGAGGTGCAGAACCCGGAAACTGTCTCCTCTATCTCCAAGGGCGAGACGTTCGAGGATACTATCCGCACGTTTGAAGCATATTCGAATGCTATCGTGCTGCGTCACAGTATCTCCGGTGCGGCCAGGATGGCGGCGCAAGCAGCCGAGTTCATTCCCGTGATTAACGCGGGCGATGGTAATAACGAACATCCAACGCAGACGCTGCTCGATCTGTATACGCTCTATGAAAAATTTGGTCGCCTGCATAATCTGACGGGTCTGCTGGCCGGTGATCCACTCAATAGCCGCACCATCCACTCGCTGCTACGCGGCCTCTCTCTCTTTGAGAACAATACCGTTTACCTGCTCTCTCCGCGCCGGTTGCGGCTCTCGAAGGAAGACTACATCTACTGGATGCGGCGTGGGTTGAAGCTGGTTGAGATCACGAGCGAGGGCGAGATTCCGGGCGATTGTGACTTCTGGTACTGGACGCGCATCCAGAAAGAGCGCTTTGCCTCGCTCGAAGAGTACGAGGATGTCGTGAAAGACAAATTCGTGGTGACGCCGCAACTCCTGGCAGAGTACGCGAGCAAAGACATGATCTTGATGGACCCGCTGCCCAGAGTTGGCACCATCGACCCGGCGGTTGACCGGGACGAGCGAGCCGTCTACCTGCGCTCGCAGATCAGAAATGGCCTCTACACGCGCATGGCGCTGCTGGCCCTGTTACTTGGCAAAGGCGAATCACTCTTACCCGACGGCGAATCATAAGGATTAGGACCAGGAATGCACAAAAACACTCTAGAGAATGACCTGCTTATCGAAACCGGTATTGAAGAGCAATTCCAGGATGTCGAGATAGAAGCTGCCCCCAGGCGCGGAGCGCTGGTGCTGGAAGATGGCACCGAATTTGAGGGAACCTCGTTTGGATACATGGGAGAAACTGCCGGTGAGGTAGTCTTTAGCACAGGCATGGTTGGCTATCCAGAGGCACTGACCGATGCCTCCTTTGGCGGCCAGATTCTGACCATGACCTATCCCCTCGTTGGCAACTACGGTGTGCCTGAGAGCGGCCTGTGGGAGAGCGAGCGTATTCACGTTGCCGGGCTGGTTGTTTCCAGCTACATTGCGCAGCCCTCGCACTATCAGAGCACGATGAACCTGGGGACGTGGCTGCGGCGCGAGCGCGTGCCCGCCCTGGAGATCAAGGACACGCGCCTGCTCACGCAGCACATCCGCGAGCATGGCACGCTGCTCGGCAAGATCGTTTTTGAGCACAATCTTCCCTTCTATGACCCCAATACCCGCAACCTGGTGGCGCGTGTCTCCACGACTGATGTGCAGGAGCAGGGCAGTGGCGAAAAAACGATTGCCCTCATCGATTGTGGGGCCAAGCGCAATATTGCGCGCAGTCTGCTGGCAAGAAATGTGCGCGTGATTACGCTGCCCTGGGATTATGACCTCTTTGCGGGCGACCTCGTCTTCGATGGCATCGTTGTCTCTAACGGGCCGGGCAATCCAAAGATGGTGGGGGAGACTATTCGCACCATTCGTGAGGCGCTTGAGCGTAGGATACCCACGCTCGGCATCTGTCTGGGCCACCAGTTGCTGGCGCTGGCGGCGGGCGGAGATACGTATAAACTGAAGTTTGGACATAGAAGCCAGAACCAGCCCTGCCTGCTGTACGAGCAAGGTCAGGCAACGCGGCGCTGCTACATCACTACCCAGAATCACGGCTTCGCGGTCGGCACGCTGCCGCCGGATTTCATGCCGTGGTTTGTCAATGCCAATGACGGCAGCAACGAGGGGATGCGACATAGAGAACTGCCCTTCCTCTCGGTGCAATTTCATCCAGAGGCGACGCCGGGGCCGATGGATACGGAATGGATCTTCGATTACTTTCTGGAAAAGGTAAGACACGGTGAACATGCCCTGTAAAGTACGGAAAGTGCTGGTGCTGGGGGCGGGCGCGCTCAAGATCGGGCAGTCGGGTGAGTTCGATTATTCCGGCTCTCAGGCGCTCAAAGCCCTGCGCGAAGAGGGCATCAGCACCGTCCTGGTCAATCCCAACATCGCCACCATTCAGACCTCGAAACTGCTCGCCGACAGCGTGTACTTCCTGCCGGTCACGCCCTTCTTCGTCGAGAAGATTATCGAGAAGGAGCGGCCCGACGGCATTCTGCTCTCCTTTGGCGGGCAGACGGCGCTCAACTGTGGCGTTGAGCTGTTCCGTTCGGGCGTCCTGGAAAAATACGATGTGCGCATCCTCGGTACGCCCATCTCAGCCATCATGCTCACCGAGGACCGGCAGGCGTTCGCGCAGCACCTGCGCGAACTGGATATTCCCACCCCGCGCAGCCGGAGCGCCGGGACACTGGCCGAGGCCATCGAGATTGGCAAAGAGATCGGCTTTCCGGTGATGGTGCGCGCCGGTTTCGCCCTCGGCGGCCAGGGTTCGGGCATCGCGAAGGATGTGAAAGACCTGGAACGCATCGTAAGCGGTGCGCTGGCCTTCGCGCCGCAGGTGCTGATCGAACAGTACCTGCACCACTATAAAGAGGTCGAGTACGAGGTGGTGCGCGACGCTTACGATAACTGCATTACCGTCTGTAACATGGAAAACATGGACCCGCTGGGCATCCATACCGGCGAATCCATCGTCATCGCCCCCAGCCAGACGCTCACCAACTACGAATATCACCTGCTGCGCGCAGCCGCTATCACGATTGTGCGCAGCCTGGGTATCGTCGGCGAGTGCAATGTCCAGTTCGCGCTTGATCCCCGCACTGCGGCCTACTACGTCATCGAGGTCAATGCCCGCCTCTCGCGCAGTTCGGCCCTTGCCAGCAAAGCGACGGGCTATCCACTGGCCTACGTCGCCGCCCGCCTCGCGCTTGGCTACAGCCTGACCGAACTGACCAACGAGGTCACGGGCGTCACGCGGGCCTGCTTCGAGCCGAGCCTGGACTACGTGGTGGTCAAGATACCGCGCTGGGACCTGGAGAAGTTCAAGGGCGTGGATGAAACCATCGGCACGGGCATGAAGTCGGTGGGCGAGGTCATGGGCATTGGCCGCACCTTCGAGGAAGCCTATCAGAAAGCCATTCGCATGCTCGACCAGGGCTTCGAGGGCGTGACCTCCGAGAAAGCCTTTGCCGACAGCGAGACCATTGAAGAGGTGCTGGAACAATATCTCTACCGACCCACGCCCAGACGCATGTTTGCCCTGGCGCTGGCCCTGCGCAACAACTTTTCGGTGCAAGAGCTTGTCGCAATTACCGGCATCGACGCCTGGTTTTTGCAGCGTATCGAGCACATCGTGGACGTGGAGCAGCGCTTGCAGGAGACGCAGAATCTCTCAGCCGACCAGCTTTTGCGGCTCAAGCAGTCAGGCGTCTCGGATAGGCGCATCGGGGAACTGACGGGCAAGACGGAACTGGAAATCCGGGCTCTGCGCCAGCAACAGGGCGTGCTGCCTTCCGTCTTCCAGATTGACACGCTGGCGGCGGAGTTTCCCTCGGACACCAACTACCTCTATATGACCTACAACGGCCAGCATCACGACGTCGACCCCATCGGCGACGCGGGCATCGTCGTCTTAGGCTCTGGCTGCTACAGAATCGGTTCCTCGGTTGAGTTCGACTGGACGAGCGTGAGCACGGTGCAGGCGCTGAAAAAGCACGGCAAACGCTCCATTGTTGTCAACTGCAATCCTGAAACCGTCTCGACCGACTATGATACCTCGGACAGGCTCTACTTCGAAGAACTGACCTTCGAGCGTATCGCCGACATCTGCGAGTTCGAAGCTCCCTATGGCGTGATCGTTTCCGTTGGTGGGCAGACGCCCAATAACCGGGCGCAGGCGCTGCACCGCTACGGCATCCCCATTCTGGGAACGTCTGTCGAGCATATTGATCAGGCCGAGGATCGGCACAGGTTCTCCCAACTGCTGGACACTTTGGGTATTCACCAGCCAGAGTGGAACGCCTTCAGCAGCGTCGCGGAACTGGAGGAGTTTGCCGAGCAGGTGGGCTATCCAGTACTGGTGCGGCCATCTTATGTTCTTTCAGGCAGCGCCATGAACGTGTGCTACAGCCAGGAGGAGTTGGAGCGGTGCTGCCGGGAGGCCGCTGCTGTTTCGCCGGAGCACCCCGTCACCGTCTCGAAGTTTTTTGAGAAGGTGAAGGAGATCGAACTGGACGCGGTAGCCCGGCGCGGCGAGATCAAAGCCTTTGTCATCTCAGAGCACATCGAAAACGCGGGCGTCCATTCTGGCGACGCGACGATTGTGCTGCCGCCGCAGGACATCAACGAGGAGACGCGGGGCAAGATAGAGGTGGTGGGACGCGCCATCGCCAGAGCCTTAGCGATTACCGGCCCCTTCAACATCCAGTTCCTGGCGCGGGATAACGCGGTCTATGTGATCGAGACGAATGTGCGAGCGTCGCGCACTTTCCCTTTCATCTCGAAGGTCACGGGCGTCAACTTCATTGAACTGTTCGTGGACGCGCTCTTTGGTGAGGTGCCAGCGGTCTCCATGCCTGAACTGAACTTCGTGGCCGTCAAAGCGCCGCAGTTCTCATTCTCACGCCTGACGGGCGCTGACCCCATCCTGCATGTCGAGATGGCCTCAACGGGAGAGGTGGCCTGCTTCGGTGATGATGTCGAGGAGGCCTATCTCAAGGCCATTCTTGCCACGGGTGGTGGCATTCCCCGCAAGGGCGTTTTCATCAGTCTGGGCGGCGAGGAGAAGAAGGCGAAATTTCTGGAAAGCGCGCAACTGCTGGTGGCGCTGGGCCTGCCGCTCTACGCCACAGAGAAGACATGTGCCTTCTTGCGGGCGCACGGCATCGCGGCAACGATGCTCTACAAAATTCACGAGCAGCAGGAACCCAACGTGCTGACCTGTTTCCGCGAGCACAGGGTTGACCTGGCGATCAACGTGGTGGATCGCTTCGTGCAGAAAGAGGTGGATGACGACTACGCCATGCGCCGCTACGCCGTTGACTACAACATCCCCCTCATCACGAAAATCAAGCAGGCGCGGCTGCTTGTCAAGGCGATGATGGAAAAAGACCTGAACGCGCTGCCGATCAAGTCGTGGAACGAGTACGTGTAGATTGCTGGATAATGGAGCGTGGCATGCTGATACGCAATGGGCTGCTTGTGCTGCCGGAGAGTTCGGTGCGCCTGGATATTCGTACCTCCGGCGAGAAAATAGTCGCGCTGACCAAACATCTCACGCCTGAAGCGGGGGAACAGGTGATTGATGCGAGTGGGCGTCTTGTGCTGCCCGGTTTTATCGATTCGCACGTCCATTTTCGCGAACCGGGTGCTACGCACAAAGAGGACTTCTTGACCGGCACCCAGGCGGCCCTTGCCGGAGGGGTGACGACGATCCTGGATATGCCCAATACGCAGCCGTCGACTACGAGCCGGGAGCGGCTGGCGGGAAAAGCCGCTCTGGCAGCCGGGAAAGCTGTTGTAGATTACGGCTTTTACCTGGGCGCGACCGATAGCAACGTCGAGGAAGCCGCAGCCGCCGCAGATTCAGTTGTGGCGCTGAAGCTATATATGGGGTCCTCTACCGGCCCGCTGCTGGTGACAGAGTTTGCGTCACTCTACCGGCATTTCTCGACGTTCCCACTGCACAGGCCTATCGTTGTCCATGCGGAGGATGAACAGTCGCTCAAATACTTTGGCTCTCTTCACCCGCAAGACCACAATCAGGCTCGTCCGCCCCTCAGCGCCCAGATCGCGGTAAGTCGGGCGCTGGCAATTGCGGAGAAGACGGGTCGGGCTTTGCATATCGCGCATACAACGACGGCAAGAGAGCTTGAACTGATACGCGCAGCGAAACAGAAAGGTGTTCGCGTGACCTGTGAGGTGACGCCCTTGCATCTCTTTTTAAACGAAGATGACCAGCGTCGACTGGGAAACTTTGGCAAAGTCAACCCGCCCTTGCGCGCTGAAAGCGACCGCGAGGCGCTCTGGACGTATTTTGACACGATTGATACCATCGCGACAGACCATGCGCCGCACACACGAGCCGAGAAAAATCAGCCCTATGAGCAGGCCCCCTCCGGCATGCCCGGTGTGCAAACGATGCTGCCACTCCTGCTGACTGCGGCCAGTGAGGGCAAAGTGACACTGAACGAGCTCGTGAAATGCTGCGTGGTGAATCCTGCTCGTATCTTTGGCCTGAAAGCGAAAGGTGGCCTTGAGGTTGGCAAGGATGCGGATATTGTGCTGGTAAACCCGGCTGTGGAATATGAAATTACGAATGAGCAAATGCTCTCGAAATGTGGATGGACACCGTTCGCGGGCCGGAAAGTCAAGGGGCGTATAGAGCAGGTCTTTGTGCGGGGTACTCTCGCCTATGATAAAGGTGAGTGTTTCGCCAGAGCGGGCAGTGGCAGGCCTGTTTTGCTGGAAGCTTGAGGGGAAGAGAGCAATGCTGTTTAAATCGGTTATTCGTCCAGCACTTTTTCGCGCATCCACGCACGATCCTGAAATTGCCCATCATCTGGTGATGAACGGGCTGGCGTTTGCTTCTCGCTATCAGCTCCTGCTCAAAATGCTCGCGGTCGCAAACGCCTATAAAGCGCCTGCACTGGAACGTACTCTCTTTGACCTGCGCTTCCCTAATCCGTTAGGGCTGGCAGGAGGATTTGACAAAAATGGGCTTGCGCTGCCAGCACTGGCCGCTCTCGGTTTTGGCTTTCTCGAAGCCGGTACTGTCACGCGCTACCGGCAGCCGGGCAATGACAGACCGCGCATCTTTCGTTTGCCAGAAGATAATGCCCTGATAAACCGCATGGGCTTCCCAAACGATGGGGCCGACGCCATTGCTGAGCGACTGGCCCGACGTCCGAAACCGAACATTCCGGTTGGTTGGAGCATAGGGAAATCAAAAGTCACGCCGCAGGAGGAGGCTGTAGACGATTATCTCTATTCGCTGCGCAAGCTCTATGACTACGCCGACTTCTTCACGATCAATGTCAGTTCGCCCAATACACCCGGCCTGCGCGAACTGCAGGAGAAAGAGCCGTTGCAGCACCTGCTGCGATCAATCGTGCAGGAGGCAGAGGCGCTGGCAAGACAGATGGGCAGAGAAACGGCCAGACCGGTGCTTGTGAAAATCTCTCCCGACCTGAGCAAAGGACAATTAGACGATATGATCGAAGTCTGTCTGGCCTGCCGTATTCGTGGTATCATTGCCACAAACACCACTCTTTCTCGCGAGGGATTGAGCGAGGGAAGTGAGCATGTGACCGAGACGGGAGGACTGAGCGGTCGCCCTCTCTTCTCAGGTTCGCTCGCGACTGTGCGCTATCTCTGCCAGAAACTTGATGGCCGGATACCGGTCATTGGCGTTGGCGGCATCTCCAGCCCCGATGATGCTCAACGCATGTTTGATGCCGGTGCGAGTCTGATTCAAATATATACTGGCTTTATCTATGAGGGGCCTGAGATCATTAAGCGGATAAATAAGATGTCGGCAATGAATAGAAAGGGTATAACAGATGAACGATACAGAGATCATGCAGACTTTTGCCGGCGTGGGGGCTATTCTCAGCGATAGCCATTTCGTCTACAGTTCTGGTCGGCACAGTTCTGTCTACATCAACAAGGACGCGCTTTACCTGCATCCGGGCGTTATCTCGAAACTTTGCGAGCAGATGGCTGAGCCGTATGATGCCGATCAGATCGATGTTGTCGTTGGTCCAGTGCTCGGTGGTATTTTGCTTTCACAGTGGGTGGCCTACTCTCTCAATCAGAGGCGCACAACCGGCGAGACGCTGGCGGTCTACGCGGAAAAAGAGGGCGATGGCCCTGACAAAAAGTTCTTTTTCGGGCGTGGCTATGATACACACATTCCCGGCAAAAATGTGCTGGTCGTCGAGGACGTGCTGACGACAGGCGGCTCGGCCCGGCAGGTGATCGAACTGGTGCGCGGGCATGGTGGGCATGTGGTCGGCCTGAGCGCGCTCTGCAATCGTGGCAATGTGCAGTCCGAAGACGTGGGCGGTGTCCCTCTCTCCACGCTCATCGCCATCACCCTGCGAACCTATGCCGAAGAAGAATGCCCTTTCTGCCTGCAACACGTGCCGATCAACACAACAGTCGGCAAGGGGAGAGCGTTTCTGGCACGACAAAAATCGTAGTGGGAGGAACAATGACTTTATCGTACGAAGACGCAACGGATACGTTTGTCTCTATGCTGGAACGGCAATGGAGACAGGGAAATTTTGTCTGTGTCGGCCTGGATTCTGACTACCATCGCATTCCTGCGTCGCTGAAGGAGAATGTTCCGGTTGAGGACGCCGTGTTCGCCTTCAACCGGGCTATTATCGATGCCACGCACGATCTGGCCTGCGCCTATAAGCCCAACACGGCCTTCTACGAGGCACAGGGAGACGCGGGGTGGCGTGCTTTGCAGCGCACTGTGCGCTATGTCAAGGAAACCTACCCGCGCATTCTGGTCATTCTGGATGCCAAGCGGGCCGATATTGGCAGCACCAACCTGGGATATGTGGAGGCTGCCTTCGACTGGCTGGGTGTGGACGCGATTACTGTTCATCCCTATCTCGGTCAGGAAGCGCTGGCCCCATTTCTCGCTCGCAAAGAGAAAGGCATCCTCGTCTTAGCCAAAAATTCAAACCCTGGTGCGGGCGAGTTTCAAGACTTGCTGGTTGGCGAGGCGCGGGAGCCGCTCTATCAGGTAGTGGCCCGTCATGTCGCGACAGGCTGGAACGCGAACGGCAACTGTGCTCTGGTCGTCGGAGCGCCCTATGCAGCCGAATTGAAGCAGGTGCGCTCCATTGTTGGCGACATGCCCATCCTCATCCCAGGTATAGGCACGCAGGGCGGCGATGTCGAAGCAACAGTCAAGGCCGGAAAAGATAGTCGCGGCTGGGGCATGATTATCAATGCCTCACGCTCCATCATCTTTGCCTCATCAAGCGACGATTTCGCTCAGGCCGCCAGAAGCGCAACGGAGGAGCTGAGAGCGGAGATTGACCGGTATCGGTAGGTCTTTTGCTAATCCAGTAACCAGCTTCTCGTTGGCGTTTTCGTCTTCATAGCTCACGATATTGCCAGCCACCTGTTTCTCGAAGGATGGTCTTAATGATGACGTTCTCGTCGCCTGTACATGTCAGGAGCTTTGGCCTGCTCTGGCACTGCACATCCTCTTTTTGTTATCATAGAGTAGCCCATCAAAAGAACGAGATGCAGCGATGAGGCAGGGTCCATTACAGTTACAGGAGGATACACTATGAGCGTTCTGGGTCGTCTCATGAGTTGGTGGATGCATCTACCACCGACTGAAACGCACGATATCGTGATTACACGCGACATCGAGGTTCCTATGCCTGACGGGGTGATCTTGCTCGCCGATCATTACGCGCCGCGCACGGGTCCAAAGCTTCCAACGCTTCTAATCCGCTCCCCTTACGGCAGGAGAAGCATGGGCATGATGGCCCTTCCCTACGCTGAACGCGGCTATCAGGTGCTCGTTCAAAGCTGTCGTGGCACAGCGGGTTCGGGGGGCCAGTTTGCCTATGCCCGCAATGAGCGCGATGACGGACTGGCTACGATTGAATGGGTCAAGCAGCAGGGATGGTTCTCAGGCGAACTGGCTACGATCGGAGGCAGCTATCTCGGTTTTGTGCAATGGGCCATCGCTGCCGAGGCCGGACCAGAATTGAAAGCTATGGTGCCTCAGATCACGACCGCCGATTTCAACCATTTCCGCTACCAGGGCGGGTCGTTCAATCTGGAGGCTCATCTGGGGTGGTCCACGATGATGACTACTCATGCCGCCAGGGGGCTAACCCTCCGGTCGCAGCTCGCGCAGCTCTGGCAGGCTGGTAGACTGGAGCGAGCTTTTAGACACCTGCCACCTGGCGAAGCCGACCAGGTTGTGATTCACCAGCCATCCCAGCATTACCAGAACGCTCTGCTGCACGGGCCTGAGGACGACTACTGGAAACCGGTCGATTTCAGCCATCGCATTGCAGAGGTGAACACGCCTGTGTATTTGATGGGTGGCTGGTACGATATCTTCCTGGACTGGCAACTCAAGGATTATCAGGCCCTGCGTGCGGCGGGCAAGCAGCCATATTTGCTGGTTGGTCCCTGGACGCATCTTTCATTCTCCGGCGGTGCAATGACTGTGCAGGAGGCGCTGGCCTGGCTCGATACGCATGTCAAAGGCAGGCCAGGCAGATTGCACGAGGCTCCTGTTCGGCTGTATATCATGGGTGAAGACAAATGGCGCGATTTTGCGGATTGGCCCCCACCTGCCCGTAGCGAACGCTGGTACCTTCAGCCCGGTGGCGCGCTTGCTCCTACAGTCCCGCCCGACTCGGAACCGGACCACTATCGCTATGACCCGGCTGATCCAACGCCTGCGTTGGGTGGAAATTCGCTTGGTTCCAGGAAGCGTATGGGGCCGAAAGATAATCGTTCGCTGGAAGCTCGCCCGGATGTGCTGGTGTATACAAGCGCCGTGTTAGAGCAAGATATGGAAGTTATCGGCCCGGTCACTGCCGAGTTATATGTTCGTTCAAGTCTGGAGCACACAGATTTCTTTGCCAGATTGTGTGTCGTAGAGGAGTCGGGCAAATCCATAAATCTCTGCGACGGCATCCTGCGCCTGACGCCGGGCAGTATCACCCCCGAACCTGATGGCAGCTTGCGCATCTCAATCGAGGTCTGGCCTACTGCTTACCATTTCCGCAAAGGTCAGCGTATTCGCGTCCAGGTGTCCAGCGGCGCGCATCCGCGCTTCGCACGAAACCTGGGCGGTGGCGAACCGCTGGCCACCGGAACGAAGCTCTGTGTTGCCGAGCAGACCGTCTATCACGACCCACTGCATCCCTCCGCTATCGTGCTACCGGTTCTGGAGCCACAGCGCTAGAGCAACCATGTTCAGCGTTTCGCCAGAACGAAGCATGTGTGCAGAGAACAGGTCGACCGCGCATGCTCAAGCCGGTTTCGGCTAGAGGTCCTTGTCTCTTGCCATTGCCATGTGTCACAAACACAAACACTCTTTCGTCTCGTTTGCGTAAATGTTCCATTGGAGAAAGTCAGGAAGGAGATACCAATGCAATCGGAATTTGCGCAGACAGATGTGATCGTCGTCGGCGGCGGATTGGCCGGACTTGCTACCGCTAGCTATCTGTCCCGTGTCGGCGTAGATGTGACGTTGTTTGAGAAGTCGGAGAACGTGGGAGGCCGTGCAGTCACGCAGCACTATGATGGCTACTACTTCAATCGCGGCATACACGCGCTATACGGTGGTGGCGCGCTTGAGGAGGTATTGCGGGAACTGGGCATCAGCTATGGCTCAGGTGAAGCGCGAGATATCTTCGTGTTGGATCAAGGCAAACTGTATCCCTTTCCCGCCAACCTGCCTGCGTTATTGAGTACCGCTTTTCTGGATGTGGGCGACAAGCTGGAAATGGCCCGTCTTTTCGCCACAGTGCCCCGGCTCAAGCCGCAGGAATTGGCAAAGATGAGCGTTCAGGAGTGGCTGCAGCGCACGGTGAAACGACCGCGAGTGCGTCAGTTCATAGAAACCTTCGCCTGCACCGTTGTCTACAGTGCCGCCCTCGATCTGGTCAGCGCGGAGGTGCTGGTGAAAAAGCTGCAACTGCTGTTAAAGCATCCCGTCCTCTACATCGATGGCGGCTGGCAGGCGCTGGTAGACGGGTTACGCGGCGCGGCAGAACAGGCCGGAGCGCACATTGTGAGCGGCGCGCGCGTGGAGAGCATCGTCTACCAGGGCGAGTATACGCAGGGAGTGCGCCTGCGCGATGGTCGCATCATACGCGCCTCAGCCGTCATTATCGCGACGCCGCCGCACGATGCTGTAAAGCTGCTGGACGATGGAGCCTATCAACCTTTGCGGCGGATTGTCGATTCGCTCGTCCCGGCGCAGGTGGCCTGCCTCGATGTGGCGTTGAGCCGCTTACCCGATGCGCGCTATCCCATCGTGCAGGACATGGAACACCCGCGCTTCCTGTCGGTTCAATCGGTCTATTCGCGTGTGGCTCCATCAGGCGGCGCGTTGATCTATGTTTTCAAGCAGCTTGACCCCGCGCAGATTACCGACCCGCGTGAGGACGAGCGCGAACTGGAAGATATGCTTGACGCGGTACAGCCGGGCTGGCGCGATGTCCTGGTCAAACGCATCTACCTGCCGCGCATCGAAGCTATCAGCGCCCTTCCCACTGCCAGCACTGGAGGTTATGCCGGGCGACCGGGGCCGCGAGTTCCTGGCATCGCCAACCTCTACCTGGCAGGCGACTGGATCGGCGAAGGCTTCTTAGCCGACGCCAGCATGGGCAGCGCCCGCGAAGTCGCGCAACTGGTGCTGCGGGAACAGTCAACTTCGCAGGCAAAGAAGGAGACTGTCGGCTCGGGGCGATAGCCTCCTATAGCATGCCGCCGCAGGCCAGCCATGCCGCCGCAGGCCACCCGCGAGGGGTGGCCCTACCATACACGGCCCATTCGCTTGCTTTGCGAGTAATGGCGCGAGGGTGCAGGGAATGAGCGTCTATAGTAGGGCCACCTCTTGCGGGTGGCCCGGAGGTGTTGTGGAGAGGGCTTGCGGGAAGAGGGAAGGTCAGCGGTAGGCTAGAATAAGATCAAAAATAGAGGAGCATGTGCTGGAGTCATACTATCTCGTGAAAAATCAAGAAAATACTACGCAGATCTTCAATCAGTACCGGGTGCTGCTCTTTTCTATCGCCTATCGCATGCTGGGTAGTGCCACGGATGCCGAAGATATTGTGCAGGAAGCCTTTGTGCGCTGGCTGCAGGCCAGTGACGAAGATATCCAGTCGCCCAAAGCCTTTCTTTCCACTGTAGTGACACGCCTCTGTATCGACCAGTTGCGCTCTGCCAGGACACAGCGCGAACTCTACGTTGGCCCCTGGCTGCCTGAGCCTATCTCGACAGGTCAGCGTCAGGATCTGACCGAGACGGCCATCCTGGCTGAGTCGCTTTCCTTCGCCTTCCTGGTGATGCTGGAGAATCTGGGGCCGATGGAACGCGCCGTCTTCTTGCTGCGCGAGGTCTTCGATTACGACTATGCTGAAATCGCGGCCATTGTCGGCAAAAGCGAGGCGAATTGCCGCCAGGTGTTTCATCGCGCGCACCAGCACCTTAAGCAGCGCCGCCCACGTTTTGAGGTCTCGCGCGAGCAGCAGGAACGTATTACCGCTCAATTCTTGCATGCCAGCCTCGGCGGCGACATGCAGGGCCTGCTAAATCTTCTCGCCGAGGATGTCGTTTTCGCGGCGGACAGTGGCGGCAAAGCCTGGGCCGGTCTCAAACCCGTTCACGGTGCCGACAAAGTGGCTCGCGGCGTGCTTGGCGGTCGCCGCTTCCTGCCGCCCGGCATCCAGGGCAGCATCGAAGAGGTCAACGGCCAGCCAGCGATTGTGGGCTACGTCGATGGTCGCCCTACCATCGTTGTACTCTTCTACATCGAAGATGGGCTTATTCGCAGCGTCTATCACGTCGTGAACCCGGACAAACTGCACTGGTTGAGCAGGCAGCACTATTGATATGCAATCTGGCTTGCTGCGTACAGGTCTTTCTGGCGGTCGATAGCCGCTCCCACCCGGTAAGCGATACGCTCTCCGGCGTCTTTCCCTGTATCGTGCCAGGCTTTCTGGTGCTGATGTGGATTGCTTCCAGAACGAGTAGGGCGAGTTAAGAGAAGGCAAAAGCCAAACGCCGTGTGATACCATAAAGCGTGATCTATTTCTGACTTGAAACAGGATCAGGAAAATGAGAGATTGAGAGAGGAAACTGATGAAACTCAGCTTTGGTATCAAAACAGCACAGCAGTTCACCGACTACGAGAGTATTGTTCGTGTCTGGAAAGAGGCCGATAGCATTCCGGTTATCGAACATGCCTGGGCCTTTGACCACTTCATCCCGCTTGGCCCCGACCCGACAGGCCCTCAATTAGAGGGATGGACGCTGCTGGGGGCGCTGGCGGCGCAGACGGAACGCCTGCGTGTGGGTCTCATGGTCACAGGCAATACCTACCGCCATCCGGCCGTGCTTGCCAACATGGGCGCGACTGTTGATGTGATCTCGCATGGACGGCTCGACTTCGGCATCGGTGCGGGCTGGAACGAGCTTGAGAGCAATATGTACGGCATTCCGCTCTACACGCCGGGCGAGCGTATTCGGCGCCTGGGTGAGGCGTGCGAAGTGATCAAATTGCTGTGGACAGAAACCGTTGCGAATTTCGATGGCAAATATTACCAGTTGAAGAATGCGCGCTGCGAGCCGAAGCCTGTGCAGAAGCCGTATCCGCCCTTTGTGATCGGCGGCAGCGGCGAGCAATTGACGCTGCGCGTCGTGGCAAAATACGCCAATGTCTGGAACTTTTCTGGTGGCAGCGTTGATCTCTTCAAGCACAAGCAAGAAGTGCTGGATGGCTATTGCAAAGAGATTGGCCGCGACCCCGCCAGCATCCAACGCTCTATTCAGATAAGGATGAACTACGACGACCTGGGTTCGAGCATTGAGAGTATTCGCCCTTACATTGAGGCAGGCGCCACGCATATCATCCTCAATCTGACCGCCCCGTACCCGGAACACATCGTTCACAGACTGGCGGAGCAGGTGGTTGCGCCGCTGAACGCTGAATTTGAGGGTAAGTAGGAGGGTCTTCATACATGTTCTAAGAAGGGAACAGCGCGCTGCAGCGCGCTGTTCCCTTCCTCATTATGCAGAAGGCTTCGAGCAACGGTACTGCCATTACATACTGTTCGTGTACTGATCGGTGCCTAGATCATTGGTCGGCCCCTGGTGAGCGTAGTCTCCTGTGCCGATGTTCGTATCCGCGCCTGGTCCTTTGCCCCAGCCGGGATGTTCTTTGACATCGCGGTCAATGCGCTCCTTGATCTCATCCGCTCGTTTGCGATCCTCTTCGGTAATTTCCGGTAATCCCTGACCCTCCAGATAAGACTCCTGACCAGGAGTTGCTGGCTGTTGCGTGGTGGGCTGCTGATTCTGATCCAGCGGCTGAAGCTCCTGTTCAGGAGTTTTTGGTTGTGCCATATTGATCTGCTGATCGTTTTGCTGTGCCATGTTTGATGCACTCCTTTCCCATCAAGCACAAAGCGTGCCTTTCAGAGGCGAAACACAGTTCTTCTGCCTCCGGGAGATGGACGAACATACCTGTATACTGGTTTCATTCTGGCCTGATAAGCTCTGATGTCTTGCTATGAAAAACTGATCCAGGCATGTCATTCTGAGCGACGGCGCAGAATGACATGGGAAAAACTCTTTTTCAGAGCTTACCAGTATACTCTATACGTTCGCAGTATCGCTGAGCGTTTCACCTGCTAGATGCGCTCAAGCGGGATAAAACCCAGGACGCGCAGGGCGTTGCCGAGCGTTTGCATAGTGGCTTGCACGAGCCAGGCGCGGAAAGCTTTGACACGCTCATCAGCCTCCCTGACGATGGGCGGCGTGTGCTCGTAGAAGTCGCTGAAGTGCGCGGCAAGGTCGTAGGTGTAGGCGGCGAGGGCGCTGGCGGAGAGATTGACTGTGGCGTCGGCCAGCGTGCGCGGGTAGGCGTCGATGTGGCGCAGCAGTTCCCACTCGCTTTGCTCCAACTGTGCGGGCAGTTCGCTCAGTTGTGCGGGCAGTTCGTAGTTTGACTCTTGCAGGCGGCGCAGAATACTGTTGGCGCGGGCATAGGCGTACTGGAGGTAGACGCCGGTATCGCCATTGGCGCGCAGGACTTCGTCCATGTCCAGCGTGATGATCTGCTGCAGGCCGTAGCGGATCATGAAGTAGCGAATAGCCGATGCCGCCAGGATGGCAGCCGTCTCCTCGGAGAGATCGGGCTTTGCCTCCATCATGCGCGCCGCCGCTGCGTTGATCAGGTCGTCCGCTTTGATCTCGATGCCTTTGCGACCCGACATGGCATAGGACTCGCGGCCATCAGAGGTATCGATGCCCAGCCGTGCGGCAGTGGCAGCCGAAAGGGTCACAACCTCGTAAGCCAGGTGCATCAGGTTATCCGCCTGCTCGACATAGCCCAGCCTGCGCAGGCTTTCGCGTACCACCTGCTGCGGATAAGACTGGCGCACGTCAATCACATTGATGACTCTGTTGGCGTGGCCGAAGCGTTTGGGATTTTCTTCCCGCCCGCTCAGGCCGGTTTCCTCCGGCGTGCGCATTGTCCAGAGCATGCGCCCATCCTGCTGGATGCCCCAGGGAACGAAGTGAAACTCCACGCCCAGATCGTCCGTCAGGCCAAATTTCCAGAGGTGGTTGGCGATATCTTTGCCGGTGTAGGTAGCGGTGCCGTTGCTTTTGACCAGTACCTTGTCACTGGTGCGCTCGCCCTCTTCGGTCTGTACCTCTCCTTCACCGAAGGGGAGTATCCAGGTACCTGCCAGGGGCCCGCTTTCGGGATGCTCAAGCACGCCTCGCTCGCGCAGCATCTCGAACGTGCGCTGCCAGAGGCCGGCGTGGACGATGGCGGATTCCCACGTCAGCAGGTTGTAGGAGATGTTGAGTCGCGCCATCGTCTTGAGATGCGCCTGCACTATGCGGTGCGACAGGTCTGAGGCCAGCACGGCGTAGTCTGGTCCCTGCTCCGGTTCCTCACCGTGTTCGATGGCGTGTAGCACCGTGTTGCGCAACTCCTTCAGCTCTGGCTGCTCCTCGTATGCTCTGCCGACGGCGACGTAGACGCGAGAGCAAAAGTAATCGAACGATTCGCCGGGTCGTTGCTCGTTGCCGCCAGGAACCTGCAATTTGCCTTGATTAAGCAGTGTGAGGCCCACGACGACATCCGCGACCTGCACACCTGTGTCATCGATATAGTTCTGCGCCTCGACATTGTAACCCTGCGTGCGCAGCATGCGCACGACGGTATCACCGAGGGCCGCGTTGCGTAGATGGCCTACGTGCGCCGCTTTGTTGCTATTGATGGCGGTGTGCTCGACCACTACCTTTGTGCCTGCACCGATAGTGTTCTGCCCGAAGTCTGCCCCGGCTTCCAGCACGCGCTCCATGATGGAATGGCCCGCTACAGGGCGGTTCAGCCGGAAATTGAGATAGCCGGGTTTCGTAACGGTAATTTGCTCAATGATAGGATTGCGTCTTTCGCGCAGAATATTCGCCAGCCCTTCCGCGATGACCATAGGCGGGCGACCGAGCAACTTTTTGCCAGCCCACGGCATGACCGGCATGGAATAGTCGCCAAAGCTGGCTTGCGCGGAGAAATCCAGCCTGATCGGCAACTGTTCAACATCGATATCCAGCTTTTCCTGTGCAATATAGGCTGCTGCTGCCTCTTTGATAAGCGTTGTCAGATATTCATGTAAGTCCTTCGGCATCGATTCTGACTGCGATTCCTCGTTTATCACTCCCAATAATTCCTCTTTTCAATGTATTCTCTTGTCGCGTTGATGCGAACCTCTTATAATTCTATGATTCCAGTGCCCACTATAACGCAGTATAGCTCTGTGGTCAAGCCTTTTGTGCCTTTAGCTCTTCCAGAAATTGTCTGGCCTCAGCCGGATTGTGCAGGGTAATGATGGTGCGCCCGGCACTATATTGCTCAAGCTTTTGCAGGGCTTGCGGGTATGCGGTAGAAGGATAGGACCAGATCCATTGAATGTACGGCCAGTCTATTTTCTCAGGGCAACCAGGAATATATCAAGCTGAGGGGCAGACGGAACAAAACGAGCCTGAAAACCTCCAGGTCTCTCTTTGAGCGTGGAAGCTTTCAGGCCAAAGTTATGAAAACCAGTTAGTCTGTTGATGAGATTATCCTATGGGCCAGGTCGGTAGAGTGAATGCACTCCTGCCGGATGTAAGGATACCCGCCAGGGCGGTATACCAGGCCGCCAGGGCAGTGAGGATGCCGAGATAGCCGCCGATTGTGTTCATGCTGGTCGAGTTGCCTAATGCGCCGATGGCCAGGAAGAGGTAGGTCAGGAACAGAAGCCCGAAAACTGCGATGAGTGCGCCGTTGCTTCTGAGCGTGCCGAGGAACATCAAGCCAGTGAAGATTGTCCAGCCGAGCAGGAAGAAGCCAAAGGCAGTGCCGTTGGGGATCAATTTCCACTGGAGGGTTGCGCCGACGGCAATCCAGAAAGCACCGTAGGAGGTGAAGGCAGTGGCACCGAAGGTATTGCCCGCTCTAAATTCCCACATACCGGCCAGCATCTGTGCCAGGCCACCATAGAAGAAAGCCAGGCCAATTACAATAGTGGGGCCGGTAAACCAGCCAGCATTAGCCGCGCTGAGGACGAATGTAGTAAGTGCGAAAGCGCAGAGGCCAAGAGGTGCGGGGTTGGCGGTTGCAACCGCCGGTGCTTCGCTGCGTTCTGCTGCGATTTGTGCCATGAAGGTTCCCACCTTTCTGAAAGACTACAATACATGTACGTTCGTTTGTACATACCCAGGTAAACACAGAGTTTGAACCCGATGCGTCTTGTACAGGCAACGCTGCCTGCCGGTTAAGGTAAGATGATGAGGCACGTCATCCACACCGGTTTGTGGATGGCTTCAAGGTCGTCTGGGGAAGACGACGGACAGGTAAAAGAGCACAAATTTACATGTGAGTGAAGTACTCCCTGCGGATGGACCTCCTTCCCGGTGCAACCGCTACTCGCGGTTCCCCAGATTGCCCAATCAAGGATGGGTCTATATCGACATTATAACATACAAAATGTTAGTTGACCACTATTTTTCTGATAGAATTGCCTTGCGCCGTTTACGGGTTAGATGCTAGACTGTTAGCAACAAAACTACGGGACACAGTTGTTTCTTCCGTTCAATCGCAGGAGATAGCTAATCATGCAGGACATCTATATTCTTGAGGGGGCCAGGACGCCGGTGGGCGTTTTGCAAGGCTCGCTTTCCGATGTGAGCGCCATTGATCTGGGCGTGATCGCCGCCAGAGGCGCACTGGAGCGCAGCGGGATAGGGCCGCATTTGATCGACCAGGTAGTGATGGGAAATGTCATTCAGACCAGTAAGGATGCCATCTACTTTGCCCGGCACGTCGCCTTGAAGGCCGGTCTGCCCATTGAGACGCCCGCGCTGACCGTGAATCGACTGTGCGGGTCGGGCTTGCAGGCGATTGTGAGCGCGGCGCAGATGCTGCAACTGGGTGAAGGGGAGGTCGCGCTGGCCGGTGGGGCTGAGAATATGACGCAGGCCCCACACGTCATTCGCGGTGCGCGAGCTGGCTTTAAACTGGGACAGGCCCCGCAACTGGAGGACAGCCTGTGGGAGGCTCTGGTAGACAGCTACGTTGGCTGTGGCATGGCGATCACGGCGGAGAATCTGGCTGAGAAGTACGGCATTTCCCGCGAAGAGGTGGATTCCTACGCGCTGCGCAGCCAGCAGGCGGCACGTCGTGCTCAGCAAGCAGGCTTGCTTGCCGAGGAGATTGTGCCTGTTACCATCAAAGACCGCAAGGGCAACCCTGTTGAATTTAGCCAGGATGAGGGTATCCGCGACACCTCGCTGGAAGCGCTGGCAAAACTTCCGGCCCGTTTCCGCAAAGGTGGCGTCGTCACGCCGGGCAACGCGAGCGGGATCAACGACGCGGGCGCGGCTGTCGTGCTGGCAACCGGCGTTGCGGTGAGCAAATACAACCTGAAGCCGGTGGCGCGGCTGGTTTCCTGGGGCATCGTTGGCGTGCCGCCTGAAATTATGGGCATCGGCCCGGCTCCGGCCATTCGGCAGGCGCTCAAACGAGCCGATTTGCAGTTGTCGGATATGGATCGCGTCGAAGTCAACGAGGCATTCTCGCCGCAGTACCTTGCTGTGGAGAAAGAGCTGGGGTTAGACCGTGAGAAGACCAACGTGAACGGCGGGGCCATCTCCATCGGCCATCCCCTGGCTGCTAGCGGTGCGCGCCTCGTGCTGACGCTCATGTACGAACTGCGCCGCCACAACCTGAAATATGGCGCGGCCTCGCTCTGCATCGGCGGTGGTCAGGGCATCGCTGCCGTCATCGAAAACGTCGCATAATCGATGCTGTCAGCGAGCAGGAGGGTAGTATGCCAAAGGATACTCGTTCCCCCGGCGAAATTCTCGATCACCTCAACAATGCACGGCTCGCGCTCACCTCGTCCATCTATGGACTGAGCGAGGCCGATTTGACGCGGCCCGGTGTGGTTGGCTCCTGGTCGGTCAAGGATGTCATGGCCCACGTGGGGCGCTGGGAGGAGGCGGCTTTCCAGGTGCTCTCGGCCTATCTGGGTGGGGAGCAGATCCTGGAAGATTATCGTGACGCCGATGCCTA
>DATGLM010000069.1:0-85413 GCA_035294125.1 Ktedonobacteraceae bacterium | reverse complement strand
CAGCGGGCGCGTTCCTCAGCTTCCATCTGGTTCAGTTGTTCGGTCTGGGCTTGCTGGAAGGTTTGAGCCGGGTTATAGATGTAGGCGCCCAGGGCGATGAAGGGGCTTTCGATGAGGGTGACGCCCGCGCTTGCAGGAGCGTGCATCTGCTGGCCCTCGCTGACCTGCGCCTGAATCGCGGCGGGGGTGTAGATGTGCCAGATATGGTCGTGGCGGTCGAAGTTGAGCGCGGCAACGGAGATGGCGAGCAGCGACATCAGGCGGCGTCCCCCGCTGACGGAGAGGTGGATGTGGTAGCCCTGCAATTTGAGATTGCCGATGAGCTGGTGTATAGTGTTGAGCGTGGCGTCGGCGTGGGTGTCGTCGATGATGTCGTCGATCGGGTGTCCGTTGCGCCGCAGGACGTGCGAATGAAAGCGGATGGCGTGCCTGCCGTTATACAGATCGGCAAATTCCCGCTGAAGACAGGCGATGGAGTGCTGCAGGCGCGGCTGCACTGGTTGGGGATGAAGTACCATTACATCCTTGATGGGAAAGCCTTTTTCCAGCAGGAGATCAAGGGTGAATGTCACCACCTGTGGCTGGCCGCCGAGCGTTGCCAGTAAGATGTGCGTACCGTCCATACCATCCGTACCATCTGCGTGATTTGGCAAGAGGCTGCTCCTCTCTAATAGTGTAAAAGCACCTGACCTTTTCAGGTTTGGCGGCTCGACTTCTCCGAGGGGGAAGCGGCAAGAGCCAGACCTTTTTCTGAACCCGCTTGCGGGTTTGAAACAGAAACAGAAACAGAAACAGGAGAATATCAATGGTAAATCTGTTACCTGCTGTACTTATCGGTGGGCCACCCCACGCCGGGAAATCGGTGTTGTTCTATAGCTTGACGCATGCGCTACGCGAGCGCGGCGTGCGCCATCATGCGATTCGCGCCTGCCCGGATGGCGAGGGTAACTGGTTTCAGGAGCTTGACCCTGACCAGCAGACGGTGAGCCTGATTCGCAGTTCTGGCAAATGGTCACCGGAGTTTGTGACGCGCATCTGCCGGGATCTGGAACGCCGCTACCTGCCGCTGCTCGTCGATATGGGCGGGAAACCGCGCGAGGAACAGTACGCGATTCTGCGCCAGTGTACGCACTCGCTGCTGTTGTTGCGGGCCGACCTGGAAGAGGATGACCGCAACTGGCGGCGCTATGTACAAATAAATGGGTTGTTGCCCCTGGCCGTCGTCTATTCCGAGCAGGATGGCTCGTCTGTCCTTAAGGCAACCCGACCGGTTATCGAAGGTACAATTACCGGACTGGAGCGGTATCACGGCCACAGGGCGCAAGGACCCGTTTTCGATGCCCTGGTTGATCGGCTTGCCGCCCTCTTCACCTCCTATTCCGATGCTGACCTGGATAAAGTGCTGCTGGATCAAGCCCCGACTGAACTGGTGGTCAATCTCTACCTGTCCCTTCAGGCTATTGACCCATCGACGAACTGGTGGAACCATGCAATGTTACCGACGTTGCTTGCCGATCTGCCTGCCGAAACGCCGCTTTCTGTCTACGGGGCCGGGCCGCACTGGCTGTACGCTGCCTTGAGCGCCCACGCCGGTGAGCAGCCATTCTACCAGTTCGACCCCCGCCTGGGCTGGATTGAACCGTTGCCCCTGCGCATGGGCGAGCCAACATTTCCCGATCTGCGCGTGCAGGTGCGTGGCGATGAGGAGCAGACTGTTCTCTCCGTCGATATTGTGCCGAAGCATCTGGAATACTTCCAGCCGGAGCCGTTGCCCTTCCCGCCTGTGCCTGTGGAGCGCGGCCTCATCCTCGATGGCAGTATGCCTTCCTGGCTGGTGACCGCTTTAACCCGCTTCTATCAGCAGCAGGGTGTGGCCTGGCTTGCCTGCCACCAGCCACCGCTTAAAGGAGCTATTGTTGTTGCCTCTCGTCTTCCGCAGCGCGCGCCCGGCGATCTGATCCCCTTTCCGCTTGCAAACTTGTGATGGAACCTCGTCTATTGTAACACAGCAATGAAAGAAAATATAGTAGTAGTAGGAGAAAATTACCAGTTGAAATTGCGATTGTACTTACGCAAGCAAGCACATGGTGGAAACGACGATGCTCGAGCAGAATGTAAGGCCAGGCTGGCGCACTGAGCCGGAGATTGATGCGGAACGGCAGCGGTTCTTGAGGGAACGGCTCGCTATCCAGCCGGATGTGAATCAGGGAATTTATCCATTCAAGGGGGTTAAGCTGACTCGTGCCGATGTGGAATGGCTGCTGGTGACGCACGAGGATGGGCGCGGCCCCGTTGACTGGGATGATGAGAAGCAGCGCGGGCGGCTGGGGTTGGATTTGCGTGGGGCCGATTTACGTCATGTGGATTTGCATGGCCTGCCACTTGCACGAATTCACGGCGGATTAGTACGCAGAGAGTGGAGCCACGCGACCCCTGAGCAGCGTGAGGCAGCAGCCTTACACCTGGAAGGAGCCGATCTGAGCGAGGCGCACCTGGAAGGGGCTATTTTGCGCGGGGCGCACCTGCAAAGTGCTACATTGCGCAAAGCTTCCTTGCGGGACGCAATCCTCTACAGAGCGAATATGCGGAATGCTTACCTGCGCGAAGCTCACCTGGAACGGGCAAGTTTGATCGCTGCGAATCTGGAAGGCGTTTACCTGCGTAAAGTCCATCTTGAACGGGCTGATTTGCGCAACGCCTTTTTTGATGGCGTGTCGAGCCTTGAAGAGTCGACGCTTAGCTCGCCGGAACTGGGCTGTGTGGCAATTGCAGATGTGCAATGGGGCGATCTCAACCTTTCTTTGATTGACTGGCGGCAGGTGAGGATTCTGGGTGATGAGTACAAGGCCCGGCAGAAGACACGCAGGGGCGTTACCAAAGACAGGGCGACACAGCTTGATGACTACCGGGACGCGGTGCGCGCCAATCGCCAGCTTGCTAATGCGATGCGCGGGCAGGGGATGAATGAGGAGGCGGTTCCGTTTGCTTACCGGGCACAGGTGTTGCAACGTAAGGTGCTCTGGCTACAGGTGCTCTGGGGCGCGGAACCGGGACAGAATGACGTGTCTAAGCGGAGCTTGCGCCAGCGGTTGAAGGATGTCTGGCAAAGGGTACGCTATTTCAGTTCCTATGTTTTCTCCCTGTTTCTTGATGGGCTGGCAGGCTATGGCTACAAGCCGGGACGCAGTCTCATGATCTACCTGTTCGTGATCGCTGCTTTTTCCGTTTGCTATGCAACGCTCGGCCACCTTTCGGCGCGAGAAGCTCTTATTTTCAGTGTTACCTCGTTTCACGGGCGCGGCTTCCTGCCCGGCCCCTTCACACTTGCCAGCCCGGTCACGGCCTTAGCCGCTCTCGAAGCTGTGATCGGCCTCTTCATCGAAATCAGTTTCATCGCCACGTTTACCCAGCGTTTCTTCGGACGGTAAGCTGCCCTATCGTCTGGCAGGCCACCGGCCATCAGCTACGCGCAGGCAGGCCACCGGCCATCAGCTACGCGCAGGCAAGCCACCCGCAAGAGGTGGCCCTACTATATACGACCGCTCCACAAGGGCACGAATGCTCGTAGTATAGTAGGGCCATCTCTTGCGGGTGGCCTGGGGCGGGCTTCGCAGACCGCTCCACAAGGGCACGAATGCTCGTAGTATAGTAGGGCCACCTCTTGCGGGTGGCCTGGGGCGGGCTTCAGTGAACGCTTCTGGGGGTGGCTCTACTAGAGACGAGGCTTTTCCGGCTCTCTATTAAGGCCCTCTCTCGTTGCGGTAGCGGGCGGCGAGGCATATAATGGGGAAAGGATTCGTTGAGGAATGTGTCATGCCATGAGAAACGGTTGGATTATGGCAGCAGGAATGCAATGAGTATGGTGAATACAGGCGGGATGATGAAGATGGAGCACGGAAACTGGTACGAGGCCAGTTTGCCGCTGTGGGAGCGCAAGCAGCGCGGGCATTTCTCGACGCCGCCGCTGCTGGTGGAGCGGATACTGGATGCCTGCGGCTATTGCCCCGAAAACGACCTCTCCCACCTGCGCGTGCTTGACCCGGCCTGTGGCGGCGGCAATTTTCTCGCGGGCGCAGCCCGTCGCCTTGCCGCTTACGCCGCTCGCGCTGGCCTCTCACAAGACGAGCTGGCCGCACTGGTCGCCCGCAACCTGTGGGGCTTCGATCCAGACCCTGTTTCCTGTTTTCTGGCCGAGATGAATGTACGGGCGCAATGCCAGCCATGTGATAGTGAGGTGCGGCTACATATTCACCAGGCGGATGGGCTGGCTTTGCCGTGGGATGGCTACGAGGAAATTGACCTGTTCCTTGCCAACCCGCCGTATCTGGCGGCGAAGAATATTGATTTGAGTGGCTATCGTTCCACGCATCGGGGTGGGCAACTGGATAGCTATCTGCTGTTTCTGGATCTCGCGCTTGCCGTCGTGCGCTCTGGCGGCTGGCTGGGGCTGGTGCTGCCCGACGCTGCCCTGGCGCGTTCCAATGCCAGCAGGCAGCGAGCGCGTTTGCTGGAAACCTGCACGATTACCCATCTCTGGCACCTCTCCGGCGTCTTTGCTGCCTCCGTCGGCGCAGTTGTCCTTATCGCGCAGAAACGCCCTGCTCCAGCGAAGCATGTGATCTCGTGGGAACGTGCCAGTTGGTCGTGTTGGTCGTGTGATTCAGACAGGCAAAATGAGTTCGAGGGACAGGATGAGCGAGGGGAACAGAGCGAACGGAGTGGAAAGAGCGAGCCATCAAAGCCACACCGGGCATCGCCCAGCACAGTTTCTCAATCGCTCTTCCAGATCCAGCCCGGCGCGGAACTGCGCTACCTTTTGAGCAGCGAGCGCGGCGCACTCATTGAACGTTTGCGCGCCCACCTCGAACACGGCAATGGCTCGGAACGTCGTCTTGTCCCCCTCAGCGATTTCCTTACGATCCGGCGCGGCGAGGAACTGGGGCGTAAGAGCGCGAAGCTAGTGCACGAGCAACCCCCATCTGCCCTCGCAGGCCAGCCCCATGTCGCCCCAGCCGCAGACCAGCCGCCGACGTCCGCAGGCCAGCCGCAAATGTTCCCAGACCCACCCCCTGCAGACCAGCCGCAAGCGGACGCGAGTGGCTGGCCTGGAGAGGCTGGCGGCTGGCTTGCGGGTAGTGGCCTGGGGACGTATTTCCCCGTTCTGCTCGGTGGTGTGGATGTGAAGCCGTATGGAAGGCCAGCGGGGAAATACTGGCTGGCGGGTGAAGCGATTGAGAAGCCGCTGGAACGCTATCTGGTTCCGAAGCTGCTGGTGGTGAAGAGTACGGGGCAGTTGCAGGCGGCGCTGGATGTGGACGGGCATGTGGTGTTGCAGACGCTGTATTTGTTGCATGCGCGGGCCGGGGCCGCTGTGGATGTTGATGACCTCTATTTCTTCCTGGCTTTACTGAATTCGCGGTTGCTGCGTGAGTATGTGTATGTGCTGCACACGGCCTATAAGTGGGTGCAGCCGCAGATTGAGCAGCAGGTGCTGGCGCGTTTGCCCGTGCCGCTGGCTCGCACGCCGCAGAAACGGGAGATTGGCGAGCGAGCGAAGCGGTTGATGGAGTTGTTGGAGGTAATGGGGCAAATGGAGGTTTGCAGCGAGGCGAGGGGTGTTGTAGAATTGAAGCAGCAGTGGCAAAGTTTATATGAAGAGCAGGAGCGGGCGATTGACGCGCTATACGCTGCCGCGCTCTCTGAAATAGAGTTGACAATGGAGTCAAGGAGATACAGTAATGGCTGAAACTCGTCCGATTCGTGTACTGGTTGCCAAGCCAGGACTGGATGGGCATGATCGCGGGGCAAAGGTAATTGCTCGTGCGCTGCGCGATGCTGGCATGGAGGTTATCTATACAGGGATTCGCCAGACGCCTGAAATGATTGTCGAGGCGGCGATCCAGGAAGATGTGGACGCGATCCTGATGAGCATTCTTTCGGGGGCGCATATGGCGCTGTTCCCGAAGGTGATGGAGCTATTGAAAGAAAACGGGGTGGATGATGTGCTGGTAGCCGCCGGTGGCATCCTGCCCGACGAAGATATTCCGGCTATCAAGGCGATGGGCATTAAGGGCTGTTTCGGGCCGGGAACCTCGACCGAAGAGATTATCGATTTTGTGCGTACTAATATTCATCCTGACCGCCTGAAGGTTGAGGTGTAGCGTCCCTTGCAAGATATTGTTGAACGTCTCCTCAACGGCGACCGCCGCGCCCTGGCACGTATGGTGACGCTGATCGAAAATGAGATTCCGCAGAGCCGCCGCTTCCTGGCCGAACTGCATCAGCATGCCGGGCGCGCTCATATCGTCGGCGTCACGGGCGCGCCGGGGGCTGGCAAAAGCACGCTCGTCACGCATGTCGTGCGCGAATATCGCAGGCGCGGCCACAGGGTCGGCGTCGTAGCTGTCGACCCATCCAGCCCTTTCACGGGTGGTGCGCTGCTGGGGGATCGCATTCGTATGATGGAACTGGCGGGCGACCCCAACGTGTTTATCCGCAGCATGGCGAGCCGTGGCAGCCTCGGTGGGTTGTCAGCCGCTACTCGCGATGTCGTGCGAGCGATGGACGCGGCAGGCTACGATCCCATCATCGTCGAGACGCTTGGCACGGGGCAGGCCGAGGTTGAGGTGATGCGGGCCGCCCAGAGCGTGCTGGTCGTGGTAGCCCCCGGCATGGGCGACGAGATTCAGGCCATCAAAGCGGGCATCATGGAGATCGCCGATATCTTCGTCGTCAGCAAAGCCGATAAAGCCAACGCCAATCAGACAAAGGCCGAACTGGCGATGCTGCTCAGCCTCGATTCCAGCCGCAGGGCGCACGATCAAGATGCATGGCGCATCCCCATTGTCATGACGGCAGCCATAAAAGATCAGGGCATCGCCGAACTGGTAGATGCCATCGAGCGCCACCGTGCCTATCTCATCGAAAGCGGCGCGCTGGCAACGCGGTCAGAGCGCCAGGTACGCAGCGAAGTGCAGTCTCTCATCCTGCAGGCAGCCGTCAACGCCCTCAAAGCCCAGGTCAGCGAAGAGGAATGGCAAAGGCTCATCACCGATATCACCACCCGCGAATGCGACCCCTACAGCGTGGCGAACGAGCTTGAGAGACGGATAGGTTTAAATCCATAAATACTGTTCGCTTGACGTTGCTGTGCTTCCCCGTTACAATGCAAGCGTGGGGTAATACTCTGCAATAACCTGGGGGAGGCTTTGCGATTGTATGGCTGCGGCGTCGGGGGTTGCATGGCGGACATATCCACCGGAGCAGATGCTGGTTGAACGCTTTGGGATTACCACGGGCTTTCACGCGGGGCAGCAGGAGATTATTGAGCTGCTTTTGCGGGGCAGGCGCGTGCTGGCGATCCAGCATACGGGCTGGGGCAAATCGCTGTGCTATCAGGTGGCGAGCCTCTACTATCCACATCTCACCATCGTTTTCTCACCGTTGAAGGCGTTGATGCGCGACCAGTGCCAGCGCTGCAACGATATGTATCACATTCCTGCTGCCATCGTCAGTTCGGATTTTTCTGCTGAAGAGAACAGGGCTACGCTGGCGCTGGCGGTGCGAGATGAGATCAAAGTGCTGTTCATCGCGCCGGAACGGTTGGAGAATGCTGACTGGCAGGCGGCTGTGCTGCAGATGCAGATTAGCATGGTCGTGATTGACGAGGCGCATTGTATCTCCGTCGACGAAAAGTGGGATGCTGGTGGAGATGTTTGCGCAACAGGTGGCCGCGCTGCTGGGCGTAGCCTGTCTGCCTGTGCTGGCAAAGGTGCGGCTGACGCAGGAACAGAAGACGCTGTACAATCGCTTACAGAAGGCCGAGAACGTCAAGGGCGCGTTCGGGGTGCGTTCAATTGAGATGGTTGCCGGGCGCGACCTGCTGCTAATTGATGATATCTATGATTCCGGCTATATGTTGCGTGAGGCGGCGCGCACGCTGATGCAGGCAGGTGCGAGGGTGGTCTATCCCTTCACCATCACGCGCACGCTGCATTCAGACGACCAGTGAGGAAGAGATAGAGAATGATACAAATGAACTTGAGATATGGTGCATAGGGCTAAAAGTAATGTTTGATTGACAGCTTATCTCTGCAATAAATAAAATGAAGAAGAGGTTACGAGTTTTGTAGCCTCTTCTTATTTTTCTTCATCTTTAGGGGGTACAGTATGGGAATTACCTGGCAGAATGATCCACCCGAAAAGCTACTTGCAGAGCGATTCGGTATCACAACAGGTTTTTATCCAGGGCAACGCGATATTATTCAACGGCTCGTTGAGGGTAAACGTGTTCTTGCGATTCAACGCACAGGATGGGGAAAATCTCTCTGTTATCAAATGGCGAGTCTTTACTACCCTAATCTTACTATAGTTTTTTCGCCTTTGAAAGCTCTGATGCGTGATCAGTGTCAACGTTGCAATGAGGCCTATCGTATTCCCTCAGCTATCATTAGTTCGGAATTCTCTCAGGAAGAGAATCGAGCTACGTTGGAGCTAGCGAAAAAAGGTAGTATTAAAATCCTTTTTATTGCTCCTGAGCGATTAGACAATACAGATTGGCAAACTGCCGTTACCCAGATGCGTATAAGCATGATTGTAGTAGACGAGGCTCATTGTATTTCTACCTGGGGCCATGATTTCAGACCGCACTATCGTCGTATTGTCAACTTGCTCAAGGCTTTGCCCGGTAACGTTCCAGTACTTGCTCTGACTGCTACAGCTAATCAGCGCGTCGAAAAAGATATTTTGCAGCAGATTGGTAGTGGAACGCAAGTTATACGTGGCACTATGCAGCGTCCTAATCTCTATTTACATGTCGAACGGTTGCAAGGTCATCAAGAGAAGTTGGGCTATCTTGCTCAAGTGCTGCCGAAAATTCCTGGAACTGGCATTATCTACACGGCAACCCAGAGAGATGCTGAGACGGTTGCTGCGTTTCTGCGAAAGCGTGAAATTGCGTCGGAATATTATCATGCAGGTAGAGAGGATACTCTGCGCCTGGAAATTCAACAAAAGTGGATGGGGAATAAATATAAGGCGATATGCTCTACCAATGCGCTGGGGATGGGCATTGACAAACAGGATATTCGCTTCGTTATACATTATCAAATACCGGCTTCTCCTATCCATTACTATCAAGAGGTGGGTCGTGCGGGGCGCGATGGGAAGGTTTCGTGGTGTATTTTGCTCTATGATCCCAATGACCTGGATATTCAGGAACACTTTATTCAAACTTCAAGACCAGAAGGTAAACATTACGCAACTGTCTTATCCCTTTTGCGTACACGATCGTATCGTTTGTACGATATCTTGCGTGAGACTGGCCTTCAGAAAAATGTAGTGCAGACCATTCTGGTTGATTTAGAAGAGCAGCACTTTATTGAACGAAACCTGATAAGTAGGGAATATTCTGCTGTTGCTCGTTTAGGACAGATTAATTTCTCCGATTATGATGCCCGCCACATTGAGAAGGAACGCGAACTGAGTGATTTGCGCCGATATGCGGAGGGAAGCGAGTGTTATATGGAGTATCTCACAACGTATTTAGGAGATGAGCCTGGATATCGTTGCAGACAATGCGGTCAGTGTCGAAGGAGTAATTTTCCGACTGTATCAGTCACAGAAAGAATAAAAGGTGAGGTAACTCGTTTTCTTGAAGAGGAGAACTTGCCACGTATTGAAAAGCGAGGAGGTGATAAGCAACCTGGGCATGAAGCTGGCTGGGCTCTCTCTTACTATGGCACAAGCTATATTGGTAGGTTAGTAAGAGCGAGTAAGTATGAATCTGCTGGTCCGTTTGCACCTGGCCTGGTCAATCGAGCAGTTGAGGTGATTCGTACTCGCTACCCAATAGCAGCTATTAATGGTATAGTAAGTGTGCCACCAACGAAGAGTGGAAATTTAGTAGAGCAATTTGCCCGTCAGGTGGCCCAACGGCTGGGAATTGAGTATCTGCCAGTAGTGGCAAAGGTTCGTTCGACACAGGAACAGAAGGCATTGACAAATTTTGTGCAAAAGACTGACAATGTGAAAGCAGCTTTCAGTGTATATTCGCGTGAGCTGGTTGTCGGGCGCAGCCTGCTCTTAATAGATGATATTTATGATTCGGGGAGTACACTTCATGAGGTTGCACGGTCATTGATGCAAGCAGGAGCCAGGGTGGTCTATCCCTTAACAATTACACGCACTCTCCACGCGGATGATCAATAACGGCGACTAAATTAAGGAGGTTGTGATGACGAGCGATTTACAGGAGCAGGCATGTTGGCTCCTACTAGCATTTGAGAGTGGGCTGTCCACTAAGCTGATCAATGATATAGCTATCTCATGGTGTAGGCAGCATAAACGACCACTGCGAGAGTTTTTCGCTGCTGATATCCAGCAATGGCAGGAAGTATGTCAGCTTGGGGTGAAAGAGTTAGAAAAACTGGAGCAGGCCAGGGAGAAGCTAGTTGGGCAAGCCTTTCTTGCTGAGCAGTTATCACATAATCAGATTCACTTGTTGACAGTTGTTGATGAACATTACCCTGAGTTGCTTAAATCGGCGCTAAAGCGTAATCAAGCACCGCCAGTGCTTTTCTATGTCGGCAATCTGGATGTTTTAGAGCATACTACCATTGCTATTATTGGTTCTCGCAACGCACGAGAAGAGATTCTGGCTTTTACTCAAGAAGTGGCGCGATATCTAGCGGAGAATGATGTTAACGTTATGAGTGGTAACGCACGTGGTGTGGACAGAGCCGCTTATGATGGTGCTGTTAGTGCCAATGGATACACCACTGTTGTTCTACCTCATGGAATTCGTAAACTGAGTAATGTACAGATGCGTAGCTTACTGCCCTACATTGAAGCTGGTAAAGTGCTGTTATTAAGTCAATTTCATCCAGATGCTCCATGGACGGTGGGCAGAGCTATGGAGCGTAATAAAGTCGTTACAGGTTTAGCAAAAGCGGTAATCGTTGCTGAATCAGACGTTCATGGCGGCACCTGGGATGGAGCAAATGGAGCATTAGCTCAAAAACGATCTTTATACGTTTGTCAGCCAAAGACTTTTTCTGTACTGCCGGGCAATAATATGCTTATTAAAAAAGGTGGTCATGCTATACCCTGGCCTACAGAAGATCTGGCGGCTTCTCTTTCACAATTGCTGAATGGGACTTTATCGAAGAAACAGGAACAATTGCAAGTATATGAAATGCCCTTACTAAGTGTGGAACAGGTGCATGAAGGGCCGGATATAGACCAGGAACAAATACAGAAACCTGCAGCAGCAGAGCAGGAACCGATCGTTGAAGGTTTGGATATCAATCAGGAGCAAGCAGAGGAAACAGTGACGATTGGCAAGGAGCAAACATCAGAACAAGAAGTTGTTGCGGCAAGCCATAAGCCAACTGCTAAGGCCAGGAAGCAGAAGAGTGATGCTGTAAAAAAAGAGAAAAGCAGTTCTTCGAGAAAAAAAGAAACACAATCTAAAAGGAAAAGAGAAACGCAATTTGAGCAATCATTATTGCCTGGATTAGAGGGCAAGTATAGTTCATGACCACGCTTGACCTGCGCGGGCGCGACCTGGTGATTATTCCTGATGATGCATTGTTGCGCCTGCCGATGCCGGAACTGTTGCGGGCGCTTTTTGGCGTACATTTGCCTGCGCACGTGCGCGAGCGCATGGGGCGGGATAAACGCGGCCTGTTTTTGCGCGCGTTGCCGGTGCATTTCGCGGCGGTGAAGCAGGCGCTGCGCCAGCAGGGGACGGCCTTTCGCGTGGCCTTTGAGGAGCGACCGGCGCTGCCGTTTGAGACGAAGCTGCGTATAGAGCCGAGGCCGTATCAGGAGGAGGCGCTGACGCAGTGGCTGGCGGAGGGCAGCCGGGGCGTGGTGGTGCTGCCGACGGGCGCGGGCAAGACGCTGCTGGCGGCGATGGCGATTGCCGAGACGGGCCTGTGGACGCTGGCAGTGGTGCCGACGATTGATCTGCTGCAACAGTGGCGCGCGGCGCTCAGTTCCGCGCTTGCGCTGCCGCAGGAAGAGATCGGCGTCTTTGGCGGCGGCGAGAAGGACGTGAGGCCGATTACGATCATCACCTACGATTCCGCCGCGCTCTATCCGCGCGAACTGCGCAACTTCGGGCTACTGGTCTTCGACGAGTGCCACCACCTGCCCGCGCCGACCTATCGCCTGATCGCGGAGTGCGCCTTCACGCCCCTGCGCCTGGGTCTGAGCGCGACACCCGAACGCAGCGACATGGCCCACGTCGATCTGGATGAACTGATCGGCCCGGTGGTCTACCGCCGCTCGCCAACAGAGCTGACGGAGGGACGCTACCTGGCGCAGTATCGCGAGGAGCGCATCGATATCGCCCTTTCCGAGGAAGATGAGGCGCGTTACGCGGAGCAGCGGCGCATCTACACCTCGTTCCTGCGCCGCCGCCACATTCGTATCAACTCGCCCGAAGAGTTCCAGCAGAAGCTGATTTACCTGACGGCTCGCGATCCTGAAGCTCGCGCCGCTATGCTGGCCTGGCGCGAAGCGCGCAACATCGCCATGAACGCGCCCGCCAAATATGCCGAGATCGAGCGTATCTTGAGCCAGCACGCTGGCGACCAGGTGATCCTCTTCTCCGAGTACAATTTCGTCGTCGATGAGATCAGTCGCCGCTTCAGTATCCCGGCCATCACCTACAAGACACCAGCGGAGGAGCGGCGCGCCATTCTGGAACGCTTCCGTGCCGGGCAATACAGCAAGCTGGTGACGGGTCGCGTGCTCAACGAGGGTGTGGACGTGCCAGACTGCCGCGTGGCGATCATCGTCAGCGGCAACAGCACGAAACGCGAATACATCCAGCGCCTGGGCCGCGTCCTCCGCCCCAAAGTCGGCGATGCCCTGCTTTACGAACTCGTTACAGGCGGCACCACTGAGGAGGATATGGCGAATCGGCGAAGATGAAAGAACAAGAGCAACGCCTGTGCGCTGCTCCTGTTAAAAAATCATGTTGTCGGCAGGTCGCGTTTGTTGAAGATGACGAGGCCGATGAGGCCGAGGATGAGACCCGCGATCACCAGCACCCAGGGATACCAGGCGGTGACGCTGTGGGCGACGAGGGCCTGGATGCCCGGCGCGTAGTAGAATGGTTGGATTTTGAGCATCCATTGCAGCTTGTCGGTGATGCCGCCGAGGGTGTTCATCATGTAGAAAAGGAAGAGGATGCCTACCGCTGCGCCTCCGGCGGCGCGACTGGCATCCATGAAGGAGCCGAGCAGCATGCCGAGGCCAGTGGACATGAAGAGGAAGGCGAACTCGATCAACTGCGTGATGATGAGCCATTGCCAGTCAATACCGGGGTTGCTGACGAAGAGCGAGCCGATCCAGACGGCAACGACGGTCAGCACGCTGATGAGGATGGCGGCGAAGAAGGAGCCGAGCCAGGTTTCCAGGTAGTAGCGCGTGCGGCTCACCGGGCGTGCCAGGGCAAGGTCGAGCGTGCCGTTCTCGGCTGTCGCGGGGATAGCGGCTCCAGCGAGGTAGCCAATGATGCCGCCGAAGATCAGGCCGTAGAGGGCGCTGTAGAGTTCGATAGCCATCAGGCTTGTGAAGCCGGAGAGGTGTTTCAACAGGTTCGTTCCCAGGATGCCGGTCAGGACGCTGGATGAAAGGTAGATGTCGAGGTTGAGCTTCGATATTGCGGGGTAGATCAGGCCAACAATGATGGCAAGAAGGACTGCGTAAAAGGCACCATATGCCACAGGCAATCTTCCATTGATAAGAGTGCGCGTTATGATCGCTCCCCAGCCCGTCCGTTTCCTCTGTGACAGATTTTTTGGAATGGTGACGGATGCTGTTGCCATGATGATGTATCCTTTCTGTGAAAACCCTGTTGATCGGTTCGTGGGGCCACGAGGGCCGATCAAGCGGCGGTGCCCGCGATAAATCTGGGCCTACGGTTTAACGGGTTTCCACTGTGGTCTTTTCGGGTTCTTCGTAGAATTTCAGGAAAACCTCTTCGAGTGGAGCCTCTTCGGAATTGAGGCGGACGACGTTGTGCTGGCTGAGGGCCTTGATGAGCGCGTCCATACTGCCGCTAATATTGAACTGGAAGGTGTGGTCGTGCTGCTGCACCATACTGACGCCAGGGATATGGGCCAGTTCTTCGGGCGCGACGCTGTCGCCGAATTCGACGGTCACGCGCTGGCCTGCCTTCTCGCGCAGGGCTTCTACCTCCTCCACCGTCACAAGCTGGCCGCTGCGAATAACGGCGACACGGCGGCAGACCTTCTCCACGTCGCTCATGATATGCGAACTCATGAAGATAGTTTTGCCTCGCGCCTGCTCTTCCAGCAGGAACTGGTTGAAAGCCTTTTGCAGGAGGGGATCGAGGCCGGAGGTTGGCTCATCCAGCAGCAGCACGTCGGGGTCACACATGAAGGCCAGCACGATGCCGATTTTCTGGCGCATGCCTTTTGAGTAGCCCTTGATGGGGCGTTTCATCTCGACATCAAACATCTCGACCAGGGAGCTGAGCAGCACCGGCTCTAGCCCTTGCAGGCGCGAGAAGTAGTCGATGACCTGCCTGCCCGTCATGTCGCCCGGCAGGCGCACGTCACCGGGAAGGTAGCCGAGATGTTTATGGAGATTGATGGAATCACTCTGCGCGTCCATGCCCAGAATGTGAATGCTGCCAGCCGTGGGATAGATCAGGTTGAGCATGCAGCGAATCGTTGTCGTCTTGCCCGCGCCGTTCGGCCCCAGGAAGCCGAAGATCTCCCCGCGCTCCACGCTCATCGAAATGCCTTTCACCGCCTCAATTTTGCCATAATATTTTTTCAGGTTATCGATTTGAATAGCAGGTGCTGATGTTGTCATGATTGCATCTCCTTTTGTTCCTGCTCTTTGATAAGGTTTACTTCGTGCTCAAAGTAGCTGTCTACAGCTTGCGTGATCTCTTCCGTCTCCAGTGATGCCGTAGAGGTGGTGGATGTGCGCGGCTCCAGGGCGCGTTTCAAGGCATCCGTCATGACTTCGACCGCTTCGTCGTCCGAGAGCCGCAGTTCGTCCGGCATAAATGGCTCTACCATCAGAAAGCCGATTGAGATGGCGCTGATAAGGTGTATTTGCGCTTCGAGGCTCTGGTCGGTGCGAATCAGCCCCTGCTCGCGCAGAAAGCGGAAGAGGTTCAGGAATGATTCCGTGCGCTCCGCTGCCAATGGGGAGCCAAGCTCCCGGCGTGTCAGTTCGCCCAGCATATCTGAGTCGCGCAGGAAGAGCGCCTTCCAGAGGGGATTCTTCATAGTGGCGAGCATTGTATGTTTGATCACACCATAGAATGTTGCTCCCTCCGGGTCGGCGGCCATGCGCTGCTTGATTTCCTCGGCCAGCTTGCGCTCCTCGTGGAACAGCAGCGCCCGGAACAGGTCTTCTCGTGTCTTCCAGTGCAGGTAGATGGTGCCTTTCGCCACCCCTGCCTGTTTCGCAATATCGTCGATGGTGGTCTTGTTGTACCCCCAGCGTTGTATCAATGCAGCAGCAACGTCCAGAATGCGTTCCGCACGCCCCTGCCGCTTATTCCTCTCTTCCTGGGAGTCGCGCTCCCCACTACTGTGTTGTTTTGCCACTTTCGAATCTCTCCGTGTCTATAAAGATAGACGTGAATATGACCATGTGACCAAATGAACGAGTCTGGTCATAAAGATTATCTGATCATGAGTGTAGCTGCCAGAAAGGAAAAAGTCAAGAGTGGTTAAGGGAAACAGGTCATCCTCTCAAATAAAACTCGGACGGTTGCCCTGTCTCCCACTGATGAATTTTCCATTCAACCCCCGATATCGTACAATACGTATGGAATGAGAGAGCACTTTTACCATTTGGGAGAAACTGTATGGCAGAGACGATGAACAATACACAAGGGCAACGTGAACACGAGCATACGAATAGACTGATTCATGAGACGAGTCCGTACCTGCTCCAGCATGCGCATAATCCGGTTGACTGGTATCCGTGGGGTGAGGAGGCACTGGAGAAGGCGCGGCGTGAGAATAAGCCAATTATACTGAGTGTAGGCTATTCGGCCTGCCACTGGTGTCATGTGATGGAACACGAATCGTTTGAGAATCCTGAAATCGCCGCTCTCATGAACCAGAACTTTGTGCCGATTAAGGTGGACCGCGAGGAGCGTCCGGATATCGATAACATCTACATGCAGGCAGTGCAGGCGCTGACCGGGCAGGGTGGCTGGCCCATGACCGTCTTCCTTACGCCCGATGGTCGCCCATTTTATGGCGGCACGTATTATCCGCCCGAGGATCGCCACTACGGGCAGCAGGTCATGCCCGGATTCCGGCGCGTGCTGCTGAGTATGGCCGACGTGTATAAAAACCGGCGCGCGGATGTGGAGCAGCAGGCGGCGCAACTGGCGCAGCTGTTGCAGCAGCGCAGCAGCACGCCGCTGCTCAAGAGAAATGCCAGCCGGGCAGGCGCGATGCCGCTTGAGGCGCTGGTAAGAGCCGGGCGCGAACTGGCCGAGGATTTCGATACTGTCAATGGAGGCTTCAGTGGCGCCCCCAAGTTTCCCAACACGATGTCTCTAGAGTTTCTGCTGCGTATGTATGTGCATCGCCAGCGCGGCGAGATTAGCGCGCCGGTGCCACAACCCGAACTGGAGATGGTCGAATTTACGCTCAACAAGATGGCGAATGGGGGCATCTATGACCATCTCGGCGGTGGCTTCCATCGTTATTCAGTCGATGCGCAGTGGCTGGTGCCGCACTTTGAGAAGATGCTGTATGACAACGCTCTGCTCAGCCGCCTCTACCTGCATACCTACCTCGTGACGAGCAATCCGTTCTACAGTGATGTTGTGACGCGGACGCTGGACTATGTGGTGCGCGAGATGACCTCAGCGGAGGGCGGCTTCTACTCTACACAGGATGCCGATAGCGAGGGTGAGGAGGGCAAGTTTTATGTCTGGACGCCGGAAGAGATCGAGGCTGCGCTGCCGGTCGAAGATGTCCAGATGTTCCTCACCTACTATGCAGTGACGCCAGAGGGCAATTTCGAGGGGAAGAATATCCTGCACGTGCCGCGCCCGGCGCGGGTCGTGGCGGACGAACTGGGAATCAGCCTGGAGGTGCTGCAACAGACGCTGGAACGCGACCGCAGCCTGCTTTTCCATAAACGAGCCGGGCGCATCCCACCCTCACGCGACGAGAAAATCCTGACGGCCTGGAATGGGATGATGCTGCGCAGCTTCGCCGAGGCCGGTCGCTATTTGACCCGCCCCGACTACATCCAGGTCGCCATTCGCAACGCCGATTTCCTGCTCACCAACCTGTATCAGAACGGTCGCCTGTTGCGCACCTACAAGAACGGGCGAGCGCATCTGAAGGGCTACCTTGAGGATTACGCCTTCCTGATCGATGGTCTGCTGGCGCTGTACGAGGCCAGCTTCGACTCGCGCTGGTTTGTCGAGGCGCGCCGCCTGACGGACGAGATGATTCGTCTCTTTGCCGACAATGTCCAGGGCGGTTTCTACGATACGGGCAGAGATCACGAGGAGCTGGTGGCGCGGCCCAAAGACATCATGGACAACGCGGTTCCGGCTGGCAACAGCGTAGCAGCCGAGGTGCTGCTGAAACTGACGGCCTGCACGGGCAACGAGCAGTATCGGCGGCTTGCCGATGATTACCTGAGCGCCCTGGCCGATGTTATCGTGCAGCATCCCGCCGCTTTCGGCGCGGTGCTCTGCGCGCTGGATTTCGCGCTTTCGTCTGTTAAGGAGATTGCCATTATCGGCGACCTGCGCGCCGCCGATAGCCGCGACCTGCTGGAAGTCGTTAACGAGCGTTACCTGCCCAACAGCGTGCTGGCGGCGGCCTTCCCCACCGACCTGGCATCAATCCAGGCCATCCCATTGTTAGAGAATCGGCCTATGAAGGGTGGAAAGGCGACGGCCTATGTGTGCCAGAACTTCATCTGCCTCGCGCCAGTGACCACTCCGGAGGAACTGGCGCAACTGTTGTAGGGGTTTTGTCAGTCGTTGACGTATCGCAGTTCGCCTTTAATGTCGTGGCAGCAGAGGACGCCGTTGCTGGCGAGGCGTTCCAGGGCGAGGGTAGCGGCGGCGATCTCTTTGCGGCCCGACGTTTTCTTGCCAGGCGGGGCGAATTTCTGGGCGACTTCCAGCGGCGTGAAGACGGTGAGGGAGCCGGGATGCTCTCTCAGATAGGCGATGATGGCGTTTTCATACCAGTTGATGAGGTCAGATGGCTGGCGAGTACGCGGCAGCGTAGCAACGATGACGGGGCAGGGGGCAAGCGAGAGTACGCGGCGAGAGGTGCTGCCCACGAGGAAACGCCGCAATTTCTGCGCCGCCGAGTCGCCATGACTGCCGATAACAATAAAGCTGACGTGTAGCTCTTTCGCTGCCTTCACGATTTCGTCCGGAGGGATGCCGACGCGCACAAGAGTCTCGATCTGTTCCGGGTCGATGCCATGCTCCTGCAACTCTTCCTGTACCTTGCGCAGAGACGCCTCGGCCTGGCTGCGTTGTTCGAGCGTGACCGAGATGGGAAGCACCTGGCCCGTGTACATACCCAGGGAGGGCGAGGCCATATAAGGCACGGGAATGACGGTGAGCAGGACAACATGAAGGTGAGGGGAGGCTGACTCCATCAGTTCAGCGACCGCATGTACAGCCTGCCGTGTGGTGGCGGAAGTGCCTGTGTCGATGCCCAGCAAAATGCGTTTGTTCATGGCTTTTCCAGCTTCCCATTTCAGGTTGTTAACCGGTCAAACGATGCTGGCTACGTTCTTAACTCCGAGAATGTGCAACTCTCTTCGAGATTCTGCTGTACACCCATATAAAGTATACATATTTTTGCAAAAGTATGCAAGCAAGCATGGCTTCGGGACATTCAGGATAAAGGGCAGTATAGCAACTTCACTCCGTGTTGTGTTGAACGAGGGCGAAACACGACAGAACCGGGCCGTTTTGTTTAATTGTGTATAATTACCTGCAATTTGTTGCCCGTTGCTCTTGACAAAGCCCTTGCATTCGATTAAGCTTTTTGAGTCTACATATGTTCTGAGAAGTTTCAGGGCGTCTTTCCCCTCAAGTTTGTACGCTGTTATAGTGATCTAAGTGTCTGTTGGCGTCGTAGAGAGCGATTACCTGATGCAGTCTGGTGGGAGAAAATGTGACATTGGACATATCTCTCCGGCCACATTGTGAGGTATACTCCAGGAGCAAGATTTTAAGAACGCGGCAAGAAGTGCGTCTATTAGTAATGATCTGAATCACCTGACGAACCTGTAGGGTGGTCATAAGAAACTTGCGCCAGAAGAAATCTGGAGGAAGGCAAGAGCAAGGATATGGGTATTCAGATGGATAAACCACCGGGGGAAATGCGCCTGGAGGCGCTGGCAGATTGCTGCATGAATGAGGTCAATAAGTACCGGCGTGGCGAAGCCTACGACGATATGTACTGCCTGGAAATTTTCCGGCGCGCTCTCGTGCGGCAGGATGAGCGAGCATGGGAAGTGTTGACGGTGCGTTTCCACGACACTGTGTTGAACTGGTTGCGTCGTCATCCTAACGCCGAGCTTGCCTGCCAGCTTGAAAGCGAGCAGTATTTCATAGATAGAGCCTTCACGCGTTTCTGGCGCTCGACCGTGCAGAAGCAGCAACTGGAATTCGCGTCGGTGGGCGCGGCTCTCTACTACCTGAAAACCTGCTTAAACTGCGAAATTCTTGACACCCTGCGCGCTCAGCGCCGGGCCAGAGAAGTTCCCCTGCCCGAGACGGGCTTTTCCGAGCATGCGCACTGGCAGGAAAGGGAGGCTTCGCGTCAGGAAAGCGCCTTCGTCGAGCCGGAGGCGAAAGAGTCTGACGAGAGCAGCGATCTATGGGAAGCCATCGAAAGCCTGCTGCCAGATGAGCGCGAGCGCCGTGTCGCCTACCTGCTCTACTACTGCAATCTCAAACCGCGTGAGATCGTGCGTTACTGCACTGACGAGTTCAGCAATGTAAAGGAAATCTACTACCTGAACCGCAACATTGTTGATCGTCTGAAGCGCAACCTGGATAAGTTGCGCTGGCGACTCAGCAATCAGGAATAGGCATCGTAGTCTTTTCCCCCGTATGATCTCTCCCTATTCTGAGGAGGCCCTTTTAGATATTCCGTTCATCTGGCGCTTTCCAGTAAAAAAAGATATGCTAAAAAGTGAGAGATACAACGTTTACATGGCAACGAACATCTGTGCAGCCTGTGCCGGAGGTTGCATCGATGAAAAAAGAGAATTCTTATGGGAAGGATGATGTGAGATGGACGATTTGCACTCTATGGCGATCAATGATGAGGAGCTTTTAAGCTTTGCGCTCGGCGAGGAGCCGTTGTCTGAAGAGGCAAGCGTACATCTAGAACAGTGCGCGACCTGTCAGGGGCGACTTGCCCTCTATCGAGAGACCCAAGCGTTTCTGGTTTCGCGCCTCTACCGTCATTCCTGTCCTGATGCCACCCGGTTGAGTTTCTACTGTGCCAATTTGTTGCCACCCGATGAACGCATCCATATTGCCAGCCACCTGCGCGAATGTCCTCTCTGCATGGCTGAAGTAGCCGAAACCCGTGCTTTCCTGAACGACGAACTCTTGCCGGAGCCGTTGCCGGTCTCACTGCGCGGACAGGTACAGCGTGTCTTCGCCACACTGGTAAGGCAGCGGGCGCAGCTTGTGCTACGTGGGGAACGCGGAGAAAACGAGAAACAGAATACGTCTCTTCCTAGATGGCCGCGTCAGTATCACGCCGGGACCGTCGACATCTCGCTCCATCTCTCCCGTGCCAGCAACGGCGACTACGTTCTCCTTGGCATCATGACCGGCGCCGACGCGGAAGAGAACATCGACGCCTTTGCCAGTATCCAGACCAACCTTTATATCATGGGCGAATTTATGGCAGCAGATCAGGAGAAACGTCAGCCGATGCCGTTTCTCTCGACGGAGGTCGACGACATCGGCAACTTTGTCTTCAGCCCTGTTCCGTCTGGCCGCTATGTCATGAATATCCGCCTGCCCGAAGCCGAACTGGTCATCGAGGACATCACCATCGGCCAGACGAGGCCGCTCTATCCGTAACTCTATCTAAAAGGGAATCCTTACAGCCGTTCCAGTCTTCGCTATGCCGGATCAGGTGGGGAGCATACTATTTTATGGACAACGCTCAATTGCTGCACTATCTCAGCGACCACAGCCTCGAAGAGGGCCGCACCTACATCCAGTGCCATCTCCACGAACTCGCTGACTACGATGCTTTTGCTGGCTTGATGGCGGACCAGGCGCTGCGCTTGCGTGATGCGGAGCCGCTTCTTTCCCTGAAGCTGGCGGAATTGCTTACTTTTCTGGGAGAAGTCGCTCGTCATCCCTTATCCCACGCCCTGGGACTCAAGGCTCAGGGAGATGCTTTAGATTATATGGGGCAATTTCAGGCTGCTCTTGCCTGTCTGGACATGGCCGGGGAGGAGTTTCTGAAACTGGGCGATGCCGTCAACTGGGCGCGTACCCGGGTTGCCTGGATTATTTCCTGTGCCTGGCTGGGTCGCACCACTGAGGCTTTGCAAGAGGCGGCTCGCGCTCGCGATGTACTGCTGAAGCATGGAGAAAAATACTGGGCCTGCGTCATCGATCATAATACGGCCGTGATCTACTCGCAAATCGGGCAATACCACAAAGCTTTAGAGCTTTATGAGAGAATACTGGCAATTTTCCCGATGGTGACTGGTGAAGATGAGAGCGTCATAAAGCGCGCTGTTGCCCTGGCGGATATGAATCGGGCGCGCAATCTGGGATGGCTTGGCGATTTTGAGCAAGCATATCGCCTGCTCCTGCAAGCACAGGATGCTTTTATTGCTAGCGGACAGACAGGACAGATTCTCAACACAGAATTTAGTATGGCAGAACTGGATTACGTACAGGGATATTACGGTTCGGCACTGCGGCGCTATTATCAAATTCATGATAGTATGGTCCAGCAGCATTTTGACGTCCCGGAGGCGCAGGCGTCGATCATGCTGCGCATGGCAAGTTGTCTGGTTAAACTGAACAGAGCAGAGGAGGCTTGCCGCCTTGCCGACGAAGCAGTAGCTATCTACCGACAGTTGGGTATTTCACTCTTATTAGCGGATGCGCTGCGCGAGTACGCTGCTATCCTTCTTGCCTCTCATAGGCGGCGAGAGGCATTTGCTGCCCTTGAGCGAGCCAGCGAGCTTTTTTCTCAGGCTGGCTTTGCGCACCATGCCTCTGCAGCTCAACTTCAGCAAACTGAGCTGCTCTCTCAGTCGGGAGACTGGAAGATGGCGTATGAGCAGGCCAGGAAGGTGAAAAAGTATTTTGAGGCGCAGGGTTTAGTTTCAAGGGCTGTTCGCGCAGGTCTGCTGATGGCCGAAGCGCTCATAGAGCAAACAGCAGACATCTCTCTAAGGGACGAAGAGCAAAGTAGAGCTGACCTGAATGAAGCAGCAGCATTATGTGCGTATGCTGCTTCCCTGGCACGCCAGCATAACTTGCTGGAGGAGTCGTACAAAAGCCAGTATCTGGCGGGACGGCTGGCAGTGATGCGGGGAGACCTGAGCAGGGCTATCGAATGCTATGAGACAGCCATAGACCAGATAGAATGCATCCTTGATGACCTGGTCTATGATCTTTCTCCTTCTTTTCTCCATACAACGTGGATGGTCTATGAGGATATGATTGCCCTTAGTCTCCGGCAAGGGCAGATCGAAACGGCTTTTTGCTATCTTGAACGCGCTCGTTCTATGGCTTTACGACAGTATCTCAACAGGTCAAAAGGGACAAGCAGGCAGAGGAAACAGCAGGAAAGTGCAGCAGTATTGCGCATACGGGGCGAGCTGGACCGCTGGCAGGAAAAATATCACCAGTACAGCGCGCAGCTTGCCACACTCGATCATGCCTCCTCTTCCTCGGTGAATCGTGCGGTGCTTCAGTCCGAATTGAAGCGCTGCGAAACCCACTTAAGCGAGTTGTTTGAACGCCTGCACCTCTATGAATCGGGTATGCGGAGTATGCCATACCTGAGCACTCCCTCACCTTCCATGAAGACAGAGCAACTGGATATAGCGCAGCTTCGCCAGCCTCTCGCGTCTGACCATCTCTTGCTCTCCTATTTCCTCTCAAAGGAAACGCTGGTCATTTTCGCAGTGAACGCAGATAAGGTGGTTGTACACGAACATCCCGAAGGGGTACGACAACTGGAACGTCTATTCCCCTTGCTGCACGCTCATCTCGAACCCGGCGGCTGGCCGGACGCGCAAAAACCACCCCAGGCTCCCATTCGTCATTTATTGCAGAAGCTCTATCAGTTGCTCATTGCGCCCGTATCGGCATTGCTGCCTTCTTCCGGCTCTTTGACCATCGTTCCCTACGGTCCATTACATAAACTGCCGTTCCATGCCCTCTACGATGGCTCGCGCTTCCTGATCGAGCATTACCAGATCAACTATCTGCCCGCGAGCAGCTTGCTTCTGCCCCTGGATGCTCAAAAGCGAAATTTACCTGCAAACACAAAGCCCCCATTGTTTATGGGCTATTCGGATGGAGGACACATGAAGAGCGTGCTGGATGAAGCGAGAACGCTGGCCTCGCTGCTGGAGGGACGTTGCTATCTTGAGGACGACGCAACGATTGCCCGCTTGATGAAGGAAGCCGGGGGTAGCCCACTCATTCACCTGGCAACACATGGAAAAAGTAGCCTCGAGTCCCCCCACTTTTCGTATATTCGCCTCGCAGATGGACAACTGAACGCTATTGATGCTTTTAATCTGGAACTGGAAGGCTGCGAACTGGTGACACTGAGCGGCTGCGAAACCGGTCTGGCGTTGAGCGGCGGCGGCGATGAACAACTGGGGTTGGGACGCGCTTTTCTTGCTGCGGGGGCCTCTTCGCTGCTGATGAGCCTGTGGCCGGTGGAGGATGACTCAACCAGTGAGTTGATGCAATGCTTCTATCAACATCTGCTGAAGGGCGATACGAAAGTGCAGGCCCTGCGTGCTGCTCAATGCAGTTTCCTGCAGTCTGCAAAGCCTGCCTATGCCCACCCCTATTTCTGGGCAGCATTTAGGCTGGTTGGCGAGACAGGTTCGCTCCGCTTCAACGAGGCAAATGCACATACTTCCACCTCTGAGACAGAGCTACTAAAAATGTGAGACTGCGACGTTTCATAGTCAGAACACTGTGGCGCTCAAATAGTGGGAGCGATATGTATGAGGCATGGAAGGAGAAATGTATGGCAGACAACACGATGGATATGCAATATGGTACGCTCTGGGTTGAATGGTGGGAGCAAAATCAGGTCGTTTTCACGTTCCATTCACCAGAGCCACTGGAGTCAGGGATCAATCGTATCATTGATTCGCTGAACCTTGACCAGCTCAATGGCTTTCTCCAGAAGCACAACTTTCGGCTGAAACCTTATACCGATCAGGACGTTCCCAGACCACGGCGCTCTGGAGATAGTGATGGCGATGGTGACGACAGGGACAGAAGGGAAGGTGGAGATCAGGTTCGCCCTGCCCCGGCAAGCGGTGCTGTGAGCCAACCAACGGATACTGGTTCTGAGCATAAGGGGCGAGGACTGAACACTTCGGTTGGCAAGTACTTTTTTCTGCCGCCTGAAGGTGAAGGCACAAGCGCGATCACGTTCTTTCACGTTGAGAAGATGAATCAGCCGATGGTCGCAGCTACTGAACCGCTTAATAGGATGATGTCTCCCGAAAACGATGCAACTCTTGATGTTGTCAAACTGGTCAACGCAAATAGGCAAGATATTCAGCAGATGAAGGTACCTCTGGTCTCAGCCATGCCTAACTGGCTCAATGGTGGCACTCCCTTTGGCTGTGGCACCCATGGTTGTCCGGTTTCGCCTCCTTTCCCTGTTCCCGATATGTGTACCGTTTCCCCCGGCTACTGGCCAATCACGTTGTATGGCAATATTCCTCAATCCGGCGAAACTGATTTGACCGTTTTTGTGCTGGATAGTTTACCTACTGCCCACCAGGTCCGCAGGGCAGCTCAAGAGGCTAACAGGAACGGGGCCAATCAGAACCTGCTGCTTCGAGATATGGCGGAAGGTATGGTCGAGCGTCGGCCATTTGACGCTGTCCCACCCGCGATTAATGTTGACTATCGCATCCTGAGCGATAGTCTGGATATACCGATCCCTACGCAACCGGCAACGGGCAAGGATATCTATGGCACTCTGGTCGGCTTTCCAATGGTGGATCACGGCCTGTTTGTGGCCGGTATCGTCCGCAGCATCGACAATGAGGTAAAGATCGAATGCGTGCGCGTGCTCAACGATTTCGGCGTTGGCAATACCGCCATGTTGACCTCGGCTTTGAACGATATCCATGATCGCTTCCTGCGGGGAGAACTCCAGCGGGCAGTGATTAACTTGAGCCTGGTGGCGACACCTGCCGATGAGGAACTGAGCATGCCACCCTATAACCTCACTCCGGCAGAGATACAGCATATTCGTGATGGATTGTACCGCTCGATAGCCAGCCTTGCCGCCAACTTCAACGTCGTGTTTGTGGCCTCCGTCGGCAACGATTCGGATCAGCGTCCTGGCTCTATGCCGTCGCCAACACGCTTCGATGCGCGCTATCCTGCCGCTTTCGCCTATGATACCGCCAGTGGACCCTCTATTCCGCAAATCATTCCGGTAGGGGCTGTAGACAGGCAGCGAGAAGTCTCTTACAGCAACTACCCCGGCCCGCAGGGAATTGCAACCTATGGGGGTGGCATTCCTCTGCCTGATCCCGCGACCCCTACACCCGGAGCTGTCACGCATGTTGTCCAGAGCAGCATCGATGCTCTGCGCGGTGTCTACACCTCACAGTATTATCCTGGCCTGTACCATGATGACCCCGTGCCGCCGTTAGTGAGACCATTACCGGCGCCGGAGGATTATCCCGAGTATCCCATTGCCGATCACCATGCCTGGGCCTACTGGTCAGGGACGTCGTTCGCGACACCAATTATCAGCGCCATCGCTGCTCGCTTTCTACAGAATGCTATAGCGGCTGCCGATGTACGCGCTCAGGTTCTCGCTGCCGCTGTCCAGCACACCACCTGGGACCGCTTGAAGCCCAGCGACAGCCCCACCGGCACGCAACAAGGTCCGCTCATCATGGCGACACAATGCCAGTCTGATGTTGAATGAGCGCAAATAAACTTCTGTGAGAAGACAGGAAGCGTTCCTGCTACTTTCATAGCATAGCAGGAACGCTTCCTGTCTTCTCATTGATATATAAGCAACCGGCCTGCCTTGACTTTCTCCGCAATTCATGGTATGCTTGCTCACGTAGCCTGTCTGCTTGCTTGCTACAATCCTCAGAACAACTCCTCATAGCGAAAGGAACTGCCTCGATGAGCGAACAGCAAGAACATGTTTCTCCTCCAACTTCCTCTACGGCCTCTGTCTCCTCTGTTTCCCCGGCTTCTTCGACCTCTGAAGCGCAATCTCCGGCAAAGACGTCTGGTGTGCCGGAGATGATGGTGGGACGCTGGATCTGGTTTGGCTTGCAGCGGTTTACTGAGGCCGAGTGGGATGCCATTTGCCAGCAGGCGGCGGCATGGCGGGTGCAGGGGCTGCACCCGAAGGTGGCCGATGGCATCTATCGCTGGTATGATGACGCGGGCCTGCTGATGTTGAAACAGGTGGCGCAGCGGCACGGCCTGCGCGTCGTCCCCTATCACTACTGCTATGGGCCGGAGTTTGGCGACGGGCAGATTACGGCTGAGGCGGAGATTTCGGCGTGGGCGGGCAAGGTGTTTGGCGCGGTGATCCCCGATATTGAAGATCAGTATATGGGGCAGTATGAGAGCGCCGAGACGTTTGGCAAAGAGGTGCGCGCCCGCTTCAATGGCCTCTGGATGCCAACCCTCTATCCTAATCCTGAAGATCATCCCGTTCCGCTGCTCTCGCTGAATCCCTATATGGATGCGTGGCTGCCGCAGGTCTACTTTGCCGAGTGGAACGGCATTGCCCAGTCCGCCATCGATTACGTTTACCCGCAGTGGCTCTCCTTCGACCAGCGCGCCAGGAACGCGGGGATGGGCAGCTTGAAACCGATTCTGCCGATCATCTCTCTGGAAAATGGTGTGGCAGTCGCGCAAATCAGTGATTTCATCGTCAAAATGCGCGGCTATGGCTACATCGGCTTCTGGTACTACCAGTTTTACGGCTCCTACGCCGCCGCGATTGAGCAAACTCCCATGCCCGCGCCCTCATCGCCGCCCGCGCCGCCCTCCAGGCCAACGCCCCCTCCACCATCGGCTCCACTCACTTTTAATGATGATGATCGGCAGGTCTGGACGCTGTGCGGAAAGATGGCGATCAATGAGCACGCCGCGATTGAGCAAAGCTGGCTGCGGGCACGGCATCAGAAAGGCTGGAACTTTGGCCCGCCGCTGGAGCAGGAACATGTCGTGCAGCGCGGCTCGAAGCACTATATCGAGCAGCAATTTTCCGCCGCCCGCGCCTCATGGGAAGTTGAGAGCGGCCTGCTGACGTGGTGGACTGCTCACGGACCGGTGCGCGTGTGATCGCGCTACCTTCTCCTGTCTCTCGCGGGCGTGAAGAGTTGCAGGATGGCGACAAGAATGACGGCTCCCAGGAAGGCGATGAGTACGCTACCCCAGAAGTGGAAGACACCGGCGAGGCCGAGCAGACCGGCAACATAGCCGCCGATGAGTGCTCCCAGCAGGCCAACAACGATATTGAGCAGACAGCCGTAGCTGCGACCGCGCACGAGAGCGCTGGCGAGGAAGCCTGCGATGAGGCCCGCGATTAGCCAGGAGAGCAGACCGCCCGGTGCCAGGATGACGGGAGTAACGATATGCATAGATCACAACTCCTTTTAAGCAGATGGAAGCAAGCGTGCATATCAAAATTTTATTCACCTTGTATACGTGCAGAGCGGGAAGAGGTTGTACAGATGAGGCAAACCATGCTTAAGAGATAGTTGCTGGCAAAACAAAAAGGAGGCTCGCGCTCAGGCGAGCCTCCTGCCTATGAGGACGTATGTTGCTACACACGCCGTGTGCTGCCGGCGATGGCACGCAGGATGGCAATCAGGATGATGGCTCCGACAATGGCTACCACAATACTACCCCAGAAGCCGAATGTCGCGCTGGGGAAGAGCAGGTCGGCGATCAGGCCACCGATGAACGCCCCTACGATACCAACGATGATGTCTCCGATGATGCCGTAGCCGCCACCACGCATAATCAAGCTGGCCAGGAAACCAGCGATCAATCCAACGACGATCCAGGCAATAATGCCGCCAGGCTGTAACGAAGCACCGAGAACCAAAGCTGCTAACATGTTTTCATCTCCTTTGTCCTAACAAGATTTCTACACTTCATGTCATGCAAATGTTGCGGCAGGATTTTTACCGACTACTTACGAAAGTATCAGAACCCGATTCAGAAGATGTACTGCCGGGCTACATTTGCTATTCATACATTACCCTGGAAGTGCTGCAAAATACAAGTGAACAATAACACTCTAAGATTATTCCAAACACTTCCTAATCTTTTTAATTTTTATAAATAATATAAATAAAGACGCACGTATTCATTTTGATACACCTGTTCTTTTGTCCATTGTCTTAGAGAGGACTGATATGCTACCGTATCCTTTACAAACACGTATCAGGAAGGTTAGGAGTAGATAGAATGTCTTCCACGTCCCGGTCTGAACATTCGGAGTCTGTTGAGCAAAAGGGGATGGCGCGGACAGGGCCATTTGCATTCGTGTCGGCCTTGCGGCGTTTGCCGTTCAATGTCTATCTGTTGCTCTTTTTTACGCTTGGCAAAGGCTTTCAGCTAACGATTGCGACCCTCAATGTCAACTATTATGCCTATAGCCTGGGGTATCACCCGGATTTTATTGGCTTGTTGAGCGCTATGCCCGCGCTAGGGTCATTGATAAGCAGCGTTCCCAGTGGCTTGCTGGCCGATCGCCTGGGCCGCAAGCCGGTGTTGATCGGAACGGCGATTCTGACACCGCTTTTCCTGGCGGGCATCGGTCTGGGCAGGGCTGCGCCGTGGCTGCTTTGCTGTGCCTTCATGCAGGGGGTAGTCTCTTCTGCCTACTGGGTGACGAATCTGCCCTTGCTGACGGAGAGTACAACAGAGAATCAGCGAGTTGGTATCTTTGCCTTGAACAGTTTTCTGCTGCTCGGCATTGGTGCGCTGGGCAATTTGCTGGGCGGGGCCATCCCCGAGTTTGTGGGAGCGCTGCTGCACGTTTCCGCCGCCAGCACCGTACCGCTGCGCTGGGGCGTCTTGAGCGCGGCCATGTGTACGCTTTTCTTTGGCCTGCCGCTCTGGTTCTTGAAAGATACGAGCCGCAAGCGCAAGAGGCAGACGGAAGCTGAAGAAGAGCAGCCACCGCTTGCGGAAGCGGATGTGATAGTGGAGTCGGCAGTGATGGCGCTGGCAGAACCGGAAAAACGCGAACGACTCCCTCTCGCGCTTTTCGCAAAGTTGTTAGTGCCCGATCTCCTGTTCACGATGGGCGAGGGCGCGGTCGTGGCGTTAATTCAACTTTACTTTGTGCTGCGTTTCCACCTCTTGCCCGGTCCGCTCGGTGTCATCTTCACCATTTCAGGGCTGGCAGGCGGCATCTTTTCGCTCACCGCTCCCCTGTTTGTGCATCGCTGGGGTAAGCTGCGCATCATTACGCTGGTGATGTACCTGAGCGCGCCTTTGATGGTCCTGGTTGGCTTCGCGCCCACCATCTGGCTGGCGATTGGCGGCGAGTATGCACGTTCCTTCATGCGCACCTTGATCGAGCCGATCTACGGCGCTTTCGCCATGGAGCAGGTTTCCGACCGTTACCGGGCGACGCTCAGTGGCTGCTACTCCGTCACGTGGAGCATTGGCTTCAGTATCGGCCCCAGCATCGCGGGCTGGTTGCAGTCGCATATTGGTCTCTCTGCCTCCTTCGTTTTCGGGGCCTCCTGTCTGACGGTCTGCTCAAGCATTCTCCTCTTCTTCTTTGGCAGGAAACGCAGGTTTACCACCCGTAGGTCTCGATTTATCGCCCTGTCAAGCCACAGGAGCCGATAAACCGGTAGTGTGCGCGATAAATCGGAGCCTATGGAATATGACTTGAAACATAGGCTATATGGCCCGAAATAGTTACAAAAGCGGTTGTTTATGGTATGCTATCACGTGCAAAGAATAAGCATGTATCGATCTGGTATAGTCCAGCGTCTTTTTAAGTAACTGTACATGCTTTTTTGTGAGCTATTCCACAGCTTTTCCGTAAAATGGAGCGTATTATCTTTTTTAAAGATGGCTTTGTTGACTTTCTAGAGGAGCGTTGTATGCGTTCGAGTGTCGCCGAGTCCGGCCCTCTATCAGAGGTGAAGGGGCCAGTTTTTTCGGCCAGCGCCCACGCTGGTCTGCGCGCACAGTCTGCTAGAGGTCTTTCTTCGACGCCTCAGAAACAAACACAGAAATCCTTTCTCCTGCTGCTGCCTGTCGAGGGCTGGTTGCCTTTGCTGCTGCTCGCCGTTGCCATGTGGAGCGTTGTCTCCTCCATCATTCAGGCGCAGTGGATTGGGGGCCACACCTTCATTCTCTTCTGGAGTGCGGCGGCAGGATTGCTGGCCGGTTTTGTGGTGGCAAAGATACATCGCCTGCCACAGGCAATTCTCCATCTTGCTGCCTGTCTGGTTGGTTACTGGCTCTCTGTATGGCTGACCAGCGCCATCGCCTTTCATGCCTCCTGGCTGCTGTTGTTGGGCGGTCTGCGTACTGCCATCGCTGGCGGCCTTGGCTCAATGGGTTCGCCGGAAAGTGGTATGGTTTTCCTGTTTTATCTCTCGTTCCTCTCATTCTTCCTGAGCTATTTTGGGACCTGGCTCGTCTACCGTGCGCATTTGCCCTGGCTGGTTGCCCTGGTCTATTGCTCTATTCTGCTCGTCAATCTCAACTTTGCCAGACACGATCTCATCGGCTTGATGGTAGTGGCTGTTGGGGCCTTGATCTTGCTTATTGCTCGTGTCCAGCTTGCGCACCAGTTGACGCAGTGGAAGCACGAGGGTCTGCATACCGATCAAGCGTGGCTGCAAGGAATAACGGTGCGCTATATGCAGGTGGCATGCGTTCTGGCGCTCTTTACTCTGCTTTTCGCCTGGCTGCTGCCGGGCCTGGGTCAACCATCGCAGGGTGTCACGTTCTGGAATCAACTGGATAATGCCTGGACCAATATTACCTCCGGCCATTTTTCCTTACAGGACCCCGGCGCGATTGTCCAGCCTTATCAGCCCGCGACAAACTTCTTCGGCGACCAGCTCAGTATCAGCGGCAGCGTTGATCTGCCAACCGGAGAAGTGCTTACCTATACCAGCACCGCCGGGGCGCAATACCTGGAAGGCTTTACCTTTAACCACTTCGATGGCCATACCTGGACGTCTACCGCCAGCGCCAGTCAGGGTTACCCTGCCAATGCTCCCCTTTCCAACGATATTGTTGGCAATACCTATAGAAGCATAACTACCAACGTGAATATTCTCCTGCCTCCTTCGGGTACGAAACCCTATCTCTTTGGTCCCCCGGAGCCAACCCTGTTTGATGTAGGTTCCGTGGTCTATAGTGATATTATGCCGACTGCATGGGCGCAGCAAGGTCCGTTGAGGAAGGGCGAGAGTTACCAGGTCGAATCCTTCGTCTCCTCAGCTTCACCGGATACCCTGGCTACAGTTCCTCTGCCGCTGAGCGATCCCGGTTTCTGGCAGTCAGACCCGAACTATGCAACACTCTACGTGGACTATCTGCAGAAGCCCAATCTCCCGGTCAATGTCTTGCGCACGGCGCAGCAGTGGACGCAGGGAGCGCAGAATACCTATCAGGCATTGTTGGAACTGCAGGCGCACTTGAGCAACCAGAACCAGTTCACGTATTCAGTGGAGAATCCCCCGGTGCCTGCCAATATCGACGCCGTCTCGTGGCTTCTGCAAACTCATCGCGGCTACTGCACCTACTACGCGACGGCGATGGTCATGATGGCGCGCCTGCTGGGCATCCCGGCGCGTATCGTCAATGGTTTCAGTCATGGCACCTATAATGCTCAGCAGAAACGCTGGATAGTTGGCGGACAGGATGCGCATAGCTGGGTGCAGGCCTACTTCCCCGGCTATGGCTGGATCAACTTTGACCCCACACCTGGCTACTCGAATAACAATATTACCGCTCCCGTTCCCACAGTGACGGCGACGCCCACGCAGCCGGTTACTCACCCCACGCCAACTCCGATAACGACAAAACGCGGCAGCAAGCCGCCTCAGAGCGTGACGGACCCTCAACACCAGAATCAGGGGACGACCCCCAGCAGCCCGCTCTTGAACGAAACCTTCCTGGTCTGGTTCTCGCTGGCATCGCTTTTCATCTCACTGCTCGTTTTCTGCGCGGCCCTGCTCACCTACTGGTGGCGCAACCTCTACGCCAATAGTACTGTCGTCGCAGGCATGTTCTGGCGTGTCTGCCGCGTGGCGAGCTGGCTTGGCTTCTCTCCGCGCTCCTCACAGACCCCCTACGAATATAGCTCGATGCTGGGCCAATACTTCCCGCAGGAGGCCGCGCCCCTGTGGCAGCTTACCAATCTCTTCGTGCGCGACCGCTGGGCACCCCCTCAGCATGTCCCGCACGTCGCCGAAGACGAAGCACACCATCTCTGGACCAACACGCGCCGTTTCCTTCTCCACGCCTTCTTCAACCGCAAAAAACGAGCAAACTGACCACCCCAGGCCGACCCCTTTGCGGTTGGCCTGTTCGCCGCCTTCGTTCTGATATAGAGTATTTATATCGTTAAATATATCAATACTCGTTACATCGGCTTTTGTTATCCGTCTCTATGTATGGAAGCAAGTAGCTTATTCGATATATATGGTGGGGAGGATAGTTGAGATGGGAAAAGACCTGCCGTTAGCTGAGTGCGCCTTCGGATGGGGCCGCGTGTTCCGGCTCTATGCAGATTATCTGGACGTTAATGGGGTGCCTTATGCTCTCAGCGCACTCACTCGCATTCGCCCCACTTTTCGCACGACGATGGGCATTCCTTCGGCCCGTCTTGAGTTGTGGTTTGGGAGGAAGAAGGTGGTTTTGCGCGGCATTGCCTCGTTCGATGATGCGCGCGCTGTGCTGGAATACCTCTCTGCATGGTGTCGGCAAGAAATTTCTCTGGCTTCCCTGGAGCAGCCAACCTTGCCCGGCAAAGCAGTGCGGCGGCGCGCCGGAAAGCTGTCGGGAGGGTCGCTGCCTTCTATTCCTGTGCCCGTGCGCTTGCTCCCCGGCGAGAAAGCATATTACAGCAGCAAGGCGGCACTCTGTGGAGAGCCTATCGGTGAGGAAAGCCGCGTCACCTATCCTGCCAGAGATCAGGGCACACTCATTTTGACGAACCGGCGCATGATCTATATCGGGCGCAAGAGCCAGGTTGTTGTCGATTACGCGCACCTCTTACGCTTCTCGCGTCTGCACGGCGCAATTGCTGTGCAGACGGATTATCGCAGTCGGCGCGAGATTTTCGAGATACGCAAGCCTGAGGAATGCGCGCACTACCTGGAAACGATTCTGGCACGCTGGGAGCAGGAGAGCAGACCATCGGCATTGGAGCGTGTCACCGGCGATGAAGGACTCTCTCCAGAGCAAGGCACTACCGGCCATCTGAAAGAAAGGTCGGCGGAGGAGGACGAGATCGAAACTGACGGTTTAAACAGGCGCAACTGGCGTATGGAGCGCATGCGTATGCGCCTGAGAGATACAGAGGATTTTCAGGAGAGATGGCAGGAGCAGCGCGCTGAGACAAGGTGTCTGGAAGCGGTGGAGGGTGGTGGGTGTGTGAAAGGCGTGGAGAGCGTAGAGGATATGTCTGAGATGAAGCCGGAGAGCGTGGTGGATGCACTGTCACAGGAAGTGGGAGGAAGTGAATGATCGATACATTGATGGCGCTCTGGAATAGAGGATACGGTGGCCGCAGCATTGGCGTATTCTTCGCTTTTATTCTCATTTGCATCAGCATATCCCTACTTCTGATTACATCTGGCGTCTCTTTGTTGTTCGACCTTGCCCATGGAGGGCCGCCGCAGAACCGGAGAACGTTTGTCAATAGCGCTTCTCTGACGGCTTCCGCCCGCCCTCCTGCTACCGGTCCAACCGTGGCACCGGCAGCGACAACAACCCCATGTTTGCTGACCCCGCTGCCCGACAAGACCGCGACAGCCGGAGCGCGGAATAAGGGAGGAAACACCTTTCCCCGTCGGTCAACAGGAACTCCTGGTCAGGGAGGGCCGCGTGTAACTCCAACCGTGAAAGCCACCTCTACGCCGCGCCCGCAGCCGAGGCCGACACCAACGCTCGCGCCGACAGTAATGCCAACGACAATACCAACGGCGACACTGACACCCATACCAACGGCGACACCGACACCCATACCAACAACGACACCTTCGCCGACGCCAACAGTGACGGTGACACCGACGTCAACAACGACACCTGTCGAAAATCCGACCCCAGTGGATACTCCAACACCGACACTCACGCCGACCGGAACGACTGGGGTACCGGTGGCAACAGATACTCCTGTGTCCGCACCAACGTTGATGCCGATTGTGACGCCTGGAGATGGCAGCTCACAGGCGAGAATAGGGACGAGCGGGCATGGAGTGCATCAGCTCTTGCCAGGTTCTACCAACGCGGGGAGCTGGGGTAAGGCAGCGCGCGGGAGTCCTGATTGTCTGAGTGACAGTGTTGCCTTTATGGGAACCGGGCCTGTACTGCGTGCGTTAGAGCAGGGCATCTGGCTTATTCTCCTCGGCTCGTGTCTCTCTACGTTGCTCTTCTGCGGCGCGTTGGCCTTGCTCAGACGCAAGCGATAAGGGGAATCGAACATGTGGCGCGCGGCGATATCCTGAAAGGGCTGAGAGCAAATAGCGCAAAGAGGCTACACCAGTTCCTCTAACAGGGAGAGCAGGATGTCGCGGTGGGCGAGCAGGGGTTGGCGCAGGCGTTCGGCAACGACGACGCGGATACGGCGCTGGTGGAGTTCGTAGCGGGCAAGGTCATCGGGCTGGAGGCCAGTGGCCTGTACCCAGGTCATCAGAGAATCCATGCCAACGGGAGGATGCTCGAAGCTGACCCAGACGTCCATCTCCCACTTTTCCGGACGTGGAATGTCGAAGAGCACTTCGTAATCGGCGATCTGTATTTCCATAGCCCTGCTCAGTTCGGCGGCCAGCATCTGCTCGACGCGCCTGCGGCGCTGCGCATCCCAGAAGAGCGCTTCCAGCCGTTTGAAGAGACGCCCGGCGAGATGACTGACCTCAATTACGCCTTTATAGGGGCGGCGCAGTTCCAGGTCGTTTGCCAGCGCCCGCGCGCTGCCCGGCATGCGCTCGTTTGCCAGCAGCGCGAGCAGGGAGGCGTCATCCAACCCCATCAGTTGCTTGGCCTGCAAGGCCCCGGCGTCGAGGGCGTCATGAACGGCGCGCAGCAGCATCATCTGCATGGCCCGGCTGGTGTGATGCCAGTAGATATTATCAAACATCTCCTGTCGCGCGTGGATCAGCGAGTAGAGGGGGCTGATGCCCTTGTGCGTCACGACGATGCGGCGCTGCCCGTTGACGTTCTGGTGGATGCGCAGCGCTCCTTGTAGCCGTGCCACGTCAACGCCGCCATAGGGCACGTTACAGGCGCGGGCGTCACGCGGCAGATAGTCTAGCTTATCCACGTCGAGCGCGCCGCTGAGCAGGTAGTTCAGCAGTTCGTCATCGGGGTGGAGGACCTTGTTTTTGGGAGGATCGATGAAATCGGCCACACGCTCTGGCGAGAGGTGATAATCGTTTTCCAGAATGGTGGCGATCTCACTGTTCTCAATGATCGAGCGCCCCACCTTCTCGTGCGGGATAATGGGATAGTCAAGCTCCTCAATGGTGTGCGAGAAGGGGTAGTGTCCGATATCGTGCAGCAGGGCCGCGACCACCAGCGTCTGTACACTGCTGGTGGAGATGCCCGTTAAGCCGCCCTCGTCACCGCGCAGCCAAAGCGCCCGCAGCGCCCGCACCGCGAGGTGGTAGACGCCGAGGCTGTGCTCGTAGCGCGTGTGCGTCGCGCCAGGCCAGATGCGGTAGACGAAGCCAAGCTGCTTGACCTTCTGCAAGCGCAGGAAGGGGGCGGAGCCGATCAACTTCACCTCGCGCGGGCCAAGTGGGATCAGATCGTACAGGCTGTCGCGCACCGTCGTCACGGGCTGTTCATCAGGTAACAAGGGAAAGCCACTGGCAGAGTCCTGCCAGTGACGTTGAAGCGGCGGCTGCACTACATCCCCCGCCCTTGCCTCCTTCTGACGACCCGCTGCCTGTCGCCTCGTGCGAGGGGGTGCAGGTTGCTCTTCTTGTATGCTCATAACCCGTTTCTATTCTCGTATGCTTGCGACCCGATTGTAGCAGAAAGACAGGACATTTGTCCATCCATTAAAAAAACTCTCTCGTGTCATTCTGAGCGCGGCGAAGAATCTCGGCACTCCCTTTTGCTCAATGGTAAGCCTCAGATTCTTCGCCGCGCTCAGAATGGCGTGTTGGGCAGTTTTTTCGCAGCATGTGCTGTTATATAACCCGATAAACTTTCACCCCGAAAGGCGCTAATTTGATAGTCCATTCAGCATGTTCTCCTGTTATTACGTCGACCAACTCTTTTCCGCTCCTGAGATGAGGAGTTACTGAAAGGGGTTGGTCGGACTCGCTGATGAACCAGGCGAAGCGCGTGCCGTCGTCGGCGACGAGCGAGTCGGCGAGCACGAGCGGGTTATCGACGCTGACCGGCAATTCGACCTTTGCCAGCTTCGTCAGCGCCCGGTAGAGCTGGTAGGTGTGGTCGGGGTTGGCGTTGGGACGCGAGGCGGCAAAGTATTCAAGCGGGTAGGTGCAGAGGACGATGCGGCCATTGCCGATGGCTCGTTCCAGCAGAGCGGGGTGGCTGTGGGCGTCGGTGGCGATGACGCGGGCCTCCGTTGGGATGCAGGGGAGAAAAACGCGCCCACTCTCATTACCCGCCGCGACAAAGGAAAGATGCTCTCCGGCGGCGATAGTGCCGAAATCGCTGCTAAAGGCAAAGGTGACGATATCGTCCTCAACGGGGTTAACAAGGCCGTACCTGAGCTGGTGTTCGATTCCGAAGAACGTATCGAAGAACGGGTGCCAGGAACCGCGATGCACGGGGACCGAACCGGGGAAGTAGGAGACGTAGACAGTCGCTCCCTCTATCGCCCGCGCCTCAAGCTCTTCCCACGTCGGACTGGTCAGTTGCTTTGTTGATGGCACCAGGATCAATTTCGCCCGTGGGACGCCGTCCAGTTCACGCACATAAGCTGCCCCCGTATCTGCCTCGCGCGTCACAACATAGGATTGCAGGAGAATATCACGCATCGTCTGCCGTTCAACCTGTGAGGTAAAGGGGTAATCGGTATCAAAATACGAGGAGATAATGACCGCGATATCCGTGGGCGAGCGATGGCAGTGGGTAATATCGATCTCATCCAGCACCTGCCGGAACTGCTGCAGTTCGAGCAGGGGAGCCTTTGGCGTGCCGTTGGTGGTTGTGATGCCAAAATGGAGTTCAAAAGGGTGATGGCGATAGGGGTCCTGGTGGGTCAGGTCAAAATCGGTGTTGTTCCAGGCAATCCAGCCAACCGAGCCAGCCAGCAGGGAGGTATGCAGCACCTGCCGGTAGTAGTCGCCCGCGTGCTTCTCCGAGGTGAAATCGGTGGTGACGCCAAATTCCTCCAGCACGACGGGTTTGCCCACGTGGCAAAGTTCGCAGTTGAAAGCCGCGGTAAGATGCTGGCGCGTGAGATCGTTGCTCAGGGGATAGACGTGCGGGCCGAGGAAGTCGACGGTGCGGGCAATCTCGCGCAGGCGGAAGCCGTTGTCACGTCCCGTCACCTCGATGCCCCATGCTCCGTCGCCCGTCGAGACCGGCTGTGTTGCCCCGGCGGCGCGCACCGCCTGCGTGAGCAACTGCGCCCAGCTTCGCCCCATCTCCGGCGTCGTCTGCCCACCATAGATCGGCACCTCGTTGGAGAGCAGCCAGCCCGCGACGGCAGGATGATCTTTGAAGCGACTGACCAGTTCTCTAATAAAAAACGCCTGCTGCGCGAGCATCCAGCCATCGGAGTAAAGATTGCGTTCGCCCCGCCATGCTACATCCCAGTTCTCCCCTGACATATGCCCGACGATAAACGTGGGAATGGTGGCGATGCCCACTTCCTGACAGGTATCCAGAAATTGTCCGTAACGGGCAACGTAGGTTTCATCGATGGTATCGGGCGCAGGCATGAAGTCCGGCCAGTAGAAAAACGAGCGTGTGATGTTCAAGCCATGCTCGCGCAGCACGCGCAATTCCTCCCGCCAGACATTGATATCAGGGGTACGCCACATCAGCGGCCCGCCCACCCGCGACCAGAAATTCGCGCCCAGCCAGGTTCGCGGTTCTGTATCAGAAGGAAGTTGCAAAAAGGGTCTTTCGATCACCAATATCTCCAATCTACTGCTCTAATGCCTTTGCTCTTGATTATTTCGCGTTTAATGATAGACTCCTCCGGGAGAAGCGGCGCGCGCCAGGCTCTTTATCACCCTCCCATCTGGGATTGAAAATGTATCATCTCTTGCATAGAGATGGTAGCGCCGCAGACCACTTCGTCCGATGCGCCATAATAGAGGGTAATCTGATCTCCATCGACGACCATGCCGTTTGTAAAGACCACGTTGCCGAAGAAGCCAGCCTTCTCGTAGTCCATAATTGGCTCCATAATCGGTTCCCGCGATCTGGCAAGCACTTTTGCCGGATTGTCGGCATCGAGCAGCAGTGCTCCCAGGCAGTAGCGATGCTGCTCGTCCGCTCCATGATAGATTTCCAGCCAGCCAGCCGCTGTGCGCACGGGAGAGGCTCCGGCGCCGACGCGAGCCGAATCCCACATGCCGGGGCGAGTGACCGCCAGGCAGGTATGCTCGCCCCAGTGCAGCAGGTCTGGCGAGCGGCTGAGCCAGATATAGCTGCCACCAATGCCGAAGCCACTGGGGCGGTGGAGAATGTAATAGTAGTCGCCGATCTTCTCAGGGAACAGGGCGTTGTCCTTGTTCGTTGGCGGGATAATCATACCGTGATGCGTGAAATGCTGCCAGTCGGTAGTACTGCTCATGGATACGCCGATGCCATAGGGCGAGACTGCCGTATAGGTGAGATAAAACGTTCCTTCGATCTCGGTTACGCGGCAGTCCTCGATGCCGAAAGACTCAAGCGGACCCTGGCCCAGCATGGTGGGCGACTCATCGACGCGGAAGTTAACGCCATCTTCGCTCCATGCCAGCCTGAGGTGCGAAAGGGTTGTCAGGTAGGTCTGCCCCTTGTACTTGAAGGCACGCGGGTCGCCCTCATCGATAAGGTCGGGATCGTCACGGCGAAACTCAAGAATGCGTATGCCGCCCGCTGCCTCCGGGTCGAGAATGGGCGTACTCACTATGCCCTCTTTCTGCTGTGGGCGTTCGGCCACGCGCAGCAGCAGCGCGGTCTTTCCCTGATAGCGGAATGCTCCTGGATTGAGCAGGCATTCCACCTGCAAGCCCTCCAGGCTCGGTTTCACATCCTGTGGGCGCAGAATCGGGTTGCTTGCGAAGCGTTTTGCGATGTCTGCCATACGATAACTCACATTCCTTTTCTTTAATCCCAGCCGTAATGGCGTCCCCAGGCTTCGACGATACGGCGGATAATCAAGATTGAGATCAGTGTAACAGCCGCATTCAGCAGGGCAACGGTCGCGCCATAACCGGCGCGGAACTGCTCGAATGCCTGGTAGTAGATTTCCAGTTGCCATGTTAGCGTCGCGTTCTGTGGCCCACCATTGGTCAGCACAAATGGCTCGGTGAAGATGGAGAAGGTCAATCCCACGGCCAGGATCAGCACAGTGTAAATGGCGGGGTAGAGCATGGGCAGCGTCACCCGCCAGAACTGTGTCCAGGCCCCGGCTCCATCGATTGCCGCCGCCTCATACAGTTCGCCTGGAATACCCTGCAGTCCTGCCATGAAGATCAGAGAGTAGTAACCCGCGAACTTCCAGACGATCATCAACGTAATCACCAGGATGGCCAGGACAGGGTTGCCCAGCCAGTCCGGTGAGGTGCCAAACACGGTGCGCAGCAAGCCATTGAACGGGCTGTTATAGGACAGTATACCACGCACAACCAGCGAGATTACGACGCCTGATGCCAGGTAAGGCAGGAAGAAGCCCACGGCAAAAAGCGCCTTGAAACGCGGGATGTTGTGAACGATCAACGCCAGCGCGATGGAGGCTGCCATTACCACCGGCACAAAGAGAATCAAGAATTTGTAGGTCACCAGAAAGGCTTGCAGGATGCGCGCACTGGTGAATGCTTCCTTAAAATTCGCCAGCCCAACAAAAGTGGGTGTGGGCGCGATCAGATCCCAACGCTGGAAGACCAGGTAGATGCTCCATAGTAGTGGGATCAGGAAAAAGATGAGCATGAAGATCAGGTAGGGACTGGTCAGTAGCCAGCCCTGTGTTTCTCTCTTGCGCCGCTCCCCTGCACTCGCCCGCTTCCCGTTTGCCCGTGCTGCCATCATAATAGTGCCTCCTTTCCTCTCCTGCCTCTCGTTAGCGCAGGACAATCTGAACGCCCTTGATGAAGTTGCGGCTGAAAATGATAAAGAGGATGAGTATTGGGAACGTCAGCAGCACGCCCGCCGCGTAGAGCGGACCGGGGTAGGAGCCGTATGGTCCGAACAGCGTGGTCAGCAGGACGTTCAGCGTTTCCGTGTAGGGATTCTTCACGACGATCAAGTCCCACAGCAACTCGGTCCAGCGATCCATAAAGACGAAGAGAAAGATCACAGTGGTGATGGAACGCGACATGGGTATCATGATGCGGAAGATGATGCCGAGTTCGCTCGCGCCATCGATGCGGGCCGCTTCAATGATCTCGTGAGGGACTGAGCGGAAGAAGCTGGTGTACATAAAGATGGCCCACAGGCTGACCAGTCGTGGGAGAATCATCGCCCAATAAGTGTTATACAGCCCGGCGTAGCGGATAATCAGGAATGTCGGGACGAGCAGGATGATAGCCGGGTAGAACATCTGAAAGAGGATGAAGTTGTTGATCAACGACTGGCCGCGAAACTTCAGCACCGAGAGGGCATAGCCAACAATCGCTCCTACCGCGACAATGCTGATGCTGTCTGCAGAACTGACAAGCACACTGTTAAAAAATGCCTGTACCCACGGCTCAGGCAGGCCAAATCCGCCACCTGTCCATATCCACTCGTAGGAGCGCAAGCTCAATGAGCCGGGGAGGAACTGTTTATCCACCTGGTCCCAGGGCGCGAACGATTGTACCAGCAGGTAGAAGTAGGGCAGGACCATGATTACCAGAATAGGTACGGCCAGGATGTAGATGCCGACGCCCTTGCCCCGGCTTCTGCGGATGCGAGCAGCCGTCGGGCGAACTGCGGCCTGCGCAGCGACCGGCAGGACCGTTTTGCTGCTGCTTTCGATTTGAGCCATAGCCAACCCCCTGTATTGGAAAAGGAACAGGGTGATGCCCTGCGAAAAGGGATCACCCTGCCGCTATCGCTACTAACTGCCGCTGTTCACAAGGGACTGTGCGGTCGCTACCCAGGCGTTCCAGGCCTGCTGTGCTGTCTTCTGTCCCTTAGCGACTGGAATGACGGCATCATCGCCCAGTGTTGTTTGCAGGTTCACGTAGTTCTGATTTTTCATCGGTGGCACTGCTTCGGGAATTTCCTTTGCATAGGGTGCCAGCTCTGGATTCTGGTTGAAGAACGACGTGAAAAGGGAATTGGTGCCCAGGTCATCGCGGGCCGGGGGCAGATCTGTCTTTTGCAGCCACTGCAAATCATGCTGCGAGTCGGAGAGCACCCAGTCGATGAATTGCCACGCGGCCAATTGCTGGGCCTGGGAGGCCTGTTTGTAGATCACCACGCCCTTGGCATCGGCGAATGTCTTGACCTGCTGGCCCGTGGGATAACCGTCTGGAATGGGCGGCGGCGTTAGTGCGTAGGTGTCGTTATACTTCAGATTCGGGTATTTCTGTGCCCACGTCGGGAATGTCCAGGGGCCGATGATTTCCATTACCGAGAGACCGGTCTCGAATGGATCGGTAACGTTCTGTGTCAGCAGCAGATTTTTTTGCTGCAAGTTGCTAATGAACGAGAGCACACCCACGGCTGCAGTATTATCCGCGGTAAGCTGGTTGCTGCTGGCAAAGGAGTGGCCGTTGCTGGCCGCGTCGTAGAGCGTGAAGAAGTCAAACCAGCGGTTGTACCAGAGATCGGTCACAAGGTCGCTGTCCGCCCAGACAAACTTGTTAGGAAATTTCTGTTTGAGCTTTTCGCCCATAGCGATAACCTGGCTATAGGTTTGAGGCGGCGTGTTATAGCCAAGCTGCTTGAGGATGTCCATGCGCCAGCCGACCAGCATCGCGTTGGTATACAGCGGCAAGACATAGGTGTGACCATCGCTGAACTTCCAGTTGCTGATGACCTGAGTCATGTTGCGCGCCTGAATGACGTTGTTCCAGCCGGGCATCTGATCAAGCGGGACAATCGCCTGATCACTGACCAGTGTGGAGGCGAAGCCGGAAAAGATGTTTTCCGAAGCTGTGGGGGCAGTTCCGCCCGCGATGGCGCTCTGGATGGCGGATTCCGAAGATGGCGTTGAGGGCATGGCCGTCACCGTAATCTGCACGTTGTGGTGGCTTGCCATGTATTCCTGCGCCATTGCACTCCAGAAGGCTTCCTGTGGAGGATTGGGAGCAGCCCAGAACGTAATTGAAACGCTGCCTGGAGAGCCACTGCCATTTCCCCCACCTCCACACGCGGCCAGGACGAGGCTCAGCAAAAAGATGAGCGCGCAGGACCAGATAAGTTTACTCGACTTCATTGTTCCTTCTCCTGATAAAGTAGTTGTCTAGCACGTTCTAAACAGGTACTTCCTACAAGGACGCAAGAACATCGTTGTCTCAACTAAGAAGCAAAGCTACGAGGACGTTATCGGTTTGTCACGGTGTGAGGATAGGGGGCCAACCGAGTCGCGTTTGATCAGTTCAACTCCCAGCGTGATCGTCTTAGCGACCGCGCCGGGATTTTTGAACCGTTCGATCAATGTGTTCACGGCAGTAGCGCCCATAGCCTCCTTATTGACCCGTACTGTGGTCAGGGCAGGCGTAAGATATTCGGCCATGTCATCATCAAAGCCAACTACTGAGACATCCTGCGGGACTCTGAAGCCCTCCTCACGCAGGGCCTTTAAGACGCCAATAGCGGTAGGATCGTTCGCGCAGAAGATTGCACTGCACGGCATTCCCCTGGCAATGAGTCGTTTGCAAGTTTCGTAGCCACCCTCCGGAGAGAGCACACAGACCTCGATCAGCGATTCGTCAACGGACAGCCCGGCGTTGAGCAGAGCTTCGCGGTATCCCCTGATGCGCCACTCGATGGTGTATAAAATGTTGGTGGGGTGCGGACCTGCGCTCAGAGGGCCGCAGATGGCGGCAATACGGCGATGACCCTGACTTATCAGGTACTCGATGGCTTCCATCGTGCCTTCGAAATTGGCGGAAAGCACGGCGTCCAGGGCGGGCCTGCGCATATAGTTATCTACCAGCACGAGGGGAATATTGAGCGACCGTATGGCATCAATGGTCGCCGCATCGGCCGGGCCAACGAGGAGGACGCCACCCAGGCGCATTTCATGCAATCTCCCTGGCAGGCTTTGTGGTGTCTCTCGTGTGCTATTGATTGCCTGGTACGTCACTTTGATGTTTGACTTCTGCGCCTCTGCTTCAGCGCCATGCAGGATATTGGCCCAGAAAGGCGCAATGGTCCCATCTTCCGTCGAGTCCCGTAAATAGAGGAGAAAGCCGATCTCTTTGAGTGCCTTGCCCTTCTTTTGAACGGTGCTACTTCTTCCCGCCGGGCCGCTATAGCCTAGCTCGGCTGCCGCTTTTAAAACGCGCTCTCGTATGTCTCCGTTGACATTGCTATGATGATTGAAGACACGCGAGACGGTTCCTATGGAAACCTCCGCAAGTTGAGCGACATCTTTGATGGTAACGATATTTGCCATCTTCTCGTTGCTCCACGGCATGCATACTTCACTCGTCTACCGACCACTTATATGAAATATGTAACATAATTTCAGTGAAATGTCAAGATTTTTCAGGGATATTTCATCATTAGCGAGATATAGGCCGATAATGAGAGACCTGCCATCGGGGCATTATGCGTGTTCAATATTCGTGTCTTCTGCCTTCTGATAAAGGTTCAGATTGATAATGAGGAAGATAAAGACGGCTGATGGGAAGAAAGGACAGCGAGTGAGATACTATCTGCATGGGAGAATGCCTCGAATCAAATAAAAATGATCTGATGAAATTCATGAAATAACTTTGCTGAAAAAATTTATCTCCACTTTTCCATCTCATTCTGATAATCCGCTTCGTAATATCTCCTGGTAGATTTTTATCAGGCGGGTGGCGTACTCGCTCCAGCCTGTGCTGGCGTCGAGTGCGGCGGCATCCTGCGGCTGGAGCGAGTAGTGGCGCGTGGGGGCTTTGCGGAGGGCCTGCGCGAGCGACTCGCGGCTGGTGGGGGTGTAGAAGAGACAGGCAGCGGGAGGCAGCATGCCCTGGAAGCGCGGCAGGTCGGGGGCGATGATAATGCGTTCGTAAGAGAGGGCGAGCATGGCTGTATCCAGACTGCCAGCCTGAGCGATGGCGCAATGTGGCAGCACGACGGCGTCTGCTGCTCCCAGGTAGAGCGGCATCTCTGCTCTTCCCGGTGTTCTGAGCGAGAGAGTAATGGCCGGGTTCTGCGCGGCCAGCCCCAGAAGGCGCGCGCCGAGCTGGCTATCCTCTATCGCGCCTGCCAGCAGCAACTGGAGCCCTCTGTTTTTGGTCCGCTCAGATGGGGAGATGCTGACTGTGAGTGAGGAGAATGCTTCGATCAAGAGCAGCAGTTCGCGTGCGGTGTGCTGGTGAGTCAGGCACAGGTAGACGAAAGCGGCGTTGCGCGGCAGGCCAAGCTGTCGCTGTGCTTCAGCGCGTGGCAGCGGAGGCGCGTAGTAGCCGCGAAAGCCGGGCTGGGGCAGGCAGCGCACGCGGCGGCGCAGCTTCTTGTTGGGATAGAGCTGCTCCGGCAGGCGCGTCGAAGCCAGCACCCGGTCGCTGCTGTACAGCAGGCGACGTTCCAGCGTGCGGCGCGCAAGGTGACGCGGACCGCGCTCGCTCTGCCACCAGCCACCAGCATCTGTAGTGACGAGACGAATGCCCCAGCGTCTCGCCAGCCAGAGCCGGAACCAGAAACGCTGGCGCTGTCGGTAGCTCAGATTGAACAGGCCGGGCCGGTAGACGTGAATGATACCGATGGCACAGCCATCGTTGGCACGGTGCCGCCAGAGCCAGGAGATTGGGATGTCAGGGGTCGAGATGGTGCAGTTTACCCCTTGCGAGCGCAGCGCCTGGGCCAGCAGCTCAATGGTCGGTTCCTCCGGTGTGCCTGTCGGATTGGGGCCGACCAGCAGCACGGCCAACCGCGTGATTTCCAGCGGCGCGTGTTCCAGCAGGCGCAGATATTGTCGTAGACGGCCCTGATGTCGCGCCTGCTCCATCGCCGCTTGCAGTCGTTCGGTGGATGGGCGGCCTGCCAGCCGCAGCAGGGGACGGTAGAACAGTGCCAGTATCGCAACCTCAAAGGCCTCGCGGCCAGGCGCCCGTAGGAGTGCCATTGTGGATTGTATCCCGTTCGTGCTGCCGGTAATGTTGTCAGTATATTGGGTGTACTGCATAGTAATCTCGGAACGCCCCCACCAGTAAGCGCGCCCGGTGAAAAAGGCGCGTTTGAGCCGCGCCGCCGGAACGCGGTGGGCGACGACTGCCTCCGGTTCGTACCAGAGCTGGCTGCCCGTCTCATGCAGGCGGCGGCAGAGATCGTAGACTTCCAGATGTGCTGGCAACTGCCGTCGTTTGCTCAAGAACGGCGCAAATGGCGCGAACGGTGCAAACAGGCCTGCACGGCGCAACGCCTCGATCTTCACGGAAAAGCAGCAACTGCTGAAGCTGGTAAATCCCGGTACGTAGGCCGCCGATCGTGGCAGGCCGGGCGAGAGTGAAGCTTCTTTTTTCTGATTGGGACGCACCACGCGAGCCCCGGATGCTGCGTTCTCGCTCAGCATGCTGTACCCTGAGATAGCTTCCATTAATGGCTGGGTGAGTACCTCGTCGGAAGCAATCTCCTGTTCCCCGGTATGTGCCTGGAGTGGTTGATTCAGCCTCACACGTTTATTGGAGGGGGCGAAGTAGCCGAGCAGGCTGAGGGCTTCATCGGGCAGCCAGTGCGGACGAGGTGCTTCCCAGCGCAGCTCAACGCGCCCACCGATGGCATCGGCCCCGGTCTCGTCGTATGCTTGTAGCAGGCGTTCGAGGAAATGGGGGTCCACCAGCGTGTCGTCGTCGAGGAAGACGACTATTTCGCCTGTTGCCGCCAGCAAGCCGGTCGCGCGGGCATAGGCCAGCCCGTTCTGCGGTTCCGCGAGACACTGCACCTGCCACCTGTCCTCCGCCTGCCTTCCCGGTTGCGAGCCTGCGTTCACGTAGGAGCGCACGGCATTCAGTGTGTCATCGCTGGAGCCATTATCCACGACGATCACTTCGAACAGGTTGTGGGGCAATGTCTGGCGGCGCAGGCTCGCCAGCGTGGAAAGGACCAGACTGCGCCTGTTGTACGTACAGAGAATCACGCTCAGACGCGGCGGAGCCTTTCTTACAGCCTGTTCTTCCTGCCTCTTTTCCCTCCTGGCCTTCTTTTTTGCCCGCATTATTCATCTCCCTCTTCCGAAAACTTTCTCTATACCCTCTAACAGTGGAGTCGATGCAGGTTCAGAGAGCGGATCCGTTGCATAGTCCCATTGTTGATCCCGGAAGAAGTGGTGCGCGGTTTCTGCGAAGATATCATCAGGAGGAAGCATCGAAACGTCCGGCGTGAGCGCCGCGAGCCAGTAAAGAGAGTATAAAACTATTTCCACATCTGCGTCCACGTCCACCTCCACCTCATTTTCCCTTGTTTCTGCTCCAGTGTCTCATAGGTAAGTTGTATTAGAAGTAGGAAGCAGGTTGTAGATGAGTAGATATGTAGTATTCTTGAGTTAAGCATTGATCTTATTAAATATACACCAATTCTTCACCTCGCGAGCATCTCTCTTAACCAGATCACAACCGCATCATGAGCAAATTGCGACAATGCCTCTTTATTATGAATGGTGAATGTTGTACCCATGGTGGGAACAGTGCAGGCGGCGTTGTTACAAGCATTGCAGCAATCGTATTGTAACAGGGTCGTATAGTGGTGGATGTTGTGAGGGGAGGAAATATGGAGACAAAGCAGAGGGCTGCCGGACAGGAGCAGCACGAGCAATTCGCTCTCTTATGTATCGCGCTGAGCGAGAGGTCGGCGGGAAGTGTGAGGCGTGTCGCCCGGCGCGTCTGTCGCAATGTGCGGCAGAGCGATTGCGTGCTCTACGCCGGAAGTGTATGCGCGGTCGTTTTTGCGGGGGCGTCCCTGTGTGGTGCGCAGGCTGCAGCGCGTCGCCTGCGCGACCTGCTGGTGGATGTTGAATACGAGCTACAGGTGTTGAGTGGAGCATCCGCGATGACGATGCTCCAGCGCCTGCGCGCGCACCAGGCTGTGGTGGTGCAGCGTGAGGAGGATGGGGACTTCTCCATGTTTCTGCATGAAAGACGCGCGAGGGAGTTGGAGCAGGGTCTACAGGAGGAGGACGGGCGTGAAGGGGGTGAGAATGCAGAGAGAGAAACGTTACCGCGGCTTTCCGTTCTCTCACAGTATCCTGCGCCGCGCGTCCTGCACCTGTTTCCCTATGAGCTGGCGCGGCGCTATCGCTGCGTGCCGGTGGGAGCCGAACGCTCTATTCTGACCTTAGCGACCTGCCAGCACCTTGAGGCTGATGTGATCGCCTACTTTCAGGAAGTTACCCGGCGCAACATCTTCCTGGTGCGCTGTGAGGAGCACATGGTTGAAGACGTTCTGCTGTACTGGCAGCGTATTCTGCCCATCCATCCCTATGCTGCCAGCATGTGAGTCATGGAACACCGCAATGTCCATCGCGTCTCATTCTGAACGGCAGCGAAGAATCTCGGCAACCCCTTTTGCTCAATGGTGAGTCTCAGATTCTTCGCTGCCGCTTAGAATGACATGGATGAGAGTGAAGGAGAGAAGAGTGTTATGACACGTGTGGTAATGCTTGGTATTGACGGGCTGGATGCCGACCTTTTGCGCGTCTATGGCCCGTCGCTGCCTCATCTGCGCCGCTTGATGCTGGAATCGCCGTTTCTGGAACTCACATCCAGCTTTCCGCCGGAGGCCGCGCCCGCCTGGACGAGCATTTATAGCGGTCTTAATCCTGCCCGTCATGGACTGGTGGGCAGCGCGCAGGTGCGAGCAGATGGGCTGTGGGAACAGGCGGTTGCCCCTGAACGTCTGATTCCACGCGGTCAGACCTTCTGGGACAGAGCGAGTGAGGTGGGGAAGCGTGTCTGTATTCTCAATCTTTGCTATGCTTATCCCGCGTGGCCTGTCAATGGGGTGATGCTCTCGCTGCCACCCGTGGGGAGCGTGGGACGCGAGCAGAGCGTCGTTCCGGCAGAGACGCCGCTTTCGGCTGCTTTTCCCCCCGCGCTAGATTCTGCTGTCGCCCTGCGCAAGCACGAACTGGCCCTGTTCTGCCAGTCCCTTACCGAGCGGTGCGAGCAGCAGGCGCTGCTCGGCCTCGAACTTTTCACCCGCGAACCCTGGGATCTCTTTTTCCTGCAACTGGACGCGCTCTCCGCCGTGCAGCGTCTTCTCTGGCGCTATAGCGACCCCGGCGACCCGGCCTATCCCGGTCCTGGCGAATTTGCCGATACTATACTTGATTTCTACCGGCTTTTTGACCAGATCATCGGGCGTTTTCGTTCCTCTATAGAGCAGGACTGCGTGCTGGTAGTGGTGAGTGGCTACGGGCAGGGGCGCGGCTGTGTCTCCAGCTTGCATCTCAACGAATGGTTGCGCTTTCAGGGCCTGTTGACTCCACAAACTGCCGCGTCGCGCCTCTTTGATGGCCGCTTTTTGCGCGAGCGTGTTCAGAGCGGGACGTGGGCTCTCCTGACACACCTGCATATGCAGGAAATGATATCGCGCCGGGCCTACTATCAGCCGCGCCAGCAGATTAATGATGCTATTGACCGGCAGGAGACGCTGGCGTATGTGGTTGAGTTCGCCGGGAGAAGCCCCTTCGGTGGCATTGTGATCAACCGGGCGAAAGCTGAGCGCGAGGGTGATGGCTACGAGCGGCTGCGGGCTGAATTGTTGCTGAAGCTGGCACGGCTGCGCGTGCTGGGACAACCCGTTGTGCACTGGGCGCGAGCGCGTGAGGAGTATTACCGGGGAGAGAGCATCGAATCCTACCCTGATATTCTCTTTGAGCTGCGCAGCGCCTATCATGTTAGCGGGGATCTCTATACGCCGCTGGTGACCCCCAATATGGTGCATCCTGTTGTTTCCGGCAACAATCGCATGTATGGCGTGTTGCTGCTGGGAAATCTGCCTGCTGGCTGTGACATCGTCGATAGTAGCGCCGGACCAGATGTTATGGACGTAGCGCCAACCGTGCTCCACTTGCTGGATGTGACGAGCGCGGGCAGCGATGGGCAGGCACTCGTCTTTCCTGCTGCCGCCAGTCCTGTACAGCCGTTGCTCTCTCTCCCTCAGCGTCTCTGAGCGCGCTATTCTGAACGTCCGAGGGCGCACCGCTTGCGTTTTTTGCGCCTGCACAATACAATCAGCCACAAATCAATCCCTCTTGCCTCTACGCGTCGTACCTGCTCGCCAGGGGCCACTGGCAAACGGGCTGAGCTATGTTATATATTCTCTTATGAGCTAGAACGGGCTAGCTTATACGTTTTGACGCTATTTCGTCTGCTCTCCAGCCTGGTCTCCAGGTTGAGGCCGGATAGAGATATCCTGGGAGGGTCCTACACTGATGAGTAAAATTTGTCTGGATCGCGTGGCGATCATTACCGGTGCAGGGAGAGGGTTAGGGCGCGCTCACGCGCTGGAGCTGGCGCGTCAGGGGGCGAAAATCGTTGTCAATGACCTCGGTGGTTCTTCCGCAGGCGTTGGGGCCGACAAAACGCCCGCGGAGGAGGTGGTACAGGAGATCCTGGCGATGGGGGGCGAGGCCGTCGTCAACACCGATGATGTCTCGGACTGGGATGGGGCACAGCGATTGGTGAATGCTGCGCTCGACACGTTTGGTCGCCTGGATGTCGTGGTGAATAACGCCGGTATTCTGCGCGACCATATGCTGGTTTCGATGACGCCGGAGGACTGGGATGCGGTCATCCGGGTACACCTGCGCGGCACGTTTGCCACCTCGCATTTTGCGGCCAATCACTGGCGCCAGCGTTTTAAGGAGGAAGGGCAGCCGGTGCAGGGGCGCTTGATTAACACCACGTCGGCCTCTGGCATCTATGGTAATGTCGGCCAGACCAACTATGGTGCCGCCAAGGCTGGTATCGCTGCCTTTACTGTCATCGCCGCGCTGGAGCTGGGGCGCTATGGCGTCACCGTTAACGCGCTTGCGCCCTCTGCCCTCACGCGCCTGACGGAGGGTCTCATGCCTGCCCAGGCCAATATCGACTTGCGGCCAGAACATGTTTCGCCGCTGGTTGCCTGGTTAGCGAGTACCGAATCGCAGGAGATCACCGGGCGCGTCTTCGATATCGGTGGGGGTAAGGTCGGGGTAGCAGAGGGCTGGCATCTCGGGCCTGTAAGGTTCAAAAAAGGACTGTGGACGGTCGAAGAGATGCGCACGCTTGTGCCTGAACTGGTCGCGCAAGCTGCTCCGAACGCCAACATGATGGGCCAGATTCCCGGGCGGGAGAGCTGATGCGTATCTCTCAACCTGAGCGTGATTGGCAAGGAATGCTTTCTGAGGAGGCTTCATCGGTCGTGCTCTGCTCCATCTGTGTTGTGGAGGGAACCCGGATCGCACAGCGGCGGGCAAGATGCGGCGCCGCATCTTGCCGGATGAGGATGTGTAGAGCGCTAACAAGCCCACAGCGTTGAACTGAGAAAGGAACGTGTATGAAAGTGGCTATTGGATTCGGTGCTCCTTACGCTGCCGATGTCAATGAGATTCAATTAGAGCGCCAGATCACCTACGTAGTGGAAGCTGAGCGTCTCGGCGTCGATAGCGCCTGGACTGCTGAGGCCTGGGGTTACGATGCTGTCACTCCGCTGGCCTACGCCGCCGCGAAAACCAGTCGTATACGCCTGGGGACTGGCATTATGCAGATCGGTTCCCGCACGCCTGCCATGATTGCCATGACCGCGCTGACGATGGCGGCACTCTCTCAGGATCGTTTTATCCTGGGTCTGGGGGTGAGCGGGCCGCAGGTGATGGAGGGATGGCACGGCGTGCGTTTTGCGCGCCCATTGCAGCGCACGCGCGAAGTGATCGAAATTGTGCGCAAGGTCTTTCTCGGTGAGCGTTTGAGCTACAACGGCGAGATCTATCAGTTGCCCCTGCCAGGAGGTGAGGGTAAGGCCCTGAAGCCTGATGCCCAGCCGAGGCCCCATTTGCCCATCTATCTGGCAACGCTGGGGCCGAAAAATCTGGAACTGACGGGTGAGCTTGCCGATGGATGGCTTGGTACCTCGTTCATGCCAGAATACGCACAGCTCTTCTTTGCTCCGATTGAGGAAGGAGCGAGAAAGGCAGGTCGATCCCTTGCCGACCTGGAACTCCAGGTTCATGCTGGCACTGTCGCTTTCACCGATGACCTGGAACCCCTGCTTGCTTCTCTCAAAATTCCACTGGCATTCTCGCTGGGCGCGATGGGATCGCGCAAGCACAATTTCTACAATGCGGTCTTCCAGCGTGCGGGTTACGCGGACCTTGCTCTGCGCGTGCAGGACCTCTGGCTGCGAGGGCAGCGCAAAGAGGCCATCGCGCTGATCCCCGATGATCTGGTACACAAAACCAATCTCATCGGGACAAAGGAGATGGTTCGCGAACGGCTCCGTCTCTACCAGCGAGCAGGCGTAACGGCCCTGAACGTTGGTGCGATGGGACAAACCCTTGATGAGCGCCTCAACACGCTGGGGCAACTTATCGACCTGCTCAATGAAGTCAAGGCCGAAGTCTAGCAGTGAACAAAGGAGTAGACGATGAACACCAGGCATCTTGTTGATCCAGAACTCGTAGCGATGCTCGACACGTTTCCCACGCTGACGCTCACCACAGAGGCATTGCCGTTGATACGCGCCTCATTTGCGGAGATGATGACTAACATGTCCGTGAACCTGCCCGCGTTCCCTGACATTTCTGTAAGCGAGCGCTACGTCCCTGGCGCGGAGGGCGCGCCCGATGTACGGGTGCTGGTCTATTTGCCGACCAACGTTGCAAAGCCTCTTCCGGCCTTGCTCTGGATTCACGGTGGCGGCTATGTCATTGGCTCTGCCGAAGGGGAGGATCTCGGTGTCAAGGGCATCGTGTCAGCCGTTGGGTGTGCCGCTGTCTCGGTGGACTATCGGTTGGCTCCTGAGACACCTCATCCGGGGCCGGTCGAAGACTGTTACGCGGCCTTGCAGTGGCTCTATACGCATGCTGAGGAACTGGGCGTGGACGCCGCCCGTATTGCCATCGGTGGCGCAAGCGCGGGCGGCGGATTGACAGCCGCATTGGCGCTGCTTACCCGCGATCGGGGCGAAGTGCCGCTGATCTTTCAACTCCTCATCTTCCCCATGCTCGATGATCGTACGGTGACAGTGACAGAGCCTCATCCCTATACGGGAGAATTCATCTGGACGCCTGAGGCGAATCGCTTTGGCTGGAGCGCGCTGCTGGGTCAGGAGCCTGGAGGACCGGACGTCTCACCCTATGCCGCCGCTGCCCGCGCCGAGCACCTTGAGGGCCTGCCACCCACCTTCATCAGCGTGGGCGCGCTTGACCTTTTCCTGGAGGAAGACCTGGAATATGCCCGCCGCCTGATGCGGGCAGGCGTGCCCACCGAACTGCATGTCTATCCAGGCGCGTTTCACGGATTCAATATGGTGGCAGACGCAAAGGTCTCGCAAATGGCTGTGCGCGATCAGATGGACGCACTGAGGCGCGCCTTTTCCAACAGCCGCTAGCCAGTTCGTTCAAGCGAGCGGTGAGCAGCAGTTCGGATTGGAGACAGGAAAACAGGCGGGGACCGTGTTTCTGGAAGGCGACGACTTACAGGAGCAGTGAGCCGACTGTAACCAGGGCTACAACCAGAACGACAAGGATATCAATCCACTGGATTGCTTTCTCGTGCAGGAGAGTCTGGCGCTTTTCGGACTGGTAGCCACGTGCTTCGAGCGCGGTTGCCAGTTCGGAGGCGCGGCGCAGGGTGGATTGGATGAACGGCACGAAGAGCATGGTAACGCTTTGCAGGCGCTCGCGCAGCGTTCCCTGCGTGAGGTCGGCCCCGCGCGCAATCTGGGCCTTGATGAGCTGTTCGGCCTCTTCGATGAGGGTTGGCACGAAGCGCAGGGCGATCAGTGTCATGAGGGCGAAGTCATCGACCGGCAATTTCAGCCAGCGCAGGGGCGTCATGAGCAGAGTCATGCCCTCGATCAGGGCGATGGGGGAAGTGGTCATGGTGAGCAGCAAGGAGAAGGTGTAGAGGGTGAGAAAGGCCACGAAGAAGGCCATGGTGTACCAGACGCCGTCGTAGGTCAGCACAATTGGTCCCAGCGGCAGCAGGGAGTAGCCGTGCGAGTGGCGCGTGAGCCAGAGGAAGATAAGCGCGACGATGGTCAGTAGCAGTACCAGTGTGCGCGTAAAGCGGAACCATATACGCTTGCGCATGGCTCGCAGGGTTGAACTGGGCAACAGCGAAGCCAGCAGGTAGGCCAGCGGCACGATGCTCAAGCTGAGCATCGTGAGCCGAAGCGTGCCATAGGCGACGGGCCAGGGACCGTAGGTAGCGAGAATCTTTGTTCCGACGTTGGTGAAGAAAATAGCGGGCAGGATACCAATCAGGGTGAGCAGGAGCAGCAGCCAGAGGCGCTGCCACAGCACACGCGGAGGGATGCCCGACAGAACGATGGCAAGCAGGAGCAGGGCGACCACGGCGATGTACGGCGCGAAATGCCACTCATTGCCGTTGGCTATCGCCACGACAACCGCCAGCCACATCATCACCAGCAGCTTTGTACGCGCCTGCAATCTATGTAAAGGACTGTTGCCGGGATAGTAAACACCGAGCGAAATTCTGCTGAACATACTTTTACATGATCCTGTCCTTGACCTTCAACAGGTCGAATGCCTCATCCAGCGTCAGCGTCTCCGGGGGAATTGCCATGCCCTGCTGCCGCAGGAGGGCGAGCAGTTCGCTCAAAGGCGGCGCGGCCAGACCCCACTTGTGCAGTTGGTCCCCATTGGCGAAGACATGACGGGGTATCCCCTGCATCACCAGATTGCCCTGGTGCAGCACACAGAGCCAGTCGGCAAGGGCGGTCACCTCGGCCATGTCGTGCGAGACCAGCACAATCGTCACGCCCTCCTCTTGCTTGATGCGCTGCAGGTAGTAATAAAATTCCTCGCGGGCATCAGCATCCAACCCGCTGGTCGGTTCATCGAGAATGAGCGCCGAGGGAGACATGGCCAGCACTCCGGCCAGCGCCACGCGCCGCATCTGACCGCCGCTCAGAGCAAAAGGCGAGCGCGAGGCGAAGGTGGAGTGGGGTAGGCCGACCGTGTCGAGGGCATGAAAGACGCGCCTGCGCACCTCGCGCCGCTCTAAGTTCATGCGGCGCGGCCCGAAGGCTACATCGGCAAAGACCGTGCGCTCAAATAATTGTGCCTCTGGAAACTGGAACAACATGCCGACACGCTGGCGCAGCGCCTTCATATCCACGCCCTTCGCGCTGAGGTCAATGCCGTTGACGATCACACGCCCGCTCGTTGGCAGCAGCAGCCCGTTAAAGTGCTGCACCAGCGTCGATTTACCGGAGCCGGTGATGCCGATGATGGCCGCGCAACTGCCCTGCTCGATCTCCAGGGTAATATTGCGCAGCGCCACCTTCTGCTGCGGCCCCGGATTGTAGATATGTGTCAGGTGTTCTGTAATGATGATTGGTTCTGTCAACGCGCAATCTCCCGTGCGATAGCTTCCACCGTCAGCGCCTCCCGCGAGATGGGCAGGCCGGTTGCGCGCAGTCGTGAAGCCAGCTCGATTGGTTCAGGAATAGCGAGTTTTAAGCGGCGCAGCCGCTCAAGGTCGCTGAAGATACTCGATGGTGGCCCTTCCATCACGATCTGCCCTTGCTCCAGGATGACGATGCGCTGTGCCAGCACGGCCTCTTCCAGAAAGTGCGTGACCTGAATGACGGTCAGGCCCAGTGCGCGATTAAGGTCATGCAGCAGCGCCACGATCTCGCCGCGTGAGAGCGGGTCGAGCTGGGCGGTGGCCTCGTCGGCGAGAATGCATTGCGGGCGCAGGGCCAGCACTCCGGCGATGGCCAACCGCTGCTTCTGGCCGCCCGAAAGCTGCTGCGGCGCTCGCTTGCGCAGGCTGCTGATGCCCACCGCCTCCATTGCCTCCTCCACGCGCTCGCGAATCAACGGGACAGGCAGGCCGCGCATGGTCAAGGCCCAGGCCACATCGTCCTCCACAACGGTGGCGATGATCTGGTTGTCAGGATTCTGGAAGATCATGCCCACGCGGTCGCGAATAGCGCGCTGCATCGTCTCGTCGCTGGTATCCATGCCTGCGACCAGCACGCGCCCGCTGTCAGGAGTGAGCAGCGCGTTGCAATGGCGCGCCAGCGTCGATTTGCCGCTGCCATTATGCCCCAACACCGCGACATACTCACCCGACTGCACGCTCAGGCAGATGTCGCGCAGCGCCTGCACCTGCTGTTGCCTGTGTGGCTCGCCCTTGCTCTGCTGTGTATATACATAGCTCACATGCTGTATATCAATAAAAGGAGATGCGCCTGTAGTATCCATGCCCGCGTTCATATCCTCCCAATATAGATGCGAATCTGTATCAAAATATTGCGTGTGACCTGGTACCTGCCGAGCGGGCTGTTGCCCACCAGCCAGACCAGCTTGTTCGCCAGCCAGCGCAACAGCTTTTGCAGCCGTCCGCCGGGAAATGGGCGCACTTCGTAGCCCAGGAAGCGCACGAGCAGGTTGGTCGCGTAATAGATAGCGATGACGACCGGGCAGAGGCTGAACCAGAATATGACGTAAAAAGCCGCCAGCCAGTAGGTGAAGGCCAGGTTCGCTACCGTTTCTACTGTCGGCAAAACCGTTTTTTTCCAGTAGCCGCTCAGTCCAACACTGGCGCTAAGGTGGCCTGTTATAGCAACGCCGTGTGTGTAAAGTTGATGGAGGGAGAGAATCAGGTCGCTAAACGGAACACGCAGGATGAAGTCAGTGCCGAAGACGATGATAAAAAACGCGGCGGCTCCGCAGGTGATGCCCACAAAGAGCAATGGGAGGTGGTGCCAGAAATGCTTCATCGTGAAACCCAGGAACAGACCGCCCATACCTTCCAGCAGCATGATGGGTAAAAAATTGATGCCGCTGACGACCCCGACCAGGAAGAGGGCTGTGCAGAAGCCCATAATACCCGCGTAGAGGCCGCGCCGCAGCACCAGAATGGCGAACACGACGAAGATGAGGAAGCGAAAAATCTCTCCTCCTATCGGCAGATACAGGGTGAGCAACTGAAAAATGACCGCGATATCGGCCAGCAACGCCCCTTCCGCGATCTCAATAGCACTCAGTCTACGAAACATCCAGTACCCTTTTTAACAAGTCGTATTGCCCAATTTTGACAAAGTTTATCATAAGGATTATATGCCTGCACGCACTCAGGTGCAATTGGTAATACACCTGTGCTCTTCCGTATTCATCGCTGCGCTCGTTGGAGCACGGCCTGCCGCCCGTGTTTGCGTTCGAGATCGAGGAAGTAGCGCAGGCCCTCGCCATAGATGTCGTCGCGCCTGGTCAAACGTTCAGCTTCCGCGTGCTCGCCCAGCGCCTGTAAGGTGCTGTAGGCAGCCCATTCCGCGAAGCCCTCGACGATGCGCTCCGGCTGACTGTGCGGGGCATGGGTGGCTTGCCAGGCGTGAGCCAGTTCGTGCGCCGCGACGCTCTGGAACTGCCTCTGTGGCAGGTAGTGTTCAATGTAGATGTTTTGCCGGTCGTTGGCACGGTGGAAGAAGCCTTGCAGGTGCACCGGTTCCGTGCCCGGTGGGATGTTGCTGGTTGTTTCGGCTGCCGTCTGGCGGTGCAGCGCCTCAAGTCGCCCGCGCCCTACCAGAGTGAGTGGGGGCAAGGCAGCTATGTCGAGGGAGAGTTCGCGCTTCAGCAGAGCCTGCACCTGCCGGTAGAGCGGTGTCGCCTGCTGTTCTGTCGTTATGGCCGTGCGCAGGCAATTGCTGCAGCGTCTCGTCTCTCCCTCGCTGTCCCGGAAAATTTTGCCCTGCTCGTTGATCGGTGCGTTACAAACGCCGCAGCGCGGGCGTATCGTCATGCACGTCTCGCAATAGCGATTGGGAGACCCCTCAATCACACTATAGCCACCCAGAATCGGGATGTGGCAGCAGTCGCAGGCGGGCAGCGTTTTCAAGCAGTCATCGCAGACTTCCACGCCGCGCACCGGCATGAGTTGGCGCGAAGGAAGGCCGCACCTGCCGCAGTGCCTGGTTGAACGCTCGCACGTAGCGCACACCTTCAATTTCCCATTGTACACCTTGTAGCTACCCGTAATTGGCTCATGGCAGATATCGCAAACCGGCGCTGTTTGCAGGCAAGCGGGACAGAGTTGCCCGCTGCGGGTGATTGTAAGCTGGTGGGAAGGCAGCTTGCAGCGAGAGCAGTGCGGCGTGGTGTGCGAGCACTGCTCGCACACGATCAGCCCGTTGCTGTACTGGAGGTAGCGCCCAGAGATCGGCCTGTTGCACAACTGGCAGGAAGGCGCGTTTAGTTGAAACATGCTTTTTTAATAACCTGTTAACAATAATAGATGAAGATGTTGACAACGTATATACGCATGAGCGACTGGCAGGGTTGGGGATGCAGATTAAGAGAGCAGCTTTTCCGGCGGCTCAACCGGGTGATCTGGCAGGTTTTTGTCTATTGCCTGCGCCACCTTTTCTTTGTCTTCCGCGAACTCCTCCGGGTGGGCGGCGCGCCACTCTGACCAGATGGCGATGAGCAGAGCCTGGATGACGCCCGCCACCGGCGAGGCAAAGAGCGCGCCAACAATGCCGAACAGCTCGGCTCCGGCAATCAAGGCGATCAGAGAAACGGCGGGGTGAAGGCCGATGGCCTGGCCTACGATGCGCGGCCCAATCACGTCTCCCTCAAGAATGTGGATTACGATGAAGGAAGCAAGGACGAGCAAGGCGATGAGCCAGCCCTGGCTGAGCGCGACCAGCACGCAGATGGCGCCGGAAGTCAGCGTGCCCAGGACGGGGATAAACTCCAGCACAAAGGCCAGCACGCCGAGCAGCACGGCATAGGGAACATGGAAGATCGTCATGTCGATGCCAACCAGCACCCCGATCAACGCGGAGAGCGTCAACTGGCCGCGAATGTAGCCACCAACAACGCGCTGGAGGGTGTTCAGGAAAAAGCGCATACGGCCTTCCTGTGAAGCTGGCAGGTTGTTCCGCAGCCAGCTGGTGACGCGTGACCCGTCTACCAGCAGGTAGATGCTGAGCACCGCGACTACGAAGGTGTCCAGGATAAAGTTAAAGATGCCGGTGAGCAAGGGGACTACGCTGGTGGTCAGCCCCTCCGCCTGGGCGATGATCTGGTTGCCGGCCGCTGTAATTTGTGCCTGTGTGATGCCGAAGCGCTCCAGGGTCTTGACCAGTGGCGAAACCTGCTCATGCGGCGCGGGCGTCAACAATGCTCTCACATTCACGATCAGCGCACTCACCTGGCTGACCGTCGTGTTGACAAGAAAGTAGATAACCACAACCAGCGCTGTGAGCACGACGATATAGACGATGAGAATCGCAAAGAAGCGCGGCATCCATCGCCCCAGCAGCTTCACCGCCGGGTAGAGCGCGTAGGCCAGCAGGGACGCGATAATGAAGATCAGCACGGTATTGAACACGTGGCCGAGCATCCACAGGATAACCGCGATCAGGACGATCCAGGCGAGAATGGCGATGGGGATATCACGCCGCCGCGCCCACGTTGATTCTGTCGCTGTATCTGTATCGACCCGTAATTTGCTAAACGGTCGTGGTTTTAAACTCATCTCTTTTTGCTTCCTGCTCTACTTCTCACCAGTTATGTAACCATTAAACGAACAATTGCCCTGTCATTATAGCGTATAACGTATGATACGGACAAATCGGTTCATGAGTTTGAGCGGAATCGCTCATACGTCGCAGAATATGGGGCCTGCCCCCGACTGCCATTGCACCTTTCCACGCTCAAGCCAGAAAAGGCGATTGTGGCGGTAGAGAAGAGGCGCGGGGAACTGGCGTGGACAGGCTGGAGGTGTATCGATGCCCTTGAAAGCAGGCAGCAAAAAGAGAGGTCAAATTGACCTCTCCGCTGGCTGGGGTGCAGGGATTCGAACCCCAATTGGCCGATCCAGAGTCGGCAGTCCTACCATTGAACGACACCCCATCGTCTGCTCTGATCTGTCGGAAATTTCTCTCCGCGCAATGTATATTACCGTACCTGTGGCAAGATGTCAAGCGGTTTTTGGGCTTTTTGGTTTCCTCTTCTTAATACGTGAGGCTCGTTCAGCGAGCGGGGCGCAGCCCCGCGAGCAGTTCTACGGGTCAACCAAAAAGCCCTGGGGCTTTTTACAAATTTGCTTGCAGGCGTAAAGCTCTTATTTCCGGCGGCGTACACGACGAGTCGAGGGGATGGGAGTGGTTTTGAATATGTGATACAGGCGCAGGAGCATGGGGTAGCAAAAGGCGATGATCGCCAGCCCTTCGAGTAAGAGGAGGAGATAGCCGGTTGTGCCTGTGGGAGCAAAGGCGCTCTGGAAGCTGATGGTAGAGGTGAAAAAAAGGACAGGCAGCATAGCGGCGAGGATGCCGAGGAAGGCGATGAAGAGATAAGGGCTGCGGATACGCATGACGATGAGGAAGGTGACGCCCAGGGTTATGGTAGCTATCCACATGCCGAGGAGGAAGGAGGCGTGGGCAAAGTTCAGGAAAAGCTCGTTGCGCATGAAGAGTGCAACAACAATGGCGATAATAACGATGGCTGGCGGCGGCGCGGCCATAAGCAGCCAGACAAACTTGCTCAAGCCCTGTGTAGCAATCGTGGAAGTAATGTACTCCCGGTATTTATGCAGGAAACGAACAACAACCCAGAGCAGGCTGAAGATCAGCAGGCCATCGACAAGAAAAACGGCTGTCAGCATATTTCGACTCTCTAGTAACTCTATATCCTTTTGCAGAAGCCTCTCCCGCATATCATTCTGAGTGACAGCGAAGAATCTCGGCGACCAACCGATCAAGGAGGCTGCGAGAGATTCTTCGCTGTCGCTCAGAATCACATGGTTGGATTCGTTTTTCATGGCAAGATACTTCTCTCAGAATTACGCATCGGACCCGCGTTTTGTTGCCGGGAGAAGTATCTTGCCATATGGGCAGTTTACTCCGCCAGCGCTTCCGCTGCCTGTTCTCCGCTGTCAATGATCGTTCTTCGTTTGAAGCCGAACCAGTAGATGGCTCCGATGAGGAAGAAGACGAGGAGCGAGAACTCGAAGATGGGGAAGCCGCCCAGGATGGGAATGTTGGCCCAGGCTGGGAAGGCCGCGCCCAGCACCGGGTTGGTGTAAACGTTGCGCAGGCCACCAAACCACAGGAAGTTGATAATCATCAAACCGCCGTAGATCAGGGCCAGGACGTTGACGACGATGCCCCAGTTGCCGAGGCTGAAGGGCGCTTTGATACGCGGCCAGCCCTTGAGCCGGGCGTTCAGCGAGGCGATGTTGTTCAGGAAGTACGACAGGTAGATCATGCCTGTCGCGCCGGTGACGATAACGCCGATAGCGGTGCTGACCAGGAAGGGCAGCGCGGAGAGGATGGCAACGGCAATACCGGCCCACATCGGGGTGCGGAAGGTGCTGTTCACACTGCCCCAGACTCTGCCGAAGGGCAGGCGACCATCGCGGCCCATCGAGAACATCAGACGAATGGTAGCCGACTGGATAGCCAGGGTGCAGACACAAACGGCCACGAGCACCACGAAGAGGTAGACATTGCCCCAGAACGGTCCCAGCGCATCCTGGATGATGGTCGGCAGAGCCTGCAAGGGATTGGCGCCGTTTGCTCCCTGCGCGATACCTTCAATAGCTGCCGGGTTCTTAATGGAGAGCAGGGTGCCACCCAGGAAGAGAAAACCGGCCAGGAAGGAGAGACCGAGCGCCCAGAGCACGCCGCGTGGCGCATTGCGCTGCGGATCTCGTGTCTCCTCGCCCAGCGTCCCGGCAGTGTCGAAGCCGTAGATGACGAAGAGGGACATGAACATCGCGGCCAGGAAGGCGCCGAAGTAACTGGTGCCAAAGCCGGGCGTCCAGGGCTGCGCCGCCGTCTGCAGCGAGTTGACCGGCCCCTGGGCGAGGAAGCCGAACGACTGGTTGTGATGGAAGATCAACAGGATCAGTGCGAAACCGATCATACCGATGATCTCCGCCGCGACTCCTATGTTGTTGATGATCGAGAGCAGGCGCACGCCCGCCACGTTGATAATCGTGCCGATGACAATGGAGAGCAGGGCGATGAAGACCGCGCTGGGCATGCCCAGGATCGTCGCCGGAATGCCAGGGAAGATGGCGAGCAAGGGAATGGGGATGGTGTAGGCAACGGCAGTGATGGTCAGGATACCGGCAAAGAAATAAAACCAACCGGTAAACCAGCCGAGCGAATGGCCGGAAAGGCGCTTGCTCCACTGGTAGATGGAGCCTGCAATGGGGAAGTGCGAAGCCAGCTCGGCGAAATTCAACCCTACTATGAACTGGCCGATAGCCACGATAGGCCATGTCCAGAACAGTGCCGGGCCTCCTGCTGCCAGGCCGAGGTAGAAGAGCGAGAACGTACCGGTCGAGACGGAGATGTAGGAAAAAGCTACCGCAAAGTTAGAGAGGAAGCCCAGCGTGCGCTGGAGTTCCTGCCTGTAACCAAACTTTTGCAGTAATGCCTCGTCCCGTTGCTCCTGGGTCAATTTGGAATCCGCCATCTGGAACTCCTCCTTTTGCTAATAACAGCAACGACAGGAACAAGAACGACTGCGCTCCTCCTATCGATGCAATTGCAGATAGAATGAGCACGAGAAGAAAGAGGGGAGATAACAGCTTTAGTTGTACGAAAATCGAAGCATTTTATGCCAGATGACTCAGATTTTCGTAGTAATTTGCCTCGAACAATCCGAAAAGCAACTGCTATCTGTATGTAAGAGTTTAACATATCGGTTGGCTGTTATGCAAGATGGCTGTATTGGCAATTTTGCGCTCTTCGGCATACAATAGAGTAGACCCCTATTTTCTCAACGATGAAAGGATAGTAAGGATATGGCAAGAAGAACAAAGATAAGTGTGATCGGGGCGGGTTTTGTGGGCAGCACATTGGCCCAACGTCTCGTTGAACGCGACTACGCTGATATCGTCATGTTCGATATCATTCCCAATATGCCGCAGGGCAAGGCGCTGGATATGCTGGAAGCTGGCCCCATCCTGGGCTACGATTCAAAGGTGATCGGCACCAACGATTATGGCGATACCGCCAATTCCGATATTGTCGTCATTACCTCCGGCTTCCCACGCAAGCCTGGAATGAGCCGCGACGACCTGGTGAAGAAAAATCAAGAGGTGATTACGCAGGTGACGGAGCAGGTGGTGCGCTACTCGCCCAACTGCATTATCATTATGGTCACGAATCCGCTGGATGCTATGGCGCAACTGGCCTACAAGATCAGCGGCTTCCCGCGCAACCGTATCGTGGGCGAGTCCGGAGTGCTGGATACCGCGCGCTTCCGCACCTTTGTCGCGCAGGAACTCAACGTCTCCGTACGCGACGTGCAGGCCTACGTCCTCGGAGGTCATGGCGATACGATGGTGCCGCTGACTCGTATGTCTACCGTTGCCGGTGTTCCCCTTTCGCAGCTTCTCCCGCCGCAGCGTATCGAGGAGATTGTGCAGCGCACGCGGGACGGCGGTGCCGAGATCGTCAAATTGCTCGGCACTGGCAGCGCCTACTTCGCGCCCTCCGCTTCAGTCCTGCAAATGGTCGAAGCCATTCTTCTTGATAAGAAGATGATTTTGCCTTGCTCTGTCTACCTGGAAGGCGAATATGGCATCAACGGCCTCTTCGTCGGCGTTCCCGTCAAGCTCGGCGCGGGCGGCGTCGAACAGATCATCCAGATCGACCTCGATGAGAACGAGCGCGCCCAGCTCCAGCGCTCAGCCGACGCCGTTCAAGAACTGATCAAGGTCATGGAAATCTAGCATAGAGGGTGATGAATAAGCGCTGGCTCAGTCAGCGCTTATTCATCACCCTCTATGCTAGATTGTTTGCCTGTTCCTGCTATAACGACGATATATTCTCCCTTTGCTGCTGAATGGGTTGTGGATGCGAGCAAGGAGGAGAGTTTGCCGCGCTGGACGGATTCGAATTTTTTGGTCAGATCGTTGGCGATGGCGGCTTCACGGTCGCCGAAGACTTCAAGGGCGTCTTTGAGGAAGGCTTCCAGGCGGTAAGGACTTTCGTAGTAAACCAGGGTGTGCGGTGATTCTTTATCGACCTCGAAAAATTTGTGCCTGCCGACGGGCTTGCGTGGTGGGAAGCCTCTGAAGGTGAAGCTGTGGAGAGGCAGGCCGGAGAGGACCAGCGCCATGACAAAGGCCGTTGGTCCCGGAATCATCGTCACAGGCAGGTGTTCCCCAATGGCGCGCCGGACGAGGGTGAAGCCGGGGTCGGAGATGCCCGGTGTGCCCGCGTCGCTGACCACCGCGACCGATTTTCCTTCTTTTAAGAGTGCCTCGATACGTTCACCTGCTCGCTGCTCGTTGTGCTCGTGAAACGATATCTGGGGCTTTGAGATAGCGAAGTGTTTGAGCAGCATCCCTGTCTTGCGAGTATCTTCGCTGGCAATGATATCGACATTGCGCAGCGTCTCAATGGCTCGCAGCGTCATATCCCCCAGATTTCCTATGGGCGTTGCGACGAGGTAGAGTGTTCCGTATGCGCTCTCTTTCTGTTCGTGTTTCTGCTGTGCTTCATTCATCGTTCCAGTCGAGCATCCCTTCGCACTTCGGGCAGTTTGGCAAGCACCTCCTGCCGTTTGACTTTGAGCGTGTGCGTTCGCGGAAATTCGTCTTCGGGCCAGACGGAGAAGCTGCGTATTTGCTGGTGAGGGGCCAGTTGTTTATTGGCCTGCCTGACAATCTCTTTTGCCATCTCCGGCTTCTCTGTCAGCAGCACGGCATGGACCTGCGGCCCCTCATCGCGCTCGCCAAGGCCAAAGACAACGGACTCCTTGACAAGCGGATTCGCGTTGAGCACGTTTTCAATGTCTTCTGGATAGACATTCAGGCCATTTGCAAGCACAATGAGATTTTTTTTACGCCCTTTTAAATACAAATCACCTTTTTCGTCAAAATAACCCAGGTCTCCTGTATGGTACCAGCCGTGCTCGAAAGCGGCCATCGTGGCCTCTTCGTTCTTCCAGTAGCCTTTTGCCACGTTTGGGCCATGCACCAGGATTTCTTTGTCTTCGGCAATGCGCACCTGCACGCCCGGCAGCGGTTTGCCTACCGAGGTATAGTTGTGGTCGTTGTAAGGCGTGACGGAGACAACGGGCGAGCATTCTGTAGCTCCGTAGCCCTGCATGACGCGAAAGCCCATGTTTTCCCAGCGAGCGGCGAGCCGGGGCGGCAGATAGGCACCACCGCTGACGAAGAAGCGGAAGTGGCCGCCAAAGCGCTTATGCACGGCGGCGAAGAGGTAGCGCCTGAGAGGGAAAGGCAGCCTGGAAGCAATGCGATGCAGCATTTCCCACTGCCGCTCCCGTTTTTGCTGCCTTACTGTTCTTTCTATTCCATTCATGAAGAGTTGCAGCGCCTGCGGGACAAGTACCATGCAGGTGACACGCTGCGTAGAGAGAAGCCGGAGCAGCGTATCGGGGGTCAACGTTTTTGTGTAGACGACGCTGGCCCCGATGTAGAGCACCGCGACTTCGATGGTCATTTCAAACATATGACTCAGGGGAAGTATCGAGAGTGTGCGGTCGGTATCGAGGATATTCACAACGGAAACGGCGGCGATCGCGTTGCTGGCGATATTGTTGTGGGTCAGCATGACTCCTTTCGGTTGGCCGGTTGTACCAGAGGTAAAGACGAGTTCGGCCAGATCTTCTCCGGTAACTTCCGGCAGCGCTGTTGTATCCAGCGTTCCCTCTGGCAGGGCCTCGATGTCGATGAGGGGTAGCGGCGGCTGTTTCAAACTGCTGTACTGCCTGGTAGTGGTGATCAGCGCCTTCGCCCCGGTTGTCTCAGCAATGCGGGCGAGGAAATCTGCGCGGGAATTGATATCCAGGGGGACAACCACCAGTCCCAGCAACAGGGCACCTAGATAGGCGACCATCCAGTTAATACGATTGGCAGACCAGATCATCACCCGATCACCTTTCTGGTAGCCCTGTTGCTGGAGGGCGCCAGCGAAACGATCCGCCTGCTCCTGTAATTCTCTGAAAGTCACCGTTGCCATGCTCTCACTTTCGGCTGGCTCAATGAGCACAACACGATTCGCAAAGCGGTCAGCAGAGCGCGCGAACACCTGATTAATTGTCGTTTCCATGATGCTTTCCCTCACTCATACTATACAATTAAGCACACTCTTACCCCAGTTTCTGTGACCTCTTTATACAAGAAAAATCTGATCCGGCCATGTCACGCTGAGCGGCCTTTTTTAGTGGCCTGCTAAGCTTTTGTTTGTTCCCGGCTTTCCTGAAGACGGTCACAGTATAAAGGGATAGTCAGATTCTATCACAGTAGAGACCTTGAGAGGATGCTCATAGAGCAACGGTGATTTTTTGGCTAGAAAGGAGAAGGAGTAATTGTTCTATGGGTCTTTTTACCGGCAAGCATATATCAAGCATACATCATGCCAGGTAGCTTATTTCCTATTACAATATGACTACGCATTGCACAAACAACGCTTTTTATGCTATGATTATACTCACAGATATGACTTTAAAGTCATACCGAGATCATATGGAAATACGAGTGCGATATGTAAATAGGAAAATTTTATTCATTAAAAACATTATGATGCAAATAGCTTCATTTTTATACTGGAAATACCTCTATAGATCACGATCTCTTTTTTCAAGAGAAAGATGCTAAAGAGCCTGGAAGTTGAGGAAATTGCTCAGAGTCATTTGTATTTTGATCGACAGTTCCTGGTTTTTATGACAAAAAGGGTTTGTAGACCTGATTGTATGTGCTAGCAGTAGCGCTTGCAAAGGAAAAGCAGCAAGAAGAGACACTTGAAGTATATGAAAATGAAAGAAGTTCAGTAAACTCTTCAATTAAATACGTGGATTTTATGTATTTCAAACTATGACGAAAAAAGAAATATTTGTTCGTCTCGGAAGGCAATCAAAATTGTGGCTATCTCTCAAATCTTGAGCGAATCTTCGTAGTTTTATCCCAGTAAATCACTTGACAAATAAGCACACAATAAGCTACAATACAATATGTGGTACTGTACCATTGCTGGCTTCTTGCTTCTTGATTGATTGAGTGGCAGATACTTTTCGGTGTCAGAGGAAAGTATAGCGAAAGGGTAGAGAAATTCACAACTATTGCTATCAATCAATCATGAAAGAGAAGGAGTGGAAAGAAACCGATTCCATGTGCTGACGTGGAAGCGAGTCAGAAGACGAAGAAAGGAAAGACTATGCCGTCCCTTGAAACCGCGAACGTGGGCAAGGCAGTTGCGGCGAGGGTAGGCACTAACATCAGGGAAGTGCGTACCAAACTCGGCATGACACAAGCGCAACTGGCCGCGCCTGAATTCTCAATTTCCTACATTTCCGCCATCGAGCGTGGCAAAATTCGACCTTCACTAAAGGCTTTATCAATACTCGCTCGTCGATTAGATGTTCCTCTAACATTTCTGCTTGAAGGCTCTCCGGCAGGCGCTGCTGAGGCTCGTGCCGTTGGCTATTCTCCCGCCGATGCTGAGCCGGATACGCGTGTCGATGTTGATCTGTTGCAAGCGGCGGTGCTGGTGCAGCAGGGTAAGTACGAACAGGCTTCCCAGCTTCTGGCACCCTTGCAGCCTGAGCGTATCACCACCGAGCAAGTCTATCGGCTCTATCGCCTGCGCGGCGAGATTGATCTTGGGGAGAACCAGTATCAGGAAGCCGTGGTAGATTTGCGGCAGGCCGTCACGCAGGCAGAAGGCATCAATGATATCGAGTATATTGAACGTGCGAGAAACTTGCTTGGGAAGGCGTATTATTATCTCTACAACTATACACTGGCGGTCGAAAATCATTTGCGTTGTAATGCGGCTATCGAAAGCGGACAGATTAATGATCCGCTGTTTGCTCTCGATGTCTTCAGCAATCTCGCCAATGACTACTTCCGGCTGGGCGAACTCGATAAAGCTGTCTCTTATTACCACCGCGCGCTCGATATGTTCGAGGGTCTCAATAAAGACAGTAAGAGTTATGCTCAGAAGTATATGGAGATCAGTCAGCGCTACAAGACAGCAGGCAAGCTGGCTATGGCCCGTGATTACGCGATGCGTTCCCTGTCGGTCTACGAGATGCGCGATGAGATGCGCCTGGTTGGTCTAACACATCAGCGACTGGGCAAGACTCTGGAGAAGCAGAACCGGCTGGATGAGGCCGAGCGCGAATATCAGGAGGCAATTGGCATTGAGACGGATCTCAATGACGAAGCCGCCGCCTCGCAGTGCTACACCTCCCTGGCCGAGCTCCTGCTGAAGCGTGGTGATGTGCAGGGAGCTGAGAAGCAGGCCAATGAAGCCCTCAGCTACGCTGAGAAGGCACATGATGAGACAACCGAGGGGCAGGCGCTCATGGCTCTGGCCCAGATTCGTCACGAGGCTGGTGACTACGCCGGTGCTGACCAGGCCTTCGAGCGCGCATTGGAGCTGCTGGATCGTTCCCAGGCTCATGAACTGGCTGCCAGCGCCTACTTCCGCTATGCCAACCAGTTGGAGAGCCGTGGTGAAGTCCAGCGCAGCCTCAATGCCATCAAGAGGGCGTATGAGCACCAGCGCCAGGGCAAGCGAGGGGATATCGAGTAAGCCTGTTTGCTGCCTCGCTTTAGTTGAATGGATGCGTCATCTTGCGGAATTGCGCGCCGAAAAACTTCTCCACGCGCCATCTGTAAGATGGCGCATGTTTTTCCGTTGACCTTTTTTACCTTCTTCCTGTACAATATAGATATGTATCTTTCGGAAAAGAGCTATGCAAACTGAAAAAATCTTTGCCCATTCTTGCTCTGGAGGGATTGCCCGGATGTCCTTTACAGCGCACAACCTGCGCTACCATGCCGAAGAAAGCTTTCCTCAACTCTATGCGTATTTGCAACGCTATGCGCAACGCATCTCTGGCCCATCAAATGCTAATACCTATGATCTTGATCTTGTGGTCGGCCACGTTGTTGAGCAACTCGTTCGCCTTGGTCTGATCGGCGGTGGAGACCGCAGCCCTCTTACGGCTCTCGACGCTCTCTCCGAGGCGCAGTTTATGGCGTTCTTGCAGCGTATGGTGCGCAACAAGTTCATCGATCTGTGGCGCAAGCGGCATGTACCGGTCAGCGCTGTGTCGGAGCTGGAAAGCCCTGAAGGGGCGGAAGGAGAAGATAACCCTCTTAACGAAGTTGTACAGCCGGTCTGGGGTTCGCCTCCCTTTGCTACGCCGGAAGAGGCCGCGCTGGCCTGCGTTTCCATACAGGAATTACGAAACCTCCTCAAGCATTGTATTATGGAGTTGAGCGTGGCTCCCCGCCAGTTGCAAGCAGTATTGCGGGAGATTGATGAGATTGGTTGCACAGAGCTGATGCGTTCCGTTCTCGATGAACTCCATTCCTCTCTTCCCCCTCTTGAAGAGCCGCTGGAGCACCAGAGTCAGCATAAGGATCACGCCCACCGCAAATTGCGGCACTGTCTGCAACAGCACAGTAGTAATTTGACCGTGACTGTTGCTTTACGTCTGACTGAATATGGAGTCCAGGATGCTGCCGCCGGGGCATTCGCAGTGGATATCCAGACGCTGGCGCAGGACGATCTCTCAGACCAGGATGTACGTCAGGGCCTGACTGGATTAGTTGCCGGGGGCTTCTTAGTCTGGCACGGAGAGAATACGATTCATCTCAGTGCGGCCCAGAGAAAGCGTCTATCTCGTTATTATAGAGACGATGAGTAAGGATTGAACAGGCTACTGGCTATCTGGTCATAGCAGAGGAAGAGAACAATGCAGAAGGATACACCACCCGGAACATACTATACAGACGATAAGTACAGGAGACTGGCCCGATGGTTACAGGATGTTATGGCGCCGCCGCAGGAGCGCGAGGCGCAGGCAGGCGCTCTACAAGGGGAAGAAGCTCCTCATTTCGCAATTCCGCCAGGCGAATATCACCCTCACTTTTATCAACAGCTTCCAGATTTTATCATGGCCTTATTAAAATATGACTGGCAGGCAGTGAGCCGCTATGCTCCACTGCTCTATCATCTTGTTGGCTGCCCTACCTGTCACGCTGGCTATCTTGACCTGTATGACGCTTTGCGGGAAGCCGTCTCTGTTGATGATGATCAGCCGCATGTTTCGCTTCCAGCTCAGGTGAATGTGCCAGCGGCGCGTCACTTGGTGCAGCTCTGTCAATTGCTGATTACGCAGGCTGAAGCTGTTTTAAAACAGGCGCGTCATGAACATCGCGATGATGCCGCCCTTGCCCGTGCGTTATTGCGACTGGCGATCAAGAGTGGCGCGCGCATCGACCAGAGTTCCATGCGCAGTCGGGCTTTACAGGACCTGGTGCGCGTCGCGGCCAGCGCCGAAGAGGGGACGCAGGAGGAGCCGCCAGCCCTCTATTCCTATTCTCCCTCGCTCGCCGGGGTCGGTGGAGCACGGCACGGCAAAACTGTGCGCAAGGCTGCTGCTCCCCATCCCGCCGGTCCTTCTCACGAATATCCAGCGATCCAGTTGCAGGATCGCTCTTTTACCGGCACTATTACACAGCAAGAAGACACGTTGATATTACACCTGTATGGCCTTGATAGCTCGTTGCGCGGTCAACTGGTGAATATCTCTGTGCCTCTTGGTTCGTTGATTGAACCCATACAATGGCTTGGTGGCAATCCTCGCGCCATTCGTTCCACCGTCGCTGTCGATGGGCAAGGAGCGCTGACGATCCCACTGGGCAGGACCGGATTGCGGCTCGATGACCCGAAAGATCGCCCGTTGCTAGAAGTGACTTTCATGCGTGTAGAGATACACCCGGTACGGTAGTCTGTGCGATGCCTGTGGGCAGGAAAGAAATTAGCCGTGCACTACGATTCTCTGCTGTCCCTCGAAGGCGCGTTTGAAGTATTTGATCGCTTCTTGCATCAGGCCGCGCTCCTCTAACAATTGCCCATAGCGGGCAAGCTGGTCGGATAGCTCTTCTTGCAGGCCCAGGCGCTCCAGCATCTCCAGTCCGGCGATAAAGTGGCTGTCCCCCTCTTCATAACGGTTCAGCGCATACTCGATACGTCCCAGTGTCAGCAAGGCCTCTTTAGCGACAACGGTATCTCCTGAAGTGACCGCCAGTTCGTAGGCTTGTAAGGCGTGTTCTTCTGCCTCGCGCAGCGCCTTCTGCTTGAGAAACCATTCCGCCAGTGAGGTGGTGATGCTGGCGCGAGCCAGTTGATCTTGCAGCACGCGCTCATTTTGCAGCGCGTTCATAAGATACGCACGAGCAGCTTCCTGATCCCCATGCAGCAAGGCGCGGCCAAGATAATGGTAGATCTCCCCGGCCAGCAGGTGCGCTGACTGCTGATTGGTCAGGAACTGACTTTTGTACGAATAGATGGTGGCGAGTGTGTAATCTTCGCTGTCGATGAAGCGCTGGCTGAGTTTCCAGTACGCGGCTTTATGTTGTTCCGGCGCGGTCAGTTCATCGGCAAGAGCGATGGCGCACTCAAACATCTCAACGGCCCGCTCGTGATGATTCAGTTCCGCGTGATGCTGCCCTAGCTGGAAATAGACCTGCTCTTTCAGGAAGGGGTCTTCGATCCCCGCTTCTTCCATCAGTTTGAGGCAGGATTGGTGGGAGGAGATCGCCTGGGTGTCGTTATGCATGACTGCATATGTGTTCCCAAGCTGATAGAGCAGGAGCAGTTTGCTATAGTCGTCATTCTCCCCCCGTGCCTGCCCTATTGTCTGCGAGAGGATCGCTTCAGCTTCCTGGAGTTGTGAGAGCGCTGCGTACGCTGTGCCGAGCAGGTAGCCTCTCTGAAGCTGCTGCCTGTGGTTCATCGGCTTTTTTGCCAGCTTCTCTAGCTGCTCTACGGCGACGGCGCTTGTTCCCTGCCAGATGGCTACCTGCGCCTCCAGCAGCGCCAGTTCCACTTCTTCTTCTGGCGAGGGTCTTTTTACCACGCTGCCATCGTTCTGCTCTCCGCTCCTGGGCAACAACTGTGTCGAAGTAAGGCCAAGCCGTACTGCTAAAATCTCAAGTGCTCGCAACGAGGGGTGAATCTGTCCGCGTTCGATGGCTGAAATATAACTGACTGAGAAATCAGGGTGGGCAAGCTGGCTCTGCGTCATTTTCTTCGCCTGGCGTGCCGCTCGTAATTTCGCCCCGACTGACTGACCAATCTGTGTATGTGATGTTTCTTCAGGTGCCATAAATGCCTCCATGTACAACTGTTATTCGTAGCAGGTAGGTCAATAAATAAAAAAATAATGATTAAGGTATATTGTAAAATATGTTTCCTGTTGTGTCAATGGCTTGATGTAAAAAAGATATCAAAGAGGTACTTATACAGTTGCTCTCTGCCAGAAATATCTTCGCAATCTTTCCCTTTGAAAAATCAAAAAAAGAATATTGTAGTTTTGGGTGGAGAGAAGCGGAAGTGTAAATATATTATGGCTGAGGTGTAATTGGCCTCATGGAGATACACAGATGTCCTATGAGCAAGGAGGGTATGCTGTATTGCTGCTTGGAATCTGGTATAGTAGCAGTGAGAAACTGAAGAGAAATCAGGAAGAGAAGGGAAATGTTGAAGCGCAGTTTTTTTCTCACGAACAGGTGGTTCCTGTTGTCGCTCCTGCCGTTTGTCCTGTTTGTTATCTATACGGTGCTGGTGGCATCAGGTGCTTTGCTTTATTCGACGATGTACCAGGAGCAATGGCTCCTACAGCGTCCTCTTATCGGAGCCGATTGCGTCCTGCGCGAATGGGGCAATCTCGGCAATCCGTTGCCGACATTGCTGGTTGTGCTGGCTTTGAGTATCCTCTGCCTCTTCTTGCGTTACCGTCCCCGCGTCCTGCTCTATCTCTGTCTCTTTTTCCTGATTGGAGTGGGCGCGGAATGGCTTGGGAAGCAGTTCTTTGCGCAGCCTGTGCCGGGCAAAATCTATCTTGGCTTGAATGCGCTTGCCTGTCCGCAGATATGGAAGACAACACACTCGACCCGCGTTGAGCTCTATCTTGGCATGTGGTGGGCAGCGCCACCTATCTATCACGAGGACGCCTTGAATGCGTATTACAGCGCGACAACTTCGTTTTCTTTCGCCGATGCCATTGCGGTCTATGGCTACCCCAGCGGACACGCTATTCGCTGGTGCTTGATCGGCCTTGTTGCCTGCTGGCTGGCGTGGCGGCAGGTAAGGTGGCGCGCCTTGCGTATACTGTGTATGATAGTAGCGCTGCTTGTGGCTTTTGGCGGAGGCTTTGCCGAATTCTTTATCGGCTACCATCTCGTTACCGACCTGATCGGCGGCTATTTGCTCGGTATAGGTCTGGCCTGTATCGCCATTGCTTTTCTGAGGAGAAATGAACGTCGCAATTGGAAGGAAAGGTTGCTGCCTGAAAGCGCATCATCGCCGCCGATGCAGGAGGCGATGTCTTCTATCGAAAAAAGACCGGCCTGAGCATGTCATTGTAAGTGCGGCGAAGAATCTGAGGGGAGCGGCTACTCGACCTTGCTCGCTGTGCTCACAATGACATGCGAGAGGACTTTTTTGAGAGAGTGGAGAGAACATACTGGAGAATTGCCATGTTTCGCTTTTTAACGGCGGGTGAATCGCATGGGCCTGCTCTAACGATCATCGTGGAGGGTTTGCCTGCGAATATGCCGGTGGATAAGAGCGTTATCGACGCGGACCTGCGCCGCCGCCAGGGAGGGTATGGGCGTGGGGGACGCATGAAGATCGAAAAGGATGCGGTGCGCTTCCTTTCAGGCGTGCGGCATGGGAAAACGCTTGGCTCACCGATTGCTATGCAGATCGAAAATCTCGACTGGGTCAACTGGGAGGAGCGCATGAACGCGCAGTCCGTTGAGGCAGAAATCGAGCCGGTGACGCGCATTCGTCCGGGCCATGCCGATTTTACCGGGGCCATGAAATATGGTCATCAAGATATTCGTAACGTGATCGAACGGTCCAGTTCGCGGGAAACGGCGGCGCGTGTCGCTGTGGGTGGTCTCTGCCGCCAGTTGCTCGCGCATTTTTCCATATCCATTCACAGTCACGTGCTCTCCATCGTCGAGGTTGGCTATGAGACAGCGCGCCCGCTGACTCGCGACGCCTATCCTGCCGCCATGTGGGATGCAGTCGAAGCCTCGCCTATGCGCTGCGCCGACGCCGAATTGACGGAGAAGATGATCGCGCGCATTTTGCAAGCTAAACAGCATGGTGATACGTGCGGCGGTGTCTTCGAGGTGGTGGCGCTGGGCGTCCCCATCGGCCTCGGCAGCTACGGCCAGTGGGATCGGCGTCTGAGCGCCCGGCTCGGCATGGCGATGATGAGCATTCCTTCAGCCAAAGCGATGGAGATTGGGGCCGGATTTACCGCTTCACGCACAACCGGTTCGTATGTCCACGATGTTCTGCGCCATGAGGGGGGCAACTGGTTTCATTTGACGAACAATGCCGGGGGAATCGAGGGCGGCATTACCAACGGCGAACCGGTGGTGGTGCGCGTCGGCGTCAAGCCCATCCCGACGCTGGCCCATCCCTTGCCTTCGGTTGATCTGGCAAGCGGCGAGAATATTGATGCCACTCGCTACGAACGCAGTGATGTCTGTGTCGTGCCCGCAGCCGGAGTCGTCGGCGAGGCCATGATGGCGATTGTGCTCACCGAGGCCGTTATCGAGAAATACGGAGGCGACAGTCTGCCAGAAATGCTGCGTCATTTTCAGTGATGGCAACCTGTGACCTTTGGCGCGTGCCAGTCGCTAAGAAAATGGTAACACTTTTTCTGACAATCGTGGTTCATGTCTTTATAGAGCAGGATGTTCACGATGAATAATTTAAATGCAAATATTAGCGCCAGTATCCGTAAGGTGACATTGTTGTTCGTTGCGCTCTTCGTCGCGCTCAGTGGTGGTCTTGTCTACTGGCAGGTCGTGGTGGCAGACCAGGTGACTGCCAATATTCACAACGGGCGGCACTGCCTGAGCGATGTCGCGCCTGAACGGGGAAAAATCTTTGACCGCAACGGCGTGCTGCTGGCTTATTCCACGCCCTCACCGAACGGTTGTGGCTACGTGCGCCACTATACCGATCCCTCGCTGGCCGGGGTGATCGGCTATTACATCAGTCCCCTTTTCTCTTCAACCGGCATCGAGCACCAGTACGAGGCGTACCTGGATGGCAGTGTTGGAGTGACGAAACTGGGCAACCTGGTCAATCAGACCCTGCACCTGCCGCCCGTCGGGGATAACATTTACCTGACCATCGATGATCGTATCCAGAGAGCTGCCAACGAGTACTTCGATAAATACGCGGCGGCCGCCGATAATCTCAACATTTTTCCCTCGGATCGCGGCTCTATCATCATCATGGACCCACACACGGGCGAGGTTCTGGCAATGGTGAGCCGGCCCGGTTTCGACCCCAATCGTGTTGCCAGTGGCGATCTCAATTACTACAATCAGCTTGTCAAAAATCCAGAACAACCACTGCTCGAACGCCCCATCCAGGCCACCTACGTTCCCGGCTCGACCTATAAGACGATGACGTTGATGGCCGCGCTGGACGCAGGCTCGACGCAGTTGACCGACGAGTTTTCGGAGAAGCAGGCGCTTGGCCCGGTAGTGATTGGTGGCGAGACGTTTGGGCCTTCCGGCAATAACATCTCAACGTTTACTTCCCATTATCCGGTCAACGTGGCATATGGCTTTGCCCATTCGGATAATATCATCTTTGCTCAAATCGGCGCGAAGCTCGGCATCGATACCTGGCTCAATTATAACAAAAAGCTTTACGTTGGTCAGCAGATTCCCTTTGATCTGCCAGTAACTCCCAGTAGCGTGACGCCGAAAAACGGGCAGCCGCTTCAGCTCAATGGGCTGGCAGAAAACTCCTTCGGTCAGGGCGTGGACGATGTGACCCCACTGCAGATGTCACTGATCGATAACACTGTTGCTAACAACGGAACTCTCATGAGGCCAACACTTGTCTATAAGATTGTTGACCCGAATGGGTCTGTGTTGCAATCGTTCAATCCACAGGTGCTTGGTAATCCGATTAGCAGCCAGACGGCGGCTCAGGTGCGAACGGCGATGCTGGGCGTTGTACGCTGCGGTTCCGGGCGTTTTGGAGACCCCGGTTCCGTTGCCAATCCTGACCTGTGGACCTCACCCTACCAGATCATTGCTAAGACAGGTACCGGACAGGTGGGTGGCAACCTGGGAGCCGAATCCTGGGTGATTTCCCAGGCGCCATACTCCAATCCCAGGTTGACCATCGTTTCGATGAAGGAGAACGCGGGTGAAGGTGGACTGGTTAATGGCCCTATCATCACGCAGTTGTACAACTACATTTTCTCTTCCATTCCGCAGTACAAGATGGCTCCAGTAGAGTCAACTGATATCAACCAGCTTACCGCACAGGATAACAATTATTGTGCGCAAACAGGGTTACTGCAATGAAGCGCCACCGCCTGCGCCTACCATTTTATGTACGTGGGTGACATAATGGTAGGCGAGGTGGATGATGCAAAGACTGAGGAAAAAAATCGGTAGCATCTATAGCGAGGAGGAGGAAGTTTTCCTCCTTCCCTGGCAGAGGATTCGTCAGCTTTTCCTGTCCCCGCTTGCCGTTCTGCTCTCACACCTGGGTATCACGCCCGATATGCTCTCCATCGCTTCCGTACTGCTGGGTATAGGCTTCTTCCTGCTGGCGCGCGACCATTTCGCCATCGCCTTCTGGCTGCTGGTGGCCTCGGTTATCTGTGATGGGTTGGATGGTGTCGAGGCGCGCTTGCGCGGCACGACGACGGATCGCGGTGCCCTGACCGACATGTTTTGTGATCAACTGGTGGTGGCCTTCAGTGTGGCGGGAATGACCTGGCGGGGAAGCGTTGAGCCTGTGCTGGCGATCCTGTTTGTCTATCTCTACACCGCGCTGGTCACGTTCCTTGTCCTGCATCGCATGCTGCAAGTCTCTTCGCGCTGGATTGTGCGCCCCAGCCGCATGTTGCTCTACGCCACCATTGGCCTGGATTTCTTTTTCCGTATTAACCTGCTCAACTACCTTTTATTGTTCTACCTGCTGGCCTTTCCACTGCTCCTGATCAGCTTCTGGCGACTCCGGCAATCGCTGTGATATTACAGTGTGTCTTTCTGCATCGTTTGCCAGCAGGCATCGCAATAGCCGGCCGCGACAAGATCGAGCGTCAGCCCATGAAAGTGGTACTGCTCTTGCAGCAGTTCGTTCAGATTGCCCAGTAGCTTCTCATCCAGGTGAATGATGGCGCGGCAGTTGCGGCAGACGAGGTGGTGGTGGGCTTTCCCCTCGGCGGCTTCGTAGCGCGGCTGCTCGCCCGGCAGTCGATTTTCACGCACCAGCCCTAATTCGCGCAGCAATTCCAATGTGCGGTAGATCGTCGAGAGGCTCACATAGGGATTGCGCTGCTGCACTCGCTCCGTAATTTGCTCAACGCTCAGGTGCTCCTCCGCCTCCTGAATGACGCTGAGAATCAAGTATCGCTGCGGTGTAAGTTTATATCCACGCTTGCGGAGTGTCTCGTTACTTGAATCGACAAATTGATGCATCCTGCAATCCCCTGTTCCACGAAGATTGTCTTTTCCACACAGGCATATTAGCACTACGGCACTTCGCCGTCAAATACTGTGCCTTAGCCCTGCTTAGCCCTTTTCCCTTATTACTCATCAAAGTTCTTCCCGATGACGTTCATTCAGATGAAGTTGTGGAGCGTAGATCACTTTGAGAAAGTGGGGAAAAGATGGTACACTGGGAACATAGATACTTGCTGGGGACGATGGTCTTTACTATTGCCGGAGATGTTGTGCGTGACTTCGATGAAGAATACGAAGCCTGGTGCTGGCTGGAGCAGGAGGGGTGGGGCCTCGTAGCCATCGAACCGCCTGATCCTGTGCGCCCTGGCGCGTGCAAATACTACTTTAAGCGCCAGCGCCCACCCACGTACTACACGAGCCGGACAACCGGGGCCATGTCCGCTGTTGCGGCGGCTCAGCCTTCGCTGGAGGCGCGCAAGGGAAAGCGATAGGCCGGGTCGCAGTGGAGACAGGATAATCGTTATGGCACTTTCAAGCTTCTGGCGTTCGTCTGTGGACCCGGAGCGCGTTATGCATGCCGACGTAACGTACTGGCGCGAGCTGCAACAACAGCAACGCGAAGATGAGCTGACGGTCGAGGAACCTTTCGAGGTGCGGATTGACCGCTCTGGTTGTTCGGGCAGCCTGGCTGTCATCATGCGCACCCCTGGCAACGATCATGAACTGGCGCTGGGCTTCCTCTTTACTGAGGGTATCATTCAACACGCGTCTGATGTGCTCGCTATCGAAGATGCAGTGGATGCCGATGGCCTTCCCCTGCCGAATGTCGTGACTGTCAGCCTGCGCAATCAGGCCCGGCAGGGGGCAAGTCAGCCGCAGCCTGTTGCTTTCGAGCGCCATTTCGCAGTATCGGCAAGCTGCGGCCTGTGTGGGAAAAACAGTATCGCCGATCTGCTGGTTGCCACCCCCGCGCTGGAACCTGATACCCTGCGCATTCCAGTCACGACCCTCTACGCGCTGCCTGAGCGCCTGCGTGAAGCTCAGTCCGTCTTTACGCACACGGGTGGGCTGCACGCCGCCGGTCTCTTTTCCATTGATGGGCAACTCCTGCTCGTGCGCGAGGATGTCGGGCGGCACAACGCCGTCGATAAGATCATCGGTTATGGCCTGCTGCATGGCGATTTCCCCTACACACGGCATATTCTCATGGTGAGCGGGCGTACCTCTTTCGAGATCATTCAGAAGGCGCTGCTGGCTCGCATTCCCTGCATCGCCGCCATCTCGGCCCCCTCCAGCATGGCGGTGGAGCTGGCGGAGAGCGCGGGCATCACCCTCATTGGCTTCCTGCGCAATCACGCCATGAACGTCTATGCCCATCCAGAGCGCATCATCCCACGTTAAATACGTTCGCGTTGATAGCTTCTCCTGTGCCGCAGGATTATGTCGCTCTATAGCCCGAATTGGCTGTATATGAAATCCTCCTGTTCTTCGTTCTATGATGTAGGGGTTAGCTATGTATTTTCAATTGAGGTTTTATATTTATGGATGAAGTATCTCTCACTCTGCGTAAAGCAATGATGCGCCTGGGCCTGCTCTCCTTTTTGCTCCTGGGTCTGCTGGTCGCCTGTGGTAGCCCGAATACAGCGACAGTAGCGCCGGAGAAGACTTCCACGCCTACGCCATTTGGCAGCCCGGAAACGGAGATCACGCCGCCGCGCGCTGAGCCGCATATCCTGCCCACGCCCATACCCACACCGATCACGTTACCGCCTGCCCCTGTACTGGGTATTCAGGGCGATCCCAGAGTTTCTTTTACCGGGATTCCCTGGGTGCGGCTCAGCTATCCCACGTGTGGCTCTGGCAACCTGCGCGGGAATGTGCTCAAGCAGACGATTCAGCGGTATCACGAGCAGGGGGTGCATGTAATGCTGACCATCTGCCAGTGGTCGAGCGGCCCCGCGCTTTTTAATCCGGCTCCTTTAAAAGACGCCGCGCAGAGCTGGCCCGACGCGGTGCAGTGTGGCAATGAGGAGATGAAGTACGACCCACCGGCCACTATGTACATCGCGCCCGCCGCTTTTGCCCGCTTTTATGATGCCTGCAAGAGTATCATGCATGCTGTGCGTCCCAATATTCCCATTATTCTTGGCTCCCTGGACCCGCATGTGGGCGGCGTTGATTATGCGCCTCTCTACAATCAGGTGGGCTATCTCAACGCGATGCAGGACGCCATGAATACCTCTGTGCATCCCGGTGGTCACTGGAACTGGCGCTCAGAAATTGTGGGCCTGATTGATAGCTGGCACAATGGCTACCCGGACCAGAGCGTCAACAGTCTCTACTACCTGTTTCTCTTCTGGGCGCAGCAGTTTGGCAGCTCTCCCGACGCGCTGGGCAAGCATCTGTGGGTGATTGAAGCGACGGGCTGCTTCATGGGCTGCGGCATCGACCCTTACAGCGCCTATCAAGTCGCCGTTTCGCACATCCTGACGCTCATCCTCGATGTCCAGACAGCCATGAACTACCACGTTCCCATTTTCTATTTCAGCGGCGAAGATTTTTATGCCAGCGGTGTCTTCTGGCCGATTGGCGTGCTGAATCTGCACCTGCGCCCCAAACCCATTCGCCAGGACCTCTCGATGGGCGCGCGCAGCCTCACCATGTCCTGTAGCAAAGGCCAGTTCACTGTCGTCAACCAGCTTCAACTGCTTGCCAGACTCTATGCTGGCTGCTCGCTGCCCGCTGACTACCTGAGCATCTTGACGAGCTAGTAGACCCATCTCGCTGCCTTCCAGGCCGACCCTGGCGACCGACCCGGGTGGTGGTCGGCCTGAAAGGTGGTAGGAGATACTCCTTGAATGTCTCTCCTCATCATGGTACTATAGCCTCGCATTAAATGCTTCGCTCGGCATTTCTACTGAAATATGCTTTTTAATGGGTTGGACTAAAACAATGCAGATTGATACGACGACGGATACGATTGCGGCTATTGCGACGCCGCCGGGGATGGGTGGCATCGGGGTGATACGGGTGAGCGGGCCGGAGGCGTTTGAGATGGCGCTGCCTCTGCTGCGGCTGGCGGGTGGAAGCCGGGAGGTGCCGCCTTCACACCAGTTGACGTTTGCGCGGGTGATTGACCCGGAGACGGGAGAGACGGTGGACGAGGTGCTGGTGGCCTTTATGCGTGCCCCACGCACCTATACGCGTGAGCACGTAGTGGAGATACAGGGACATGGTGGCCCGCTGGTGCTGCGGCGCATCTTGCGGCTGGTGCTGGCACGGGGCGCGCGCATGGCGAATCCCGGCGAATTTACCCTGCGAGCCTTTCTGAACGGGCGGCTCGATCTCGCGCAGGCCGAAGCGGTCATGGATTTGATCGGCTCGCAGACGGAGGCCGGGCAGCGGCTGGCGATGCAGCAGTTGAGCGGGCGTGTCTCGGCGCAGGTACAGGAGGCACGCAGCGCCATCCTGGGCGTTATTGCTCGGATCGAGGCCAGCATCGATTTTCCTGAAGAGGATGTCCCCACGCCGCGGGTGGAGGAACTGCGCCTGTTGATTGCTGAGGCACAGCGCCAGGTGAATGCGCTGCTGGCCGGTTCCGAACGAGGACGGCTCTACCGGCAGGGCTTGCGCACCGCCATTATCGGGCGACCGAATGTCGGCAAGTCCAGCATGTTGAATGCCTTGCTCCGCGCCGATCGGGCTATTGTGACCCCAATTGCCGGTACGACACGTGATACTGTTGAGGAAGTCGCGAACCTGCGCGGCATTCCCTTGCACTTGATCGATACGGCGGGTATTACGCCGAGCGAGGACCCCGTTGAGCAAATCGGCGTGCAGCGGAGCCGGGCGGCGGCAGAGAGCGCCGATGTGCTCCTGCTTGTTTTTGATGGAGCCGAGCCGCTAACAGTGCAGGATCGTCAGGTGTCAAAAGAGCTGCGCGCTATGGGCTTTGGTGGCACGGTCTCTGCTCTGGATGGTGATAGTATGACGGCGGAGGCGACGAGGCGCGGTCGCCCCATTGTGCTGGTGGTGAACAAAGCCGATCTCCCACAACAACTGGAAGTTGATGAAGTGCGCGAGATGTGGCCCGAATCGCCCCTGGTTACCACCTCGACGCTCACGGGCGCGGGCCTGGATGAACTGGAAGAAACGGTCGCGGAACTAGTGCTGGCCGGGAAGGCGGTCAATAGGGAAAGCGTGCTGGTCACCAGCGCGCGGCATCAGGAAGCGCTGCGCCGGGCCGGGGAACATTTGCGGGCCTCCCTGATTCCATTAGAGCAGGGATTGCCACTCGATTTTGTGTCTATCGATCTGCGTGCCGCTTATAATGCGCTCGGCGAGATCACAGGAGAGACAGCCAGCGAAGACCTGCTGGATAGAATCTTCAGCGAGTTTTGTATAGGAAAATAGCATATGCATCCATGGAAGAGATTAAGGCAGGCGAAAATTGGCTCGTGGTGGGTGCTGGCAGTCATGGTTGTGGGCGTCATCTTCTTATCGGGATTCGAGTATAAGATGGTGACGGCCAGCCAGCAATCGGCAGCAATGCCTGAGCTAACGCCTGAATCAACCATCCCGGTCATTACATCTTCTCCCGTGAAGTCGGCTACACCGGGTGTACCGCCCGGCAAGCCCAAATGGCCTATTCTTGGCATCGATGCTGGCACGGACCTCTATGATTACTCTGGCATTGCGTGGATACGCCTCAGCTATCCTACCTGTGGCTGGGGCAGTTTGCGAGGTAACGCGCTCGAGCAAACCATCGCCGATTACCACCGGCAGGGTATCCATGTCCTTCTCATCGTCTGCCAGGCCGCCAGCGGAGGGCCAAAGCTCTATAATACCCAGTTGTTCAACGATGTGGCGCAGGGCTATGCCGATGCTGTACAGTGTGGGAACGAGGAGATGAAGTACGATCCACCGTCGACGCTGTACGTGCCACCACAGAATTTCGCACGCTTCTACGATTTGTGCGAGAAGGCTGTCCATGCCGTCGATCCCAATACTCCCGTCCTGCTCGGCTCTCTCGACCCGCACGTGGGCGGCGTCGATTTTGGTCCTTTGCAGAGCCAGGTGCAGTACCTCAACCAGGTGCAGAGCGCCATGAATTCGACTGTGCATCCCGGCGGCCACTGGAACTGGCATACGCAGATTCTGGGCTTGATCGATAGCTGGCATAATGGCTATCCCGATGCTTCCGTCAACAGTCTGTACAACCTGTTCCTCTTCTGGGCGCAGCAGTTCCATGTTAGCCCCAACGCAATTGGGCAGCATCTGTGGGTGATCGAGGGAACCGGCTGCTTCCAGGGTTGCGGGCTTGATCCTACCAATACTTACCAGATCGCCGTCTCTCACGTGCTGACGCTGATTACCGATGTGACTACGGCCATGCGCTACCATGTGCCGTTTTTCTATTTCAGCAGCGAAGATTTTGTTCTGCAAGGCGTCTACTGGCCGATTGGTATTCTCAACACCAGGGGGCAACCAAAACCCATACGCCAGGATTTAGCAATGGGAGCACGCAAGCTAGTCATGGCTTGCTCAACCGGCAAATCAACCGTAATGAACCAGGAACAGCTCCTCGCCAAACTCTATGCTGGCTGTTCCCCGCCCGCCAACTATGCCAGTATCCTGGCAAGCTAAAAAGGGCATGTCCCAGAAACCGGCCTGGAGGGGCCATGTTTTGCGGTCGCAAAACATGGCCCCTCCAGGCCGGTTTCTGGGACATGTAGATTGTTACATGGGTATCAGCAAAAAGCGCTCGCGGTCTTTTGCGATTTGCGTCAGTTGTTGGGTAAGCTGGCGCAAGGGAGTGCTACCCTGCGCTTGCCAGTTTTCGGGCGTCAGGTGCGAGACGTAGTCGTAGAGTTGTTCGCTGCTGCGCACCAGCGCCAGATCGAAGTTGAGCAACTGGGCCAGTAGCGGCTGCTCCTGCCGGAAACGCCACCAGATGCGATCCTGGGCAGGTACTGACATACCACGGATGTGTGTCTCCACATTCGCGAGGTCTTGCTGCACTTGCTCGATCTCGCGCAGTTGTGCCAGCGCCCCGGCGGGTGGAAATGGATTCTCGCGAGTCAGCGGTGGCACAAAGCGGCGCTGGTACTCACTGCGCAGGCGGGTGAGCAGGTCAGCCGCCTGTGTCAGAAAGTAGCTGGCCCGCTCGCGCACCAGCAGATCATCAGCTCTGGCCTGGTTGATCGAGTTATAGAAATTGTAGCCATAACCGGTGAGCAAGAGCTGCAACTGCTGGATCACAGGATCATTTGATGGCCCTGTCATCATTGCCCTCCTTTCCAGGCAGACGGTCAGGTCTGGCTATTGTTTGACCTGGCCGTTAGGAAGATGCGGCGAAGGTGCGGTGTAGCGGTCCGTGCTCGTGGTTATCTGCGTGCCGTTAATATTGAATGATTCTCCAATTGCCATATTGGGGGCCGAGACCACACCGCGTTCTGCCATCAGTATGGCAGTGTAGTAGCGCACCGCTTCGAGTTCTTTTAGCCCGAAGGCCTTCAGGGAGATCAATGCTTTCATACGCTCATCGCGAGGGAAGATCAGCACCTTGACTGTGTCAAGAGTGATGCCATAGATGGCGAGGAACTGCTGGAGGTGCTCCTGTACAAGCTGCGATAGGTCGTGAATGCGCTCGTTGACCGACTCAAGTGGTGTGATCTGAACAAGCTGGTTCACCGCCTGCTCGATGACCGGGCCTGCGTAGTTGTTTACATCTTGTGTTGTTAACGTGTGGCCGCGATACGGCATGTGCTGTACCAGGCGAACCGCGTTCTCACGAGTTTCGACGTGGATGTAGTAATCGACGCTGTAGACCATTTCGGCCATCTCACGTGAGAGCGCCATACCGTTTGTCTTTAGCACCAACTTGGCGCGGTTGATGTAAAGTGCCTCGTATTGCCAGGGACTCTGGCCGCCATAGAAAGCTTGCTGGACAGAACCAAAGATGGGGCGGTCGGGTGTCTGCACGGGATACTGACCCGTCTCGTAGACGTTGAGGATGGCCCCACGCGACTTCAGCACGCAGAACTGGTTGCTTTCAACGGTGAGCAGCGAGCCATTCATAATGCTCTGATCGGGATAGTGCCAGAGGACGATCTCTGGCCCCATAACCTCTTCACCGTTCTCTGTCAGGGTCGAAATGACGTTACGTATACCTGCCATGGACATCAACTCTCCTTTGTATTCTGTACTCAAAACATACCTGGCCGCTGATTGCCGCGCCGAATGTGCCTCAATAGCACTACTATCCGGGCGACTTTGTTCAATATTTACTATTAACAACGCTGAGAACACCTTTTTTTCAACACGAGTTTAGCCAACGACCTGCAAGTGCCAGGAAGAAAGTTGCACATCGCATTGTAGGTGTCCCTATGGTACTCTATGTACCTGTTCCATACAGACGTAACAACAGGGAATAAACCAAATGGGCTACAAAGTTAGTATACTCCCATAGCAACGTCTGGGAAAGTGAACCCGGTCACAAAACCTGGAAGCGTATGGCAGCGTCCAAAAACCTGCTGAAATTTCGAAAAAGCAATTTTTACAATTTTATAAAAATTCTTACGAAAAACTCTTGACAGAGAAAAAGACCTGTGGCATAATTACCAACGTCGTCACGAGATGACGAGGGAGAAGGTTGGGAAGAGTTTACTGTTTCATCTGGAATTGAAAAGACTCCTGACAGTATAAAAATCCAGAGGTTGTCTATCCTCTAAAGGGATTGTGACCAATGGCCTTTTCTCTGTCTCTTCGCGATGACACAGAGCGGGCAGAGACCTGCTCGGGGATCCTTAACAATTGAAGAGTGGGAAGTAGCACAGAAACTGTGAGCAAGCTGCGAGCTGCCGGTCACAGTTCCTGTCAATTCTGCAAAGAAGTATCGTGCCTGTGACCCACAGACACGATAGCGAGCCACCAGATTCA
>DATGLM010000068.1:0-3116 GCA_035294125.1 Ktedonobacteraceae bacterium | reverse complement strand
TCTGCCTCTTCTTGTGGTTGAGGTGGCAGGGTCCATGTTGTATAGTCCATTGGGAGTTTTCCTTGTCGATTTGATGGTTTTTTGTAGTCTACAAGAAAAACTCTTCTTTTTCACCTCCTTTTTGAGAATTGGAAAGCCCTGGATGTTTCCTATACGAATTGCCGGGAAGGATGTACTATGGTATAATTAAATCTATCTTTCGGGAATTTGATGGAAGGGATCGACAGTCATGGGAAGGGAAAATCCTCTCTTTGCGAACGCCGAATATAACGGCTACGATTACAGTCAACCAGGCTTTTATGGCATCACCCTGTGTACCTATCACCGGCGCTGGTTCTTCGGCAGGATCTCCGATGGGCAGATGCTCTTGAACCAGGTTGGTCATATTGCTCAGGAAGTCTGGGCGGGTCTGGCTAACCGCTGGCCTTGTGTGCATTTGCACGAATATGTCTTCATGCCCAACCACATGCACAGCATCATCGAGTTGATCGAAGCCCCCAGGCACAAGCCAGTCAGCGTTTTTGAGGTGATTCGTGCCTACAAAGCTCTGGCCTCCTACACCATACGGAAAAGCGTGGGAGATCTCTGGCTGGGTTGGCAAGAAGGCGGTTGGAAGACTGTTGTTCTCAGTGAGACCCGCCTGGCACGTGCCCGCCAATACATCAGCGACAACCCGGCTAGATGGACCGAGGACCGTTTGATGAAAGAAGAATTCAAACGCCATGAAATCCACCGTTCCCGCCAGATAAAGAGGCAGGCGCGCCGCAACGCAGGAGACTCGCCCTCGTAAATGGTTTTGCGTCAACGTACCTCTGGCTCCTTGCTGTCATCGTGACTCTCCTCGCCAACCTCCCTCCGATTTGGCGAAACAGCCAGGGGAACCAAGCAGGCAACCCTTTCACCCACGCCTGCAGGCTTCTCCCTCCTCGTGACTCTCCTCGCCAACCTCCCTCCGATTTGGCGAAACAGCCAGGGGGACCAAGCAGGCAACCCTTTCACCAGCCAGAGAGGGCCGATTGATCGGGTCCTGCCCCGCTTCAGCGTGGGCCTCTCGCCGTGTGATCAGCCTGCCGGTGTGATGAACCTCCCGCCGCGTCCATCAAACACGTGCGGTTCTCGCGGGATTCGTGCAGGGCAGGCTGTCCCCGATAAATCGGGACAGGACCCGATCAATCGGCCCTCTCTGGCTGGATTCAGGCGCAAGAGATCGGCGCAGGATCCTACAGCCTGCGCATCGGGAAAATTTCAGGCGCAAGAGATCGGCGCAGGGCCCTACAGCCTGCGCATCGGCAGAAATTCAGGCAGAAGAGATCGGCGCAGGGCCCTACAGCCTGCGCATCGGGAAAATTTCAGGCGCAAGAGATCGGCAGAGGGCCCTACAGCCTGCGCATCGGCCTCTTTTTATCGTCAACGTGCTATACTAACCTAAAAGCATCACCAACCTGGAAAAGAGGAAACGACGATGGCTATTCCTACCCTACCATTCGGGCGCAGTGGGCATGTAAGCACGCGCGCGCTTTTCGGGGCGGCTGCGCTGGCCTCGGTTACGCAGCGCGAGGCGGACGAGACGCTGGAGGTCTTGCTCAGGTATGGCGTCAACCATATCGATGTGGCTGCCAGCTATGGAGATGCGGAGCTGCGCATCGCGCCCTGGCTCAAGCAACATCGCCAGTATTTCTTCCTGGCTACTAAAACCGGCCAGCGCACGGCTAGAGAGGCCAGAGAAGAACTGCACCGCTCGCTGGAACGCATGCAGGTCGATTACGTGGACCTGTGGCAACTGCACAACCTGGCAGATCCCATCGAGTGGGATATCGCGCTCAGTCCCGGCGGCGCCCTGGAGGCTGCGCTGGAGGCCAGACAGCAGGGCTTGATTCGCGCCATCGGCGTGACCGGACACGGCTTGCAGATCGCGGCTGCGCACCGCAGGAGCCTTGAACGCTTCGACTTTGACTCGGTTTTGCTGCCGTACAATTACATCACGATGCGCAATCCCTATTATGCCGAGCAGTTCAACGCGCTCCTCGCGACCTGCCAGGAACGCGAGGTAGCCGTGCAGACCATTAAATCCATCGCGTACAAACCCTGGTGGGGGCGCCCGCACACCCATACCACCTGGTATGAGCCGCTCACAGAGCAGCAGGATATCGACCTGGCGGTCCACTGGGTGCTCCAGCGACCCGGCATCTTTTTGAACACGGCGAGCGATATTCACCTGCTGCCCAAAGTGCTGGACGCCGCCAGCCGCTTCGAGACGGGACCCGGCGATCAGGAGATGGAAGCTCTGGCTACGCGCTCTGGCATGCAGCCGTTGTTTGTGTGACGACCCTCTATGGCATAATTTGGGTATTCTGATATCATCAGACAAATTCTTCCCAGCCGGCCATGGGCATCTCAGCCATGCTCTTTGGATCGGGTGGATTGACACTATGCGGCTGTAAGAGACCTTGCCACCAGCCGACATCGTGCCAGGCGCCGAGTTTGTATCCTACTTTTCGATAGATGCCTAGCAGTTGCATGCCCATTGCCTCGTGGAGAGCAACACTGGCTGGATTAGGGAGGGTAATACCTGCGTATGCATTGTAAAATCCCTGTTGGCGCAGAAGCTGAAAGAGTGATGTGTACAGCTTGCGGCCAATGCCCTGATGGCGACTCTGTTCGTGGATGTAGACCGACACGTCTACTGACCAGCGGTATGCCGCGCGGGCACGATGCTGGCTAGCATAAGCGTATCCCAGTACTTCACCTGCTTCCTCGTAGACCAGCCAGGGAAAGCTTTTGAGCGTTTGCTCAATACGTTGATCCATCTCTTCAGGAGAAGGCGGCGTAGTCTCAAATGAGATGGGCGTGTGACTGACGATAGGTGCATAGATAGCCTGAATAGCACATGAATCATCTGCACGCGCTAAACGAATAAGTCGTGTCATCTTTATCTTATTTTCTCCAACTAGCGAAGCTCCTCAAAATTCAGTCTCCGCTCGTTGTATACCTGAATCAAGTATAGCTCCAGTAATTGCCATCAGCCCTGCCTGGCTCGGCGCGGGCAAGCTGGAGCAGCGTGCCTGTAAGGATCGCGCCCGTCAGGTCGGCTCCCTCCAGGTTTGCTCGCGTGAGAT
>DATGLM010000067.1:0-24543 GCA_035294125.1 Ktedonobacteraceae bacterium | reverse complement strand
CCACATGCGCGTGAGGTTAATCATCTCCGTCATCTGCACAAAGCCGCGAGCGATGTCGCCGACGAGGTACGCCTGCGCGCCATTGAGCGTCACCTCGCCCGTTGCCATCGAGCGCGTGCCAAGCTTATTTTTCAGACGATTGATGGTGTAGGTGTTGCGCTGCCCGTTTTCCAGCACCTTTGGAACGAGAAAGAGGCCGAGGCCGCGAGTGCCTGCCACAGCGCCCTCTGGCCGCGCCAGCGTGAGAATCAGGTCGGCGGAGACATTGGAGCAAAACCACTTATCGCCCCACAATTCCCACTCCGGCTGTAGCTCTCCAGTGGAAGACGTGTCGGCTCGCGGCTTCGCAATGGTGCTGGTCAGACCCACATCGGAGCCGCCCTGTTTCTCAGTAAGAAACATCGCTCCCTGTTGCAAATCTTCTAGGGAGAGCGCGGTCAGACCGGGCAGGAAACGCTGTTTGAGCGGCTCACTGCCGTAGCGTTCGAGCACGCGAGCAAGGGCATCGGTCATTGAAACGGGGCAGAAGACCCCTGCTTCGGCCTGCATGCCGAGATAACCGAGGGCAAACTTGACAGGCTGCGGGACACGACCGGGCCAGCCCAACACGCCCTCACGGTGCGAGCAGGCAGCAATGGCGAAATCCTGGTACGCGATGCGCTCCAGTTCGCGATAGGCGGAGGAATAGAGCACTTCGTCGACGCGCTGCCCGCGCTTATCGAACTGCTCCAGCACCGGCACCTGCCGATCGGCTGTCGCGGCCAGTTCGTCCATACGCCGCGAAGCGACGGCACCCATGCTCGTCAAGATCGGCTGAGCGCGTTCATACTCGTCTTCCGAGAGATGCTGGCGCAGCAAAAACGCCAGGTCGGGGTCGACTGTATAGAAATTGAGATCGGCGGTGTCGGGCATCAGGCCGACGGGAGGATGTACTTCCAGCATAGCACGTTTTCCTTCCTGAAAAGCAAGGTGTATTCTTACCTGTCGAGTTTTTCGTATCTAAATTATGAGAAGCAATGTGTCGTACTTCAAAAGCCAGCAGATGCTGAGCATATTGTAGCATACACATCATGTCATGAAAAATCAGTTCGGATATGTCACTCTTCGCTGTCGCCCAGAACGACATCCGAGAGAGTCTTTTTCACAGCATGCAAGTAGATTTTTTCAGATTAGTTTGTTAAAAGGCAATACTCTATGCGTGTAGCGTTAATAATGAACCCGGCTTCCGGGATATCACCACTGGCAGCGGCTGATGGCACAGGAGAGGAGCACGAACAGGCGATTCTGGCCGCGCTGCGGAAATATGATATTGAGCCGGAGGTGTATCATACGACGCTGGAAGATCCCGGCAATGGGTTGGCAAAGCAGGCGGCGAAAGAGGGGGCGGAACTGGTCATTGCCGCCGGAGGAGATGGCACCATCCACGCCGTGGCTACCGGTCTGATCGGCACGAAAAGCACGCTCGGCATTATTGCCATTGGCACCATGAACAACCTCGCCCACAGCCTGAGCATTCCTGATACAATTGAGGGAGCGTGTGAGGTGATTGCGCAGGGAGTCACACACGCCATAGATATCGGAGTCATTAATGAGCACCCCTTCATCGAGGTGGCCGGGATCGGGCTGGAAGCGGCGCTCTTCCCGGCGGCGGAAGAGATCAAGAGCCCCGGCAACCTCTCGACCATCGAGGGCATCATCGGCGCTTTACGCACGTTGTTTACGTTCAAACCGGCCACGTTGAGGATATCTCTCGATGAACGACGAAAACATCCTTATAAGGCTATCGAGGTGACTATCTGTAACTCGCCTTACTACGGCGCGCATTTCCAGGTCGCGCCAGGCACTGTGATGGATGATGGATTACTGGATGTGGTCATCTACAAGAATTTCAGCAAACTCGAATACCTCCTGCAAAGCGCGCTGCTCATCTATCGGCACCAGCGTCCTTTTGAGAGGAAAATGATCCACAGGCGGGTGAAATCCCTGCGTGTCGAGGCGCTGCAGCCGATCGCGATTCAGGTCGATGGTTCACCGGCGGGCTTTACACCCGCAGAGGTGCATGTGCTTCCCGATGCGCTTCAGGTACGTGTAGCAAGTAGGAATGTCGTGGGATTGTGCGGCAGGCAAGCCACGAGCAAAACACGGGCAAAGAGCGTGCAGGTATCTACACACATAAGAAGGGGAGTTTGACTTTATGGCAGGCAATACAGATCAACCTACAGACGTAGCTAACACAAATGCGGCAGCGGCGAATCCGGTCAGCGCAGTACCCCAGGTTGTGACAACAGTGGAGCAGAACGTCAAGCCGGTGGTCAAGGAGGCGCAGCGCATCGCGGCGCAGACCTCCGTTTCGGGACGGCGCTCCGTCAAACGCGGCACCATTCTGCTGATCTTCTACCTGTGGTTGCTCTCCGGCGCGGCCATCTTCACCTTCATTGCCCGCTATACCGATCTATTTCCCGGCGATAAGGGGATTGCGCGCACGCTGCAAAAGGAGCATAATCCCGTCTTCCGCGCTGTGATGGAGTTCGTCTCGGTCTTCGGCTATGCAAAGGTTTCAACACCCGTCACAATAGCCGTGTCCGGTATCTTCTGGGCGCTGCGCTTCCGGCTGGAGGCCATCTTTGTCCTGCTGACCTCGACATCCAGCATTCTGAGCAAAGCCGTCAAATATCTCATCAGGCGACCACGACCGACGAACGAACAGGTGAAGGTAGTCCATATCATCAACGAACCGAGCTTCCCCAGCGGCCACGTTATGCATTATATCAACTTTTTCGGCCTGCTCATCTACCTGCTCGCCACCAACTGGCCTTCCGGGCGCATCCGCAACAGCCTGATCGCCTTCTGCTCCTTCATGATCGCCCTTGTCGGCCCTTCGCGTGTCTATCTGGGCGCGCACTGGCCCAGCGATGTCAGCGTTGGCTATGTCTACGGCGGTCTCTGGTTCGCTGGTCTGATGTCACTCTATCTGCGTATCAAGTCCATGATTCACCCGGCAACGGGCAAGACGCCGCCGGTGATGGAGCCATTGAAACAGCCGGGGGATGATGGGGAACAGGCAAAGCGGCGAATTTTTGCTTGACAAACAGCAACGAATAAAGTACAATCCTTGTGTCAGTTCATTCTATGAACCGACTGGCCGCGCCTCGTTCGTCTAGTGGCCTAGGACGCCGCCCTTTCAAGGCGGAGATCACGGGTTCGACTCCCGTACGAGGTACTATTTTTGCGAAGCCTGGCAGAGCCATTTTATTTGCTCTGTCAGGCTTCACTGTCTGGCGGAAGGAGATGAGCAGCAATGATCAGTGTGGAAGAGGCGCTGGAACGCATTCTGGCGCAGATTCAGCCTCTGGAGGTGACGACCGTACCACTGGCGCAGTCGCAGGGACTGGTGCTGGCGGAGGATGTAGTGGCGCAGGAAGATATTCCCCCGTTCGCCAACTCTGCTATGGATGGCTATGCCCTGCTCAGCAAAGATAGCCAGCCGCACGAGGGGCAGCCACCACGTTTGCGCGTGAGCGGCGGCGTGGCGGCTGGCTACGTGGCCGAACACGCGGTGGAAGAGGGGACGGCCATGCGCATCATGACCGGCGCGCCCGTTCCTCCCGGCGCGGATAGTGTGATTCAGGTGGAACTGACACGCTCCGAGGGGCAGGACAGCGAGTGGGTGGAGATTTTGCAGGAGGTCGCGCCAGGGAACAATATTCGACCGGCGGGTGAAGATATGCGGCGCGGGCAAAATGTGCTGGCACGCGGCACAGAGATCGGGCCGTGGGAGATCGGCGTGCTGGCAACGCTCGGCTGGGCCAACGTTCCGGTGATTCGCCGCCCGCGCGTCTCCATCCTGGGAACGGGCGACGAGGTGATTGATGTTAACGAGCCACTGCGCCCCGGCAAGATTCGCAACAGCAACAGCTACCTGCTCGAAGCAGCGGTACGCGAGGCGGGCGCGGAACCCCGGCGACTGGGCGTTGCCCGCGACACGGTGGAGAGCCTGCGCGAAAAATTTACCGCGGCGGTGCAAGCTGACCTCATCATCACGTCAGGCGGCGTCTCCGTGGGCGATTTTGACCTTGTGAAGGACATTATGCGCGAGCAGGGGGAGATCAATTTCTGGCGCATCAACATGCGCCCCGGCAAGCCAGTGGCTTTCGGTCACATTAGCGGCGTGCCACTGCTGGGCCTGCCCGGCAACCCCGTCTCTGCCGCCGTCACCTTTGAACTCTTCGGTCGCCCGGTCATTCGCAAGATGCTGGGGCATACACGCCTGCTGCACCCACAGGTAGACGTCATTGTTGAGGATGGCGTTGACGAAGTTGTCTCGCGCCGTCATTATGTACGCGCCCGCGTGGAACTGCGCGCAGGCCGCTTTGTTGCCCATACGACAGGCAATCAGGGTTCCAACATCACCACCTCGCTGCTCAACGCCAACGCACTCGTCATCGTGCCTGAAGGCGGTGTGACAATCCGTCCTGGCGATACAGCAAAAGCGATTATGCTGGATTGGCCGGAGGTTTAGCCTGTCCGGCTTGCAGCCGGTAGCGTAACTGATCGCGGGAGATGTGCAGGAGAGCAGCGGCCTGCACCTGGTTACCATGACAGCGCGCAAGAGCTTCCTGAATGAACTTGCGCTCTATCTCGCTCAGAAAGGCGCGTAGATCGAGACCGTCGGGCGGCAAGCTCAACTGCTGCTGAATTTCATACAGATTTGACGAGGCGCTGCTCCCGGCCTGCTGTATCTCCTCCGGCAGGTCCTCAGGAAGAATGATGCTGTCATTGCAGAGGATATGGCCGCGTTGAATGACGGCGCGCAACTGGCGCACATTGCCCGGCCAGGAATAGCGTTGCAGGAGTTCAAGCGCCTGCGGGCTGATGCGCAACGGCTTCTCGCCCTCAAGCGTTTGCAGGTGCAGGAAATGCTCCACCAGTGGCTCGATATCTTCTGGTCGCTCGCGCAGGGGTGGGAGCGTGATGGTAATGACCTTCAGCCGGTAGAAGAGATCGTCACGGAACGCTCTGCGGGCGACAGCGGCCTGTAAATCTACATTGGTGGCGGAGACGACGCGCAGGTCGACATGTAGTTCCTTTGTGCTGCCGACGCGGCGAAAACTGTGCGTCTCCAGAAAACGCAGCAGTTTGGCCTGTAAGACCAGTGGCATGGAACCAATCTCGTCAAGGAAGAGGGTGCCCCCATCGGCACGCAACAGGTAGCCCTCACGCGAGACTCTGGCATCGGTGAAGGCACCGGCCTCCACGCCGAAGAGTTCGGTTTCCAGCAGCGTCTCAGGAATGGCGGCGCAGTTGATATCGACAAATGGGGCGGTTGCGCGCCGACTCAGCGCGTGAATCATACGGGCGATCACATCTTTGCCGGTGCCACTCTCGCCCTGTAGAAGCACGGTCGTCATCGGGTAGAGTGCTACCTGGCGCACCAGTGCGGCAATCTCCTGCATCGCCCTGCTGCGGCCCACCACAATCCCCAGACGCTCTATAGGATCAGGCTCAACTTGCACACCAGGCACACTTTCCTGTGCTTGCTTCCCAGAAGATGCACTACGTCCCTGCATCGCATATACCCCCTCACCACATAAACCCCAGCCACGATTGGCAACAACGAAGTGGGGACGGGGACAAGCACAAGGCCCCCACCATCCCTTCATCTACCCCTTTTCCCTACAGCAAACCATCAAAAAAGATCACTCGGATGCCGTTCTGAGCGCAGCGAAAAAGCCCGCGTGAGCAAAGTCGACCAACTGGTTGCCGAGATTCTTCGCTGCGTTCGGAATGACATGTTCAGGCCAGTTTTTCACAGCATCTCATTTCCAATCCTGGTTGATCACATTCATTGTTGTCCGATCCTGTACTGCTAGCGCGTACCGGCTACGTAAAGTGGGCTACTGCTATTAGCGGGTGCCAACGATGGCTGAGGACCGGTAACCCAGCCGCGTCCTGGCACAAACATTGCCCCATTAGCGCCATTTCCCCATTGCGACTGCGTTTCAAGCGGTCCGCTAGCAGGAGCCGGGTAAGCGGAAGCCAGCACATCAGAAGCAGGCATGGGAGCCACCCCGGCTCGCCAGGGATTGGCCGTTGTGGCGACAGCGGCAGGAGCGACGGAGCTACTCACGGGTACACCGCTCATCATCTGTTGTGAAGCCGGTACAATCCCATCATTCACTGCTCCCGGCAAGGCTATGGAAACGAGTCCCATAGCAAGCAATTCCCCGGCGAGCTGGCAAATCACCTCGGGCAGCAAGCCCAGTTGCATACAGGCAGTCCGCAGCGTCGTGCGCCCATCAACCCTGGTGAGCAAGCACCACTGGGGCGGCGTGATCTGAACGCGCTGGCTGCTATTGCGCATGAGCGAGAGGTCAACCGGCATAAGAATGGTATCGGGCAACAAAAATGAGGTATCGATTCGCCCGGGCAACACAGGAGTTGCCACCGGTGTGGGAATGAGTGGATCAATGTCAGGTTGAGGGGGCCGCACAGGTTCCTGTTGGAGCGATTGCAACGGAAGAGCGTCGAGATTCCCAAGAAGGTTCACAGCCGATAGAGATGTATCTGGTAGATCAGGGGTAAGAGATGGATATTGTGTCTCTGACTCTTGCTCAAATTGCCTGGACTCAACAATTGCTGGCGCGTTTACACTTTTGGTGCGTACTGTTTCCTGCTCTGGAACCAGTCGCGTCTTCTGAGAAATACCGGGAGTGCCAGCGCGAGCAGAGATAGCGGATAAAAGCGTTGAGAGAGAGAGAGAAACCAGAAGTCGGCCAACCGGTGGTGGTACCTCTTCCTCAAAATACAGTTCTCCACTCGTCAATGTAAGAAGTTCTTGCAATACCTGGATGGCCTCTTTCGTGGCCCAGGCCCGCAGTTCTTCGCGTTCAACAGAGCCGAGGTCCATCAGAGTAATCACCAGGCGCGTCTCATCGGGGAGTTCTTCGCCGGTAGCAAAGATGGCCTGCTGAAGATCTTGCGCTGAAATAACTCCACTCTTTACCAGCCGTTCTCCCAGTGGCATATCGACGTGCTGCTTGCTGATACACATGAGCCGACCTTCACGAAGATACAGGTCCACCCACCGCGTTCCCTGCTGTATCTTGAACAGCCCCGTCTTTTCATGAGCCTCGATGCGCTGTAGAACGAGCGCGAGATTAAACTGCTCCAACGTACCTATGAGTGACACAATAATTCACCGTCCGTCCAAAAACGGCCCCTGACGCTCTGACAGGGCTTGCCCACACAAACAAACCCGACCATGAACGAGCAGCCAGGAGTCCCCTACGAAAGCTGCACTACAAAGAGAATGCTCTCAAGGTTAAACAGGAATGTCAGACCAACCCAAAAAGCAATCAAGCAATAAGGCAACGCTGCCTTCGGGCGGAGGGAGAGGGATTCGAACCCCCGGGGCTGTTAACCCAGCTGTTTTCAAGACAGCCGCAATAGACCACTCTGCCATCCCTCCGCGCAATATTTCCTTCAACGCGCTCTACAGGCAGCTTCCCGATGTTTGTCCGTTAAAACAGACGCGAGACAAATCACCAGAACAGCCGCAATAAGAGCCGTAACAGACGCAATACACTAGTATATTAGCACCGACTTACCAGGAAGTCAACGAGTGGGATAAATACCCTATAGTGATGGGTGAGTAACAGGTATGTCTGATTGGTTGTCTGCCTGGTAGGAATTAAGCCGTTTCAGGAAAGGAGAGAGGAGAAAAGTGATCGGTGGGCGCTCATTCCCGGGCTTATCCTGAAGGTGTCCCCGGCTCATCCCCCTCTTCATAAAGCTCAGTAAGAAGCAAATAATTGGAGTGTTGGTATATACCTTCTGTCCCGGCTTTCGGGAAAAGAGGCTACTTTTTTTCAATAATATCACAGGGAAACACAATAGTGGGGAAAGTCCTCTTCTGATCGGATTGGACAGCATAATATACTGCCTGCCTACCGTCTACTTCTCTCCCACTGGCCTGCCGCGCCACCCATTTGATTGTACCTGTGTAGATTTTATCATCCTGCATGAAAGTGATACGATCGTTGCGTTTGTAATCGCTGTGTTCGGCCAGCGGCCCAAAAAATGCCTCAAACTCTTTATCATTCATGCTGATTCCCCTCAGCTTCGTAATCTCTCCCGTCAGGTCAGGAGTTACCATCACTATAAAAATTATACTCCCTTGCTATAGACACGGGTGGCATCACTTCTTCGTGTCATTTAGAAGAGATATTCCCATATAGGGGCGCAGTACTTTGGGGACGATGACGGTGCCGTCTGCTTGCTGATAGGTTTCGAGGATGGCGGCAAGGGTGCGGCCAACGGCAAGGCCGGAGCCGTTGAGCGTGTGGACGTATTCGGCGCGGCTGCTGCTGTTCGGGCGATATTTGATGTTGGCACGCCGGGCCTGGAATGCTTCGCAGTTGCTGATAGACGAAATCTCCACAAAATTTTGCTGACCAGGCATCCATACTGCGAGATCGATAGTTTTGGCGGCGGCAAAAGGGAGATTGGGAGCACTGAGTTCGACAACGCGATAGTGAAGCTCCAGGCGCTGCAAGATAGATTCGGCATGCTTCACCATCTGCTCCAGCACCTCGTAAGATTCTTCGGGCGCGACAAACTGGAAAAGCTCGACTTTGTTGAACTGGTGCAGGCGCAGGAGGCCGCGTGTCTGCCGCGAAGCCGAACCTGCCTCGCGTCGGAACGCTGTTGTCCAGGCGACGTAACGCAGCGGCAAGGTGTCGGGGGGCAAGATGGTATCACTGTGCATGCCAACGAGCGGAACCGCGGCAGTCGGGTTCAAAAAGAGTTCATCTTCAGTGCAGAGGTAGGCCTGATCTTCGAACTTGGGAAGCTGCCCGGCGCCCTGCATCACGGCGCGCTTCGCCAGAAACGGGGGCAGAATTTCTGTATAGCCATGTTCCTGCGTATGCACGTCAAGCATGAAGGCAATCAGAGCACGCTCCAGCCGCGCGCCCATTCCCCTCATGGTCACAAAACGGCTCCCGGCGACCCTGACACCGCTCTCCCCGTCGATGAGATGCAGGCGCTCGCCCAGGTCCCAGTGCTCTCGCGGCTCAAAGTAGAATGAGACGGGTTCGCCTCGACGCCGCAGTTCTCGATCCGACGCGCTTTCCCCGCCCGCGACGCTCTCGTGCGGAATGTTCGGCAGGCGCAGCAGCAGAAATTGCAGGCGCGCATCGATACCGGTCATCTGCGCTTCGATTTGCTGAAGTTGGCCGGTGATCTCCTTGATCCGCTTATTCAGTGCTGCACGTTTCTCGAAAGCCGCGCTGCGCACCGCCTCTTTGAGAGGCTTCTGCACAGCATACAGCTCATCGCGGCGGGCCAGAACGTCGCGTTTCTGCTCAGCCAGGTACAAAATCTCGTCAATCTGCTGCTCGTCACAACGACGGCGCAGCCCTTCGCGCACAACATCAGGATGCCTGGCAATAAAATCCAGATTAAGCATAGCTTCAGTATAACATATAGTTTCCCGAACAGAGCTGCCGATTGCCTGCCAGTCCTCCCAGAGCCTGCGCGCCCCTGTGAGCATTCGTCAGGAAGCAGCGTCCTTGCGGCCAGCCAATGCGTAACATACAATAGGGCTATCAATACCGGTCCGGATAGGACGATTCTGCAACAGCCAGAACCGGGAATGAGCGGAGGTATCCTGTAGGGACAGGTTCTCCGTGCTGCTTCCGGCTGCAATGTTCATTGTGGCGTAAGCCTCTCCATAATTTAGAACGCATCTGGAAGCCATTTAAGGAGAGTTTTTTCTTGCAAGCTATTACATTCGCACCAATTTTCTGCCCCAACATGCCGTTTTCTATGAGCATTGCGGCTTCAGCCGCTGATTGGAAGGGATGATCGGCGCATGAGCGGAACGATGCCATTGCTGTGCTCAACAGGAGCTTTCAGCCGCTACCCGGATTATACCGATTACCGGGCGGTGCTCACCTATGGACCACAACTGGCTGTCGATGGCCTGGAGTTAATGTTCTACCCGGCGTGGGTGAGGCAGCTTGACGAAGTTGTCGCCACACTGGGACAATCGAGGCTGCGTTTTCCGGCGCTGCACGTGGAAAAAAGTGTTGGAACGATGCTGGGAAGTGTGCAGGAGGAGGAGCGCGAACAGGGGCTGCGCATGCTGGAGGCGAATTGTCGCCTGGGTCACGCGCTCGGCACGGAATTGCTCGTTCTCCACCTGTGGGGCTGGCCGGAACTGGACGACAGGCTCGAAATCAACCTGAGCCATCTGGCACATTGCCTCGATCTCGCGCAGAGATACGGACTGGAACTGGCGGTTGAAACCATTCCTGCCCGGAACGCCGACCCTTTGAGCAACGTGCTCCGGGCCGTCGAGCAGGACAGGCGGACGAAGGTCGCGCTGGATACCGAATTTCTCGCCCGCTACGGTCAGGTTGAAGAAGCTCTGGAGACGGCGTGGCTCTGGCAAGAACCCATCGTACGCCACATCCACATCAAGGATTTTGAGGCAACACTTTTCTCTCGTGAAAACAGCCGCCGCTACCTGCACCCCGGCGAAGGTGAAATCAACTTCGCCCATGTCTTTGCCGCCCTCAAAGCGCACAACTTTCACGGCAATATCAGCCTGGAAGCCTCGGCTATCAATGCTGAGGGCGTCGTGAATGTCGAGCAGCTTCAAAAAAGCCTGCATCTGTTACGACAACTCATCAACGGTCAGGCGACCCAGTAGTGGGTGACAAACAGTAAGGAGTTTACTGCCAGCATCGCTATCGCTATGGCAAGGTAGAACTGGTTGAAGCGCTGTCGTTTTCCCCAGATGGCAAAGATGATAAAAACGGGAAAGGCGCTCATCATATAGCGAGGCTCAGAAGCCAGAGTGTTTAGAGAATGCTGCGGCGAAAGTGTGAAACTGAGCGAAAAGAGCATGATGCCGAGCGCAAAGAGGCTATAGTGAAGCGGTAAAAGCTTCCAACCTACAATTAATGCGATGACGGGGAGTAAGATAAAGGCCAGATCCACGAGATTCTGCACCACAGTCAGCGAGAAGAAGGGATACACGAGAATCCTCTGGATGGGAACGGCAAAAGTAGACCAGAGAGGGCTGAATTGACGATGCCAGTAGTGCGCCTCTTCCCACTGAAAAATAAAAGGATTGCCCGTTACATGGCCCAGATACGCCAGATAGGCAAGGATAGCCGCCGGTATCAGCACAAGCGGAAGCAGGGCCACCAGCTTCTGTAAGAGCCTGGATTGTTCGCGTTCCCCCGACAGCCAGAAATGTTTTAAGTACACGACAAAAAAGGGGATGCAGAGCATCACCCCTGTAGAGCGCGTCAGGGTAGCCAGAAATCCCAGGCCACCTGCGACCCACCAGTCTAACATCTTCCTCCGCCGCAAAAAGAAGAAAACCGCGACACAGAGCAAGACAAACAAAGATTCGCTGTAACCTAGAAAGAAAAACAAGGCGTAAGGATAGAAGGAGAGATAGAACAGGGCGCGGCTGGCAAGCGATGGCTCAAAATCCTCAGCAAGTAGCAGGTAAAGCAGGACGAGCGTAAAGAAAAAACAGATATTAGAGATGAGTAATCCCGCTACATAATAGGAGGATTGGTAATCTGGCCCCAGCAGCCAGCCTCCCAGGTGCATTACAGAAGGCCAGAGAGGGAAAAAAGCGGTATCTGGTAGATTTTTATACCCCTGGAACGCAATACGAACATAGGCATTCGCATCCCAGTAGTTCCACACATTGAGACAGGGATTGCCCAGTATTGGCCCTGTACAGGTCAAAGGAGGAATCTTAAATTGGGGTATAAGAACAACTCCAATATAGCCTGTCACTAATATGATAAGGCGGCTGAGGGAAAAGACCCATGCCGCTTCTTTCAGTGCAGTACGAAACGCAGGCATAACAATCCATCTACCAGTAATTCTATCTGGCAAGTAGCAAGCCAATATAACGCCTTACACCATTGACACATGAAAAAGAAGCAAACCGTCTTTATACGGCAATATTAAAGACGCTCTATAACCGGGCAGGTAACAGGCGGCAAGAAAATAGTAGAGACAGGCAAAACAGTAACGCTCATGGCGCTTCTATGCGGTTATGGTTAGAGCAAAGTTTGCGTGTTGGAGAGACATAGGGTACACTGTCATATAAATCTAGAAAGCAGGGGAGAGCTATCAGGATATGGGGCAACGCACAGTAACGGTGGTGAAGCTGAATCCGGCAGGAGAGGAGAAAGTTCAGTATCAGGGAGAGGTGATACGGGAGGCTCCTCACGAAGTAGTGTTGCTGGCCTACTGGAAGCAGGCGGCGCGAGACCTGGGCTATACCATCTTCGAGCCGGGTGACCGCTTTACCGAATACTACTTCAGCAATCACTGGTTTAACATCTTTGATATCGCCAATGCACAGGGGAAACGGAAAGGCTGGTACTGCAATATAGCGGAGCCAGCGGTTATTACTGAACATCGTATTGAGCAAATTGATCTGTTGCTGGATGTCTGGGTTGATCCGGCGGGCAATATCAAGATACTGGATGAAGATGAATTTGCCGCCGACACGTCGCTCAGCGAGCAGCAGCGCGAGGGAGCGCGCGCGGGATTGCAATCCCTCTTGCAAAGCATCGCGGTGCAAGACGAGCCATTTCATTACTCGGTTGACTGAACGACTGGCTGATTGGTTGATGCTCAATCAGAATGTGAGTTAGATCGGACTATAAGAAATGCTAGAAATTGAGATTCCACAACGAGAAGCACTTGTCCTACACAATGCAGTCTTCGACATCAATGGTACGTTGGCCGTCGATGGCCTCCCGATACCAGGAGCTATTGACCAATTGCAACAACTTTCCGGCCATCTCTCCATTCACCTGCTGACAGCAGGGACGCACGGCAATATGGATATACTGCGGGATATCTTCGGCTTCCCTTTACGGCAGATACAGACCGGTGAAGACAAGGTGCGCTTTGTGCAACAGCTTGGTGCCAGTGGCGTTGTCGCCTTTGGCAATGGAGCTAACGATGCCGGAATGTTACAGGCAGCCGCGCTTGGCATCGCGGTGCTGACCGAAGAAGGGATCGCGACCAGGGCGCTGCAAGCCGCGGATGTGCTGGCCTATGGCCCCCTCAATGCCATCGACCTGCTCCTCCACCCCAAACGCCTGATCGCCACCCTGCGACCTTAAGGCTTTTTTCGCGAGGCAAAAGGGAACCAGAGAATGATTGCTTTTCAAGTGGTTGGGCATGTTGTATGGAGACTGCCACGATAATCGCCGTTTCTCATCTATGCGTTATATCCTTCAAGATGACATAGCTGATTTCACGATCATGCTTGCCGGTCGCGGCGTCGTGAAGGCGGAGAGACCAGTCTGTCTGGCGAAGGATAAGATGGGCGAGGTAGACGCTCAGGACGTCAGGGCTGGTGCGCGTCAAGATATGCTGCCCGAGCTGCTCGCGCAGGGAGGCATCATCATAGACGCAGTCTCCGACAGTGGCATACAATGATCTACACGCCTTGCACGATAAGAATGTTAGAGTTGGCCGAATTATGGCGCATACCCATGATGGCTGAGTATGCCGGTGAATTGTACCAGGCTTTCAACTGCTCGATGTTTGGAAACTCGATGATGACGATGCGTTTTGGCTGCCAGTCGCCTTCCAGAGCCTCCGGTTGGCCGCCGCGCACGATAAATTTTCCGCCATACGGCTCGAGCGTTCCCGGCGTTTGCCGGGCGTAACGCTGATACTCTTCGGGGTCTGTGACTTCGATATCGGCCACGATATAAGCTGCCATAATGATCTCCTTGTAACGTCTACTTGATAGAAATCAGGCTCGGTTTCAGACGCGAAAGTCCGCTCGGATGTCATTCTTCGCTTCGCTCAGAATCGCGGCGGCCACTCATGTCCTCTGGTAGTTACCGCGATTCTGAGCGAAGCGAAGAATGACATGTCCAGCAAGTTTTTTTATGGCATGCCGAGGTCCTTTCCTCTAGCATGCACTCTGGGCTACTGATACATCCTATAACGCTCTGTTGCATTTTGCAAATGTTCATGGTTGGGCGCTGGGTACGGCGGCGGTGAAGACTTGCTGGCTGCCGGTGCGCGTATCGTTCCAGAAGGGGTGGGCAAAATGGTTGTCGGAGGCGAGGCCCTGGTAGCAGCCACCATCATGTGAGGTGTAGTAGCCGATCTGGAATACGATTTTCAGGCTCTTTCCCCTCTTCCTACGCTGTTCGGCACCCAGGCCCACAAGTAGTTGAATACACGGTGATCCTATTGATAGAGACGCCGGAGAGGCAAAAGTATTGCAACAAGAAAGCCGGACGATGCATAGCATGTCCGGCTTTCTAAGCGCCTTATCTTATTCGGCTAACAGCGCCTCGAACTGCTGGCGCTTGAGGTGTTCGTGCTCCATGAGGGCGCTTGCCAGTTTGTGGAGCTGGTCGGCGTGTTCAGTGAGCACGTTGCGCGCCAGGTCGCGGCCATCGTTGAGGATGCGTTGCACTTCACGATCGATGAGCGCGTTGAGCGGGATGCTGCTGCCACTGCTGGCTGGCGCGGCCATGCTCATCATGAGAGGGCGCTGCGCGGGCAGCTCGCCGCCGTTGAGACGAAACTGGCCGCTGGCATCAATGACCAGGGAACGAGAGCGCGGCTCAAGGTCGAGGTCGGTGCGGCTCATGTTGAGGCCCATGCCGTCGGCGTTGGCCCGGTAATCGGCAAAGATGACGCCGACCTGCTCGCTCATGCCCCAGCGCGTCACCATGCGGCGGGCAAGATCGGTCACGACCTGCAGATCATTTTCCGCGCCGGTGGTGACACGTTGCGCGCCGAAGGTGAGTTCTTCGGCCACGCGGCCACCGAGGCCAACGGCGATGCGCGACATCAGGAATTCCCGGCTGTAGTTATATCTATCTTCCTCTGGAATGAACTGTGTCACGCCGAGACTCTGGCCGCGAGGTAGAATGGTCACAGCGTTGACGGTATCCGCTTCTGGCAGGTGATAGGCGACGAGGGCGTGTCCGCCTTCGTGGTAGGCAATCACGCGGCGATCTTGCTCGCTCATGACAAGAGGGCGCAGCGCGCCTAGCTGTACCCGTGCCAGCGCCTGCTCAAAACAGTCGTGGTTAAGAGATTCAAGATTATTGCGTGCCGCCAGGAGCGCGGCCTCGTTGACCAGGTTAGCGAGATCGGCTCCGCTCATGCCCGTTGTCATGCGTGAGAGACGTTCCAGCGAGACATCCGCGTGGAGCGGCGTCTTGCGCGTATGCACCTTTAAGATGGCCTCACGCCCGGCGCGGTCGGGATACGAGACGGTGATATGCCGGTCAAAACGACCAGGACGCAGCAGGGCCGTATCGAGGATATCGACCCGGTTGGTAGCCGCCAGCACGACAACGGCCGCGCGGCTGTTGAAGCCATCGAGTTCGACGAGCAACTGATTGAGTGTCTGGTCGCGTTCGTCATTACCTGAGATGCGCATCGAACGTTTGCGGCCAACGGCATCGAGTTCGTCGATAAAGATGACGCAGGGCGCCGCCTGACGCGCCTGCTGGAAGAGGTCGCGCACGCGGCTGGCACCGATGCCGACAAACATCTCAACAAATTCAGAGGCGCTCATGCTGAAAAAGGGTACACCGGCCTCACCGGCTACGGCCTTTGCCATCAACGTCTTACCGGTTCCGGGCGGGCCAACCAGCAGCGCGCCACGGGGGATACGCGCTCCCAGCCGCTCATACTGCTGCGGATCGCGTAAGAAGCGTACAATCTCTTCCAGTTCAATACGCACTTCATCGATCCCCGCGACATCCGCGAAGGTCACAGGTGGCAGAAGATTGGCAGGAGTGACATTTCCTCGCGTCACCGGTGCGGTAGCCGACTTTGCGGGAGGCTTCACCTCCTTTGAGGAGCGCGCCTCACCCTTTTCCCTTGCCGCGCCATCGTAGCGGCGCGCCCTGCCTTTCACCATCTGATTGATGCGATCATCAACGGCACGAGATGAATGCGGTGCATTGGCCCTGCCGTTACGTGGAGCAAGAATCATGGCCATAAGCAGGATCAGGACAAGGATTGGAAGAAATTTCCACAGCAGACCCAGCCACGCAGGTGACTGAGCAGCAGGTAGCGTAGCCACGGTGACGTGCTTGCTTATCAACAATGGCATAAGCTGGTTATCGCCGCTCGCGGGCAGAGTCGTATAGAGAGCGTTCTCCGGGTTAACCGGTGTCTCTGTTGTTGTAGCAGGCCAGTTTGGATAGCCAGCCCCGAGGTAGTGACTCCATGCAGCGAAATTAGCAGCTTGCTGACTCGGGCTGCTGGTCGCGACAGGCGTTGCCGAAGCCTGACCTGTTCTGGTCGGATGATAAGGCTTGATGAGCAGAGCGTTGATCTCTTGCCCCTGAATCCTCACAGCCTGGACATTCCCGGCTTCTACCTGATGGATAAACGTGCTGTAGTTGACAACGGTTACTCCTACAGGTGGAGTACTTGTCGTGCCTGGCGCTGGCAGCAGGCTAAAAATGCCAAAAAGCAGCACCGTTATTGCCGTCAGAAGTACGCCTGTGAAGACACCTCGTTTATTCTCTACGAAAAACTTTGTAATCGCTTTTTGATAGTCCTTTACATTTCTCTTCTGCTTTTTTCCCCGACGCAGCGCTGGCTTCCGCCAACGCACACCCTTGTCGTCCATATGTTTACCTCGCCTGAAAAGTCGTACCATGCTCTGTTGTTTTACCGGACAGAGCCATGCACGTACATCACCATTCCCCCGTCACCATAGGTAGCTCATCGGGCAGGCGGGCGTTGAGGTTTGGTTTCCTCTTGACCATCTTCAGTGATAGAACCCTGTCCCCTACCGGGAGAATCCTTCTTTACATCCCTGCGATAAGATGCAGGAAAAAGGCCACAATGATTAAAAGATTAACAACGAAAACAGGCGTGTTTTCTATGGACGCTCCAAAATAGTGTAACGCAGAGCTCCGTCACTGACACTACGCTAAGCGAGTTTTCAGTACTTTCTTCTTATTAACTCCACCATTCCATACTATTTCAAATTGTACCATCACATAACAAGATCGAATATTAAACGGATGAAAAAGGGGATCAGTTACATGACGATAACGTCATCTAATAGACGTTCCCACCCTCCCAAATTGGGATATGAGTTCCTCTCTAATTCTTATACGTTGAAAGTTACCTTGCAGGATGCATTCTAATAAGATAGATACGCTCTGGATTACAGACAGCTTAAAATGCTTCAAACATTTGATTGCCTGGACCTGTGTACCAGTTCAGGCAACATATCTCCTGGAACAGGCGCCATAGCCAACCGCCAGACAACGGGGAAGGTAGTGCTGATAGTTTAACATACCCGCGAACAAGAACAGGGGATGACATTGCAGCATCCCCTGTTCTTGTTCGCGGGTATGCTAGCTTAAGCCACGTGCCGCTGTGGTGGCTGTTCGTTTGCTGATGGGGGCTTTTGCAGACCCAGGCTGCGATGCACTTCAATGTAGCGGATAATAGCATCACGACTGAGCAGGCCGACAACACGACCATTTTCCACGACGGGCAACTGATTCACGTCCCGGTTCGCCATGAGTGCGAGCACATCGTTCAGGTTCTGTGTGGGAGAGACGGCATGCAGGCGATCCAGAGGGATCATCGCCATGCCAACCGGCGTCTGCGGCCACTGGTCGCGCGGCACGCTGCGAATGTCACCGAGGGTAATCAGACCTGCCAACTGCTCGCCCTGCACAACAAGGGCGGAGCGCAGGCCATAGGGCAGGAAGTACTCATCAACCAGCCGCTGCAGCGAGATGTTGGCAGGGACCGTCACAGGATTGCGGTTCATCACCTCGCCCACGGTCACGCCCTTAAACATGGACTCCAGCATGACCTGAGAATTGGCAGTACGCGCCGCGTTCAGGAGGAACCAGCCAATGAAGCCCAACCAGATGCCATCGAAGACATTACCACTGAATAACACAAGGACGCCTATGACGATAAAGAGGACGGCCACAACCTCACCGACTAACGAGGCAGCGCGAGTGGCTGTGCGCAGGTTGCCGTTAATTTTCCAGATAATTGAACGCAGAACGCGCCCACCATCCAGGGGGAAGCCGGGAATCAGATTGAAAATGCCCAGCAGGATATTGGTGATCCCCAGATAGTCCAAAATGGCTGCTAGCGGCGAATTAGTACGCGCAATGGGCAGGTAGAGCAGGAAAGCGATAATACCGATGACGATACTGGTAATGGGGCCGACAATGGCCATCCAAAATTCAACACCCGGGCTCTGTGGCTCGCGCTCGATATTGGAGACACCGCCAAAGATGAAGAGGGTGATGCTTTTCACCGGTAATCCTCGCGAGCGGGCAACCAGTGAGTGCGCCAGTTCGTGCAAGAGTACAGAGACAAACAACAGAATGGCCGCTATGAAGCCGACAATCCAGTAGGTAGCGGTTCCCCAGCCGGGGTAAATCGCCATGAACGACGTGGCAAGCGACCATGTGATAAGCACTACAATAATAATCCATGTGTAATTGATATCGATTTCGATACCTGCGATCTTCCCGAGATGAATTGATCCAGGCATATTTCAACTCCTTTCCCAGACAGACGGCGTAGCGCCAGCAACTTGTCTGGTTTTTCGCGAGAGCGATGAGTGATGCAGCGCGTACAATGCTCAACAGCCTCACCACCACTCTTGATATGAAGGCCCGGTATTTTTACCCATCCATTTCTGCCTTCTATATCTATTACGCCGTAAGAGGATGAGAAGTTGATGCATCTGGAGGAAGATACGGAGTATTTTGCAGGGTTCATAATGCCGAGATATGATATTCCGCAAGAGAAACATTTGTAAGGAGTGTGTCGATGGCTGAGATAGAACAAGATGAGATCGGGTCATTGAAAATTATGGTGTGTATCAAGCAGGTGCCGCTGCTGTCCGCCTTGCGCTTCGATCAGGAAACGCGGCGGCTGGTGCGCGATGGCGTGCCACTGGAACTGAACGAACTGGATGTCTACGCGCTGACGGAGGCGCTTCGCCTGCGCGAGCGGCACGGGGGAGAAGTTATTGCCATTACAATGGGGCCACCGCAGGCGCACGAGGCACTGGCAACCGCACTGGCGATGGGCGCAAACAGGGCTATTCACCTGAATGACCGGGCCTTCGGCGGCGCGGATACGGCAGCCACGGCGCGCGCCCTGGCGCTGGCAATCCAGCCAGAACAGCCCGATATGATTTTCTGCGGTCGGCACAGCATCGACGCGGAAACGGCGCAGGTGGGGCCAGAACTGGCAGAGATGCTCAATCTACCACAAATCAGCGCGATAGAGAAGATTGAGCTGCGACGAAACGCGGGCAGGCGAGAGCTAATCGCCACGCGCGAAACCGACGAGGGCAGCGAGACACTCATAGCTCCCCTGCCCGCGCTGGTCACAGCAGCGGAGAAGCTGAACGAGGGCATCTGGCCCGACGAGCAGGCCACGCGCGAAGCCAACCAGCGGGGGGAACGCTACCAGGTGCTCCGCGCCGCCGACCTGCACACCGACCTCAACCTGCTGGGGCAAAAAGGCTCACCCACATGGGTAGCCAGCGTCGAGGAGGATACGTATGCCCGCGCCGGAGAGGTCATCACGGAAAGCGACCCGGCAAAGGCAGCGGCGTTGTTGCTGGATGCGCTGGAAGCACGCGGTCTCCTGCGCATGGCAGTGGAGCATCCGGCTGTGCAGGCAGAGAAAAGAGCCATACAGGCGAGAGAAGGCGCACCACAGCCGGGAAGAGCGGTGTGGGTAGTGGCGGAACGCTCTGCTGAGGGCATACGCCGCGTCACACTGGAACTGCTGGGCAAGGGAGCCGCGCTAGCGGCGGAGCTGCGCGGAGAACTGGCGGCTGTGCTGATAGGTGGAGCGGATGCCACCAGTGATGCGCAGGCACTGGCAGCTTATGGCGCGGAACGGGTCTACGTGGCGGCAGATGCGGCCCTGGAAGCGTATACAACGGACGGCTATACAGCAGTTTTAGCCGCAGCGATTGAGCGATACCATCCGGAGGCTGTGCTGCTCGGCTCGACCGCCAACGGACGCGACCTCGCCCCTCGCGTAGCAGCCCGGCTCCATCTCGGTCTGACCGGCGACTGCATCGATCTCGGCATCGACGAGCAGGGACGGCTGGTACAGTACAAACCGGCCTTTGGCAACAAAATTCTCTCTTCCATCCTCTCCTCGACGCTTCCGGCCATGGCAACCGTGAGGCCGGGCATGCTCTCGGCCATTTCACCCGATTTCAGTCGAAAAGCGATCATCGAAACGCTGCCGACGGAAGGTGTGGCGGAACAGATTCGCACGCGCATTGTGAGCCGCGAGCAGCGCGATACGGGCGTGGCGGAACTGGAAGCGGCCAGCATTGTGCTGGGTGTTGGCATGGGCATGGGCGAGCCAGCGCAGTACGGCGTGATGTACAAACTGGCAAAGTTGCTTAACGCGGCAATCGGAGCGACGCGCAATGTAGCCGATCAGGGCTGGCTGCCGAAGCAGAAGCAGATCGGCCTCACGGGCCGCGCCATCTCACCGCGCCTCTATATCGCGCTCGGCGTGCGCGGCGCGGCGGAACATATCGCGGGCATTCGCAAGGCTGGCTTCGTCGTCTCAATCAACAAAAACAAGCGCGCCGCCATCTTTCGCCATTCAGATATCGGCGTGGTAGCAGATGTACACGCCCTGCTGCCACACCTGGTTGAGCGATTGGAAAGACGAAAGCAATAAGAGGAGCGGGTCATGCAAGAGCGGCAAGCGTGTCGACACGCTTGCCGCTCTTGCATGACCCGCTCCTCTTATTTTGTCCCTCGCAGGTATTGATCGAGGAAACGGGCGATGGCGGGGTAAACGATAAGGCGGTTGACGCGTTTGACGATGCCGTGGCCCTCGTCCTCAAAGCGCAGGTATTCGACGGGGACATTGCGGTTGCGCAGGGCGGCCACAATCTGCTCGGCCTCGCCGATGGGGACACGAGGGTCGTTCGCGCCATGCACGACGAAGAGCGGGGCAGTGATGCTGTCGACGTGACGAATGGGCGAGATTTGCTCCAGGAACGCGCGGTCGTGTTCGAGGCTGCCGTACTCAGCCTCGCGCAGTTTGCGCCGCCAGGGGCCGGTGTTTTCGAGGAAGGTGACGAAATTGGCGATGCCGACGATATCGACGGCTGCCGCCCAGATATCGGGATAGGTGGTGATAGCGGAAAGCACCATGAAGCCGCCATAGCTGCCACCCATGACCGCGATACGGTTCGGATTGGCAATGCCGCTCTCACGCAGCCAGTCCGCGGCGTAGCGCAGGTCCGCCACCGAGTCCATGCGTTTGCGCACGTCGTCGAGGCTCTGGTACTCGTAGCCATAGCCGGTGCTACCGCGCACGTTGGGAGCGAGGACAGCATAGCCGTGCGCGACAAGATACTGGATGACGCGGTTGAAGATAGGACGCGCCTGACCTTCCGGGCCACCATGCACGTGAATCACCACGGGCAGGTCGCGCGGCTCCTTTCCCTTCGGCAGGTAGAGGAAGGCTGGTATTGCGCGGCCATCAAACGTCGGGTAGCGCACGAGCGCAGGGGCGACGAAGGCATCGCGCGGAATGCCGCCCAGCGTGCTGCGCGTGGCATGCCAGAGAATCTTCTCCGTGAGATCCCAGACCCATACATCCGGCGGGTAAGTGGGACTGTCGAACGTGAAGGCAAGCCGGGTGCCCTCCTGCGACCACGTGAGGCCATAGATGGTGCCACCCGCCGGGAGTTCCGGTGCGGCTAAATCCCGCCGCGCCTCCCAGCCATTGGAGACATCGAAGAGCCGCAGGCGCGAGTAGCCATCTTCATTTGTAACAAGGGCCATCTGCCTGCCATCTTCGGTCAGCGCCAGCTCTTCCTGATCCCAGTTCTCATCGAGCAGGTAGATCATTTCAAGCGTGGAGAGATCCAGGTATGCCAGCGAGAGAAACTGGCGGTCACGATTGCTGAGCAGGTAGAGGCCCTCGCGATCCGCCGACCATTGCCCGCCCACGTGCAGTGCCGGGCCTTCACCTTCGGCAGTTTGCGGCGTCAAGGCACGTGCCTCTCCCGTGATCGTATCTGCAAGCAGCAATTGATTGCGGACATTAGAATTGTAGTGGCTGACGAGTACAGAACGGCCATCAGGAGAGAAGCCCGCAGCATAATTGGTGCCATCCTGGACATATAATTGCTTAATAGTATCGCTTGCCATATCACGTTCATAGACATCGAAATAGCGGCCATCGCGCTCATTGCTGGAATAGACAATGCGGCTGCCATCGGGCGACCAGCCGCCGAAGAGATACATGACTTCGGGACGGTTGGTCAGGGGAACAAAGGTCGAGCCATCGGCGCTCAAGGCGTAGAACTGCGTGCGCTCGTTGCCCCCCACGTCGCAGATAGCCAGCAGGACATTTTCCGTCGGTGAGAAGACCGCCCCGGCCACACGATCACCCTGAAAGGTAAGCTGCTGCGGCCACGCCGGAGTGGAAGCATGCAGATCAACGGGAACGCTCCACACCTCGGCCACCCCGGCAATATCCGTCAGGAACGTCAATTGCCGCCCATCCGGCGAAAAACTGGCCCCATAGGCCGCGCCAACATTGAGATAACGTTCAAAGCTATATTCTGGCACTGGCTGTACTCCATTTCCGCTTATTTCATGTGCTTGCATTGTAACACGAAGTTATTGACTTTCACAATTTCCTATGTTACATTTCTTTTACGTACTAATTTTATAGTACGTCATAAGAAGATTGTATGACGGGAAGGAAAAGCATGACGGCAGAATTTCGGAACGCGGATGAGGAGAGCGAGGCGGTCTTGCCGGAGGATGTGCCGGTGAAAATGCCGGAACTGCCTTTGAAGCTGGTGGTCAATACGGCGCAGCAGTTTAAGGCGATTGGCGAGCCGCTGCGCTGGCGCATTTTGAGCATTATTCAGAACCAGCCAGCGACGGCGAAGCAGATTGCGCAACGGCTGAAGGTCTCGCATGGCACGATAGGCCACCACTTGCAGGTGCTTGAGGAAGCAGGGCTGGCGCGCGTGGCAGCGCGGCGGCTGGTGCATGGCATCGTAGCGAAGTATTACACGCGCACAGCCCGTATCTTCATGTTTGATGTGCCGCATGAGGTCACAGGCGACATAGAGATGGGTTTGCAGATTTTGACAGATGCACGTGATGAATATGCCGAATCGCTGGCAACCATACAAAAAGGAGACATCTTTCCGTGCAGCGCATTTCCTCATGCGCGCCTCTCGCCTGAGCGTGCAAAAGCCTATAAAGAGCGGCTGGATGCGCTGATAGAAGATTTCTTACAAGAAGCGCCTGATCCCGATGGGCAAATCTATGGCCTCTTAATCTCCATATTCAAATCTCCGGCTTATATGCAGGGACCAGCTACCGTGTTTCCGGCGCAAGAGACAGCCGACGAGGATGAAACACGCTGAAGAATATGAGTATATAAGGAGCGACTTATGGAAAGGCAAGTCGAAAGTATACAGGCAGCGAAGCCCCGGAAAAGCGGGCTGAATAGCGATTTCTGGAAATACTGGACGGGGCAGACGATCTCCAATCTGGGCAGTTCCATTACGCTTTTCGCGCTGCCCCTGCTGGTCTACAAGCTGACCGGCTCGGCGCTGAACCTGGGCATCACGACGGCGGCTGAGTTTCTGCCCTATCTGCTCTTCGGGCTGGCGCTGGGCGCGGTGACGGATCGCGTCAATCGCAAGCGTATGATGATTTTGACCGATCTCGGGCGCGCGCTGGTCGTCGCCTCTATTTCCCTCATGGCCTTTTCCGGGCATCTGACCGTGTGGTGGATTTACGGCGTTGGCTTCCTGCAATCGACGCTGACCATCTGCTTTGAGTCCGGGCAGTTCGCGGCCATCCCCGCGCTGGTCAATCGTGACGATCTGGTGACGGCCAACGGGCGCATCCAGGCCAGTTATTCGGGAGCCAGCATTCTGGGGCCGCTACTGGCGGGCGCGCTTGTCACCATCCTGCCCATCACCTCGCTCATGCTCTTTGACGGCTTCTCGTTCCTCATCTCCGCCCTCTCACTGGCGCTCATTCGCATCAGTTTCAACACCGACGAGAAACGTACTCCGACGAGCCTGCGCCGCGACATCGTCGAGGGGCTGCGCTACGTTTTAAGGCATCCCGTGCTGCGCAACATTTCGCTGATGATGGCGCTGGAAAATTTCGTTTACACAACGGTTGGAGCGCAGCTTGTGCTGTTCGCGAAGGAGCGGCTAACAGCCAGCGATGCACAGGTGAGCCTGCTTTACTCGGCAGCCAGCATCGGTATCGTCGTCTTCTCGCTCTCCGCCGGTATGCTGCGCAAACGCTGGTCGTTCAGCAAGGTTGCCCTGAGCGCGCTGATGCTGGGTGGTTTGCTGTGCATCGTGCTGGCTTTCATACGCTGGTACTGGATAGCACTGATGCTCTGGGCGCTGATGAGCGGGTCGGGCATGCTCTTCAATATCAATACGGCCAGTTTACGACA
>DATGLM010000066.1:0-113397 GCA_035294125.1 Ktedonobacteraceae bacterium | reverse complement strand
CTTCTCCACTGATCGGAATAGCGATAGCAGAACGAATTGGCCCTTCCTGCGTTCTATACGCAATCATAGGATCATCAGGAGAAATCTCAGTACGGTAAAAGCTCTGCCCACTTTGAAATGCCTTAATGCTGAGTCCCGGATTCTTGTCTCTTGGAGAGACTACCGTCGTTTCCAGCATATGGGGGGCAGCATCGCTCTGCGCCCGTACCACGAGACTGCGCTGCTGGAGAGGCAGGGTGTTATCCTGTGGAAGCAGAATACAACAGAAATTCCAGCGATTGCGCCCACTCGCTGTTTTACCTCCCAGTTCAACTACCATGTTTGTCAGACTCTTCAGCAAAACATCGGTTGGTACAACATCGCCGGTAAAGTTGGTTCCATGATACACCCAGTCACGCGTACCATAGTCGAAACAGGATTTCCAAGTATCCACGTTCTGATAGACTAAAGCCAGCAAACCTCGAATGGTCTCGACGACCAGAGGGGTAAGCGTGAGTGGCTTCGCTTTGCGCTGAACGACAATGAGCGTACTATCTTGCGCTGCATCCTCTTCCGGCACGTTCGCTTCCATGACCATTAACTTATGGATACGAAAATCGCTTGCAACCTCAAAATGGGGTGCTGGGTCAAGGAAAGCACAAAACGGCTGGTTTGGCTCAAGCCAACCTATGAGAGCCTGCCCGACATCGCGGAGATTTGCAGGCTCAGGTGCCTGACTTTTTTTAAGATCTTTATGCAGTGGCAATACCAGACCAACTATAGTATCAGGCATCGCTTCGCAGATGAGCATGAGCGACAAGCGAAGCGCCTGGGAGACAAAATAACGCCAGGATGATTCGTCATTCATCCTCTCCACACGCTGGTCAATCGGCAGTCTTTCAACACCGACTTGATCTTCCTTTGCCTGCGCGTGACTACCTGTCAGGGTATCAGCGATCTGGGAGATCGCTTCGGCTTCCCGCAAAAGCTCTCCTATTGGATATCGCTGCTCGTATAGATCGCTCAGTATCGCCAGTTTCTCCAGATCGGCGGGCGTGTATTGCCTGTGAGGTGAACCTTTCCCATCTTGTTTCGCATTTCTTTCCCTGTTGAACAGGCCGCGTTTCTCCCAATCGCGCAGCTGATTCTCAGTAAAGCCGGAAAGCTCGGCTGCGCGGCTAATCGTGACGGTTGCTTTCGCGTGCACCTCTGCTATCTTCCGCAGGATGCGCTCCTGCACTTCCCGTCTTTGCAGGTACTCTTTGATAGGTGGCTGTCGCCGATCCATCACACACTCCCTATACCGGTATGACACGAACGAAGCGCCGGGGAAAGGAAAAGCTTATTCGATAGCCTCTTCATAGAAACGAGAGTCATCCGAATTTTTCTCATCCCATTTTACATTTTAAAACTTTTCCCGTCAAATTCTTTATAACCTTATCTTAAGAAATATGTGAAAAATTTGTTCTATCTATCAGATATTCTGTGTTATTGTAAATCATCGTTCCCAAAAAGTCAAGATTGCTATGAAAAATGTATCAAAATTCCTCATATTACCCTTGACAAAGATAAGGTTTCTTGAGTATGATTAATACAGAAGGAGAATTCATCCAGAAAACGATTGTCGGTTAATCAGTAATCTTTCAGTCATTTGTACTTTATATACATCAATAAACAGTAGTGCGGCGCTGGATACGGACTCTTAGCCTGAAACAGAACACCGGTAGACATGAATCGACAGAAAGGGCAAAAAAGATGGCGCTACACGATTGTTCCTCCGACCCTTCCAGACGTGAATCGTTCGACGATGCCACCTGGGACCGGGTCTACTCCTCGCTGCGCCCTCATGCACGGCGCTGGGTCTATACCTCCGGCATCTCCTCCTGGCGCGGTCAGGAAGAAGATATCGTCGAAGATATCGTACAGGTGGGTGTCACGCGCACCTACGAATACTCTTTGCGACTTCACGAGACCGATAGCGCACAACTGCGCTCGCCCGAAGCGATGGCCTACACCATTGCTCACAATTACTATAACGATCTGCGCAGGCGTGAGGGACGACTTGACCGCTTTGGTACTGATGAGGATAGCTATCAAGATAGAGCAACTGATCTCATCGATCTTGCGCTTGAGAATATGTACCTGGAATGGCTCCTCATCAGGGCCGCGTATGCGATCAGCCAGTTTCCAGAGAAACAAAGACGCGCGCTGCTCATTGATCTCGCGCATTTGACTGACTTCGAGGAGCAGCCAACGGTGTTTCGGCAGGCACTGCTCACGCTTGGCATCCGCTTGCAGGATTACCGGCTGCCGCGCCTTGCTGATGCCACCCTGCGCAGTAGACAGGCCGCGTTGTTGTCCGTCGCCTATCGTCGGCTACGGGAATCTCAGGTAGACAAGCCAGAGGCACGAACACGGAAAGCAACTATCCATCCCCCTCGCAAAGCGAGGAGAGCAGGAGAAACGATATGCCCGTTGACATAGAAACCATCTTGATCCTCCTCTTGATGGCCTTCATCTTTGGCATGGTGGTCGGTATCATGCTGGTTCGCCCCCACCACCACGAGCGCTGACGAGGCATTGCAGAGCCGCATTTGTCGCGCATCTGCCAGGCAGGCCACCCGCCAGGGGTGGCCTGCCTTCACTGCCTCTCAGCCAGCCGGATCATATTCTCCTCTGAGAACACTACCCTGGCCATCTGCTTGCATGCCTCCTCGCCCATGTCGATCTCGCAGCACCATGCCACGAGTTCGCCTTGCCGGGTCACAGCCCGTGTGGTACACCACCTTTTCTGATAAGGGCCTGAAGTGGCGATGCCGAAAATGAGTTCTGAGGTCTGTACGACCAGCGCAGGCGCTTGCGGCACGGAACTCCAGGCGCAGACGAAGAAAAGTTGTTCTGGATCGAGCAGGACAAATGGCCTGTTCCACGCCTCACATAGCGCTCTCAAAGCACTTTCCTGCCCCTCCACCTCGGGCAGATATATCTCCACCCACTGCTGAAAATCCAGGCGTGGATCGCCTTTCAGTATGGCAAACGGAAGCATGGGGTATTCCAGAGCGCTCACCGTTGCCCGTATGGATACGATACGAGCATAGCCGAATGATGATAATTGCGCCTCCGCATTCGCCGCCTGGAGTGCCTGTAAATAACCTGCCGATTGTACTGCCATATTGCTCCTCCCCTCGATACTATCCTGAATAGTCCTACCTTTTGTATCGGCAAAAACGCACTTCCGCGCAGGCTTATCCATTTAGATGTGATATAATGAAACAACGTGAAATGATTTAAGAGAGGACATTCTATGTGCGCCTACGCTCAGCAGTATCTTCCACAACTTCAGCAGTACCAGCCGGAATTATTGGAGCGGCTGGCTGCATTCGTAAATATTGATTCGGGAACAGGTCAGGTACAGGGGATCAATACGATCATAAGTCACCTGGAACAGTGGATGCGCGAGCTTGATTTTGCTGTGACACTGCACGCGCACGAACAATATGGCAACAACCTGCTGGCACGTCGGCAGGGTAAGGGCAAAGCTCGCATTCTGCTGGTCGGACACGTGGATACCGTCTACGGTTCCGGCGCGGCATCAACCAATCCTTTCCGCATCGCTGATGGCATGGCTTACGGCCCCGGCGTGATCGATATGAAGTCCGGCGTCTTGATGGGCCTCTACAGCCTGCGGGCTCTGCTCGAGGGCGGCTTCGAGGACTATGGTGAGCTGGTCGTCATCTTCAATAACGATGAGGAGATCGGCTCACCGGGCAGCGCATCTTTGCTACGCGAGATGGCCCGCCAGGTCGATGTGGCGCTGGTGCTGGAACCCTCCCGTGACGTGGAGATTGTGACGAAGGCGCGTAAGGGAGCCGATAAATACGTGCTGGAGGTGATGGGCGTTCCGGCGCATTCAGGCGCGGAACCCCATCGCGGGCGCTCGGCGGTCATCGAGCTGGCCCACAAGATGATCGCCATTCACAATCTGAATACGCTCTATCCGAGCGTGACCTTCAACGTGACGCGCCTCAGTAGCAGCGAGCCGCTCAACGTCGTACCCGATTTCGCGCGCTGTCACGTCTCTGTACGCGCCTATGACGAGCATCACTTGCAGATAGCGGCTGCGGCGCTCGAACGCATCGCCAGTTCGTGCTTTGTCCCCGATACGCGCTCACATCTATTACGCACACGCGGGCGTATTCCTTATGAGGCCAGCGAGGGCGTCTTGCAACTGGTTGCCCTGGCGCAGGCCGAATGGGAAGCGGGGGGGTTTGCGCTCACCGCCGAGCGCAAGGGCGGTGTTTCCGACGCGAACACGCTCATGCACGCGGGCGTTCCCACCCTCGACAGCCTTGGCCCCATTGGCGGCGGCATGCACGATCTCAATCGCGAATACCTGCGCCTCGATTCTTTGCCGATACGCGGCGCGCTGTTGGCCGGATTGATCGCGCGCATCTGCCTGTCAGAATGTACAGGTGCATAAACCGTCCTTATGGCTGGTGCAATGAGTTCGATGATGCAGTATCCTGTAACATGGCGCGGCATTGATTCTGCGCAGCGTCGATTTATCGGCTCGTGCTGCATGTTTTGCCAATAAATTGGGGCCTGCGAGATTCTATTACCGAATCTGGTTGCCAGCATCACCAGCGGACGCGATAAATTGGCTACGGAAACTTCTATACATATCAAAACTTATCTCAGGAGCAATATATGGCATTTCATGGAATGAGGGGCGATAGTTTAAGAACCTATCTCGAAGAACAGAAAAGGCGTGGACGCAAGACCGATACACGCACCATGCGACGCATAGCCGAGGCATTCGCGCCCTATAAATTCCAGGTCTTCCTGGTACTTTTCCTGATTATCCTGACAACCGTGCTGGGCCTTGTCAACCCGCTACTGATCCAGGTTGTCTTCAATAATGCTATTCTGGGACACAATCTAAGGCTCTTAATTATCATCGTTTCCATTATGTTTGTCATGCCGATCATCACCGGCATCATCGGCGTTGGACAGACCTATCTCAATAATATCGTTGGACAGAATGTCATGCGCGACTTCCGTAACAGGCTCTACCGGCACCTGCAAAACATGTCGCTGGCCTTCTTCACAGCCTCGCGCACCGGCGAGATTCAGTCGCGCCTGTCCAATGACGTTGGTGGAGTCGAGAATGTCGTGACCAATACGGCTACCAGTATCGTCTCCAACATCTCGACAGCCCTGAGCACCATCATCGCCATGCTGTTTATCAGCGTGCCGCTCACGCTCATCTCGCTCGGCTTGCTGCCACTCTTCCTCTGGATCACCTACAAAGTGGGCAATGTGCGGCGTGTAACCAGCAAAGAGACGCAGGAAAGTATGGCCTCGCTGACATCGATGATGCAAGAAACGCTCTCCATCAGCGGCATCCTGCTCGTTAAAACGTTCGGGCGGCAGAAATACGTCGAGCGCCAGTTCGAGGACGAGAATCAGCGGCTGACCGACCTGGAAGTGCGCCAGCAGATGATCGGGCGCTGGTTCTTCATGTTCATCGGTACCTTCTTCTCCGTCACTCCTGCCATCATCTATCTGGTTGCCGGACTCATGATTATCCAGAACCCGGCCCATCCAGGCATCTCCATCGGCGGTATCGTCGCTTTCACAACACTACAAAGCAGGGTCTTCTTCCCCATCGGCCAGTTGCTCAACATCCAGGTGGATATCCAGGGCGCGCTGGCTTTGTTCGACCGCATATTCGAGTATCTCGATCTGCCCATTACCATCAAAAACTCACCCAACGCGCTACAACTCAAACCCGATCAGGTACGCGGCGAAATTACTTTTAAGAATGTCTCGTTTACCTATAAAAACGACTACGCTGGTCTCTTCCCTGATCCACCCAAAGCGGAAGATGGCAACAGGGACGAGAATAACGGCAATGGAAACATGAACTGGCAGGATGGTAGAGGCAGGGAGAAAGGCGAGAAAGTGTCACCTCCTCTGGTCTACAACAACCTGCCCGTGCCCGTTGCCGCGCCGGACGAGCCGATTGCACACGCCACCTTGAACGACATCTCATTCGACATCAAACCGGGACAACTGGCGGCGCTAGTCGGCCCAAGCGGTGCTGGCAAGACCACCATCACCTACCTGATCCCACGCCTCTATGACGTGGACGAGGGAGCAGTGGAGATCGACGGCCACAACGTGAAGGATATCGACCTCTCCTGCCTGGGCGAGATCATCGGCATGGTGACACAGGAAACCTACCTCTTCCACGCCTCCATCCGCGAGAACCTGCTCTACGCCAAACTCGACGCGACAGACGAGGAGTTGGTCGCGGCGACAAAGGCTGCCGCCATCTACGACCGTATCATGGAACTCGAAAAAGGCTTCGACACCATCGTCGGCGAGCGCGGCTACAAGCTCTCAGGCGGCGAGAAGCAGCGCCTTGCCATTGCCCGCGTCATCCTGAAAAACCCGCGCATCCTCATCCTTGACGAGGCCACCAGCGCGCTGGACACCCACTCCGAGCGCCTGATCCAGGTCGCCATTGAGCCGCTGATGAAGGAGCGCACAACGGTCGCCATCGCGCACCGCCTCTCCACCATCCTGGCAGCAGACATCATCCTGGTTATCGACCACGGTCAGATCGTCGAGCGCGGCACGCACGAGGAATTGTTAGAGAAAGGCGGTCTCTACGCGAAACTCTACAACGAGCAGTTCTCAAAGGGGTTGATGGAACAATTACCGATGTGACACCTTCACAACCAGGAAAAAGCCGTTTGATTGGCCTGCGGCCAATCAAACGGCTTTTTCCTGGTTGTGAAAAGACTCTATCCGCCCAGTGCGGCGCGGCGGGCCAGCAGCTTGCCGATGCGCTCTTCCTGTGCGGTGAGCTTCTCGCGCTCGCGTTCGACTACCTCCGGCTTTGCCCTTGTCACGAAAGCTTCGTTGGCGAGCTTGCCTTGCAGGCGGGCAATTTCCTGCTGCGCCTGCGCGATCTCTTTGTCGAGTCGCTCCATCTCTTTGCTGAGATCAATCATGCCCGCCAGGGGCAGGTAGATTTCGACCGTTCCGGCCAGCAGGCTCATAGCCTGTCCCGGCTTCTGCGGCAACTGCGCGTAGAGTTGGGGCTTCTCCGTGCGGGCCAGGAACTCGATGAGCGGGGCCTGCGCCTCGAACATCGGCACCAGAGCGCCAGCCACCAGGCTGACGGGGATGCGGCGCGCCGGTTCGACGTTCATCTGGTTGCGGGCGTCGCGGATGCGCGTAATCACTTCTTGCAGCAGGCCAAACTCGCCCTCGGCCAGTTCGTCGATGGCTGCCTGATTGACCTGCGGCCACGGAGCGACGATCAGGGCCGAGGCAGGCCAGTTGGCCGTATCTGGCTGGCTGGTGCGATAGAGGTCCTGCCAGACCTCTTCGGTGACGAAGGGCATGAAGGGGTGCAGCAGACGCATGCTCGCGTCGAGCACAGCGCGCAGAATAGCCGCCGTGCTGCGGCGCAGTTCCTCGCTGCCCTGCATCTGCACTTTCGAAATCTCGATGTACCAGTCGGCGTACTCCGACCAGAAGAACTCGTTGATCTGCCTTCCGGCCTCCCCGAACTGGTAATCCTCAATCAACTGCGTCACGCTGCTGATCAGGCGCGCCAGGCGGCTCAGTATCCAGCGATCGGCCAGCGTCTGTGGCTGCAACCCGGTGATAGTCGGCACGCCGACGACGGTCCCCTCTGTGGTCATCATCACGAAGCGGGCCGCGTTCCAGATTTTGTTGGCGAAGTTGCGGTTGCCCACGATGCGCTCAGGCACCAGCTTCATGTCGTTTCCGGGTGTGCTGCTTGTCGCCAGTGTGAAGCGCAGAGCATCAGTGCCATACTGGTCCATCACCTCCAACGGGTCAATCACATTGTTTTTGGACTTGCTCATCTTCTCACCATGAGCGTCGCGCACCAGGCCATGCAGGTAGATGGTGTGGAAGGGCAGCGTCCCCATAAAGTGGATACCTGCCATCACCATACGCGCCACCCAGAAGAAGATGATGTCATAGCCCGTCTCCATCACCGAGGTCGGGTAGTAGCGCAGCAAATCGGGCGTCACTTCAGGCCAGCCCAGCGTGCTGAAGGGCCAGAGCCACGAACTGAACCACGTATCCAGCACATCCTCGTCCTGGTGAATGTTCGAGCTGCCGCAGTGCGGACACTCCGTCACGTCCTCGCGGCTGACGATCATCTCGCCGCACTCGTCGCAGTACCAGACAGGGATGCGATGGCCCCACCAGAGCTGGCGCGAGATACACCAGTCATGGATGTTCTCCAGCCAGTCCAGGTAGATCTTCGTGAACCGCTCCGGCACGATTTTCAACTGGCCGTACTTCACTGCGCCAATGGCAGGCGTCGCCAGCGGCTGCATCTTGACGAACCACTGCTTCGAGATGAGCGGCTCAACGGCGGTGTCGCAGCGCTGGCACAGGCCCAGCGGCACCACGTAGTCCTCGATCTTCACGATCAGACCCTGGCGCTGCAAATCCTCCACCAGCTTCTCTCGCGCCTCGTAGCGGTCCAGACCGGCATAGGGTCCGGCCTCTTCCGTCATCTTCGCATCGAAGCCGATCACCTGCACGCGCGGCAGGTTGTGGCGCAGGCCGATCTCGAAGTCCACCATGTCATGCGCGGGCGTCACCTTTACCGCGCCCGTGCCGAAGGAAGCTTCAACCGCTTCGTCCGCCACAATCGGTATCTCGCGCCCGATCACGGGCAGAATCGCCAGCCGCCCGACCAGGTTCTTGTAGCGTTCGTCCTTTGGATTGACCGCCACCGCTGTATCGCCCAGGATGGTCTCCGGGCGCGTCGTCGCCACGGTGATATACTCCGTTGGCTCGTTCTCGTGGCCCGGCTCCGGTTTGAGCGGGTAGCGCACGTAGGTCAGCTTGCCCGGCGTCTCCACGTGATTGACTTCAAGGTCGGAGAGGGCGCTCATGCAGCGGGGACACCAGTTGATGATGCGCTCGCCGCGATAGATCAATCCCTCTTCATAGAGGCGCACGAAGACCTCGCGCACCGCCTTCGACAGCCCTTCGTCCAGCGTGAAACGCTCCCGCGACCAGTCAGCGGAGACGCCCAGGCGACGATGCTGGTTCTGAATGCGGCTCTTGTACTGGTTGACCCACTGCCAGACGCGCTCAAGAAAGGCTTCGCGTCCCATCTCGTGCCGGTTCGTTCCCTCGGATGCCAGCAGGCGCTCCACTACTGTCTGCGTGGCGATACCGGCGTGATCTTCGCCCGGCACCCACAGCGTGTCGTAGCCGCGCATGCGATGGTAGCGAATCATGATATCTTCAATGGTCGCCGTAATGGCATGGCCCAGGTGCAGCGCGCCCGTCACATTGGGCGGCGGCATGCTGATAACAAAGGTCTGCGCCTGCGGGTTCCCACCCGGCTTAAAGTAACCACCCTCTTCCCAGAAAAGATACCATTTCTCCTCGACAGCCGATGGTTCATACGTCTTCGGCAGCCCCTGCGCTAATGATTGCTCCGCATGCTCCGTCTTTTCACTCTCTTCCTCTTTTTTGTGCTCGATCATAACCCCTCCTTCACTCTGAAAATCAATCTTTTTAAGATAGACAGCGCGAGATGGGGCTTCTCGCGCCTCCATTTTTACCAATAAAAAAACCCTTCCCTCGTCAAGGACGAGAAAGGGCATTGCTCGTGGTACCACCTTGTTTCGATCAACCGGAAATAATTGATCCTCGTGGCGCGTTAACGGGCGCGACCGTAGAAATTACACGTCTCTCGACCGTGCTGGTTTCCAGACTTCCAGGCGACCTTCGATACGTCTATACCGGAGAAGACTCACAGCCTTCGATCTTCCCTCTCTTCACGGAGTCCGTACCTACTCTTCCTGTTCCTCGTCTCTCTATTCTCTTTTATCTAAAACATTGCAAAGACACACTCTATTCCACGCATTTCACGCGAAATCTACCACCCATAGTCTAGCGGCTACAGCCTGAATTGTCAAGCACTTCAAGCAAACAGGTTACCCGCATACCCGTTATATCAAATCCGGTAGAAAAGGGATCAAAAAGGATGTCCAGGGGGCTCCCCTGGCAGGGTTCGGGGTGTCCCCAAATCATCATCATTGAAACAGATTTGATATTACTTCTTCGCAGGCATCGACAGCGTGATAAGCTTGTCCGCCGTCAGGTTGCCGCTGTAAATGTACGCTTTGAGTCCTTTGATAGCGCTGGGATCAACGCTGATATCAACGGTTGGGATCAAGCCGCCCTGCTTCTGCACGAGCAAAGAGTAGACCGGCTGCCCGGCTGCATCATGCGTGACCGCGTGCGGCACATAGTACGAGACGGTGATCGTCGTGATGCAGTTCTTGGGCGTCTCCGTCAGGCCGCCCCACATGGCACGCCCTGGCAAATCGCTGGTCATCTCAGTTGGTGGTCCCAGACTGTCGATAGGCCACGCTACGTTCGTATAACGATCACCAAGCTGATAGTCACCGTTGGGACAGTAGCGGGCACTGTCAGGAAACGATGTGTTATATTGCGCGCAGCCGCTCGTCGTGCCTGTTCCTGTACCTGTGCCAGTTCCGGTATCCGTACCTGTACCGCTTCCCTTGCCACCGCTTCCCTTGCTGCCAGGGGTTGTAGGCGTACACAGGGGCTTGCCGCTATCGAAGCCATCGCCCCAGAGAAATTGCGCATTGGCAGGAGCATAGATACGGACGTAGTCGGCGTAGGTGTCGTATCCGTAGACGGGGCCGGTCTGCTGGTAATCAAGCGTGATCGTCAGAACATGCGTCGCTCCACCCTGCGCATCGAGCGTAATAGCATCCTGCTCCGTCGTATGCACGTACTGGCTGGCTTTGCTGATACTGATATTCGCCTGCACCACCATGAAACCATCGGTTTTGCTAAACGTGCTCATTGAGCCACTGTAGCCATGCGCAACGAGCCAGGCTTCGGCAGCGGGATTGGTGAAGTAGATTTGCAAATCTCGCGACTTGATATCCTGAAGCGCGAGCTTGCCAATCTCGATCAGTTTGGAAACCGGCAGGTGACGCACTTTTGACATTAATAACTGGCCGACCAGGGAAGTGAACGCCTTGCGCGCCTCGTTGCTCGTACTGTTCGTCTTCTGTTTCTCAAGAGCGATGGCGCTGTAGTTTTGCTGGTAGTAGTGCAGTTTATCTTCCAGGTTCTGCGCGGTGACAATATCGTTATATTCAGCCACTTTGATCGGCCCCGTCACCTCCAGGACATGCGAGATAACGGCGGGTGTCAGTTCAATATCGCCATCGACGGGGCCGCCGCCCTCGTCCTGGAATATCTGCATGTTCAGCTTAGCAGTAGTCGGGTAGTCGGCGGACAGGTTTGAGTCGCGCAGCCCGAAGTAGCCGAAGTTCATCCAACTGCTGTACTGTGGTGGCGCGGAACGGCCCGGCCCGGAGCCATTTTGCACAAGCTCGGAACCATTGCCCGCATAGTCAAGCAACGCCACGTCGCGCAGGGTGAAGGGAGCAATGCGGCCATCCTGAATTTGCAGGATACCATATTGCCCGGCAAATCCGCCGCTGGGACGCAATTCGGCGCTGTCCAGCGTCTGCACCAGGAAGCGGCGCGGCTGCCCCACGCCCAGTAGCCACGCGACAAGACCTACCATCCCCTGCACCTGCACAATATAGTCCCGTGCCCTGGGCAGCAGTGGCATAACAGCAGCCAGTTCCGCCTTCTGGGACGCGCTGATCGGCAATTCTTGCAGCGAAACCTGACTCATCTGCGTCTGAATGTCATCGATATAGTACAGCGCATGCTCCAGCGCCCCTTCGATGGAAGCAATATCGGAAACCGTGATAAGCGGCTTAGTAGAGCCACTGGAAAGCGGCGACGAGTGCAGAAGGTTCGCGCCCATCAGAGCAACTCCACTCACCTCGTTCCCCATGCGCGAGACATCCAGCCCCACTCGCACCAGGCGCTCACCCATTTCCAGTTCGCTGCCATACTGCGGTGAGAATTGATTGACCGTTGACTGAATACCGGGTCGGCTCAACAATTGTTGCAGTTGGAGAAAATCGCTCTCCGCCCCTTTGAACTCAACCTGCGCCTGCTGCAACTTTGCGACGTTGAGCGCAGCCAGGGGATCGCTCTTCGAGACAGCCAGGATTGTCTTTACCTTGAGAAGACGGTCTACGCCATCCATTGCCACGCCGCGTACATTGGTGTAAGCGCTATACGCCGCAAGGCCGAGAGCCGCCGGTAATGCTACCACAACGAGCAGGGCCACGATCATGCTTGTCGCCAGTATCGTGCGTAATCGCCTGCGCTTCTGCTGCTTCGCCTCCCGCTGCCGGTGCCTGTATACCATATGGTGAGACAATTCGCTTGCTCGCCTGCTCTGAGTCGCCTTTCTCACCATTCCCACATTCACAGATGCCGGTACAACTGCGCCCTCCTCGCCTGCGCCGCCAACAATGAACGCACCGGCCTCGCCTCCCGTGCTCGTCTCGCTCTTCACCTCTTCTGCGCTCCCCGCCTCCACCTCCCGCGTTGATGGCTTCGCTATCTCCTCTGCCACAAGCGCAGGCACCGCTTCAATCGCTGCCTCAGGGGTTCCCTCTGTGGCTGGTACCTCAGTATCTTCCATGGCTGGAATCGGCCCCAGTTCCTCGTCCTGATCGCCGCCTGCTTTCTCTGCCACGAAAGCAACCGTTTCTTCAACTTCCTCTTCGCTGGCAACAAGCACATCCACCAGCTCCGAAGGCATGTTCTCCTCTACAGCATCCTTCACAAAGTTATCAGGCGAGATATCTTCTTCACTTTCTTCCTCGCCAACGACGTCAGGGGTTTCAGGCACGACAATAGCGGCGATGGACGGTGGAGTATCGAGCCTGACAGCCGGGCGCTTGCCCGTTTCTTCGTTCGCGCCTCCCGTCGCTTCGTCCTCCTGGCATGACACATGATCAACAACCAGTTTACCCGGAAGAAGAGCACGGAATCCCCACGGACTGCCATCTTCGTGCTGCACCAGGCACTTTTCGGCCAGATTGGTCAGCGTCTTCTCCGAAATATGATAGCGCAGCGCTATCTCTTCAAGTGAAGCACCAGTGGTAAAATACGCTTCGAGAGCAGCTTTGCGTTTCTGAAATCGTCTTTTTGCTTTTCCACCCAGTTTTGAAATATCCGCCTCTTTCCACGAGGCAATATCCTGCTTGCGCCCGGCAACTAGCGGAGAATCCTGTACTCGTATATCAGGCAACTTGCACCTCCGTTGCACATCATTTCTTATCGCTCATAATCACCTGTTACAGTCACAATATCTTCTTGCAGAGCCTATTGATATCAACCGGAAAATCATATAACCAACCGGTCAGCAATACAGGCAAAAGCGTCTTCTCCTGTGACATTTGCCCGGATAATAAGGTATATCTGTCTCCCCATCATAATAAAAGACGCTCAAAGGGGTAGTAATGTTGCACTTATATCTAAATTTGCTAATGTATGAGCTTTTATGCTATAATAAGGGCACCCGGGATATTGTTCCTCTTTCTTATACAATATCCCAGGTTCCCCCGTTCAGCTACTTCATCCGTGCTTCCAGCGCGCCGAGTTGTTCTTTCAGTTTGCGGTTTTCTTCGCGTACCTCATCGAGGTCCTTGCGCAACTGTTTCAACTGTTCGCCGGTTTTGTCGCCAGAACGCAAAGAGTGAGCGGCCACACGCATCACACGCTGCACCGCTGTTTCCAGTTCGCGACTGGCCGCGCTTTCCAGCGCACTTATGGCGCGTTCCTCACCAAACTGTTGCAATGCTCTGGCAGAAGCAGCACGCACGGGCCTCCAGCTATCATGTTCAACAGCCTCAATCAAAGCGGTGACAGCGCGCTGCCGTGCCTCCTCACTATAGAGATGGCGATTCTGCGCCAGGACATTGAAACCTCTGGCAGCCGCCAGACGCAGCGTTGGGTGGCGCGTAGGGTCATTGAGATAGGGTGCGATGATCTCCACAACGCGATCCTCTCCTGTCGCGGCCAGTCCGGCAAAGATGCTGCCCTGCACCCTGTTCATCCACGATGGGCGATCAATATGCTTGACCAGTTGCTCGACAGCGCCAGCCGTGCGCGTTCTCCCCAGCGCATAAGCGGTTGCCATCTCCACCAGATAGCTGACATCACCTGCTTCAAACACTGAAGCGAGCGCAGTCGCGGAACGCTGCGCCAACTCCGGGCGTGTCGGCTGCGCATAATTGCCCAGCGCCTCGGCAATGGCCGCGCGTACTCGCGAAAATTCGCGGGCATCCAGTCGCGTCAGTGCCTGCAAGAGCACATCCTGCGCTTGCTCGCTACCAATCGAGGCCAGGGCTTCAGCGGCAGCGACACGCACTCCCCAAAAGGCATCGTTGAGCAACGAATGAGCCAGTGCTTTCACACTCTCTTCATCCTCCTGCTCGCCCAGCGCCTCTGCCGCCTCAATGCGGCCCAGCACATCGGGATCATGCGCAAGCTGGTAGCGCAGCCTGCTGTTGGAACGCTCGAATTTGAGCGTCTTGAGCAGCCAGCCATCGGGGTCAAAGCGCACCATCACCGGCTCGCGCTCCAGTGGCACATAGAATGTCTGCTCCGCCTGCCCATCTTCACCCACCACCACACACAGAGAGACCGCGCGCGTCTCCGTCGTATGCTCATCCTTTGCAGCTTTATCAGAAATCGGAACGGTAAACGCCAGGTCAACGGGCGCGACAAAGCAGGGCGTGAGATCATCTACCTTTTGTGTCTGCTTGATTCTCACCTTCGCCATGCGATGCTCGTTATCCCACGCATAATTCACCTCGAAGGCGGGATAGCCGCCTGAATAGACCCACTGCTGGAAGAACAGGGCAAGGCTGCGACCCGTCACCTCCTCTAGCGTGCGCTCCAGGTCTGCCGTGATGACCTCTCGCTCGCGATAGCGATTGAGATAGGCGTTGATACCACGGCGGAATGTCTTTTCACCAAGCTGGTGGCGCAGCATGTGCAACACCCAACCACCCTTTTGATACATATGCCTATCAAACAGCTCAAAGCCATCACTGTAATAGACATGGTACACAATGGGACGACGATAGCGGCTATCCTCCGCCAGATAGGCTTTCTTGTCGTGTAGCATCGACAGCTTGAAGTAATCGCTTCCCTGGTCGTGCTCGCCCCACAACTGCTCGAAGTAGGTGGCAAAACCTTCGTTGAGCCAGCCGTTCGGCCAGTCACGGCAGGTGACGAGATCGCCGAACCACTGGTGTGCCAGCTCGTGCGCCACAATGGGGACAAGATCGAAGTCGAGCGCAGCCTTTTGATCGGGGACAAGCGAGAAACTGTGCGTGGTCGCGCTCGTATGCTCCATAGCCCCCGTGTAAATCTCCACCACCGTCTGTGCGTACTTGCTATAGGGGTACTCGACGCCAGTGTATTCCGAGAAGAAACGCATCATCTCCGGCGTCTTGCCCATGTAGAGCGGCGCGTCATCCTTGCGATCACTCCGGATATAGTAGGTGACAGGAATGCCTTTGTAAGAATCTTCGATCACCGCGAAATCGCCCACGACCAGCGAAACCAGGTAGGCGGCGTGTGGAATATCATGCAGCCAGTGATGTGTCTTCGTCGCGCCGTTATCGATCACCTCCAGCAGCTTGCCGTTGGAGATGGTCTGGAACCGCGCAGGAACGGTCACGACGATCTCGGTAGTGGCGCGATCATTGGGAGCGTCGTGGCAGGGGAACCAGTAGCTATGATAGCGCGGCTGGCCGAAGGTCCAGGCATGCACAGGGCGCGTCGGGTCTTCTGGCACCGGCTTCATGAAATGCAGGCCCGCGCGTGGCTTCGCGTGGTATTCTACCGCCAGCGTGAACTCCTCTCCATGCGTATAGGGCCGATCTAACGTCACCAGGAGCTTCTTGTCGTCAGTACTGAACTCCTGCTCTCTGCCCGCCAGCGTCACGCGCTCAACATGCAGCTCTACCGCGTCAAAGCTGACCGTGTTTACTTCCTCGTACAGCGCGCTAAGGGTTGTATAGACCGTGCCGCTGACAGTCTCCCGCTCAAAATCGAGCGCGATATCCAGCCTGACATGTTTCACATCTGCCGGGCGGTCAGGGGCGTACTGCGCTCGATCACCGGGCAATTCAAAATTGTGAGCCTTTGGCGCTGGTGTACCGCCGATTTGTGCCGAACGATAGTCATTTTGAAAATACAGCAAGCTATAGCCATCATCGAGGCTGAAGGCCAGATTACGATTACAACTGTGCAAAACCGAACTCCCTCCAGGAAACACTCAAACTCTTCACTCGTCATGGACGTACATGATATGGTATTCTTATACCGCTATCTTAACACGAAAGGGTTACGTATGGGTGTCAAGACGACACGAATCAATAGATTTTCGCAAGCAGTTCGCTTCCTCCGCGTTTCTCGTCTGCTGCTCTGGACGATCTGGGTCATCTACCGCGAGCGCCGCCGCGTCATTCGCGCCCGCGAGCGGGGCAACTACGAGGTACAGCCCAATATCGAAGTACTGATCCGCGTACTGGTCGCCTTCCGCCAGACCGCCATCAAACTCGGCGTGTTGATGATTAAGCTGGGGCAGTTCCTCAGCTCTCGCGCCGACCTGCTGCCTGAAGAGGCGCTGGCTGTGATCGGCTCCCTGCAGGACGAAGTGCCGCCCGCGCCATTCAGCCACGTGGTCAGCGTCGTCGAGTCAGAGCTAGGCAAACCGATAGACCAGGTTTTCAGCACCTTTGAGCGCAAATCGACTGCCGCGGCCTCGCTGGGACAGGTGCATAAAGCAATCCTTGCCTCCACAGGCGAGGAGGTCGCCGTCAAGATTCAGCGCCCCCATATCGAGCAGCTTGTGCGCTCGGACCTGAGCACCCTCAAGTTCGTCATCTGGGTGATTAACCGCTTTGTCGACACCAGCGAGTTTATCGATCTCATGGGCGTCTATCGCGAATTTAAACGCACCGTCTATGAGGAGATAGACTACGTCACCGAAGCGGCCAATGCGCAGCGTTTTCGAGAGATGTTCAAGGATGATCCCACTATCTATATCCCACGTGTTTACGAGAATTATACAACACGGCGTGTTCTTGTGCTAGAGTGGATCAACGGCCTCAAGATCAACGACTATCCCGCCATCGAAGCGGCGGGGATCAGCCGACTTGAGGTGGCAAAGCGCACGGTACAAGCCTACTTTTACCAGTTCTTCGAGGCCGGATTCTTCCACGCTGACCCACATCCGGGCAACATCTTCGTCAAGCCAGGTCCACCGGGAAGCGGCCCCATCATTGCCTTCGTCGATTTTGGCATGGTTGGCACGCTCAGCAAAAGCATGAAGAAAGCGATGAAAGACCTCTTCCTCAGCTTCATCGCCCGCGACTCGCACAGCCTAGTGCAGGCACTGGACAAACTGGGCTTCATCGGTGAAGGGGCGAACATGTCCGCCATCGAGCGCGGCATGGCAATGATGATGGAGCAATACTTCGGCTTGACGCTGGGTGAGGCCCGCGACCTGGATATTCCCGAAGTCTCGCAGGATGTGGAGCGCCTGCTCTACGGCCAGCCCTTCCAGATACCGGCGCAATTCGCCTTCACGGGTCGCGCCATCGGCACCCTGGTCGGGGTCGCCACCGGCCTCTCGCCCGATTTCAACTTCGTGGATGTCGCCACCCCCTACGCCCGTAAATTCCTGGGCCTCGATGCAGAGGGGGCAGGCCAGACTATCCAGGAAGTCCTCAACCAGTTGCTCGCTACAGGTCGCACCCTGCTGACCCTACCACGTTCTATAGAACGAGTCATCACCAAACTCGAAACCGGCCAGATCGAAGTTCGACTGGCGGAAAACGCGCCAAACGGCAGGTCACGTCGCGGACACAGGCCGGGGCGTAGAAACGGCAGCGCCAGAAACGGCGAAGCCAGCGGGGCAGGCAGTCTCGCCTGGGTACTCATGTTCATCGCCTCCCTCGGCGGCGGCGTCTTCCTCACCAACGCTCACCAGATCACCGAAAGCTGGTTCTGCTTCGCCCTCGCCGCTGTAACCGCCCTCGCGCTGCTATTGAGAAGGTAGACACATTAGAGCAGAAGATAAGACGAAACGAAAGGATGGTATTTTAAGATGCTTGATGAAATTCTGGAACATAACCGGCAATTCTTGCAGCAGCCAGCGCTTCCCATCATCGGTCACGCGCCGCGCAAGCATACTGCCGTCATAACGTGCATGGATTGTCGCCTGGTCAAGATGTTTGAACAGGCGCTGGGATTGGAGCGCGGAGATGTGCTGGAACTGCGTACTGCAGGCGCGACTATCTCCGAACCCGACCGCGCCGGAGCGGCCAATGATCTGATTCGTTCCCTCGCCGGTGGTATCTACCTGCTGGGTGTGCGCGAAGTCCTCGTCATCGGCCACACCGAATGCGGCCTCTCACATATCAATGCTTCAGCCCTCACCGCCTCGATGCAGGCGCTGGGCGTCGACCCACAGCAACTCATTGAGAGCCAGGGACTGGGCGATATCAATGGCCTCATGCGCTGGCTTGGCGCTTTCAGTGACGTGCATCTCAACGTGCGTGAGATCGTCAATGTCATTCGCAACAGCCCCTACCTGCCCAACATTCCCGTCCACGGCCTCGTCATCAACATCAATACGGGTGAGCTGGAACTTGTCGACAGGGGGGTGTAAAAGCCAGTTCTGTGATACAATACAGTAGACAATACCATATAAAATCTTATAGAGCTGGAAATTAATCGTTGTGAGGCCATTTCAAGCAGCAGAGGCATCGTGCGTTCATTTGCGCCTGACACTACCGTTTCTCTTCGCCCGCATGCGGTTACACCGCTATGTCATTCCAACTCAAGCGGCTTGATGCTGTTCTCGCCCTCGACGATAAAGGCGATACGCTCGCAAATGTTCGTACAGTGGTCCGCGACTCGTTCGAGCTTGTGGGCAATCCAGAGTAGATAGGTGGCGCGCTGTAAGATGAGCGCGTCGTTTTGCAATGCGGGAATGGCATGCGCTCCGCTCAACAGCGCCATTAGATCATGGCGCACCAGATGGTAGCGCACATCCACAACGTCATCTTCCTGCCAGATGTAGCGCGCCGCCTCCACGTCGCGTTTCGCGAACGCCTGCATCGTTCCCTGTAAAACCCGACGCGCCTCCCGGCCAAGATTGAGCAGGCTGCGCAGGATCTCCTCTTCCGTGACCTCTATTTCATAATCGCCACTTTTTTTGCCGGAAGCTTTCACGACTGAACCCTGCTTTCCACTCCTGTTGCCACCCCCATTGTTGCCATCATTAGCGCGCAGAGGCGACATGCGCAACATAATGGTGGCGATGCCGGCGGCCCCATCCCCTATACGTTCCAGATCACCCGCAATAGAAAGAGCAGAGGTCAGATAGCGCAGATCGCGACTCCCCAGAGGCTGTTGCAGGGTTAGCAAACGGATGGTATGCTCTTCAATCGCCATGCGCAGACCATCGATAATGGAATCGGCCTCAATTACCATCCCCGATTTTGCCAGATCATCCACCTCCAGGGCCGCGAGCGCCTTATCCAGGGCATCATCGACCAGCGCGCCCAGGCGAAGAATCTGCGCGTCAAGGTCCTGCAACTCTTTATCCAGTACTGTCCTCGTCATAGAACTTATATCCTCCAACTCCAGCTCTATTTTCTCTCATTTTTGGGAATACTACAAGATAGAATGATACGCTATCAGCTCTCTCGCACACAGTCATCGGGAACAAATTCCTGTTCTCCCGCAAGTGATTTGACAGGCTCTGCCTGTGATGATACAACTGTAATAACACAAAAAGACGTGCTTTCCGGTTTCAGTGTGTGGGTATGTCCACCCACGTCCACGCTATTGATATTGACGTTCAGAAAGATAGTTGTTATGTCAACAAAACGATTGCTCGGTGTTTTCGCTCATCCCGATGACGAGGGTTCCATGAGCGGCGCTTTCTTACAGTATAGCATGTCCGGGGCAGAAACGGGACTGGTTTGCGCCACAAGAGGCGAAGTGGGTGAAATAGCCGACCCGGCGCTTGCCACACCCGAAACGCTGGGACAGGTGCGTGAAGGAGAAATGCGTGCGGCAGCAGAGGTGCTGGGCTTAAATCACCTCTGGTTTCTCGACTACCGCGATTCTGGCATGGCGGGTACGCCGGAGAACCAGGACCCACGCGCATTCATACAGGCCAATCCCGCCGAGGTGGTAGGGAAACTGGTCGCCATCATTCGCCAGTTCCGCCCGCAGGTGATCGTAACTTTCGATGAGACCGGTGGATACGGCCACCCGGATCACATCGCCATCTACAGGCACACCACCAGCGCCTTCCACGCCGCCGCCGATGCCGTCCAGTACCCCGAACTGGGACCAGCGCACGCGGCCTCAAAACTCTACTACACCTCGTTCCCACGCAGCGCCATCCGTGCGATGGGAGAGTGGATGCAGTCCCAGAACTGGCAGCCGGCTCCCGACCAACAGGAATGGATGAGCAAGCTCGACCCGGGCAAGCTAGGTCTGCCCGACGAACTCATCAGCGTCAAACTCGATGTTGCAGCCCGGCGCGAACGTAAAGACCGCTCGTGGGCCATGCATCGCACTCAGGCCAACTCTGGCCCTCCTGCCCTTGACAGCATACCGGAAGAGGTGCAGCGCCAGTGGCGCAATTACGAATATTACCAGCTCGCCGCCTCTCGCGTCGGCCCGGATGTACCCGGCGAAAACGACCTGTTCGCGCGAGTATAGCAGGCAGGAAGAACAGGAAAAACGGTGACAATACCGGGCAAAAAGAGACGGGCCTTACAGGCCCGGCAAAGATGAGAATCGTTCCACGAAAAGAGCCATTGGTAAACAGGCCAGCGCGGCAAAAACCGCAGAAGTACGCTAGTAAAGTTTCCTGCGCAATCGTCGTCCGCCACATTCTCCGCCCGGCATTAGTACCAGTTGTTCCAGCATATCCTTTGCTCTCTGAGGCTGGAGACGCTGAGAAAGAGGCGTCGTGCCATAGCTATATGGCATCCGGGCCTGTGCCAGAATACGCTGGAGCAACTCCTGCGGTGGTTTTACCGGGCGCAAGAGGTGAAACAGGCAATCGATATCATCGGGCAATCCGTTTTCTTCTCCAAGAAAAGCCAACTTCCTATCTTCCATATGCTTCCACTCTCTTATCTAATTTTAATTTGTCTTCTCTGTTAGCACGATTAGAACAGAAAGGAGGTTTCACTGCCTGAGTTTGGCAAGTACTTTCGAGAGTGAGAACACATAAAACAAGCCCGCAGCCTCTACGAGACCTGCGAGCTTTGTTCTGTTTGCTCTTTACTTACTGCCTCATTTTCCCTTGCATTTATCCCGAAATAATGGGAGACTGCTTCGCCAGCGCGGCGCGCAACAGGGGTTTCGCGCGCTGGAAGTACGTCTTGGCTGTCGCCTCAGGCATAGCGAGTGCCTGTCCGATCTCGCCAAAGCTCAACTGAGCTGTGTAGCGCAGCAGCACAACCATGCGGAACTTGATTGGCAGCGTCTCAATCGCCTCTTGCAGGCAGCGCTGCAAATCATGGCGCTCGGCCAGCTCATCCGGCAGCGGGCTACCATCGGGGATAGCGGCCAATGGGGACAACTCATCCTCGTCAGTGCTGGTCTCCAGTTCAGAGAAGTGGATGGCGCGTTTGCGTCGCAGTTCGTCGAGGCAGCGGTTGCGTGCCACCTGGAACAGCCACGCCTTCAGCGGCTTATCGGTACGCAAGCTGGGCAACGAGCTATGGAGTTGAATAAATACATGCTGGAGGATATCGCATGCCTGATCGTAATCGTTCAAAAAGTGGTAGATAAAATTGAACAGCGGTGTGCTATACCGTTTTACGAGTGCCTCAAAAGAATACTCATCACCCGCAAGCGTCTGCTGGGCTAGAAATCCGTCAGTCATATCCGGTTGTCTCTTCATATGTTCTTGCATCTGCATTTTGCATCCCTCACTTTCTTTATCTGACAATAGCGTACTCGTTTCGTCTCTAAATTACAAGAATAATAAACTCTACTGTAACCTGCTCTAAGCAGAAACTAAAACATACCCCACCATTCTGATTTTTTTCTCAGATTTTTCTTCCCTAAATAAGCCTGATTCTTAGATTTTTAATCAAAGAGAGTGCCACAAAGCAGCGGCAGGTTCAGGGCGCGAAAAAAGCCCGGCTTGGGGCAGCAAAGGCAGAAGGCAAGGCTCTCCCTCAACCAGGATACAGACCGGCGATCTACACAGCATCTTAAACTTACCTGCTGAGAAATACAAAAACAGGAGAGACGGGAATCTCTCCTGTTTTGTAGTGCCATTGCCTTTTATCGCTTGCTATCGTTTCCCCAATTTTGCCAGCACGGCCCCTTTCAGCAGCCTGACCTCTTCTACTCGTAGGAGTAGGATGCAGGCGAAGTAGGCGATAGTGGCGAGGCCACCGGCGACGAGCACGGTGAGAAGTTCGCCGAGCAGGTGTTGTAGAGAGAAGAGGGCGATGTGGCTGAACGCCGTCTCCAGGCTCCAGGCCACGGCGACCAGAATGGCTGTCCCCAGCAGGACTTTGAGGACGGTGGGTATGGTTTCGCGGATGCGCAGGGGGCCGATGGCAAGGCGCAGCAGCACGAGCAGGATGATGGCGTGCAGCGAGTTCTGTGTGGTATTGGCAAAGGCCAGCGCGGGCATGCCGATGGTCTGCCAGAAGGGCAGGGCGACGGCGAGATAGCCCAGCAGGCTCACAGCGTACACAGAGACGGGGATGATGGTATTTTTGCGCGCATAGAAAGCGGCGATGAGCAGTTGATCGATGGCCACGAAGGGCAACTGGTAGGCGTAGTTTTGTAGGGCAACGGCGATCAGCGAGGCATCGGTGGCGCTTTCATTGTGGTGCTTGAAGATGAGAAACGCGATTGGCTCGCGCAGAACGATCAGACCGGCAGCTGCCGGGATCATCAGCAGCAAGCCCAGGCGGAAGCCGAGTTGCAGCGTGCCTTTGAAGCGTTCGAGGTCGTTGGCGCGGGCATGTTCCGAGAGCGTCGGTAGCACGGCAAACGAGAGCGCAGACGCGACCAGCCCCACGGGAAACTGAATCAGCGTCGTTGCTGCCGTCATGGCAACATAGTTTGCCGCGCCATTGCCAGGGGTGAGCGAGGCCAGATGCTGATCGAGGAAGACGAGGCCCATAGTGAGCAGGAAGCTAAACGAAACCGGCGCGTAGAGCTTGACGATGCGCCGCAGGGCCGGGTGCTTCAGGTCGAGCACGAACATATAGCGCAGGTGCTGGTTGCGCATTCCTGGAAGCAGCAACGCAATCTCGCCCACTGCGCCCACGAGGACGCCAAAGGCCAGGCCAAGAGGACCGTAATGCTGCTTGCCGATCATGGCGCTGACAAAGGCACCGATGATAATACCAATATGATATGAAGCGGTGGCAAAGGCGGGCCAGCCAAACTCCTTGAGCGCGAAAAGCGCCGAGAGCAGGACGGCAAACGGCCCCAGCGCAATCAGCGAGAAGAAGATGATCTGTGATAATTGCAGCGCGAGCTGCCTTTCAGGCCCGGTATAGCCCTGCACCAGAAAATTCACAAAACTCGGCGCAAGCAGCAGGTAGAGAATCGAGGCCACAAACATCACGATCAGAATGAGATTGACGAGTGTAAAGACGATGCGGCGCAGTTCGTCGCGCTTCTCGGCGTAGTCGTTGAACGTGGGAATCAACGCGCCGCTCACCGAACCGTTGATGAGAAAGTCATTGAAGGTACGGGCGGGCAGAATCGCGGAGTTGAACGGGCCTGCTATGGCAGGACCCAGTCCGGTCACGACGATCTGGCGCACCATGCCCATTACGCTGCTGCCCAGATTACCCAGCATCACCAGAGAGGCCGATTTGACGATGTGCCGCCGCTCGCCCGATGGTGCCCCGGCTTTCTCAGCTACCGGCAGCGGCTCAGGCAGGTTCGCCTCCCCAACTTCGGGCATGCCCCCTTGCGCTACAGGTATCGATTCAATATCCGATTGTGCTTGCTCGCTCTGAAATTGTTCTTCCACAGAATCTTTTGCCATGAAATAGTGCTCCCATACTACGAGGATTTTTCAGGAAGGCGTTGAATTGCCGCGATGAGTTCGGTTGTCGAGTGGCCCGGCAGGTAGGGGATGAGCCGCACAGTGCCGCCGTATTCCCGCACCACCTTTGCCTCCGGCAGGCGGCCCGTATCTGGTTCAACGGTCGCTCCACCCTTGCTGGCATAATCGCCGCCTTTGACATAGATGCTCGGCTGCAAGTACGCAACCAGAGGTTCAGCCGTTGGCTCATCAAAGATGGTCACATAATCAATAGCCTCCAGCGCGGCAAGAATTTCAGCCCGTTCTTGCTGCGGCACCAGTGGTCGACCCGGCCCCTTCAAGCGGCGCACCCCTGAGTCGCCATTGAGGCCCAGGATCAGAAAATCACCCAGCGCCCGCGCCTCTTGCAGGTAGCGCACGTGTCCCAGGTGCAGCAGATCGAAGCAGCCATTGGTAAAGACGCCGCGCTCGCCGCGCTGCTGCCGCTTCCGCACCACCTCCGCCAGTTGTTCGCGGCCCAAAACTTTTTGTTGCATATGCTCTCTATTCATAAAATTGCGCTCATCAGTTCGGCAGGGGTGTTACTCGCTGCTCCCAGGCGGCGCACGACGAGGGCGGCTGCCGCGTTCGAGAGATAGGCCGCTTCAGCCATGCTCGCGCCAGCCGTCAGAGCCAGCGTGAAGGTCGCGGCCACCGTATCGCCCGCGCCGTTGGTATCTACCACCTCGATGGCATGATCGAGACGGTGAATGGGCAGGTGCAGCGGCGCTTCTCCCACCTCGAAGAGACTCATGCCCTCGCTGCCACGAGTGATCAGCACACCGCGCGCGGCACTGCCATCGAGCAGGCGCTGCCCGGCCTCGTCCAGTTGCTCCCGTGAGTTGATCGTCATGCCCAGCGCCAGTTCCGCCTCCGGTTGGTTCGGCGTAAGCGCGGTAACGCCCTGGAAACGAAAGAGCGAGCCATGCGAGTCCACGACAATGATCTTATTGAGTTGCCGCGCCAGCGGAATGCAGACATCGATGATATCAGGGCTTATGACGCCATTTTCATAATCGGAGAGCATGACCGCGTCCATATTCGGCAGCAACTGCCGAATGCAATCGATGATCTGCCCCTTGTACGGCTCGCGCACCTCGGATGTATCCACGCGATCAATGCGCACGACATGCTGCTGCACAATCTGCGGACTGCCTGCCAGGATGCGCGTCTTCGTCGAAGTCGGACGTTTAGGATCGGTCACAAGACCATCCAGATGCATGCCCAGATCGCAGACAGCCTTGCGCAGCCTCTCCCCTGGCAGATCATTGCCCACGACACCGGCCAGGAAGACTTCCGCGCCCAGAGTACAGAAATTCACCGCGACATTCGTAGCGCCGCCTGGGATGGTGCGCTCCTCGTCCAGTTCCAGGATCAGCACCGGGGCTTCGCGTGCAATACGGGTCGGTCGGCCAATCAAGTATTCATCGGCCACCATATCGCCGATCACCAGTACGCGCTTGCCAGCGAAGGCGTCGATGAGCGAGCGCAGGCGGGCAGGGGAAATCTCGAGTTCACGAGCGTCGAGCGTCATGCTTTATTCCGTCCTTTTACCAGTACCTGTAGAGCAAATTGCGGCAGCGCCAGCATGCGCCGCCAGCGCCAGGGTTCGCGATAGAGCCGGTAAAGCCATTCCAGGCCAGCGCGTCGCATCAGCCGAGGCGCGCGACGCTGGCGACCGGAGAGAAAATCGTAAGCGCCTCCCACCCCCATCGCCAGCGCGACAGGCAGGCGGGCGAGATTGCGGTGTATCCAGAGTTCCTGTGCGGGCGCGCCATAGGCTACACACAACACATGCGCCTGCGCCTCCCGCACGCGCTCGATAATATCATCCTCTTCCTCCGGGGCGGGCGAACCGGCATAGGTTCCGGCAATCTGCAGGCCGGGTGCACGTTGCTGCAAGCGCTGCGCCGCCGCTTCCGCCACGCCCGGCGCGGCTCCCAATAGATAGAGGCGATAGCCGCGCTGCGCGCAGCGTTTCGCCAGTTCGGCCAGCGTGTCCGTGCCGGTCACGCGCTCCGGCGTTGGCGCGCCCAGGAAGCGCGTCGCCCATACCACGCCCATACCATCCGCCAGCACCAGCGCCGCCCCGTTAATGGCTATACGAAATTCAGCATTGCGCTGCGCCGCCATCACAAATTCCGGGTTGACCGTCACGACCTGCTGGCAGGGCAACGTCTTCTCGCTGGCCCGCCACTGGTCAATTTTCTCTTCCATCATATCCAGCGCCGCCTGCTGCCCTACACGATCCACACGCACACCCAGCACCGAGACAGATGCTACCGGCATAGGCTGAGGTTTATTTAACGGTTGCAATGACATAGAGTATTCACCAGCTCATAATTTCGCTTTCGACATTCGTCACAACAAGATCGGGACGGGTCTCTACTATATAACGTTCCACGTGCTCCAGTATCTCATCCGCGTGCTGTTTGCTATTGCTCACACAACTCACACCCAGGATCGCTATTTGCCAGCGCTCCTGTTCCTCCACCTCGGCAATCGCCACCTCAAACTGATGGCGAACCCGCGCCATCACTGATTTAATGACCTGCCGTTTCTCCTTCAACGAATGGCATTCCGGCAGGTGCAATGTAATTTGACAGATACCTACAATCATGCGGCTAGTATACCATAGATTCGACGCCCTAACTCAACTCTGGTACAATGTACCAGGAAGATATTGCACTCTCAATAATGAAGAACGATCTATGAGCCGCTGAAGGCTCAATTTGTATAAGAGACAAGAAAATGCAGGAGATACAGCATATGACAGAGACGTCTGCTACGGAAGGGCGCAAACGACCGAGCTTGCCAATGAAGGGGATACCGCAGCCGAAGCGGGAAGAGGTGCTGGACCTGCCGCGCGTGCATATTTCTCAGCACCCGGTGGTTGAGGATAAGATGACCCGGCTGCGCGAGAAGAGCACGTCACCGGCGGAGTTTTACCGGCTGGTGAAGGAGATCGGCACGATGCTGGCCTACGAGGCGACATGTAACCTGGCGACGGAGCCGGTGGAGATCGAAACGCCGCTGCAACCGATGATCGGGCGGCGGCTGGCGGGCGGCATCGGCGTCATACCCATCCTGCGCGCCGGGCTGGGGCTGGCCGAGGCGTTTCGCGAGGCCATCCCGGAGGCGCAAATCTGGCATCTGGGTCTGCGCCGCGACGAGGATACGCTGGAGGCCCAGGAGTACTATAACCGCCTGCCACACAAGGTTGATTTGCAGGTCTGCTACGCCGTTGATCCCATGCTCGCTACGGGAGGCTCGGCTATCGACGCCATCAACGTGCTCAAGCGCGTTGGCATTCCACGCCTGAGCTATGTCGGCATCATCGCCGCGCCCTACGGCCTGCTCAAACTTTCGCAGACCCATCCCGATATCGATATCTATATCGCGGCCCTCGACGAGAGCTTGAATGATCGCGGCTTCATCCTGCCCGGCCTCGGCGACGCCGGAGACCGCCAGTTTGGAACATTCTAAATCATGTCACAAGATTATCCCGTTCCAGGAAGCGGAGCAGAATCGAATGACCCCTGGAACCCCGACCAACAAAACGAAACGCTGGAGCCAGTGGAGCCGCTCGCACCATTAGAGCCGCTCTCTGCCGAATACACGGGAATGCAATTCAGTGCGCCCAATCCGTTTGACGAGCAGCAATCAGGCGCAACCAACGAAGCAGGCCCCGAAGAGCACACTTTTTCGTCTTCACCCACCTCGGAGGCGGAGCTGCCACCGGAGGCACAGGGAGAGGCGAATGGTGGCCCGCTCGGCTGCTGTCTGGGTCTGACCATAGGCCTGGTGCTCAGCCTCTCCCTGGCGGTTTTTGGTCGTCTCTACCTAGCCAACCCGCTGGCAGCCGCCCTGCACAACGCGCTGCTGACGCTGATCCTGTTGCGCATCGCTATGGCCCTGCTGGCGTTGGGAGCGGCCATCCTCTTCGGCTACCTGGGCTGGAAGCTCGGCAAACGCTTCTTCCGCGAATACGAGCCGCCCGTCATCCCGGAGAGAGCGCCCAGGCAGAAACAGCGGCAGCGCAAGGCGAAAACAAGACCGAAAGAGGCAAACATTTCTTAAATTGAAAGCGAGTCGTGCGAATTATGCGTGTAGTGATTCTCTGCGACATGGAGGGCATCTCCTGCATCGAAACCTGGGAGCAGGTCACGGCGGGCAGCACCTTCTACGAACAGTCCCGCAAATTGTATACCGATGAAATGAACGCGGCGGTGCGTGGGGCGCGGGCGGCAGGAGCCAGCGACATCACCGTTGTCGACTGCCACGGCGCGGGCGGGGCGCACAGCTTCAAGAGCTTCCTGCCGGAGCAACTGGAGTCGGGCGCGCAATACGTCTTCGGCTACCCCTGGGCGCGCTACATCACCCCCTACGAACAAGGCTGCGACGCCATCCTCTTTGTCGGCGCGCACGCCATGGCCGGAACGCCCAATGGCGTGCTCTGCCACACCGTCTCCTCCGAAGCCTGGTACAACGCCTGGATCAACGACACCCTCGTGGGTGAAAGCGGCATTCTGGCGGCCATCGCGGGCTGCTGGGACGTACCCGCCGTCTTCGTCTCCGGCGACGAGGCCACCTGCCGCGAAGTCACCAGCCTGCTCGGCAGCAGCGTCGTCACCGCGCAGGTCAAGACCGGACTTGGGCGCTTCTCATCCGTCAATCTCGCCCCTAAAGACGCCTGCGCCCTTATCGAGATGCGCGTGGCCCAGGCCCTGAGCATGCCCGAAAACTGGCCCCGCCCCTACAAAACCAGTACGCCCGTCACCTTCAAAGTCGAACTCGCCACCCCCGACCGCGTCAGCGATTTCGTTGGCCGCACAGGAGTCCAGATTGTCGGTCCTCGCACAGTAGTATCGACCGGCGATAATTTCTGGCAGGCGTGGGACCAGTTCTGGTACAGGCATTAGGGAGTCCGGCAGCGCCCTGTTTCTGGATGATGCTCAATGTCAGGCAGTTCATATTGTTTGACCACATCTCCCATGCGAAGGTAGCCATGATAGCCTTCCTTTGAGCTTGACCTGTGAGAACTGCCTGAAATCCCCTTTGCTCTAGTAAGCTGACGACCGATCCTTTTTGATTTTGATAAACTATTGAATGGACATATCGCTTCTATCAAAATCAATTCGCATTAATTGCCAGGGCCATGCATCTATATTGTACTCTTAAAGCTAACAACGCTTCTGCCAGAACTGACGAGGAAGGCTCAGATATGTCTCAATGAACTGCCCGGGATCTTGCACTACCAGCATGATACGCTCCCTTCTGCACTACTTGAGTTTCCGGTAACGGCCTTACTATAAAATCCATATTCTTTCAGCCTTCCGCAGTACCGGAAACGTCATCACGCCTGCTCCTCTTGACCCTGAGATGATGACTGTTCCTCCTCTTGCATGCGCTGCAGCGCACGATCCCAGAAGAGGACGAGGCGCAAGACATCGTGGATGTGCTCTGCCGTATGCTGGAAGGTTTTGGTGAGGGCCCAGCGCAGGGTGACGGGACCCCAGAGTGCCTCTCGTTTCTCCTCCCAGGCGCTATCGGGCAGGTTTGTCAACAGTTCGATCTGGGCGGCGCGCCCTTCGCGGAACTTCTCCAGCATCTGCTGTAAGTTCAGCGTATGCTCTTGCCAGAGCGCGTCTTCATCCAGGTGATCAATGGAGGGGAACGGGTCGTCGAGCCAGACACGTATGGCGGGCAGAGCAATATATTCTTCATACGTGAGCAGGTGGAAGACGTGGCGTACCACCGACCACTCGCCCAGCCGTGAAGAAGGCGGTGCCATTGTCCGGCGCTCTGCCGGAACCTGTTCCACCGCCCAGATAAACTCTTCGGCGCTCGACTTGAGGTGTTCACTGAACCACGCGCTGAGGTCTGTATTCGTTGTATCGCTCACTGGTTTCTGTCCAATCCTCATATAAAATCATCTTCTGATGGTTAATATAGGACATTTAGAGAGAGAGAACCAGAGCAGGTCAGACATGACATGACATGGTTTGGAATTTCCTTTAGATGCGGAACACGCCCATGCGGGAGCGGAGGGAGTTGGTGAGTGCGACGAGGTGGGTGAGGGATTGCTGCATCTGGCGCATGTGGGTGGTGATCTCCTGGGTCATGCGCGAGATCTCTTCGACGGCGCTGACGACCAGTTGCGACCCCTGGGCCTGGCTCTCCGCCGCGCCGTGAATGCCCTGCACGAGGTTCGCCATCTGTTCCGTGACCACACTGATGGCCTCCAGCGCAACGCCCGTCTGCGTGACGAGTTCGGTTTGCAGGACGACCTGTTGCGTGTTCTGCTCGATGCTCTGTGACACGGCAGTGGTCTCGTGCTGGATCGTGCGGATGTGTGCCGCCACTTTGTGCGCCGCTTCCGCGCTGTGGACGGCCAGCGAGCGAATCTCCTGGGCGATGACTGCGAAACCCTGGCCGCGCTCACCCGCTCGTGCCGCTTCGATGGCGGCATTGAGAGCCAGCAGGTTCATGCGCGTGGTCAGATCGGTGATAGCCAGCGCGGTCTCGTTAATCTCCTGGCTGCTTTCGCCCAGCCGCTTCATGATGCGTGCGGAGAGCAGGGTGGACTCGCGCACCTGGCTCATACCGTCCACGGCGCGATCAACGCTACTCTGCCCGTCCAGCGTCACATCCATCGCCTCAAGCCCGACCTGCGAGAGCTCGGCAGCCCTGCGCGCCACCTCCTGCATGGTATCGGCGATCTCATCGATGGCCCGCGAGATGTGGTTGACCTGCCGTTCCTGCTGGCTGGCATCACGCACGAGCAGTTCGGAACTGCGCTGCACGTCATGGGTGTGCTCATCCACCGCCTGCGTCACCTTCTGCACATCGCCGACGATGCCGCTTAACTCCTCCACCATCTGATTGATGGCCTCACCGATGGGCCTCAGCTTCTCGTGCGTCGAGCGCACGCGCACACGCAGATCGCCGTGCTGAATCTGTTCCAGATCGGCCCGCAGCAGCGCAATACCCTCTTCCAGCGCCAGTCGCTCGGCCTCCCGCTCCTGAAAGATGCGCGCGTTGTCGATGGCAATAGCGGCCTGATGCGCGAAGAGTTCCACCACTTCGATGCTTTCCAGCGTCGGCACCCTGCCGTCTTCCGGGTCGTCCAGTGAGAGGACGCCCAGCAGGCGACGCTGGCGCGGGCTGTAGAGAGGAATTATCAGCATATCTTCCGGGTGCCAGCCACCGGGAACGTAGTCCTCCGGGTTCATATTCATGGTAACAGGGATATCGGCGAAGAGGGGGGCGTACTCGTGCGAAATAAAGTAGCTCTGGCTGATGCGAAACTCCGGGCACATGAAACGGGCCAACTTCTCTACAGGGTCGTGCGCCTCGCGCAGCACGCGCTGGCCTTCCTCTGAAATGCCCGCGAAAGCGACGGACGAGAGATGCTCGCCGTCCTCATCCAGCATACTGATAACCGATGAGCGGAATCCGGTGCAGGAACTGATGGCGGAGACGACCTGTTGCAGCACCTCGTTGAGGCCCAGTTCCGCCCGCAGCATATTGCCCAGGCGAATCAATTCTCGCGTCTGTCGCACGCGCTTCAGCATCTCGACATCGTTCAGCGCCGGAATCGTCGCTCGTGCCGCTGCCTGTAGGGTGCGACCTTCAGGGTCGCCCGCCGCTACAGGAACAGGCGTATGCGTTACCGCGAGCAGTGGCGCAGTAGCAGGTGAGGGGGCCAGTGGCTCATCTCTGAGGGTTGTATCGACCGTTTCATGTCCATTCCCATTTCTCTGCTCGAACAGATCCCTCTCTTCTCCCTGTTCTCCAGACCCGGTAATGGGACGAAAACGCACGCGCAAAGGGACAGACCATCCCTGCTGTCTCCGCTCTGTCATCGCTGCTTTCCCTCTTCTCGCAAAAAGTAGATAGAATTCTCTGCTTTGAGAATAGCACATTTTGTACAGTTTGTACAACAAGGTAGGAGTGATAGGGGAAAGGGCGCACCTTGTAGCTCTTAGGCTAGCGGATGCGCCCTTATTTCATCAAGCATGAAAACGGCATCAGGCCGGGGCAGCCTCTCTGCCTGCTTTCGAGACAAGGTGCTGGACGAACCAGTCGCGGGCCGCGCCACTGGCAAGCTCAAAGCCTGGACCGACGTAGGCCTCGAAATGACCGCCGGGTAGGATGACCAGCTTCTTAGGCTCGCGGGCCTGATTGTAAGCTGCGAAAGCTTCGTCGGCAACGGCGAGGTGATCACCGGCGGCAATGATCATCAGTAAGGGTGTGGGACTGATGCGTTCGATATACGTGCCAGGTTCGTACTCCATCAACATCTCGACCGTGCGCAACGTCACCTCGTTCTTCCAGGTAGGCGCTCGCGTCTCGCCCGTCTTCGTGAACCATTCATAGGAATCGGCGGTGGGTAGCGCGGCAAGGCCGAAGGGATCGTTGGTCACCACGGGGATCATAGCAGGCGGCTTGCCCGCCATACGAGACTCGCGATCCTGGTCAAGCTGCGCTCGCGTCGGGGCAAGCATATCGGCACGCACCAGCCGTAAAATGTTGCGATAGCCACTGACCAGCGGCACCTGCGAAACGACGCATTTGACACGCCGGTCAATAGCTCCCACCACCAGCACGTGCCCGCCGCTATAGCTTGATCCCCAGACACCTATGCGCTCGCGGTCAACATCTGATCGCATACTCGCCCATGTAATGGCGTGGCGATAATCGCGCACCTGCGCCCAGGGGTCGATCTCATAGCGCGGCTCCCCATCGCTCGCGCCAAAATTCCGGTTATCAAATACCAGCGCAGCTAACCCCGCCTGCGCGAAGACCTCCGCGTAGCTATCCAGATACATCTCCTTCACAGCCGAGAAGCCATGAGCCATCACAACAGTGGGAAACGGCCCGCTCCCCGTATCAGGCGTAAAAAACCAGCCGCGCAGAATCGTTCCTTCCGCGTTGAACTCAATATCCTGGCGCATATTCAATCCTCCAAAAGAACTGAGTGTTTCTACTACACTGTAGACAACGCACTACAAAGCGGACATCCTGGCGAAAAGAAGTAAACAGGAATACACACGACACTCCACATCGGCTCACGTAACTTAGGGATGACATATGCTCACTATATCATATTTTTCCTCATCACATGGAGAACCCCAGGCCGACCGCAGGGGATCGGCCTGGGGTTGCTACGCTCCGGCTGTCTTACAGTCCGGGTTTATGGCCTCGCCCCCACACGATACGGCGCATAGTAGCCACTCAGGACGCGAGGAACGCGCCCTATGAGCAACGTGCCTTCGGCAGTGTGTTCTTCATGCGTGACACAGCCCCGGCGGTGGAAGAGTTCCACCAGTTCGGTTCTGGCATAGGGAATGTGGACCTGCACGGTCTGCATGCTGTCGGCAAGCACCTGGGCAATTTTCTCGCGCAAGTTTTCCAGCCCGATGCCTTTGAGGGCGGAGACAGGAACGGCGTTGGGATAGAGTGTGGTGTCTAACTCGCGCACATCGTCGAGCAGGTCGATTTTGTTGAGCGCGGTCAGGCGGCGCTTGTCGTTGGCATGCAGTTCCTCCAAAATTTCGTTGACCGTTTCGCTCTGCTCGATGGCGTTTTCGTGGCTCACATCGACGACTTCGAGCAGGATATCGGCATCGATAACCTCTTCGAGCGTGGCGCGAAAGGCGGCGACGAGATGCGTGGGCAGTTTCTGGATGAAGCCGACGGTGTCGGTGAGCAGGGCTTCCTGGTTGCCGGGGAGCAGGACGTGGCGCGTGGTCGGGTCGAGCGTGGCAAAAAGCTTGTTTTCCGCCACCACGCTGGCCTCGGTCAGGGCGTTGAAAAGGGTGGATTTTCCGGCATTGGTATAGCCGACGACAGCGACAACAGGGATGGCCTGTTCCGCTCGCTGGCGGCGGTGAACCTGGCGCGCCGCACGCACGGATTCAATCTCCTCGCGCAGTTCGGAGATGCGCCCGCGAATGCGCCGCCGGTCGATTTCCAGCTTTGTTTCACCGGGGCCGCGCACACCGATAGCACCACCCACACCCGCCGCTCCGCGCGAGCCGCCGCCGAGCCTCGAAAGCTCCGTACCAGAACCGGCCAGGCGCGGCAGGCGATACTCAAGCTGCGCCAGTTCCACCTGCAAGCTTCCTTCACGGGTACGGGCATGCTGCGCAAAGATATCGAGGATGAGCGCGGTACGGTCAATGACGCGAGCGTTGAGAACCTTCTCCAGGTTACGCTGCTGTGATGGTGAGAGTTCATCGTCGAAGATAATGAGATCAAAGCCGAGGACTTTTTCAAGGTCGCTTAATTCCTGCACCTTGCCCTTGCCGAGGTAGGTGGCGACATCAGGATGGCGCAGGCGCTGGATCATCCGACCCACGACTTCCGCGCCTGCCGTGCGCGCCAGCGAAGCCAGTTCGTCCAGCGAATCTTCCACACTCCACATGTTCTCTTCGTCTTCGCGCTCAACGGCCACAAGGTAGGCGCGTTCTGGCTTGCCGCGAGCACCCGTTTCGATCAAATGCTCTTTCCCCTTAATGTTATTACCTCCACTGATAGACCTGCTGCATTGACATTCCTACTCTATATACGTCAAAAGTGTCGCTCTTTATTCACAGGACTGCTCAGTGCTTCACAAGCGGCACAGATTTGATGATGAAGCTGTTGACCTGGGCAAAGAGGCTGTGCGTGACGGTGTAGTTATAGGCGCTCTGCCACTGGCTGAACTGGGTGATGGAGATGCCGCCGGGCAGATTGTGCGCGCTCTGCAGAAAGTTGCCGACGATGGCCAGCAGGATGACCCAGAGCAGCCATGCCTCGGCAAAGCCGATCACACCTCCCAATAGCTCGTCTCCGAAGCCAACGAGGGGAATCCTCCTTATCACTCCGTGCAGCGTAGAGCCGATGATGTGCAGGATGATGACCGCTGCGAAGAAGAGTATGATGTAGGCAATGATCGGCGCTACCGTAAGGCCGTTGGCAGAGAGCAGTTTCACAAACTGCGGTCCCCACATGATGACGACAATCACCCCCAGCGGAATGCTCAGCAGATTGATCAGGCTGAACACCGCTCCATTCTTGAAGCCATTGATGACCAGTAAGACAACGGTCACCAGAAACAGTATATCTATCCAGTTAAAAGAAGTCGGCATAGGAATGTTTCCTCCTGGAATATCTCAAAACCTTTTTGATGAGCCTATTATATACCATACATGTACGTTGCGGAACAGCAACCTGTAACGATATACAGTCCATCTTGCCAACTCCTTCCATCGCTTGATACAATGCCAGCATCTTTTATAGGAGCAAGCGAAGGAACCTGTCCCAATGGAACAAACGCAAACAGGCCTGCCAGATCAAAGCGATACTGGCCGCTATGGACTATACAATCAATATGGCACGCTGCGACTGCCACGTGGAATATTGGAACAGCCAGTCTTCATGCCGGATGCAACGCTGGGCGTGGTGCGCGCGACAGACTCGACCGACCTGACCGCCTGCGATATCCAGGCTGTCGTGATGAACACCTTTCACCTGATGCAGCGGCCCGGCACCTCGACCATTCAAGCACTGGGTGGCCTGCACGAGATGGCGGCCTGGCCGCGTCCCATTATTACGGACTCAGGCGGCTTTCAGGCCTATTCGCTTATCCAGCAAAACCCGAAATTTGGCTCGATGAGCGAGGAGGGCATCACCTTCAAGCCGGAGGGATCAGAGCGCAAGTTTCACCTGACTCCCGAAAAGGCCATCCAGTTGCAGGTGAGCTATGGCTCGGATATCGTCATCTGCCTGGATGTCTGCACGCACGTGGACGCCCCGTTCGAGGCGCAGGAGCTTTCCGTGCGCCGCACTATCGAGTGGGCCAGACGCTGCAAAAAGGAGTTCCAGCGCCTGATGCAGCAGAAAAAGCTATCTCCTGAGCGCCAGCCTCTGCTCTTCGCCGTTATCCAGGGCGGCGGCTACCGCGAGCTGCGCAAACAGTGCGCCGGATCCCTGCTGGAGATCGGCTTCGACGGCTACGGCTACGGCGGTTGGCCGCTGGACGCGCAGGGCCACCTGCTCACTGACATCATCGCCTATACAAGAGAGCAGGTGCCGCCGCAGTTTCCCATGCACGCGCTCGGCATCGGCCACCCGCAAAACGTTGTGGAATGCACAGCCATCGGCTACGGCCTCTTCGACAGCGCTATGCCCACCCGCGACGCCCGCCACGGTCGACTCTACGTGTTCAATACAGAAGCAACTGCGACCAACGGCGGCTTAGAGGGCAAGTGGCTCTCCTACATCTACGTCACTGACGACAAATATATCAAGTCCGACCGGCCCATCTCGTCCGTCTGCAACTGCCTTACCTGCGCCAACTATTCGCTGGGCTACCTGCACCATCTGTTTAAGATCGGCGACAGCCTCTTCTACCGCCTCGCCACCATCCACAACCTGCGCTTCATGACCCGGCTCACACAGAGTCTGAGGGAGGCAGCGAGAGAAAACCTATGAGCAGCGGACACGATCAACAACTCGACGCGCTCATCGCAACAGTACTGGCAAGCCCGAAGTACCGCAACGTGAGCGCCGACCTCGTGCGTACCATCGCGGGGCAGGAGCTTGTGAAGGGGCAGAGCACAAAAGAAACGGTCAAGGCCATCAAAAACAAGCTGCACCAGGTGGGCGGGGCCTACCAGAGCGGCAAAGAGGCATACGCGAAATGGCTCTCCGAACTGAACATAGCCCTGCAGTCCGGCAACCGTGAGGCGCTGCTGGCAACCTGCCGCCACATCATGAGCCACCACGCTTCAACGCGAGAGCGCCTGCCCATCCTAGACCAGTTCTACAGCACGATTTTCGCCAACCTGCCGCCCGTCTCCAGCGTCATCGACGTGGCCTGCGGCTTCAACCCGCTCGCGCTCCCTTGCATGCCCCTCACGCCCGGCACGACCTACGCCGCCTACGACATCTACGCCGACATGATCGACTTCCTCAACGGCTTCTTCGCCCTGTTACAAAAAGTACCGGCGCAGGCACCAATCCAGGCCTACGCGCAGGTTCGCGATGTGCTCACCGCTAGCCCCACAGAGCAGGCCGACGTCGCCTTCGTCCTCAAAACCATCCCCTGCCTCGAACAGGTCGACAAAGCCGCAGGCCACTACCTCCTGCGCGCCCTCAACGCCCGCCACCTCGTCGTCTCCTTCCCCATCCACAGTCTCGGTGGTCGCCACAAAGGCATGCTCCCCAACTACGAATCCCACTTCGGAGAACTGGTCGCCAGTGAGCAGTGGGAGATTCAGAAAATCGAGTTTCCGAGCGAACTGGTGTTTCTGGTGAGGAAGGAGACAGGTTTTTCTAAAATAGAAAGCCAGGAAAGTTGTTTTTATAGGGAATAAACCTTGTGAAAGACTACCAGTACACCATCATTCTGAGTTGGAAGAGGGTGGGTATACTGTTACCGTACCGGTCTTACCAGGAGTTGCGACGCAGGGCGAGACAGGCGAAGAGGCTATCGCAATGGCAAAAGACGCCATCCGCCTGCACGTGGAAACGCTGCTGGCCGAGGGCAAACCTGTACCGACAGAACGCGAACACCCACAGGCAATCATTATCAGCGTGGCAGCTTAAGCCTCCGTTCGGGCTTGCCCATATGGTTCTGTCCACCTTTGCGGTAGTGAGTGGCCCACCACTCGAAGAGGAGAATGGCAGCACCGATAAGATACATGACGCGGTCGATGCCGAAGGTATCTGCGATTGCCCCGATGAAGAGGATGACGGGGATGGAACCGGCGTTGTAGAGCATGGATTGGAAGGAGAAGACGCGTCCGCGCACGTCTTCTGAGGTGTGTTCTTGCAACACAGTTTGCGCCGGAATGTTCAGCATGTCGAGCGCGGCCCCCATGATAAAGGTCAAACCGGCAACGTAGAGAAGTACCCAGCGACTGAGTATGGGAATGAATGAGAAGAGCATCTGACCGGTCGGAAGGAGGAAGAAGCCAATACCGGTGGTGACGCTGCCGATCATCATGGTGCGACGCTTGCCAAGTCTGCGCGTGATCCGTGGCATGAGCAACGCAGTCAGGATGAGACCGACACCGGCGGGCGCGAAGACGACGGGCAAATCCTGAACGGGCAGGTGCAACACATTTTGCACAAACGGGCCGGCCAGCTCTCCGATAACCAGCAAGACCACACTTACAAACGTCACCTGGAATAGCGCCAGAAACAGGTTGCGATCCTCAAACACGAAGATCGCGCTTTCCCTTACGTCGTGTACAACCGTCTGCCACATCTGTCGGAGTTCGAGCGGGGGCTTTTGCATTTCATGTTCTCCTCCTCGCAGCAAGTTGGAGGGAATCCCCAGAATCAGGAAGGTACAGATAAGGTAGCAAATGCCAACAACGAAGAAAAGCATGTAAAGCGGCTGGACATGAACGACATGGTGGCCCAGCACGAACGAGAAAGCAGGTATCAGTATGGCGATTAACTGGCCCAGCAGCAGGAAGCCAATAACCTGCGCCAGAGTCAGCGTGATATTAAACAGCGAAATAGCCGACACCAGCCGTTCCTCGCCCACCAGCAAGGGGATGGAGGCGGCTTCGGCGGGCGTGAAGAACTGGGCAATCAGCGACGTGATAAACGACAGAATATAGAGTATCGTGGCAGTGTGCGGATTCCAGAGCAGGCCGAGCACTATCAGGAACATAGCGAGAGCGCGCAGCGCATTGCTGACCCAGAGCACCAGTTGCTTATTGAGCATGTCTACATAGACGCCTGCCAGCACACTGAAAGGGATAGCAGGCAGCGTGAAGGAGATGATAGCAATACCAACCTGCGTGGTCGAGCCGGTAATCTCCGTGACAACCGCGATCACGCCGTAGTTGGCCGCGTTGAAGGCGGTCTGCGAAATCAGTTGCGCCAGCCACAACAGCAAGAATGGGCGATTTTTCAGCAGGTCGCGGTATGAGCCTTTGCTGGAGAGAACAGAGGTATTGGACCTGACAGTGAGAGGGGTTGTCTTCTTCTCGACGACAGGCACAACCTCCCCAGGGACTTCATTGAATCCCTCCCGCCTCCGTTCGCTTTCGTAGACCTTGTTATTTCTATCCATCATAGCCTTTTTATCATCGCCCTGTCTGGATTACGGATAGTGTAACATGCTTGTTGCAGTTAGCACAACTTCCAGGCTGAACCATAGGAATTTCCTACCCTGCTCTGGCGTTCTTCCAGAAGAAGGGGTACAATTATATACACGTATCTAGCATACTATAATGAAGACTATGGCTATTATACCAGAATCAGAACAAATACATACCGGTAAAAAGACTGATCTGCTTTCGCTCACGCTGCCGCAGCTTCAGGAGTGGCTGGTAGAGCGCGGGGAAGCGCCATTCCGCGCCAGACAGGTCTATACCTGGCTCTACCGGGGGCTTGTGACCGATTTTGCGCAGATGACCAATTTGCCGCTGGCCCTGCGCGAGCGACTGGCTCAGGAAGCCACGATTGGGTCAATGATTGTGCGCAGCGAACTGCACTCGAAGGATGATCGCACGCGCAAAATCTTGCTGGAACTGGCCGATGGCAAACTGATCGAGTCGGTGCTGATGCTCTACCCGCCGCTGGGAGAGAACAGCGCCCGCGCCACCGTCTGCGTCTCCTCGCAGGCCGGGTGCGCCTTTGGCTGCACCTTCTGCGCGACGGGCCAGATGGGCTTTGCCCGCCACCTGAGCGCGGGTGAAATCGTCGCCCAGGTGCTCTACTTTGCGCGAGAACTGCGCGCCGCGCCCTGGACAGCCGCCGGTTTGCCGGGCAGCACTCCCATCGATCGTATCACGAATATCGTTCTTATGGGCATGGGGGAGCCGCTGCACAACTACGCGAACGTCATGCAGGCGCTGCGCATCCTTAACAGCGCGCAGGGCTTCAACCTCGGCGCGAGGCACATGACCGTCTCCACGGTGGGTCTCGTTCCCGCCATTCGCAAGCTCAGCCAGGAGCCACTGCAGATCAACCTTGCCATCTCCTTGCACGCGCCTACCGACGAACTGCGCGGCAAAACCATGCCCGTCAACCGCAAATATCCCATCGCCGAATTGCTGGCCGCTGTGCAGGACTACATCAAAGAGACCGGGCGGCAAGTGACATTTGAGTACGTGCTGCTCGCGGGCGTCAACGACACGCCCGAATATGCGCGCAAGCTCGGTGAGTTACTGGCCCCCCTGAAGCAGTTCGCCCACGTCAACTGCATACCCGTCAACGCCACTTCGGCCAGCTACAAAGCGCCGCAGCCAGAGGCTATGCGCGCCTTCCGCGACATCCTCTTCGAGCACGGCGTCAGCAACACAGTACGCGCCGAACGCGGAGACGACATAGCAGCAGCCTGCGGCCAACTCCGCACTCAGTTCGTGCGAGCACAGAGAAACAGAGCTTAAGCAGAAAACAAAGGATATGGGAAATGAGCGCCGGGCGCTCATTTCCCATATCCTTTGTTTTCTGCTTTTTTACAGACGCTTAAGCGCGCACCTTTGGCAGCTTGCTCATGGTGCGCAAGCAGCTTGTGCAGATGTTCACCGGGCGCTTCACCCCATTAATCTCAATGCGGCGGTGCTGCACATTGAGGACAAAACGGCGGCGCGTGCGGCGCTGCGAATGGCTCACGTTGTTGCCATGCATCGGTTTGCGTCCGCAGATATCACAACGACCTGACATACATCATTCCTCTCTTCCCTGTAAAGCTCGGAGGTAGTATCTTGAAAATCCACCTGCGACATATTGCTAATCGACCGGTCATGTGGTATTTTCATCTCAGTCAAAGGAGCCATTTTTGAGAATGGCACAGAAACGAAACTGAACATGCCATGCGAGTATACCATGATACTCCACATTTGACAAGGGCGAATTTCGCCCGTTTGCATCCTGGGGTACTGGAAATACCGCATGGGTTGCGCCACCTCTATTACCTATAACAAAGAGAGATGCTATGTTTATGTCAAAACCATCTGCTCTACAGCCGGAACACGGATCGCAGCCGTTGGGCAAGATCGAAGTTTTGCCCAATGCTATCCATACCATCGCGACACAGGCTATCATCGAATGCTATGGCGTCGTTGGTCTTGCCGCACATCGCCTGCGCAACGGCAGGGCAGTACTGCTGCCGCCGGAGCAGAGGAATCAGGGCGTACAGATACGAGTAGTCAATGACCAGATTATCGTTGAGGTCTATGTCGTGCTCGAATACGGCTTGCGCATGTCGGAAATTGCGCATAATATTATGAGCAGCGTAAAATTCGCCATCGAGAAGATGCTGGGCGTTCCCGTCGCCCAGGTCAACGTCAATATTCAGGGACTCATTCACGACCCATCGGTCCAGTTTAGCAAAAAATAATTTCGAAGATACTTCGACAGTAAGGTAGCGAAGCAGAATGCAGGAACAGACATCCCGTCTCACGCGGCAGCGAACCCGGCGCATCAGCGTTTTTGATGGGCAAGATCTGAAGAAAGCCATGATGGCCGGGGCCGCGTGGCTGGAAGAGCACAAGGAGGCCATCAACGCCCTCAACGTCTTCCCCGTACCCGATGGCGATACCGGCTCCAACATGTCCAAAACGATGCAGGCCGCTACCCGCGACATCGCCGCCAGCAGCGAGACCGCGGCGGGCGTAATCGCGGCGAAGCTGGCGCACGGCGCGCTGTTGGGTGCGCGTGGCAACTCTGGCGTCATCCTCTCGCAAACACTGCGCGGCCTGGCGCACGGTCTGGACAAGAAGGCTACCTTCACCGCTACCGACCTCGCCAGCGCCATGCAAGAATCCGAGCGCATGGCCTACCGCGCCGTCATCAAGCCGGTTGAGGGTACCATCCTGACGGTGATTCGCAAGAGCGCGGAGGCGGCAAAGCTCAGCGCCGAACGTGGTGACGACCTCGTCGGCCTGATGCAGGAAGTTGTCATCGCCGCCCGGCAGGCAGTCGCCGAGACCCCCGAACTGCTGCCCATCCTCAAGCAGGCGGGCGTCGTCGATTCGGGCGGCCAGGGCTACTGCACCATTCTGGAAGGCATCTGGCGCTACATTCGCGGCGAAGCCAGCACAGTAGCTCCATCATCCGAGCTAACCAGCGTCACCCCGACCGCCCGTATCAGGGCAGCGCAGGAGCCGACAACCATGAAAGGGCGAGTGAAGATCGAGGAGGAGTACGGCTACGAGGTTGTTTTCCTGCTGAAAGGGGAAAAGCTGGACGTGGAGACCATCCGGCAGACCATCATCGACATGGGCGGCGTCTCCACAGTCGTGGCCGGGGACGACAAAATGCTCAAAGTGCATACACACACGGCATGGCCGGGCAAAATCCTCGACTACGGCGTCAGCCTCGGCAGCCTGCTGGATATCAACATCGAGAACCTGCAAGAGCAGAGCCTCAATTATGCGGCCGAGAGCGAGGCCGAACACGCCGCGGCCTTCTCGGCCCCTGCACCAGCCATCAACGAGGCACCGGCAGCGCAAATTGCCACGGTAGCCGTCGTCGCGGGCGCGGGCTTCGAGCAGGTCTTCAAGGGATTAGGCGTCAGCGCTGTCATCTCCGGCGGCCAGACGATGAACCCCAGCATCGAAGAATTGCTCGAAGCGGTCAACGCCGTTCCTACGCAGCAGGTCATCCTGCTGCCCAACAACAGCAACGTCATCCTCAGCGCCCGCCAGGTCAACGCGCTCACCGAAAAAGAGGTCTACATCGTCCCCACCGAAACGATGCCGCAGGGCATCGCCGCCCTCGTCAGCTTCAACTTCGAGGCCGATTTCCCCACCAATTGCGAGACGATGACAGAGGCCGCGCAGAACATCCAGACCGCCGAGATCACCACCGCCGTGCGCAACGTGCAGATCGGCAGCGTGCGCGTGCGCGAAGGCGACTACATCGGCCTCGTCAATGGCAGCCTCACCGTCGCGGGCCAGCGCATGCAGCAGGTCATCGCCGATACGCTGCAGCGCATGCAGATCGACCGCTACGAGGTCGTCACCCTCTACTACGGCGAGGACGTCACAGCGCAACAGGCCGAGGAGACAGCCGGGCGCATCAAAGAGCAGCACTCCCACCTCGAAATCGAAGTCGTCAACGGCGGCCAACCCCACTACGCCTACATCATTTCGGCAGAGTGAGATAAGGCGTCATCGAAAACACCATGCTATAAAAAAACCTGTTCCCTCATGTCATTTTTCGCTCTCGCTCAGAATGACATGGAAGAGGGGCTGTTTCTCAGAAAGGACAATTACTATGCACACATCTCGTCTCTGGAATGTATGTATCAAACTCAGTTTTCTGGCGTTCATGCTGGTCGGTGTACTGAGCCTGAACGCTGGCAGATCTCTGGCAGCTACCAACCCCGGTACTGTCACCGAGTACACGATCCCTACAGCCAATAGCTTCCCTGGCGATATCAAGTAGGATTCGATGGCAATCTGTGGTTCTCTGAGAGCGAGACCAATAAGATCGGGCGCATCACCCCCAGTGGTCAAATCACCGAGTTTCCCGTTCCCACTCCGCATTAGCAGCCCGCAAGAGCTTACTCGCGGCCCGGACGGTGCGCTGTGGTTCGTCGAGACGGTTGCTAACAAAATCGGGCGTATCACCAGCAACGGGCAGATCAGCGAATATCCTCTGCCAACCTCCAATAGTGCTCCAGAAGAGATCACGACAGGCCCGGATGGCGATCTGTGGTTTACCGAGTCAGGCCCCGGTCGTATCGGGCGCATGCTGCCCACGGGACAGTTCGTCGCTGAATATCAGGCATCGGCTAGCAGCAACCCGGAAGGGATAGTGAGCGGCCCGGACGGCAATATCTGGTTCACCGAGGACAGGGGCAACACTATCGGGCAGGTCATCGTCAGCAGCGGCCAGGTTAACGAGTTTCCTGTTCCCACACCCGACAGCGGTCCCGCCACCATCATTACCGGCCCGGCTGGCAACCTGTGGTTCACCGAATACAACGCGAACGGTATCGGCAGCATCATCCCCAGCCAGGACGAACTGGCAGTTTGCGAACATTGTAGTGTAGAGCTTCATAACTGAGCAGCAGAGGCTACCTGCTAGAAGCGGTGGCCTCTACTGTTTTTTGTCCTATAATCTCAATAGGACACTTTGACCGGACACGACTCAGTAGAAGTACCGGAAAGCTCGACTTGGCAGCAGGCTCATAGTATAATTAGCGCAAGGTTGGCACCGGGGAGTGCCGGACGGAGGTTTTTGTTATGACAGTTCGTATTGTGACCGATAGCACGGCGGATATTCCGCCGACGATCGCGGAGAGACTGGGCATTACGGTCGTGCCACTCACTGTGTTCTTTGGCGACGAGGCTTATCTGGATGGCGTGGAACTGGATAACGCCACCTTCTATAGCAAGCTGGCGACCAGCAAGGAGCTGCCGCGCACGTCGCAGCCCTCGCCTGCCGCCTTCGCCGAAGCCTACGAACGGCTCATCAAGGAAGGCGCAACCGGCATCCTGTCCGTTCATCTCTCCTCGAAGCTCAGCGGCACCTACCAGTCAGCAGTAACAGCGCTGGAGATGCTGCCGACAGAATCGACGAAAGTTCCCATCGAGATCGTCGACTCGGAAAGCATCAGCATCGGTATGAGCGTCCCGATCATGAAGGCAGCGGAGGAGGCACGCGAAGGGAAGAGCCTGGAGGAGATCACGGCCAATCTACTGGACAGGCTGACACGCACCCGTATCCTGGCCGTGCTCGATACACTGGAATATGTGCGGCGTGGCGGGCGCATCGGAGCGGCGGGAGCTATGCTCGGCAATATGCTCAGCTTCAAGCCCATCATCTCGCTCAAAAATGGCGAGGTCATCCCATTAGAGCGGCCCCGCACCCGCAGCAAGGCTTACGAACGCATAGCCCAACTATTCAGCGAAATGGGACCCCTGGAAAGTATCGTCATTGCCGAATCCAGTGAGGAAGTCGGTCAGCAGTTAGCCGAGGCGCTGAAAAAGACCTATCCCGGTCAGATTACCAGATACAAGCTCGGCGGCGTGCTGGGGACGCACACCGGACCAGGAACCGTCGCTATCTCTGTCATTACCGCCAGACCGTAGGCCCAACGGTCTCTGGCAGAAAGGAAATTTGCATGTCTCAACAATATGTTGTTCCGAACATCTACCAGGACATGAGCAATCAAGCACAGGGCTATTTCGCTTTCCGTTTCGTCTGTCAGGAGTGCGGCTGGGCTATCGATACCATGCCCATTCGCTCCTCGGTCAGCACAGTGACCAACGTTATGGATATCGGCGTCGGCTTGCTCGGCGGATTCTGGGGCCGCGCAGCCGAGGCAGGAGAGCAGATCTATGGCTCGCGCTGGCATAGCGAGCAGGCCGATGCCTTGCAAAAATCGTGGGCGCAGATTCAGCACGAATTCCATCTCTGTCCCAAATGTCACCGCACCGTCTGTAATCGCTGCTTCAACCTCAAACTCAATCTCTGCACGCAGTGCGCTCCTGATCTCAAGGCTGATGGAGCCTCCTTCCAGCACGAGATGAATATCGAGGCACAGCGCAAGCAAATTCAGGAGAACTACCACGCCCCACAGTTCAATACGGAAGGCATACCGTCAGCCGTCGAGCCGGATATGCTTGCTCCTTCGGCACAGCCGTCGCAGCCAACACCCCTGCCACCGAGCTACATGCCCTCTGCCATGCAACAGGGGCAGGGACAAAGCCCGTACAACCCCAGCGCCGCTTTCACCTCGACTCCCGCTGGCGCGCTGGTTATGTGTCCCACCTGTCGCCGTATGGGACCTCCCGGCAAGTTTTGCCAGGACTGCGGCACCAAATTGCCCCAACTTGAAGCGCATTGCCCGCAATGCTCCTCGAAAGTGGAGATGGGCGCTCGCTTCTGCCCTGAATGCGGCACCAAATTGCAAATGGCTAACTGATTGCTGGACTTGCAAGCTGGTACAGATCGGGCTAAAATAAGACAAAATGGTACACAAATAGCCTGAGATTTTATCTCTTCTGCTTGATTAGCAGAATTGACTATTGTGAACCATTGACTATTGTGAAGAGTGTCACGTACAATAGTAGTAAGGCAGATAGACGTTAGCTCAATCGTCTGTTCGTCCTTGACCATTCTCATACCTGGGGTGAGAAACTATCCTTCAGAAGGGAACGTATCCTTAAGTGAAGATTCTAGGGCCTTGTAGTTCGTTTCGTAGAACGATCCAAGAGTTAGTTGGAAGCCGCCCAAGGACGGCGTAACTATGAAGGAGGAACGACTGTGGGAATGTTACGGGTGATGTCACGGCGTGGTGATGACCGTGTCACCTGGGACGAGCAGAAAGTTCTAGCCGGAGACCCCGAGGCACTTGCCGCTATTCGAGAGGCAGAACGTATCTTCGCCCAGGAGCGTGCGAAAGGCGCAACCGCCTTTAAGGTGGAGACTGGGAAACCAGCGGAGCGCATCGAGCAGTTTGACCGCACTGCCGAGCAGATCATCATGGTCCCGCGAGTCGTTGGCGGATGAGCCCGGCAGCTCAGGTGCTAACAGCCCTGGGTTGGATCGTCGTCGCTCTCGCCATCTCGCCAATGATATGGCTGCTACTCCAGCCGTATATGAAAAGCTGGTCGCGTGCGGAGCGACGAGCAGCCGGTCTATTGCACGATACGCTCACTCCTGAGCAATGCCAGCAGCTGGTATGGAGAGGCTATCTTGAAATACCCAGCCCGACTGAGCCATTGCGTGTGTATCGCGTGCCACGAACAAAAGGCTATGTCCAGGTGATCGAAAATGGCCGGGCGGTTATGCGTCTTTGCCTCCAGCCTATTGAGTGTTTGCCTGACGCGGATCTCGTTGTGCTCCATAAGTTGATGATCGAAGCGAACGAAGAAGTCTACCTGCAAAAGGCAAACAAATATCTCTGTCTCGATTGACGGATGCTGGGTATCCGCACAGGCGTATCGATGGAAAAAAGCCAGAAGATTTCAGAAGAGTAGCCTTTCGGCTTGTATCTGCTCCACCCAGGTAGAGCGAGAATGCAAATGAAATACAGGGGCGCATAAGCAAGGAATGTATGCTTTGCGCCCCTGTTTCATCCCTCCTATTCTTCCCCGTCCTCTTCTTCTACAATGACAATTTCGTGGTGGCCGTTCTGTTTGACGCAGGCATGGGGGCTGCCATCGAGTGGGGTGCCGCAGAAGGGACAGACAGGACGCCCGGACGTGACGATGGTGGTGATGTCGGTGCTCAACTGCTGCGCCTGCTCCAGACTGAAGAAGAAGACGACGGCAGCCTCCTCATCAATCACGGCCTGCGGCTCCTGACCCGGTTCCATGAGAATTTCCAGCGGCGTCACGCTTAACAGGAAGCGGTCATGGAGTTCATCGTACCCGATCTTGAGCTGAGCGACCTGAAAGTCGTAATCGGGCGCGTGCGGAAAATTAGCAGGCATTGCGGCAGGCTGCGGACGCTGACCGGCCTGAGCCTCTGTGCGCAGCACCTGCCCGCCACTGAGCTGGGCAAGAAAGCGGTCGAGCGCCAGCGAAAGACTGTTCAGTTGCTCCTTCTCCATCCACATAACGGCGGAGCCACGCGGACTACGCACAAAGAGACGAAAACGGCGCTGGCCGGGCTGGCCTATCGCTTCAGCTCCTAACACATCTACCGGCCCCAGGTCTCTACTCATCATTTCACCTCATTCACTCTGTAATGTATCCTGACAGGTCGTCTATCATTAATACCCTCGTGCGGGGTCATATCGGTTCAACAGCGGCTGGCCCGCGCGATAGCGCCGCAGATTATTGGCAAAAAGCGCCGTCAACCGCTGATCGTAGTAGAGACTGACTCCTGAAATGTGAGGTGTCAGAATGACATTTTGCATGGTATAGAGCGGACTCTCCGGCGGTAATGGCTCCGGCTCCGTCACATCGAGGCCCGCGCCCGCAATCCGGCGCTCCTGCAAGGCACGGGTGAGCGCCACCTCATCGACAACACGCCCACGAGCGACATTGACAAGGTAGGCATTTGGCTTCATCAGGCGCAGTTCCGCCTCGCCGATCATACCCTCCGTCTGCGACGTCAGTGGAACGGCCAGCACGATATAATCACATAGGGGCAGCATCTCGTGCAGTTGCTCCGGCGCGAAAAGCTGATCGACATCACGGTCCTCCTCACCCTGATGAGCCGAGTGACGCATACCGAGCACCCGCATCCCGAATGCCCGCCCAAGCACCGCGACCCGCCGCCCGATATGTCCCAGACCAATCACTCCTAGCGTCTGCCCTTCCAGCTCGCGTCCGCCCAGGTGATACCAGCTTGCGCTATGCGCCCAGACATGGCTCTCTTGCAAGCGCACCATCTCAGGCCAGTTCCAGTTGAACATCAACATACTGCCAAATACATACTCGCTGATCGTCGTCGCGTGAATACCGGAAGCCGTTGTGACGATGACGCCGCTATCGGCAGCGAGCAGCCCCGTGGGAAGCAGCGCGTCGACACCGGCCCCCGGATATTGCAGCCAGCGCAGGTGAGGAGCCAGCTCGTGCCAGTTCTCCGGCATCCGGTAAGAACAAACAATTTCCGCTCTTTTTAAATTATTTATAAAATCTTCGTCGCGAGTCACACATAACACATCCATCCGCGCAGCTTCGCGCAACTCTTCCTGCGACGCAGGAGAAAACTGAAAGGTAGAGAGCACTATACGATCTTCAACCACAATAAACGCTCCTTACAAAATTCTGGCCAGAAACGCCGTCGTCTTTGCCTTCTTCAGTCTATCCGAATCGGCTGGATGTGGCAAGGGGGAAAATAAACTGCCTGTACAAACCGTGAAACATTGCCGATAGGATTCAGCAGATGATACCAATCACCACGCGAAATGGGCGAGCCTGCCCGTTATTACACAGGAAATGGGCCAAAGAGAGGTGACAATTGTACCATCTGAGAGGCTATATGCATGCCAATACGTCTATTCAGGTAGATCAGTTTTTGTGCGGCCCTCTTCCAGAGAATCCGAAAAAAAATACTGGCAAAGAACGGCAGGCCATTGAAAAACGGCCCGACATGTCATTGTGGGCGAAAGCGAAGAATCTCAGAGACCAGGCGATCGAGAAAGCTTACTTCAGATTCTTCGCTCTCGCTCACAATGACATACGAGAGAAGCTTTTTCAGAGCAGGAAGGCAAGCTAGAGGATTGGAAGAACGATGTTCAATAACAACGCAAATCAAGGTAGAGGAAATATAGGAACACAGATACAACCGGGCGGCAACAACAGCATCTCGCCGCTGGGCTGGAAGGAACTGGCGACAAAGCGCCCCACGCGAGCCAGGAAGATACAGCGGCGCGTTCTGAGTGTCGTCCTGATACTCCTGCTTGTCGCGCTCATCTTCTCAGCCGTGCGCATCGGCTCGGTTGTCAGTGGCACCGATGACCAACTGACGGTACAGATCGGGCAGCAGCAGCCCGCGCTCGTTGACCTGAGTGAGAGCTTTCCCATCAGCAAGGATCTGTTCGGTGCCAACGTCTTTCCCGAAAACGGGAGTAGCTCGCTCGATGCACCTTCCAGCGGCTTCATGAGCTACGACCCGGCCATCGCCCAGGGGCTGGCGAACGCGCACATCAACCTGCTGCGCTTCCCCGGCGGACAATGGGGCGAACAGCATATCCTCTCCTGCCAGCAGTTGAACTATTTTAGCGGTCTGCTCTCAGAGGTAGGAGCGGAGGGTATGATACAGGTGCGCATCTCCAATCCAGGCGATGACACCCAGACATACGGTGATCTGAAGAACCTCTCGCTCACAGCACGGGCCAATCTGGCAGGCGCTATGGTTGACTATATGAATAATCCACATAGCTCCAATCGCAACGCCAGGCTTGTAATAGGCAACACAGTAAACTACAATTGCGAGACAGGGCCATTTCATCCGGTAAATCTCTGGTCGGTTGGCAATGAGCCTGACCGCTTGATTGACCCCGATACCGGGAAGCCATATACCGTCGCGCAGTACGTGTCAACATTTGTTCAGTATTCCATCGCTATGCATGAGAACGACCCGCAAATCAAAGTCTTTGGCCCGGAGATCAGCGAGTACCTCGGCCCTAATGCTGGCCCCTACGATGCGTCAGGCGTGCCATGGATGGAAGGATTCCTGCAAGGCGTGGGCGCGTATGAGAAGCAGCACCCCGAACTGAAGTTTCACTTGCTGGATGGCGTCTCCTTCCACAGCTATCAGTTCGGCGACAATGGTGAGGCGCCGGGCCTCTTGATGAGCGGCGCCGACGAGTGGAATTACCTCCTGCCGCAACTGCGCCAGGAGATTCGCCAGTACCTCGGGCGCGACGTTCCCATCGCCATCACTGAGATCAATAGCAACTCGGGCGCAAATCTTCCCACAAAAGGGGAGGCGGCACTGTGGTGGGCCGATACACTGGGGACGCTGATGAATCAGCAGGTCGAATATGTCGCGTACTTCTCGACTGAGGGCGTCGATACCCCGTACCCGCTCTTTAGCAGCACCATCACCAGCACAGGCAAGGTCCAATATCCGCAAACATACATGTACCGTGTGATGCAATTGTTCTCGCACCTGCAGCCGAACCTCGTTCCGGTAGCGGTGCAGCGCGACCCGATCAGCCTCTATGCGACACAGGACGATGCGCATAATACGGTGAGCCTCTTATTCATCAACAAGGGGGGCGTGCCGCAGCTGGCGCACGTAGGTTCGCCAAATCAGATCTTTGGCGCAGGTCCCTGGCACAGCATGGATGTCAGCCTTGCGCCGTACAGCATGGTGCTGCTCACGTTGCATCGCAACGGAGGCGCCTCGGCCTACAGCTTCGACGTGCCGAACATCACCGACCAGGCGCCTCCACCGCAACCGCTGACCTATACCGTCTGCGGGAACAAAACGGACCCGCTAGCGAACACTATACCCTGTTGATTGTGTTTCCAACCTGAACGGGAGCGGATCCGTTCCTGTCGCTTCCCTTGAGGGGGAAGTATAGCACGAAACCGGAAAAGGTTAAGTGCAAAGGCATTAGAGAAAGGGAGAAACGGTGTTTTTCACTATTCTCGGTATCACTCTTGAAACCATATACCTGCTCATTATCTTACTGATGGCTCTACAGGCCATCTTTAATATCCGCCTGCGCCTCTTTATCTGGGAGAAACCCGAGAATGCCTGGCTCAATCACGCGCCAACCGTCTACCGCGACCCGTGCCTCTCGTTTACCATCATGCTCCCGGCGCGGCACGAAGAGGCCGTCTACCGCGAAACCATCCAGAAAGTCTATGAGCTGAACTATCCAAAAGAGCTGATGCAGATAGTGGCTATCTGCCGCGAGGATGACCCCGGCACCATCGCGGAGGCGCAGGCCACAATCGATCAACTTGGCGACCCCAATGTGCAACTGGTGATCTTCAACGATATGCCGATCAACAAGCCGCACGGCCTCAATATTGCCCTGCAAATAGCGCAAGGCGATGTCGTGACCATCTTCGATGCCGAGGACGAGCCGCACCCCGACATCCTCAATATCATCAATACAACCATGCTCAACGAGGATGTGGACGTGGTGCAGAGCGGCGTGCAGTTGATGAATCACAATACAAAGTGGTTCTGTTTCCTCAACGTGCTGGAGTACTTCTTCTGGTTTAAATCGTCCATGCACTTCTTCGCCCGCATCGGCATGACACCGCTGGGCGGCAATACCGTTTTCGTGCGCCGCGAACTGATGGAGGAACTGGGCGGCTGGGACGAGACATGCCTGACCGAAGACGCCGATCTGGGCATCCGCCTGAGCCTTTCTCACGCCCGCATGCGCATCATCTACGACGATGAGTTCGTGACGCGAGAGGAGACGCCGAGCACTATCGAACAGTTCATCAAGCAGCGCACGCGCTGGAATCAGGGCTTCATCCAGATTCTATTCAAAGGCGAATGGCTCAAGCTTGAGACGCTCTCCCAGCGCCTGCTGGCCTTTTATGTCCTGATCCTGCCCGAAATGCAGGCATTTTTCGCCCTGCTCATACCCATTTCACTCATTATGTTCTTTTTCGTGAAACTGCCGCTCTGGCTCGCCATGATGACCTTCCTGCCGCTCTACTGTTTCGTGCTCGACATCTTCGTCGATGTCGCGGGACTGCACGAGTTTTTGAAGGCGCATAACCGCCAGTGGAAGTGGCTCGAAGCGGCGTATATTATGCTGACTTTTTTCTTTTATCAATTGATGTTGAGTTTTGGTGCGCTCCGTGCGGTCTTTCGCTATATTCAAGGGGCATCAAACTGGGAGAAAACGGCCCACATCGGTCAGCACCGGCGATAATGATCTAGAAGCAAAGAGAGATGACTGTGCAGCAACAACCACCGCAAGAACAACAAGGGCAAGGGCGTTCGCTCTCCATACGGCGTAAAAACACGCCAGTAGTCAACCCTGCTGAGCAGGTACAGGCAGTGAACGCCGCGCATGGGCAGCGTCCCGTCGACTACCTGCCAACCGTGACCCTGCCCGCTCCCAACAATACCCCTGCCTCCGGGCCGGGACAGAATGGTATGCAAATGGGAAGCAACGGCGGTAATAGCAGTAACGGGGGGAACGCCGCGACACCGCTCAACCGTGTCCAGGTGCCACCTACACCACACCTGCCAGCGCCTTCCGCATTTCCGCCGGGATCACAGGCGCCGCCCTCTCCGGCCCCTGCCATACCGCCCATACCACGAACGCCTGCTCAGGCAGCGGTCATCTCGCCTGCTCAAATGGCGGCAACGGCGCCTGTTGCGCCGCCATTACCCGGACAGCCGCCACAGCTCCCGCCGGGCGCGCGGGTGCAGCAGCCACAGATCGTCGGCAACAACGTGATCTTGCATCGCGGCCCTAATTTCTTTGTGCGCACCACCTACCGCCCCGGCCAGAGGCCAACCCCCTTGCGCCGTCCTTCAGGATATGCACCGGTTATGCCGAAGGTCATGCCGCAGCAGGAACAGCGGATCGCGGCCAGCGATACAAAGCTCATGCCAGCGGTCGCGCCCATCAACCCGGTCAAGACGAAAAAACTTCCCGTTCCGCCCTGGCTGGAAGCTCTTGTCATCACCATTGGCCTGCTCGTCGCGGCGGTAGCTCACGCGCTGAACATGTTCAACTTCCCGCGCTACGAACTGGACGAAGGCACCTACATCTCGAACGCCTGGGCCATCCTGCACGGCGAACTCTCGCCCTATGCCTACGGTTACGGCCATCCTCCTCTGGCCTGGATACAGATTGCCGCCTGGCTGGAAGCAACCGGTAGCCTCTTCTCCTTCGGCGACGCCATCAACAGCGGGCGCGTGCTGATGCTGCTCTACGCCCTCGGCAGCGCGCTGCTGGTTTACCTGATCGCCCGCCGCCTCGGTGGCAGCCGTACCGTCGCCCTGCTGGCAATGGTCATCTTCTCGCTCTCTCCGATCAGCCTGACCTACCAGCGCCAGGTGCTGCTGGACAATGTCGGCACCTTCTGGCTGCTGCTCGCGCTCTACCTCATAATCGCGAGCAACAGTCGCCTGCTCTACATCGCCCTGGGAGGTATTTGCTTCGGCATCGCCTTTCTCTCGAAAGAGATTTTCATACTTTTTCTGCCAGTCATGATCTACGCCACCTGGCTGCATACGACGAAATTCCAGCGCAAGTTCATCCTCGTGGCTTTCACTTACGCCGCCATCGCCATCTGCTCCATGTTCGTGCTGATGGCCGTACTCAAAGGCGAGCTATTCCCCACCGGCTGGCTCCCCGGCGACACGCACCCACATTTGAGCCTGATCGGCACCTACATCGGACAGATAGGACGCGGGCAGAGTCAGGGCGGCTCTATTACAGGCAGCATGACCGCGTGGGCGCAGGCGGATATGGTCTTCGTGGTGCTCAGCATAGCCGCGACGATCTTTAACCTCGCGCTTGGCTGGTGGAATCGCAAGCTGCTCCTGCTCTCGCTCATGGCCCTCAGCTTCTGGGTGCTTCTGCTGCGTGGCGGCGTTGTCTTTCCCTTCTATATCATTCCCATGATTCCCCTCGTCGCGCTCAACGCGGCCATGGCAGCCGACACCATCACAGGCTGGATTGGGAAGCTGGTGCGCTTCGACCTTATACGCGCCGTGCTCATCCTCGGCATGATCGCCGCCATTCTCTCCTATTACGCCACCGACCCGGGGACTGGCATCATCTTCACGCAGCATCCCACCTCGGCGCAGACACAGGCCCTGGCCTGGATACGCGAGAATGTCCCGACCACCGACGTCATCGTCATCAACAGCTATCTCTACACCGACCTGCACTCGCCAGCGGGCGTCGGCGGGGGCGAAATCTATCCCCACGCTGATGTCTATCAGAACGTCGCCACCGACCCGACCATCTACCAGGACGTCCTGCAAAACAACTGGGACCGCATCGACTACATCGTCGCGGACTCCGAAATGCTCCAGGACATCAAAGGTAGCGGCAGCCAGATGCAAATTATCACCGACGCGCTCAACCACTCGATTCTGCGCGCCACCTTCAGCGCCGACGACCACAGCGACCAGCTCGTCATCCAGGTCTTTCAGGTCATTCACAAAATTCCACCTGAGCAGGTGCTCTCACCCAATGGAGGCAACGGAAACCAGCTAGCGCTGATGAATGACGCAAACAGCGCGTGGATCAACCCCACGCGCCAGGAACATTGACAACTCAACATCCCTACGGAACTACTCAACAACAACCGAATATAGACATAGGCAACCCGACATCTATGGAAGGAACATACAGACTATGGTAGCGACACAACCTGATACCGATACTATCGCCGTGACAAGGACGTTTGACGGCATTGAAGACGCCGCGCACCGCGTGATCGCGCAGGTGGGCGGCATGGAGTCCGTCCTACGAGGCGCGAAGATAGCGATTTTGAAGCCAAACTTCGTGGCCGGGCGCAATGCCGCCACCGGCTCAACCACCAGCTTCGAGCTGCTCAAGGCCGTGGCGGAGGAGGTGCGCGCCTGCGGGGCCGAGCCGGTGCTGTGTGAGACGCCCGGCACCGAGTTCGACCGCGAGGCCACCTACACCATCCTGGGCGTTGAGAAATTCTGTCAGGAAAACGGCATTCGCATCCTGCGCGTCGACCCGGAGGGCGGCGAAGAGGACTGGATGGAGCTACGCCCGGCCAGCGCGAAGAAGCTGCGCCGCTTCCGCGTGCCGCGCATCCTGAAAGAGGCCCGGCTCATCAACCTGCCGGTGCTGAAGACGCACGTCGTCTCCATGATGACGCTGGGCATGAAGAACGTCATGGGCATTCTGCCGCGTCCCGACCGCCGCGCCATGCACACCTTCGGCATCGACCAGAGCATCGTGGATATGAACTTTGGCATCAAGCCCGACCTGACCATCATCGATGGCAGTGTGGGGCAAGATGGCGAAGGCCCGCTTTATGGCGACAGGGCCGACCTGCATGTGCTCGTTGCCGGACGCGACAGCCTCGCTGTTGACCTGCTGTGCTGCCAGCTTGTGGGCGTCAAGCCACGCGACATTCCCCATCTGCGGCTGGCCCTTGAGCAGATGGGCAAACCCTCCTGGACGCTGGCGGGCGAAGACCCCGGCCTGATCAAGCAGTTCCGCCTGCCACAGCAGAAGGCGCTCTACCGCTTTATTTTCTGGCTGATGTACCCGCTGGACTATCCCTATACCTGGGTGGCCGAGCGCGGCAAGCATTTCTGCACCACTCTCTACGGCACAGGTATCGTCGGTACGCGGCCACAGATTATGCAGGAGAAATGCACGCGCTGTGGCGTCTGCGTTGATGCCTGCCCGCTGCCCAACGTCATTGATCTCAAGACCCTGAAAGTCAACTATGCCACCTGCCAGCGCTGCCTGCTCTGCTACGAGGCCTGTCCTGAGCAAGCGATTAGCGTCAAGGGCTATTCAGGAGCGCGCACATGACCACTCTTGTCACCGGAGCCACCGGTTTTTTAGGCTCGGCGCTGGTCACTGAACTGGTGAAGCGGCACGAAGAGGTCCGCATCCTTGCCCGCGACGAACGGAAGGCACGCGAACAGTTCGGCGAGGCTGTGACCATCATCGCGGGCGATATCACCGATGTGCCACAGGTGGAGCGCGCTGTCGATGGAGTCGAGGTCATCTACCACCTGGTGGGTCGGCTCTATCATCCCAGCGTCCCGGCGGAACTCTACCGGCAGACACACACGGAGGGAACACGCACCCTGCTGGAAGCCTGTAAGAAGAGCAAAGGACAGAGCCAGCTCAAACGCATCGTGCATTGCAGCACCACGGGCGTGCATGGCGCGACAGGCACAACCCCAGCGGCGGAAGACGCGCCTTTCGCCCCCACCAATCCCTACGAGGCTACCAAGCTGGAGGCCGAACTGCTCGCCCTGCAAGCGTACAAAGAGGACGGATTGCCTGTGAGCGTCGTGCGGCCCGGACTGGTCTACGGGCCAGGCGACCTGCACCTGCTCGGCTTCTTCACCTCCATCAAAAAGGGGGTGTTCCGCGTCATCGATGGCGGCAAGGCGCTGCTGCACCCCATCTACATCGACGACATGACGGGCGCCTTCCTGCTGTGCGCCGAGAAGCCGCAGGCGCCGGGCCAAAGCTACAACATCGCTGGCGATCGCCCTGTGACCATTCGCGAACTGGCAACGGCAATCGCGCACGCGCTGGGGAAAGAACTGCCGGGCGGCAGCATTCCGCTCTGGCTCGCCAACCTGGCCTCGGACATCTTCGCCATCACGCCCGGCATGCAGGGAGAGCGCGCCCCTCTGACGCGCAGCCGCGTGGACTTTCTCACACACAGCCGCGTCTACGACATCAGCAAAGCCAGAACGGAACTGGGCTTCGCGCCCGTCGTCGATTTAGAGGTAGGGATGAAACGTACCGCCGGGTGGTATCGCAAACACGGCTACCTCTAAATTCTGCCGTTTCAACTCGTTTATATATATCGTAGTACATTTCTTGTTGTGAGGTTTGCATGCAACATCCAGTCCCGGCGGTTCCACAGGTCTCACCGGCACGCCTGCACTCGATACGGCTCGTCCGTGTAGAGGAGCCAGGCACGCCGGGGACTCTCGTAAAGGAGAAAGGTATCCGAGATCGCGGTGAATGGCCCGACGGTGACATTGCCATACAAACCACAGCATCAATGAGCACCCTGGAGACTCTACGCCCCTTGCCCGACTACAAAACACCACTCATCCCCAAAACACACATCGAGACACCTGTAACTTTCGATATCAGCAAGCAAACTACCGCCCGCCTGATGCGTCTCAGTGGTATGATCCCGGTAGTGCGCGTCAACCAGTTTGACCACACCCATCAGGCCGACCGCCAGGATCGGCCCTACCATACACGATCCCGCGGACTCGCTGGCGCGGCAAGCGGTAGCGGGAGAGATGCGGAGCCGGGGGCGTATAGAGCAGAGCCACCTCTTGCGACTGGCCTGGGAGGCGGCGATCTGGGGCTTGCGGGCGAGTTGGTCGGTCCGGGGGATGATGACATTCCACCCCCACCTGATGGTGAAGCGGGATGGTGGCCGCGTGGTATCCGGCAGACCGGCCCGTTGCCGGTGGTCAATCTCTATGGCGACAGACCGTTCGGGCAGATGCTGCCTCCGGGAATGGCCGACCGTGTCGCGGCTGAAGCTGCTCCCGCTAAAGGGCCGACATGGAAAGCGTTTCTCGCTAAGCCGGCTGTCAAGATCATACTTGGCCTGCTGGTAGGTATTGGCCTGTTGTTCCTGGTCTCGAAATTCGTCGATATCCCCGCGACCGTCGTCATTATGAAGCAGAATCTGACCACGCCGCGCGGTATCACCTGCGCCCTGCTATCGGGCGTGGCTTTCCTGATGGCATTCTCCATACGCGGCGTGCGCTGGAAGCTCTTCTTGAACCCCATCGGCAAGGTCAGCACCTTCAAGGCCATCCAGCTCTTTCTGGTAGGCATCTTCCTCAACTTCCTGCTGCCCATACGCGGCGGCGAGGTGGCGAAAAGCCTGATGCTCAAACGGGTCGCCAACATTCCCATCAGCCAGTCGCTACCAACGGTGGCGATGGATAAGGCGCTGGATCTCATGCCCGCCCCCTTCATCATGGCTATCGTGCCGCTGCTGGGCATCCAGATGGACATCAAGCTCTGGGTCGTGCTCGCCATCGTCGGCGGCCTGCTCGTCTGCCTGATCTTCTTCGTGCTTCTCGCCGCCTGGAAACGCGATATCGCCATCACACTGCTGCAAAAATTGACAGGCCTGCTGCCGGGCGGCGTCGGTAACAAGATCGAGGGCTTCGCCACCGGCTTCGTCGACTCGTTGCTCATGGGTGCCAGCCAGCCGAGAATCTTTATTCCCGCCATGTTGCTCACCTGCGTCGCCGTTACCTTCGACGGCCTCTTCGCCATGCTCGCTTTCTGGACGATTGGCTACCCCATCCCCTTCGGCACCGCCATCTTCGGCTACACCGTCTACAACATGTTCTACATCCTGCCCACGCCGCCAGGCCAGGTTGGCAGCAACGAAGCGGTTGGCCTGCTCGTCTTCGCGGGCCTGCTCCACCTGCCCGCCGACAAAGTGACGGCCATGTTCGTCTTCTCCCACCCCTGGGCTGCAGTCCTCATGTGCGTCACCGGCATGGCCTGCCTCAGCGCCCTCGGCCTCACCCTCTCCACCGCCATGAAAGTCCAAACCGGCGGAGCAGACACAGATGAGCCAGAGGGAAAGGCCCAGATGAGCATGCAGGTTCAAAGTAAGGGTATATGAACATTGCCAGAGAGATCGGTAACCATCCCCGCGCTGGGCGGGGATGGTTACCGATCTCTCTGGCAATGTTCGTGCATCATAGTTTCTCCACGACCCGCGTCCGCCCCATACCCATGGCAGTTTTATAGCCCACGCCGGTATAGAAGGCCAGTTGTGCCAGCAGGAGCAGTTGCTGGCGCACGGTGAGGGGAGCTTCCGACGTGGTTGGCTCATCGGGGCCGCGCAGCAGGTACTTGCAGGTACCCAGAAAGCCGCTTTGAGGATGGTTGGTAAATTTCAGTTGATGCGTCCTGAGGTGGTAGTCGACAATGATGATGCCCTCATCCCGGCAATACTGCTCGACGCGCTCCATCTGCACCAGACCTGCTAATTCGGGGGGGGCCAGCTCTTGCCAGCGCCGCGCCAGCCCCGTAAAAACATATTCCGGCAGCGGCAGGCGGGCGTGGTGACCGCCATAGGCCTTATTGTTCTGACTGCCACGACTGAACGTCGTCAGCGAATCAAACTCCAGGATCAGGGGTTCCGCTTTGCCCGGGCGCGCGTTTTTCGCCTGCTCCACCAGTTGCGCAAAGGAGGTAAAGCCCGTCCAGCCCGCACCATCGTCTTCCCCGCCAACGACCTCTTCCAGCAGAAACAGATGCTTACCAATGCGCATAAAGGGAGGTTGTTCCGTCTTTTGCTGCTGCTGAAAGTTCGTTAGCGCCTCGTGAAAGAGCGGGAAGAGCTCACCAAGCAGCAGCGTAATGCGAATGGTATAGGTTTGCTCCGGGCTAACGGGCAGGTGGATATTCTCGCGCTCCGCCTCGCGCACCCGGGCCGCCGACAGGGGGAACTGGAGGCTCGAACAGGTGAACAGCCGCCGCTTATTGCCGTCATGCAGCCAATGTGCCACCTCCGGCGCGGTAGCCTCCAACCAGCGCAGCCAGGCCGCGTGAATCAGCTCGCCCGAAAAGGGCATCACCGTCCCCTCCTCAAGCGGGCGCACTTTCAACAAAAACGCGTACAACTTCGCCGGTGCCGTCCCCGGAAAAAGCCTGTCCATACATCAACCTGCCTTTCTTTTTCGCCAACGATTATACCTCAAATCTCATGTATTGGGAAGTGTTTTGAACAGATTTATCTATAATGCTCCCATTTCTATTAAGGCATCAGGCTTACAGACAGGCGATGAGGTCGTTTTGCGCCTGGAAGTTGGAGAAGTACGGGTTTTATACCGAAGCAGGCGATCAAGCGGGCACAGGAACTGGTACGACGCTATATTCCACAGGGTCGCTCTCCGTCCGAAGAGTTAATTGCCGAGCGGCGGACGGAGCATTGGAGATGAGTAAAGTTGTTCTAGATGCTTCCGGTGAGACTAGACCTGGCCGGTTCTGGCGTAATTCACCAGTTTGATGAAAACAAGGTAGTTCGGGATGCGCGATACTGCGACTTTCGCCCAGTTGCGGTTCGTGCCTTGCTTGCGTACTAACAGATAGCCTCGATTGAGCAGCAAGTTTTGCTGCTGGCCCCAGGGTACCACTTCGTTTCCATTGCTTAACCCCTGCAAACTGACGCTCAGTGGGCCAAAGGGAATGAGATTGTCGGCGTTGTAGGCTGCGATGGCCTGCGGCAGATGGACCTGTGCCACTGATTGCTGGATGCTTTGTCCTAATGTCCCCACATTTTTCAAGGTGGAGTTCAGTTTAAAAACCGCGCCGTCGGTACGCTCTATCGTATAACGATGCGACATTGTGCCATAGCGACTCTTCGAGATGCGCTGCCAGATGAAGCGCACCTGGCGCTCTCATCCCCACACCGCTACATTCCCTTTCAAACAGGTCGATAGGCTGTGGCTGAAGCACGCGCAAGGGCGCCAGGACAAAATTCAGCACAATTACTGATTTACGCCGCTGGCAAACGCACAGTCGGGCAGAAAGAGAAGCCGGGCAGGAGAAGAGCAGAGGTTTTACGGCAACGGGGTACCTCCCGACGAGAACGCAGAACGCCTGATAGGGGACGGCGCAAAGGGAAGTTAGCTATAAATAGCTAGAACACACAGCAGTTACAGGCAAGGAAGCGTATACGGGCGGCAAATATGGCATGCACAGGCAAGTTACTCTACTATCCGCCAGTGTAGCAATTGTTGCACTGTTGCTATTCCATATGCTATACTCCACATGGTACAATATTTAGCAGAGACAACAGATGGGATAAAGGAACAGCAATGAGTAAACGAACACCTCCACCCTCTGCCTGGGAGTCTCTTGCGCTGGTGGGTCAACTGGGCTTTACCATAGCCATACCCATTGCTGTGCTGGCTATTCTAGGACACTTCCTGGATGGCGTCGCGCATACAGGATATTTGTTTTTATTACTCGGGCTGCTGCTTGGCCTGATTACGGGAATCTATGGAGCGTACCGTTTATTATCGCGCTCACTCTATAACAAATAGAGAATAACAATAGACGGGAACCATTGTAGAACGAATCTGACCCGGCAGGGCTCGGTGAATTTGGAGGAGGATGCCGAGTGCTCTGGAAACTACCGACCGTAAGACTCGCACCCGATACGATTTTTAATATTCCTTTGCCAGGTGGTGCAGCATTTCCCTTTACCAATACCCTGTTCTGCACCTGGATATCAATCGTTGTATTGTTTCTGATGTTCTTTTTCGCGCGCCAGGGGAAGTTGATCCCTTCCGGCTGGCAGAACATCATGGAGTGGATGATCGAGGCCCTGCTCGGGCTGGTCGAAGGGGTGGTGGGAAAGGAACGGGCCAGGAAATTCTTTCCACTGGTTGCCACCTTCTTCCTGTTCATCCTCATTTCCAACCTGCTCGACGTGTTTCCCGGCGTCGATACCGTTGGCTCGATCGATGGCACAGCAATCGCGCAGATCAATGCAGCCGGGCATACGCACTACGCGCCGCTGGCGGGCTTTCTGCTCTTTGGCCCCATCTCGAACGCGGTCATTCCCTGGATTCGCCCGGCGACGACCGATCTGAATCTCAACTTCGCCATGGCGCTCATCGCAGTGATTACCGCCCAGGTCTTCGGCTTCGCTACCCTGGGCTTCGGCGAGCACGTCAGCAAGTACCTGAACTTCAAGGCGCTGTTCTCGCTCAGCCTGACCGGCTTCATCGAATTCTTCGTCGGCCTGCTGGAGATCATCAGTGAAATTGCCCGCGTCATCTCGCTGGCTTTCCGTCTTTTCGGCAACATCTTCGCTGGCAGCGTGGTGCTGGCGGTCTTCGCCTTCATCCTGCCATTTCTGGCCGATATCATCTTCATCCCGTTTGAAATCTTCGTGGCCGTAGTGCAAGCCTTTGTCTTTGCACTTCTCACGCTGACCTACCTGCAACTGGCTACCAGTAGCCATGCCGAGCCGGAAAGCGAACGCGAGGCCCGCCAGGAGTTTGCACGGGAGGAAAGAGAGAGAGAAACCGCACCGGCACATTAACAACCCCACGTCTCGTTCGATTTCACGCAGTAGAGTGCTACTCGCAGGTGCCTCGTCGCGCCGCGATTGCATAAATTGAAACACCAATCACAGATACGCAAGGCTATGCTTGCACAGTCGCAACGCATCCCCTTGCAGCACTTAAGGAGGATTTACTATCATGCTTGCATCACTCGTTTTAGCTCTGGTTCCCGCTGCTGCCGCACCATCTCAGTTCACACCGCTTGCGGTAGCATTAGCCATCGGTCTGGGCGCTATCGGCCCCGGCATCGGTATCGGTCTGGCAGCCGGGCAGGCTTACAACGCGATCGGGCGCAATCCCGAAGCCGAACCATTGATCCGCACAAACCTGATTCTTGGTCTGGCATTCGCCGAAGCTATTGCTATCTATGCTTTGCTGGTCGCCTTCCTCGTTCTGTTCGTCGCTTAAGTAGCAAACGGTACTACCGCGCGCCACTGCAGGGAGATGAAGTGTGGTGGGGTTCCTCTGCCCGCTCTCTATTTCAAGAACCGGGAAGAGAAAGGGAAACAGGAGACGCTTCATCTCCGTGCTACATATTAAAGGCGGGTTGTAGTATCTTCTGAGGAAAGGATGGCAGATGTATGTACGCAGCCATGCATGTCTTTGTCCTGGCTGATATCTTCAGCGGGCTTGGCATCAACGCGCTGGCCTTTCTCTCGCAGTTGGTCAGTTTCGGCATTGTCTTCTTCCTGCTCTGGAAGTGGGGCTTCCCCATGATTATGCGGACGATGGACAGACGGCAGGCAGTCATTCGCGAAGGGATCGAGAACGCGCAGAAAGCGAAAACCGACCTGGAAGAGGCCACCGCACGGGCCGAAGCAGAGATTGCGGAGGCTCGCCGCCAGGCACAGGACATCATTACACAGGCGCAGAAAGCAGGAGAGCGCGAGGCAAGGCGCATCGAGGAAGAGGCGCATGCACGCGCCGCGCAGATCGAGCAGCAGGAAATTGCACGTATCCGGCAGGAAGCAGCACGCGCGCGTGCTGAGATCAGCCGCCTGGTCGTAAATCTTTCGATTGATGCCGCCGGGAAAGTTATTGGGAGATCGGTAGACAATCGCGACAACCGCCGCCTGGTGGAAGAGTTCGTGACTGCGACCGAGGCAAAGGAGCAGTAATGCCTAAAGGAGCGATAGCCAGACGTTACGCGGCGGCCATTTTTGATATCGCGCAAAAGCAAGGAACAATTGATCGCACCCTCTCCGATGTCGAGGGCATCGCCCAGGTCTACAGCGATCGCAAACTGTCGTTTCTGCTGCGCGAACCAAAGATCCCCGCGCAGCGCAAAGAGACAGCTGTACGCCAGGCCCTGGCGTCTCAAGTGCTGCCGACGTCGCTCAACCTTGCCCTGCTGGTCATCCAGCGCGAGCTGGTCGAAGTTATGCCCAACATTGCCAGCGAACTGAAGCAGATGGTCATGGACTACAAGAACGAGGCTGTCGCGCAGGTAACCACGGCCACAAGAATGGATGACGCCGAGCAAAAGTTGATCAAACAGGCACTTGAGGACAGGACCCACAAGACCATTATCATGGAAACTCGGGTCGATCCGAGCATTCTCGGTGGAGTGATTGCTCGCGTAGGAGACCAGCTCATCGACGGCAGCGTTCGTACCCGTCTCTCATTACTGCAACACCAGTTACTGAATGATGTGGCCGCTGTCAGCGCCAGTGCTTCCGACTGGGCTGGCACTGAGAGCGCTGATACGATGAAGCAGCCGGAAACTCCCACGCAAACGCCCCCCGAAGAAACGGTTGAGTCAACGCAAAGACAGTAGTGTATTTCCCTTCCATCCTATCTTCTCTAGAAGAGGATGGGATGCGAAGCGGACCAATTCCCGTAAACCCTTTAACTTACATACACTCCGCTCATAGAACTAGAGGAGGAAAAGGATGGCATCATGGGCTGATGAAATCAGTGCCATCATTGAGAAAAATATCACTGGCTTCAACGCGGCTGAAACCACAACGGCCAACGTTGGCACTGTTATCGCGGTGCAGGATGGTATCGCCCGTGTCTACGGCCTGCAAGATGTGAAGTATCTTGAACTGGTAGAATTTCCCCGCACCGGACTGATAGGCATGGCCTTCAACCTTGAGGAAGAAACGGTCAGCGTGCCTATCCTGGGTGACTATACAGAAATCCGTGAAGACGACGAAGTGCGCACCACCGGGCGCATTGCCTCGGTACCCGTGGGTGATGCCCTGATCGGGCGCGTGGTGAACCCGCTCGGTCAGCCAATCGACGATATGGGACCTATCGCAACCGATAAGTACCGCCCGGTCGAGCGCGTGGCCCCCGGCGTGATTACGCGCCACCCGGTCGACACGCCCGTGCAGACCGGTATCAAAGCTATCGACAGCATGATCCCGATTGGACGCGGCCAGCGCGAACTGATCATCGGCGACCGCCAGACCGGTAAGACGGCCATTGCCCTGGACACAATCATCAACCAGAAGGGCAAGGACCTGCTCTGTATCTACGTCGCCATCGGCCAGAAGAACTCGTCGATTGCGCGCACACACGAAATCCTGCGCCAGCACGGCGCGATGGATCACACCATCATCGTGGCCGCCAATGCTTCCGAACCTGCCCCATTGAAGTACCTTGCTCCTTACGCCGGTTGTGCGATGGGCGAGGAGTTCATGGAGTCCGGTCGTGACGCGCTCATCATCTACGACGACCTGACCAAGCATGCCGAGGCATACCGCAACATGTCGCTGATCATTCGCCGCCCGCCGGGCCGCGAAGCCTTCCCCGGCGACGTCTTCTACCTGCACTCGCGCCTGCTAGAACGCGCCGCCCGTCTGAGCAAAGAGTACGGCGGCGGCTCGCTCACCGCGCTGCCCATTGTAGAGACGAAGGCCAACGACATTTCGGCCTACATCCCGACCAACGTCATTTCGATCACCGACGGCCAGATCTTCCTGGAAACTGACCTGTTCAACGCCGGCATTCGCCCGGCCATCAACGTCGGCCTCTCGGTCTCGCGTGTGGGTGGTAACGCGCAGACGCGCGCTATGCGCCAGGTAGCCGGTACGCTGCGCCTCGACCTCGCGCAGTTCCGCGAACTCGCCGCTTTCGCGCAGTTCGCCTCCGACCTGGACAAAGCGACCCGCGCCCGCATCGATCGCGGCCAGCGCCTGACCGAAGTGCTCAAGCAACCGCAGTACCAGCCGGTGCCGGTAGAGAACCAGGTCATGATTATCTACGCCGGTACCAACGGCTACCTCGATGACGTGCCGATACCGGTCGTCTCGCAGTGGGAGCAGGCCTTCTATCGCTATATGGAGGCGAACCATCCGGAGATTGGTCAGGAGATCGTCGAGAAGTCGGTCAAGGGCAAAGAAAAGATGTCCGATGACCTGCTCCAGCGACTCAACAAGGCGATCGAGGAGTTCAAGCAGACGGCTGCGCCGCGCTAAACCAGGAGGCAAAGCCATGCCATCAACCAGAGAAATCCGGCGGCGCATACGCTCGGTCAAGAATACGGCGCAGATCACAAAAGCCCTGCAACTGGTGGCAAGCAGCAAAATGCGGCGGGCGCAGGAGCGCGTGGAGCAGTCACGCCCCTACGCCGAGCAACTGCGCGCGCTGGTCTCGCGCCTTGCCAGGGTTACCGGAGCCGACGTAGGCAATGAAATTGCCCTCTTAAGGCAGCGCCCTGTGCGCACCATCGGCATCCTGGCTATCACGCCCGATAGCGGCTTCAGCGGCGCTTTGCCCAGCAACGTGAACCGCAAAGTCATGCTGACGGCGCACGAAGAGCAGCAACGACTGGCCGAGCAGGGCGAGCGCCCCAACATCGACTTCATCGCCGTCGGGCGCAAGGGACGCGACTACCTGATACGCACGCAGCAGCACCTGCTGGCCGAGTTCACCAACTACGGCGACAACCCGAACATTACCGACGCGACCGCCATCGCCCAGGTAGCGGTCGACGCCTTCCTGAAAGGCGAGGTCGACATCGTCTACCTGGTCTATGCGAAGTTCGTTAATACAATGACGCAGCAGCCGACAGCCGTGCAACTGCTCCCTGTACAACCCCCTGCCCAGGAGCCGGGGGCCGAGCATGAAACCCTTGAGTATATCTACGAGCCGGACGCGCAGACCATCTTTCAGGCTCTGCTCCCACGCTACGTGGATATCCAGGTCTATCAGGCGCTGCTCGAAGCCGTCGCCAGCTTCCAGTCCGCCCGTATGGTGGCGATGAAGAACGCAACCGATAACGCCAACGAACTGATTCAGGACCTGACATTGACCTATAACAAAGCGCGCCAGGCCAGCATCACGACCCAGATCCTTGAGATTGTGGCCGGTGCGAATGCATAAACAAAAGAGTATGGGGCGCCCTCGCGTCCCAGGAGGAATACATTATGGCAGCAGGCACGAAAGGAAAAATCGTGCAGGTGCTGGGGGCCGTGGTAGACGTTGAGTTTCCCCCAGACCAGATTCCAGAAATTTACAATGAAATTCTCACCCGTGCGCCGGGGGCCGACCACGACCTCGCGCTCGAAGTCGAGCAATTGCTCGGCAACAACTGGGTGCGCTGCGTGGCGATGGGACCGACCGACGGCCTGGAGCGCGGCCTGGACGCAACCGATACCGGCGAGCCAATCAAGGTACCCGTCGGTGACGAAACGCTGGGACGCATCTTCAATGTCCTCGGCCAGCCCATCGACAACAAGCCGGATATCCCCGATGCGCCGCGCCTGCCCATCCACCGGCCAGCGCCGAATCTGGAAGATCAGGCCGTCAACATCGAAGTCCTGGAAACGGGCCTGAAGGTTATCGACCTGATCGCTCCTTTCATGAGAGGCGGTAAAGTCGGCACCTTCGGCGGCGCGGGCGTGGGCAAGACGGTTATTATTCAGGAACTCATCAACAACATCGCGAAGGTGCATGGTGGCTATAGCGTCTTTGCGGGTGTGGGCGAGCGCACCCGCGAGGGTAACGACCTCTATGAAGAAATGATCAGCGCGGGCGTTATCGACCGCCTGGCGATGGTCTTCGGGCAGATGAACGAACCACCCGGCTCGCGCCTGCGTGTGGGTCTGACCGGTTTGACCATGGCGGAATACTTCCGCGACGAAGAGGGCAAGGACGTGTTGCTCTTCATCGACAACATCTTCCGCTTCACGCAGGCCGGTGCGGAAGTCTCGGCCCTGCTGGGCCGCATGCCTTCAGCCGTGGGCTACCAGCCGAACCTGGCGGAAGAGATGGGTGAACTGCAGGAACGCATCACCTCCACCAAGCGCGGCTCCATCACCTCGATGCAGGCCGTCTATGTCCCGGCTGACGACTACACCGATCCGGCACCAGCCACGACCTTCGCCCACCTCGACTCGACCATCGTGCTCGAACGCTCCATCGCCGAGCAGGGTATCTACCCCGCCGTGGACCCGCTCGCTTCCACCAGCCGTATCCTTGATCCACAGGTAGTGGGCCAGGAACACTACGACATCGCCCGCAACGTGCAGAAAGTGCTCCAGCGCTACAAGGACCTGCAAGACATCATCGCCATCCTGGGCATCGATGAACTCTCGGACGAGGACAAGCTGACGGTATCGCGCGCCCGCAAGATTCAGCGTTTCTTCTCGCAGCCGTTCACCGTGGCCGAGGCGTTCACTGGACGCAAAGGCCAGTACGTGCCGCTCAAAGAGACAATTCGCGGCTTCCGCGAGATTCTCGAAGGCAAGCTCGACCAGGTGCCTGAGACGATGTTCTACATGGCCGGTGGCATCGATGAGGTTTACCAGCGCTACGAAGCAGAGCAGAAGGCGGGGGTCTAAGCGATGGCGATACGCAATCGCAATGTCCTGAACGTCAGGATCGTTACCGCCGACCGTGAACTCTACAACGGCGAGGCCGACCTGGTAAGCGCGCCGGGCAGCGAGGGGCAGCTCGGCATCCTGCCGGAGCACGCCCCGCTGCTGACTACGCTCAAGACCGGCGAGTTGCGCATCAGGCGAGGTGAGAACGAGGAGCCGATCTTCGTCTCCAGCGGCTTTCTGGAGGTGAGCAACAACAACGTCACCATCCTGGCCGACACGGCGGAACGCGCCGAGGAGATCGACGAAGCCCGTGCTGAGGCGGCTCGCCGCCGCGCCGAGGAACTGCTGGCTCAGGCCCAATCCAACGTCGAGCGCGCTGAACTGCAAGGCGCGCTCGAACGAGCGATCACCCGCCTGCGTATCGTGGAAACCGCACAGCGCCGTGGTCGCCACCGCGTCGACGTGCAAACCCCACGCAACGAATAAGCCAGTATACCTGACAATACAGTGACAGCAAATGTAGCGGGGGACACGAATGATTCGTGTCCCCGCCAGCGCTGATAGCGTTACCTCTCGTTAGAGGCTGCCTGCGACGCTCAGGCATAGCCATAATGCAAAATCGGAGCAGCGAGTGATCAACTCACCGCCTTCTTATCCATTACGCTTCCCGTATTAGAAACTTCCGCTGCCTCCTCCGTCTCCACCTCCGACGTCTAGATTGTTCTCTTAGAACCCTCCCCGTGATACAATGGAGGCAATTGATCGAGCCTCCGTCCACACGAAAGGCTGATATTTTACCAACGGGAATTCTTAAGGAGCGTAAATACAACATGAGTACAACATCGGCGGGACGTCCACGCCCGTTTGTTTTGATTGTGATGGATGGCTGGGGCATCAACCCACGCACAGAGGGCAATGCCATTGCGCTGGCCCGCACGCCCAATATCGATAAGCTGGCGCAGCAGTGGCCGCACACGGCGGTGCGCACCTCTGGTGAGGCGGTCGGCCTGCCAGAGGGGCAGATGGGCAACTCTGAGGTGGGTCATCAGAATATCGGCGCGGGCAAGCGCGTCCTGCAAGACTACACCCGCGTCAGCGAGTCAATTCGCGACGGCAGCTTCTTCCAGAATCCCGCGCTGCTCAAGGCCATCGAGCATGTCAAGCAGAATCAGTCGCAGTTGCATATTTGCGGGCTGCTGGGCAATGGCGGCGTCCACGCGCACGAGACACATCTGGAAGCCCTGCTGCAACTGGCACACATGCACGACATCGAGCGCGTCTACATCCACTCCTTTACCGATGGACGCGACACTTCGCCCACGGGCGGCATCGAGTTCATGAAGCGGCTACAGGCTCGCGCACGGGAGATCGGCGGGGAACACGCGGCAAAGGTGGCAACCGTAACCGGGCGCTACTACGCCATGGACCGTGATAATCGCTGGGATCGCACGGGCAGCACCTACTTTGCCATGACGAAAGGCGAGGGACAGCGCGCTAACTCTGCTATCGCGGCCATTCAGCAGTCCTACGATAAGGGTGTCACCGATGAATTCATCCTGCCCACTGTTGTCATGGAGGAGGGCCATCCCACGGCGGTCGTCAAAGCGGGCGACGCCGTCATCCACTACAACTTCCGGCCCGACCGCGCCCGCCAGTTGACCAAAGCCTTCGTCATGAAGGAACTGCCGCCGCAGGCCGAGGGTAAATTTGAGCGCGGGCCGCGCATCCCCGACCTGACCTACGTGATGATGACTGAATACGAGGAAGGACTGGATGCCGGGGTGGCCTTCCGCGCCGACGAGGTCGAGATGCCGCTGGCACGAGTCATCTCCGAGCATGGCATGCGCCAGTTCCACACCGCCGAGACCGAGAAGTACGCCCACGTAACCTACTTCATCAATGGCCGCCGCGAAACGCCTTTCCCTGGCGAGGATCGTGTGCTCGTCCCTTCGCCCAAAGTACCAACCTACGATCTGCAGCCAGAGATGAGCGCGGCAGGCGTGACCGACACCGCCATCGAGCATATCTGCAGCGGCCAGTACGACCTCGTGATTATGAACTATGCCAACGCCGATATGGTCGGCCATACCGGCGTGATTCCAGCCGCCATCAAAGCTGTGGAGGCTGTCGACACGGGCGTCGGGCGCGTCGTCGAGGCAACACTGGCAATGGGCGGGGGCCTGCTCATCACAGCAGATCATGGTAACGCTGAGCAGTTGATCGAATATGACACGGGCAAGCCCTTCACGGCGCACACCACCTATCCCGTGCCGCTCTACCTCGTCGTCCCGCAGTACGCCCACGCCCGCCTGCGCACGGATGGCATCCTGGCCGACGTCTCTCCCACCATCCTGCAAATCCTGGGCATCCCACAACCAAAGGACATGACGGGGAGATCGTTGATTTTGCCGTAACGGTCACATAAATCCCATTAAACGATTGAACGCCAAAAAAGGCAGGAAGTTATCCACATATTCTAGCTGAATATGTGGATAACTTCATAGATGATTGTGGATAAATGTGAACTCGCAAGCCTCTCTGAGCGCGCGCAGAGAATCTCAGTTCCCCATTGCGCAAAAGTGGTCGCTGAGATTCTTCGCGCGCGCTCACAATGACATGATCGAGAGCGTTTTTGCTGACCTGATATGATCAGCCTATCCGTTCCAGAAGGGTGAGCGGGACGACCACTCGCGAGCCATCCTCAAGCCGGATACGAGCGGCACGGGCGTGTATACCGGAAGCAAAAACCTGCTCGTGAGAAAAAAGATATTCTATTTCGCCAATTGCTCCTTCATGTTCGCCGCTACAGATACGCACGGACGCATCAACCTCTAAGGCGGTCTCCGGCTGTACCGGCTGCCAGTCGCGCTGCACCTCTTTCAACGGTAGCGAAATCAACAGTTCGGGAAACAGACCCTGGCGTACAGAGGTCGCGCCCGCAAGTAGAGCTACCGACCCCTGATACCGGCTGAGCAGATTCACAGTGCGTGCTGGCATAGCAATGGTTCCCAGCCCCTCAGTGAACAGCAGCGTCAAAGGTGGGAGATGGGCCTGCGCCAGCTCCATATCTTCGCTGTTGAGCAAACTGATAAGATCGGTCTGCAAAAATCCTTCCAGGTCGCGCAGGGAAATACTGCTGGCAACGATACCGACGATCCCCGAACTCAGCGCCTGGCGCAGCATGGTAAAATTCAATGGTCCCGGTACCACCAGAATCGCCCCCGGAGGAATGACTGCTGTGGCAACTGCATGGGAGCGCCACATCGTCAAAACGCCTGCCACCTGATTGCCAGCGCCAAGTGTACCCTCCACCGCCGCCACTCGACTCTCAATCACTACTCCTCCACGCCCGGTAATATCGACAACGCGCCCAACTAGCCCGGCAGGAACTGTATCTCCCGCCAGCCCATTTCCATTTCCGGCGTACCCATAGTCACGGTTCCCTCCTCCGGCTCCAGCGGGCATACTCACCGAGGGCAAAACCAGGCGAGGAGTTGTATCCAGCGCCTCAACCTTTTCCGTCTTATACAGGCGAATCACAGGCTGATCGGACTGCACTTCCTGGCCCGGATAGACCAGCGGCGTCCCCCGTGTTTTATAACCACCGGGCCAGCGTTCGCGCCGGACAACGATCTGCGGTATTACCGACCAACCGAGCAAATAGGTCATGGCAGGCGCACCCCCTCATTCTCAACCACCCAGTACCTGCATCCATTGTAGCAAACGTGCCTGGCGCTCTCTCCTCTCTTCTGGCAGGACTAACGGTCTGCCGCGAGCGTCGATAATCAGGCCGATGAGTCCACCGTCGATCTCTTCGGCGGCACGCGCCCGCTCGCCGGGGCCAAGCCCGACATCAACCGTCGGCGCGGGATAGAGTGTCAGCAATGCCTGCTCATTGAGGCGCAGAGGAATGACCTCAATCGAGCCACTCATCACGTCAACACTGAGTTGCCGCCCATTGTGATATTCAATACCGACGCGCAGCGCCACCTGCCCGCTGGGGAGATTGCCGAAAGGGATGACACAGGTGCCGAGGCGATGGGTCACGGCATCATTCTCATTGACCTGTACGGCGGCCACCGGCGCGACTGTCGCCACAGCCCCCAGTTGTGAGACGAGCATGGTGCGATCCAGCACGAGCGAGGTCACGCCTTTGGGCTGGAGGGAGTCGAGCAGTATGAGCGCGGCCTGTCCATTTCTGGCAGTGTGAGCGAAGATGCCACCTGTCGCCAGAATCAAATCGGTATCCGGCCAGGCGAATTTGTGCCGCCTGCCCTCTTCAAGGGCAACGCTAATCGCCTCACGTGCGAAAGCCTGGGCAATTTGCAATTCGCGCATCTGCGCGGGCGTCACATGGGGATGCAGCATGCAGTTCAGCACGTACTCGCGCAGTTCCTCCTCCGTGATATCGAAGGGCAGCCAGCGGGCAATGCGTTGGAAGCCAACCTGCTGCAAGATTTCTCCCACGTTTGGTCCCACACCAACGCCCGAATGCACCACCGGCATGAATTCGCCCTGCTCGCCCGCGAACATCACCGTCGTCGTTGCACCACCTACATCGACCGCTGTGACGTTCATGGCATAATGCTGCGCCAGGAAGCGTACCAGGCTGCTCAACGATGTAGCGGTGGCAACGGGCGTGGAAGAGAACCAGGATTGCAGGGTATTATAGCCCGGAATGCGCTGGATCACCTCGGCATTATACAGATTGTTGATAGCAGTGCTCGTAGAGCCAAGCTGCGCCTGTGAGATCAAGGGTTCCACCCGTATAACCTCAGCGGCATTGCCGAGCATGTGCCGCACCGCCTCCACATATTGTGGCGCACCGGCATACACAACGGAAATGCGTTTTCCCGCCTGCGGCACGCCCTTTTCCGCACGCTCCTTCGTCATGTTGAGCAGGAGCTGGCAAGCCTCCTGCAAAGGATGAGGACCGGCAGGACCATCGGCCAGCCCGACAATCAGAGCGGCCTGCGGCTGTATCTCACGAATGCGCTCAAGCTGGCGCTCCCACTCCAGAGCGGTACGCTCAGGTGTCCACGGACTCGCATTCGCTGCCTGCGGGGCGGCTGTATTGCCGCTGGAGGCCGAAGGCTGAGAGTGTGCCGCGTATGAGGGGGCCGCTAAGGGATGCGTCTCCGCGTACAAACCGGAGACAGCCTGATCCGCCAGTTCTTCCAGAGCCGGGCTAACGGCGCCGAGCACCATCAGACGAATCGGGCCTCCGGCGCTGATGGTGGTAATGAAAATATCCACACCATCGCCATCTGCCTCTTCGGGCGTGATGATATGGCCCTGAGAGATAAAACGCCGCCCGGTAACGAATTCTATGTTCTCGATCGCCTGCACAATGCCCTTTGTAATATCCCCCTGCGGTGGCGCTGCCGTGGTTGGCGCTTCACCACGAGCCATCAGGCGAAATTGCCCCTCTACCAGGCCGAATAGTGAAACCTTTGTAAAGACGGTTCCGCAATCAGCAACCAGAATGGAATTGATGACCGTCGGTTTCTGGCTGCTGGCTGGCTTCGGTCCTCCTTCCACATGAGATAATGTTTGCATCTCCGGTATCCCTCTACTCTCTGCGACAAGCAGTTACGTTATCTGAGTCCTCTATATTAAAAACGGAACCATTCGCGAATGGTATCGAGAAACCCTCGCCTGGCAGCTTTCGCAGGTTTTGGCTGCTCCACCTGTGGTGGCAGTCCCTGTGGTCCACTCTGTACAGGGTATCCAGGTGGCACCGGCATCCCCTGATTGGGAAGCGGCTGCGATACGCCTGGCTGGTTGCCCATCGGATATCCCGGATAGCCACCCTGATAGCCCTGCGCCTGTGTTTCCAGTACGCCAGGTACTGTGCTTTGCAGCGGTGGCAGTCCCTGTGGACCCTGCTGCGGCATTTGTGGTTGAGCGGGCAACTGGGGAGCATTCGAGGCAACGCCAAGCATAGAAGCAAAGACGTCAGCGGCAGCATTGCTGGCCGCCTGCGGATTCATCCCCCCTCGAGGGCGACCCGGTACGCGCACATTCTCTACACGCGGCGGTATCCCGTTTGAGGAGCGCGACTGATCAGCCTGAGCATCGGCAGAACGCAGCCAATCAGGCAGGGCATCCATATCAATAAAGGAGGCTGCAACCAGATTGCCGGTTGGCGCATTCGGCGCCGGTGGCTGCGACGGCCGCGCGGGCGGTGTGTGACCGGCAGAAGGAAACGAGGGTCCATTCATATTCATTGTCGGCGGATTCGTCGACTGCGAGCCCTGAGGTCCCTGTCTACTCTGCCCACTCTCACGCAGCCAGGATGGCAAAGCGTTCATATCGAGCAGTGAAGCGGCGGACAACTCCTGACCAGTGTTGGACAATCCGGGCTGACCGGACATCCAGGATGGCAGCGATTGCGCGTCGACCAGATCCCGCGCCGACAGTCCCTGCGCTGGAAACACCGATTGAGGCGCCTGCGTCGGCACGGGTTGCCCTGGTAGCTGCCCCTGAAATGGCTGTGCCGGGGGCATCTGCTGTCCCTGCGGTGCATTGGTCAACGCAGGAGAAACAGGCATAGCAGCGGGTGGGATGTGCGGCGCCTGCACAGTCTGTGACGCTCGTGATTGCCCTGGTACTCGCGGCTGTGACGGTCGCTGTGTGTCTGGCCCGGCCTGTGATTCTCTCAACCATGACGGGAGGGCGTCAGGCTGTACCAGACTCGCCGCCGCCAGTCCTTGCCGGTCGCCAGATTGCTCTCGCATCCACGATGGCAGGGCCTGCTCGTCGATCAATGAACTCGCCGACATGCTCCCACCGGGGAAAACAGAGCTATCGGTATCAGGAGCTGGCATTGAGGATGGACGCAGCACCGCATGCGGACCGGTGAGGCCGCTATCGGACTGCCCCGGTTGCCCTGGCTTCATCCAGCCGGGCAGCGCACCCTCCTCTACCAGATCGGAGGCAGAAAAATTGGTATTGCCACCGGTTGTATATGTTGGCTGCGTTCCCGCGCGCAGCGATTGCAGCCATGCCGGTAACTCCGGCTGGTCATAGCTTGCCTTCCCCGCATTTGCCCCATATTCGTTTCTATTCACGACGGGCATACCACAATACTGGCAGTTCGATTGTCCCGAGGGTACGATATTCCCACAGCGACTACAGGTAATCACGTTCGCTCCTCCCTTTCGCCAGGCCGTAACACATCTTTATGACCTTTGCAGTGTATCACGCTTTTCCCCGCTTCGCAACGCTCCAAAAGACAAGGGAACACACGCTGATATGATACAATACGCACAAAATCAATTTGCCAAAAGTACTATTCACACAGGAGATACCCATGAACGAGAAGCCTTTGAGTAAGTATCCTCTCTTACGCCTGACTCTTCCGCTTCCTCCCAGCATCAACGAGCAGTACGCGACCGTTGATGGACGCCGTGTCAGTTCTCAGGTTGCTCGCCAGTTCAAACAACAGGCGAAGGCGCAGTTGCGCTCGCTTGAACGACAGGGCATGCTCACCGAAGAACTGCGCAATCAGTTGCGCCAGGGTTATCTCGCTCTCTTCCTCGATTTCTACTTCCCCACTCCCCTGAAACGAGACCTTGACGGAGGACTTAAAATTACGCAAGACGCCCTCTGCGAAGGTCTCGGTCTCAACGATAACCGGGTTGTCGATATTCACCTTACCAAACATATCGACCCCCTACACCCCCACCTTTACGTCGAGCTGGAAGCCCTCCCTGACTGGCAGTTCGACAGGGAATATATCGTCCTGTAGGGGCGAGACCTTGTTTCTCTTCTAAGCCTTCTTTAGAATAGGTTTCAATCCCAAACGGGAAACCAACTCTATTGAGCCTTCTTTCAATAGAACTGGCAAAGGAAGCCTTCTGTAACAAATTGCCCACAATTTCTCACGAGGTACTGGTTGAAGCATGATGAAAAAGCTTGTTAGAACGGGACTCGGTCTGCTCTTTAGCAGCAGTATTGCCCTCATTGCCTACCGGCGGCGCTCGTTGAGCCGCAGTGGAGTCATCGGGGCGATCATTACCGGCACGACCACCACCGGTATAGGTGGTTGGGACTGGGGCCTGACACTCTTTTTTTTCTTCGTCTCCTCCAGCCTGCTTTCGCATTTCCGCGAACAGGAAAAAGAGCAGACAGCCGCCGACAAATTTAGCAAAGGGTCACAGCGCGACATTGGGCAGGTGGCCGCCAACGGCGGTATCGCGACCGTGCTCGCCTTCGGCTACGGGCTGGTGTCTTCCCCTGCGTTGTGCCAGCTTTTGGAGGCGGGCTACGTCGGCTCGCTTGCCACGGCGAACGCCGACACCTGGGCCACCGAACTGGGCGTACTCAGTGCGCAGCCCCCACGTCTCATCACGACAGGTCAGCGCGTCGCTCCCGGCACATCCGGCGGCATTACGCTATTCGGCACAACCGCGGCAGCGCTGGGAGCAGGTGCGCTCGGCCTCTTCTCCTGGCTGCTGCACCACGATCGCAAGAGACAAATGTCCCTTCCCCTGCTCGCGCTGCTGAGTGGCCTGGCAGGCAGCCTCTGCGATAGCCTGCTAGGAGCAACCGTCCAAACCATCTATCTCTGTCCAACCTGTCACAAAGAGACCGAGCGGCGCGTCCATAACTGCGGCACGCCTACCACACTTCTGCGTGGCCTCCCCTGGCTCAATAACGATGGCGTCAACTTCTTCGCCACCCTCTCCGGTGCGCTTATCGCTATGATGATTGAAACGTTTTTCTCGCACCAGCGTGATTCCGGGTAAAGGGGGTATCTACACAAGCAAAACCGAATCGATCAGCCCGGCAAAACCAGCCATACAGGCCGATAAAGCGGCACCTACGGAATGGGAGGTAGAATCTGTCTGCAACGTCCCATCCCTATTTTACCATACTCGTAAGGGCCAATTTCTGCCCTGTCGCACTCGTTGCAGCAGACGGAAACGTCTTTTGTTATAATTCAGATGCAGAGAAACTTTGCTCGCTCTACGAGGGAAAATATGTCTTTACACCGCATCATTTCAAAGCAGTGGCATCCCTTGCGGGCTGCCTGGGCGGGGCTGCTGGCAACGATAGCATATAGCATCGCTATGGAGGGTGATATGTCGCTGACGGGCAATCGTTTCAGCGATGTGCGTTTCATCCAGGGATTGTTTGGCCGCAAAGCAACGCGGAGGAGGCAATTCTTCGTGCTGGCCTGGATGCTCCATCTTTTGAATGGGGTGGCCCTTGCCGAACTCTATGCCGCGTTTGTCAAACGCTTCCTGCCCGGCCCGAACTGGCTCAAAGGCTCGCTCTTCGCTGAGCTGTTCATCAGCGCAGCCTGGACCTTAACACCGCTGGCAGATAAATACCACCCGCTCATCAAAGATGGGGAGTTACCCAGGCTCGCTACGCGTCTCTCATTCCTGCAAAACCTCGCCCGCCACTTCGTCTTCGGCCTGGCCCTGGGCTTGCTTTATCGTGACAAAACAAAGGGGGTGTCGTAGGCGCTCAATTTCATTATCGAGCGCCTGCGGATGGTAACTACACCCAGTTACTGACCAGGTTGCCGATGAAGGGCAGGCGGTAATTGGGTTGGAACCAGGCCATGAGCATAAGCCAGAGCCACAAACCGATCGTCACCCACCAGAGAATGGAGAGGAGCAGACCCAGACCGGGGTTAGTAATCAGACTGATCAGTGGAATCCAGCTCAAGTAGAGCCTGAGCAGGGAAACGGCGAGCATTACCAGCGAAAGCGCGCCGAAGGTGATCATCGATTGGAGCGCATGCCAGCGCACCGAACGATTCTTTTCAAGGAAAAACAGGATAAGACCCGAAACCCAGCCAAATGCATACGCCAGAACCCTTTCCAGGCGCTCATTAAGTCCAAGTGTCGTCATCCTATTCATCATAATACGCCTCACTTCTATGGACTTTGATTCTCCGCTGCATCGTCCGGCCCCATGCCGCGCGCTTTTTCACGGAGAGCCAATGTCACCAGTTTCATAGCTACCATCTATACGTAGATCGCTGAAACTGGTTGCACATTTCTCAAGAGCATAGTTAGAGCAAGATAGCACATCCAGCATACACACGCATAAAAGTTCCTCTTTTTACTGGGTACGGGTCGGTCTGATCATCGCGGTGATCGTCTACAGAAGGCCATAAGACTTGACAGGCGGGGCAAAGCCTGTTATCATAGTCTGGCCTTCCCATCAGGGATTGAAACATATCCTCGTGCTTTTTTAGCCTTCCCATCAGGGATTGAAAGAGGAAAGAAAAACCCGTTCCGCTCCGTGTCAATGTAGCAATTGATCGGAAAGACTCTCAAGCTTGAAAGTACCTGGTATCCCAGACCGGGTTGAAAGAAAAAGGAACTGTCATGATGGCCTCCACCAACGCCATCGACGTATCCGCCGCGAAAGAATGGGAGAGTCTCACGAGAGAGCGGGAAAGGAGAACAGGAAAAAATCATGTTTGCAGTAATTAAAAGTGGTGGAAGACAATACAAGGTCTCCGTTGGAGAGCGATTGGAGGTCAATCGGCTCCCGGTCGAGCCTGGAGAGCAGGTCACCTTTGCCGAGGTTCTGCTCATTGGAGATGCCAATACCACAATGATAGGTACTCCTCTGCTTGAGAACGCCTTCGTGCTGGCAACAGCAGACGCGCAGGCTCGTGGCAAAAAAGTAATCGTCTTCAAGTACAAACCCAAGAAACGCTATCGCCATCGCCGTGGTCACCGCCAGGAAATTACCGTGCTGACCATCGATGACATCGTCGCAAACGGCAAGAGCCTGATTACCGGAGAGGCCCCAAAGGCGAAACAGGCCCCAACCGAAGAAGATCTTATAGCAGAGCCGGTTGAAGAAAGCGCAGAGGCCGTGGAGACAACAGAAAGCGAAACGCAGGAACCGGAGGTCGAACCGGATCAGGCTCCACGCATTCGCCGCCGCCGCACTACCAGAAACGAGGAAGAGGCTTAATCATGGCACATAAAAAAGGTATGGGTAGCTCTCGCAACGGTCGAGACAGCAACCCGAAGATGCTCGGCGTGAAACGCTATGATGGGCAGCTTGTCACGGCTGGCAGCATTATCGTGCGCCAGCGCGGTACGAAGATTCACCCCGGCGATCACGTCGGAGTGGGCCGCGACCACACGCTGTTCGCGCTGATCGATGGTTATGTAAAGTTCGGGCACGAGTCGCGCACGCGCCGCAAGGTCAGCGTCTACCCGGAGTTTCTCGGTCGCCCCTCGTTGATCAACGAGGTTTCGGTAGAACCCGCTCCCACTCCCATCCCAACCAACGACTAAATTCATTCCATCTGACATCCATGCAAAATTCATCCCTATACCGCCGGGCGGTATAGGGATGAATTTTGCATGGATGTTTCCTGCCCCTGTGTAGGAACAGGGTAATGTTCACCTGGCGCGCATCGCGGCCATACGAAACGGTGCAGCCGAGAATCAGGGTGTCGTTAACCGGGCAGGTGACGGGCCGCACAACGTTCGTACTATTGATCGAGACACCGATGGTCACGCCATTGTTATCTATCTTGAGCGTGACGGGGTCAGGCTGGTTCAGGCGCCTCCGGCAGTTGAGACCATTGGCTTCATACGTAGTCACGAAGCGCTGCGCAAGGAGACATATTGGACATGCTTCCCTGCTTGCCAAATAGCTGGGAATGTGGTTATACTGGCAGAGAAGATTTTTTCACTCACAGTACGTCTGGAGAGTCCTCCAGCGTTTTTATACAGCTATTGAAGCGCCCGCAGAGAGCGATTCAGAGGAAAGGATGGGTTTATGCGAGCAATTCTCAGCGTGGCAAACCGTGAAGGTCTCACGGAGCTAGCACTTCAACTTCAATCACATGGTGTCACTCTATTTTCCACCAGTGGCACCGCCAATGCTTTGCAGGAAGTCGGTATCGCCGTGGAACCGGTCAGCAAGATTACACAGTTTCCCGAAATTCTGAACGGGCGGGTCAAGACCCTGCACCCGGCCATTTACGGGGGCATCCTGGCGCGCCGGAACATACCTGAGCATATGAGCGAACTGGTCAGTCATGACATTTTCCCCATTGACATTGTGGCCGTCAACCTCTACCCGTTCGCGCAAACTATTGCGCAGCCAGCCACCACGCTGAACGAGGCACTGGAACAGATCGACATCGGCGGCGTGACATTGATCCGGGCGGCGGCAAAGAACTTCGAGGATGTGGTTGTGCTGGTGCGCCCGCAGGATTACGCACCGGTTATGCAGGAATGGGAAGAGCAGGGTGAAGTCAGCATGGAAACGCGCCGCCGTCTCGCCGCCATCGCTTTCCAGCACACCGCACTCTATGACAGCACCATCGCGGAATACCTGGGCAGCCTGTCCGCTCCACTCTTCCCCGATGAATTGACCCTGCCCTTGCAGTTGATTCAGCCCCTGCGCTACGGTGAAAACCCGCACCAGAAAGCCGCTTTCTATCGCTGGGGCGGCGTACCAACTCCGCAGGCAACGCCGACAGTGGCGGGAGCCGAAGTCCTGCATGGCAAGGAACTTTCTTACAACAACCTGCTCGACCTTTCAGCGGCCCTGGAAACGGTCGCCAGTTTCACCGCCCCGACGGTCGTCATCATCAAACATACCAACCCCTGCGGCCTGGCCTGCGACGATGTGCTGGTCGAGGCTTACAAGAAGGCGCACGCGGGCGACCCCATATCAGCCTACGGCGGCATCATCGGCAGCAATCGCAAAATTGACGAGGCAACGGCGCAGGAAATCTCGCAGCTCTTCTACGAAGCCATCATCGCCCCCAATTTCACACCCGAGGCACTGGAAATCCTGACCCGGAAGAAGAATCTGCGTTTGCTGGCGACACGCTGCCCCATCGAGCCAAAACTGGGCACGCAGGCGCTGGCAGCAGAACGCCCGGAGGTGCGCAGCGTCAGCGGTGGATTGCTCCTCCAGACGCCTGATTCTATTGGCGAAGGAGAGATTGACTACAGCGTGGTGACCGAGCGCAAACCGACGTTAGACGAGATGACCAGCCTGCTTTTTGCCTGGAAAGCGGTGCGCCAGGTCAAATCCAACGCCATCGTGCTGGCACGCAAACTGGCTATCGTCGGTGTTGGCGCCGGGCAGATGAACCGCGTCGCCAGTGTACAACTGGCGGTAGAAAAGGCAGGCGAACGAGCGCGAGGTTCAGTGCTTGCCTCTGACGCCTACTTCCCCTTCCCGGATGGCGTCGAGGCGGCGGCAAAGGCGGGCGTGACAGCCATCATCCAGCCAGGAGGGTCTATCCGCGACGACGAAGCCATTCGCATGGCGAACCGCTACGGCGTCGCCATGATCTTCACCGGCAAACGCCACTTCCGCCATTAAACTTACAGAACAAGCAGAAGCAAAAGGCGGTACCCCCAGATAGGTGGCACCGCCTTTTGCTTCTGCTTGTTCTAGGTCAGTTCATCAGAGAAGAAGTACACCCATAAGACGGAAACGGCGAGACCACCGATCAGGGTGAAGAAGCCCACCGCTCCTGCCGCGCTATTGTTGGGGTCTTTGAAGGGATAGAAAATAATCAGGGCCAGCCAACACTCTGTAAGGATAGCCGTCAGACCCAGTTTGGTCGTGAGGGGACTTGAGCGGTGGAAGATATTATAGAGCACAATGACGAGCAGACCGATGGCTACCACGGTCAACTTGAAGCTCATAGTAATTCCAGCGCCGTAATCAATAATGAGCGTTGGAGAGATAAAAAGGAAGCAACAAATGAAGAGAACGCCGAGGACGACATCTCCCCAGACTTTGCTCCATTGTATACCAGTCATAGCGACACAAAGCTCCTTTCGAGGAGTATTATGATGAATGCGCCGGTCCCGCGTCAGTTCAACGCAGCCTTAATGCTATTTGTATTGTAGTCCTTGTATCGCAAGAAATCAAGCCAGAACGAGTTATTTATTCCCATATTCATTCGAGCCACACGGCCCCTCCGCCCTGGCCGGAAGCGTTATCCCAGCACCTCCCCAACGATCTGTGGGTAGCCACGCAGGAACTCGTCGGTGCTCATGGCGCGTTTGCCTTCGAGTTGGAGACGGTCGACGATAAGCAGGCCGGAACCGGTGACGATGGCAAGCACTTCTTGCTCGCCCTCTTCACGCTTGCTGACCGTTCCCGGCGCGAGCGTTTCATCGGGGGCGGGCGCTTCCGGCTCCACTTCCAGGGCGTGGGCGTGGACGATTTTGAGCAGTTTGCCGCGCCAGTGGGTGTAGGCCCCCGGCCAGGGAGTGTAGGCGCGCACCATGCGCGCCAGCACGGCGGCGGGACGCTGCCAGGAGATTTCCCCGTCCTCTTTGCGCAGCATGTGGGTGTGCGTGGCCTGCGTCTCGTCCTGTGGAGTAGGCGTGATCCGTCCGGTTATCCAGAGCGGCAATGTCTCCATTAACGCCTGAGCGCCAACCTGCGCCAGTTCTTGCGTGAGACTGCCTGTAGTTTCCTCGCCGGTGAGTGGGACTGTACGTTTGAGGAGCATGGGGCCGGTGTCGACGCCCGCGTCGAGCAGCATGATGGTCACGCCGGTTTCGCGGTCGCCTTGCAAGATGGCCTCGGAAATGGGTGAAACGCCGCGATAGCGGGGCAGCAGCGAGGCGTGGATGTTGAGCGTGCCGTAGCGCGGCTGATCGAGCACGGCCTGCGGCAGGATCTGCCCGAAGGCGGCGACGATGTAGAGGTCGGCTTTGTAGGCCGCGAGCGCCTCGATATTTTCCGGCTTTTTGAGCGAACCCGGCTGCCAGACCGGGATGCCATGCGCCAGCGCCGCCTGCTTGACGGGCGAATAGACGATCTCCAGCCCGCGCCCAACAGGCTTATCGACCCGTGTAATCACGGTTGCGATCTCGTAGCCCTCCGGCAGCACCTTACCCGGCTCCCTGCCCGCGATCAGCGCCTCAAGCGCCGGGACCGCGAATTGCGGCGTTCCCATATATATAATGCGCAGCATCTTTTGCCAGTTCCTCCCGACAAATCTTGAAATTTCTCCCTATCTTAGCATATCAGGGCTATTCTTTCCCTGATTAAAGACTTCTCTGAAAAAAAGTGGTATATACTTGGTGATACGAGGGGGAACAAGGTGCGACATTTAGCAGTAAGGTTTGGCCAGAATGACTAAAACTGGTGAGCATAGCGAGGGTGATGGGCTGACTGGGCGACCACCCGTACCAGGGCGAGCGCAAGGGTCGCCCCTACTATATACGGTTGCTCCACCCACCGCCCCTGGCCCTCGCCCGGGGGATGGGAGTGGCATCTACGCCACAACTCCACCGCCAGGCGATGGTGGGGGAATTATGCGACGGGCGGACGAGGTGAATACGGTGCTGTATTTGCTGAATAAGCCGCAGATGAGTACGGTTGTACTGACCGGCGATGCTGGCGCGGGCAAAACGACGCTGGCCGCGCTGCTATATCGCCGCTTGCAGGTCTTGTCAGCAAACGAGCAGCCCGCGCCGCGCCATCTGGTCTGGCTTGGACTTGGCCCGCATACGACCCTGCCCGATGTTGTCGCTGCCATCCTCAACGCGCTCGATATGAGCGACCCGGCCTTCTTTTTTCTGAGGCCAGAACAGCAGATTTCCCTGCTCCTGCTTGCCTTGCGCCGCCCGCAAGAACCGGCGCTGATCGTGCTCGACTCCTTTGATGAGTGGCTGATCTTCGGAGAAAAAACGCTCACGCTTAACGAAGAACGCGGAGCCATCTCTCTGCTGCTGGATATGTTGCAAACCGACCTGGGAGGCAGTCGTGTGCTGCTCACCAGCTATCGCTCACCCTTTGCGCAGAACAGTGCCAGTGCAGGGGAAGAGCCTCGCGTGCGCTCTTATCTCGTCTCGCAACTGAGCATCCCTGAAGGCAGGGCGCTGTTACAGCAACGCGGCGTGCAGGCATCACAGGAGGAACTTTCCTTGACGTGGCAGCGCTGCGCCGGCCACGCCTACGCCCTGGTCTTATGCAGTACGCTCTGTTATCTGAGCGGCGCTCGCCTGGGCTATCTGCTCAATGCACCCGAATACATTCCTCTGTGGAGCGGACATGTGCCCCTCAACCTGCTTGCCGCCGTCTACCGCTCCATCAATGCCGTGCAGCGGGCGCTGCTGCGCTCCCTCAGCCTCTTTGATGAACCCGTTCCCTTGCAGGCAATCAGTATGACCATGCGCGGCGAGGAGTATGATGTAACGGCTGATCTGCCGACGCTCGCGCAGGAGGTACGGCTGCTGGCCCAGCTCGCGCTGGTGCAGGTGCGCGTCGATCAGCACGGTACTCCCCGTTTCGACCTGCATCCCCTGCTGCGGCAGTATATCCTCGATAACTATCTCTCAGGCACAGAGCGCCGCACGAGCGGCCTGCTTGGAGTGACGGGACCGCTGGCACCACTGGCAAATTCGCCCGAAGCGGTGCAGGTTGCCCTTGCCGCCGGCCATATGCGTGTCGCAACCTACTACCTCCAGTGCGCGCAGGAGCAGGAGATCCCTCGCGAACGGCGACGCGGCCCACGGGATGTCGAGGCGCTGATCTACACCATTCGCCATCTCTGCCAGGGCTGGCACTGGCAGCAGGCCTGCGATCTTCTCTTCAGTGAGGGTTTGCACGAGAGCATGGTGCAGTGGGGGGCATGGAATACGCTGGTTGGACTCTACACTATGATGCTGCCGCCGCGAGGAGTGCTGGCGCGGCGCGATGTCGCGCTGGTCTTCGGCCACCTGAGCCTGCTCTATGGGCGGCTGGGCCACGAGACGGAGAGCTTCGCCTGCTTCCAGCAGTCCCTTGCCCTCTACCGCGAGTTTGGGGATACACATGGCGAGGCCGGTATACTCGTCAATCAAGGCGAGCTACTGCGGGAGCAGGGCAAGCTGCGCGAAGCACGAGCTTGCTTTAAACGGGCTATGGTCCTCGACCGGCAGCCGCTCGATCCTTTCCTGGAAAGCGCCTTGCGCCACAATCTGGGTCTGCTCGCTTATGATGAGAAAAACTATCAACAGGCGCTGCGCTGCTACCTCGACGCGCTGCGTATCCTCAAACAGGTGGAAAAGCATCCTTACCAGGGTATGATTCTTACCAGCATCGGCATGCTGCTCTTCGAGCAGGGGCAGCGCGAGGAAGGGCTGGCCGTGCTGCTGGCCGCGCTCGCCCTGCGCCAGTCCCTCTCCGACCCGACCTCGCACTCCATAGAACTTTTCCTCAAGGCGCTGGAACAGAAGATGGGCCTGCCTGCTTTCAACACGCTGCGCCAGTCCGCACAGAATATGCAGGCACAGGTGTTGCGAAGATTACTGACCTGATGCGGATTTCCGAGGGGCCGCGCTTAAGCGCGGCCCCTCGGGTTGTCCACACACGCTAGAGCTAGCTATCTGATATAATTTCGGGTGAGAGATCAAAATTCTTTCTGCGTTCGTTGAGAAGAGAGGAAAGGTATGGTCAAAGTCGCACTTATCGGGGCGGGAAGTGGGACATTCGCTCAGAATGTGATTACGGATATCCTGGCTATTGATGGGTTGGATAGCGGCACTTTCGCCCTGGTTGACCTGGATACGCGGCGACTGGAATTGTCTCAGGCCGTTGCCGTGCAGGTTATTCGAGACGCGGGGAAGCGGTGGACGGTGCAGGCAACGACCGACAGGCGCAGCGTTCTCCCCGGCTGCGATTACGTTTTTAACATGATCGAGGTCGGCGGAGCGACCAATGTTCAGTTCGATTACGCGATTCCACTGAAATATGGTGTCGATCAGTGCGTCGCCGACACCATCGGGCCGGGAGGCATCTTTAAATACCTGCGCACCGCCCCGGACTGGCTCGCCATCTGCCGTGACATTGAAGAACTCTGCCCGGCGGCGCTGGTCATCAACTATAGCAATCCGCTCTCCGCCATGACACTCACCGCGCTCCGTGCCACCTCGCTCCAGGTCGTCGGACTCTGCCAGTCGATCATCCTGACGGCTTATCAGTTGAGTGATTATGTCGATGTGCCGTATGAGGAGATGCGCTACCGCTGCGCGGGTATCAATCATCTCTCCTGGTTCGTCACGCTTGAGCATCATGGGGAGGACCTATACCCGCGACTGCGTAGAGCGGCGGAAGTGCCGGAAATCTACGAGCAGGAACCGGTGCGCTTCGATCTCATGCGCGCCTTTGGCTATTTCACAACGGAGTCAAGCGGGCATATTTCCGAATACGTCCCCTATTTCCGTAAGCGCAGGGACCTGCTCGATCACTACGTGAGCATTCAGCCTGATATGGTGAGTGGGGCGCGAGCGAGGAACTGGCCGCGCGAACGGGTCGAGCGCGAGGAGCGGCTGCGCGACTACCTGGAACGCGAACAACGGGGAGAACGGGCCTTTTTCCTGGATAGAAGCCTCGACGCAGGCTCTTTCGTCGTCGAGGGTCACGCCCTGAACCGGCCCCAGGTAATCTATGGCAACGTGCGCAACAGCGGGCTGATCGACAATCTGCCCCGCGATGGCTGCGTGGAAGTTGCCTGCCTGGTGGACAGAAACGGCGTCCAGCCCCTCCATTTCGGCGCGCTGCCCGCACCCCTGGCGGCGCTTGACGGTGCGCATATGGCCGTGCATGATTTACTGGTGCAGGCTCTGCTCAACGAAGACCGCGAGGCGGCGGTGCAGGCGCTCATGCTCGACCCGCTCACAGCCGCCGTCTGTTCCCTCGCGGAGATACGGCAGATGTTCGAAGAAATGGCGGCGGCGGAGCGGGAGTATCTGCCAAACTTTCTCACATTGTAAGGAGGCCATATGGCTGATATTGTTCCCTATCTTGAGCGCATGCGCGCCCGTGTCGAGCAGCCCGCGATGCAGCAGACATTCAAAGGCTTTGCCCGAACCATCCAGCTAACGTTTCCTGACTTGCAGCGCACGTTTGTGTTGAGTATTGGCGAAGATGGCAGCGCCTTACTGGAGGAAAAGAGCCTGCCCCGGCCCGATATCGCCGTCACGACGGCCAGCGATGTCCTGGCTGCTATCCTTGATCGCAAGACCAATCCAGAGGTGGCCTACATTACCCGCAAGCTCAAGGTTTCAGGAAAAATGGAAGACCTCCTGCGCTTGCAGAAACTGTTATAAGGAGTGAAGCATGGATGCGCTCGCGCCCACGCCTACAAGACGGCTGAACGTTCGCGACCAGCTCGTCCTCAGCGTTTTCTGGTTTTCGCTCAACGCGCAAAGCGCCGCGCTTTTCCCCGTTGTCATTCCGCTGCAAATCCTGCTCTTCGTCCCGGCCGGACAGGTCGGCAATGCCCGGCAAGCCGTGCTGCTTGGCTGGATCTCGGCGGCAGGCGCTGTCTTCTCGCTTTTTATGCCCCCGTTGATCGGCATGCTGTCCGACAATACACATGGCTCGTGGGGAAGACGGCGACCATATATCGCCAGTGGCGCTTTCCTGCTGGCTTTGAGCGCGCTCTTCCTGGCAACGGCTGGCAGCATCGTCATCTTCGTCATGGCGCTGATTATGAATCAGATTGGCAGCAACCTTGCCAACGCAACCTATCAGGCGCTCATCCCGGATCGTGTGCCGAAGGAGCAGCGCGGAGAGGCTTCGGGCTACATGGGGTTGATGACCATTCTCGGCAACATCGGCTCTCTGGCCGTGGCCGGCTTGCTGCTCGGCGGCGTCAGCCTGACCTCGGTCGCCCCTGCCGCTATCCGGCGCGGCGCTACCATTTTCTACCTGCTGACTGCCATTGCCCTGATCGTTGGTGGGCTGATTACCGTTTTTGGCGTCCATGAAACACCGTTGCAGCCGACAGCGAGGGAGTCGTCGCAGGCGCAGGAAAGCCGCGCGCGGCGTTTTCGGCGCTGGTTTGCTCTGAACTGGCTTGCGCCGTGGCGTGATTATAACTTCAGGCTTGTCTTTCTCACCCATTTTACCGTCATCATGGGCCTGACCCTGTTTATGACCTTCATTGAATACTATTTTGCCAACGTTGCCCATATCACCAATTTTGTGCAGTCAACGGCGCTCGTCGCGCTGCTGGCCCTGGGAGGAGCTATTTGCAGCGCATTCGTGCTTGGTGTGCTCTCTGATCGCACGCGGCGCACACCAGTGGTCTGCTTTGCCACGCTCTGTATGGCGCTGGCCTCCTTCGCCTTCGTCATCGCGCCCGGCAGCTTCCCGCTCTGGCTGCTGGGCATCCTCTTTGGCGTGGGCTACGGGGCTTATACGAGCGTTGACTGGGCGCTGGCAATCGATGCGCTGCCCTCGCTGGACTCCGTCGGCAAAGATTTTGCGCTGTGGGGAACTTCGGGGAGCTTACCATCCATTCTCGCGCCCGCCCTCGGCGGCTTCATCATCTACCTTGTCAGCCTGGCTGCCACTACCGCGCTCGGCTATCGTGTGGTCTTCGCCGTAGCCACCGCTTTTCTGCTCACCGGCGCTCTCTTTATCCTGAGAGTTCGTCTCTGAAGGAGGATTATGGTAAAGGCGCGCATACTCCGTTTCCCCACAGGCTTTCTCTGGGGAACGGCCACGTCCGCTCACCAGTATGAAGGGGGTAACACGAACAACCAGTGGTATCGCTGGGAACAGCAGGGCCGCACCGAGGCGAGCGGCAGGGCGGACAACTGGTGGGAAAAGGCCGAGGATGACTTTGCCCGCGCCGAGCAGATGGGACACAACGCGCTGCGCCTGAGCCTCGAATGGAGCCGCATCGAACCGGAGGAGGGACGCTGGGACGATGCGGCCATTGACCGCTACCGGGCGATGCTGGTGGATTTACAGAGACGCGGCCTGAGACCACTCATCACCCTGCATCACTTTACCGAGCCGTTGTGGTTCGCCGACCGCGATGGCTTCGAGGACGAGGAGAATATTCGTTTCTTCGTGCGCTACGCCTCGCACGTGGTAGAGAAGCTGCGCGACCTCTGTGATTTCTGGCTGACCATCAACGAGCCGAACGTCTATGTCTCCGAGGGCTACATAGTCGGCTCCTATCCACCGGGGAAAAGCGATCTGGGTAGCGCTCGCCGCGTCCTGCACAACCTGATGCAGGCGCATGTGGAGGCTTTTTATGCGATTCGCAGCTTGCAGCCGGAGGCGCGGATCGGTTATTGCCAGGACTATCGCCTCTTTGACCCCGCTCATCCCAATTCTCCCCTTGAGCGTGCTCTGGCCCGGCTCTACGAGACGAGCTTCACCTGGTCTCCTTTGCAGTTGGTAGAGAAGGGGCGTTTCACCTTTCCGCTCGCGCTGCTGATGCCGCCTATCCCACGAGCGGCGGGCGCACGCGACTATCACGGCATCAACTACTACACGCGTGAAATGATCGGTTTCTCGGCCACGTCCTCTTCCGCAGGCTTTATCCGGCGTTTCCCTCACCCCAACTCGGTGTATCACGACGCACGGGCGGACGAGAGCGATATTGAGGAAATCTACGCACCGGGCATTTACCGGGTCGTGAAAGGCATCCATCGTCTCACACACGGCAACAAGCCGTTGTACATCACCGAGAATGGCGTGAGGGACGCGGCAGACTCGCGCCGCCCTCGCGCGCTGCTGGAACACCTCGCCTGGCTCCATCGCGCCATCCAGGAGGGCGTCCCCGTACGCGGCTATCTCCACTGGACGCTGCTCGACGATTTTGAATGGGCCGCAGGCTGGCGCATGCATCTCGGCCTGCATGCTATGAATCCCGTGACTCAGGAGCGAACGCCGCGCCCAAGCGCTCTCCTCTTTGCTGAAATCTGCCGCGCCAACGCCATTACTGCCGAAATGGTGGAACGCTACGCCCCACAGGCAATGGAGAGCATTTTTTGAGCGCGGCAGGCAGGCGCTTCCCAGGCCGAGCGCAAGGCATCGGCCTGAAGACGGCGAGGCGTAACACTCGACTAATCACCATAAATATGAGACAATAACAACTGATTTTCAGAAGGAGACTACGTGAAAGAGAGTTATTTTTTACTATGTCCACAACACGAGATCGCCAGCGCTCGCGAGAGGAAGAGGCTGAGAGCGGCGCGGTTGTCGCAACGACCGGGCGTACCTTGCAGGGCTGGCTACTGATCCTGCTGGTCTTTGTGGCGGGCGCGGCCTCGCTGGCTGTCGAAATGTCGGCTTCGCGCCTGCTGGCACCCTACTTCGGCACATCTCTCTTCGTCTGGGCTAACCTCATCGGCCTGATCTTGCTCTACCTGACCATTGGTTACTACCTTGGTGGGCGGATTGCCGACCGCTACCCACGGCCAGACGTGCTCTACATGCTGACTGTCGTCGCGGCTTTCTTGATCGGTCTGATCCCGTTCATCTCGCGTCCCATTCTCGACTGGTCGCTTTCGGCCTTCGTCAATGTCTCCATCAGCGTCTTCTACGGCTCGCTGGTCTCGGTGATCCTGCTTTTTGCTGTGCCGATGATCCTGCTGGGCTGTGTCTCGCCGTTCGCCATTCGCCTGCGCGTGGAGCAGGTGGGTCGGTCGGGCAGCATCGCCGGGCAACTCTATGCTATCTCGACGGCGGGCAGCATTGTGGGAACATTTCTGCCTGTGCTCGTGCTCATCCCCGATATCGGCACGTATCGCACCTTCTTTACCTTCGCCGTTGCCCTGCTGCTGACCTCCATCGTGGGCCTGATCTTTTCGCGCTCTGTGACTGGTACAGGATCGGATGGCAGGAATGGCAACGGGAAAGCGCGGCGCAAGGGGCGTTTCAACAAGAAGCTGCTCTCCATCCTGCTGCTCATTCCCATGTGGCTGGCTATGATCAGCATACACGGACCGATACGCCCCGCCAATGGCAGCAACGGGGGCGGGACGCTGATCGCCGAGCGTGAGTCAGCCTATAACTATATCCAGGTGGTCAGAGTTGGCAGCCAGATACAATTGGTGCTGAACGAGGGCGTGGGCATCCACTCCATCTACGACCCCAATGCCATCCTTACCGGTGGACCCTGGGACTATTTCATGGTCGCTCCGCTCTTCAATAACCCGCCTTTCTCGCCGCAGCAGGTGAAGCGTGTCGCCATCATCGGCCTGGGGGCAGGCACCATTGCACGCGAAATGACGGCGGTTTACGGGCCAATTCCCATCGATGGCGTTGAGATTGATGGCACGATTGTCCAGTTAGCGCGGCAATACTTCGATATGAACGAGCCGAACCTGCATGTAATTGTGCAGGATGGGCGCTACTTCCTGCGCACCACGAGGCAGCATTATGACGAGATCGCCATCGATGCTTACCAGCAGCCCTACGTGCCGTTCCAATTGACGACGGTGGAGTTCTTCCGTGAAGTGCGGGCGCACCTCACCTCGACCGGCGTGGCGGTCATCAACGCCGGGCGCACAGACACCGATTATCGTCTTGTCGATACGCTGGCCGAGACCATGCGCGCCGTCTTCCCCGATGTCTACATCATTGATACTGGCTATTACGAAAATAGCCTCGTCATCGGTACCAACCAGCCAACCAGCATGATCAACTTCTGGGCGAACAGCCGCGAGCTGACCAATCACCTGCTGGCAACGGTGGCAACATACAGTATCCGGCTCGGTCATATCCGTGAGGAGCAGACCGCGCACGTCTATTATACCGACGACCGCGCCCCCGTCGAGCAGTTGATCGACGAGATGATTTTTGACGCGGTTCAGAATGGTGGAAACTGATGTTTCAAACCCAAACGGGAGGTCGGCAAAGGAGCCAGCTCTTGCCGCTCCCTATTGGGGAAAGTATAGCCGCAAAACCCGAAAAGGGCGAGCGTATTTGCAATAAAAGTAAGGAGTAAGAAGGATGCAACCAATTGATTTGAGTCACATGCGCGTCGTTGACCTGTCGCAGAACTGGGATATGCACACTCCCGGTTTCGCCACCTATGAAGGCCCCACCATCAAGTGGATCAAGCGCGTGGCCTTCGACAAGGTGGGCGGGCAGCATATTTCATCTACGCTGCACGTCGGTACGCACCTGGATGCCCCTCTACACTTCATTACGAATGGGCAGGACATCGGCAGTATTCCCCTGGGCAAGCTCGTCGGGCCGGGTGTGGTGGTCGACCTGGAAGGCATGGGCATCGGCGATTACGATATTTATACCTCGCAGCACTTCGAAGACTGGGAGCGCAAAACGGGTTTGCGCATCCAGCCGGGTGATATTGTGGTGGTGCATACAGGCTACCACAAATACTATCCGAGCAACTGGTATGGCGAGTCGCAGCCGGACGAGACGCGCTACTTCATTAAGCATCCAGGGCCAACTCGAGAGTTCGTCAACTGGGTGCTGGAGCGCAGGATTTCCTGGTTCGCCATCGATGCCGGTTCAATGGATCACCCCATGAACACCGTCATTCGCCAGGTGCGCCCCGATCTCGCGCTCAAAGCCGCTCAGAAGCTGGGCAAGCCGCTGGAAGAGATATGGCCTGCCGACGATTTGCAGCTCATGCACTACGACATGTTCCCACACGGCGTCTTCCATGTCGAGAACGCGGGCGGCATGATCGATGAAGTGCTCGACCAGCGCATCTGGGTCGGCTGCTTCCCCTGGAAATTCAACGGCGGCGAAGCCGCCTTCTGCCGCCTCGTCGCTTTTGTGGGTGAATAGACTGACCGGCCCAGCGCGCGCGCTCCAGACCTGAGGTGGCGCGCGCGCTGGGCCGCAAGTAGTCAGGCCACCCCCGGCGGGTGGTAATTACTGCCGCAGTTGCAGCATATAGAGGATGTTGCCGGAGGGGTCTTTGATGGCGAAGGTACGGCCAAATGGCTCATCCTTCGCTTCCTGCGCGATCTCGACGCCCCGGGCGCGCAGTTCGGCATAGACGGCGTCGGCATTGTCCACAAACCACCAGAGTTCGATATCGTTGCCCTGCGCGGGTACGATGCCTGGCTCGTGCGAGATGGCAAACGTCGCGCCATTGCCGCCCGGCTGCTTGAACTGCACGAAGTTGGGGGCCACACCCTCTACTTCCAGCCCTAGCTGCTCCGTGTAGAAGTTGCGCGCCTCCTCGATGTCGTTGACGTGTACCATGACAAAGTTCAGACCTGACAACATGGCATTTCTCCTTTGCTTTCGCATTCTGTTGTGCATCCGTTCGTCGCGTGAGTCCTGTTTTTCCTCACGCCCATAGTATGCTCGAAAGATGTGACAACAGTATGGCAATAGCAAAAGCAAATTTCTGGATGGGACGAAGGATGGTAGGGTCGGCCACCCATCCTCTCAAGACAGGGCGCAGGCCACGCGCCAGGGGTGGTCTGGAGAATGGGTGGCGACTCTGGGATGGCTCAGGCACGCATGCTTTTTGCTGCCGACTGGAATGCCAGGAGCGGGCCGCTGTGGTTGGCGGGCATGTGGCCGCGCAGGCGCGTGCCTCTCGCCTCATAGCTCTCGCTGTCGATGGTGCCGTACTGATGGAAGAGGGCCACGAGGTCGCCGCGATCATAGGGAACAAGCACGTCGAGCGGGACGAACTGCGCTACCAGGTTCTCGCTGATGCAGCGCAGCAGTTCCTCGCTGCCCGTGCCCTTAAGGGCGGAGACGCGCACGCAGGGAAGCCTCGACGCGATGCCGGGCAGCGCCAGCGGCGCGTCGGCGGGCAGCAGGTCGGCCTTGTTGAGGGCGACGATCATGGGGACGCCGCCCGCCCCGATCTCTTCCAGCACCTGCTCCACCGCTTCGATCTGCCGCACCATCGAGGGGCTGGAGGCATCGACGACGTGGACGAGCAGGTCGGCCTCCGTCACCTCTTCCAGCGTGGCACGGAAGGCCGCGACCAGCGTAGTTGGTAGGCGCTGCAAGAAACCTACCGTGTCGGTCAGCAGAATTTCCTGCCCGCCCGCCAGCTTGACGCGGCGCGTCATAGGGTCGAGTGTGGCGAAGAGCCTGTTTTCGGCGAGGCTGTGAACACTTGCCAGCCGGTTCAGCAGCGTGGACTTGCCCGCGTTAGTGTAGCCCACGAGTGAGACGACGGGCGCGCCCGCGCTCTTGCGGTGGTCACGGTGCAACTGGCGCTGCTTCCGCACCTCTTCCAACTCTTCCTCAAGCTGCGATTTCTGACGGCGCAGCAAACGGCGGTCCACCTCAATCTGCTTCTCACCTTCGCCGCGCTGCTGCACGCTGCCCTTCTGCCGCGACAGGTGCGACCACTGACGAGCCAGGCGCGGCAGATCATACTCGACCTGCGCCAGTTCCACCTGCAAGCGTCCCTCGCGAGTGCGTGCTCTCTGCCCGAAGATGATGAGGATGAGCGCAGTGCGGTCGAGCACCTGGATATCCAGTTCTCGCTCCAGCGCGCGATGCTGTCCCGGCGTCAATTCCAGGTCGAAGATGACAGCCTCGCTGCCATGATAGGCCACGAGATCGGCGATCTCCCGCACCTTGCCGGAGCCGAGCAGCGTGCCGGGGTTGATCTTCGCCAGCCGCGCCATCACCCGATCAACGCAGCGCACGCCCGCCGTGGTCGCAAGCTGCTCCAGTTCGTCCAGCGATTCCTTCAGCGGCCAGTCCGCGTTCTGATCCTGCCCCGGCATGTCGATGCCAACCAGGATGGCCGTCTCCGGCGCGCGTGAGAGCAGGCCGCTCAAAGGGCGTTCCTGCTCCGCCTGCTGCGCTTTTGCCTGCCCTTTCATATCAAAACTATTCTGTCCTGCCATAATTTCTCCTTATTTATGGGGATATGTTGAGAAGTTGTCTCTAACGGCAAGATCGTAGGTGAAGAGACCATTTACGCGACAGGACAACAACATGAAACAGGTTGTTTGTGTGGTGGGAGCATGGAATGGATGGATGCATGAATTTCCAGAAGCTCCGGTCGACGTCCACAATGAGTAGCCTCTTCACCGCTCATCACGCAAAACACTGTACCAGCAGACAATGCGCCCCCACTGTGAGCAGGATGCCACATCTGCACAGGTATGTTTAGCGTGGGAAGTGGAATTACAAGAAGCTTATCATTATGTGTTCTACCTACCTCTGGTCTAAAAATCGCTCGAAGCTATACGTAGGGTACACGATCGCGGCCCAAAAGTCAAGGATTCTGGGAGTTTGAAGATGCTCAATCTCGAACCTGATACATTTGCGCCAGGTGGGGCTGCGCGAGGTGGTTGATTTGAGGCGCGGCGACGCGACGGGGCTTGTGGCGAGCCTGGCGGGGCCGTTCGATTGTGTCTTCTTTGATGCTGACCGTTACAGTGCTCCGGCACAGCTACACGCGCTGCTGCCAAAGCTGACGCCAGATGTGCTTTTGCTGGCCGATAATGCGCTTTCGCATCCTGATGAGATTGCCGGATATTTGCGGGCGTTGGAGGCGCTGCCCGATTTCGAGCGCGTGGTGGTGCCAGCCGGCAAGGGGTTGAGCGTGGCGTATCGCTTAAAGGGGGCATTCTTCACTGTCGCTCAGAATGACATGCGATAGGCAGTTACCTGTCAATATCTACAGGGGGAGGACAGGGTGTTTTACCTGCGCGAAAAACTGGTGGAACTGGCGGTACATTGTGGCGCGCCGCCGGGTATAGTAGTAACGTGCAGAGGAACCTGCTGGCGTGGCCCGCAACGGTCGGCGTTGTCCTTGTGAGTGGAACCCGGCGTCGGCTCGTTGTGGTACAGCCACAGAGGCCTTTCATCACCAGCGTGCGAGGCAGGGAGAAAATGGCTGTTGTGGTTTAGCGGGGACATCGGATATGTCTCCGTGGGTCACGCCAGCAGGGGGCGCACAGAACCCTCTATCCGCAGGTTAGTAGGGCGGGGCTTGCTTCCGCCCTGGTTACCCGCTCTCAAAAAGGAAAAAATCACGAAACCGGAAAGGAGCAGAGTAAAGATGGCACAACAATGGGCTTATAAAGTCGCGTATATTGATTATCGTGGGCGTACTTCTTCGGAGGGCTATGAGACGCTTAAGGGGCATAACGAGCGCAATACGTCGTTCGCACGACGCTATCTCAACAGCCTGGGCCAGGAAGGATGGGAACTGGTTGGTATTCAGCCCCTGACCTCCAACTCCGCCTACTACATCTTCAAGCGTCCCGCCCAGGAAGGCGACTATGCCGAACAGGCCCCGGCCCAACAACAGCAACAGACGCCGCCGCCTCAACAGCAGCCTACCTCTGGCGGCCCAACCATCGAGAGCGCATAGCAACCTTCTCGACAGAAAACGGGCAAAAAGTCAGACGGTCGTTTGATTTTTTGCCCGTTTTCTGCCTCTCTATCCCGTTTTGCTGTAATAGAGCAAACGCGGCAGAAGGTTTAGTAACTGAACTTTTCCCCACGCTTTTTCACATATCTCTAGATTATGGAAAAATTCTATAAAAAGTTGATCCACTCCAAAAATAGGGATGATCTGGCATCCTGCGCCGCTTGCTGGTATAATGCCTGTGTATGGATTGGGCGACGTGTTTTAAGAATCATTTCCTTTCTCCTCTCTTACCTTTGAAAGACAATGGTACTCACGTTCGCCCTTTACTTTTTTTGCCTGCCCATCGCGGACGACGCCCAAGAAGTCGTCCCTATGCAGTCAGCGTTGATCTTTCTCAGCGAGGAGCAAAGTATGTCAGTTGTATCTTCTACCGCTTCTACGAAGCAAGGACCTGTTTACCGGAATTTTATCGGGGGAAAGTGGTGCGCCGCTCGCAGTGGTGAGACGTTCGCCAGCACGAACCCGGCCAATATCCAGGAAGTGATCGGCTATTATGCGAAGTCGGGTGTTGCCGATCTGGAAGATGCCGTCGACGCTGCGACTAAGGCCCAGCCAGGTTGGGCGGCGACACCCGCGCCGGAACGCGGTGAAATCTTGCTGCGCACTGCTCTACTGCTGGAGCAGCGCAAAGAGGAACTGGCCGCGCTGATGACTCGCGAGATGGGGAAAATTCTGCGCGAGACACGCGGCGACGTGCAGATTGCCATCGATGTCGCGAAATACATGGCGGGTGAGGGACGGCGAGCCGAGGGCCATACCTATCCTTCGGCCTCCTCCAACAAATTCGATATGACTGTGCGCCAGCCGCTTGGCATCGTCGGCATCATCACCCCCTGGAACTTCCCTATCGCCATCCCTGCCTGGAAGACGTTTCCCGCCCTGCTGGCCGGAAATGCCGTGATTCTCAAACCGGCCAGCGATACACCGCTGCTAGCGCTCAAACTTGCGGAAATCATGCAGGAAGCTGGTCTGCCCGACGGTGTGCTCAACGTCATCACCGGCCCCGGCGGCTCGCTCGGTGACGCGCTGGCAAGTAATAAGGGCGTCAACATGATCTCACTGACCGGCTCGACGGAGGTCGGGCGGCGCGTGGCCGAACTGTGCGGACGCGACCTGCGCCGCTGCTCGCTCGAACTGGGTGGCAAGAACGCCGTCATCGTGCTGTCCGACGCCGACCTGAGCGCGGCGGTCGACAACGTCGCGCTGGGCGCTTTCGGCACGACCGGTCAGCGCTGCACAGCCACCAGCCGCGTCATCGTACAACGCCCCGTTCTCAACGAATTTGTCGAGCGACTGGCGGCGGCGGCGCAGAAGCTGGTGATCGGCAATGGGCTGAAGCCCGAGGTTGAGATGGGACCGCTGGTGAACATAGGCCGCCAGCAGGCCGTTCACGAGTATACACAGGTGGGCAAGCAGGAAGGCGCCCGGCTTGTGACGGGCGGCGAGCCACTGCAAGAAGGCGAGTACAGTCACGGCGCGTTCTATAAACCAACGATCTTCACGGAGGTCACGCCTGGCATGCGCATTGCGCGCGAGGAGGTCTTCGGCCCTTTCATCTCCATCATCCCCGTCGATTCCTACGAGCAGGCCGTGCAGGTAGCCAACTCGACCGAATACGGCCTCTCGACCTCTATCTTCACGGAGGATGTGCGCATCGCCTTCCGCGCCATACGCGACATCGAGTCTGGCCTCGTCTACATCAACGCCGGAACCACCGGCTCCGAGATTCACCTTCCTTTTGGGGGCATGAAGTCCAGCGGCAACGGCCACCGCGAACTCGGCCCCGTCGCCGTCGAAGAGTTCAGCGAAACCAAAAGCATCTATGTGGTGTATCCACCGCGTAAGTCTTAAGCATAGCAGAGAAGCGAAATGCGGCTGCGCGCCGGGCGCGCAGCCGCATTTCGCTTCTCTGCTACAGTTATGTTAAAGCGAACTGGGTGAAGAGGACTTCCCAGACTTCTTGATTTTCGATGCGTTCGAGTGGATTGGGGATGCGGGCGTTGATGGTCTCGAAGAGGACGCGCAGCATTTTCTGGAGCACCAGGGAAGCCTCCTCGTAGAAATCGGTAGCCTTGCTGATCTCACCGCTCATAATCTCGTAGCAGAGCGCGGTGAAGTTGGTGACATCGACGTGATTCTGCTCGATGATGAAGCGATAGTTGCCGAGGTGGTCCAACCCTGCACGATGCAGCAACGTGAAGAGGGCGTTCTGGTCGATTTCGGTGCCTCTGACCCGGCAGGCGTCGGCCAGCGAGTCCATCGTCATGTTGACGAACTCGACGAGAGCTGGCAATTGCTCCATTGGTGTGCGGCGGGTCAGCCACTTCTGCTCCATCTTGCTAATGAGATCGAGCAGTTCATAGCTCTCCATACGCCATTTCTCCGCCGGATCGGGCAAGCGCACGGTGGTGCGTCTCTGCCCGTTGCTGGCGCCATTCCCATTGCCGTTCTCATTTCCGCTGCTGAGAAGATAGTTGTTGGGAGCCTGCCAGGGCGAAGGTGATGCCTGACGTATGGGAATGAGCATGCGGTGCTGCACCATCTTTGCAAGGTCGCGGGCAACATCCATTTCAGGCAGGTGCATGGCGCAGGCGACACGCCGCACTGTGCGATTGCGATTGACCTGCATCATCAATTCGTAGGCGTAGGTGCCGAAACTCAGGACAGAGGAGATCGAAGGAGCCATTTGCAGAGCGGTCTGCATGCGCTCCGGCAGCCAGCGGGCAAGCTCCTGCCACTCATCGCTGTAGCAGACCATCTCCATCGTCAGGCGCACAACATCGAGATCGAGGGCAGCTTCGCCATAGGGGAGGATGGACTGCCCGTTGGGGCTGACAATGAACTCATAGATGCCATCTGTCCACATACCCAGCTCACGAGCCGTCCATAGAGCCTTTGTGCGCAACGCCTCCTGCAATTGCTGCTCGCTAATAACACCCATCATCATCAACTTTTCGCCGATGCGCATACCAAAAGCGCTCTGAAGTTGCTGCGAGAAGGCATGTTCGATCTGCTCATGCGTTGCCATGCCCAACTGTTGCAGCACATCGCCCAGCGTCAGCGCGCTGAAATGCAACTCGGCGCAGTTCGCCATCTTCCCCTGATTGAAATAGAGGACACCCGCCCACCCCGAAGCATGCTTCAAATGGAGCGCGCCCGTCTGCGAGCCAAGCTCCATCATCTGCAATACCTCCACCAGATTAAACTCACTCAGCGAACCCTTCAACAGGCTGCTATTCGTTGCCATGCAAGCTCCCCTATCCGATCTAATCAGACGCCAAACTATCTACACATTTCAATTGAGCGAACAAACCGTTCAGCATGTGCTAGTGAGCATTATAGCAAATACCAACATGCTTCAACAAGTACCTTATACCACGAATGAGTGTCGTGCAATTTGCTACACCTCACCTGCTTCCCCGGTGAGGCCGATGTGTCGCGTGTTATAATGATGCTATGAGTATACAAGATCGTGTTGCCGTGATTACAGGGGCGGGGCGCGGGATTGGGCGCGCCACTGCTATTCTATTCGCCCGCAAGGGGGCGAAGGTTGTGCTGTTCAGTCGCACGGAGGGACAGCTTGAAGAGGTGGCGGAGGAGATTGCTCGCGAGGGAGGAAATGTGTTAGTAGTGGTGGGCGATGTGTCGAGTGAGGAGGACGTGCGTGGGTTGTTCGCGAAGGCGATAGAGGTATTTGGGTGTGTGGATATCCTGGTGAACTGCGCGGGAATAGTGGCGAACCGCCCGTTTGTTGACATGGATGTGGCAACATGGGATCGCGTGCTGGCGGTGAATCTGCGTGGCACCTTTCTCTGCTGCCATGAAGCGTTTCGCATCATGGCAGAGCAACGGCATGGTGTGATTATCAATATGTCCTCGCTGTCGGGCATCAAAGGCGTGGAGAAGTTTCCGGGCCTGAGCGCGTATAATGTCTCAAAGTCTGGTGTGGCCGGGCTGACGGAAATCCTGGCGGTGGAGGGCAAGCCGTATAATATCCGCGTCTGCGCCGTGAGTCCGGGGGCCGTGGATACCGAGATGCTGCGGCAGGCCGCGCCCCATCTGAAGCCAGGGGCGACACCCGCCGACATCGCCGAACTGCTACTCTTCCTGGCAAATGACTCTGGACGCCTGCTGAGCGGCACGAACGTCGAAATCTTTAGCAATGCATAATTAACGCATCAGCGCGTAACGCGCTGATGAACCGTCTGTAGTAGGGCCATCCCCTTACGGGTGGCCCGGGTGGGGTATCATGGTTTACCTGACGAGGCGCGCCAGCTTCAGTGCGGCGCATGTGTTGTGGAGCAGCGCGCTGAGCGAAGCGGAGAACTTCGCGGTGTATGAGAAGTGCGCGAACCCTCATGGGCATGGACATAACTACGTGTTGGAGGTGACGGTGCGTGGGACGCCCGACCCGAAGACGGGTATGGTGCTGAACCTGACCGAACTGAAACAGATCATCAACGAGCGCGTCATCAACGCGGTGGATCACAAGAACCTGAATTATGATGTTCCCTGGCTGGAGGACTGCATTCCCACCACCGAGATGCTAACAATGAGGTTCTGGCAACAACTGGAACCGGCCTTTCCCTCTGGCATGCTCTACGAGGTGAAGTTGATCGAGACGGAGAATAACTGGGCGAGCTATCGTGGTGAGCGTGAATAAGCGTGAATAAGCGTGAATAAGAGCAGGCACAAAGACGTGCGTAGCGAAGGAAGAATGGACTTATGAGAATAGCAATGGTTGCTCCGCTGGTGACGCCGATTGCGCAGCCCTATCTCGGTGGTTCGCAGGCGCTGGTGGCCGATCTGGCGAAGGGGCTGGCGCGGCGCGGACATGAGGTGACGCTCTTTGCCCGCGCAGGCTCGGCTGTTCCCGGCGTCAAGATAGAGTCTATTGCCGTGCCGGAGAGCGTGCGCCCGGCTGATTTTTCCGATACTTCGGGCACGCGCGATGTACCAGCCGATACGGGCTATTTCGAGCAGGCTAATCTCTTTCTTGATCTCTTCCTGCGCCTGCGCAAACGCAGCGCTGAGTTTGACCTTGTGCATGCCCACGCCTTCGATCTGCCTGCCTTTGCCAGCAGCGCGCTCGTGACGGATATTCCCGTGCTGCACACACTGCACCTGCCCGCGCTCCTGCCCTCCATCAACGAAGCATTATGCGTCTTCCACCGACAGGGCCATCCGCTGACGCTGATCGGCGTTTCACAGGCCAGCGTCCGCTCCTACGCCGATTACACCCCCGTTGATGCTGTAGTCTACAACGGGCTTGACCTGGATGCCATTCCCTTTTCCTCGCATCCCTCGCAGGAGGCCCCACTGCTGTTCGCCGGGCGTATCGCGCCGGAGAAGGGCGTGGAGGCGGCCATTGAGATCGCGGAGCGGGCGGGCTACCGCTTGCTCATCGCGGGCGGCATCTATGACCGCCGCTACTGGCGCGAGCGCGTCGAACCTCGACTGCAAGAGGCGGGCGAGCGCGTGACCTACCTGGGGCACCTGGAACGCCTGGCGCTGTGGAAGATCATGGGCCAGTCGCTGGGACTCCTCTTTCCTATCGAGTGGGACGAGCCGTTCGGGCTGGTTGCCGTGGAAGCGATGGCGACGGGAACGCCCGTGATTGCCTACCGGCGCGGCGCCGCTGAGGAGGTCATCCGGCACGGCGAGACGGGTTTTCTGGTCGAGCCGGGCGAAGTCGACCATGCCGCCGCGCTGGTGGATGACCTCTATGATATTCCCCGCGCCCGCTGCCGCGCCCATGTCGAGAAGCACTTCAGCCTCAAACGCACCCTGGACGCCTACGAGCGCGTCTATCGCGACGCCCTACGCCTGTTTCACACCCCGCAAGGGGAGGAAGTAAACAATGACGGCAAAATCGCCCGGTAACTTCCTTGCGCTCAGGCCGGTTTCTGGCCCCACACGCTCAGTAAGTACATGAGACCGCAAAAATCATCGGAAAAAAAGTCTGCCACAGCCCGCTGACTCAGTGCTTTCATCTCTTCCTCTGTGGCAACCTGTGTTTTCGTAAACAAAGGGATTGAGAGAGCATGGATAGCCATCAAATCATGGCAGACACTGTCGTGTGCTGGCTCTCCTGCTGAGTAGTCGATGGCGTATGCCTCGCGCCGGATGTTGACGAAGCCTGCCCGGCGCAGGAAACGACCGAGCATAGGGGTGAGACCGGCATTGCGACCGCCCGGAGGCGCAAAGGTTTTTCCGGCACGTTCGAGCGCCAGCACGCCCAGGCGTGTGAGGGTTTCCTGAGCCGCGCTATTGGTAAAACCGAGATCGTCGCTTTCTGTGAGACGCAGAATGCCGCCGGGGCGCAGGACGCGGAAGGCTTCCTGCACGAAGGCCGACCAGCCCGCGTTGGACATAAAGCCGATCATCGCTCGCGCATTGACCATATCGAAGCTTTCATCGGAGAAACCCAGCGGTTTTGTCACATCCATCACGCGGAAGGTGACATTATCCAGATCCCTTACCTTCGCCTGCGCCTTTGCGTACTGAAGTACGGTGCCGCTGATATCAACGCCTGTCACCTGCATTTGCGGATGCGTCCGGGCCACTTCTATAGCCCAGCCACCAGGACCACAAGCGACATCCAGCACTCTGGAAATCGTTGCAAGATCGAGGTCGCGGGGAAAAAGTCCACCCATTGCTCGCGTAACCATCATATCCTGATCGACCAGGCGGGCCAGTTCCGCCCCGCTCTCCGCGTCAAGAACGTAGGAATTTTCTTCCTCCGGATTGGTTGACATCCTCTGTCTCCTTCCTAAAAAAGAAGCTCTGTTTTCCTTCAACGGCATTATACCCTGGTGATTTTTGTAGCGCAATATACCTGTATTGCATGGGCAGAATGGGAGAGTACAATTTGACGTAATCTTGCGATCCGGGTATAATCGTGGGGACGTATTTGTCTAGATAATTGGGAATAGTGGGTTAGACTGGCGTTGTTCAGAGATTTGAATTAGCCCCGTTCCTCTGTTGTGTTTTCTCATTTCTGGTCTTTTGTCAAGGAATACACTGATGCCGAAACTGTATGGTTGGGTGCGCGAGGTGGTACCGGAAAGTCTGGCCGATCGGGCCGGTATCCAGCCGGGTGATTTAATTCGCACGATCAATGGACACCTCATTCGCGACCTGGTTGATTATCGCTTTTACGTCGCCGATGAGATATTGACGATTGGCTTTGAGCGTCAGCAAGAGCAGCGTGAAGTAACGATTACCAAAAACTATGATGAGAATCTGGGCGTGCTTTTCGGCGAGGAGCCAGCACCTTTTATTCGCCAGTGCGCTAATAAATGCGTTTTCTGCTTTATCCAGGGCCTGCCCGAACGCTACGCGCCGCAGCCGGGACTGCCGCACGGCATGCGCTCCTCTCTCTACATCAAGGACGACGATTACCGCTATTCGTTTCTCTTTGGCAATTTCATCACCCTGACCAACCTGAAGGAGCACGACTGGCTGCGGCTCGATGAGCAGAAACTGACGCCGCTCTACGTTTCCGTGCATACGACGGAGCCGGAACTGCGGCGCAAGATGGTGGATGGGCCGCGAGCAGGCGACATCCTCGGTCATATCCAGCGCCTCGGCAGCATGCACATCACCTGTCACACCCAGTTAGTACTCTGCCCCACCATCAACGACGGTGAGCACCTGGAGCGCAGCATTCGCGACCTTGCACGGCTCCGGCCCATCGTCGAGTCCATCTCCGTTGTGCCCGTTGGCCTGACAAAGTACAACAACATGATTAAGACGGGCGATCTGCCGCCGCTGCGCCACTATACCCGCGAGGAGGCCGAGGCGGTCATCGAGCAGGTCGAAATATGGCAGCGCCGGTTCGAGGCCGAGAACGAAGACGCGTACCCCTTCGTCTACCTCTCCGACGAGTGGTACTACCTCACTGGCCGCGATTTCCCGCCCGCGCAGCACTACGGCTCCTACGCCCAGATCGAGAACGGCGTGGGCATGACGCGCTACCTGATCGAACAGTGGCAGCGTGGCAAGCGCCGCCTGCCGAAGGCAATGCCCGCGCCGCGCAAAGTCACCTTCGTCACCAGCACCATGGCGCGTTCCGTCATCGAACAGCTTGCGCAGGACACGCGCCAGAGTCGGGGCCTGGACGCACAGGTGCTGCCGGTGGTCAACCAGTTCTTCGGTCCAGAGGTCACGGTTGCCGGGTTGCTCTGCGGCCAGGACGTGCTGGACGCCCTGCTCAGGCAGCACGAAAGTGTCGGCCTCGGTGATCTTGTGCTGCTGCCCCGCGTCATGCTCGACAACGAAGGCATCCGCTTCCTCGACGACCTGACGGTCGAAGAGTTTCGCCAGCGACTACCCTCTGGTGTGCGTGCCGAATTCGTGCGCAATGCCCAGGAAACCGTAGCAGCCATCTCCTCGCTCGCCTCTCCCGTGAACGCGGAGAAAGTTCCTTCAAGAAGGGTGTTGCGCGTGCAGGCTCGGTAGAAGCTATCTTACGCCAGCACAGAGGGATTATCCACCGCTACATTGTTGACGGCGCGGGAGACCTGGCGGGCGGTCATCTCGTCTGCGGGAAAGGGGGCGAGCAGCGATTCCAGGAGTTTGGTGTCGTGGACCTCCGGGTTGAGCCATTCCTGGTACGCCTCTTTTGGCAGGATGACGGGCATGCGGTTATGCACCTGGGCCACCAGTTCGTTCGGGTTGGTGGTAATCAAGGCGCAACTGCGAATGGACTGGCCCTGCGGGTCGGTCCAGGTATCCCAGATGGCGGCGAAGGCGAAGGGTTCGTGGTCCTTGAGGGTGTAGTAGATGGGATATTTGACGCCGTTCTCCTCTTTCCACTCATAGAAACCGTCGGCGACCATCAGACAGCGTCTGTTGTCCAGCAGCCGCCGGAAGCCCGGCTTCTCCTCCAGCGTATCGGCGCGGATATTAATCATCCTGTTGCCAATGGATTCGCTTTTCGCCCATTTTGGGATGAGGCCCCAGCGCAACCACGCCAGGTGCTTTGAGCCATCGGTATCCATGACGGAGACAACTTCTTGCGTCGGAGCGATGTTGTAACGCGCCTTCGCCTCCAGCGTTGCCGGTACGCCGAACATCTGGGCGACGGTCTGTATATTCGTAGTGAGCGTATAGCGTCCGCACATAAATTTTCTCCTTTATCGTAAAGCTTTCACAAACCTCTTTTACGTCTCTCCTCACAGGATTCTATTCTTTTTATACGGCTAAAAACAGGTCGCTAACAAGCTGATCGTTGCGCGCGCAGGCTTTGCCCATAAAAAAGCTCTACTACAAGCGTGGGGAAAAGCATTGCACGAAACGTTTTTTGTTTTTTTTGAGGCGAAATATTTGTTTTTTTGTTGGCTGAGACCCATTTTTGCTTTTTTTTTGTTGATTTGTGGCTGGCTGTCGGCTGGTGAATAACAAAAATGCTTTTTTTGATGTAGCTGTCGATAGCGATAACCGATAGAAGGCGCGTTTTTTTGTTGCGCTTCTGCCATAGAACTTTTTTCGTTGCCGTTGTCGCGTGAGAGTTTTTTTTGTTGCGCTCGCCGCCGCGCCCATAAATCGGCGCTGTGCAGAATGAATTCAGTGCCTGCGGGTTGGAGAGTTTCGCCGGGGATGGCACGGAATGAGGATGCGAGTTGTGGATGTTGGGCTTCCAGCGCGAAACAGTAGTCGCGCCAGGTGGCGGCGAGATCGAAGTTGGAGGGGCGAACAAAGGATTCTCCGCTGAACTCGACGGATTGGATGCGCGAGACGCGGAGGATGTGCTGCTCTCCGCTCTGCGGGTGTGCCGCTACCAGGAACCAGATTCCCGCTTTTGAGACCAGCCCGTAGGGGTTGAGCAGGTGCCGATTGACGTGGCCGGGGCTCTTGTGCTCGTCAAGGTAGAAGAGCAGGATGGTCTGATCGTGGCAAACAGCCTCTTGCAGCACAGGGAGATGCGGGAGGGTTTCTCTGCTATAATACCACCAGGTTGTGTCCATGTGGATGCGCTCGCGCAGGTGCTGCGCTTCCTCACGCTGGCTGCCCGGCAAGGTGGCGGAAAGCTTGAGCAGGGCATCGTTAAGCGCCCGCTCCAGGCCGAGGTCGGAGAGCGGACCAGCCACGCTGAGCAGGAAAAGGGCCTGTGCTTCCGGCCCGGTCAGTCCTGTCAAACGGGTCTGGTAGCCGTCGACAAGGGAGATGCCGCCGCCGGGGCCGCGCTCGGCATAGACAGGGATACCGGCCCCGCTCAGGGCGTCAAGGTCGCGGTAGATGGTGCGTTCCGAGACTTCGAGCAGTCGCGCCAGTTCCTGCGCCGTCAAGCGCCCTCGCGTTTGCAGCAACATCAGCAGTGAGATGAGTCGGTCTGCGCGCATGTACTTTCTCCATGTGAATATGGGGGGTTACTTCGCATTGCAAGTATAGCACGAGCAACAAGAAACTGCCAGCGATTCTTTGCTGCACTCAGAATGACAGAGCCATGTCATTCTGAGCGCAGCAAAGAATCTCCCACGCACTTACGAGGAATAAGGAGACACTTTATGCACATTACAATTCGGCCAGCTATTGTGCCACAGGATTATATGGCAATTGCCAGGGTGCTGACGGCGGAGATGCCGCTTTGGCCGACGATGGCGCAGAATCTGGCCTACGAGGATGCTGTGCGCGATCCAAAACTGCGCCACACAGTGTTTGTGGCGGAGGTCGAGGCGGGAGACGTGGAGGTACCGCTTTATGAGGATATGGGTGAAGACGAGAGGGCGATGGTGGGCGTTGGAACGATTGGGCATGATGTCTTCGCGCCACGTGAGGACAGGTTCAAGCTGGATATTCGCGTCCATCCTCAGATGCAGGGGCGCGGCGTAGGCAAGCAGCTTTATGATGCGCTGATGCTCCATGTCGAGCCTCTGGGAGTGCGGGAGATCACAACGGAGGTCTGGGCAGCGCATCCACGAGCCGTGCGTTTCGTGACGGATCGAGACTTCGGTGAGGTCTGGCGGCGCATCGACTGGTCGCTAGAGGTTGCTGACTTCGCTTTCGCGCCCTATGCCAGTCTTGAAGAAAGCGTGCGCGCTATGGGTATCGAGATCAAAACGTATGAGGAGCTGGCAGATGACCCACAGCGGCTCAGGAAGCTGTATGAACTGAATAAGGCGCTGTGGCTCGATATTCCCTATGGTGAGCCAGTGATGATGACGCAGCGCTCGCAGGAGCAATTCGAGCAGACAGAGGTGCGCGTGGCAAAGTTCCTGCCCGACGCCTGCTTTATTGCCATCCACGACGGGCAATACGTCGGCTATTCCAGCCTGACGCGCACGGGAGAATACTACGATACGGACATGACAGGCGTACTGCCTGCCTACCGGGGCAAAGGCATCGCGACAATGCTCAAGCTCTCCGGCATCCGCTACGCGCAGGCCCACGACAACCGCGCCATCATGACAATGAATGATTCGGTCAACACCGCCATGATGGCGCTCAACAGGAAACTCGGCTTCCTGCAGGTGGGAACGATTATCCGCTTTGCTAAAAGGTTGAACAGGTAAATGGCTATTACACTGATCTCTCCTGAGATGCTACGACAATGGATATCATCCGCACATGGGAGAAATTTTATTGCAGTTGATGCGCGCCCTCACACGGATTATAAGCGTGGACACATTCCAGGTGCTCTCTGGCTGGGGTGGGAGAACTGGTGCGAGCGAGCGCCAGCCCATGCGAGAACAGAACTGCACCAACCTGGCTACTGGGGTGTACTCGCGGATGCTGCGCCGGGCAAACTGGCGAAGCTGCTTGAGCGAGCCGGAATGAGCAGCGACGTTCCTGTCGTGGTCTATGCAGACGGGCCGCGCTCGAAGGGACGCGAGGGGCGAGTGGCCTGGATGCTGCTCTACTACGGCGCACCATCCGTCTCGCTGCTGGATGGTGGTTGGAGCGGCTGGCTGCGAGCGGGTGGTACTGTAGAACACTCTATGCCGGCACCAGAACGAGAGCGCTTCACGGTGCGCATCCAGCCTCAACGCCGCGTCTGCCTCCTACAGCTCAAGCAAGCATATGCAACCGGAAAACTGCCCCTGCTGGTTGATGCCCGCTCCCGCGCCGAATATGTCGGGCAATGTTATGATTATCAGCCACGCAAAGGTCATCTGCCCACAGCTCTGCATCTTCCATATACGGATTTTTTTGATGAAGCAGGTAATTTTGTGGATAGGGACCGTTATTTGCAGCGCCTGCCAGCAGGGATACGCAAAGCCGAATACATTGTCGCCTACTGTGAGGTGGGCGTGCGTTCAGCCCTCTTCGCCCTCTTGCACGAATACTACACCGGCCAGATCGTCGCCAACTACGACGGCTCCATTATGGAGTGGGCGCTGGATGAGCCGCTGCCGATGGAGCGTCAGGGTAAGATATAATAACAGAGCTGTATATTTGCAAGTTCCCGTTACCGCAAAGGAAGGATGGTTGAGTATATGACAACGGATGCTACGTCTGGCGCGAATGGTGATACGAGGGCCTATCGCAAGAGGGTGGGCTTTGTGGCGGAGTCGCCGAATTTTCCAGGCGATTGGAACTCGGTGGTGGAGAAGGTGAAGATAGCGGATGAACTGGGCTTTGATTCGATCTGGCTGGGTGAATCGTGGGGCTACGAACTGTTTACTTCGATGGCCGATCTCGTGCGCTCCACGAAGCGCATCAAGATCGGGGCGGGCATTGCTAATATTTTCTCGCGCAGTCCGGCGCTGATCGCCAGCACGGTGGCGACGCTGGACGAGCGTTCGGGCGGGCGCATTATGCTGGGGCTTGGGCCTTCAGGCGCTCTGGTCATCGAGCACTGGCATGGTGTTCCTTTTGAGAAGCCTGTGCGGCGCACCCGCGAGTATGTCGAGATTATTCGCACGATCTTGCGCGGGGAGAAGCTGGTCTATCACGGCGAGATATTCAACCTGGAGCGCGGGTTTAAGCTGCGTTTCACGCCGCCGCGCGCGGATTTACCCATCTATATCGCGGCGATGGGGCCGAAGAACGTGGTGCAGTCGGGCGAGATTGCCGATGGCATATTGCCGGTCTACTGGCCGAGCAATAAGTGGGGCGAGCTGCGCCAACAGCTTGACGAGGGAGCGCGCATCGCGGGCAGGCCGCCGCACAGCGCCGCCATCGCGCCCTATATCACTTCCATCATCATGGGCGAGAACACGAATGAGGAGGATTGGGCTGCCGCGCGCTTTGCCGCCGCCATGCCGCTGGCTTATTACATCAGCCGGATGGGCGTCTACTACGCGCAGATGCTAACGCGCAATGGCTACGGCGAGGAGGTCAAGGCGGTACAGGAGGCCGGAAAGCAGGGCATGAAGAGCGCGGTGCAGGCCGTGACGCCGGAATTACTCGACGCCACGGCCATCGTTGGCACCCCGCGACAGATCGTGCAGAAGCTCGATCAGTGGGCCGCTTCGGGCGTGGATGAGCCGCTGCTAGGCATGCCGGAAGGCTCCGTCGAAGAGGCAGGCGAGAAGCTCTCAGCGCTCATGTCGGCGTTGCATTCGTAGGGGCGACCTTCAGGATCGCCCGATGCGCCGGGCGGGCGACCCTGAAGGTCGCCCCTACTGGCCGTTTGGCTGGCGGAACGGGCAGCGAACTCATCGGCGTGCTGCAAGCGTTTGCGCGTCGATGGATGGTTGTGGAAGAGCAGTTCGACGAGCGTGGGTGGGTCGATCTCGGACAGGTTCTGATCGGTCAGCTTTGTCATCATGCTCTTGAACGCCTCGACCATACGCGTCGTTTGCAGCGCGTACTCGTCGGCCTGATGCTCGATTCTGCGGCTGTAGCTGTTGCTCAGCGGCATGATGATCAGGCCAAAGATGGCTGTAAGCAGCAACACGAAGGGGATGGTAGCCGGACTTGCCATGCTCGTATAGATGCGCGCCGTCTGCACCGACCAGTGCAGCGCGAGATTGACGAGGTAGAGACCGCCGAGCGTCAGAATCGACTGGCTGATAATCAGCTTCCAGATGTCGGCATGGACGTGATGTCCCAGTTCGTGCGCCAGCACCACCTCGATCTCGTCGGGCGTGTAGCGGTCCAGCATGGTATCGCCGATGACGATGCGCCGTGTGTGGCCGAGGCCCATGAGGGCAGCGTTCGCCGCCGTCGTCTTGTCGCTCATCTTCATCGTGAAGACGCCGCGCACGCGAGTATGGGCGCGAGCGGCGAGCGCCAGCAGGCGCTGCTTCAACTCACCCTCAGGCAGCGGGGTGAACTTGTAGAACAGCGGCATGATGAGCACGGGCGCGAGGTTCGCCATCACGACCGAGAAGAGCAGCATGACCAGCCCAACCCAGAGCCACCACGCGTCCGGCTGCGTCGCCAGCAGCAGGTAAACCAGTTCAACTGCCACGCACTCGAAGACCAGTCCCAGCGCCAGCCCCTTGAACAGGTCGGCCAGCCAGCCCCGCAGTGACTGCGTGGAGAGGCCATAGCGATGCGGCAGCACTTTTCCACGTTCAGAGTTCGCAGATTTCGGGCTGGAAACAATAACAAAATCTCGGTAAAAGCTGATGGGAAAGGTGATGATCCCATAGCCAAGCATCAGAATGACAAAGTAGACGAGTATCTGCAATGGATACCAGCCAGAAACTGGCTGCCAGCTTAATCCTCGTAGCAGGTCTGCTAACCAGATGCCGAGTCCACTGAACAGCAAAATGAAAACGCCGAGAGCACCTATTCCCATCGAGCTTAAACTGAGCAACATCCTCAGTCGGTGATACTCTCGTGCTTTCTGTTGTCGGTCTTCGTCAATCGAAGGAGTGTTCATAATGAAACAATTCCAATCTATTGAAAAACTTGATACTGCAATCCTCTACATTTTAGAGCTTGCGTCAAGCCTCTCGGTTCTCTTGTTGGCCTTTGGGCTTATCGCGTCAATGGCGAATGTGCTTACCAAAGGTTCTGTCTTGACAGACAACCTTATCATGCAGCGCATATGGGCGTGGACGCAGTGTATAGCGATTGATGCCGGGCTTGCCGGAACCATTCTGAGAGCGGTTGAATACCACAGTAAAGGCGAGGCAGTGAAAACATGGTTGTACGTCATCCTCTCTGTTCTTTTGCTGTTTACCGCCGCCATCGTGTCCAACATCGAGGCAGTACAGCAGACGTTGAACATATCCCTTGACGTGGCATACAGCCATGTCTTTATTCCAGTAGAACTGCTTATCTGGATACGTTCCATTGCTATTGTGCTGCTCATTGTCGCTCACGCCGCCAGGCACGCGCAGATAGGCAATGCAGGGGAGCAGCCGGAGCCGGTACAGCAGCAGCCTGTCCAATTTGAGATCACGCCCGACCTCATTAACGCACTGACAGTAGCGTTATCAGGCGTACAGGTTATCGAAGAAGCACCGGAAACAAAACAGATAGCAGAGAGAGGAGAGGAAACGCGGCCTCTTGAATGTGCGCTGCAGGAGCTTGAGAAGCTGTTACCCGATGTTTCTTTACCGGAGATAACCGCCGTTGTCACCGCCTACCGTGCCAACGTACCAAGGCGTGAAATGTGTTCGTATCTGAAATGGGGAGGGGTAAAATACACGACCATTGTAAAGCCTGTTCTTGACACTTATGAGCAGTTGCAACAGGAAATGTAGTGTTTCCCTGTTTCTGTGCTGTCTTCAACTAGGAAGGCAGCACTTTTTATTTTCAGAAAACTGGTGTTGGTAATGTATTAATGTGGTTGTCTCTCTTGTTGTGTCATGTATATAAGACCACGGGGGGTAGGTGCAGAGATAAAGTTTGTGGCGCTGGTAAGACTAGCTAATCTCGTACACTGGTACGGTCAGAAGAAACCACCTGCAACGCATCAACGCCCAATTATGAGAACAGCGTACAAACCAGATGGTTCACCTATATGCTTAGGCAAGCGGCCAGCCTTACCAGAGGAAACGCGAGGTTTCCTACCCAAGTTATACCCGCAAATAGCAAATATTGCAAGGTTACTTATTCTATTTACCTAGCTCCAAAACCGATGTCGCAAACGGTAAATTGTGCGAACCTCATTTGCCAAAGGGGTAATATGTATGAGCTTTTCTATTCGTGTGTTATACTTGCCTCGAATTCATGACAGAAAGTGGGTTAAAGGATGAAACCGAAACTTTTGTTTCAAGAAATTGCATCAAAAATCACAGGGTTTAGTACACCTGTCTTTGGCATTCAATGGGAGCCTCCCCGCAAAGAGCGGGAGATAGCAAAAAGCGTAGTCACTTTCCTAGAAGATAGAAGAGTGTTATACAATCCAACCGAGCTTGAACTACCTCAGCATTGTATTTCTTCTGCTGTGGAAATACGGCATTTTCTTACTGAAAAAATGAATGAGTTAGATCAAAACTGTGAACTTGCTAAAAACCTGAGAGTCATGCGAGCAGCATGTCGAAAGTTCTTAGACTCTGCTCAACAGCTTGAAGTTCGTCATTTTTCACATGGTAGCTATCAATCCTGGGTATTCTATAGTTCTCTCGGAGAAATGAGAGGCGTATTTGGTATGTGCCTCTCTCAAATCTTACTTTCATATGGGTTAGACATTGAAAAGGGCTTAGCATCAATATTGCCAGCAAGTTACAAAGACTAAAGTTTCTATCGTCATGTTTAGTCCGTTGAATTATCACAGGCAGTTAGAGAAAAGATGTACCAGCAGCAATTAAGACGGCTCGAAAGAAAATACCTCGCTCTTTCCAAGAGGAAAGATGCTATTGATAATAGCAATATTGATGAGATTAGAGATTTACTACTCTCCTTCTTTCAAGATTGTTGGCATATGAGAGATTGGCTGATAAACTCAACCACCTTAGATCAAGCGCAGCTTACTTCTTTTCTCTCCCGTTCTCTAGAAATGAACATGTGCCGAGAAATTTGTAATACGGCGAAGCATCTCGTATTAACCAGACCGACAAGAGTACAACATGCTCGTCTTGTTGACTTTAGGAATATAGAAGTTCCACTAGCTCTTGCAAGAGAGTACGACCCCAACGGTGATAAACTGACTTTTATTTTCTTGCAGCAGAAATACGACGCATTTGAGCTTGCAGGTAGGTGTTTAGACTTATGGCATGAGTTTCTCAGTTCGATAGTATAAGCACTGTACTGCCCCCCTTGGAAGAGACATAAAATGAGTCATATGAAGTGAACATGGTCCAAAGAAACGCCCTCCTCGTTCTGACTTCCTGGTCACATCTGCCCAATGAAGAACAAGCAATTAGCTGGCCTGGGGCTTGGTTTCC
>DATGLM010000065.1:0-83036 GCA_035294125.1 Ktedonobacteraceae bacterium | reverse complement strand
ACTTTGACGGCCACCTGCCTGCGTGGCCGCGACTGCTGCGCCAGATAGACCGCTCCCATCCCTCCCTGACCGATCAATTGTTGCAGCGTACAAGTTCCCAGTACCGTTCCGATCAATGCTTCTGCGTTCATTCGCTCTCCTCTTCGTTTCCTGATTTGCGGGCTACCCGTCTGTCTGCCGGGCATGCTGGCCCACCCATTCCACCGGAACTGGCCCCCCGGTCTTCTCGCTCTTCCGGCTTGCTCGGGCTATTCTGAAGATATATTCATAACCCTCTACAACTACCATCTTAGACAACTTGTTCCGCACTGGCAATGCATCAGGCATGAAACCATGACCAAAGTAATGGTACGCGGTTATGATTGTCTCAACCTTATGGTTGTTCGACTGGCGTACCTCTATGGCAGAGGAGACAGAGAGTAGCAGTCTCAACCATGTTCATCTGCAATAAACGAGGAAGTAGTGGGGATTTGATAGTGATAGTACTTTGTTATAGTGAGGCGATGAAGCAGGCGAGCGAGCCTGCTTCATCGCCTCACTATGGGTTGAATCTCAGCGCGGCTGTCAGACGCCCTCGATGACATCCTGGGGGCTGAGGTCTTCTTCGGCGTCGAGCGATACTGCCTCTTCACCAATAGTGGCGGTCATGGAGGGAACGCTGCGGCTCTGGATGATGATGCCGTGTGTGAGGGCAGCAGCGGCCTGCGCGAAGAGGGGGCGGACATGTTCGAGGTGCTCGCGCTCCCTGCGCAACTGTTCGGCGCGCGCCTTCGCTCGCCCGGCGGCAGCTTTCTCATCGCGTTCGCTGGAAATGCCTTCGGTCATCACAGCGGGCGGCAGGGCCTGCTCCCAGAACTCGCGATCATCCAGCGCCTGACCCACAGCGGCCTGAAGCTGGCGCAGCAGGTCAATGGTCTGGTTCAATAGCATCAGCAGGTCTCCTTCCGCCAGGTCGATACGTTTGATCAGCCCGGTGAGCGACATGCCACGCGCCCAGGAGAGGGCAACACCGTAAAAGTCGGGAACAATGCCGGGTGTAAACGGCAGGTTGGCCCGCTCCTCGACGCCGTGAACAGTCTGGCTCACGTGCCATAGCTCGCGGCGCACCTCAACAAGGCGCTGATTGAGGTTGCTGCGGTTGTTCAATCGTCGGTCGTTATCGAAAGTGAACCAGCTGATGGCCTCGCCCACTTCGGCAGGCGTCAGTTCATCGAATGCCCCGCGCAGCATCAGTTCGACAATCAGAATGCCAGCCTGATGGAAGATGCCACGCAGCAAACGGCCCCGGAGCGTGAGTTGCTCGTTCTGGCCGATATAGCCCAGGGCGCGCAGGGCAAAAATCGTGCCATCCAGTTCCGCCGCGCCCGCCCGGCTGAGCGGGAAGGCTCCAATCTTCTTGCGCCTGCGTTCCAGCGCCTCCAGCGCGCCCTGCGCGGATTGCGCGGATTTCGCCTGCTTTTTGCCCGCCTTTTTGCCCTTCTTGCCGTAGCGCTGCTCCAGCTTTTCGAGGCGCAGCAGCTCGCGCTCCTCCCAGAGCTGGTAACGCTGGTACTCGCGCAGGCTGGAGGCGCAGACATGGCGCAAGAACTCGACATCACCCGGACGCCAGAGATTGAGCACCGAGTTGTAGCGAATGATGAACGAACTCGTGACGGGCAGCAGTTCGCCGGTGATGCGCTGAAACGATTCCTCGAACGGCTCCCACGGTGAGTAGGGGATGATGGCGGCTCCATGCACGTCCATGCCGCGCCGCCCAGCTCGCCCCGTTAACTGCCGATATTCGTTGGGCGTGAGCAGGCGCATCTCCTGACCGTCAAACTTGCTCAGGCTGCCGACGACGACGGAGCGGGCAGGCATATTGATGCCCAGCGCCAGCGTGTCGGTAGCAAAGACGGCGCGCAGGAGGCCGCGCGCAAACAGCGTCTCGACCAGCACTTTGAGGCCCGGTAGCAGCCCCGCATGGTGGAAGGCCAGGCCACGCGGCAGCAGATCGGTCAGCATGCGCACCTGTTGCAGGTTGCGGTCCTCTTTTGGCAGGTGTTCGAGCCAGATACCGACCTCCTCGCGAATGATCTGCTGCTCCTCCGGCGTGGTAAACAGGTGGCGTGCCGCGCCCGTCGCCGCCTCCTCGACGACGCGCCGCCCCGGCAGGAAGTAGAGCGTCGGCAGCAGGTCAGCATCGCGCAGGACGGTGAGAATCTCGCCCGGCTCCGGCGTCCTGCGTTCCTGCGGGCGGTTGACCTTCGGCCTGCTCTTTGTCTGTACAGCTTCCTCTGCTGCGGCTCCGGCTTCAGCATTTTCAGCAGCTTCGGTTACCCTTCTCGTGGGTCTCCCATGCTTGCGGGCCTCGCGCCAGTATGCGTCTCCCCATAACTCGTCCTCTTCCTCGTCCTCAAAGGTATAGACGCGGTTGCGGCCCATCATCTTTGCCAACCGCGCCTCGCCGCCCACGTGCGGGAAGCGTTCAACGCGCTCGCCCTCCGCATTCTCGACAAGGTGCAGCTTATTATCCAGAAAGTAATAATGGTCGAGGGGAACGGCGCGCTGCTCATGCACAACTAGCTCGATGGGGGCATGAACGCGGCTGATCCACTCCGCGAGGTCGCGCGAGTTGCTGACGGTGGCGGAGAGGCCAACAAGCTGCACGTGTTTCGGCGAGCAGATAATGGCCTCCTCCCAGACAGGGCCGCGTTCGACATCGCTCAGGTAATGTAGTTCGTCAAAAATGACAAAGCCGACATCCGCCAGTTCCGAGGGGATGTAATTTGCCTCTTTGAGCATCTGCACGCCGCCCTCTTCCAGCAGCATATTGCGATAGACTTCCGTGGTCATAATGACGATGGGGGCGCGGCTGCGCTCGACAATATCGCCCGTGACCAGCCCCACGGTCTCATCACCATAAAGGTCGCGCAGGTCGCGATACTTCTGGTTAGAAAGCGCCTTGAGCGGCGTTGTATAGATGACGCGCTGGCTGCGCTGCTGCGCCAGCCAGATAGCGAATTCTGCCACCAGCGTTTTCCCTGTGCCTGTCGGAGCCGCCACCAGCACCGACTGGCCGTGCGCCAGGATTTCAATAGCCTCCAGTTGGAATGGGTCAAGGGGAAATGGATAGCGCGCAACAAACTCCGCAATCCCCGCCTGAATCTCGTTCTCTACCTCTGTATGTTCACTCATCATTCTTCTCATCAAATTCAACCCGTTTTGCTCATTGTAGCATTTTTAAGGACATATACACAAGTGAGCTTTGCACTGCGGATTTTACATGCTATACTCAACTCAACAGCTTAGAAACGAGGATATATCATGACCTGTCTCACCTGCCTGAATCTGAGCGAGGAACAACCAATCTCACCCGGCCCTTTCATCTACGAGGGTACGCACCGGGTAGTTGACCATGCCTATCCTACCAAACATCTCGGTTGGCTCGTCATCTTACCCAGGCGGCATATCGAGGCCCTGCACGAACTCACGCGGGAGGAATTTCAGGAACTGGCGGAGATTGAGTACAAGCTGGTGCAGGTGATGCATGCTGATCCTGTCATCCAGAAAGAATACCTCATGTGTTTTGCTGAAGGCGAAGGTTTTCATCACGTCCACATCCACGTCGTAGCAAAGCCAGCCGATTTGCCTGCGCGGTTCAAAGGCCCTCGCGTTTTTGCGCTCTTGAAAGTCGATAAAAAGCACGCCATTGCTGCTGATAAATTGACCGCGTTTTGTGAAGAATTTACGCGCAAGCTACAAGAGCTTTCATGAATGCGTAGCAACGCTTAATGTCTTGTAACGCCATCCATCCTCTTCTTAATTTAAACAGATGTCAGCGCATTGCGCAGGTGTTCCAGTGAAATATTGCCGCCGGAGCAAATAATGCCGACCTTTTTATCGCGCAGGGAGTCGCGCTGGCGGTAGGCGGCGGCGAGGGCGGCGGCTCCGGCTCCTTCGGCCAGGGTGTGAGCGCGCTCGATCATCCAGACCAGCGCTTGCTGGATTTCTGACTCACTCACGAGCAGAAAGTCATCGAGCATTTGCCAGAGGATGCGCTGGGGCAGTTCAAAGGCGCTGGCCGTTGCCAGTCCCTCGGCCAGCGTGCGGTTGGGCATTTCCAGCAGTTGATGGTGCCGCCAGGACTCGTAGGCCGCGGGAGAGGCTTCGGATTGCACACCGATGACGTGCAGTGAGGGTTTGATGGCGCGGGCGACGATGCAGGCTCCTGCCGCGCCACTGCCGCCGCCAACGGGCACAAACAGCACATCCAGTTCCGGCTCGTCCTCCAGTATTTCAAAGGTTGCCGTGGCAACCCCGGCGATGAGTAGCGGCTCGTTGCCCGAGTGTATGTAGCGGTAGCCGTGTTCTTCAGCCAGAGCCTCGCAATGCAGGCGCGCATCGTCGAAGCGAGCGCCATGGAAGATGACTTCGGCCCCCATGCCCTGCATAGCGGCGACCTTACCCGGATTGGCCTGCTCCGGCACCACGATACGCGCCTGCACGCCAAATAAACGGGCGGCATAGGCGACGGATTGTCCGTGATTGCCGGTTGAAGCTGCGATGACGCCGCGCTCGCGCTCCTGTGCGCTCAGCCGCGAGATCAGGTTCACGCCGCCGCGCACCTTAAACGCGCCGACTGGCTGATAATTTTCATGTTTAATACAGGTTTCCGTGCCGATGAGGGCGCTTACCGCCGGGTAGCTGTGCAGCGGCGTGCGCGCCAGATAGGGGCGAATCTGCCGCCGGGCCAGCAACACATCTTGCAATGTCGGTATATCCAAAGCGAACTCCCGAATAGCCTTGATATTCTTTACCTCTGAGATTACAATGTACACAGCCCTTGTCGATAATGTCAAGCAACTGAACTGATCTATCCCATCCTATCTTTGAAGCATTGCACGGAAGGAGATGGCCCGTGACTCCTACACCGGACAATCCGCAGATAGCGGAAATTCTCAACAGCGTCCAGGTCTCTTATACCGAACTGAACCGACTGCTCAACGGTCCGCTGGCCGCGCTCGACGGCAGCAAACTGTACCAGGTGCCAGCCGAAAACGAGTGGACGATTATGCAAAACCTCGCGCATATCGCCGAGTTCATGTCCTACTGGGCTAACGAAGTCGCGTTGCTGGTCGCAGAACCGGGGCGCAACTTCGGACGTACCATGCAGCACGAGGGACGCCTGCGCGGCATCAGCGAGCACGAACAAGACACACTGCCAGAGATACAATCTATGCTCCCCGGTAGCTACGCCCGCCTCGAACAGGTTTTGAGCAGCTTACATGACAGCGACCTGGCTCTGACCGGCCACCATGTCAAATATGGCAATCAGACGCTGGGCTGGTTCATCGACGAATTCATCACACGACACCTGAGCGACCACGTGGAGCAGATAAAATGGGCGTTGGCTAATGTGGAATAAATAAACAGCAAAATAACGATAGAGCATTGCCTCCCGGCATAGTGGCAAGCAATTCAGCCAGTGCGCGCCCATCCCTTTGGAACATCAGGAGGGAGAGACATAGCGGCGCTGGCACCGGCAGGAGGAGCGGCGCCATCGGTGCTGTCAGCAGCCATACTGTCTCCCCCACTCGATGTTCGCTCTGCGTTCATGACTGGGAAGAAAGCGGGTGCTATGATATGATGCTTACACTACTTCGGTACCGACTATGAAGAATGTCGATGCACGCATGCTACAACAGGCTATCGATGAAATGATACACTATTATGGAGACGACGAGCGAAAGTTAGCGCGCGGTGTTTTCTGGCTGAAACTGTTTCTCAGAAGGAGCGAAATGATATGCCAGCTCCCGTGATTGAGTGCGTGGAGGTAAGTAAGGAGTATGGGAAGCGCATTACGGCGCTGAAGAACCTCACCCTGACCATTTCTGAAGGGACATCATTCGGGCTGTTGGGGGAGAATGGGGCGGGGAAGTCGACGCTGGTGCGGCTGATTATGGGTTTCATTTTCCCGACTTCGGGGCGCGTGCGCGTGCTGGGAGAAGAGCGCGTGGCACGGGCGCACCCGCGCATCGGCTATGTGCATGAGCGACCCATCTTCGAGACGCGCTTTAAGGGACGCGAGTACCTGCATTACCTGGGAGAACTTTCGGGCTTGCGGGGCGCGGCAAAGCAGCGGCGGGCGCGGGAGGTGCTGGAACTGGTCAGCTTGCAGGAGGTGGCTGACCGCCCGGTTGGCACGTACTCGAAAGGAATGCTCCAGCGTCTGGCGATTGCGCAGGCGTTGCTGACCGACCCGGACCTGCTGATCCTGGACGAACCGACGAGCGGGCTTGACCCACGCAGCCAGTGGGAGATGCGGCAGATCATCGCCGGGCTGCGCAGGCAGGGCAAAAGTATCCTGCTCTGCTCGCATTACCTGGCCGAGGTTGAGGCGCTGTGCGATGCCGTCGCCATCCTGCGGCAGGGCGAACTGCTCTTGAGCGGCACAGTGGCCGATCTGCTGCACGCGCAGAACGTGGTAGAGATCGCGCTGGCACAAGACCAGTCTGCCAGCGCGGTGGCGGCACAACTGCAACTCAGCGAACAGGTAATGGAGGCGCAGGGCAACCTGCTGCGCATTCCTGGTGTGGAGCAGCAACGCATCCTGGCCGCGCTGGTGCAGGCGCATATTCCCATCTCCTCGCTCAATCCTCTCAGTCAGACGCTTGAAGAGGTCTACGTGCAAATCACGGGCAATGCCGGGACTGTGAAGGTGGGAGAGGCAGGAACAGAGATACATGGGGCCAACGGGAAGGGGGAGCAGCGATGAGTTTGCAGCGTCAAGAAGTTCCACCCGCTCCGACAGTGGATATGCGACAGATACTGAATGAGTTCTGGCACTGGCCGAGCGTGACTATCGCGCGCTTCACGCTGGCGAGCTACGTGCGTAGTGGCTGGATACTGGGCGACCTCATCTTCGTCTGGCTGCTCTACGCCATCTTTTTCTTTGAGTTTGGCGGCAACGTGGCCTATTTCTTCGGAACTGCCGGGCAGGGACTGGGCGCGCTTGCTATCCTATCTGCTGTGGTGATGACGCAGCGAGCCATGAATGCGCGTGTCTACCTGCCGCTGGCTCGTATCACCTCGCGCTCGTCCTATGTGCGCGGGTTGGTGCTGGCGACGGGCGCGCTGCGCGTTCCCGCTTTCTTGCTCCTGCTGGCGCTGGCAGCCGGCTACCACCACTTTTCGCCGCCACCCTGCACGGGTATCGGCGGCTGCATCGCGGGGGCGACGGCTGCCAGCATCACGATTGGAGCCATCGGCCTGCTGGCAAACTGCATTGTGATCTCGACACTGATAGTGACATTTTCGGCCCCCATTGCCACACGCCTTGCGCGCATTCTCCTGCTGGCCTGGGTCGCTGCCGTGCTCTATTCCGGCACCAGTCCCGGCCCTGTCACCGCCATTTTGAGCGTCGCGCGCGTTCCCTTGATGCCACTCGCGGCATGCTACAATCTGGGGCCGGGTGGTACTACTGGCTGGTCGGCGGTGCTGGCCGTCGTGATCGATATAGCGTATATCATCGGCCTGACGCTGCTGGCCGAACGCTGGTTGGCAAAACGAGACTTGATTCTACACTGACAATTCATGCGACAAACACTTGCATCCGTTCCCTCTCTCCGGTATACTATCTTCGTCAAAGCATGCGAATGAAATAAAATTTGTTCGCAGAACGTTTACTATTGCAGAAATTGCCAGCAATGATGAAGAGGAGTAACCTGCCAGGGGTTGCAGCGAGCCGGTGAGGGTGCGAGACCGGTAACACACAACAGGTGAAGGGCGCTTCGGAGCTGGGCTGCTTAATGAGTGGCTTCACGTGACGAGTAGTATCGTCTCTCTGAGAGATGATGAGAAGGTCGTGGCGTGGAGAAGCAGGGTGGAACCGCGCATGCTGCCGCAAGACGTAGCCCCAGGCCTACGTTGGCACATTCGTCCCTGGGCCGATTGATTGTAAAGAGCAATTGGGCCTGGGGAATTTTTTTGAGGAGGAGAACCACTCATTATGACACAGACAGAGAACGCACCGGTCACAAAAGAGACCCCTTTTGTGCCAATCGAGAAGATTGTGTCTCTGGCGAAGAGACGCGGCTTCGTCTACCCCAACTCGGAAATCTACGGCGGCGTTTCGGGCATCTATGACTTCGGCCCGCTCGGCGTCGAACTGCGCAACAACATCCGCCGCTACTGGTGGTGGTCGATGGTGCAGTTGAACGACAACATCGTGGGTATCGAGGGCGCCATCATCACCCATCCCCGCGTCTGGGAGGCCAGCGGTCACGTCGAGAACTTTGTTGATCGCCTCGTCGAATGCAAAAACTGCAAACGCCGCTACCGCATCGATCACCTGCCGGAAGAGAACTTGCTGCAAAACAAGTGCCCCAACTGCGGCGGCGAGCTGATGGAGCCGCGCACCTTCAACCTGATGATGGAGACCTACATTGGCGTCATTGAGGGCGAGCGTATGAAGACCTACTTGCGCGGTGAGGCGTGCCAGAACATCTACCTGGACTACGACAACGTGCTCAAGTCTTCGCGCATGCAGATCCCCTTCGGTATCTGCCAGATCGGTAAGGCTTTCCGCAACGAGGTCACGCCCGGCAACTTCCTATTCCGCCAGCGCGAGTTCGAGCAATGGGATTTGCAGTTCTTCGTACATCCCGGCGAGATGCAAAAATGGTTCGACTACTGGAGGGAGCGGCGCTTCGAGTGGTATCAGGGCATCATCAATCACAAGGATCGCCTGCGTCTGCGCGCTCACGGCCCCGATGAACTGGCGCACTACGCGAAGCAGGCCTTCGATATCGAATACCAGTCCATTCTTGGCTGGCAGGAGTGGGAGGGCATCCACTGGCGGCAGGACTGGGACCTCTCGCGCCATAGTCAGTACAGCGGTCAGGATTTGAGCTATACTGACCCGCTTACGAAGGAACGCTTCATCCCCTGGATCGTCGAAACCTCCGGTGGTGTCGATCGCACCTTCCTGAACCTGTTGCTGGACGCCTACGAAGAGGAGCCGGGCGAGGAGGGCAAGGAGGGGCGCACCGTGCTGCACCTGAATCCCATGCTCGCTCCGGTCAAGGTGGCAGTGCTGCCGCTGCAAAAGAACAAAGAGGAACTGGTCAACACGGCAAGAGACATTTACAATCGCTTGAAGCGCCTGATGGTCGCGCAGTACGACGATGTGGCGAATATTGGCCGCCGCTATCGCCGCCAGGATGAGATCGGCACACCCTACTGTGTCACGGCTGACTTCCAGACGCTGGAAGACTCGACGGTCACAATACGCGAGCGCGATACCATGAGCCAGATTCGCCTGCCTATCAACGAACTGCCTGCCTATCTGCTTGAGCGTGTCACCTGGCACTAGGGTTTCCCGCTCCTTCACAAAGGACAAAAGAATCAGCCGGAGGGTGGCCTGCACGAGGCAGACCACCCTCCTTTGTGGGTCGGCCACGTTTGCGGGCCAGCCCTTGCGGCTGGCCCGCCCGGGCTTAAGTTGACGCCTCTGGGGCTATTCCTTGTGGATGGCCGGGGAAGTTGTCTGTGCTATTCTTTTGTCCTGGAAGTCCTCCTTTTTGCTTGCACCTTCAGGCATTGTACGTTCGTCTAGTATAGTGGAAATAGAGACTATCTTCACAGAAGGACATTTGGTGAATGACACGCATACTCTCTTATAATATTCTGGCCGGTGGCTATAGCCTGCGAGCCGGAGGTGCAAGGCGAACCGAACAGATTACCGCGATGATCCAATCAACGCAACCCGACATAGTCGGTGTAGTTGAAGCCATACATCCTCGGATGACGCAGAATCCGCTTGTCATTGAAGAAATCGCAGAAAAGCTTGATATGCAGCTTGTTACTGCTAACTCGCCCCGGCATCGCCATGATTACCAGACAGCGCTGCTGACACGATTACCCATTGTAAATACAGAGATACACACACGCCCGAATATTACGAAGCCACTGCTAGAAGTTTGCGTAGAGGAAGCTAACGGGCAGCATCTCACCGTCTTCGTGACGCATCTCGCGGCAGCCTTTTATAAAGGCTGGGCGGGAAACCATATTCGCAAGCAGGAAGTGCGGGAGATTCTGCGCATCATGGTGGCAAAGCAGGGAACAGCGCACCTGCTGATGGGCGATTTCAATTCGATTGCGCCGGGGGATCGTCTTCAGGCCAGTGCGCTGCTGGGCTACATTGTCAAGCTGGATCAGACGCGGCAGGCATACGTTCATGATGGCGATGGCAACCCCTACCTTGACTTCGTCGTACCGCCGCGCCTGCGCATCCTCAACCCGCTCCTGCGCCAGATTCCGCGCAGCAAGGTGCTTTCCACGCTCTTTGATGCCGCCGCCACCTTCTATGCCCCGCACGGCAGCATACGCTTGCTGCTCGAAGCTGGTTATCAGGACTGCTTCCGCCTGATGAATCCCGGCGCTCAGGCGTTCACCTGCCCTGCGGCTGCTCCTGCCGGTCGTATCGATTACATCTTTGCCAGCCCGGAACTGGCGTGCAGGCTCTCGAACTGCACCGTTATCACGGGAGCGGAAGGAGTGCGCGGTGACGAAGCCAGCGACCACCTGCCCGTCTTTGCCGAGTTTGGTATGGGTGTCTCAAGCAATAAAGTGTATGAAGACGAGAGGCCGGTCGAGGCACTTTAGTGCGCCCCGACCGGCCTCTCGTCTTCATACACTTTACTGAAAGACATCCTTTGTTTTCTCGAAGAGATCACGGAAGATGTTTTTGCCGTTTTGCTCGTTCTGCTCGCGTTCGAGGCGGGCGAACTCTTCGAGCAGCTCCTTCTGCCGGGGCGTCAGGTTAGTTGGCGTCACCACTTTGACGATGACGTGCTCGTCGCCACGGGCGCTACTGTGAACAACCGGGACGCCCATACCCTTGAGCCGGAAGGAGCGATTGCTCTGAGTTCCGGCTGGGATCTTCAGCATCGTAGTCTTGCCATCGACGGTGGGTACCTCAACCTCGTCGCCAAGTGCGGCCTGCGTGAAGCTGATGGGCAGTTCATAGAGAATGTCGTTGCCCTGGCGCTTGAAGAACGGGTGTGGCTTGACCGTGAGGATGACGTAGAGGTTGCCGGGTGTGCCGCCACGCGCACTCACCTCGCCCTCGCCGGTGACGCGCACGTTAATGCCATCATCGACGCCTGCCGGAATATTCACCACGACGCGACGATTGTTGCGCACCCGGCCCTGGCCGCGACACTTCTCACACGGCGTCGTAATCACACGCCCCTCGCCACGACAGCGCTCGCACATCGTCACATTGACAAACTGGCCGAAGATAGATTGCTGCACGCGGCGTATCTCGCCGGTTCCCTGGCAGGCCGCGCAGCGCGCGGTGGACGTGCCGGGCTGCGCCCCTGTACCACGACAGTGACTACAGGTCTCCCAGCGCGGTATCTCTATCTCCTTCTGGCAGCCAAAAACGGCTTCTTCAAAGGTAATGGTGAGATCATAGCGAATGTCAGCGCCGCGCTGCGCTCCGGCCCGCCGCTGCGCGCCTGCTGTCCCGGCAAAAAAAGTCTCGAAGAGGTCGTTGATGGTGCTAAACCCGAAATCGTTAAAGCCAGCGCCCGCTCCCATACCATTACCAACCGCCGCGTGCCCATACCGATCATAAGCCGCCCGCTTCTGCGGGTCGCTCAATATTTCGTAGGCTTCATTAATCTCAATAAAGCGGGCTTCCGCTCCCGCCTCTTTATTTGTGTCAGGATGATATTGCTTGGCAAGACGGCGAAAAGCCTTCTTGATCTCATCGTCGCTTGCGTTGCGAGATACACCCAACACCTCGTAATAATCTCGTTTAGAGGCCATCGACCGTTCCTTTACCATGAGCAACAGGGCGCGATTGGTTCCGCGCTGCTACTTTTCACTGTTTCTAACTCGCGAAATCTCGTGTCTATCCTTACTATCTGTTATGTTATTTAATGTTACTGCGTTTCAACATGTGTATGCAAGAGTGTAGCCCGATGAGGCGAGCTGAATACCAGCCACCCCAGCCTGCCGCCCCAGGCCACCCGCAAGGGGGAGCCCTACTAGAGACGTTTTGCTCACGCGACTCTGCGAGGCGCGCTCGTATATAGTGTAGTAGGGGACCTACCCCTTGCGGTCGGCCTGCCTGGCTTACGTTCCACTTGCGCGGCTCTCTTGCGGTTTGCCTGGGGTGGAGCGGCTGGGATTACATCTCTTTGTACTCGCCCTCGATGGTGTCGTCCTGCGGGCCCTGTGGGCCTGTGCTGCTCTCGTCGGGACCGCTGCTGTAGGCACCGGCAGGAGCGCCTTGCTGGCGATAGATCGACTCGCTGATCTTGTAGAAGGCCTGCTCCAGTGCCTCACGCGCCGACTTAATGCGCGCCACGTCGTCGGTCGAGAGAGCGGAACGCACATCGGCGATCTTCGACTCCAGTTCGCTCTTCTGCTCCGTGGTAAGCTTGTCGCCTAGATCGGCCATGCTCTTCTCAGCGCGGTAGGATGCGCTGTCGGCCAGGTTGCGCTCCTCGACCTCTTCCTTGCGGCGCTTGTCTTCGGCAGCATGCGCCTCGGCGTCGCGCACCATGCGATCAATCTGGTCCTTCGAGAGGCCGCTGGAAGGAACAATCGTGATCTTCTGCTCGCGGTTCGTTCCCTTATCACGGGCTGAGACGTTCACGATACCGTTGGCGTCGATATCGAAGGTCACCTCAATCTGCGGCACACCGCGTGGGGCGGGTGGGATACCATCAAGGATGAAGCTGCCCAGCGAGCGGTTGTCTTTGGCGAACTCGCGTTCGCCTTGCAGGACGTTGATCTCAACGCTGGGCTGATTATCGCTGGCGGTCGAGAAGATCTGACTCTTCTGCGTTGGAATGGTCGTATTGCGCTCGATCAGGCGTGTGAAGACGCCGCCGAGGGTCTCGATACCCAGCGAGAGCGGGGTCACGTCGAGCAGGAGCACGTCTTTGACGTCGCCCGTCAGGACACCGGCCTGGATACCGGCACCGACAGCCACCACCTCGTCAGGGTTGACGCCGCGATGTGGTTCGCGGTCAAAGATGCGGCGCACCATCGTCTGTACGGCCGGCATGCGCGTCTGACCGCCGACCAGCACAACCTCGTTGATGTCGCCGGGGCGCAGTCCCGCATCAGAAAGAGCCTTCATGACCGGCCCGCGTGTCTTCTCGATCAGATCCTCGACCAGTTGCTCCAGCTTCGAGCGCGTCAGCGTCATCGTCAGATGCCGGGGACCGCTGGCGTCAGCTGTGATGAAGGGCAGGTTGATCTCCGTCGACATCGAGCTGGAAAGTTCTTTCTTGGCCTTTTCTGCCGCTTCCTTCAGGCGCTGTAAGGCCATGCGATCCTGGCGCAGGTCGATGCCTTGCTCCTTGCGGAACTCGTCGGCCATCCAGGTAATGATGCGCTGGTCAAAGTCGTCACCGCCCAGGTGCGTGTCACCGTTGGTACTCTTGACCTCGAAAACGCCATCGCCGAGTTCGAGGATGGAGATATCGAACGTACCGCCGCCGAGGTCATAGACGGCGATGCGCTCGTCCTTCTGCTTGTCCAGACCATAGGCCAGCGAAGCAGCCGTCGGCTCGTTGATGATACGCAGGACATCCAGACCGGCGATGCGGCCAGCGTCCCTGGTCGCCTGGCGCTGGGCGTCGTTGAAGTAGGCCGGAACGGTAATCACAGCCTGCGTGACACGCTCGCCGAGATACGCTTCGGCGTCGGTCTTGATCTTCTGCAAGATCATAGCGGAAATTTCGGGCGGGCTGTACTGCTTGCCCTGCACCTCTACCCAGGCATCGCCATTGCTGGCGCGCACCACTTTGTAGGGGACCAGTCGGCGGTCGCGATCCACTTCCGGCTCATCATATTTGCGACCCATGAAGCGTTTAATCGAATAGATGGTATTTTCAGGGTTAGTGATGGCCTGGCGCTTCGCCACTTCACCGACCAGGCGCTCGCCATTCTTGTTGATAGCCACAATCGAGGGCGTGGTGCGTGCGCCTTCCGCATTCGGAATGACGACAGCCTCGCTGCCTTCCATTACAGCCACGCACGAGTTCGTTGTTCCCAGATCGATTCCAATAACCTTTGGCACGATTGCCTCCTAATGATTACAAATTTCGTTAATCAGACGTGTTATCGCTGTTTTGCGCCGCTTCCTCTGTGCCACTGCTGTCAGTGCCGGAAGCGACCGGCTGAGGTTTACGGGCGATCTTCACCAGTGCAGGCCGCAGAACCTGATCGTTCAGTTTGTAGCCGCGCTGAAGTTCTGCCGTAACCGTATCTTCGGGATAAGCCTCAGTCTCCTCGTAGGCCACCGCCTCGTGTTCGATGGGATTGAATTTCTTTCCCCTGGCTTCGATAGGCGTAACCCCGGTCTGCAAGAGAATATTGAACAGTTGATTGTGAATCAAGCCCACTCCTTCCACCCAGGTGAAGTGCTCAAATTCCTCCGGCAGCGCCTGGAATGCCCGCTCAAAGCTGTCCAGCACCGCGAGTTGTTGATACACCACCTGCTTGAGTGTCTCCGCGAGCATCCGATTTATGTCCTGCTGCAATCGCTTGCGCATATTCGACATGTCCGCCTGCGCCCGCAGTGCCTGGTTCATGTAATCAGTCGCCTTTTCACGCTCCTGAGCAAGTTCCTTTTCGAGTTGCTCAACACGCAATTTTAGTTGCCGGATCTGCTCAATGGGCTTCTCCTGTTCCCGCGCCTGCTCTTGCGCTGTTAATGCAGCCCGCTCGCTCTGACTGCCCTGATTTACCTCACCTGCCTGTTCAGTGCTCTCTTCCGCCATACTCTCCATCCTTAAAACGACGCTTTATGCTGCTATTCGTAGCCGTAGACTTCGGACAGCAGTTCGTTCATCACCTGGGTCATATAACGCACGACGGCGATAGCGCGTCCATACTGCATGCGGGTCGGGCCAATGACGCCGAGTAAACCGCTCACTTTATCTTCTCGCCCGTAACGTGCTACAACCAGGCTGACATCCCTCATTTCGTCCCAATCGTTCTCGCCACCGATGATGACCTGCACGCCATCGGCGTCGCGCAGTTGCGAGGCCAGAGCCGGTAAGAAGCGATTTTGCTCCAGGACTTCCAGCACCTTGCGCACGCGCTCATTGCGCTCCTCTTCCGGCCCAATGCGGCTATACTCCGGCTGTTCCAGGATGTTGACCACTCCTTCACGATAGAACACATCGCCCAGCGGATCGCCATGTTGCTCCAGCATGTGGGCAATAGTGTTGCCCACCAGGTGTTCGACAGAGGAGGCATCGTAGTGGGAGAGTATTTCAGCCAGTTCAGCCGCGCTTTTTTGATAGAAGAGTGTATTGAGACGCGAGGATATCGCGCTCAACTCCGCCTGTTCGAGTGGCGCTTCGAGCAGCAGGCGCTGCTGCTTGACCGTCCCATCCATGAGCACCAGCACCAGGTGGGCGGAGAGATCGGAGACCGAGAGCACTTCAAAGTGCTTGAGCCGTCCTTCGCTGGCACGTGGCGGCGTCATGACGGCGGCGCTGTGCAGCAAACGCGCCATCACCGAGGCCGTCAGGCGCACCCACTGATCCAGTTGGTCCTGCACCTGGTAGAACTGGTGGCGGATGAGGCGCTGCTCATCGAGCGAGAGCGACGAATCCTCCACGAGATGCTCGACAAAATAGCGATAACCCAGGTCTGTTGGGACGCGACCAGCAGAGGTATGCGGCTGGTAGATCAGGCCAGCTTCCTCCAGGCCCGCCAGTTCGTGACGCACGGTGGCGGAACTGAAGTGCAAACCATACTTTCGCACCAGCGTTTCCGATGCCACGGGCGTCGCCGAATGAATATACTCCTGCACGAGTGCGCGCAATATCTGCTGTTTGCGTTGGCTTAACGGTATCATGTGCTTCTCGCACTCCTCCAACCGAAGGATATGCATTATTCTAAATTGCTTGTCAAGTAGGATTGCTAGCAGTCTCAACCTGAGACTGCAAGTACAGCATAGCACTCGCCGACAGGGATTGTCAAGGGTTTTAGGAGTTTTGCCGAGATAGGCCACCTCCCTCCCCGGAGTCTGATCATCCCGGAACACATCCTCCCTGTATGGAAGCCCGGTGGCATGGGCGGCATAAAAGACTGTCTTATCAGACAATGTTGAGGCTAAATAACAGAAGCGGAATGGTGCCTCCCCATTCCGCTTCCGGTAAAAACGGCACGAACAGCATGTCTGTCCTGAAAAGGGGCCTTTCACATGTCAGTGCCGGGTTTCCAGGACTTACGGAGCAAGCACCTATCACGGTGTCCCATTATTTCCGTTGCCATTGTTGTTCCCGTTGTTGTTGCCGTTTCCATTCCCATTGTTGTTCCCGTTGTTGTTGCCGTTTCCATTCCCATTGTTGGTAGCCGGTGGCAGGCCGGTCTGCTGTGGGATATCGCTGGTGAGCATCCAGTCGGTGACGCCAGTGCCTTCCAGGCCATTGATGGATGAGGTTGGATACTGCTCCACACCTGAGGGTATAGGAAACTGATTATCGTGATAACCGAAGTTGAAGTGAGGGGTGCCGGGAATGTCTCGTCCCATGACATGCTCGATCACATCGTGCCAGATAGGGGCCGCACCGGTAATACCGACGACATTGGTAGAAAATGCGTCGTCGTTGGCATTGCCTACCCAGACACCAACTACAACATCGGGTGTATAGCCAATGGTCCAGTTGTCTCTGAAGTTGTCTGTCGTTCCAGTCTTAGCGGCTACCTGATGCACCTGCCCATCGGCATCTTGCCAGTCCCACATGGAAAGATCGTGATCGGGCCAGAACTCAAGGGCACGCGCATTCTCATCATCGAGAATAGAGGTCATTAGGTAGGCAAGCTGTGGGCTGATAATCTGAGTGCCCGGAGGATTTGACGCATCGTAATGGTAGAGATGATGCCCATAATTGTCCCAGATATCCAGAATGCCTACGGGGGCAACGCGCCTGCCCTGATTGGCGAAGACCTGGTAAGCCCCAACCATCTGGAGCAGAGGAATTTCAGCCGTGCCGAGGGCCATCGAGGGACCAAATACCTGAGCAACTGTATCGTTGGTGTGATTCATCTGGTTGTACTGGGCAACATCGGTATCGATAGCGGTAATGCCGAAACGGCGCGCCATGTTCACCACGTTGTTTATCCCTGCATACTCAAATGCCTTGATCGCCGGGATATTGAACGAGTTTGCCAGATCGATACGGATGGGAGAATTCATATTGTGGTAAGTGTTGCCGTAATCGGTCGGGTGATAGGTACTTTCCTGCACAGGGGCGTTCTGCGAGCCTCCATTAGGGAAGAAGGTCTGCGCGTCAGGCACGATCAGACCGGGATACCAGCCCATGTCGAAGGCAGTGGTATAGACGATGGGTTTGAAAGACGAACCCGGTTGACGCGGAGCGAGGGCGGCGTTGACGTTCCCGGCAACCTCTGGCGAATTATCATTGAAGTCGGCGCTGCCATCCATTGCCAGAACTTCACCAGTCTTCGCATCCATAACAACAACCGCGCCATCGTTGATATTATATCCAGTATTCAGAGGGTCCTCGTTAGGGAGGAAATACTCAAATCCTGGATCATCAAGATGATGATGCACAGATTGCTCAACGTAGGCTTCCAGATTGGAGTCGATGGTGGTGCGGATGTTGAAGCCTCCAGAGACAAATGCCTGGACGCCCTGTTGTGGGTCGCCGCCGCCGAGGGCGGTTTCCAGTTGCTGGATGACCCAGTAGACGAAGTGCGGGTCTTTGATGTTGTGCTGGTAGGGGGTGAAGGTCATTTTGGCGGTAAGCGCCTCGGCCTGCTTGATGATGGAAGGCGTGATCGGCCCCAGTCCCTGCTCCTCCATACCCATGCTCATCATCTGGTTCAGCACGTAGTCCTGGCGCGCCAGGGCGGCCTGCCTGTTGCTCGGGCTGATCGTGGGATCGTAGCCCGGTGGGTTCTGTGGCATTCCGGCCAGCAGCGAGGCGCGGGCCAGCGCCAGAAGGGGATCATTTGGGTCTTTGCTGTTGTTATAGCCCAGATAGTAGACAGCGGGAATACAGTTGAAGTTTTTATCGCACTTTGGCTGCAGGTGGAAGAAATCGCGTGTCGCGGCCTCGACGCCAATATCCTGCGCGCCGAAGGGAGCGACGTTGAAATACATTTCCAGTATCTTCCACTTCGGATACTGCTGTGTCAGACCGATTGCCAGCGCCGCTTCTGGAATTTTACGACTCAACGAGACCTGGTCGTCATGCGTCATGTTTTTTATAACCTGCTGGGTGATCGTGCTGCCGCCGCTTTCTACGGAACCGGAGGAAGCGTATTCAGTAGCGGCGCGCAGGATGCCCTGCGGGTCGATGCCGGAGTTTGTCCAGAAGGTATGGTCTTCCGCGGCAATCATGGCGTCCTGCATGACCTGCGGAATATATTTGTAGGCGACAGGCGTGCTGCGTCCTCCCGCGGCGTATGCCTCGTAGAGCAGGACGCCGTTGCGATCATAGATGCGTGTAGTCTGGTCGGTTTGCTGGTTTGCCAGCCCTTGCAAGCGTGGGAGCTGGCTTTCATAGTAGCTATAGGCATAGGCGCTGCCGGAGGAAAGCCCGACCACGAGCAAGAGGCAGAAGGCAATCAGCATGGCTGCGGCCACCTTCTTTATGTTGGGCTGATTGCGCTGCCAGCGTATGCGGCGGTGCTTCATACGCATGGCAACACGCACAGTACGCGAGCGCTTCCACGGCTTTGCTTTCACCGGCTGCTCAGAAATCGGGGGGTGGTAGAGCACCAGCGGCTCCGGCGCGGGAGGCGCCTGCCGGACAGCCATCATCCTGCCTGACCAACTGCGCACCATCTGCACCGTGCTGGCTAGCAATCCCTGCCGCCGCGCTGGCGAAGGATATCCCTGTGATGGCGGCCATGCCTGCTGCTGTTGTGGCGATGGCTGCGCGGGAGGTTGCGCAGGGGACGAGACCGGTGACTGCTGAACAGACGGCAGAGGCGAGTATGGAGGAGGCGCCCCCTGAGAAACTGGCATCACAGCAGACGGATACTGCTGCATACCATGCTGGGACTGTTGCTGGAGGTAGCCACGCAGCAAGTTGCCTGAGCGCGCATGACCGTTATTGCCATTCATATACCCGTTTCCGTTGGCGTGTCCATTGTTCCCATTACCATGAGCCAGAGAACCATCTGGCTCGTAGGGCGGTTGATTCCAGGTATTGTTATCCATACTCTCCGTCATCCTTCATAATCAGGAACCGAAGTTCCATTTCTGTCTGGCATCAAATATGTTTTAGCGTTTCTCGCTCTTCCTTAGCAGAAAGAACGAGTGAATTTGATGGTTTACGTTGCCGGGAAAAGAAAGAGCCACTTCGTCCATCCCTCTATCTCTCTTCCACCCGCTTCGCTATTCGGCTCATCCTTTCTCAACGGATGAGGGAAGCGGCATTAACAGGGTAGCCTTTTTCGGCCATCTCGCGCCGCCGCCCCGGCTTTTTTATCAGGGCTTTTTTATTGAAATATTTGAAAGAAGCCTGTGCAGTCATGTACAATAGGGGCATAATCTGGGTAAGCTCAAGAAGGAGTCTTTGCATGTTCGCACGCCGCGCCCATCTACCATATTCACTGCTGTGTTGCCTGCTGGCAGCTCTGCTTGCGCCTGTCCTTTTTTCCGCGTCGGCGCACGCCGCTTCGTCTGGTAGCAGCACAATCACGATCACGTCGCAGACGGATACCGTCAATTTCCCGAAATCGATTGCTTTCCAGATGAGCGCACAGGATAGCAGTGCCCTTATCAACACCGCGATGATCTTTATCCGTTATGGCTACAACGGTGTAGCAAGCTATCTTACACAGCACACAGAGACTGTACCGATCAAGGCAGGACATACGATTACAGCCAACTGGGTTGAGAACACAACGGGCGATAATTTTTCACCGCCGGGAACGCTCGTCACCTACTACTGGCTGCTCTATGACAACGCGGGCCATTCCTACGAGGGCGCGCAGCAGCAATTTCGCACTATTGATACACGCTTCCCCTGGCAGCACCTGACACAGGGACTGTTACAGGTCAACTGGTACAACCGGCCCCTCGATTTCGGGCAGACGGTTCTCAGCGAGGCGAGCAGCGATATTACGCGCATCAGCCATACGCTCGGTGGTGGGCTGAAAGCTCCCATTAACCTGTGGGTTTACCAGACCGACGAAGATTTTCACGGCTCGCTCGCGCCCAATACCTACGAGTGGGTGGGCGGCATCGCACTGCCTCCGCTCAACGAGGCCGAGATCGTCGTCATGGACAGCGGCGATACGACGCTGGTGCGCGACATGCCCCACGAGTTGACGCACCTTGTCTTCCACCAGTTGATCGGCGCAGAAGCCTACGCGCCAACCTGGTTTGACGAAGGGCTGGCCGTGTATAACCAGCAGTACCACGAGCCTGCTATGACCAACAGCCTGCAAGATGCCCTCAATACCCATTCGCTGCTGCCGCTCGACTCGATTTCACGCGGTTTCCCCGCCAATGCCGACCAGGCATATCTCGCCTATGCCGAGAGCTGGAACCTGATAAGCTATATGTACAGTACCTTCGGACAGCCCGACATGGTGAAACTCATCACACTGATGAGTAATCAGAGCAACGATTTCGATACTGACCTGAAGCTGTCTATAGGGATGGACCAGGATCACCTTGAGAACCAGTGGCACCTTTCCCTGCACCAGCCGCCCACGCTGTCGCCCGCTGAGTTAACGCCGACAGCGCAGCCAGTCGCGTCTCCCCATCCCGTGCAGGTCACCATCAATGACAATAGTTCCTCGCTGCTCATTATCATCGGTCTCGTGCTGATCCTTGTTCCGCTCTGCGGCATCGCCTTCCTGTTTGTCTACCAGAGACGCAGCCAACAAAAAGCCCTGGCGTTTCGGCAGGCACAGCAGATCATCGCGGCGAACTGGCAGCTTGCACAGCCTCCACAACCCTCGCAGCCTTCGCTGTCGCCATACCGACCGCACGCCGCCCAGAATGTTACACCCGGTATGCAAACACCGCCATCCTCCTCTTCGCGTCAAGAATGGGTACCCGGCTATCCAGGGCTTCGTGAGGGCACGGGGAATGGGAATGGTCTTAATCAGATACAGCCCTATTTGCCAGGGCAGGAGTATCTGAGCCAGCCGCCGCAAAAACAGGCGCCGCAGGAATAGAAGCACATAAAGAAATAGCATGGAAGCTCACTTCAGAGGGCCTCCACACTCAAAACAGAAGCGCACACCCGTAATTTCTGGAAGCAGAACGTTGCAATGCGGACACACTCTTGTCAGTAACGTTCCACAATACATACAGCGTTTCCATCCGGGCTGTGTCGTGTGCCTGCAAGAGGGACACGGCCTTGTTTGCGCGAACATGCTGTCTTCCAGTACAATGCGCCGCTGCAAGCGAGCGGGATGCAGCAGCGCTTGATCAAGACTGGCAGGATGCTCTGTGGCCGCGATTACCACCATCGGTGGCTGGTCCTCGCGCCTGTCCATCTCTACCAGCAACTGATTGAGCCACTGCTGGCGTTCCTCCTCCTTACTCAGCCGATTAATGGCCTCGATATTGTCGAGAAGAAGGACACAGGGAGAAGCATTTCGTGCCTGCTCGAAAACATAAGCGATCATGCGCCGACCTCTCAGAACGATTGCTTCACCTGCGAGCAAGGTGCGCTCTTCCTCAGAAAGTTCAAGGTCTTCGAGTTGCGTGCTGCCATTAGCAATATCACTGAGCATACCGGCAAGTGTGGAGAGGGAGAGAGAGAACAAAGGTACAACAGCCTCACCGGCCACAGCGCGTACAAGTAACGTTCTATTCCTGCGCGGGCTGCCAACCAGCACTCCTCCATAGAGCGGGCTTTGCTCCTGGCTGCGCGCCAGCGCAGGTATTCTGAGAAAATCTACTGCTTCCTGCAATGCGCGTTTAGGAGCATCTTCCCCTGTGATATCCGTAAAGAGCACAGTCGGGCGCTCGAATCCCCTCAGTATTTGCCGGTTTCTCTCGCTGCTGAGGCTTACCAGGCTCCACTCGCGCACCCTGGAACGTATGAACTGATCAACAGCACGTGTGTAGTTGTGCCCCGTACTTTCCATGACAGGCGCGGGTATGACTCCTTCGTCTGGCAGTAAGAGCGAGAGCAACGGTTGTGTACGTTGGTGACGCAGGGTACCCAACAGGAGGTGCCCCGGGAGAATCAGTGGCGCGTGCATATCTGTCGCAAAAGCAATAGCCCAGTCTATACAACTCTGTACCTCTTTAGAAAGAGGCAGACCGTCATGAGGCTGCTCTGCTTCAGCATTACGTGGCATTGCGGGCATACCGAAGGTCTGAACCGCTTGCGCGCGTATTATCTGTAAGTTCATGCCTAAGTCGCTCAATACTCTTCTCACCTCGTCATGAGCTTGCATCAGAACCGCGAGAAAGAGAATCTCTGGAGTCACCTCTCCGGTCTGCAGGCGGCCAGCCTCTTGTTGCGCTATACGCAATGCCTCCCGCGTTGAAGGGGCGAGCCAATCAAGCCCTTGCGTCCCTATTTTGAGGGAAACGGTCGTCATGATATGCTCCTTTATATACATCAGAGTACTGGTATATGAATTTCGACGCTCTAGAGAAAGATGCGCTACCTCCAGCCAGATGGCCTTGAGAAAAAGGCAGCAGGTGTTCATCACACGAATAGTACTCTAACTTACCGCCAGATTCAAACTCAAGAAATAGCAAGGGAAGAGCAGAGAAACGTAAAAACACGGGAAACAGGTGAACAAACGGTATGCATTGAGCAGCCGGGGTTAAGTTTTCTTAACACATACCCATTTTAGGAACGGCTGTGGTATACTAGCCAGGATCTTTCTCCAGATCAGCTTATCAAGAGTAGGAGGAGTGCTTTCCATGACTGTGTTCGACTCATCTGTGCGCTACTATCCATCCGGCGCACTGCCGCTGGATGACCTTGCTTACTGGATCGCCTTCAGCCGTGTGCCCGGTATCGGGCCGAAGCGCTTTCGGCAATTGCTCACCTTCTTTCAGGATGACGTCGCCGCCGCCTGGAATGCCGACAGCGCGGCACTGGCGCGGGCTGGAATCGACCAGAGAACAGCGGATAGCTTCCTCAGGCAGCGCAAGAGCATCGTGCCACAGCGCGAACTGGAGCGGTTGGAGAAGTTGCGCATTACCGTTATCACCTGGAAAGATAAAAACTATCCTCCCCTGCTCAAAGCGATTGATTACGCGCCGCCCGTGCTCTACGTCGCGGGCAAGCTGACCGAAGCCGACCAGTTCGCCATCGCCATCGTGGGAACGCGCAACGCCAGCCAGTACGGGCGGCAGGTGACGGAACAATTCGCCGGGGAACTGGCGGGACACAACGTCACCATCGTGAGCGGGCTGGCGCTGGGCATCGACACCATTGCTCACAAAGCCGCGCTCGACGCTGGCGGGCGCACCATTGCCGTCATGGCCTGCGGGCTGGACACCATCTATCCAGCCGATAATCATGGCCTGGCGAAACGCATCGTCGAGTCCGGTCAGGGCGCGCTCATCACCGAATTTCCGCTCGGCGTCAGGCCGGAAAGCCGCTATTTCCCCACGCGCAACCGCATCATCTCCGGCCTCTCCCTCGGCGTGCTCATCACCGAAGCCCCCCAGAAAAGTGGGGCGCTTATCACCGTCAAATTTGCCCTCGAACAGGGTCGCGAGGTCTTTGCCGTGCCTGGCAACATCTTCTCGGCGAAAAGCACGGGCGTTAACAAGATCATTCAAGAGGGAGCACACCCGGTCATGGGAGTGGCCGACATCCTCGAAAGCCTCGACCTCTTCATGATTCCGCAGCAGATCGAGATGCAGGCCATCTTGCCCGACAACGACGAGGAACGCACCCTGCTCTCCCTGCTCAGTCACGAGCCGCGCCATATCGACGAACTCATCCGCGAATCCAACCTCCCCGCCATGACCGTGACCTCTACATTGACAATGATGGAACTGAAGGGAATGGTCAGGCAGGTGGGCAGCATGCAGTTTGTCGTGGGAAGGTAAAAGAGAAGACAGCGGCGTACTCAATCATTTTGCTCCCTTGTTCAACTTGACAAGCAGCATCGTTACACGACACACTATTGATAATTGTGCCATTCCGTCTCATATGATGATGCCGTGCGTCGTGACTGTCAGTGTACAAGCGAAAGGATAATGCTATGCCGGAATCCACACCCACCTCAATGGCTGCTTCTACGAGCGCTCAGCAGAAAGATGATATCTATGATGTGCTGGTGGTGGGAGCGAGCTTCGCCGGGCTGAGCTTCGCGGGAGTAGCGGCGGCGCTGGGGTTGCGCGTGCTGCTGGTGGAGCGAGACGCGCAGGTGGGCGGCGTGGTACGCACCACGGGCGTGCTGTTCAGCGACGTACTGGACATTCTCGATGTTCCCGTGGAATATCTGATGAATGAGGTGCGGCGCGTGGTGATCTCGCCGCCCACGGGGGCGCCCATTGAGATCAGCAGCCGGGCGTACCGTTTTTATATGGCGGATGTGCCGGGCATGCTGGGCTGGATGGCGGAGATGGCGGAGAAACGCGGCGCGACGCTCAGATGCGGCACGATGTTTCTGGACGCAGCCAGCGCGGGAGATGGGACAATGCGCGTCCGGCTGGGAAGTGGTTCAGGCGAGAGCGATGAAGCAACGGAGGGTGTGGCTGAAACGCATGCCGGAATGCGGCGCGAGCGGCGAGAGGAGACGGTGGGAACGCGCTTCCTGATTGGGGCGGATGGTGCGCGATCACGGGTCGCGCAGTGCATGGGGCTGGAACAGAACAGGCGTTTTCTGGCGGGTGCGGAATGGCTGGTGGATGGAGTGACGCTGGATCGAACGACGTTTTACCTGGTGATGAATCACGATGTCGCTCCGGGCTATTGCCTCTGGCTGGCCCCACACCATGAGATAGCGGCGCTGGGCGTGGCAGGACACGCACGAGCATTCAACCCGACAAAGACGCTGCGCATGGCACAAGCCCTCTTTCAGGATATGGCCGACCTGAGCAATATGCGCATCATCCAGCAGAAAGGGGGCGTGATACCTGTCGGTGGGCGGCTGCACAGGGCCTACCGCGACGATGCGCAGGGGCGCGTGCTGCTGCTCGGTGACGCGGCCGGCCTCTGCGGCGCGGCAACAGGTGGCGGCATCTATCCTGCTTTGATTAGCGGACGCCTTGCCGCCCATGCCGTTGCCAGCGAGGTGCTGAACGGAGAAAGGGGAGCCGTCAAAGCATACCTGCGCAACCTCGGGCAGGCCGGTCGGCTGGGCCACTACCTTAAAATCGAGGATTGGTTGCGCTGGGCGCTGGATCGCATGACTTCCAACGCGGATGTCGATGCCCTCTATGGTCTGTTCCGCTCCCCGGCGGGCCACCAGATACTGCAACGCGCCTTGCTCGAAGTACCCATCATCGGTATGGACAGCAATTTCTTCTCCCTGCTACGCGGCCTGCTCAGCAAACATCCCGGCTTATACAGCTCAGCCCTGCAAGCCGTCTGGAAACGAGTGACATCGGGAAGTTGAGGGTCGATTTTGTCAGAAATTTTACAAATATTTTACACTTTTCTTATTTTTTCATGATGTCTCAGCAGTAGTCTTGGTAAGGGGAATAATCAGGAAATTGGGGCGAAAGGAAATTATATTGTATGAATATACTATTTCAACAGATACGAGGTAAATGGGCAGCAGTCCTTCTTTTCTTCCCTCTGCTGGCAATCGTCGTTGTCGGCTGTGGCACTAACTCGTCCGCCACTTCTGGCTCTGGCTCTCCATCGGTTGCGGCCACCGCGACGGCTTGCGCGCAGAGGCGCACGACGACGACAACCTCTTTTAAGACCGTCACAGGCACACTGAAAAGCAGCAGCGCTACGACGCTGGTTGTCACAACACAACAGGGAACCGATGTCAGCGTAAACTACTCCAGCACTACCCGCTTTACTCAACAGAAAACTGTCCCAACCAGTTCCTTGAAAGAAGGAACAGCAGTCACAGTCCTTGTTAGCAGTGCGAACAATACCTACGATGCAACGAGAATCAGTCTTACCGGCAGCGGAAATGGCACCAGTAATAGCCCGTTTCCGCGAGGGACAGCTATAGCCAATAATCCCTGCTTCAGCCTGGCACGCCGCTCCGGCGGCTTTGGCGGACAGTTTGGCGGTACGGGAACGGGAACAACCAGCAGTAACTTCCGTGGCCTTATAGGAACTGTTAGCCAGTTGAACGGCAATACGCTCATTGTGACAGATAGCAGCGGCACTGACTATACTGTCACCATCACTCCCCAGACGCAGGTCATACAAACCGTCAGTGCCACTGCCGCCGCCTTGAAGCCAGGAACGGCGCTGATCATCACGGGTTCGACAGGGAAAAATGGCACCTTCAATGCCCGTACCGTCTCCATCACAGCGAAGCTGCCAGCCAACGCTACTGCAACACCAACGACGTAGTAAGCAAAAATGAACACAGACGTTTTCATCATTTAGCAGGAGTGAGGCCACCCGGATCAATCGGGGTGGCCTCGCGTAGCAACCCAGGCTCTTGCAAAAGAAATAGCTATTGGAGTATACTGCGAGGCGACAGAGAGAAAGCTCGCTATGCTCAAATTGAATTTATTTCAGGGGAGAAATTGAGAAATGGAGAATGAAGAGAGAAGAAGGCTCATTGCCTTTGGATGGTATGGTGGAAAATATAGTCATCTTAACTGGCTTCTGCCCCTGTTGCCGAGAACGACACATTATTGCGAGCCATTTGGGGGATCAGCGGCAGTGCTTATTAATAGAGAGCCGTCACCAGTAGAAACATACAATGATCTGCATAGTGAAGTCGTGAATTTCTTTTCAACAAAAACACCACGTCAGGAAGTGCTCTGGGTAAACTACGCTGTTGAAGGGGAGGTTGTATGCCAGCCACAGGAGGAAGTGGAACTGGAGCCGGAAATCCTACAGATGTCCTTACTTTAGCACTTGAACGGGCAGAGGCAAGTCTCACCACACCCATTATAAGCGATCAAGAAGTAATCCAGAGAATAGAGTTAGTAGCAAGATCATCCCGTAACAGGGCATGTATTCGTTTCCTTCTGGCTTGTATGCTGGCAAAAAGCGTTAGTCCTTCAGTAGATATCCGTAAACCTTACACAGAGATAGGAACATCCGATGCTTATTCCGGTCGCATGTTTGATGAACGCTTTATCGGGCCATTGGTGCGTAAACACCAACTTGACTGCAACCCAACAACGGCATTTCTCACATCTGCCTTCCGCAATATAACTACCATATTAGCACCCGGACTCCCTATGGCCGGGAATCCACCGCAGGTCTATGAAGCTGCGCTCCAGTTGCTAACAGATGTACAGACAGCTAAAGTATCTGCTGAAGATGTTCTTACCGAAGCATTCAGGTGGCTTCTCTGATGTACAAATTGCCCTCAAAGATGACGACAACGTAGTCACGGTATATGAGATGAAGGCGAAGAAAGTCGAAATGAAATTTCCTGGATGCCTATCAAGAGCTTGTGCTTGCAGAGCCGGACAGTGCCGTGCGTCAGGAACTGAAAATAGCGTTTCTGGCGCTACGTCATGCCTATGAAAGCGCATACAGTCCCGACGAGACTCCTGATCCAGGAGATAGCTCCGATTAACTCTTTGAATATCTCCCTACCGAATATCCGCTCATTGTCTTCTCAAAAATCGCCCTTGACAAATTACTTTGACGATCAATATAATTGTACATGAAGGTAACTGGTTTAGAGGAAAGGAAACGAGGGAGGATTCAGTATGGCAGCAGAACGGCTGGTGGATGATGTACTTTCCCTGTATCACCTCATTCGCCGTCTTACACACCCTATCTCTAGAGGGGAAATGACGCCGGAGCAGTACTGGCTGCTGCGCATCCTGCGCAAAAGAGGGCCGTTGAGTATCGGCGAACTGGCCGAGGCGCTGGATGTGACCGGCAGCTCGGCCACTACCGCGTGCAAGCGGCTGGAAAAGGTCGGGCTGGTCACTCGCGAGCGTCAGAGCGACGACGAGCGCATGGTGCGCGTCATGCTGACCGAGCAGGGCAATGCGAAAGTGGAGTCGTGGCAGCAGCGACGGCGCGAACTGCTTACCCATTTGCTCGCGCCACTGGATGAGGAGGAGCAGGCAATGTTACAGCATCTGCTTGAGCGTGTCCTGGAGACGGCAGAGGGGCAAACCAGAGCGACATTGAAGGAACAGGAATATGCAAGAGCAACCAATAGTTGAGGTCAGAGACCTCGTCAAACTCTTCGGCGAACAGGCCGCTGTGGACCACATAAGCTTTGCCGTGAAGCCGGGAGAGGTTTTTGGCCTGCTCGGCCCCAATGGAGCAGGCAAGAGCACGACCATCAAGATACTGACAACACTGCTTCCCCCGACTTCCGGCTACGCATCCGTCGTCGGCTTCGACGTAACGAAGCAGCCTATGGCGGTACGCCGTCGCATTGGCTACGTGCCACAGGCCCTCTCGGCGGATGGCAACCTCACGGGCTATGAAAATCTGCTGATCTTTGCGCGTCTCTATGATCTGCCGCGTGAGGAACGCGGACCAAAGGCGCGGCAGGCGCTACAATTTATGGGTCTGCAAGAGGCGGCAGATAAGCTCGTGCGCACCTATTCCGGCGGTATGATTCGCCGGTTGGAGGTGGCGCAGGCCATGCTGCACCAGCCACAGGTGCTCTTTCTGGACGAGCCAACCGTGGGCCTCGACCCCGTGGCGCGCAGAGCCGTCTGGGAGCATCTTGAGGAGCTGCGCAAGCAATCAGGCATGACCATTCTCCTGACCACCCACTACATGGAAGAGGCCGATAGCCTCTGCGACCGCGTCGCGATCATGCATCTCGGCAAAATTATGGCTATCGGATCGCCCATTGAGCTGAAGGCTGGTATCGGCGGCGAAGAAACAACACTGGATGATGTCTTTACTCACTACACTGGCAATATGCTGGAAACAGGAGGGAGTTACCGTGACACAGCGCGTACCCGTCGCACAGCGAGACGTCTTGGCTAATGCTGCACAGATTGGCGTGCTCACCGCAGAAGATCGAGCCAATCCCATCGCGGCACTGGCAAGCTTCATTGCGAAAACATCGACTATTGTCTGGCTGGAAGTGCGCAAAATCAGGCACGACCCGACCGATATCATCACGAGAGCGGTACAACCTGCCCTCTGGCTCCTGATCTTTGGCGAGGTATTCACCCGCATCCGCGCCATTCCCACCGGCGGCGAAAGCTATCTGGAGTTCATGGCTCCCGGTATCCTGGCGCAGAGTGTGCTCTTCATCGCCATCTTCTCCGGCATCGCCGTTATCTGGGAGCGTGACCTGGGCATTATCCACAAGTTCCTCGCCAGCCCCACACCGCGTGGCGCGCTTGTGCTGGGAAAAGGACTGGCGGCAGGTGTGCGTGGCCTCGCGCAGGCGCTGATCGTCTACGTCCTGGCCCTGTTGCTGGGCGTGCGTATGGACTGGAATCCCCTGGCACTGCTGGGCGTGATCGTGATGGTGATACTGGGGGCGACCTGTTTTGCCACCTTCTCGCTGATCATCGCCTGTCTCGTCAAGACACGAGAGCGTTTCATGGGCATCGGCCAGGTGCTCACCATGCCGCTCTTTTTCGCCAGTAACGCCATCTATCCCGTCGCCATTATGCCCGGCTGGCTGCAGGTGATCGCCCGCGCCAATCCTCTGAGCTACGAAGTCGACGCCTTGCGCTCCCTGATGCTTGCCGGTGGCACCATCACATCCGCCATCGTCATCGATTTCGTCGTCCTGTTTGTGACCGCCATCGTCCTGGTGACCATTGGAGCATTTCTCTACCCGCGAGTGGCGCAGTAAACAACGGCATGTAGAGCAGCAAATCGGCTTTCGTGACGATGGGAAAGCTGTGGGTGCCGATTGATCGGCACCTACGGAAATTCATTTCAATACAGTGAAAGAAGGTCATGATGTATAGTCGTAGGAGTCTCGGTGGGGTAGGGATGGGAGGCATCTGGCAGCAGCGGCAAACACTGAGTTATCTGAAAGAGGGGAAGCCAGATGTGCCGAAAACGCTGGCAAGGGTATGGAACCTGCTGCGCTCCTATGGATGGCAGATGATACTGACGCTGATAGTGATTCTGCTGGGTGTGGGAGTGGGGCTTGTCCCGGCTCTGCTTATTCGCGAGCTGATTGACACGGCCATCCCACAGCACAATTTTCAGATGGTGCTCCTGCTCGGCCTCGGCATGCTGATCTTCCCCTTGCTGGGGGCATTGCTCGGCCTCGCCCAGAACTACCTCAGCGCCGTCGTCTCTCAGGGTTTGATCGCGGACCTGCGCAATCAACTGTATCGCCACGTCCAATCCCTGGGCCTGGATTTCTTTACCTGGACGCGAGCGGGCGAGATCCAGACGCGCTTCGTCAACGATGCCAGTGCCATCCAGAATGTCGTCTCCCAATCGTTCATGGGGACGCTGTCCAATCTCGTCACGGTCATAGGGACGCTCATCGTTATGTTCGTGGTCAACTGGCAGCTTTCCATTGCTGCCGTCCTTGCCCTGCCCGCTTTCGCCTTCCCCGTGCTCTACTTCGGTAAGCGTAGCTACAAGGCTGTTGAGAATGCGCAACGCGCGCTGGGTGAGATGTCTGTGGTACTGGAGGAGACGATGGGCCTCTCCGGCGCGCTGGTCATCAAAAGTTTTGGCACGCAGGTACGCGAATTCCTGCGCTTTCGCAGGGCTAATGGGGATGTACGTTCCACTCAGTTGGAGCAGACACTCGTCACGCAGTGGGCTTCCGTGGTGGTGCAGTCGCTGGCCGCGCTTGGTCCCGCCGTTCTCTACACCTATGGGGCCTATCTGGTCATCACGCACCAGGTAGCGCTCGGCACCATCGTCGCCTTTGCCACCTACCTCGCCCAGCTCTATCGTCCGGCTTCCTCGCTGGCCGGAGCCAACACGACCATTCTGGGCGGACTCGCCCTTTTTGACCGCGTTTTCCAGTTCCTTGACCTGCCACAAACAGTGAAAGAAACCGAACATCCGCAGCCGCTGCCCGCTAAGCCAACGCGGGGCATCGCCTTTGAGAACGTCTCGTTTGCCTATGTCAATGGCCCGGAGGTACTGCATAATGTTTCCTTCGTCGCCCCGGTCGGCAAACTGACGGCGCTGGTAGGCCCTAGCGGCGCGGGCAAATCCACCATCCTCTCGCTGTCCGCTCGTTTCTACGACCCCGGCAGTGGCGCTGTCAAGCTCGACGGCATCGATCTGCGCGACATTTCCAACGATGATCTGCGCAGCCGGGTTGCGGTGGTCACACAGGATGTGTTTCTCTTCCACACGAGCCTGCGCGAAAATCTGTGCTACGGCGCCCTGGAGGTCTCCGAGGACGAACTGCGCACCGCCATTGCGGCGGCGCAACTGCAAGATCTCGTTGAGCGCTTGCCAGACGGGCTGGACACCATCGTAGGCGAACGTGGCTATCGCCTGTCGGGAGGTGAAAAACAGCGCGTCGCCATCGCCCGTGCGTTGCTGCGCCGCGCCCCCTACCTGCTGCTCGACGAGGCAACCAGTTCTCTGGATTCACAGGCCGAACGCCTGATCCAGCAGGCGCTGGACAGCCTCTTGCAGGGAAGAACGGTTATCGCCATCGCTCACCGTCTCTCAACCATCCAACGGGCGGAACAGATTCTCGTGGTAGACCAGGGCCGCATCGTCGAACGAGGCACGCACGAGACCCTGCTCCTGCAATCTGGTCTCTACCAGCATCTCTACGAAGCACAATTCAACAGTCCGACTGGTAACACAGTCGCTATCACAACTGACGATACAGAAGAGATCGCCGACAGCGTTGCCAATGGCGCAGGCAAACAGCGCGCACGCGAGGAACGCCCGGTTTTCCAACGCCGGACAGTACGATAGCGACCTCCAACTTTACAATATTTTTACAAGTCTCTGTATCTTTTCTGAGAATCCTCGCGTATGATGTATTCTGGATACAGGTAGATATGCGTACCCTCATATCTGGTAGGAGAAGTTAATATGGATAATAACGTATACGACCCATACGATTTTTATAATGAGCCAACCGTGGAGTGGGTTTCACCACAGAGGCGGACGGCTCAAAGCGGGCCGAAAGAGGAGCCATTCTACGAATATCCTGGCTACTACGCTCAATCCGGGTACCATGCTCAGGGAACGCAGCGCCATGCACAGCAACAGGTGCCGCGCCGACAGCAGGCGCGAAGCGCGGATAAACCGGCGCGCCTGTCAAAGGCTGAGACACTGGAAGTGGCGGATGCGCTCAAAAAGTTTCTCGTTATCGCCTCTATCATTGGCTTTGGCGCGCTGGGTGGGCTGGCCGCGAGCCATGTCACGGGTGTAACGTCCAGCCAGGCCGCGCCGTCGTCATCATCGTCATCATCAACGCCATCGTATTCACCGGGGCCGCAGCCGCCATCTAATACGAATAATTCCGGCGGATTCTTCAATAATCAAGGCAATCAGGGAGGGTATCAATTTGGATCCGGCAATGCGCAATCTCCATTCACCAACTCGCGTACCTCCTGAGCCGGAATACACTGTACCGGATGGCATGAGTTGCGAACAATTTCATGCCATGGGAACCACCATTACGCTGCTCCTACCTGAACGCAAGGTGGAAGTCGGCAGCAAGCTGGTGCGCGGCCTTTTTATGGAGTGGGAGCTGACGCTGAGCCGCTTCCTGTCAGGGAGCGAGTTGTCACAGCTCAATCGGCATGCAGGAGAGCCGGTGATGGTCAGCGAGTTGCTGTACCGTGTGATCGCGAAAGCTCTGGCGGCGGCACGAGCCACCGATGGCCTCTACGATCCGACATTACTGGATCAGTTGCAGCAGATTGGCTATGACCGTTCCTTCGATGAACTGCCCGCCCTACAGCCCGACAGACCATATAAAGGGCAACCCGGCGGAGGATGGCGGGAGATCCAGATACACCCGGTGAGCCATTTTGTGATCTTGCCGCCGGGCGTGCGGCTGGATTTCGGCGGTATCGCCAAGGGCATGGCTGTTGATGCCGCACTGGAGACTCTGCGCCAGGCAGGTATTACGCCCGCTCTCGTCAATGCCGGTGGTGATCTGTCGATGGTGGGCTTGCCGCCGCGAGAGGACGCCTGGCCCATTGCGGTGGAGGGAAAGGATACCTCCTGGGCTATTCCACTGCGTAGCGGAGCAATGGCGACCTCTGGTATCTCTCGCCGACACTGGATGCAGGGACGCAAGCGCCGTCATCACCTGCTCGACCCACAGACGGGATTGCCCGTGCGGGGAGATCTCTGGTCGGTAACGGTGGTAGCGCCCCTGTGCGAACAGGCTGAGGTGGCCGCCAAAGTCGCATTTATTCTGGGCCGGAAAAAAGGGAGCGATTTTCTGCGCAAGCACCGGTTGGCCGGGCTGTTCGTAAGCAGCGATGGAAGCTGGCAGGCAGTAGAACCCTGGCCCGCGCACCTTATGAAATAACATTATAGGGAAACAACCATGAGTGTCTGGCAATCGGTTACCTGGGATATAGCGCGAGCGGGAGGCTTTACCGCCTATATTCTGCTCACCCTTTCAGTCGCGATCGGGCTGGCACTGAGCATGCAATGGCAGTCTGAAAGCAAGTGGCCGCGCATGCTCAACAGCGAGCTGCACAACTTTACTACCCTGCTCGCGCTGGTTTTCACGTGCATCCATGTCCTGGCAGTCTGGATCGACCCCTTTACCAGCTTCGGCTGGAACGAAATCTTTATTCCTTTTGCCAGTCATTATCGCCCGCTCTGGATGGCGCTGGGCATCGTTGGACTCTATCTTGGACTCGCTATCGGCATCAGCACCTGGATTCGCCCGCTCATTGGCTATAGATGGTGGCGTCGCCTGCACGTGCTGACGCTGGTTCTCTACGGGCTGGTCACCGTCCACGGCATCGCAACCGGCAGCGATACGCAAACATGGTGGGGTATCCTTATCTATGCCGCCAGCGTCGCCCTTATCGGCGGCTTGCTGCTGAGCCGCCTGCTCACCCCGCTCAACGCGCGCAACCGCTCTCACCCCGCCCTTGCCACGCTGGTCGGGCTGCTCACACTCGCCGGAGTTATCTGGACGGTCTCCGGCCCCTTGCAGCCCGGCTGGAACGCGATCGCCAATAACGGCAACGGCTCCGGCGCTCGTGTAGCCCAGGCGCAGGCTCAGTCACAGGCTCAGCCAACATCATCGTCACAAAATCCGAGCGGCAGCCAGAGCAACTCGTCCGATCCCTATGCCTCACCGTTCACTGCTTCCCTGCAAGGCACGCTGACGCAAAACGGTCCCGATGCCAATGGGGCTGTCACGCTGCGCATCAACACCACCCTGAGCAACGGCGCGCAGGGTACGCTGGTCATTGTCCTGCAAGGGCAACAAATGGGAAACGGCAATGGCATATCCATCTCCTCAACGCGGGTCACCCTCGGCCAGAATGCCTCAACCGTCCTCTATCAGGGTGCGCTGACTGGCCTGCGTACTGAGCGCCGTTGGCACATGACCGCCCTGCTCAATAAGTCCGGCGCCTCCGGCAACAGCAACCAGCTTGCCTTGCAGATCGAAATGCAGGTCGACAGTTCAGACCAGGTCAGCGGTATCGTGCAGGGCACGCCAACACAGGGTCAAAGCACTCCGTCTTCGCCCAATCAGCAATCTCCAACCTCACCCGGCAGCCAACTGAATGTACCGGGCGGCCAGCAAGAGTAGCAGCCCTCTCTCTCTGTAAGAGATGATCAAATAAGATCGCCTTTAGACCGGTAGACCGCGATCCGATCGATCTCACTGCTGACCAGGCGGCGATGCTCTGCTGACAGGAACCAGATTGCGGGGTATCATTCACCTGCCCGCGCATAGTAATGAATGATCTCAGTTCCATGAGATCGCAACACTTGAGCGAAGATCAGGTAGGTACTCAACTGCTGAAAAGGTGATGTCACCAGCATAATACGACGCATTTGATGCTGCCTGAGAATCTCAAGGACGGACTCAGCGTTTTCTCTCGTATGCACGGGTTCTACGTTCTGAGTCAGAGCGAGGTGGCGCGGCTTCTGTGGGAGATTCAGTAAGGGGCAAAAATGGCTGGCGGGAAAGAACAATTCCCGCCAGCAGGCAAAGCTCTTACTCCTTAATGTCTTTTTTGAAGGAGCGAGCGCGGCTATAGCGGCGATAGAACAGGATGGGGATGATGATGAGGGCGGCGACAAGGACGTAAGCTACTACGGTGGCGACGGTGCTCCAGAACGAAGCTTGCTGCGGCGTGCTGCCGATCAATGGCGGGTAGAGGCCCGTGATAATAAAATGCGGATTGCCTCCCACATGGATAGTATTGATGAGCTGCTGCCCTGGAATATCCAGCATGGCGACATTACCTCCGTTCAGCGCCACAAACCCGAGTTGTCCATCGCTGGTGATGGCGATAGATTCCGGTTTCACACCCAGGGGAATGATGCGCGCCGGTTCGTGTGGAGTTGCCGCGCCTGTCACCAGGGGAGTCAGGACATCGATCTGCTCTTTTTGCACATTGGGTACGTATATCTCGTCGGTCATGGCATCATAATCCATGGTGCCATATGGACCATCGCTGATAAGCGGCCCTGTGACTTTGAGCGAATTGAGATCGATGGCGTAGACAGCGCCCTGGCGTGTGGTCGTGTAGATGGCAGACCCGGCGGGAATAGTGATATATTGCGGCCCGCCCGGAATGGGAAAGCTGCCAAGCTGCTTGCCGGACGAGTTGTAGTAGACGATGTCCTTGTTCTCAGAGGCCCAGAGCTGGTTGCCCGTTCCCCCGTTGTCGCCTGTGCCAACCACGGCAACCGCCAGCCCGTAGACAGGGCTTTGCAGCGTGATCGTCTGTTTAAGCGCACAGGTCGTGTCGCTGAGGCCGGTGATGCGATCCGCTCCATTGCCTGCCGCGTAAAGGATATTTGTTCCGGGGTCAATTGACAGCAGCGTTGGCTGGCCCGGAACATTTGCCGAACAGATCGTTTGCCCTGTGCTGGCCGAGATGATGGAGACGCGGTTAAGTCCCGGCTGCGAGACGTAGAGGAAACGCCCGTCCAGGCTGAGCAGGACGGTATGAGGGTCGCCCGGCACCGAGATGGTCTTCGTCACTTTCTGTTGCTGAATATCAATGACGCCGATGCCCTGTGGAGTGCCCGCTACATAGGCCAGGTTAGGCGCTCCACCATCGGCAGAGACGCGCCCCGGAAGCACGAGCACGGCCAGCAGCAGCGCCATCCCTGTGAATATTTCCCCCCCTATGCGTAAAAAGAGCCAGGAGCGGGAGGAAGGCCGCTCTAACTGTCTATTCACAATCTTTTCCTCTCTATATTTTCGGTGTGAGCGATGTCCATATTGTTCCGCTGCTGTTCAACAGGTAGACGGCGGTGGGATAGGAGAGCGCGAGATAGACCTGCGCGGCGTTTGTCGGATCGACGGCCAGGTTGCTGAGATTCCCGCTAATATGCGGCAGCGCTTTCCAGGTATGGCCTCCATCGGTGCTGCGGAAGACGGTCAGGCCGGTTTTGCCATAAACGACCTGGGGCTGTGTGAGCGAGGGGGCAAGCCCGGCATAGGAAGTCTGATTGACAAGCTGAAATGTCTTACCATCGTCCTGTGAGACATAAATGCCAGAGTCGCCGGATGCATAGATAGGAGTGTGCGGTCCTGCCATATGCATCTCGTAGATTTCCCCGCTGATGCCCTTGATAACCTGCCAGTGCGTGCCGCCATCGCTGCTGCTTGCGATGCCGCCGCTGCCATAGATGAGCAGGTGTCCCGGCTGGTTAGGAATGGCGATCAGGCCCAGGATGTTGCTGAAAGGAAGCGTTCCCGTGCTGGAAAAATGCTTGCCATCGTCCAGGCTGACGCGCAGACCTAGCGCGCCGAGATCGGGCAGGTAGATGTAGACCTCGTCCGGTGTATCGTTGCCCGCTGCAACCATATAGATGGAACTGGAGGTGACGCTGGCGGTAGGGATAGATAGTTGCCAGGTTTTGCCATCGTCCGCGCTGGTGTAGAGGCCGAGTGTACCTGCATGAGGGATCGTGGCGGGCAGGGTAAGCACGTAGAGACGCTGCGGATTGAGCGGGCTGGCAACGAGGGAGTATTCCATCAGGCCCTGCATCGGCTGGTTCGGCCCTGATGTGACCTGCTGCCAGTTAGCGCCCCCATCCGACGAACGGAAGATGCCATAGTGCGTTGCCAGTATGAGCACGGAATCCGACTGCGCCATCAGCGAGTGGACGTGATTTTCCGCGCTGCCGAAGCCATTCACCGGCGGAAATGTTGAGGCTGCTGTCGCCTGTGAGGGAGGGTTAGTGGAATCGAGACTGCAAGAACTGAACAAGAGCGCAAGCAGAACGAACAGGCCAGGGATGAACAGGGCCATCGGCTTTCGCTTGTGAAAAAAAGCTATTTTCATCGTCTCTCCATGTTTATATGCATACCGAAAACGCAGACGCTCAGTAGACCGGCCAGGGCTGGTCGACGCGCCTACGTGTTTATACGTTCCTCTGTGCTATCTGTTGTGTTGATAGAATAGAGGATATATGCAAAGGCGTCAAGCATGTACCCTAGAAGGGGGTATACAGGTGGACATCTGCTGTATGCAGCGCGTTGTCATGCGTGCGTACCTCGATGCGAATATCCCAGTTGCCCGCCATTGCCAGCTCGCCGGGCGCGCTGAAATTGCCTTTGCCATCGGACTGCAAGGGGATAGTATCGGTCCCCATATCCATATCCAGCATGTTGGTGAACAGCGTCACTTTCACATTTGAGGTTGGCTGGCCCGTGCTGTTATCAATCACGGTGACGGTAAAATTATTTGTCCCGAAAGTGTTGGGACTGACGGTGAGTTTGACTGTGAACTTGCCATCGGCTGTTTGCCTGGTCGCTTTGAACGGGCCGGGTCTGGTGACAGGCTGAGTGACGCCGGTAGTGGGTGAAAGGGTGCCGGACAAAACGTTCATCAGACCGACGCAGATCATGATGCCCACGCCCAGCAGCGCGCCCCAGCGTAGAATGCCGCTTAACTGCTGCGTTCTCTTCATCAGCCGCTCCTCGCGCAGCTTGACCTGGTGACTGAGTGCGTTGACACGCCCCCGTTCCCGTGTTGTCTTCTCGCCTGCCGCGCTGTCGATAGGCTGCGCCTGTTTCATCTTTGCAGGCTCTGGTTCTGGCGCGGGAGCCTGCATGGCCTGGAGACGCTGAACGGTGTACGCATATTTGTCTGTTTCCTTTTTAAGACGCGGCAGGAGAGCGTAGATATAGACGGCGCTGAGCACCAGCAGGCCAATCACGAGCAGGGTTTTGATGAGCAGCGTGCGGCCATAGGGTGTGGAGAAGAGCTGCTCTGGTGAGTAGAAGTGCAGGGCGGCGCTGAATGGCCCTGTCACAGCCAGAATGACGATGCCCGCGATGACCCAGGGGGTATAGTACGGAAGGATCGTCACCAGCGAACGCGCTCGCTCCTGAAGCGACAGGTGTTGCAGGATGGGCAGGTAGGTGGTGGCAAGGTACAGCAAGCCCCCGACCCAGAGAGCCGCGGCCAGCAGGTGCAGCCAGTCAACAGGGATCGCGAAGACGACGAGATTGCTTCTGGTATCTGCCGTCTGGCTCGACAGGCTCATGACCAGGAAAAGCGCGAGGCCGAGCAGGAGATTGACCCAGGCCAGCGCGGTGCTGACCGGCTGTGACCTGTGTTCCCGCGTAAAGAGCTGATACAGGGCGATGAGGAACGCCAGCAGCAAAATCGCTTCAAGCAAGAGCCAGAAGGTGCCGCTGCGCCCTGCGGTAGCCAGGTTGACCAGTGTGCCGGGGCTAAAGCCGTCGTTGATGCTTGCGGCCTGTCCCAGCAGCGCCCCGATATTTGCCAGTAGCAGAACCAGCAGCGTCCCGGCTGAAAAGAGCCGTTCGAAACGCTGTTGTGCCTTGCTGATGATCGAGCGTGTTTCCGGGGATGTGTCTTCGACAGCCGGTTGCAGCACGAACAATTGCCAGAACTGCGCGCCTACCCAGAAGACAGCCCCCAGCTCGATCAGCGTGATCATTGCGAAGAGAGTGATATTCATGACGGTAATCGATTCCGATCTATCTCACGGCTGTTTCGCGTAACGTACTATGGAACGTATACGTACAGAGTTACAAAGAACATGCAGATTTGCATGAGCCTTGTATGAAAGATCCATCAGATAAAGCCTTCCAAACACTACAACGTAGCATATATTACATGGTTACGTTTGTCTATAAGGTAGAAGCCTTATTTTCTCCCTTTATCTTATCGTCATTGCGAGGAAGGTATTTCTGAAAGGAAATGAGAAGTAGACAGGGAAAAGGTACTTGCCCTCCAGTGATACAATAGTGACGGTAATCTCTGAGTCATTCAGAAGGAAGAAGAAACTATGGCAAAGTCGAAATCGCAGAAATCATCCTCGGTACAGCGAGCGACGTCATCGCAACAGTCATCGTCTGCGGTGGGGTCATCTACACAGCAATCGTCTTCGGCGCAGAAATCTACAGCGCAGAAGACGTCGGCGGCGCAGCGGCGCGAGGCACAGAGACAGCAGCAGATGGCGAGCGCTGAGCGCAACCGGGCAAAAACGCGCAACACACACAATACACATAGTGGCAGTAGAGGGCGCAAGCAGGCTTCTCCCGCCGTCAGCCCGGTTGTATGGGTAGCGGTTGCCCTGCTCGTGGTCGCGGCAGCCGTTGGTATCTTTTTCTATCTCTCGAACCAGTCGCAGTCGTCAGGCTCGTCATCCATAGCTATTAACGGGCGTAAGGCTGCCCCCCAACAGGTCGTCAACGAGGTAACAAACGTCAGTCCATCGGTCTTGCAGTCCGTCGATATCGGCCAGGTGCAGACCACGCCCATTCCCCTTTCAGGTCAGCCTTCCCTGACAGGCCCGAGCGGCAAACCCGAATTTTTCTACTATGGTGCGGAATACTGCCCTTATTGCGCGGCACAACGCTGGTCCATGATTGTCGCGCTCAGCCGCTTCGGCACCTTCAAGAACCTGAGCATCACGACTTCCTCGGCCAGTGATGTGTATGCAAGCACTCCGACCTTCTCGTTCTATGGCAGTAGCTACACCAGCTCCTATATCGATTTTGTCTCGGTCGAGACCACAACTAACCAGCCTGACAGCAGCGGTGGCTATGTCACCCTTGAGACGCCGACCGCGCAGGAGCAGCAGTTGGTGAACCAGTACGACGCGTCTCCATATACCTCTCAACCAGGCAGTATTCCTTTCGTCGACATCGCGAACAAGTATATCATGATCGGCCCTGCTTATTCACCACAGTTGCTACAGGGCCAGAACTGGCAGCAGATTGCCAGCGCGCTCTCGGATCCCAGTTCGCAGATGGCGCAGGGTATTATCGGCGGTGCCAACTATCTGACGGCGGCAATCTGTGAGAGCACCAATCAGCAGCCCGCCTCTGTCTGCCAGGCTGCCCCCATTCCGGCCATTGAGGCACAGCTCAACAAGGCGTCCTTCAATGCTGGTGGGCCGCAGCTTGCTGCTATTGGCAGCGCTCCCGTCGCCTATGTCAGGCGCCAGGATTAAGTGTTGTCAATAGCTTTGAAAATGGCGGGGCAAAACAAATCTTATAGAGACACTGGTAGACAACACTGGCGCAGTGAACATTCACTGTGCCGGTGTTGTCGTCGGGAAAATATGAGAAACCTGATGGGGCGAGAGGGACTCGAACCCTCACGACCTCGCGGTCAGGAGATTTTAAGTCTCAACAATACACCGATTGGCTCTAGAAGGGACTTGATAAGTAGTTGGCTGCCTGGAAGTCAGGAGATTTTGGAAAAGAGAAAAGATTGGGGTCTGCCTTCTGTGCTACAAGCTATAAAGATGGATTGTCTGAGAGATTGAGTCGTCTCTGGAAGGGGTTCTGTACTCTTTTCTCGTTACTTATGTATAGGGTTAAAAGGCTGAGGCATCCCGTTCGGGTTGGAAGAGGAAAAAGGCCCAGGATAGCATCTTTTCATTAAGATGCATCCCGGGCTTTTTGGTTCCTTAAATCTGGAATGCTGGAGGTGTTTTAGGCGTGGTGAATGAGGTGGTGTTCTTGAAGTTTCTGTTGTGTATGCTCCACATCGGCAAGTAATGAGGGTCTGGCTTGCCGGATTGACTGATTGACTATGCTTGTTTCGTCATAACGGCTAAGAATGTCGTTTATGCGCTCTTCAAAGGTGATGCTTTTGCCGGTTGGGCTGGTGGTCATATCGCAGTAGGTAAGTGCATCAGCGACTGCTGAATGTTCGCGGGGGAATTGGTCAAGGGCTGAAGCATAACCTCGTAGTCGCGCCTCGACCTGGGCTTCCGAATGGTAAGCTATGAGCGATGCAAGCCGTTCGTCGCCAAATGTTTCTCTGACGTAGGCTGCCCCATCAATAGGGTGGAAGCCAGTTTTTTGCAATGATGGCGCATAACCAATATCATGTAAGTAGGCGGCTGCGATCAGGTAAAGACGATCTTCCTCTTCAAAGGCTTGTCCAACTACACAGGCTTGTCTGACCACACCGAGTGTATGTAACCAACGGTCGCCGAGTGGCTCTAAAAGCAAACTGGCTTTCTGCTCAGCTTGCTTTACCAGTCGTTCATCAATATTCATCTGTTTCTCCCCAAATAAAAGAAAGAGTTCCCCCGAAGCTCAGTAGAGACGACCCCCTATAGTCCTTCCCATAGACTAATGAGCACTCGTGCTTCGATGCCTTCCAAGCGAGCGATCTCGTCCTGGCCGTCCATACTACTTACTTTGACGTGAACCTGGTCGGGACTGATACCGAGTCCTTCCGCTATGTTGTGTTGCATTTCTGGTAGTCGCTTTTTCATGCGCGGCTGCTCTCCACTGAGAATAGTCACATCTACAGTGCCTAGCACTAGATGCTCTGGCTCGATGAGACGGCAGCGCATCTCAGTGAGATACTCGATTGAGCGAGCACCAGTTTCACCTTTATTGGGAAACCAGTCGTCAATGTCCCCTTTGTTGACTGCGGCTGCCAGGGCCATAACAATGGCATGTGCGACTACATCGCCATCGCTCCGTTTGGTGTTTGGGCCTTTGGAGAAGTTCTCAAAGGTCACTCCTGCCAGAGTTAAATGCCTTCCCTCAGCAAAAGCGTGGAAGTCTGAGGCGAAAGCTAACCGCTGCTTCTTTGCCAGTGTCAAGGCAATTTCACGCACTAGCTCTGTTTTGGTGGCTTCGTCAAGGTTTATCATTTGCTGGCCTCCTCATCTATATCATAAGAATAGGTAAATTCATGGAGGGCGGCATTCGCAACGATATGGGTATACTCAAACAGCTTGCCATTATCTGCCCATACCCACCTGTCCATATCAACAACCGGTTGATTTCTGCCGATGTTCAGCAAAGCAGCTTCTTCGGCTGTTGGCATGCGACTATTCAATTTCTCAAATGCTTTAGCCGCTCGTAGTCCTGTATGTTCACGCATCCACTTGAATAGGGGAATATATCCCTCATCCTTGCCTGAGAGACCTCCTAAAAGTGAGGCTAGATAATAGCTGTCCAGAATGCGGTACGGCACACGATCTATGATATGAATACGGTATCTCCTCAAAACCTCTGTCTCTGGACTGGTTTCCATTTTCTCAGCGATCTCTTCTCCAGCCGGAATGATTTTAGAAGGTTCGACGAAGCGCACCAACGTTTCATGACCTTCTGCTTGCATGGCACGAATGAACGAACCGGCGCGTTTCAATTCTAGCCCTTTAGCTACAGCCGGATTAGCTGGTCCTATCACAATCTTTGTATGTGGAGATCGTACGAAAGCGCCTCCTCGCGGAACAATGTCAATGAGTCCTTCTGATTGCAGCCTAAGTAAGGCGGTGCGTACTGTTACGCGGCTTACGCTTAACTCTTCGGCTAGCTCCCGTTCTGATGGTAAGCGTTGTCCTGCTGTATATTGTCCTTTGTTGATACGCCAATCCAGTTCCTCTACAACTTCTTCGATCTTTGTGTCTTTCATCGCTGGCATAATTTTGACTCCTTTTTTCAGGCTTGTTGGTAGCTACCACGAGTATGCCAATAGCATAACACATTGCCTTAATAAATTGTTAGCTTTTTGGCCTTTTTGGTATTGACATCTGGTACTAACCATATTATAATATGGTTAGTACCAATGGTAGATACCAGAAATGGGGGTTCTTCGAGATTGTACGGTGATAGCCTGGTCCCAGAAGGGGGTGAGGGTGATGAAGAAGAGAACGGCATTTGTGCTGCTCGGCGTTGCATTGTTTTTCGGCCTGGGGTGGGTGTGGATGACGCATCGGCCTATTCTGGTTGCGTTGGCTGTTGTGGCTCTTTGTGCGTCGCTTGCGCTACTCTCGGCGCTGCTGGCTCTGTAGGACAGGTATAGAGGAGCACGGAAGGAGGTAAACCAGTGCAACTGGTGATACTCATGGTGGTTGTTCTGGTGGCCTTTGCGGCTATTGCCTGGGTGTTTTCTGATGGCCGCTGGCTTTGAGACAAGGAAGGAAAGAGGTGCCTGCATGGATGTACTGGCAACAGCGCTGCTGGCGGGGGCGCTGCTTGGCCTGCTGCTCTTGCGGCGGTGGGCGTGCTGGTTGGGCTGGCTGGTTGGTGTGGCGTGTTTGCTCGGTTTTCTCTGCCTGATATGCGTCCTGCGCTAGATCAGACGAGAGGGGAAGCCCAAAGAAAAGGAGGTGGTGCCGATGACACAACCTATGGAACTGACGATGATGGAGGGGCAGGCGTTAGAGCCAGTGGCTTCGACTGTGCTGCATCCCTGGATGCTGCTGGCAGAGCAGGCGGTAGTCGATGCGGAACTGTACGCGGTCGTTGCTGCATTAGAAGCCCTGCTGTGGGAGCGCTCAGCCCTGTACTGGTTGCAGGTGACACTGCGGTGGCTCTCGCAGGACTGTCCGCTCTGGTATGTGGCACAGGCTTTTAGCTGTTTGCTGGCGGCGCAAGCCGATGTGCAGCGTGCTCTTGAGCGATGGCAGGCGGCGGTGCATTGGCTGCAAGAGTATGGGGAGCCGTCGCGGGCACAGCGTTATCGTGCGCTGGCTAACGACGCCCTGGTGCAGCAACAGCGTCTGGAACAGAAGATGGCACAGGTCAGGCATGCTCAGGGCTGGGTGTGTGCCACCTGGGGCGTTTCTGCTTCGGTGCTGCTGGAGCTGTTAGAGCCACACGCTGAGGAGGGCGGCGCATGAGCAAGTACCGGCGCTGGCAACGACCCGACTCACAGGCCCCGGCATGGCTGCTTGATCGGCAAGCCGAACGCATGCATGCGCCACGTCCGGCTCCGATACGGTTGGCGGGCCTGTGCTGTCAGGAGTGCCTGGAACCCGTCTCACAGGCTCATTTCTTGAGTTATGAAGGGTTGTGTGCGCGCTGTTGGGAAGTGCTGCATAGCGTGCTGCTTGAAGGAAGTTCGATGACGGTGGTGGTGGTCAGCACGCTTGAGGAGGGGGCCGATGCAGGGCTTTCCTGATGCGGCGGTATTCGAGGCGTGGTTGAGGGCGAAGGGAGGGCAGATGGTGGGCAACGCTGGCTCTTGCAGGGCTTGCCCGTTGGCGCTGTTTCTGGATGAGACGGTAGGCGGGACGTGGTGTGTGGGGGCCTTGCTGTTCTGGCAGGAGGGGACGCAGTGCTTTGGCTCTCTGCCTGCGTGGGCAAGGAGGTTTATGGCGGCTGTGGATGCGGTGGAGTGTCTGGATGGTGCAGATTGTGCGGTCAGTGGGTATCAGGCGCGGACGCTGCTGGCCCTGGCGCTCGCCGATGCAGAGGAGCGGTTGCTGTTTTGAGTGAAGGTGATTGATTGGGAGGTGTGACAAAAGGCGCATAGAAGGAGGTGCGAAGGATGGCAGAGATGATGATGTTTGGCAGGGGACAGGAGGATGCTCGCGGTATCGACATGCTGGAGGCGATGGTGCCCTTTGCCCAGTGGGCAAGCAGACAGGAACCGGGGGTGTGTCTGCGCATGCTGGCCTATGTCTCAGCTATCGGGCAGGTGCTCAACGAGCAGCGTGTGGTTGTGCTCGCCCCTGACGTTGTGTTGCCGGATTGTTGGGCAATGGAGCAGGCAGCCACGGCCCTGCGTGATATGGCGCTGGCGGCGGGTTTTGTGGAAGCGGCGGCGGTCTGTGAAAAGGAGCGGTGTGCGGCCTGTGAGTTGATTGCTCATGTGGAGGCGCTGTACCGGTAAGCGTTGGCGCTGAAGCAGTGACAGTGCGGTGAGGTGAGAGGCGGTGTCTGTCGTCGTCCTGGCGACTCTGGCAGCTTGAGAGGGGATGATGGCGGTGCAAGGGAACGAGTTGCCAGGGCTGCCGGTGACGGGGCGTGCTGTTTCGACAAACAAACAAGCTGGAAGGAAGGAAGGTGATGCCCGATGTATATGGAAGGCAAGGTGCAAACGGCTAAGATTGGCAATTTCTTTGATAGCGTGGAAGTCGTTGTGACAGACCGACAGGTGGTCAAGCCAACAGGCGGTCGTCCGCAATATACGTGTAAGATTGTGCGCGGCTGGCCGGGCATTGAAGACCTGCGTGGTCTCAAGAAGCAGGGGGCCAGTGAGCAGGATTTGCTCACCTTCGCCACTCAGATCAGCCTGCCGCAGGAAGATCAGGTGCTGCCATTGGTGGTGATCGATATCATCGGCAAGAAAGGCTACAAAACGCTGGTGTGTGAGGTGGCGGCACAGGGACAGCCCTGAGCCATAGCAGAAGGAGGTGGCAATGCAGCAAATGACGAACAGGCGGCGGGCCGACTGGTGGGGCCGCTTCATCCATGAGGGGCAGCACAGCATTTTCCGGCTGGTCTCCCTCGTCTTCTCGGCGGTCTCGGCCTGGGCCATTTACTGGTTTTTTAGCGCGTTGGGTACCGACCCGATTCAACATATTGTGACGATTGGCACCTCTGTGGGCTTTGTGGTGCTGGGCTACTTCGTGACGCGGGCCTTAGCCCTGCGGCTCATGACGCGGCAGCGCAAACGCTCCTATGTGCTCATCGTCGCCATTTATATCCTGGTGGAAGTGACCTGCAACCTGGGCCATGCGGTGGCGCGCTATCCCGATGTCGTATGGATACACCAGCTGCACGGCTGGGAGTTTACCCTGTTCTCCTGCCTGCTGCTGGTGGTACTCTCCATCATTCCCCTCTTCAACATCGCCCTGGCGGTTATCGACATGGACTTGATGCGTGAGAAGGGCACGGTACCTCTGGCGGCGGTGGGCAGTGCGCAGCCCAAACCGGTCTATCCCACCATGAGCATGGGGGCTTCTTCTGCGGCAGCAGGCATACAGCCACAAGCCTCCTATCCTTCCTGGCAGGGCAACAGTGTGCAGGGGAGCAACGGGGTGCCCAATGCTTTGCAGCAGTACTGGCAGCGCGTGCGTGGACAGAAGGTGCAAGCGGCGGCCCCGGCTTACGTGCCGCCTCAAGCTCCGAGTCAGGGACAGGCGCAGGCAGCGATGCCGGTGCAAGGAGTGATGCATTAGCCGATGGGAAGGTAGGGGGTGAGATGGTGCGGTATCGGCAACTGTATCCGCCCAATTGGGAGGAACTGGCCCGGGCGTGCAAGGAGCGGGCGGGCTGGCGCTGCGAGCACTGCGGCATCGCTCACGGGACGGAGGTGGTCTCTGAGCGCACGGGGGTGGTCTACATGGTGCATCTGGCGGCGGCGCATCTGGACCACGATCCATGGAACCCCTATCCGCGTTTAGCGGCGTTGTGTCCGGCCTGCCATGCGCGCTATGACTACTCCTGGCAGCAGCGGCAGCGCTGGGGAGCGCTGGAGCAGTTGCGGCATATTCTGCTGCTCCAGCGCCGTCACCACGAGGAGGGCGGCAATGGCTGGCAACGAGGATGAGCAAACGAGAGAAAGGGGTGCGTCGGGCAAGCGGTGGCGCCATAGCGGTGGCTACCCATTGTGGGCACAGGTGGGGCTGCGCCTGGAGCCGTTAGAGGAGTGGGAGACGACAGGGATGGAGCGGTGTGTGGTAGTGAGCTATCGTAGTGCGGTGGTGGGGACCTCGGCGCTGCTGCTGTTCCACTGTCCCGGTTGTGGCAGGCCGTTGCGACTGTGGTGGTCGCTGCCGCCAGAGGGAAGGGGGTGAGAGCATGCGGCGCGTGTTCTTGACGCTGTGCCTGCTCGTACTGGCACTGCTGGTGCTGCTGTCCTGGCTGAGTGCGGGCGGCTGGCTTCCGGCGTTCTCGGCTCCGCCGCTGCTGGCTGGGACAGCAGCCTCTTGGAGTGTGGTAGGCGCGCCTTCGGTGTCGGCGCACTTTCTCGATGAGGTGCTTTCTGCCTATCACTCTCCGGCGGCGGGCCTGGGACAGACGCTCTATGACGATGGGGTAGCGGTGAATATTGATCCGGTGTATGCGCTGGCCTTTTTCTGGCATGAGAGTACCTTTGGCCGCTATGGATGGGCTAACGTCAATCACTCGCTGGGCAATATCCGCTGCTCGGCGGGCTATCGCTGTCAGGGCGGCTTTCGCAGCTATGCGACGTGGCAGCAGGGAGTTGCTGACTGGTACCAGCTCATCCACGATCTGTATGTCGAGCAGTTGGGGCTGAGGACAGTGGAGCAGATCGTGCCGGTCTATGCGCCTTCGTCAGACCACAATGATGTGCAAGCCTACATCCAGGCCATAGAGCAGGCAGTCCAGACGTGGCGCAGGGGTCAGGTTGTGGTGTCGTAGGCGGCGAGGGGGGTGAAAGAAGCAAGGATGAGGTGCTGGCGAGGATGGGCCTGGAACGGGGGGTAGGGGTACTGGAACTGTCCTATTATGTGGCGGCTCGGTTGGGTTTGGGCGCGCCGGGTGCAGTCTTTGGCGGGAAGGGCTATCAGGCACGGGCCAATGTGCAGGCCATTGCATGCAAACTGGCTGAAGGCAGCGGGGCGGAGGTCGCCATGGTGGCACGGCTTGCTGAGCAGGGTGGGCGTGGGAGGGACGCAAGCGGCACGCGCGCGTCGATCAAGCATCCTGGGAGCTTGAGGCAAAAGCTGGCCTGTGACGGCGTGCGCTCATGCCCGCGCCGCGTGTGGGGGAGGGGGAGGGGCCGAGCACTGCCGCCTGGCCCGACCCTTGACACGGCGGCTAGACTCGGCGAGCGAGAGCGACCGGTGGGATGTGCAGCGTCGCTCAATGCAGAACCCGGTCGCTCTCGGCGCGAGTCAGAGAGCCGCCAGGGTCAAGGGCGGCAGTGCTCGAAGCGGCGCGAGGCTCCTACCAGCGTGGGAGTATACCCGCTTCTCAGCCCGCGCAGCGGTGCCTTTCACGTCGTGGGGTGGAGGTGGCAGGCCGTCGTGCAGCGAGCGCAGCGAGCGTGCGGCGTAGCCGACACGACGGCCCCCTGCGTTCTTCTGCTCTCTGTCATGGGTTCGAGGGTCTTCCCTTGACCCTTATAAGAGTAAGTCACACAAGTAAACGCGGTGGGCGGCTGTCCTGGCGACGAAACAACAGAGAGGGGTGGTCTGGTGACACAAAACTGGTATTGCGAACAGGAGGACTGTGGGGTGTGCATCAACGAGCAACGGTATCAGTGCGCCGGTTGCGGCGGCTGGTACTGTGCGGCCCATATTCAACCGTTGGGGCCGCTCTTTTGGGTTTGTACGACATGTCAGGCGGTGTGGTCGCGGTTGCGCGAGGCGGAAGAACAGGCGTTTTGTCCGCTCTGCGATCAGGTACGAGAAGACGCGAACCGGCGGCTGTGTCGAGAATGTGACCGGTGGATGGATGAAGCCAACCAGTGGTGATGGTGGTGGCTGGCTGCGAGAAGGGAGGTGGGAAAATGCATCAGAACCTTGAGTTTACGCATATGATTGTGCGCTACGACAGGCTTGATCTTGGCTTGGCGGTGGTGGTGGGCTATGCTACATCACAGCAAGAAGCAGAGATGCTGCTGCAAGCTTTCTGTTGGTTGGCTCCCCACTTTGCCCCAACGGCGCTGTACGCCATTCGTGAGGTGCGGGCCGCATCCCTGTATCAGAAGGTGCTCGAAGGGTGATACCTTGAAGAAGGGAGGTGAGATGTAGGTGCAGCAGCAAGCAACAACAGCGGTGGCGATTGGCTACCTGCCGACGCTGGAAGAACGAGTAGCGATGCATGTAGAGGATGGGACGTACAGCCTCTACGCCTGTCCCAATGCCTGGGCGCTGCGGCAGGTGATCGTCAACGAACAGACCGGGGAAGTGCGTCCGGTGCGCTGTGGGTCGTGGTCGTGCCTCTACTGCGGGCCGCGTAAGGTCAACGAATGGCGGCAGTTGATCGCGCAAGCCGAGCCAACGCTGCATCTGACGCTGACGAAGGCGGGCAAGACGGTAGAAGAGGCGGCGCGGGCGCTGACGACCTTCATGCAAGCGCTCCGGCGTGGCTCCAAAGGGCGCGGGCGAGCGCGAAGAGGAGCGCGTCCGGCGTATGCGGTGGAATACTTTGCCATTCTGGAACGGCACAGCAACTTTGAAGAAAACGGCTTTCACTGGCATGTGCTGCTCAAAGGCGTGGAGCATATTCCTTACGAAGAGGTGATTAAACCGCTGTGGCTCTCGGCCACGCACGGCAAGGCAGAAAACGGTTGGATACAGCGTATCCAGAACAGCAAGGCCATTGGTTACGTCACCAAGTACCTGACGAAAGACATCTTTCGAGAGGAGCATGGCGTCAAGCAGGTCGAGCAGGTGGTGAGCGGTCTGGTGATCGATGAGACGGGTTGCCTCGTCGAAGTGCGTGAGGTGGTGATGCGGGAGCGGGAGAGCAAGGCGCGCCGGATTCGCTATTCGCGGGGCTTCTTTCCTGAGTCGACCAGAGAGCTACGGGCGCGGCTGTTTGCGAGTGCTGAGCAAGCGCAGGAAGAACCGCTTCCCTTCTGCCAGCAGCAAGAGGGACAGGAGACGGAAACGGGAGAGGATGAGCAATCGGAAGCGGTGAGGCCCCGACAGGTTGCATCTTCGTGGCGACTGCGTGAAATCTGTCCGGTGGTGGGTAGTGTGGGCGGCTATCAGGTGCTTCTGCGCTCCCGGCTCAAGGAGGTGCTGGCAGAACGGACAGCCAACGGGCGACGACTCTCGCGGCGTGTGCTGACGGTCTGGAACTATCAGCGACAGCACGTGGTTGAAGCATCAATGTGTGATGGGTGGTGGCTCAGGCCGAAGGAGGTACCTTATGAAAATAGGTGACGTGGTGAACCATTTCTTGATCGATTGTGAAGTTCGGGGGCTGACGAGTGGGACGCTTGGCTGGTACCGTAAGAGGCTTAAGCTGTTTGTGCGCAGGCTTGAGCAGGAATACAAGATTACCGAACTTGAGGAAGTGAGAATCGCGCACCTGCGCCAGTTCATACAGCTTCTCATGTGGACGAAGTCCGATGAGAATAACCCGCGTAAGCCTGCTCAGGAAAAGCCGCTCTCGGCCTTTACTGTGCGCGGCTATGTGCGCGCCATCAAGGTGTTTTTCGGTTGGTGCTACAAGGAAGAGTTGATAGCGACTAATCCGTCTGCGCGCCTCGTCCAGCCGAAGGCTCCTGACTACCTCATCCCTACCTTTACTTCTGAGCATATAGAGAAGATGCTGGCGACGTGTGACCAGAGCACAGCGGAAGGCTTCCGTAACTATGTGCTGCTCCTGGTGCTTCTGGATACGGGTATGCGCGCTTCCGAATTGTGCGGACTGCGGCTCTCTGACGTGCATGATCGCTACGTTAAGGTGTTTGGCAAGGGGCGCAAAGAGCGGGAGATCGGCTTGCATCCAGAGGTGGGCAAGCTACTCTGGAAGTACATCCACAAGTACCGTAGGCCTGCCGATGAGGCGGAAACGGCGGTCTTCATCGGTCGCACCGGCGAACCTCTCCAGTATGGCGGCGTCAAGTCGATACTGGAAGATGTGAAGAGGAAAAGCGGCCTGGAAGGGGTGCGCGTCTCGGCTCACACGTTCCGTCACACCTTCGCCAAGTATTACTTGCAGCGCGGCGGTGAGGTGTTCAAGCTCTCGCGTGAGATGGGGCACAGCACCGTCCAGGTCACAGAGCTTTACCTGAAGGACTTCCGCAGCTCGGAGGCGCGCAAGGAACATACAGAGTTCTCACCCATTGGTGAGCTTAACCTGAGAGGCAAGAAGGGGCAGCGCAAAGGGAAGAAGGAGGGGAAGTAGGCGGCGTAGAAAAACTAAAAAGGTGGCCTGGAGGTCAGGAGAGATTACGGTCTCCTGACCCACAGGTGTTTTTGGAGGTCAGGAGACTTTAGAAAAAATGGGCAAAAAAAGGCTCTCCTGACTCGTATTTTCAGGAGAGCTTAGCCGTGCAAAGTGGCTTATTAACTGGCTTGAGAAACCTGATGGGGCGAGAGGGACTCGAACCCTCACGACCTCGCGGTCAGGAGATTTTAAGTCTCCAGTGTCTACCATTTCACCATCGCCCCGCGTGGGAAGTGTCTTCGGCATGATATTACCACGATCTGAGGGGTTCGTCAATCACTTTTTGGGCTGGTTTAGCGCTTGTGGAAGGGGAAGAACAGAGCATAAACCTTTTAATTCTCTCTATCGTTATATTACGGGTAGTTACTCGCGCGATGGTTTGTCAGTATGCTTCAGGGCTATGTGGCGGGTTGAGGGTATGGCTGGTGTCAACCGGCTGCTGGCACTTTCGCTTGACCCGTGGAACCCGCTTCCATGCCAACCCATGTCCGGGAACAACTCGGGGTATGTCTCGCGGTGGACGTGGGCAGATTGGAAAAGGTGCTGCATCGCGAACTGCGTTGCTGGCGGTGGCGGGAGGAAAGCGCGGCGCAGAAACGGGTACTTGTGAGCAGAAATCGGCAAACAGGGTACCCGCAAAGGGTACCCTGCCGGGACTACCCTTTGCGGCGTAGTTCAATCACAGGAATCTTGCGGGTCGTTTTCTCCTGGTATTCGCGAAACTGCGGATACATCTTTTCCCATTTCGCGTAGATCTTATCGCGTTCCTCACCTGTCACAGGTTGAGCGATGGCATTGAACTTTTCGTTCCCTACTTCAACGATGACATCAGGATGGGCAAGCAAGTTGTGATACCAGTCGGGGTTGGTTGGCGCGCCCCCTTTGGAGGCGAAGACGTACAGGTGGTCATCTTCGCGCAGGTACATCACCGGCCTGGTGCGAGGTTGACCGCTCTTTGCGCCAGTAGTCGTGAGCAAAAGCAGCGGCCTGCCTTCCCAGAAGCCACCGACTTTCCCTCCGTTCGCCCGGAACTCCTCAATCGTCCGGCGATTCCAGTCATTCATGTCAGGCATATATACTCCTCCAATAAAAAATGATGCCGACCAGGTCGACATCCCTGTAGCGGGCGAGGCAGGTTTTATGGTCACTTTATGTGACACTTTATGTTAGCATATTGGTCTGGCTGGCGTCAAATCTTGCTTGTGACCGGTCAGGATGCCACTGTTGCAGGTATCCACAACATCCTGCCGGGCTATCAGAGCATGACAGTCTACAAACCTATAGACAGATCAGAGAATAGGAGATAATCGAGTTGAATGTAACGGAGCAATTGCGGTTGGTGAAACCTGCTGTGGAGTATAGAGAGGCGTATACCGAAATGGTGCGGGAGCTTCTAGAGACGGACGAGGCATGGTTCAACAACTTTCCTCTGGCGCTCGAAGATTTTCCGGCTTTTGTGCGCGAGCTTGAGGAGGAGGCGCAGGGCGTTAACCTGCCGCCGGGTGTAGTGCCGCAACAAACGTACTGGCTGCTGCGGGAGAACGAGGATGGCGTGACTATCCTGGGCGAAATTCGCCTGCGCCCGACGCTGGCAGAGGCTTTTGAGGAGCATCACGGCCATATCGGCTACAATATCCGTCCCTCGCAACGCGGCAAAGGCTACGCGACGCGCCAGCTCGCCCTCGTGCTGCAAGAGGCGCGCCGCTCTGGCCTCGCTCGCGTTATGCTCACTGTTGAAGGCGACAATCCTGCCTCGGTGCGCGTCATCGAAAAGAATGGCGGCAAGCTCGACTACCAGCATCTCTTACCCGCGAGCGGCGAGCTGCTCTCGTGTTACTGGATTGAGTTGTAGGCCCGTTTCTATTGCTTCAATAATCAGGGCTGATTCTGTCACCAATGTGCGATATACTCCTTTTGTTGACAGCGAAACGAGATACGGACGCAGCCAGCCAGGAGATTGGCTGCACCGGAAATATGGTTTCGCCGAAAGGAGACGGGATGAAAAATACCTTTGTGGTGCTCTGGGGACCGGGTTCGGCCTGGGTGTCTGGCAAGACAGTGCGCGAACAACCATACTGGGAAGAGCACGCTATCTTCATGGACAGGCTTTTTGACGATGGCATGGTGCTGCTGGGTGGCCCCTTTGCTGACACGTCGGGTTCGCTGGTGATCTTTGCAGCAGCGAGCGAGCAGGAAGTAGCCACCACAATCGCGCGGGACCCATTTGTGCTGCACAACATTTTTGTCCTCAGAAGCCTCAAGCAGTGGCTGATTTTTCTGGATGCGCGTCGCAAGGAATGATGCGTTGGGCCAGTTTTTAGGGGCATGCCAGGGGCAGTTCAATGTCAATGGTCGTTCCTTGCTCTTCATCTGAATGCAGCGTGAGGTGACCGCCTGTGGCTTCTACACGCTCAATCATGCCACGCAGTCCATAATGGCCGTTGGGGCTGCTATAGAGGAGGCTACCATCTTCCCGGCGTTGATACAATGCGCGGGGTAAGCCAATGCCATCATCATGGATATGCAGAAGCAGTTTCTCATCCTGTCGGCTGATACACAGTTGTACGTGGCTGGCATGAGCATGTTTTTCGATGTTGGTGAATGCTTCCTGGCTCACTTTCCAGAGCGTTTCTTTGATTGGGGCCGGGAGAAGGTCAATATCTGTCTGGATGGTGGATGTGACGTGGAAGCCAGTGCGCTGACTCAGCTCGCGGGCCGTGCGAGCGAGGGCCTGACTGGTCTGTTCATGCTCCAATGCCGGAGAGCGCAGGTCGGCAATGGAGGCACGCAGGGCAGTCATGGTTTCGCGCGCGATCTGCTTGGTTGACTCCAGCTCCTGATTGCAGCGTTCAGGATCGCGTTCGCGCAGGCGCTGGGCTGCTTCAAGCTTGACAGAGATCAGCACCAGAGCATGGCCGATAGTGTCGTGCATCTCGCGTGCCAGCCGGGTACGCTCGCGCAGCACGGCAAGCTCCTGCTCGTGGGCGACCGATTGCTCTAACTGGCGATGAGCCTCCTCCAGCGCGCCATGACTTTGCGCCAGTTGCTTCAGCAGATCATTACGCTCAAATCGCTCTTGCGTCAAACGCTGGAACAACATCACGAACCCCGTGATGCTAAAGAAGGTGAGCGCCTGGCCTGCGATGGATAGGAGCGCATCACCATTCAGCGGCCACGTCAGCAGACCTTGAAAAGCAAACATTGTGATCACTGCGCCGCTTACCGCAGGAATCACCCGCCATCCCGCGAACACAGCAAAGCTGACCGAAAAAACAATATCGAAATCCCAGAGGAAGTTTTTGTTGATGAGTGACAGCAGGAGGGCCGCGAGATACATTGTACCCCAGATACATACCGCAAGGGGCAATGGTACAGGCCAGACCAGCTTTAGATTTATGATAATCGGGATGCTATAGAACAGGAATATGATGATGGTAAGGAGGATACACACAGCCCCTCGCCAGTCGTGTAGATAGCCGGGATTGTTTTTCAGAATGGCATAGGTAGATACAGTCAGGTAGATGCAGATAAAGACGCTAAGCGTTGTTATTACGCGTCTGAAGACGAGCAAGAAGCGGGCATTATCTCCCTCGACATCGAACTGTGCTGACATGGCTCTCCTCTCCTTTAGAGCAGTTTGCGCTCGCGTGCCAGGTACACCGCCTGCGTGCGGTTCTCTGTATGCAGCTTGCTCAGGATGTTCGAGACGTGGTTTTTGACTGTGCCCTCGGCGAGCACGAGTTTTTCGGCAATCTTGCGATTACTTGCCCCTTGCGCAAGCAGCTTGAGGATTTCGATCTCCCGAGGGCTCAGTTCCTCTTGCTGTAGAACGTGGGATATCTCGGTGGTAGAGCGTTCCTTCCGTCCAAATTCGACGAGGAGTTTGCTGGCAATCCTGGGCTGGATGGAGGGTTCGCCCGCATATACCTGGCGAATCGTCGCCACCAGTTCATCAGCCGGGACATCTTTGAGCAGGTAGCCCATAGCGCCCGCCTTGATGGCATCAAACACATAATCCTCGTAGTCGAAGGTGGTGAGGATAATGACTCGCGCGGCTGCGTCGCGGCTGGTAAGCGCGGCAGTTGCCTGTACGCCGCTCATATGCGGCATTTGAATATCCATGAGCACGATATCGGGGCCGTTGCCCAGGGAGCGCAGTGTATGGTACTGGTTCACTGCCTCTTCGCCGTCAACCGCCTCCCCTACCACCTGAAAGCCTGGCTCCAGTTCAAGGATCGTACGCAGCCCCTGGCGCATGAGCGTCTGATCTTCACAGAGCAGGATACGGATCGAATCGGTCATGGGTATTCCTTTCTCCGAGATAGAGTGCATCGATGTATTTCATTATGGCTGTACACGTGAAATCTGTCAACGCCTCTTGTTATGGTGATTGCCCAAATCATTCAATCCGCAACCCTCGCCGACCGACTCTTGTGGTCGACCGGCGGAGGATGCGGATACACTGCGCAACGATGGAGAGCCTGTTCGCAATCAACATTACCTCACAATGGCTGTCTTTTGTTGGAAGCGGAAGAGCCTCAAGGCAATCATGAGACAGATCAGGCCATAGGCCAGCAGGCCCAGGATATCCGGGAGGACATCCATAAAGCCTTTGCCGAGAATCATCGAGCCGTTCAGGCCCTCCATTGCCCAGGCGGTGATGCCGATTTTCGCCAGGGGCTGCAACCAGGTTGGCTCCAGGAAGAGCGGCCACCAGGCACCACCAACGGCTGAGGTGATGAGAACAACCAGCGTCACCACCGGGTTGATCTGAGCGCGTGTTTTGACCAGCGAAACCAGCAGCATTCCAAGTCCCGTCGCCGCGAAGCTGGTGCTGATCAGCAGCAGGCTCACTGTCAGCCAGTCACTGATATGCACCTTGAACACGAAGTAGCCGACGAGGAAGATGATGGAGAGCTGAGCCAGCGTCACGAGAAATTGCGCCAGCATTTTGCCGCCCAGCAGAGCATATTTCTGGATGGGAGCGATCAATAAGCGGCGGAAAGTTCCATCTTCCTTCTCTTGCAAAATCGTGGCCGCTACAGCATTAAGGCCAAGGAGCGAAAAGAAAACGGCATAGCCGGGAAGCACCTGATCAAATGGATCGATCGTGACGGCATGTCCCGCGCTCAACGTCTCGATGGCCTGGTTCGCCTCACTGTTGGCCCGTGCAATCGCCGTGGCAATAGTGGTAGGATCGATAGTATTTTGAGCACAGTGGTTGCCCGGCTGATGGCAGACCTGATAGACCTGGTTGACGCTTGCCCTGCCTGCCAGGATTGACTGTACGACTGTATTCACAATATTCTGGACGACGGTGATACGCAGGTCGTTGGTGTTCGGCAAGGTATAAAACTGCACGAGATTCTTCGGCGTGACATTGCGCTGCAGGTCGTTGAGCAATGTCTGACTGGCCCCCACGGGGATGACGATGCCGACATTGGCCGCATTATTTGCGGCTTCCACCTGCGCGATCACCTGAGCCGGGCTGCGATACTCGTTGACGGTGATAGCAAGCTGTCTGGTATTAATTTTGAGGGCGCTGGCAATAGTCTTGCCAATGAAGGCATTTTGCGCTGTCTCCTGGTTGTTCAACGCCACCGTGATCTGGATCTGGCTGCTTCCGCTGCCGTAGAAACTGCCAAAGGTAAAGCCGACGACAGAGATGAGCACCAGAGGAACCAGGAGCATGAGTATCAGCCCGTTTCTATCCTTGCTTATCTGTAACAAATCTTTTTTTGCGATGTACCAGAGGGTTTTCATATAGTGTTGTCCTTCCTGGCCTCAGTCTTTTTCAAGAAAAGTCAGTCCCGTAGTGTTTTCCCGGTGAGTTGAATGAACAGTTCTTGCAGACCATGGGGGCGTTGCACTTCGCGCTGCTGGTCGCGCATGGCCAGTAATTGTTCCAGCGTTCCCAGGGCAATGATCCGCCCTTCGTCTATGATCGCGATGCGGTTACACAGTCTCTCGGCCTCTTCCATATAATGAGTTGTGTAGAGAATCGTCGTTCCCTGGTCGCGCAGTTGCTCAATAGCGGCGAAGATGTGCTCGCGTGATTGTGGATCAACGCCGACCGTTGGCTCATCCATCATCAGAAAGACGGGCCGGTGCATCAGTGCGATAGCCATATTGATGCGGCGCTGCATGCCACCTGAGAATTTTTTCACCGCTTCTTTGCGACGGTCATAGAGTCCGACGAAATGCAGGAGGGTCGCCGCCCGCTCCTTGCGCTCTTTTGAAGAGAGGCCGTAGATCTCTCCAAAGAACTCCAGGTTCTCCAGCGCGTTCAGGTCGCTGTAGAGGGCTATTTCCTGGGGCACGACCCCGATCATCCGTTTCACCTTGCGAGGTTCTCTGGTGATTGATTGTCCGGCAATGAGCGTGTCGCCGGAGGTTGGTTCGAGGTAGCCACACATCATGTTGATGATGGTACTTTTCCCGGCTCCATTGGGGCCGAGCAAGCCAAAGATTTCGCTTTTGCCGATCGTAAAAGAGAGGTCTTTGACAGCCTCTTGTTTCCCAAAGGTTTTTACGAGGTGCTGTACTTCAACTTCGACTGCCCGACCGTCCTCTGGCGAGTGGATTGGTCCGGTTTTTGCAGTGTACGTGATTTCTGATAGCGATTCAGGCATGATGGAATAACTCCTTACTTCCATGAAGAGTTTCTTGTTCTCAAACCTGAGCATAGTATAGAGGATAACGTCAGGAAAGGGGGAGTATCAAAAGACACAATCCGCCAATGTGTCGAAAGGCATGGGCATCAGTGCAGAAAGGTCTTTGTGAAGCAGTTCATAAGCAGACGCGGATGAGAGACAAAGTAGGTGGTCGGCATGGGCAAGCCGTAGGCGCGCGCGAATGAGGCTGCCATGCCTTTGTCGCGCACGCGCCGAATGGCACGCGAATTGTTGATGGTCAGGATGCCTGCCGCCTCCGCTGCTTCAAGGATAATCAGGCCGGGGCCATCTGAGACCGTCTTGAGCACATAGGCATCGGAGCCGTAGGAGGGGAGTTCGGAAAGATTCGTCACCATCTCCCACGGCTCCAGCTCATCGATTGTGTCTCCCCATTGACGCAGTTGGTCGGCAATAACCCCGGCATTGGCTCTTTGCGATATTGCTCTTCAATAATGAAGCGGAAACGCGTGGTAAATTCCCCTGTCTCTTTCTAACGCTCCTGACCTGATAAACAGCTTGCGACCTCCTCAAGCATGGCCGCGAGTTCGCCGGGGCGCGGACTATTGAGCCGGTGTGCGCGCCGTGTTGCAATTTTGAAAAGTAAAGCGGCTTCGTAGAGCTTTGCGCGTGCAAGGCAGCTCTCTATCTCTTGAGCATCGACGCCGCGCCTGCTCATAGCTTCACGATAGGCGCCCACGAACAGCGCCGCGCTGGTCTCGAACCACTCCCGCGTGCCGGAGCGATGGTACCAGAGCGAGGCCGGGCGCAGGTATGCCAGGAAGTAGCCGATATCAAGCGCGGGGTCTGCCAGGCAGAAACCATCGAAATCAACGACGAAGACACTGTTACTATGGAAAAGAAGCTGGCTGGCCTTGAAGCCGCCATGCGCCGGGCGATAGCGCTCCGGCTGCTGTTCTTCCAGCGCAGTGGCAAGCTTGCGCGCCAGTTGCAGCACCGTGCCTGCCTGCTGTGGGCTATGACCTGCCAGCACCGCCGCTCGCTCACTTGCCCGCCTCGCTTCCTGCGCGCCTGTGCGCTTCTTGCCCGGCAGCACTGAGCTGGTGTGTAGCCGCGCTAGCGCCCGCGCCGTGAGGCACAGTTCCTCCTTCGGCACGATAATCCGGCTCACCGCGCCGCCGCGTCCGTATTCGACCTGGAAACGGAAGCACTCATTTCCCGTCCTGACCCTGTTTTCTGGCTTATCCTCCCCGGCCTCTGGCGGCTGTACTGCCTCGTTGAAGACGAGACCGGCGATGTCGCTTATGCCGAGCGGCGCGGGCAGCAGGGGAAGTTCTTGCCCGCTGAGCTGCTCCGCGTACAGAGCCTGCATCAGCGCCTGCACGTTGTGCGCCTGTTCAATATCCGCGTAGGCTTTTCCGTAGAGCAGCACAATCTTCTGGATAACTTTCCCCTCTTGTTGCTTCTCTACTGTGAGTTGGTAGCGGATGACGCAGCGGCTGCCGGGCTTATAGCGCACGGGCTGCGCGCTGGCCGCGACATGTCGCCATTGAGGATCGCCCGTCTGCTGCCACGCCGCTCGTTCCAGTGCTGGCCAGAGTTGACCCTGTGGACTGGTATCGCAGCAAGCGGCAAGCATGGGCAGGCCGCTATCCGCCGGAAAAGCCTGTATCACGAGGCCGAGCGTGCTTGCCTGCACAATGCCCGTCGCTGTGACGCGCAGCGCGGCCTGCTGTGCCTGTTCCAGGCTGAAGCGAATAGCGGCTCCATCCAGCGCCGACTCTTCGAGCGTCAGGCTGACCGCTTGCTCGAGGGCCTGCTCGCGTTTGCCGCCCGGCTGCTGCTCATCCATGTGGTAGACGACCGCCAACCCTCGTCCTGGCTTGCGTCGTAGATAGCGCGCGAAGAGGCCAACCTGCCCTTGCGCGCCGGGCAGCAGCGGTAGCCGCGCTTGCTCGAAAAGCTGTATCGCCAGCTTCGGCAAATCGTTGATAGAGAGGTTCGCGGCGGCTGCGCGGTTTTCCTGAATTTGCTGTTCTGCGTGTCCCGCTGCTATGCGCTCCACTAACTGCACCAGGGCTTCGGCGGCACCGGGAACACCGCGAAAACCGGGAAAGGAGTTCACATCGACGATGACCGGCCCGGTCGCAGTCACCAGCAGGTCGACGCCATAGAGGCGCAGTTGAAAGGCGCGCCCGATCTCCCGTGCGATGTGTGTCCATGTTGTGGGAAGCTCGCCCGGCGCAATGGGGCAATCCTTTTTCCCTTCGCCAGCCAGAGGGGTGCGCCGCCGGGCCGCGAAGATCCGTCCGTCAATCACCCACATCTTGATATCCCAGCCGTCTCCCGCCATAAACTGCTGGAGCACAATTGGTTCCTCGCTCCATTGCGGGGCAAATGCTCTCAGTTGCTCCCCGTTGTCTACCTTTGCCACCAGGTCTCCACGGCGGCTATAGCGGCTTTTGACGATCAGGGGAAATGGCAACGCTGCCAGCAGGTCATACGGCTCAAGCAGACGTGCCAGCGAGGGAAACGTCTGGCTCGACGGCCACGGCAGACCAGCCTTCTCCATACGCTGGCTTAGCAGCACGCGATCCTGACAGGCCAGAGTCGCGGCGCGGCTATTAACAACGAGCGCGCCACGCTGTTCAAGCGTCTGCGCCACATCTAGCGCCTGTGGCGCGTGTGATTTCAGCAGGTACAGGTCGGCTTGAATGTGCTGTGCCTCTTCCGCCAGCGTTTCCACGCTCGTTCGCCCGCGCACATCGAGTATGCGTACAGTATGGGCAGCGCTTAGCTGTTGTACAACACTGGATAGAATGGGATGATGAGGTGTTTCTGGATTATCTATAATCAGGCAGATGTGCATATGAATGTATTCCTTTCCCTCGATTTATTGGCTATAGAAAGAAATTGGATAGAAACGCGTCTTTGTCTCCCACCTCAGCCAGGACTCCCCTTCAGGGATAGGTGCAAGTATGAGGATGAGTATATCATACTATGCTGCTTGAGAATGCCAGGTTTTTCACATTTTTAACGTGAACTTGTAACCTTTCTGCCTCCAATGTCCGTTACCGAATAGATCAGTTTTCGTCTATATAGTGTGTATTAGGTAGAATTACTGAGAGACAGGCCAGCGCTTCTAGAAAGGTTGAACGAAAGGAAATCTCCATGCGCTCTGGAGAAATGAAGGACAACGAGGCAAGCAAGGACCGCAGGAGAAGGAGCGAGGATAGCGAGGAGAGCAGGGGCAGTGGCAAGCACCGCTGGTTGGAACAGCAGTCGACAAAGTTGATGATCGCGCAAACCCCTCGAACAGTGCAGAGAAAGGCGTCAGGGAAGAAGGTATTGCTCGTGCCTGTGATAAGCATTTTGTTACTGGCGGCCACTTTTTCTTATGTCGCTGTCAGCCCTGGGCGTTTTTCTCTCTTTCCCTTTTCGAGCCAGCCCACACCCACGGTGCAACTGGCGCCTTCATCTCAGATTGTAGAGAAGCGCGCTCCTGATATCATCGGCACCGAAGAGATGTTTATGGGTGATATGTTGCGCAAGCAGTGGGGGGCTATGTGGAACCTGCTCTCGCCAGACGCGCAAAAAACCTGGCAGGGAGAACAGGATTTCGTGCATTTTGAGCAGAGCAAGTTCGGGGCTGTCATCTTGAAGAGCTATAGCGCCAGCTTGCCTGTCATAGAATCCAACTGGCGCGATCCCGATACTACGCAACTCTATTCCTCCGTGGCCGTCATGAGCGTTTCTCTTCAGCTCACGGCCTCCGCGAAGTTAGTGTCCGTCCCAACATTGCAGGCGCTACAAAAGGGTCTGTTCGATCAGACCCTTTTCGCTTTAGTGCAGTCCCGTGGCTCCTGGCTGGTGCTGGTGGCGGGACCTGCCGATGCTGAAGCCCCCATCCTTGTACCAGCTAAACTACCGGCTGTTACACTGACGGTGCCGATAATGATGTACCATCATGTCTCGAATAAACCCGCCCCGAACCTGCTGGAATATAATCTGACGGTGACTACCACCGACTTTGATCAACAGTTGACCTGGCTACAGCAGCATGGCTATCAGAGCATCAGCGAGACCGACCTGTTCGATGCCTTTTACTACGGTAAAGCTCTGCCCGCGCATCCTGTCATGCTCACCTTCGATGACGGCTACGAGGATATGTATACCGATGCGCTGCCGGTTTTGCTGGCACACCACGATCGCGGCGTTTTCTACATCATTACGGGTATGATCGGCGGCGATTACCTGACGTGGAATCAGGTGCGCACGCTGGCCCATAATGGCATGCAGATTGCCTCTCACACCATTCATCATGTCAATGTCGGTGATCCTCCCGCCTGGACGAGCACGCAGGCTGAATTGCAGGTCTCCAAACAGACGCTCGAACAGCAGCTTCATGAACCCATCCAGTTTTTCTGCTACCCCTCTGGCGAGCCGTTTCATAACGATACCTACACCGAGCAACAGGCAGTCCTGGCTGATCTTTTCAACGATGGCTACGTTGGCGCCACTCTCGACCCCTTAACGCTCGATTCCGCTCTCCAGAACGCGCAAACCCCCTACCAGCTCAACCGTATCCGCGTCAGCGGGGGAGAAGATTTGCAGACTTTTGTGGGTATTCTGGATGCTGTCCTGAGCCGCAGTGTGACCTGATACAAATAGAGCGGCTATGTCATTGGGAGCGCCGCGAAGTATCTCAGGTGAACCTTCTCGATCGGTATCGGTTGGGGATCGAGATACTTCGCGGCGCTCCCAATGACATAGCGGGCCAGTTTTTTTGGGGATAATTGCTCAGATTGCTTGACAGGTAGACGCTGCTCTTTATAATAGACATAACAGACATTTGTATCGAATGTTTTTCCAATGTGCTGAATATTGTTGGTACATCAGGAAGTAATATCCCACTGATTGGAACAAACTGAGGCGTTCGCTTGTTCTTACTGGTGAGGGACATACTCCCCCGAAAATGCTTTTTTTCATTTATCCGTTATCTTCGTCTTAATGAGTAACAGGCAGTCGAAGCGAACGGGAAGAGTGTAGGTCGGCATGATGACAGTAAATGATGGGCTTTCAGGCCAGGTTGCCATCGGGCGTGTTGAGGCGAAGCCGGAAAGGGCGAAGTTTCCCATAACGCCGGAGGTTCAGCAGGAGCTGGAGCGTCTCCTCAAGGAGACAGGTCAGTATCTGGCACAACAGGATTTGGAGAAGATTCGCCGCGCCTTTGAACTGGCGAACTGGGCGCACAGGGGCGTTTTGCGCCGTTCGGGCGAACCCTATATCCTGCACCCGCTCGAAGTTGCCCTGCTGCTGGCCGATATGCGCATCGATGCCGACGGTATTGCCGCTGCTCTGCTGCACGACGTGGTCGAAGATACGGACTACACACTGGACGACCTGAGCGAGCAATTTGGCCCCGCCATTGCCAGTATTGTGGATGGCGTGACCAAGTTTGATGCCCTTGCAGGATCGAATGGGGCGCGAGCAGGGCGTTCTTCCGCTCCGACTCTGTCCACGGGAGATGCTAGCAACGGCAGTGTGAAACCGGAGGAGGCAGCAGTTGTTCGCACACCCGAAATGAAACGCCGCCAGCGTACCGAAACGGTGCGCAAGATGATGCTGGCGATGGCCGAGGATCCGCGTGTTGTCGTGCTCAAGCTGGCGGATCGTCTCCACAACATGCGCACGCTCAACGCGATGAACCCCGTGCAGCAGCAGAACACGGCGCGAGAAACGATGGAAATCTATGCTCCACTGGCTCGTCGGCTCGGTATGGCGCTGGTACAGGCCGAACTGGAAGACCTCGCCTTCAGCTACCTGGAGCCGGAAAAATATGCCCGTCTCGAACGCGAAGTGAAGGAGGAACTGCGCCGCCGCCAGCCGTATATCGATGAGATCTGTCGCGCGCTGAATGAAGAGATGGAGCGCGCCGGTATTCCTGCCGAAGTTTCTTTTCGGCCAAAGCATCTGGCTAGCATTTACCGCAAGCTGCAACAAAACGGAGGTGAGTTGAGCCAGGTTCACGATATTGTCTCCTTCCGCATTCTGGTCGACACCGAGCAGGACTGCTACCTCGCGCTTGGTCACATCCACGCCCTCTGGCGTCCCAAAGATGGTCGCATCAAGGACTTCATAGCTACTCCCAAGCTCAATGGTTACCAGTCGCTGCATACAACCGTTTTCGGCTTAGACAACCAGCTCGCGGAAATTCAGATACGCACGCACGACATGCAGCGCACGGCGGATTATGGCGTCGCCAGCTACTGGTATCTCAAGGAGCGCGGCGGTTCGCGTCTCTCATATCGTGAGATGGTGGCCTGGATCGAGCAACTGCGCGACTGGCAGCGTGAGCTGCCACAGAGCGCCGACGAGTTTGTCGAGGCGGTCAAGGGTGATATCTTTCAGGAGCAGATTTTTGTCTTCACTCCAAAGGGCGAGGTCAAAGACCTGCCGCGAGGCTCAACGCCACTGGATATGGCCTATCGTATCCATACCGACATCGGCGATCACTGTGCCGGGGCGCGTATCATCACCAACCTGGAGGATACCGGGCGGCTGGTGACACGCCTTGTCCCGCTGGATTACGAACTGAAAGGCGGCGAGATCGTCGACATCGTCACCAATGGAGCAGTGCACCCGACGCGGGACTGGCTCTCGTTCGCCCGCACCGCCGCGGCGCGCAACAAGATTCGCCGCTACCTGAAGACGTATGAGCGGGAGATCAACCTGCAACTGGGCCAGGAGCGGCTGGACATAGCCCTCAAGGCGGCGGGCGCTTCCGGGTTGCAGGCGGTGGAGAAACAGGATTTCGCGCCCTTTACCGCGCAGAGGAAATATCCGACGGTCGAGGATGTCTACGTGGCGCTGGGACGCGAAGATCTGGCGGTGGAGGGGGTAGTGGAGAAGCTTCTGCCCGTCCTGCGAAGGCGGGAGGAGGAGAAAGCGCAGCGCGATGGCCCTCAGGAGTTGAAGGCTCTGCCTGCGCAGGTAGAAGGAGTGTTATATCATAAGCAAGGCCTGGTGAAACTGGCTCACTGCTGTTGCCCGCTGCCGGGCGACGCCATCGTTGGCTACCTGCACCCGAATCGGGGCATGTTCGTTCATCGTAGCGAATGCCGCGTCATCCGGCGCTACCGCGAGCAGAGGCGTCCCCTGGTCGAGGTCAACTGGCTGCAGTTGGAGCCGCAGTCCTACGTGGCTCCCATTCAGATCACTGCCAGTGATCGGGCCGGGCTGCTGCGTGACGTGGCCGCTGTCGTCGCCGATGCGGGCATTAATATGACAGCGGTCTCTTCAACGACCCATGCTTCCTTGCAGAAAGCGGTAATTACTGCTAAACTGGAGATAGAGACCGTGGACCAGCTGGAACTCATCCTTAAACGGCTGCGGCTCATCCGAAATGTGACCGATGTGAAACGGAGCGTGTAGGGCGTAACGACTTTGCTGAACAGAACTCAGAGCGGAATCAGGCGCAGCGCCCGGTTCCGCTCTATAACGTGTTTGCGAAAGAAATACACTCTGCGCTGAAATAGATAGATAGAATGCCTATGCTCATGATAGATTTGTATGGAGGACAACAGGCGATACCCGCGAACATCTATGATGCGAAAGAGGCCGCCCGGCAATTGCTGATGATTGTCCGGCAATATATGGGAGAGCGCGAAGTCGAGCAGATAGACAGGGCGCTCAAGCTGGCCCAGGATACCTTTCACGGCGTGAGCGAGCACGCCGAGGCGTCGCTGCCCTATTTGCGCCGCCTCTCCCCGCTTGAGCACGCGCTGGCGGTGGGAACAATCCTGGCTCAGATGCGTATTGATGCTGTCGGTGTCTCTGCCGGGCTGATTTTTGAGGCGGTGGACTCCGGGCGGCTGACAGTGGAACAGGTGGAGACAGCACTGGGAGCAGCCGTGGCCCGCGTCGTCGGCAGCATGCTACGCCTGAATATCCTTGAACGGCGCAAGCAGAGCGCGGCGCAGGCGAACGGAGAGCCGGAGGGTGAGGGTGAAAGCAAGAAGCGGCGCGTGCGTGCGGCAATGCGCCACCAGCAAGCCGAAACGGTGCGCAAAATGTTCTTCGCCATCTCCGAAGACCCGCGTGTGGTGCTGCTCAAACTCGCTTACCGCCTGCACGCGATGCGTGTCTGTCGCGATATGATTGCTGCCTCGCGCTATCACGACCCGGATGGCGGCGATGAGACGGGCCGCGCCGAGATGAGCGCCACGCTGCGGCAGACCCTGCCCGCCGATTCGACCGACGACCCCGCGATGTTCGCAACCGAAACACGCGAGATTTATGCTCCCCTCGCCGGTCGCCTGGGCATGTCGCGCATGGAGAGCGAACTGGAAGACCTGGCCTTTGAAATCCTGGAGCCGGAGAAGTATCGCTGGGTGCGCAACCTCGTCGAGAGTGAGAGCAAGCAGTGGCGCTCCTACGTCGATCGCGTCTGTGCTATCCTGCGCGGCGAGATGGCTCGCCTGGGGCTGAAGGCCGAGGTATCTGGTCGCGTCAAGCATCTCTACAGCTTCTATAAGAAACTGATGCGCAACGCCAGCGATGTTGAGAGTCTGGAAATCGAGGATCTCAAAGCGATGGTCGATATCGCCCAGATTCACGACCTGATCGCCTTCCGTATCCTGGTCGAATCAACCCCCGACTGCTACCTCGCGCTTGGCCACGTACATAGCCTCTGGAAGCCAAAGGAGGGGCGTATCAAGGATTTCATCGCCAATCCCAAGCCCAACGGCTACCAGGCTTTGCACACGACCGTTTTCTGCCTGGATGACCAGTTAGTCGAGATTCAAATTCGTACCTTCGCCATGCATGAGATGGCGGAATACGGTGTGGCGATGCACTGGCACTACAAGGACGCCGGTGATTCGGCCAAAGCTTCGGCCAGAGAACTGATCACGTGGCTGCGCCAACTGGCCGACTGGCAGCGTGAGATGCGTGCCAGTACCAGCGATGCCGAGTTTGTCGAGGCGGTCAAAGGCGACATCTTTCAGGAGCAGATCTTCGTCTTCACGCCCAAAGGCGAGGTCAAAGACCTGCCCGTCGGCTCGACGCCGCTCGATTTCGCCTATCGTGTCCATTCACAACTGGGTGATAAATGCGCCGGAGCGCGTATCATCAGCGAGAGCGGCGATAAGCTGGTGACGCGCATGGTGCCGCTTGATTACGAGCTGAAGAGCGGGGAGATCGTTGATATTATTACCAGCCGCACGGCCCACCCGACGCGAGACTGGCTCAACTTTGCCCGTACCGCTGCCGCGCGCAGCAAGATACGGCGCTATCTTAAGGTCTACGAGCGCGACATCAATATCCAGATCGGGCAGGAGCGACTTGACCGCGATATCAAATTGCAGGGGTTGCGTGGTGTCGAGGTGCTGACCGAAGATCTGCAAAACTGGCTGGCAAACGAGTTTAAACAACCTGCATTCGATGACCTGCTGGTGGCGGTTGGCGCTGCTGAGATACGCCCGCACGCGGTGGTGGTCAAGTTGAACGAGCGTTTGCAGCAATTGCGCGAACTGCGTGAGGGCAAGCCAGCGCAGCCGGAGGATGTGGAGGTTGTGCCGCTTCCGACAACCTCCACAAACAGGACAAACGCTTCAGCGCAACTGGAGGTAGCGGGTGTGAGCGGGCTGCTGACGACTCTGGCGAACTGCTGCAATCCACTGCCCGGCGACGAGATTATCGGTTATATCAGTCGCGGCAAGGGGGCTGTTATTCACCGTGCCGACTGCCGCAATATCAGCCGCTACCGCGAGCGTGACCGCGAGCGCCTGATTAATGTCAATTGGGCCGGGATGAGCCAGCAACGCTATCGCGCCCCCATCAGCATCATCGCTCGTGATCGTGCCGGGCTGATTCGCGATATCGCGACCGTTGTCTCGGATGCTGGTGTCAACATGACCTCGGTCAGTTCAAGTGTGAGCGCGGGGCAGGAGGTTGCCTACATCAGCGCCACGCTGGAGGTTGAGAGCATCGAGCAGATGGAGCGGCTCTTTACGCGCCTGGAACGCATCAAAGACGTGCGCCACGTCGAACGCGATCTGGGCCAGCGCAAGAAAAAATAGCGACAAAAAAGCCATTCGCGGTCTACCACGAATGGCTTTTTTGTCGCTATAACCAAATTATCCCTTCAAGCGCTCCAACACCGGCGGCTGGCGTAGCTTGGCAAGGGCACCCGCTTCGATCTGACGCACCCGCTCGCGCGTGATGCCCAGTTCGCGCCCCACCTGTTCAAGTGGATGAGCCTGTCCGTTGCCCAGGCCAAAGCGCAATTGGAGCACAAGCCGCTCGCGAGGAGTCAATACAGATTCAAGTACGCGCTGCACTTCGTCTTTCAGCGTCTGGGTAGTGGCGATGTCTTCAGGGGTAGCCGATTCGGTATCGGCCAGCACATCGCCCAGTTCCTGCTCTTCATCCTCACCAACTGGCAGCTCTAGAGAGACTGGCGCGCCTGGTGCAGCCTGTAGCTCCAGCATACGGATGGGGTCGAGGCCAGTAGCTTCAGCCAGTTCCTCTTCTGTTGGTTCGCGTCCCAACTCCTGCAACAGGCGCTGGCGCTCACGGCGGATGCGGTTCAGCGCGGTGTTGACGTAGACGGGCAGGCGAATGGTGCGTCCCTTGTCGGCTACGGCCCGGCTAATGGCCTGGCGAATCCACCACGTCGCGTGTGTGGAGAAGCGATGCCCACGCCGCCAGTCATAGCGCTGGACGGCGCGAATAAGCCCGATGTTGCCCTCCTGAATCAGATCGAGCAGCGTCAGGCCGCGACCAACGTAACGCTTGGCAATACTGACTACAAGACGGAGATTAGCGAGAATGAATTGTTTCATCGCCTCACGATCACCCATCTCGATGCGTTGTGCCAGTTCGATTTCGCGTTCGTGCGTAATCATGGGAACACGGCCAATTTCGCGGAGATAAGTCATCACGGCGTCGGACTCACCAGCGTCACTGGGACTGACTGTATTCTCGTCGTCTTCGGAGCGGCGGCGGCGGACATTCGCACGGCGTGGGTGACGCCCGTGCTCATCTTCGACTGCCATTGCGGGAAGTGTGAGAATAGAGGCAGTTTCTAAATCGGGTGAGCCTGGTAGCTGAGTTAGTTCTTCATGCATATCAGACATTTCTTCCAACTCAATGGGAGGTGGCTCCAGACCGTTGAGGTCATCTTCCAACTCCTGAAATTCTTTCCCAGGTTCCTCCACATCATCCTCAAAAGTATCTTCGAGATCGTGCGGAAAGAGGTCATCGATCAGATCAAGTGACTTCTTCTCGGCAAGATCAGAAACTAGTTGGGTTTTGTCCGGGCTAAGCGTTGTTTCCGTCATGGCACGCTCCATCTCAATCATTCTGCGCCCTCCATGATTAAGTAGTATCTTAAGCAAGATAAGTTTTCGTTGGTCTAACCTGACACTCAGGGAAGGCAATTCTATGTTTGTCTATCCATCCGTTCAGAACTCCGGCTCCAAACGCTGAGTGGGAGGAAGTTATAGACGCGAACCTTTTGTCTCTACTCGTAGAAACAAAGCTCAGTCGGGAAAAATTCCCTCACCACTTCAATTATAACGCAAAGAAGCCGTTCCTTCTAGTCCTAACGGCCCCTTTTTTCCCGCCTTCCCAGAAATTTCCTCAATTTTAGTACGTTTGACCCTCCCTCAAGGTGGCAAATTACCTGAACGTTTTCTGTCCGGCGCTATCTGAGACGTGACTATCGGCTCAACCAGAGCCGATTTTTTCTCCTGAGTTGCTTTCTGTGAGGCCCGCATATGGTGTATGACTCGAATAAGGTAGATACTCAGCGCGAAGAAGAGCAATAATGCCAGGATGAGGCTCGAAAACGCGCCGAGCACATCACCCACGGCCTCCCAGCTCGCTCCGAAGGCATAGCCGAGAATGAGAGGAATGCCCACGCCCAGCGTCTCTCCCAGCACGTCAAGGATGAGAAAACGCCGGTAGGAATAGAGGTCCGCTCCAGCCAGCAGATTGATGACGCCGCCGAGGGCGGAAATGAGGAAGCGGCTCAGGAAGACGGCCCATCCCCCGTGCTGCGCGAACTCTTTACGCGAGCGTTCCATGATGCGGGGGGAGATCAGGGGGCGCTGTCGGAGGTGACGGTGCGGGCGCTCCAGCCAGTTCAGCGCCTTCGTTCCCCACAGCCGTCCGATCCAGTAACCCAGGTTATCTCCACCAACTGAAGCACTCAAGGCCATCAGCAGGAGCAGCGCCAGGTTGAACTCACCCAGCGAGGCGAAAGCACCCGCCGCCAGCAGTAACAGCACCGTGGGCAGTGGTAGCCCGGCGGCGGCTACAAACACCGTTCCCCACAGCACAGGATAGCCGACCTGTTGCAGCCAGTCGAGCAGCGTTGGCAGCAGGTTATTCATGAGAGGTTGATTTCCCGCGCAGGGACATGCTTTCAAAATCTCCTTGACGCAGTGATGCTTCTCTCATAGAATATCAGGTATGGAAATGTCTGCGCAACCTTTGCATGTCATGATAAAACGTATCGACACCAGCCTGCCGCTGCCCGCGTATGCCACGGCAGGCTCGGTTGGTTTTGACCTGGTGTGTCGTGAAGACACGGAGATTGCGCCGCGCACCGTCGGCTACATTCCCGGCAACGTGATTGTGCGTACTCCCCCCGGCTACATGCTCCTGCTTGCCCTGCGTAGCAGCACGCCGCGCCGCAAGGGGCTGCTTATCCCACATGGCATCGGTATCATTGATGAGGACTACTGTGGCGAGGGTGATGAACTGATGGTGCAGGTCTACAATTTCCGCGACGAGGCCACGCTGGTCCGGCGCGGCGAGCGTATTGCCCAGGGCGTCTTCGTCCCCATTCAACGCGTTGCCTGGCAAGAGGTCGATGGGATGGGAAAAGGGCGCGGTGGCTTCGGCAGCACCGGCGCCTGATATCTTTCGTTTCATAGAACGTGAAGAATCAAGAGAAAACTGGATGGAGTCCAATAGCAGAGAAAACCATGAATGACTACTATGCAATGCTCGAAGTGCCGCCCACGGCGACAGCCGCTGAGATTCGCCGTGCCTATCGTCGCCTTGCGCGCAAATATCATCCCGACCTCAACAAGCAGGTTTCTGACAGGGCCGACAGCGATCTGCGCATCAAACGCCTCAATGAGGCCTACGCCACCCTCAGCGACCCCATTAAACGCGCAGCCTATGATTCCCTGCGCCAGAAACAATCACGACCGCGCCCCCAACCAAAGGAGCCGCAGATGACCTGGACCGAAGGCTTCATCGGCTTTGTGCAGGAACTCAAAAAAGCCCTGAATGAAGAGTAGCTAAGGCGAGAGCGGCAATCAGCCAGGGAGTCAGCTCTAGAGAACGAAAAGGGGTATGCCCAAAATTGCGCATACCCCTTTTCGTTCTCTAGAGCTGACTATTTATTTCCCATCAGCTTCCGCAACGCCTTCTCATAGGCGTTGTATGCGTTTTCGCCGAGGAGGACGAAGGTGGCTTGCTTGAGGCTGGTGGGCCGCTGGATGTGGTCAATGACCGTCTTCAGGGCGATGGGAGCCGCCAGACTCAGCGGGTAGCCGTAGGCGCCCGTGCTGAGCGAGGGAAAAGCGATGCTCTCGATCTGGTGCTGCTCCGCCAGGTTGAGGCAGCTCTGGTAGGCGCTGGCAAGCAACCGTGCATCCTCCGGCGCGGCGTGGTAAATGGGACCGACGGCGTGGAAGACGTATTTTGCCCGCAAGCGGCCCGCTCCGGTCGCCACGGCGCCGCCGGTGGGACAGCCGCCGATCTGACGGCACTCCTGCATAATGCTCGGCCCACCGGCGCGGTGAATGGCCCCATCGACGCCACCGCCCCCGGCCAGAGCCGAATTGGCCGCGTTGACGATGGCATCGGCCTCCACTTTTGTGATGTCACCCTGCTGCAAAGCCAGGGTGACACCGTTGATGGTGCAGGTTGTCGTAAAGACATCTCCAAATCTCATCTCATCCACTCTGAAAAAGTTTCTCCCGCATGTCATGCTGAGCGCAGCGAAGAATGACATTACAGCAGGAGACCGAATGGCTCCTCTAGCTGATGTTTGACCTCTTGCAGGAAGCGGGCCGCGATGGCTCCGTCGAGCGCGCGGTGATCGCTGGAAAGCGTGACCTTCATGCGGTCGCGTACCACGACCTGCCCACCCTCCACTACCGGTGTCGGCGTGATCGATCCTACCGCCAGGATGGCCGATTCGGGCGGGTTAATGACGGCAGTGAAGCTCTCTACGTCGAACATACCCAGGTTGCTGACGGTGAAGGTGCCTCCGCTCAGGTCATCGGGCTTGAGCTTGCCTGTACGAGCTGCTTCGGCCAAACGGCGCGCCTCACGAGCAATGTCGAGCACGCTGCGCTGATCCGCGTGCTTAATGACTGGCACGATCAGGCCCGTCTCCAACGCCACCGCCATGCCGACATTTACCTGCTTCTTCTGGATGATACGATCTTCGGCAAACGAGACGTTCACCTGCGGCATGCGCACCAGCGCCCGCGCCACGGCCTTGATAATCAGGTCGTTGAAGCTGACCTTGATCGGCTCCGGTTCGTTCGCGGCATACTCGTTGATCTGCTGGCGCAACAGCGCCAGCTTGCCCGTATCAATCACGCTCGTCACGTAGAAATGGGGGGCCATCTGCATGCTCTGGCTCAGCCGCTTCGCAATTGTGCGGCGCATCGAGGTCAGCGGAATCTCGATAACCTCTTCACTCTCCATAGTGGCAGGCGCTGCTGAAGCTGGAGCAGTGGGCATGGGAACAGGCGCTGGGGCAGCAGGAGCGGTGATCTGTTGTGCCAGTGCTGCCTCGATATCCATCTTGATGATGCGCCCATTGGGGCCGGTGCCGCGTATCTGTGCGTAGTCTAGCTGGTGTGCTTCCGCCAGCCGCCGCGCAATGGGCGAGATGAAGATACGCCCCTGCCCGTTCGTTGAAGCCGGTGGCGCTGGTTGGGTTGCGACAGCGCTTCTGGCGGGTGCCGACGTACTGCTGGCTCTGTTTGCTGCTGTTGTTGTCGCGCTTGCCGCTCTGGCAGGCACGACCGCGTCTGCAGCGCCCGCGCTGGCTGGCAGTGGTTCGTCGGCTGAGCCGATGAGGGCAATTTCCGCGCCGATAGGGGCCGATTCCCCCTCTGGCACGAGAATCTTACGCAGCACACCACTGGAAAATGCTTCAATCTCGATATTGACCTTGTCGGTCTCGACCTCCGCCAGCGACTCGCCTTTTTTGACGGTATCACCCTCTTTTTTCAGCCAGCGGAGGATTTTTCCCTCTTCCATTGTGTCGCCCATCTTGGGCATTTCTACCGTTTTCATCTTTCTTCTCTTGCTCCATGACAACCGCGAGCAGCGGCATGATGATTGTTCTCATCGTTAGCGGCGCACGAGGGCCTCTGGGACGATGGCCTTGACGGCGTTGATGACATCATCTTTAGCGGGCAGAGCGGCGCGTTCCAGCACCTTCGAGTAGGGCATGGGGACATCGGCGCTGTTGACGTGCTGGATCGGCGCATCCATGTAATCGAAGGCGTGCTCGTAGATCAGCGCCGCCAGTCCCTGACCCGTACCATAATACTTCCAGCCCTCTTCAGCGATGACGACACGATTGGTCTTCTTGACCGAATCGGTAATCAGGTCGATATCGATGGGGCGGATGCTTCTCAGGTCGATGACCTCAGCCTCGATACCGGATTTTGCCAGTTCTTCCGCCGCCTGCAGGACGACGTGTAGCATACGCGAGAAGGTGATAATGGTGATATCGCTGCCCTCACGCTTGATGTCGCCGCGTTCGAGCGGCACTGTGTACTCTACGCCTTCGTCCGGCACTTCACCCTTAATGTTATAGAGCAGTTCATGCTCGATGAAGATAACCGGGTTGGGGTCGCGTACCGCCGCTTTGATCATACCCTTGACATCGTAGGGGGTGGCGGGGGCGACGACCTTGAGGCCGGGGATGTGGGCGTAGAGCGATTCGAGCATTTGCGAGTGCTGCGCGCCGCGCTGCGCGCCGCCGCCGCCCGGCATGCGAATGACCAGCGGCACCTGTGGCTGTCCGCCGAACATATAGCGGAACTTGGCTGCGCTGTTGATAATCAGATCGCTGGCAAGCAGGCTGAAGTTAATCGTCATCAGTTCGAGAATGGGACGCAAACCGCCCAGGGCTGCGCCGATGGCCGTACCCGTGATGACCTCTTCCGCCAGAGGGGTATCGCGCACGCGCTTCTCCCCGAACTCTTCAAACAAACCCTTCGTGACGGCGTAGGTGCCCCCGTAACCTGCGATGTCTTCGCCCATGATGAAAACGCGCTCGTCGCGGAGCATCTCTTCGCGGATCCCCTCACGTAGCGCGTCGCGATATGTCATCGTTCGCATACTATCTCACTTCCTCTCATAGCGGTAGGAGAGCGCCCCGGAGTTATCGACCATAACGTCGGTATAGAGCTCTTCCAGGCCGGGATTCGGGCTGTTCTCGGCGAATTCAGCCGCCTCTTCCGCGACCTGTGTAGCCTTCGCGTCGTTCTCATCAAATTCCGCCTGCGTCGCCAACCCGGCATCCGTTAGCTTTTTCTCAAAGATGCCGATGGGGTCGCGAGTCGAGCGCCACTCGTGCTCCTCCTCGCGTGTACGGTAGTATGATGGGTCGGTCATGGAATGGCCCCGGAAGCGATAGGTCTTGATTTCCAGCAGCGTTGGTCCGTTGCCAATACGAGCGCGTTCGACGGCTGGCTTGACGGCCTCATAGACAGAAACGACATCCATCCCGTCAACGACTTCTCCCGGCATGTTGTACGCTGCCGCACGTGGCAGCAAATTGTCAACTGCCCACGCCTTCTGTACCGACATCCCCATCGAATACTGGTTGTTTTCACAGATGTAGACGACCGGCAGTTTCCAGATCGATGCCAGGTTCAACGCTTCGTGAAACGCGCCTTCATCCACCGCGCCATCGCCAAAGAAACAGGCTACGATGTAATCCTCGCCCGTGTATTGAGCTGCCAGCGCGACCCCTGCGGCGATGGGCAGTTGCGCGGCAACGATGCCATTGCCGCCCAGGATGCCCAGTTCGTTGCTCCACATATGCATGGAGCCGCCCTTGCCCTTGCTGCACCCGGTAATCTTCCCAAATAATTCGGCCATGACCGCGCCGGGCTCCATCCCCTTCGCCAGCGCGTGCCCGTGCTCGCGATAGCTGCATACGATCTTATCTTCCGGGCGCAGCGCTTGCATGCTGCCTACTCCGACGGCCTCTTGCCCGATATACAGGTGCATAAAGCCGCCAATTTTGCCGCGAGTGTACTCTTCGGCGCTTTTCTCCTCGAAGCGCCGCAGAAGCAGCATCTGGTAGTGCATCTCAAGCAGCTGTGAACGGGTCAATCCTCCCAATGACGTTGCATTGCTGATTGCCATAGGCTTCCTCTCTTATGCCTCGTTCTTCCTTACAATGAAATGTTCGCCTTCTTAATTTCCTTTTGGACTACAGTATCGTTCTCTCTGTGTAGAGCCTTTGTACTTAACCTTTTCAGGTTTGGACATACACCCTCTAGAAGGAGGTGGTCAGAACCAAACCCTTTGTCACCTTCCCGTTTGGGATTGAAACTATTGTACCCTATCGGGGTAGAGATGCATAGGGGGGTAATCCCGAAAGAGGACGAGGCAGCAGGATAGACCGTTTGCATCGCACGTAATCTATCCTGCTGCCTCGTCCTCTTCTTTGTCCCTGTATCGGTTTCGCGGGGAAAGGCAGCGAGTCTACACAACGAACAAAAGAACACCTGTATCCGAGCAGGTATCCTTTACTATTATTTGACGACGGCTTCCGCCAGTTCTTTACCGGGGGTGAAGCGCACGCGCTCCTTCGCGGGTACCTCGATGGGCTGGCGGTCGCGGGGGTTGACTCCCTTGCGGGCTGCGCTCTTGCGCACTTTGAAAGAGCCAAAGCCGACCAGGCGTACTTCGTCCCCGTTCTTCAGTGCTTCGCGAATGGTATCGAGAGTTGCCTCCAACACCTCGGCGGCCTGTTTCTGGGAAATGTGTGCCTGTTGGGCAATGCGCCGGGATAGTTCCTGGCGACCAATTGTGGTCGCGCTTGATCCTTCGGGATTTGCTGCCATGGGTTCAATTCCTCCTTAACAACATTCAGCAACGTCGCTCGCGTCCCAGATACCTACTACTGGCCTGTGAAGCGGCATTACAACCTCGCTGCCGTTTAGGAGTATAGCATGCAACATATAGAAAAATCAAGTGTACAATGCCGCTTCTCAAGCCTCTGTACGCCTTCGCATCGCATCAGAAGCCAATCTAATCCCGGTGGACAGGGGAAAAATTGCTTGAGAAGCGGGGCGAAATCCTTTATGTGCTTTACGCAGGCATGTACAGAATCATCCCCTCTGTCGTTCGTTGCTGCGTAACCATGCCATTCAGACGCATGTGTTCGAGGTGTGACAGTGTCTCCGCCACCGCCATGCGCCGCGACTCGTTGTTCGTCATGCGATGGCCGAAGAGCTGCAGCGCCACCTCGTAGGCGTGCTGCGGCTTGCCATCCAGCAGACCCAGAATCTGCTCCTCGCGCTCTCTGTGGTGCTCGATAAGCTCGCGCACGCGCCCGGCCAGATCAGCAAACGGCTCACCATGCCCCGGCAGCACAATGCTGGCGGGCAGAGATTCTACTTTGTGCAGCGAAGCCAGGTAATCACCCAGCGGGTTTTGCCGGTCGTGCTGCGAATAGAGGCCCACGTTGGGTGTGATGCGCGGCAGCACGTGATCGGCAGCCAGGAAGACACCGTCGTGTTCGCGGAAGAGGCAGATATGCCCGTCCGAGTGTCCCGGTGTCCAGATCACACGGTAGCGCTCGCCCACCAGATCGAGGTACTGCCCATCCTCGATCAGCGTAATTTCCTCGTGCGGAGGCACGTGAATGATGGAGCGCATCACGTTCGGCTCGACCTGCGATACCCAGATTTCGGTCTGGGGCATGCCGTGCTGCAACAGGAATTTCGAGACATGGCCGTAGCGCTGCGGCAGCGTTCCCGACCAGACCATCTGCATAATCGCCTCGTCGATGGGGTGCATATACACCGGTACGCCCGTCCTCTCGTGTAATTCGCCCGACAGGCCAATATGGTCAGGGTGATGGTGGGTCAGCACAATGCCGCGCAGCCGCTCGATGCTCAAGCCTGCCCGTTTCAAACCCGCCTCGAAGGCAGCACGTGCATCCGGCACGCCCATCCCGGCATCCACCAGCACCCATCCCTCATCTCCTACCAGCGCGTGCATATTCACTGTTCTCAATGGAAACGGAATAGGGACACAAATCCGAAATATGTCCTTTGTGATTTCTTCTATCATGGTTGCAATGCAGCCTCTTAATGATGGTAGAAAGGGTAGTGCGGTAGTGAATACCTCCGCAACCCTTTGTGTTATGACGAGTTCGGTGCTGTAACGGGCTACAAGCCCTCCTGGATATTATACAATGTATTGCGCTCGTGTTGCATAGTCCTTTTGCGGGCGCTCTGACTCGACTCCTGGATTCTAATCTCACTTTTGCCACCTGTATCAACTGTAGCGGAAGAGGCAGAGCACAAGGTGCCGTCGGCCTGTGTCCTCTTTGTGAAACACATGCCACCCTTTATTCCTCGCTCAATAATTGAACTCCGTTTCACAAGTGCCACCTTATATGCTACCCTCTAGCCATCTTTTCGCTTCCTGGGGTTTGTATAAATCCACATGCCTGAACAACTAAGGCAGCTCAAAAAGTCCTTCACAAGCCACCCCTGCAAGAGTTGGAGCGTATTCTGAACTCATTTACCCCTTAGCGTTCTCATTTAGCAGCATCGTTATATTCACCGTAGGGGAAAATAATAACGGTCTCAAGAGCACTCTGATGTAGACAAGGAGATTCTCAGACTTTTGAGAGAAGCGTAAGCATCACAGGTGAAACCTACTGGGAGGAGCGAAAAGGAACGATAGAATGCCGTAGAGCGCTGGTATACGTATGGCGACGAAAATGGTGACGGTCCGTGGAACGAGGACATTGATCCAGACTATGAGGTAGGCATCTGCCAAAACTGCGATAAAGAGCTTTGACCCTGCCCAAGTTTGATAGAGTCAGCAAAGCTGAGATATACTCTAACAAATCAGGAAAGGGATCAACATGGCAAAGGTTCAGAAAACCTCCACTAAAGAATTTAAAGAGGAAGCCGTCCGAACCACGGGAGAAGAAAGCAGGCACAAGTGCAGCACTAGCTCGGGTGGCACTCCTGGTAAGACTGCTCTACCTCACGCGCATAGTCACTGAGCGGCTGCAGACCCACCGCTTGTCTTCGCTCATCAACGTGGTCTGGATCTTCAATTGGCCTTGGGCCAACCTTGCCTGCCTCATCGCTATAAAATTGCGTGCCATAGACCTGAGGACGCCCCTCTGCCACTCTCACCCGATCCTCTAAATACGCGATATTCACTGGCGACACCTCGCCTGGCGCTTGCGCCTTCATGAGATCGAGGCACGCCTGCTGAAAGGCACGGTCATGATCCGCATGCTGGACAAGCTGCCACGCCATCTTCGAAGCAGGACTTCCCACCTTCGATCTCGTCGGCCACCCCATGTGCTCAACAATCTCCTTCATCCGCTGCGTATTTGCCACATCAATCGAAGCATCCCACTGCCCCCTCTTCCTCATCTGCTGATCGACCTCGCTCATCTTCATGATCTCATTAGCAATTGCCTTGAAGGCCTCTTGTGGCTCGTCTGACAGAGGTCCCTGCCAACTATAGAGCGGATGGAGGAGATGTTGAGCAATTCCCTGTAAGGAGATCACTTCGTAGGTGAGCAGCGCCCCTCTGGGAGACAGCAGGCCCGAGCTGGTGGTCTTGATAGCGAGGGTGTCAAAATCCTGCTCATGCTGACCCGCCATGTTCATGGGGGGGAGCAAGAGAGTCAGAGTCACAGAGGGACCATCAGCCGCAGGCGTGAGCACTATCGTGATCTGCTGACCAAGAAAGCTTTGCTCCTGGATGGTCATATCGCGATCTGGACTGGCACCAGGATAGATAAAACGCCCTTCGGGTCCCTGGTAGTCGAGTCGTGCCTGAGGATAATAGGTGATCTGAAGAGTGCCATTGAAATCGGAGAAGGTAAAGAAATTCGCAATGATGTCTTGTATCATAGAACATCCTTTCTCGTTGTTCTGTCCAGTTCCTTTACAAGAGATCCTATTCGGTAAATGATGAGCATGGTCATTTGCTGCACCTCACCTAGCTCAATCTTTCCCCTCATCACTGTAAGAGTTACTAATTACACTGAAAAATACGCTCTATCGAAGCCATGACCGGAAGGAAAATACTTTTCGCATGTATTGTGCAATTCATGGACTACTTCCTCATGGTTATGCTGTGACTGCCTATATTCTTGCTCTTGTAACAGCAATGCTTCTGTGGCTAGCTCTGTCCATTTGTTCCTCTCGCCCCATAATAGCTAAACAATTTATACTTCATGTCCCTTTTGACCTACATCATCAGGCTTCATAAACGTGAAGGCCGGAAGCTTGGTCGCCCCTTCCCAAATCCGCTTGAGTTTATTCCATGCGGTCGATGGGATACCTCCCGTAGCTTGTACGTTGCCTTGCGCATCGAGAAGACAAAAAGAGGGGGTGAGATGCCTTGGGTTATAGTCGTCCAGAAAATCAGTTTTCCCGCGTGGGGCGACCAAAATTGGTAGCTGCACGTCCACATGGTCTTCGCTTCGTATAGTTCCTAGCCACTGTTGTGTCACGACAGGGCCCCAATCGCTGACGAGAATGATTTCTGTCCCTGCATTTTTCTGCGCCAAAGGAGCCAGTTTGATGAGTGTCGGCATTTCCATGCGGCAATGTCCACATGTCGGCGAAACAAAAATAAAGATGACGGAGCGACCAGCATAGTCATCCAAGCGTACTGCTTTACCAGCAAGAGTCCTGGCTTTGAAGTCTCCTGCTGGTGCGCCAATAATCAATGCTGGGCGCTCCTCCATAGTCTCTTGTTGTTTCATTCGCGCCTCAGAGGAGGCCCTTAGCCAGCGAAGAATCCGCAATGTCAATGCCAGAATAACCGACACCACACCCCAGAGGATACTCAGGCTTAGAAGCAGCAAGGATTCCATTGGATTTATCTCCGTTCTTCAAAGTTTGGGAAAGGTTGGCGAAGTGTCTCGACAATATCATCCAACTTCACGATAAACAGGAGGAATACGGTACTCATAAGTGCAAGCAGTATAATCTCGCTAACAGACAAGCCTTGTGGAGCATACCTTAGCAGCCACAGGCCGATCAGACCACAAAGGATAAAGATGCCGTTGCGAATCACATCATAGTGAGAGATACGCTGCTCAGTCCTGCCGAAACAATTGCAGCTCATATCGAGCTTACGCCACAATGCAGTTACTAGGGCGACAGAGAAAATCATCAGCAATGTTATCGCTAGCAAAAATCCGATGAATGTTAAATTAACATCCATAGTCACAAGTATTGCTGTGGTAATTTCACCAATCAGAAAGAGTATTGCTGCGCCCTTACTCCATTTTCGTGGTAACAGTTTAAAGTCCCCGATAGTAACAGCAAAGTCTCTGAGAGCTAGAAGCTTGCCGCAAAAGGAGAAAATAAATAATAAAGCGATAGTGACCCGACAGAACACCAGTAAATATGTTGTAAACATTGGATCCTCCTGTTGTAGATCATTCCTCATCGATCTCCCAAGAAATATGGGAGACTTTTTGAGATGACGGCCTATCTTCTTTCTTTTGCTCCTCCCCAGTTTGTTCCGTTTTGGATGCATCCTCATAGCGCAACATCTGATGGACACAGAAATGAGTACCCATAATCAGACTGGGAACTCTCTCACTCTACTACAGTTATCAGCCTGCTGCTATTGTTGTACTGTTCTGCCTGTAGATTAAACATCTCTGCATAACGCCCGTTTCGATTGAGCAATTCGTCATGGGTTCCTTGCTCGATCAAGTGTCCATGCTCTAATACCAGGATACGGTCGGCAAGGCGTACGCTTGCAAATCGATGTGAGATAAAAATCACTGTCTGGAGCTGCCCACCAGCCCGGTCCTCTAACAGATGCTGAAAGAGGCTGCGTTCAGTGTAAATGTCCAGTGCGGCGGATGGCTCATCTAACACTAGTATGGGAGCATTACGCACTAGCGCGCGTGCCATCGCTACCAATTGCCGCTGTCCACCTGATAACTCATGTCCATGCTCCCAAAAGCGCCCTAGTACTGTCTCAAAACCATTCGGCAGACTTGTAATAACATGATCTAACCCGCATCGTTTGGCCGCTGCCTCAAGCAATGCCCTGTCCTGTATATGTTTGATTTGTCCGACACCAATGTTGTTGTAGGCGGACAGATGATAGATAGTGTAGTCCTGGAAAATCACACTGAGATAGCTTCGTAGATCATCTCGATCCAGATGTAGGATCGGTACGCCATCCAGTAAGATTTGCCCTGCCGTTGGCTCGTATAGCCCTGCCAGAAGTTTGACAAATGTACTCTTGCCAGCACCATTTTCACCCACCAGTGCTACTGCCTCACCTGGCTGGATGACGAAACTAACACTATCAAGGATTACCCTCTCTGTATCGGGATAGCAGAACGTTACTTCTCGAAATTCAATGCGTGGTATGGCAGAAATGGCTGCGAGATATTTCTTGGACTCAGTTCGTGGTGCCTCAGCCTGAGGCTGCCAATCCAGAAAGTTGAGTAGATTGGTCACGAACAGGTTACCCTCATGCAGATTGCCGAGTAAGGACATCTGTCCGATTAGTGTCCCTTGCAATTGCTGAATTGATTGCGTATACAAGCTGAACTGGCCAATATTAATTAAACCTTGTAAAACCTGTATCGCAGTAAAGCTGTAAAGCAATGGGTGCACGACTGATAGAAGCATATCTATTGCTCCCAGATAGAATACCTGACGGAAAGCAAGTTTACGATCCTGCCGAAACATCGAATCGAGCAAACCCCGATAGTTATTGAGTAGGAACTGCCGCAGACCAAATAGTCGGATTTCTTTTGCTCCCTGCTCAGAAGTAAGTAATGTCTGTAAATACTGTTTCTTACGTTCAGTTTCAGCGCGCCCATTAAGCAAAGCTACGCGTTGGGCTCCGAAATGGACCGAGACCCAAAGCATAGCCAGGGAACTGAGGAAAATTACTGGAATGATCCAGGCTTGCCAGAGTGCTATTACAAGGCCCATGGAGAACAGTGTGGTGAGCGTCGAAGCCAGATTCATCAGGCCGTTAAGTAGCATCATTGGGCGATAATTAGCTTCCCCTATAGCAGTACGCATTTTGTTATGAAAGGCTGGATTCTCGAAGAAGGCCAGGTCAATCGCTGATGCTTTTTCAGTAATGAGCAAGCCTATATGATTAGAAACAAGTGTTTGATAGAGATTCTGCACGACGGTACTCAGATATTGGAAAATATGATTGAGCACAGCTACCCCGGTCATGAGCATTAGCAACCCAATAAAATTAGCAGGCAAGTTGACTACGTTTTTTGTGTGTAGCGTTTGCACTAGCATCTGAAGCAAGCTAGAGGTGAAGAATGCGCTAGCAGTGGGGAACAACCCATTTAGAAGTGCTAAGCTAAATAAAGCCAGAAAAGTTCGAGGACTGACTGTCCATACAATTCTCGCAACTTGTTTAAAGGTTGAAAAATAGTTGATAATGGCCTTAAAGATTTTGTTCAGCACAGACTGTCCCTTCCTCACCTACGAAAAAATTAGGTTTGTCTACCAATGAATTTAATTTCTTGTTCATGGTAAGAAATTAAATTCATATCTGAATAGCAGTTTTGCCTTGCATCAGTATGATGGTCTTCTGTAGAACTGATAAGGATTTCTCACTCTTGCAAATATCACCAGACCAACATCCAACTTTCTCCTTTCACCTTAATGAGCAATTGAAAACCTCCTTTTCCGCCATCTCTCAAATGGCTGCTAGAGAACCAACATAGAAGCGTTGCATCCAATTGTTAAAAAGGCACTGATAGGCCAAACGCGCTACGAACTCCTCCGTCTAGAACTCCACTCTTTTGTCTGACTAAAGGAATAATACAAAGGAGGCGCGCAAAAAGGAAGA
>DATGLM010000064.1:0-181491 GCA_035294125.1 Ktedonobacteraceae bacterium | reverse complement strand
TAGAAACTCCCCATCTCCACCCGCACGTGTCTCCTACCAGAGAACCATCACGTTATCTCAACACTGGAAAGGGGATACACTATGACGTTGCGGGAGTATGTAGATCAGCGGTTGAATGAGGGTGAGGGGACGAATGCGGTGATTGAGGGGTTGCAGAATGGGGTGAAGTGCGACCTGGCGGATGCGCTGAAACAGGTGCCAGAGGAGGATTGGAACGCGCAGATTAGCCACCGCCAGAGCGAGTCTGAGGGCGAGACGCTGATCTGGCTGGAGGGACACTCGGAGCCGAGTTATGTGATCCAGGACTGAGTTTGTCTATCTGGCCTCGCTTCCCTGGCCTACGGGTTCTGCCTGCGTTTGGAGAGCTTGTCGAGGATGATGGGGGCGATAACAGAGATGGCGGTGAACGCCCCGTAGGCTATCGAGGCCAGGAGTAGCCCCTTGCGCATGGAGCCTTTGTTTTTCTCGTTGTCGCTCATGTTGTTTCCCTTTCTGGTCCATTTATTCTGTTACTCTCCCTGTAGTATACGACATTAAGGGCAGACTGTTGCATCGGGCAGGAGCTACTGTTCGCATCCCACGCTGATTGTTCCTGGCAGCCAGCGCCGCACCATTTGAAAGCCGTTGGGATATGCTTTGAAATGGACTTGCGGCAAATATGCGTGTGCCTCTATCCAGGTGCGGGTGCGTTCTCTGGCATGTTCCTCATCCCCGCCAGAGACACAGGCGATTTCTCCATACTTACCGTTTGACGCACAAACTATCTAGAGCGTCCATGTGGTCTCGCTCATGATATGCCTCCTTTCTGTTTATAAATACTCTCATAGTTACCCCTACCTGATAGTAGAACTATGAGCATGGTCTTATGTCAAGATATGTACCTCTGTTAGAGTACATGGTAACGAGAGTGAGGAGGATACTGGTGCCGTTTCGACTGAAGATTAAGAAAGAGGCAGAAAAACGCGGCTATACTATGTCGAAGCGAGCCGGGGGCGGTGGGCGTATATAGTAGGGCCGACCTTGCGGTCGGACTGTGGGGCTGGATCGGACTGTGGTAGCCTGCGAGGGGCCGTCGACCTGGCATCTCACTCCTCCCGCTCCCACAACTTCTTCATCTCTTCGCTACTTTCCAGTAGTTCTTCGATCTTGCCAGTAGCAACGATTTTGCCATTTTGGAGGAGGAGGATGGTATCGGCGCGTTGGAGGACGGCGCGGCGGTGGGAGACGACGAGGCAGGTGCGGCTGGAGGGGCGCTGGTTGAAGAGCTGGTCCCAGAGGATGCGCTCGGTCTCGACGTCAAGGGCGCTGGAGATGTCGTCGAAGATGAAGAGTTCGGCGGCGCGGGCGAGCATGCGGGCGGCTGCCGCGCGCTGCTGCTGGCCGCCGGAGAGTTTGACGCCCCGCGCGCCGATGAGGGTGCGCAGGCCGTTTTCCAGTTCCGCTACGTCGCGTCCCATGACCGCGCCGCGTATGGCGGCAGGCAGGTCTACTGCTGTTTCGGGCAGGCCGAGCAGGATGTTTTCGGCGAGCGTCTCGCTGTAGAGGTGCGGCACCTGCGGTGTGTAGGCGCTGCGCGGCGGCACAAAGAAGCTGGCCGGGTCTGCGATAGGCTGGTCGTTCCAGAGAATGTCGCCCGTCTCTTTCGGCAGCAGGCCGAGCAGGGTGCGCAGCAGCGTTGTCTTGCCGGAGGCAACCTGTCCGGTGATGACCGTCAGCGTGCCGCGTCGCAGGCGCAGGTTGATGCCTTCGATGCCGCGTCCGCTGTCGGGATAGCGATAGGTCAGGTTGCGCGCCTCCAGTGTTTCGAGCATGTCGCCGGGTGTCCTGGTCGGGATGATCACTTCCGGCAGCGCGCCTTTGTGATAGAGCGAGGGACGAGGGCGGGCGACCAGCGTGCTGGCGGGCGCGCCCTGAAGCAGGGCGATCAGGCGGGCGGAAGAAACCTTTGTCTGCGCGTACTGGCCCAGGAAGAGGCCGAGCGCCTGCACGAATTCGGCCACCGTGGCGAGATAGGAGATGAAGAGGGCGAGGTCGCCGGGGCCGAGATGGCTGCCGCGCACCGAGAGCGCGGCAATCACCAGGATCAGGCCCTTGCCGAGTCCGACGGTGTTGCCGAAGACCGAGTTGAGCGCGCTGGTCAGCACGTTGTCGCGCAACATGGCCGTGCGCCTGCGCTCGTTGAGCGTGTCGAAGTGCTGCACCACGTGGGATTCCGCGCCCGCGACCTGGATGGCCTGCACTGCCGAAAAGATTTCGCCGATGGCCCCGGTCAGGTTGCTCGTCGCGGCGCGGCTGGCGGTGCGGAAGCGCTCCAGCCGTTTCTTCATGCTCTGCGCGATTGCCGCCACACAGGTCAGGGGAATGAAGACCAGCAGCGTGATCTGCGCGTTGACATGCAGCAGAATGATGATGGCCGCGACGGCAAAGATGGTGAGGGCGATGGTATCAACGGTGGTCGACAGCATGGAACGCACGGCCTGCACATCGTCACGAAAGGAGCTGACGGTCTCACCGGGCGAGCCGGGAACAGCCTGCGCCCCCGGAAGCTCAAGGATGCGCCGCAGCAGGTTGTGTTGCAGCAGCGCGCCCATGTCGAAGCTGAAGGCGGCGATGCAATAGTTCCCGATCACAGAGATCGCGCCGCGTATGAGCGCAGTCAGCAGCAGCAGCCCGCTCAGCACGAACAGATACGCGGTCAGGCGCGGCTGCTGGTTGAGCGCGCCCAGCGTGTTGAAAAAGGCTTGCAGGATGAGGCCAAAGACCAGCCGCCCTATGTAAAAGGCCGTCGACTCAAAGACGATGACGACGTAGAGCCAGAAGCGGTAATGCACCACGCGCCACAGCAACGTATATGTTTTCACGCACGCACCTCCTCATCGGGCGCTATGAATTGTTCGCCTGTGTTGATGCGCAACAGTTGTGAGAAACGCGAGTTCGGATCATTTGCCAGCGCGGCACGCGGGCCGTATTCGAGCATGCGTCCATCTTCGAGGATGAGAATGTCGTCGGCGCGCTGGATGGTGCTGAGACGGTGAGCGATAACCAGGCCCGTGCGGCCCTCGAAGAGCAGGTTGGTAGCGCGCTCGATGCGCTGCTCAGTGGCCGGATCGAGGCGTGAGGACGCTTCGTCAAGGATAACGAGGCCGGGATTGCTCAAGAAGACGCGGGCAAAGGCGAGGAGCTGAGCTTCTCCGGCGGAAAGACCGGCGCCGCCCGCACCCAGTTCGCTTGCCAGTCCGTCAGCCAACTGCTCAAACCAGCGTGTGAGGCCGACAGTGTGGATGGCCTGCACGATCTGCTCATCGGGAATGGCGCGGTTGAAAAGGGTCAGGTTGTCGCGCACACTGGCATGGAAGAGCTGTACGTCCTGCGTCACCATGCCAATGCGCCGCCGCAGGTCAGTCAGACGCGCCTCGCGCACCGGCATGTCGCCGACGCAGACACGCCCGGCCCGCGCATCGTAGAGACGAAAGAGCAGGCGCGCCAGCGTCGTTTTGCCGCTGCCCGTGCGTCCCAGCACGCCCAGCACCTTCCCCGGCTGCACCGCGAACGAGATATTCGAGAGCACAGGATGTTCAGCGACGTAGCCGAACGAAACATTTTCAAAGGCGACGGTGAGGGGACCTCGCGGCAACTGTTTCTCGCCGGTATCGGGCAGCGCGGGCCGGGTGCGCAGCAGTTCCTCGATACGCTGGATAGCCGCATCGGCCTGGGACAGGTCTTGAAGCTGTGTCTGTATCTGCTGGATAGGCGTTGAGAGCAGGTCGGTATAGGAGAAGAGCAGGTAGACGGTGCCGACGCTGACAAGATGGATGCTCCACAGGTAAGCGCCCAGCATGGTGGCGAGTGCCGAACTGCCGACAAAAAGAAAGAGGCCGGTCACGCCCAGCAAGCGGCTCATGACCGTTGCCTTGCCGAAGACGCGCCGCCAGGCGCGCATCTGCTGGTAGAAGCGGCGCATGACGTAGCCCACCGCCCCGTTGGCGCGCACATCCTCAGTTCCGGCAAGCTGCTCGCTCAGGAAGCCGTAGAACATGGCGCTGCTCTGCCGCTGCGCAAGCTGGTAGGGAATGGCGCGCCCGCGCAGGTACATCAGCGCGAGCAGGACAAGGAACGAGTAGAAGGTCATAGTCACGCCGACGAGCCAGCTCACGCGAAAGTACATGACAAGGATGCCAAGCGCCAGCAGAGCACTGGTCAGCAGGTTGATAACGAAAAGCGAGAAAAAGTTGGAGAGCAGGTCCACATCGCCATCGATGCGCTCGATCAACTCGCCGGGTGTGCGCGTTTTGTAGAAGCCCATATCCAGCGTCAGGCAGTGCGCCACCAGGTCGGTGCGCAGGCGATTGGTAGCGGTCCACGCTATATACTGGCTCAGGTAGCTGGAAGCCACCGAGATGCCCTGATTTGCCAGCGCGATCCCGGTAAAGAGCACGCCCGCGCTCAGCAGTGAGGTCGCAGCCCCACCGGCAAGAGCCGTATCAATAAAGTACGCCAGAATCTGAGGGTTGAGCAATTGCAGGCCGATGCCAGCCAGCAGCAACAATGCCAGCAGTAACGCGCGCCACCGCAATGGTTTCAGGTAGGTTACAAGCAGAGCAAAATAGCGTCTCACAGGCAATTTCATGAGTTTTCCTTATTGATAGGGACGGAAAAAGCGGTGCTCTAGAAGTATACCCGAAAACGCGGCAAAAAACACCGGGCGTTTGGACGATGCAAAATGCTTGACAGATAGTTTATAATAGGATTGTATCGGAAACGCAAGAAAAGCGCGGCTGGTCGTTTGGGGCCAGCCGCGCCTCTTTTGTTCGCCTGGAAGTTATTTCGACGCAACCTCATACTGGACGTTGAGGACATATTGAGGGCATAACTGGCCCTTAGTGCAGATGGCCTGACCATAGAAGTTGACCAGCGTGGTGCCCGTTCCCTGGACGCTGAAGCGCCAGACGCACATCCTGGTGGCAGTATTGGCGTAGCCAGGAGGCGATTGCAGTTCCAGCGAGCCGACGGAGCCGGTCGGGCCGGACCAGTGCTGGCCGAAGGGGAGGTCAAACTCTACGATATTGCCCGTCTGCGCGTTGATGGTGGTATGACTCTGCGACATATGCACCGTCACGTTGGCCGGGGGTGGGGCCGGAGAGACGACCGCGTCACTGGGACAGCCATGTGATGTACCGTACCCCTTTACACTTGTCGGAGTGGGCGCGGGAGTTGAGCCGGAGCCGCTTGTAGTGCCAGCGCAGGCCGCGAGGAAAAACACCAGCGTTAGCACCAATGGAATAACCAGGAAGAATGATTTCCGCCGGATGACGTAGACCTTACTCGTTTTACTCATGAGACCTTCTCTCCTACTCTTGACTGAACTCAAGAGGCGATTACTCCACTACCCACTGCTGCCGCTTCTGTCCCTCGCCCCTGTATTGTATGCTTGCGATATTATCGCCGCAATATCAAGACGTTCTAACGCGTCTAAAAGTTCCGCACATTGCGCCGTTGTGTCGCGGGATACAAGAAGTTCTAATGAACCCGTTGCACAGATACCACGCAGGTGCGTCCCCGTCCTTATTGCTTTCATACTGCTTTTGATTTCGGCGTTTCAGACGTAGCAAGGACGGTAAGGAGTTCCTCGGCGTCGGTGAGAAAGTGCGCGGCGGGCAGCACCTGCTGCACGAGACCAATGCGCAGGGCTTCCTGAGCGGAGATGGTTTCGCCCATCAGTATGAGGCGCATGGTGGCGTGGTAGCCGATGAGGGTGGGAAAATAGACGGCGGCGACGGGCGGGAAGACGCCCAGCTTGATCTCTGGCAGACCAAAGGTGGCGTCTTCGTGGGCGATGACGGTATCGCAGAGCGCGGCCAGTTCGCAGCCGCCGCCGAGGGCGTGTCCCTTCACCAGCGCGGCAGTGGCGATGCCGCGCGTGCGCAGTTCCTCGAAGGCCGCGCAGTTGTCGCGCACCGCCCGCAGCATCTCCCGCTCGCGCCCATCCAGGTGGTCGTTGATGTCGACACCCGCGCTAAACGCGCGCTCGCCCGCGCCCGTAATCACCACCAGCCGGGGCTTGCGCTTCACCGCGTCACGCATCACCCCCGTCAACTGGTCCATCATCGCAATCGTCAAAATATTCAACGGCGGTCGATCAAGAATGAGCCACAAAATGTCTTTGTGGAAACGGATATGGATGTCAGGCATATTTTGTAGGCACCATCACAATAATTCGAGAAATTGATCAACGTCTAAACGCGCCTGCTTCAGAATGTGAGATAGTGTTGAGCTTTTCACCGGGCGAGGTGCCGGAACCATGATTTTTAGCACTTCATCGCCTATATGCTTTTGCAAGCGAATATAACTTCCTCTTTGACGCACTACAATGCAACCAGCTCGCTGCAAAGCTCTGACAATCTGAATGTACGACAGATTGGGAACTTTGGTCATAGTTCGACTTCCTGCACAGCTTCATCATCGTCCTTTACCCAATCATCCTCCACCGGCTCAAGATATAACTCTATAGCCTCACGGATGTTTTCCAGAGCTTCTTGCGCAGTTTCGCCTTCGCTGATACCTCCAGGCAACGAAGGTACACAGACTGCGTAGCCACCCTCTTCGCCCGGTTCCAGAACCACTTTAAGTCGCATGGTTTCACATCCTTTTACTCATCAGTATCATCACGATGCAAGGATTGCGCGTGCAGGCGCGAATTCAGGCTTATTATATCATGTTGCCGGAAATAGAGACAGGGGAAAGGCGCGCATGCGCGCCTTTCCCCGTTCAGGAACAAACACAAATTTTTTATTTCGCGCTAAAGCTTGCTTTGCGCTTTTCGTTGTAGGCAGCGATACCCTCTTTGGCGTCTTCACTCTGGAAGCAGAGCTGCTGGAGTTCGCGTTCGAGCGCGAGGCCTTCAGAAAGTGCCTCTTCAGGGCCGGACTGGACGGCGCGCTTGATGCGGCCCACCGTCTTCGAGGCTTTGTTGGGCGGGCAGAAGCTCCGCGCGTACTCCATAACCTTGTCCCAGTAGTCCTCAGCCTCGTAAATGTAGTTGATGAGGCCGAGTTCGAGCGCGTCCTCGAAGCTGATGAGCTTGCCCTCAGTCATGAGTTCGATAGCCTTGTTTTTGGGCAAGGCGCGTGCCATACGCTGCGTGCCGCCGGTGCCGGGAAGCACGCCGAGGGTCACTTCTGGCAGACCAACCTTGCCCGCGTTGCGCCTGGCGATACGAATGTCACAGGCCAGGGCGATTTCCAGGCCGCCGCCGACGGTATGCCCATTCATGGCCGCTATGACCAGCTTGGGCGTCTGCTCCAGGCGCGTCAGCGTCTCGTTGGCGTGCAGGCAGAAGTAATACTTGTAGCCGGGGGTGACGGAATTGAGCATAGCGATATCCGCGCCGGCGCAGAAGAACTTCTCGCCCGCGCCGCGAATGACCAGCACATGCACGTTATCGTCGAAGCGCGCCCGCAAAATAGCCTCGTCCAACTGGCGCATCATCTCGTAACTGTACGTGTTGGCCGGTGGATTAGTCAGTTCAATCACGGCAACGCCGCCGGTCGTGGTGTAGTTGACCAGGGTGCGTTCTGAAGTTGTTGTCATTGTTGGCCTTCCTTTCGTGCCTTGTAAGCAGCGTAATCTTCCAGAACGTCGTCATCTTTGACACGTTCAAACGGTGTGTGACAGCTATTGCAATAATATTGCACGGTCAGCAACTGCTGACCGAACAACGAGAACAGTTCGGTATCGGTCGAGCCACAATACGGGCAACGTACCTCCGGGTTTGCCCGCTCTTCGTCTGTATTATATCCCATTCTCATCCCAATCTCCGGCCCACGGCATCCCACCGTTCCCAGGGCAGTTCTCCGGTCGGCTCCCAGCTTTTGCTTTGTGGGTTGAAGGTGGCGGGAACGTTGATGTCCAGGCTGCTGAGCGTGGGCATAATCTTGCCGAGGTAGCGGCGGCGCAGTTCACCGGGCACCGCGTCGATTATCCCTTCCTGGTAGAGACGCTGCATGATGGGATCGTCTTCCGGGCCGAACCAGCACAGCGTCTCGTTCCAGAGCCGTCCCAGCGCGCTCAGCAGCGCGGCCCGCACTGCGCCACCTGTCTTCGCGAGGCGGCGCGTCCACGCCTCCGCGAACATGGCGTGGACGCGCTCCTCCTGCACAATCTTGCGCGAGCGCTGGCGCAGCGGGTCAAAGCTGGAGTTTTGCGCGGCCTCAAAAAAGGTGGTAAGGGCGTTATCGATCAGAAAGTTGGTGGCGACGAAATCCGACCAGCCCTGAAAGTCGCGGTCGAGAAAGGCCAGAGAGTAGTGCAGTGTGCGCGTCTCCGGCTCGATCTGCACCGGGTCAGCCTCAGCCTGCGCAAACTGGTTGAGCAGGGGATAGAGAGTGCGCGCATGCCCCAGCTCATCCTGCGTCATGGCCGCCGCCGCCACAGCCGCCTCCAGCGCGGGCGCGCCATTGCTCCAGTAAGCATAGCGCCTGCCGATAGCCTGCTTATTATCGGCCAGCGACGAGATCACGGCGAACAGCGCCGCGTTGTCGATACGTGTACCGGTTCCAGCCATAAAATATTTCTCCTGAATACGTACCCTCAGCTCATACTCCAGACTGATCATCCACCCCCAGGCCACCCGCAAGGGGTGGCCTGGGTGCGGCTGGCCTGCAGGCTGTGGTGGCCTGCTTACCCCCTACAGTTCAATAACCTTGACGATGCTCTGGCGCGGGACGAGCACCATCTCGATCCAGCCAAATTCGTCGTAGATGCTGCGAGCGTAGACCTGAGCCAGTTCTACGTCGTCGGCCATAACGTTGCCGATCTCGTGCAGCGGCTCGTCATATTTGCGGCGGGCGAAGACGTGCCAGACGGTGCTCTCGTTAAGAGCTTCCCTCCTGGGCCTGGCCTGCTCCGTCGTGGTTTCGCTTGCTGTCGTGCTCACGGGTTGCCTCCTGTTAAAGGGCGCTTCGTGCTACGCGGATATGCCCCAGGTACGCATGATGTCTATGCCTTCTTCGCTGAGCCGGTTTTTGGTCCAGACCGGCTCCCAGACAATCTCGATGTTGACCTGCTGCACACCTGGCTCGCGCAACAGACGCTCGCGAATATCGTCCATGATGAAATCCATCGCGGGACAACCCATCGCGGTGAAGGTGAGCTTGAGGTCAACGACGCCCTCGTGCTGCTGGATGTCGACGATGAGGCCCATGTCAACCACGCTGACGGGAATTTCCGGGTCGGTCACATCGCGCAGCGCGTCCCAGAGAGCGGGGCAGCAACTTTCATTGGCCGCGTGTGTCTGGAGCGATGGATAGGTCGTGGTCATGCTACTATGCCCTGCTCCTGATCCTGCTCCAGCAGGCGCAGCATCTCGCGTTTGCCGCGCTGCACCATGCCGACGAACTCCTCGTTGGCGGGGCCGCGCGCCTTCCAGCGCTTCATCACATCGTCCCACGTGCAGGGACCGTCCTCGAAGAGCCAGCGTTTGGCCTTCGCGTCGAAGTGCGCCGGGAAGGGGCAGTCGATGACGTATTTCTGCCGCTCCTGGTCGTAGTGCGCGGGGACCTTCAAGTGCAGTTCCTCGCACAACGGCACGGCGGTAGACATCCAGATCTGGCGCAGTTCGTCGTTGCTGTGACCCTTGAAGCCGTACTCAAGCTGCTCGCTGTGCTTCTTGAGATCATCCGGCAGGCCGAACCACTCGACCGTCAGCATAAACATCCAGTCGACCGCTCGCTGCAACTCCTCGTGGCCGCTGTTATCAACGTTGAGCTTGCGCATCCACTGCTCGCCATGCCGCAGGTGGAATGTCTCTTCCTTATCCACCTTGACGAGGGCGCGTTTCCAGGGGCCAAAGGTCGTGCTCTGGAAAACATCGCCGAGCAGGGTGTAACCGGCGCGGTCATAGAAGGCATTGGCGACAATGAGTTCCACCCAGCTATCCAGTGGCACATCGAAGGCGTAAGGGTACTTGAACTGGCGCGGGTCGCGTTCAAAAATCAACCTGTCGGTATCCACGCCGAGGTCGCGCATCAGGCGATAGGCGATGTGGGCGTGGCCGAGTTCGTCCTGAATGATCGAGACAGCGGAGCCGAAGGCATTGAGGGAAGGAGCGTGGACGGCGGCATGATAGTACGCCGGTGCGCTGATTAGCTCCGTATCAGCCGAGACGGTGAGGATGCGCTTCATCCCTTCCAGGTAGGTCGGACTCATCTGGTCTATCGACTCGATAAGCTGCTGCCTGCGAATGCGCTCCAGCACCGCTTCTTCACTCTGCAAAGCCGTAGGGGATGAAGAGGACATAAGCCATGTGCTCCTTGCACGTATCGAACACACTACAATTTTGATATCTCCATATGGAGATATCAAAATTGTATATTTTGGAACGGCAGGATGTCAAGTCCCCAGCCCTCGCGGCGGCCTGAGGTGGGCCAGGACGGAAACTAAATCCCCATAATCACATAGATATAGTTCTGGGTTTCCGCGGGCAGGCAGTTTATCCAGTTACTGCCGCAGTTGTTGACGGCGTACTGGACAGTACCGGTACCACCGTTGTAGGCGGCGAGGGCCATAGCATAGTTGCCGCCATACTGGCGATTGTAGCTGGCCATGAGATTGGCGGCTGCGCGCAGAGCCTGAATCGGGTCCCAGGGGTTGATGCCCAGCCCTGCGGCGGTGCTCGGCAGAAACTGCGCGATGCCCACAGCGCCAGCCGGAGAGACGGCATTGGGATTGAAGCCGCTTTCCAGGTTGATCTGGCGCACAAAGTAAACAGGGGAAATACCGGCGTTGATAGCGTCCTGCTGGGCGATGGCAATGTATTGACTGGTGGGCAGGCTCATCGTCGGCGGCGCGGGCGTGTTGTTCTGCTGCGTGGTGGCAGAAGTACTCTGCTTCTGCGCTTCCTGCTGCTGTGAGGTGAGAAGCCAGTTAAGCTGCCCGTTACGCACCCAGTTGTTGATGCCGGAGAAGACATGAAAGGGAGTCTGCCCGTTGTCCAGGGGAGCCAGCGAGATCAAGGTGATCATCAGGACGGTGAAAATACTGCTGAGCACAATGGCCTGGCGCAGATGCGAACCCATACGCCGCCTGCTCCTGGGAAGTTGCTCGGTCTGCTGCTCCTTTGCGGGCGGGCGCTTCATCTCGGCAGGAATGACCGTCAAACGGCCCGTCGTGTTGCCGGGAATGGTGGCCTGCAGCGCGGTAATCAGCGAGGGAGCTTCTGGGGTCTCAATCTCAAGTCCACCTGTCTTCGCCGCGATGGCCGCGAGCTGGTCTGTATTCAGAACAGGATATTGACCGGTCATAGGAAACAGCGGCCCTGTCTGAGCAGCATATGCTCTTACACTGGTGGGCCTGACCGTGGCCGTGGGCACCGGGGGCGGGAAAATACTGGAAGATGGCGCTGATAGCCCTTCCGTCACCGATCGCTTGTCGTCTTCGTCAAACGAATCAAATGATGGAACCGAGCGAAATTGCGGCATAATCTTAACCTACCTCATTGGCTGCTATACAAAGCTACGCTACGTTACCTCATCCGACCACCCATTGCTGGTTGGCCTCGTTCGTCTCGTATCGCATCACATCTCATCTGCTTAAGTACGAGTCTACTTAATAAGACCAACCACCGTCAATTTTTTGCACATGATGGGGTTAAAAATAGGCCGAAACTCCCATAATCTCAACCAATTCTTAACCGCGATACGCACAAATTTTTTCTCTACTTCCTGGCATGCGCAGGTGTACAGGCAAGCGTTTCATCGTAGCAGAGATTGTTTCCGCCGCTATGTTTCTGTTTCTAGCTGACTGTTGCTTCCGCCAGCTTGTTGGCAAATTCCTCGTCAAACCAGATATTTCCATGAGTGTCGATATTTAAACCATCATGAGGATGGCTGTTCGACGTAGGAGTGTTGTAGAGGGAAAAGGTACTGCTGGCGATAGTAAACGAGCCGAAGATACTCTGACTTGAGTCGTCAAACCAGATATTGCCATTGTTGTCCACCGCGATACCGGAGGTATGTGTCCCACAGCTACTGCATGGAGGCGTATAAAAGTGCTCGGTGACTCCATCATTGGTGCCAGGAACAGCCTGGGAAATCTTCAATTCGCCGATGGCACCAACCCAACCTTCTGACCACCAGACATTGCCGTTGTGATCAATAGTAATCAGATGCGGCGTCAGCCCGCTGCCGCTCGTGTTGCCATTGCGTATCTTGTACTCTTGCAGCTTGCTGGCAGCGGGGATGTACTCACCGATAAGAGCCACCGCGTCAGTATTTTCGGTAAACCAGATAGTATTGTGTGAGTCAACCGTAATACCATAAGGGTTGCTATTAGTGGCGGGAGTTGTAATCTCCGTGAATGTATGAGTGGTGGGATTGAACATACCAACCTTATTGGAGCCATGCTCGGTAAACCAGATTTTCCCTTTCTGATCGATCGCGACATCCCACGGCAGCGCATTGGTCGTGGGCACCTTCCATTTATGAAACGATTGGTTGCCCGGATTATACATCTCAAGCGCATTACTCATGGGAGCGGGGAACCAGAGCCTGCCCTGCTTATCAAAGGCCAGGAAAAGCGGCTGGCCATAGTGAGCGGGAAGCTGGATAGTCTGTATCCAGTTCTTAGAAGTAGTATATTCCTCAATTTTCCCGGGAGGATCGTCCTTATTGCACGTGGGGTTAGGGTCGCAGCCCGGCACCGCTACCCAGAGATTGCCCTGGCTATCGAATGTGGTTCCCCACGGGTCGCTGCCATTATTGATATAAAAATCAGTCGCCGTCACACCTGATGGCGCGCTCGCGTGGACGAAACCCTCGTGTACCGCCAGAAACACCAGCGCCATTCCTACGAGCAGCACAAAAAAGGCACGAAAGGTCCAGAAAACTTTTGCCTGTCGAAACATGATAAAAAAACTCCTTCTATCCCGGAGGAACATAGTTTTCAACGCAGGGAAGCAATCATATAGGGAAATGCCGTATTGTATGGATAAAAGCACTGCCATGTAGTCCCCACCACACGGCAGCTCACCAGAAAGTTATTCATCCCCATCTATCATAAAAGAAACAGCCAGCTTTCGTGAAGGAAGAGGTGGTAATGATCCGGTTGAGGGAAGGTTAAGAAAAATGGAAAAGCAGGAGCGATAGCCATCACTCCCGCTTATTTCTAAGCGACTAACTGGAAGTTCCTGGTGACTTTCAGTCCGACTTCACTGCCACCAGTTCCTCTTTCCCTCCCATCCCCACCCCTGTTAAGGTCGATGGTCCTAAATGCTCTCTTATTAGAGTATAATGCCCGGCATTCCAATCACCACAGTACTTTATCTGTATGATCGCGCCATTGGGAAGCGGCTCCGTGTCGAGAAACTCTTTGAAATTGCTCATTGCCTCTCTATCAATCGGCACCTGCTCGTGTTTTGACAGCCATAAAAGAGCCTTGATGAACTGCTCATGACTGAATATGGCAATACTCGGACCCTGCCCTTTATACACCGTAATGGTCTTGAAAACCTTGCGCGCGCGTTTTATGAAGTCGATAAACGATTCTGAACCCGGTCCATCCTTCCAGTTAGGAAGACACTGTTGCCAGTAAGCCTCGACGAGAGGTCTGCGCTCTTCAGTCGTCAATCGCTCAGTGTGCATCGAGGAAAGGTAGGTGAATTCATGAACGTTCCACACTTTGAGCGGCACTTTTGGAAAGCGTCTTCGCGCAGGTTGTGCCGTCTGCAAGGTGCGAAGATAGCGGGAAATAACGATCAGATTCAGCGAGGCCTGAGATTTCTCCAGATACGAGGCGATACGTTCTGCCTGCTCAAGTCCTCGTGGCGTCAGTGCCACTTTTTCAGGATCAGTCGTTGCCCATCCCGCGTTTGACTGGCTCTCTCCATGTCGTATCAAGAAAATAGTGGGCATATCTCTACAACTCCCCCTAAGATTTAGATGATAACCTGCCAGTGATCCAGTGTTTTTCGAACAATGAATATACGCTAGAAAAAAACTTTTGGTTCACACTCTAAAACGTTTAATACCTGCAGAATTAACGCATCACAGCACGAATAACTAACAGGTCTTTATCATTCCTACACAAATGGCTCACTAATCTCTCCAAATTTCGCTTTTCCTCCTCGCTCCTGCACGAATTGTATGCTAGATTCTGCCATTTACTGCCAGTTCTGTGCCACGTCATGCTCCAGCAATATACCTTATGGCTTCTGAGAGGCATGCTTCTTTGTCAGCCGAGGTATCGAGAACGAGCTTATCTTGCGGCAGGTGTCTGTAATGGTAGAGGTAATCGGCAATGGTGGGTGGGTTGACACGGATAGTCGTAGGTTGAGGTGGTCTGCTGCTAATGCGCAAATGGCGCAATTCGTAATCGGCAACACAGAGAATGACCTTGAGCTGTACATCTCTGGTCATATTTATGATCTCTTCCACTTCATCTATAATGAAGCGGCTAAGAGCGGCAGTATCAAAAATAACCGACGTGTGCTGCCGGTTGAGGGCCGCCCGTAAGATGGCAAATGAGATCTCATATGCCGCGTGAGAAGCTTCCTCATTGTCCATCTTCTGCTTGACAAGGATATCCTTGTACATATCCTTATCAACCACCTGCCAGCGAAACAACTTGCTCAGAGCATACGCAAGCGTTGTTTTTCCAGACCCTGGTAGCCCGGCCATAAGGACCAGAGTCAGTTTCGCATCTGCTATCTCCATGCCAAAAAGCGCGAGTACAAGACAGGCGTGCGCCACTTCCTCCTATCTTGCTAATCAGGTGAACGAGCCATGTGCTCCATTTCAAAGAGAGCATTCAGCAGCAATTCGAGCGCCTTGAGGCGCTCACGGTAGAACTGCCGCATACTGCTAATTTGCAGGCGCGTAGCAATCTGGTTATTTTTATAGCGACGTTTAAAGTAACGATAGAGCAGGATATTGTAGTATTTCCAGTCCGGGGCCGACTCTGTACGCATCCCATTGCCGCGTAAACTTTCGAGGGCCTCGCTCAGTATTTCACGAATAACCACTCCTCTTCTAGCTGTCGAGGCAAGGCTATCCCGTTCAAGCCGCATGGTAACGGCCTTCATCAACCGCAGATTGGTAGTTCCCAGCGCCGACGAATCCTCGATCTTCTCCAATGCGTCCTCCAGTTCCTCAAGGGTGAGGTGAAAGAGTCTGGCCTCACAGGTATCACGCACAAACTGCCTGAATAGCGCGCTCTCGCTCAATTCTGGCAGCAGGCGCTGCTGGTTGCCTTTTTGCTGGGCTTCATCCTGAAGCTGCTGCTGCTGCGTCTCTGTAAGTTCCTCCCAGATAGTCTGGAAACGGGGGCGCAAATCTTTGTAGGCAAGATTCTTGAGCCTTTGTTCGCTCACCATGCCACGCTCGCATTTCTCTTCAAAGAGGGCATGACAGACGCGCTGAATGAAGAAGGGATGGCGACCGGCCAGATGTTGTACCAGCGCAACCTCTTCCTCGGTGAAGGGCAGAGCAGCCCGGGCTGCCGGTTGGCGAATTAATGCCTCTGCTTCGTCAGGGGTGAGAGCGTCCAGATGGTACAGGTAAAAAATGTTGAAGAACGGGGAGCCGACGATATCAGGGTGACATACCTCAGACAACGGTTTCAGCGAAGCGGTAATGTACGTTACCAGACCGACAGAGGCCTGAGAACGCAGAAACCAGAAAAATTCTGGCCCAAAATGCTTGTTGCGCGTCACCTGATCAAAACCGTCCAGTAACAGCACCGGAAAGTGGCGCTGCTCGGCAATCTGATCGAGCAGATTGCTGAATTCATCCTGGCCTTCGCCTTCGGGCTGCAAACTCAACCCGGCTTTTTTACTCTGCACGAGGATTTCCTTACTGACACTGTGGAAAAAATCCTCGCAAGTCTTTGTCAAAAATTCACGCAGGTCGAGAAAAACAAAGATACGACTGCTCAAATCAAAAGGAAACTGCTTCTGGTCAAAGGGGAAAAGTTTCTGCGCTTCTGGCCGCGTTGTGTACCACAGAAACGACGACTTCCCGATATAGCGGGAGCCAAGTAGAGAAACGGACTGGCAGTTGGCGATTGTTACATAGAAACGCTTGAGCAAAGAGGCACGTCCAAAGAACATCTCCGCATTACGAACAATCGCCAGATTAAAGTAGGGATTGGGCGATGGATTCGCCATTGTACCACCTCCTTAAAGCAGCAAATGATTCTCCTGCCAGCAAGTATAGCCTATACATTGTACAATAGTGTGCCGGATTTCTGCCATCCATTTACAAACGATATATTCTCTATGTGATCTCTATAGTATAGACGAAACACAGAAAGATGGATAAAATGGAAAGCAAGAGTATCTGTCAGCATTTCGGCACACTCTGGCTGATAACTGTGGTTATACTGAATGAGAGAAACCAGACCTCCTTGAGAGAGTCACTCTATCTAATCGGGCGTGGCTTCTGCCATCAGGATGACAGCGAATCAAGAAGAGCTGCGGAAAGAAAGGATGAAGCATATGAAGCGCATGAAGCATATGTCACAGAACGCCCTTGATGATTTGATAGAGGCGCTTGATCTCGGTCTCGGCATTGTGACGAGAGTATGGCTCTATCCGGCAAAAAACTGGGTAACAAAGGTATTTGCCATAGATATTGATCAAAACGGGGAGCCGGAAATTATTGTCTGTTCGCGCGATGGTCGGGTACGCCTGTTCTCAAAAACGGGAGAACTGCTCTGGGAGCGCATTATATGGGGGAAAATTGGCGTGGAAACAGGCATCGTCACAGGTGATGTCATGGGAGAGATAGAGAATGCGCCACGTATTATTGTGGGTACGCGGGATGGCAAAGTATATGTCCTGGACAGATTCGGCCACACGATGATGAAAGACGGAACGTTACTTGCTTTCGATAGCGAGGGCCAGGCACTTGATCCCGAACGAGAAGCGCAGGCATACTGGCACGATACAGGGTCAGCCATCCGCCAGATTTTCGTTGACCCCAGACGACCCGACGAAATCTTGATCGGCTCGCAAGATCGCTGTGCCTACGGTGTGGATTACAAAACGGGTAAACTGCTCTGGCGTTTTCCGACAGAGGGTTGGGTGCGTGCTATCTGTTCTGGTGATGTCAACGGTGATGGGCAGGATGAAATTCTGGTTGGCTCGGTTGACAGGCATCTTTACCTGCTCGACCGGCAAGGCAACATGCTTACCAGCTATCCCATCCTGCATCCTGTCCAGAGCTTTTGTATGGCAGATGTTGACAACGATGAGCAGGTGGAGGTATTGGTGGCAACTGAAGGCAAGGATCTCGTTGCGCTGAACTACATTGTTGACGCTGCACACCCGGGTGGCTACTTCAAAGAAAAATGGCATCGCCCCTTTGGGAACCGCCTGCTTTCGCTTTGCGTGGTCGATATCGACGGAGACGGAAAGCAAGAAATCATTGCCGGCTCAGAGGATCAGCACATCTACTTTCTGGATGATGAAGGCAAACTGATCTGGCGGCACAACCACAGATCTCGTGTCTTCAGTCTTTATCCGTGTGATATCGATAACAATGGCCTACCGGAGTTGCTCGTCGGCTCAACCAATGATCGCGCCAGCGCCATGCGTATCCGGCTGCGCAAGGGCATAGATAGAAGGGTCCGCCGTGCCTACAAACAACTGGGGGAACCCAACCCGGAAGGGATGGACGATCTGACCTCCGATCACCGTGTCCTGCTGCTGGATATCCTGAACAGAAATAATCGGCAATTTGTGACCTTACAGCAGTCACAGGAGCAATTGGATACCAGAGTATATAAAGAGGCGCTCTCAACCCTGAGCAAACTGGAACAACAGAAAGTGGAGCGCTTCTGGCAAAAAGATATAGCTTATATTCGCACCATCTGTCTCAGGCATATTATAGATGAGCAGATACAGGAGATTGTCGTCGGCACCTCCACAGGAGATATTCACGACTTTAGCGCGGATGGGAAATCTTCCTGGTCCAAACAACTCCATGATCATATCGTGGACGTACAAACAGGCTTCGTTGATCGCCGCCGACAGGAAGAAATCATCATCTGCACCTCCGACCGCCAGCAAATTTATATTGTAGATGGCCCACAGAAAAACAAACAGCGCCAACTCTATGTCACTGATAGCTGGATGTCGAGCCTATGTGTCACCTCACCCGATCTTCAGGGAGTAGTAGAGATCATTGTCGGATCAGAAGACAGGAAGCTTTACATCTATCGGGGCGATTCGCAAGAGCCGGTTGATATCATATCAACCGCAGAAGGAGTGCGCCTCGTACGGGCAAATACGCAGTTGCCGGGCCACACTCCACAAATCGTGACCGCAAGCCTGAGCAACCGCGTATATGCATATACGCGCCATGGCAAATATCTCTGGCACTACAAGACGCAAGACCGTATTCAGGCAGTGTGCATCAAAGACATCAATCAAGATGGCAGAGTAGAGGTATTGATCGGCTCCGAGGATCGCAACATCCACGTGGTCGATACAAACGGCCATCTGCTCTGGCGCTACTACCTGCCGCACCGTGTTCTGGCAGTTGACGCGACAGAAAACGACGGCAACATCTTCGTTGGCTGTGCTGATGGCAAGCTCTATGTCTTTAGCAAAGATGGGGATTTACTCTGGACATACCAGGCAAAAGATCGTATTCATGCCCTCTGTGTTGCAGATATCGATAACGACGGTCTGCTCGAAATCGTCCTCGGCACAGAAGATCAGTTAGATGTCCTGCGTATGGTGAACCAGCAACGCATATATGAGATGATGGAACACTGCTGGAAAGCTCTCCAACCTGGCGAGCAGGTGACCGAGGATCTGCTCAGCAGCACAGACCCGTTTCTGCAAATCTTTGCGCTGCGTAAACTGGTCGGGCGGGGAAATCCTGCTCCCAGAGATTTTGACAGGTTAGAAAATCTGGCAAAAAAGGGGGCCGCTGAGGTGCGCAAGGCGCTGGTGCCTACCGTCATGACACTCTATCCGTTCAATCCCGCACGGGCGCGCGCATTGCTTTTCCAACTGTCAACCGATCCTGAGCAGGAGGTGCGCAGCACACTCATTGAGCATATCCAGATGCTTATCGACTGTGACTGGGACCTCGGTTTCAATTACCTCAAACGCGCTGCCTACGATCCCGACCGCTATATGCGGCGGCTGGTGTTGCGCGAACTCTACGCATTGGCGGATAGCGTCGTAGAGAGACCGCTCGATACCCGTAAGGAAACCTTCAAGTTACTCCTGGACGCTATGCAGGACAAAGACTCGGAATGGATACGTCAGGAAGCAGCGCGCAGCATGGCTCACCTGCTGAACCAGCATTATGGCAAACTTATCGTCTCCCTTCACCTCTTCATCGTGAAACAGATTCCGCGCAACCTGTGGGAGCAAATCACTCATGGTATCTCCAATCCCGATGTCAGAAATTACCTCACAGCCGTGATCGAGATGGTCTTCGACCTCAATGAGGAGAACGCGCCTGAGAAAATCTTGCAGGTGGTCAATGCGCTGCAGGCGACAAGGCAGTTTGATTACGGTCTGGACATACAGCACATTTATGGCGAACTCTACCGGCTTTTCACTATCCAGACGGTGGCCGGGATCGCCAACTACCGTTGTAAGCTCAGCAGCGAGCAATTTGGGCCTGGTAACGAGTTTGCGCATATTATTCTGGAAGTATTCAACAAACTGGGCATCATCAGTCGCCCGCTACGTATGTATCTTTGGCGCGAAGGTGTCCAGGATCAGCAGGCAAGCTTACAGGAAACCCTGACCACGATTGAGCAGATGCGCAAGTTCATCGACCAGCAGTACACGCACACTATTCTGGGCGAACCTATTGCCGCGCTGCCCGATCACCACGCTTTTCTCTTCCTGCTCGACCGGTGGAGCAAACTGGTACAGGAGAAGCTAGACGAGCTGCGCGGTACAGCAGATCTCCAGGTGGAACTCCAGACAAAAGATACCCACTATGATAACCAGATTGGCATCTGGCTGAACGTGAAAAACGCCGGGCGCGGCGTGGCAACCGCGATCAGAATCACCCTGCTGCGAGAAAGGGATAACCAGCATTTTCACGTGGTCGGCAATAACTGCGTTGATGTCGACGCGCTCCTTCCCCAGGAAGAAATCACCGTCGAGTTCACTATCGAGCCGCATTGTATGCAGATCACCTTGAAATTCGACATCGCCTACGACGATACTGGCAACACGCCGCAAGTGGAATCCTTCGAAGATTGCTTAACGCTGCGCGAAACGTACAGGGAGTTTCACTACATCCCCAATTTCTACTCCACCGGCACGCCAACGCCCGATAGCAGGATGTTCTATGGCCGCGATAAGGACATGGCCTTCCTCCAAGATAACCTGACACGAGCAGCCAGAAGCGTGATCGTCCTTTACGGCCAGCGGCGCTCCGGCAAGACCACCATCCTGCTTCAGCTTGCTAACAACCCCTCCATTCTGGGAGAACACATTCCTGTGCTGATAGACATGCAGCGCATCTCCTATATCATGTCCATCGATACTCTGCTGCACCGTATGGCCTATTTTATCGGGCAGGCGATGAGAAAGAGAAGTATTCCATTCGGCGATCTGCCTGCACTTGAAAACTTTAAGGCCGACCCTACCCATGCCTTTGATCTGTTCCTCGATGTGATCGAGGAACAACTGGGGGACCGCAAACTGATTCTGATGATAGATGAGTTTGAGGTTCTGGAAGATCTGGTAGACAAAGGGAAATTACAGCCGGAAATATTTGACTACCTGCGTGATATCGTCCAGCACCGGCAGTACATCAACTTCCTGTTCTCAGGAACGCACAAAATCACCGAGTACACGCGCAGATACCGCTCAGTCTTTTTCAATACCGCCTTGCACCACAAACTCTCAAGACTCACCCTACAGGCAGCGGAGGGGTTGATCCAGAAACCAGTGGAAGGCTATCTCGAATACGAGCCGCTGACGGTGAAAAAGATACACCAGTTGACAGCTGATCAGCCCTACCTGATTCATCTGATGTGTCGCGCCATCGTCGACTACTGCAATGAGCGTGGCAAAACCTTTGTCACCATCAACGATGTTAACACCGTGCTGCGTGAGGTGATGCAGACCGGCCAATTCCACTTTGAATGGCTCTGGGGCCAGATCGCGGCGGAAGAGCAACTGGTGCTGGCCGCCCTTGCCGAGGGTGGCCAGGAGGAAGGGCGCTGGCTCTCACTGACGGAAATCGAGGAAATCTACAGTTCTTACAGTGTGCGCTACAAACGCGAACATATCCTGGATTCGCTCAAATCCCTGATTGAGCAGGATTTTGTGGAGAACAAAGCCAGCTCCAGCAGGAAAAATCTGCTCGACAGCGATAAATTCAGAATCCCCGTCGGCCTCACCCGCAGTTGGCTGCTGAAGGAGCATCCTCTGGAAGTGGTCCGCAAGCAGATGGGCGATTAAGTGAGCGCATAGAGAGAGGCCGGGGTTGCCAGCGCCTTTACTGGCAACCCCGGCCTCTCTCTATGCGCTCCGTCCATGCTAACGGCGAACGCTGACAGCAAAAGCAACCCACATGCTCAAGAGCAGCAGAGCAAGAGACACGGCAATAAACACGATGAGGGCGTGGAAGCAGAACGCCAGGGCAGCTGCTGCAAGAGCGATCGTCAGAGTCAGAACAGCAAGCCACTTGTTGCGCCGGACAAACGCCCCCACCAGGGGCAGCAGCACAATACAGAGAGCTAGCAGCACCTTCACGAGCAAGGGCTGTACGTTCGAGGCAGAAAGAACGCTGCTCAGGATAACGACAACCAGCAGGTCTATAGCATAGCAGGCAGTAATTTCCCGCCAGATCTTGCGCCTTTGCATGTTAGATTTCTTCTGGCTCCGCGCTGCCGACCCGGAGTCGGAGCGATCAACCTCTGCCAGATAAGGAAGAGCCGGTCGAACCGGAAGGCTATCATGGACCGTCGCGACATCCTGTCCCTCAAATGCCTCACGCAGTTCCAGGGCAAAATCCTGCACGCTTTCAAAGCGATAGCGCGGATTTTTGGCGAGTGCGCGCAACACGACCTGCTCTACGGCAGACGGCAAGTCAGGGACGCGCTCGCACAGCGAAGGCGGCTGCGCAAAGAGGTGTTGCTGCACGATTCTGCCCTGCGGACCCCTGAATGGCCTGGCACCACACAACCATTCATAGACAATCACTCCCAGCGCGTACTGATCGCTTGCCGTGCAGGGACGGCCCTCTATCTGCTCTGGAGCGATATAGTCAGCCGTGCCGACAACTACCTGATCGCCAGAGAAGGCCTTTGGAACGGCGATAGTAATGCCAAAATCACTCAGCAGCACCTGATTGTGGCGATCAAGCAGCAGGTTTTCGGGCTTGATGTCGCGGTGAATCAGCTTTCGACTGTGCAGGTAGTCCAACGCGTCGGCAATCTGATCCACGTAATCAAGAATAAGGGATACCGGCAGCAGTGATCCTTCCGGGTAACGCCGACGTATGCTTCCGTTGGGGGCATAGTCCATCACCAGGAAAGGTTCTCCCTCTTCCAGGTCAAAGTCCAGCACGCGTATGATATGTGGATGGCGCAGTTGTGCGGCAAGGCGGGCCTCGGCAAAGAAGGCTTGCACGTCGAAATCGTCGAGCGAATGCACGATTTTGATGGCCGCGCGTGTTCCCAGGTAGACATGCTTGCCCAGATAGACCCCGGCAAAGCCTCCTCGCCCGAGCAATTTGAGAAGCTGATAATTGCCATATTGCTGTCTGGGATGCCATAACGACGGGTTTTGGGAAAAAGCTGGCATTGTCCTTTCCATATCCGCTCCTTTTCAGGCTCTCTATGCCTACTAATAGTCTACCGGGATACATATGACAAAGTGATACAATTTAATGCAGAAAATATGCCAGCGAAACTACCTGACATAGTTTTCGTAAGCGTGGCTTAAGCATGAAAGGAAAGGCTGATTATGGCGCTGGCACGGGTATGGACAGGGCGCGTACTGTGTCCTGCTGCGCTGGCTGTTCTTGAGGGGCTGGCTGCCGTTACGGTAACGACGGTTGGGGAACGCAATGACTGGTATGGGGAGGCGGCAGAGGCGGTTGCCATCATGGTGATGGGAGAGACATTTGTAACGGGTGAGGTGATGGATAAGCTACCGCGCCTGCGCGTTATTGCTCGCACGGGCATCGGCGTTGACCGTATTGATCTGGACGCGGCCACGCGGCGCGGCATCATGGTCGTAAATTCCCCTGATGGGCCGACCGAGTCCACGGCTGAGCACGCTGTTGCCCTGCTGCTCAACCTGTGCAAGGGCGTGATGACAGGTGATCGCATCCTGCGCGCAGGACGACCTTTTCCGATGTTGACAGAGTTGACGCCCGGCTTCGAGGTAGCAGGCAACACGCTCGGACTCGTCGGGCTGGGACGGATTGGCAGTCGTGTCGCGGCCATCGCGCAGGTGCTGGGCATGAAAGTCATCGCCTTCGACCCGTTCATTACGGCAAAACGAGCCAGCGCGCTGGGTGTGGAGCTGATTCCCTCGCTCGCGGAGCTGCTGCCTCGCGCCCAGGTTGTTTCCCTGCACTGCCCCGCCACGCCGGAGACCCGACACATCATGAACGCCGGGACCTTGAGCCTGATGCCCGTGGGTAGCTATCTGATCAATGTCGCGCGCGGCGCGCTGGTCGACGAGGATGCCTTGCTGGCGGCATTACGTTCGGGCCATCTTGCCGGGGCGGCCCTCGATGTCTTTGACCCGGAGCCGCCCATGACCAATCACCCGCTTTTCACACACCCCCATACGATCTGTACCCCACACATGGGATCGTACACGCGGGCCAGCGTAGAACGCATGCAGGTCATGACCTGCGAGCAAATCGCGTTCGCTCTGCGCGGCGAGCGCCCCACCAACCTCGTCAACCCCGCCGTCTGGGGCCGGTCAAAAACACAATACCTTTAAGAAAGCATGCCACCATGTCATTGTGAGCGCAGCGAAGCATCTGATGCGCGCCGTGTCGACCAACTGGTTGCCTGAAATGCTTCGCTGCGCTCACAATGACACGCGAGAGGCCTTTTTTCAGAGCAGGCGGTTTTCTCCACTTCTTTACGCGACCATCTGCGAGCCGATGATGATGGATTTTGTTTTTCTCATCGCACCGGCCTCACAGGCGGAAATGAAGGCGCTGAAAACACGCGACCAGACGGTTTCGCGGGTGTAGATCTCTTCGGGGTGGCCCTGAACGGCGACCATGAAGTAATGATCGCGTACTTCGAGCAGTTCGGCAACACCATCTTCAGCCTTACCGCTGATGATCACACCCTTGCCAGGCTGTTTGACGGACTGGTGGTGCAGGCTGTTGGTCCAGACTTCGCAGGTGCCCAGAATGTGCTCCATGCGGCTGCCCGGCTCGATCTGTATGTTGTGGATAAGCTGACTGCGCGGCTGGTCATCGTGACAGTGCTTGAGGCTGTCTCGAACCTGCGCGCCGATATCCTGGTAGAGACTGCCGCCGAGCGCGACGTTGAGCAACTGCATGCCGCGACAGATTCCCAGCGTGGGCATGTCTCGCTCTATGACCCGACGCGCCAGCGCAAGCTCAACCTCGTCCTGCTGCGGGTCGACCGCGCCCAGCAACGGATGGGGCTGCTCTCCGTAGCAGGAAGGGGCGATATCCTTGCCGCCAGGAAACAATATGCCATCGAGACGGTCTATAAGGACATCCAGTATAGTGACATCATGAACTAATGGAATGAGGACGGCCACACCACCAGCCGCTTCCACCGCCTGCGTATATGCACGATTATTACCATAAATGGGTCGATGAGTTCCCTCGTGAATGCCCGCGTAACACGGGATGCCTATTAGTGGACGCATACAATTACTCCCCTACTGTGTTTTTATCATGTATGACGGTACATGATAGCAGAATATAAAAAGCGGAACGCCTCATTTCGACTTCCGTCGCGTTCCGCTTCAAGAAAAGAAAAATTGAGCAATCAAGAAACGAAACACAACTCCGCGCGCCCGAATCCAGCAAGCTCCAGTACAAGATACTGGAGCCAGGTAATCACGAGAAAGGGCGTCACGTACATGTGTCGTTTCATGGTTTCCCCAACAACCTCACAATTTCATCACAAACGTTATATATCTATCATAAGGAGCCTGTCAAGCTGAGGGGGACTTTTGTAGGGTTTAGCCGCCAAAGAAGATGTTCCACCAGTCTTGCCAGAAGCCCTGCTGCCGCGTGGGCGTGTTCTTTCTGGGGACACTCCGGGCCGGGGGATTGGCCGGGCTGACAACGATGACGGCGTGCTCGCCGGGGCGGATGTAGCCAAGCCTCTCTCGCGCCTCGCTCTCAAGCACAAAGGGGTTATTGTAATACTTTGCCGCCTGCGCCAGATCGTTGTGATGCTGCTGGAGTTGCTGCACCTGCTGTTGCGCCACCTGCACACGCTGCATCAACTGGCTGTTCGACCATGCCTGCGCCAGGGTTGCCAGCAGGAAGGAAAGGCAGATGAGACCCGTGACCCAGATGATGGTCTGGGTGAAGAAAGATTGGCGTCGTGCGCGTGCCCGTCCCGCACTCTCCTGCATCCCCACCGCGCTTGTCACGCTGGCCCCGGTCGAGGCTGGCTTCATGGAAACTGGTGTTTTCCCTGACTGGTTCTGCATCAGCTTTCTTCCCTTCATCTCCCTGCTTCGCTTGTTTGCATCGTGTTCTACCATTATACACTATCAGCGGGCAGAATTGATTACCAGCCTGTCAGGAGGAGCGTTTCTTTTGTCAACGGAGATACATAACAAGCAGGCCCATGAGATCGAAGCCAATGAGCAGGAACATGAGGGCAAGGCAGCCGAGCCGCACCAGACGCTGCCAGTCACCGAGGAATTGGAGTGGATTACGGGCCATTTTCCTACCTGCCCGTACCGGTGTGGGGCAAGGCGAGTCTGGCACGAGCGCCGAACCGCAGGAAGGAGTAATGCGCTGCAATTTACTGTTGATAGCTGTCACACGATCACTGATAGCCTGCTCAAATGAAGCATAGAGTTCTTCCTCGCTGCTATCCGGGCTGGAGGAGATAAGCGCGGATTGCGCTTCAACTGCAAACATCGAAATAGTGGCGTAGGTATTGTACGCAAGCGGCGTACTATTTCCACGCATGAACGGCTCCCGTTCATCAGCCAATGTGCTGGTAGTGGCAGCGACTGTGATACACTGTGGTAACATGCGTTTTCCCTCCTATCTATCTATTCTTTGTATGTGGAAGGGTACCGGAAATCGGGTGTGAATACATGGGTCAGATGTCATATCTCGCGGTCATATTTTATACGGCGTAGGCGGCAAGAATCATAATGCATCTGCGGAACCGATCAAGGACGGAGAGCAGGTACCAAAAAGTCTTCGCATATGAGTATGAGCAGGTATAATACGTTGATAAAAATGAAGATATCAATAAAATGAGGCACAGCAGTGGATAATTTGCATTCGCGTCAGGTTACCCCACCATCCCAGGCCACCCTGTGGCTTATACTGCTTGTGCTTATGCTCGTTCCATTGACCTATTTGCCAACGCCCCCGAACGCGCATGGCGCGGTTATTGGCGGCAGTGCGAAGGCACAGCATGCGCAAAAAGCGCCGCCAGCGCCGGGTGATATCAGACTGGACAGCCGCTTGCCGTGGCAGACAGCGAGCCAGAACGCCACATTTACCAACGTGAACGCAACGTTCGGTTCGCGCTTCGACTTCACTGTGCAACCGGACAAGGCGCAGGTGTATAGCGGAACAGAGGGTGTTTTTCACGACAATGCCGCCAGCTATGTGGTGGGCGTTGCGCCGACGGGCGAGCAGAAGACATTTCTGTTTCACATGGGCACGCTGGACAGTTCGCAAGGCGACACATACATGCAAAACGAACGCTGGATGCAGGGGCTGGATACGACACGTTGGGAGGGAGACGCCGGAGATGGCTCCGGGCTGCACGTCGTTGTTGACCTGATCGATCCATTTCTGGGCGAGCCAGGATGTACCGCCATCGCCGCTTGCGCCGACGCGGTACGGGATGATACCGTACCCATCCTTATCGCGGGCGTCAGCTTGCAGAATAGTGGCAGCAGCACGCTGTCGGGTAATTTTCTTTTTGGCAGCAACCGGCCCTTGCGGCAGAACAATGCTTGCGTGCAGCAAACGACGCCGGGCGGGAACGTTGTGCGCGTGCTCTCCTATGCCGCTCGCGCCGATGTCGCGGGCGGCACGCTCTTCCTGACGGGAGCATCGAGCACGTGGCATTGCAACACGAGCGTGGCCGATCGTGCCGGACTGGCCTGGCAGTACACCGTCGCCCCCATGCAGACGAGCACAGCCTATTTGATCCTGGGCGGCTGGAATGGGCGGCAAGATCTCTTCCAGAATACACAGTTGCCGCCAGCCTGCCAGCTTGAGGGACTGTACGCCGCAAAGGAGTGGCCCTCGCAGCAGGCGCTAGTGAACTTCGCCATCGATAATCTGAACGCGGGAGATCGCCTGCTGGCGCGGGCGCAGGCGATGGAGAATCTGTTGATTCAGAACAATGTGCTGACGCCCGCGCAACGCTGGGTGATTGCCGATTCTCTACGCAGCTACAAGGCGAGTAGCTGGCTGGTAGGACGCAATTGCCCCGGTGAGGCCAACGGAACAGGATATGATGCGGCAGTCTACGAAGGGACCTATGGCTTCCTGTCGACGGTGGACGTCATGCACGAGTATGGCTATTTCGAGATCAATCGCGTTCCCTGGTTTTTCAAAAGTGCCCTCGCCATCGTGCTCAAGAACGCGACCAGCGATGCGTTCGGTCTCTATTTTCAGCACGATCAGGGGGGTGATATAAGCGGCGGTGCATGCGTGACACCGGGGAATGGCCTGCCGACTATCCGCTCGACATGTTACACCTCGTCAACGGTTCCCACTGCTGCACCTATGCCGGTGGAAGAGAATGACAACGTGGCCTTGCTGCTGGCCTACTATGCCAGCGTGACAGGCGATACGACAATGGTGGCGCAGAACATTTCTCTCATCGACGCGGCCATGCTGCACAATATCCGCGTTGGCGATCCGGCGACCGGCATCGCTTACAAGGGGCAGGATACGGCGACAACCTTTGACGCGGCCAGCGATTGCCTGCACAACGACGGGGCAGGCGCGGGCAATCTCTACTATCAGGGGCTGAAAGAGGTGACGGGCTATCTGGCCGCCGCGTTTCTCGATAGCATGGTGCCAGGCGATACGCACGGCGCTGGCTGGAACGCCGCCGCCGTTAAGATCGAAAATGCCATGATTTCCGAGTACAACAAGCTTGGCTATCTGCCAATTGCCAGCAACACGGCCTTTACCAACTGTGAAGGGCGCTCCGTGGCGCTGGGCGAGGGTCTTTTTTACGCGCACCTGATTGGCCTGGATAAGCTCATAAGCCAGGAACTGCTGCGCGATCTGGCGCGGCAGTATCTCGCGGACTTGCAGGCCGACACGACCTCGCTTCCATCCACACCGTCTTCCTCCATAGTGACGCTACAGTCGAGTCAAGCTAGTGGGACACAATGTGCCGCCGGTCATTGCCAGCGCTACGAGTGGTTCAGTGCCGTGATGCTATCGGGCATCGTCGCCGACCTGGTATATACCACCTACGGCTGTAGCGGCTGCTCGCGCCTGGATCTCGCGCAGGCGGCATTTAAATACAACGTGAACTTCTCCCAGGATTTCGGTGACGGTCTGCACGACGATGGCAGCGACTGGGGCGGCCACTTCTACCCACGCGGCATCATCAGCTGGGCGTTTCTGGATGAGGGATATTAGGACCCAACTCTTTTCTGAGTTGTTCCAGGTATGCACGCATGAAGGCGCTGCGCTGTTGGGCAAGCGCCCGCCCACTGGCAGTGGTCATAGTATCGTCAAGTTTGAGTAGTTTGGTGTAAAAGTGGTCGAGCATGTAGCGTTTATCATCCAGGGTATGCCACTCCGCGAAGGGGTCTTCCGGGTGCAGTGTGCGCGTCTGGGCATTGCGACGCATGGTGCCGGTGATGGCCCAGCGCAGAATACCGGTAGCCCCCAGGGCGTCGAGCCGGTCGGCGTCACGCACGATACCGGCTTCCAGGGTCAATGGCGCGATATTTCTGCTAAAGCTGTGGGCATTGATGGCGTGTAAAATAGCGCGTTGCTTCTCGGCGGGAACCTGCCTGGCATCAAGAAGTTCGCGGGCAAACTCAATTGAGAGGTCCGCGTGGTGCCGTGTTTCCTTGCCATTGGCGCTCTGCGGCACGGTTCGTCCAAGATCGTGCATAAGCGCGGCCATACCCACGATAAAGCGATCAGCTTTTTCCTGATCGGCAAGCAAGAGAGCAAGATTATAGACACGTTGCACATGCTCCCAGCCATGCGCCAGGTCGTCTATCGCCGCAAAACGTTGCTGCACCTCTTCATATGTTTCCGTCAGTACCCGTGTTTCTTGTGCTTCCTGTGAAATCATTTCCATAAAAAGTTGTCCGGTTTATCCTTTCTCTCATCCCACGTGCCAGCCTCTCTCTACCCCCTGCCATCTGTAAAATACACGTGAGAGAAGTCTCAAAAATCCCCCAGGTGAGTGATGTATTACTTCGCCCGGTCGCTATACTACAATCAGAAAATGCACGTCCATCCAATGATACCTTTGAGCACAGCATCACGACAAGAGCAAACACCTGTTTCAGCTCAGAGTATCGCGAAAGGAGTCGAGATTATGCCACTTATTTATAGTAACGATAGTCAGTATACTACGATCGACACCAGATTACCTCAAACCAGCCATCGGGATATATCTCATCAGCATTCGGCGCCTGTTGCCACTCAAACGGGTACGTTAGAGAGACAGACAGCGAGAAATGGTCGGGAAACTGATATCATCAGCGTGCTGCTGGTGGACGATCATGCCCTGATGCGGGAGGGACTGCAACAGTTGCTGGCGCTGGAAGAGGATTTGCAGGTCGTTGGTGAGGCAGTCGATGGCTTTGAGGCGCTGGCGAAGATACGACAACTGCGCCCGGACGTGGTGTTGATGGATATCAGTATGCCCGGCGTAGACGGCGTCGCGCTGACACGGCAGGTGACGCGAGAATTTCCCGCAATGGCGGTTATTATGCTGACTATGTACCGGCAGGAACAGCAGTTGTTGCAGGCGATAAAGAATGGGGCGCGAGGCTACCTGCTGAAAAGCGTATCGGCGCGAGAAGTGGCACAGGCCATTCGCACGGTCTATCAGGGGGGCACCTGTATCGAGTCGGGTCTGACGGGAACACTGGTGGGCGAATTTCGCCGCCTGGCCGAAGCTGTCTCAGCCACCCTGCCTGCCCACGACATCACGGCGCTGACCGAGAAAGAAGTGGAGATTCTGCGCTACGTGGCGAGCGGCATGAGCAATAAAGAGATCGCAGAAAAACTGGCCTATTCCGAAAAAACGGTGAAGAATTATCTCTCAATCATTTTCCAGAAGCTTAATATTCGCGACCGCACCCAGGCGGCCATCTACGCCCTCCGACAGGGACTGCTCCCTGAAGATTAGGTGAAAGAGGGGAGCAAAAAGCGAAGGAGTGCGCACTCCTTCGCTTTTTGCTCCCCTCTTTCACCTAAATAAGGTTCAGGCGTATGGCGGCAACGGCGGCCTGCGTCCGGTCGTTGACCTGCAACTTTTGCATGATGTGATGCACGTGAGATTTGACCGTCTCGACGCTGACAGAGAGTTTTTCGGCTATAGCGCGGTTGGTCAGACCCACTGCCAGGAGGCTGAGCACCTCTCGCTCACGAGGTGTCAGCGCGAACGTGAGTCTGGTGAGAGGAAAGATGGCCTTGACAGTTGTTCCCGCCCCCGGTCTGCTGATTACCTGCCAGCGCCCCCCTGCCCCGGAAATACGCTCTCGCATGTCGCGCAGGCCCAGGTGCTGCCTCTCCGTTTCCTCACCTGATATCTTCCCTCCAGCACCCGCCCTTATTGGAGTACGTCTGCTTTCAATTTGCTTGAGATCAAAGCCAACGCCGTCGTCCTGCACTTCGGCGATGAGCAAACTGGAGACCGCGCGAATGCGCACGACGACGCGAGTGGCATGGGCGTGTTTGCGCACGTTATGCAGCGCCTCCTGCACGAAGCGGAAAAGGGGGGAAGCGAGCGAGGCGGGGACAATATCAGAACGCTCGCTCTCATAAAGGACGGTGACGCCCGGCTCGTGAGAGGCGAACTCGTCCAGGAGCAAGCGTAACGCAGCATCGAAGTCCAGGTTTTCCAGTTGCGGTGGTAGGAGCGATGAGATGCTGGCGCGCAGTTCGTTCAACCCTCCTTCCAGCGTCTCGCAGGCAAGACCAAGCTCGCGCAGCACCAGTTCCCGCTTCGCCGGTTCTAGCTCGTTGATTTCGCGTTCGAGCAGCCGCGACACAAATTCGAGCCGGTGCAGCACGGCGGCTATCTGCTGGGCCGCGCCATCGTGAATGTCACGCGCAATCCGCTCGCGCTCGCGCTCGATTGCTCCCTGCACCCCATCCGGCTGCACAGACATGACCATACAATGTTCTCCATGAGACCTCTATGCCCCCGGCTGGCACCCTGCCGGGGTGTGCAAATACTCGTCATTTCTGTTTTTATAATACAGGAGAACAAAATAGGGGAGAGGCCATCTCGAATAATCTCTCCCCCACAATGGAAGTTAGTATCAGCCATCCCCCAGCCGCTGTCTGACCGCAGCGATAAATTTTCCCGTGCTGGCGTGGCCGCCCTGATCGGGAGTCAGGACAGCGCCCTCGCGGTAGGTTTGCTCGATGGCGGCTTCGAGCTGGTACGCCTGTTCAGAGTAGCCGAGGTAGCGCAGGAGCAACGCGCCGGAGAGCAGCATGGCGGTGGGATTGATAAGACCCGTACCGGTCAGGTCCGGCGCGGAGCCGTGGACCGGCTCGAAGTAGGCGTAGCGCGTGCCATAGCAGCCGCTGGGAGCAAGACCGAGGCCGCCTATGCTGCCAGCGGCGACATCGGCCAGGATATCACCGTGCTCGTTGGTGAGCACCACCACGTCCAGCGTCTCCGGGGCTGCGACCATGCGGCGGGCAAGGTCATCGATAAGAAATTCATTGTAGCGCAGAGTCGGATAGCTCTCCACGGCCTCGCGCACGATGGTACGGAAACGGCCATCGGTACGCGGCAGAATCGAGTATTTAGCGCCGAGGGTGACGCGACCGGGATAGCCTGCTGCCTGCCGATTCAAGGCCAGTTCGCAGGCCGCGAGGGCCACGCGCCGCGCCTGCTCATCGGTGCAGACACGCACCGCGTAGGCTCCCTCTTGCTCCACAGGCGGTGGTCGCCACCACGAGCGGCTGCTTGCCAGTGATGCCAGCTCCGCGACAGCGCCTTCCCGTGGTGGGTACATCCCTTCCAGGTTGTCGCGCACAATCACGTAGTCGATGCGCTCAGGGCGCAACATCGGGCTGTTGTAGCCCTGCTGCCAGCGCACGGGCCGGATGTTGACCGCTGTTTCCTTCCCCCAGCGCAAATACCACAGCACCGGCCTGCTCGGTCCTCCGCTCGCGCCGAAGAGCGCGCAGTCCGCCGCGTCGATAGCCTGTCTGGTCTCGGCGGGAAACGCCTCGCCATACTGCTCCACTGCTGCGCGCCCGCTGAGCGCCTCATTGAAGCGAATGGCCGGAGCCAGCAGGCGCAGGATTTCCACTGTCGGGTAAACCACTGCGGGCGCGGCATCGTCCCCGGCAATGACGCAGACCATTGGCTCCATTGACGAGGTTGTTGATTGCCATTGCAGTAACGGTGCCTGAGTCATCGCAACGTCCCTTCACGGAGAATGTATTCGATGATACCGCCTGCGGCAACGATGCGCGCCGCGAAGGGCGGCAGCGGCTCGGCCTGGAAGGTCTGACCCGTGGTGAGATTGGTAATGAGACCACTTTCCAGATCGACCTCAACCTGCTGGCCGGGCGCGCTGGCGCTGACCGCTTCGTCGCAGACCAGCACGGGCAGGCCGATGTTGATGGCGTTGCGATAGAAAATGCGGGCAAAGCCGCGAGCGATGACGGCGCGAATGCCGCTTGCCAGCAGCGCGATGGGCGCGCCTTCACGTGAGGAGCCACAGCCGAAGTTGTGGCCCGCCATGACGATATCACCGGGCTGCACCTGCTGGGAGAATTCCGGCAGAACTTCGCAGAGGCAATAGCGCGCAAGCTGCGCCCGGTCGGTGGTGACATTGTAGCGTCCGGGGATGATAACATCAGTGTTGACGTTATCGCCCAGCATCCATAAACGACCCATGATATATTCGCTTCCTTTCGCTGATAAACTGATTACAGGTAATTTCTGGGGTCGGTAATGTGACCTTCGATGGCGGACGCCGCGACGGTGGCGGGACTGCCCAGATAGATTTCGGCAGTGGGATCGCCCATGCGCCCGGTGAAGTTGCGATTCATGGTGGTGAGGGCGCGCTCGCCGGGGGCAAGGACGCCGAAGTGCCGCCCGATGCAGGGGCCGCAGCCGGGAACGCCAACGGAGGCGCCGGCCTGCGCGAAAATCTCCAGGTAGCCCAGGCGCATCGCCTCAAGATAGACCTCGCGTGAGGCCGGGATGACCACCATGCGTGTGCGTGGAGAGATGGTGCGCCCGCGCAGGATACTGGCGGCAATCGCCAGGTCATCGAGCCGCCCGTTGGTGCAGGTGCCGAGAAAGACCTGGTCGACCTGCACGTGCTCCACCTCTTCCACCGTCGCCAGATTGTTCACATCGGGCGGGCAGGCAATAAGCGGTTGCAGCCGCGAGGCATCGATCTCGATCACACGCTCATAGTGTGGATTGCGCGCCGAGAGCAGGGGATAAGAGCGCTCCGTGCGACCGCGCAACCACTCTGCCGTGGTATCGTCGGGCGCGACCAGCCCGGCCTTACCGCCCATCTCAATCGCCATATTGCACAGCGTGAAACGCTCGCTCACCGAGAAACGCTCTACCGTATCCCCGCTATACTCGATAGCGCGATAGTTGGCCCCATCTACGCCGAGCTGGCGCACGACTTCGAGCGAGACATCTTTGGCATAGACGCCAGGCGGCAGCGTGCCTGTCACGCGCACGCTGATAGTTTCCGGGACACGCATCCAGGTGCGGCCCGTGGCGTAGGCAACGGCAATATCGGTCGAACCCATGCCGGTGGCGAATGCTCCCAGCGCCCCATAGGTGCAGGTATGGCTATCGGCCCCCACGATGATATCGCCAGGGATGACGAAACCACGCTCCGGCATAACCTGGTGGCAGATACCCTCCTGCAAGACAGGGATATCTTGCTCGCGGGCAAAGGCCCGCACGTCGCGATGCAAGGTAGCCGCGGCGACGGTGGCGGCAGGTATGATGTGATCAAAAATGATGTGCGAGCGCCGCGCGTTGAAGACACGCCCTCCATTCAGAGATGCGAGGCGGCGGAAGGACTGGATCGCCAGCGGCGTCGTCGTATCATGACTCATCACCTGATCCACCTCGACAATCACCGTCTCCCCCTGCTCTACCGTGCGTCCAAGCTTATAGCTAAAAATTTCTTCGGTTAGCGTTCCCATAAGATACTCCTTCTCATCAAAACTAACGGCACCTACGGAATTTTGCAGGTTTGCAAATTCATTACCACGCCGTTACGCTCGCGCTGACACCATGCATACAGGAAATCGTCCACTTCTGCCGTCGAAAGGGGACCATGTTCGGCGCGCTCCTTAATGGCAGAGGTGACGCAATTGACCTCCTCGGCGTTCAGTCGCAGGCCCAGTTCGGCGGCGCGCTGGCCGATGGCATGGCGACCGGTGAGGCGGGAGCCGAGGTCAACCCGGCGTTCGAGACCAAAATCTGCCGGGTTGAGAATTTCGTAGGCGCGGGGGTCGTTGAGGACAGCCCTCGTGTGAATGCCTGCCCGGTGGGTAAACGCGCCATCCGCCGTAATCGGCATGTTGAACGGGATGGGCAGCTTCAGGCAATCCGCCACGTACTGATCGAGCCGCGTAAGCTGGCTGAGATCGTAGCCCGCCAGCAGGTCGGGATGGTGAATATAGAGTTGGGCTACGATACCGCTCAGCGAAGCGATGCCGTTGCGTTCGCCAACGCCCAGCACCGTCACATCCAGGCAATCCGCCCCGGCCTCCATTGCTGTGATAGTGTTGGCAATGGCGCAGCCGGTATCGTTGTGGCCGTGAAATTCGATGCCCACGTTAGGATAGCGCCGCGCGCACAGGCGCACCAGTTGTTCCACCTGGCGCGGCGTGGCAATGCCCACCGTGTCCGGCAGGCCGATGCGCCGCACGCCCGCCTCAACAACCGCATCGAAGATGGTCAGCAAGTCTACAAGGTCGCTGCGGAAGGCGTCCTCAGCGGAGAAGCGCACGTAGCGCCCGGCCTCGCGCACGCGGCGAATGAGCGGCACGGCGGCGGCGATAATCTGCTCAACCCTGCGCCCGTGACTGTAGCTGCGCAGTTCGGGCGAAGTGCCGTAGAAGAGATTGATGCCGGAGACGGGCAGGTCGAGCGCGGCCTGCACATCCGCCTCGACGCAGCGCACGTGCGCTACGATAGAGGCGCGCAGGCCCAGTTCGCACAGCGCGCGCACGAAAGAGGCCGTGGCCGGTGAGACGCAGGGCGAGGGTACCTCGATGGAATTCACCCCAAAGGCATCCAGCAGCCGCGCAATTTCCAGCCGCTGCTCAAGGCTGAAGAAAGCTCCGGGGAATTGCTCGCCCTCGCGCAGCGTCGAATCGAGGATAGTCAAAAGTCTCGTGAGGCTCATAACGCGCTTCTCCTTTCCTGTGGTTGCCGTGAAGCTGATGGAAGCACCAGTTCGCGCAGAGCGAGTGCCAGCACATCGATGGCGTGCAGGTACTCGCTCAAGACGATGTGTTCCCGCGGCGTGTGGTCAAGACGCGAGTCACCGGGACCATAGGCGAGGATGTTGTGGCCCCAGACCGGCCCCACCACATTCATATCCGATGTGCCGGTCTTGAGCTTGAAGATTGGCTGCTCGCCCGTTGCCCGAATAGCGCGGCTCAGCACGCGAGCAAGGGGTGTGGTGCGCGTCGATTGGAAGGCTCTCTCTTCGCCGCTGAAAGTCAAGGTACAGTACGCATCACTACTTGAGGCCGCGTCTTGCCACCCCATTGCCCATGCCTGTAACTGCTCTTGCAAGTCGGAGATTTCGTAGTTGGGCGGCAGGCGATAGCCGATCAGCAGGCGCGCGCGCTCCTCCAGCCCATCCTGCTCGCTGTTGATGCCGCGCAAGGAGGGTGTAAGCGAGGCAAAAGCCGAATTGCCGGAGTGCTGCCGGTTCCACGCCTCCGCATGGTTACGTACCTGTTCCCAGAAGGCTGTTGCTAGCTCGCTGCTGCTTGAAAGCGGCCCGGCAGTGTGGCTGAGCGGGCGTGTCACACAATACTCCACCAGTAAGCGCCCTTTGTAGCCGATGGTGAGGGCGTTGCTCCCGCTCGGCTCTCCGATAATGCAGGCCGAAGGCGCGTAGCGACCCACAACGGCCCGCGCTCCTCGCGAGGTTGCCGCCTCTTCCTCAACAGCGCCGATCACCAGCACAGGATGCCGCAAGTCGCTCTGTAGCGAATGTGCAAGACGTGCCGTCGCGCACAAAAACGCGGCCAGCGGCCCCTTCGCATCAACGGCTCCCCTGCCATAGAGCCGTCCATCCTCAATTCTCACCGGAATATTGCCTCCCACCGTATCCATATGTCCGAGCAGGATCACTGGCTCCAACGCTTCAGCAACCACTTCGTCAGAAGACAGACAGGCCACAAAGTTTCCTGCCTCATCCACATGCGCGTCCAGTCCCATCATTCGCGCCTGCTCTGCCAGGAAGCGCGCCAGCACTCCCTCCTGTCCGGAATAGCTGGGAATAGTCAGCATGTTGTGCAGCAGCGCGATTTCAGGGTTGGTGAGGACTTCATCACTCTGCCCCACAAAATGGACATCACTCTCCGTAGGGGCGGGGGTATCAGGGTTGCGGGGTGGGGACCCTTGTGGTCGTCCGCCTTCTGATTGCCCCACCCGCCCATCGACCTGTGTACCCGCGAAAACGCGAGAAGGCAACTGGCCGCCCAGAACTTCCCCAATTGTCTCTATGACGCGCTCTAGCTGCGCGTCCGTGATGACCAGCGGGGGCAAGAGGCGGATGACGGCTGGCCCGGCGGGCAGAGCGAGGATGCCGCGCTCCAGCAGGGCTTCGAGATAGGGCTGAGCCTTCTGGCGCAGTTCGATGCCGAGCATGAGGCCGAGGCCGCGCACCTGGCGAATGAGGGGACTGCGCAGGGTTTGCAGGCGCTCCAAAGCCCACGCGCCCAGGGTAGCGGCACGCTCTGGCAACTGCTCGCGTTCGAGGATGCCGAGGGTGGTAAGAGCGGCGGCGCAGGCGAGGGGATTGCCGCCAAAGGTGCTGCCATGCGCGCCGCGAGTGATGCGCCCGCTCCCCATGATCCGCTCTCCCAGGCAGATAGCCCCCATGGGCAGACCTCCCGCGAGGGATTTGGCGAGGCAGAGGATGTCAGGCGAGAGATCGTAGTGCTCACAGGCGAAGAGACGTCCTGTGCGCCCGCAGCCGGTCTGCACCTCGTCGATGATGAGCAACGCACCCCGTTCGCGGCAGAGAGCAGCGACGCCCTGAATATATTCTCGCGTGGCGACGTGAACACCGCCTTCGCCCTGCACCAGTTCGAGCAGCACGGCTGCGGTCTGCTCGCTGACGACCGCCTCCAGGGCGGCAAGATCGTTGTAGCGCACGTGGTGGATACCAGGCAGCAATGGCGCGAAGGGTTCGCGGTAATGCGGCTCCCAGGTCGCGGAGAGCGCGCCCATCGTGCGCCCGTGAAAGCCGCGCAGCGCGGCGACAATTTCGGTGCGTCCGGTAGCGAGGCGAGCGAACTTTAACGCTCCTTCAATCGCTTCAGCGCCACTGTTACAGAGAAAGAAGTGTGACAGCCCTTCTGGCGTGATTTCGGCCAGCCGCGCCAGCAATTGGGCGCGCACATCGTTGTAGACGATCTCCGGGCAGGTGATGAGCCGCTGGGCCTGCGCGGCGAGCGTGGCGGCAATTTCTACCCGCCCGTGGCCGATGTTGGCAACGCCATGCCCGGCGGCGCAATCGATGTACTCGCGTCCCTCTTCATCCCACAGCAGCGCGCCGCTCCCGCGCACAATCGCCACCTGGCGCTTGCCATAGACGCCGCTCGTATACCTGCTCTCCTGTTCAATGGTTCCCGTGGCTGTGTTTATCTCGGTCGTTGTTAGCATGTCTTGTTCCTCTAATTTTTCTATCTCATCATCTCTTCAAGGACCGTATTTACCTGGTTATAGATAGTGGTTCCGGCACCATTGAGGAGGGCGTGCAGGGAGGCGTTGCCGATGCAGACGCGGGCGACGCCGCCGGAGATGGCTTCCTGCGCGCCCAGCAGTTTCTTGCGCATGCGGCCTTGCGCATACTTGAAGGCATCGTCAAGCCGACGGGCAGGGATTTCGCGCAGGAGGGTGGTTGGATCATCAACACTGGCAAGCAGGCCAGGAACGTTGGTCAGGATGACCAGAGCTTCGGCGTGTAGCGCAGCGGCAACTGCCGCCGCTGCCCGGTCGCCATCGACATTCAGGCGCTCGCTTGCCGTACCAAGTGCGAGCGGGGCAAGCACGGGCACGTAGCCAGAATCGAGCAACTGGTTGAGCAGGGCAGCGTTGACCTCGACGATGCGCCCTGTATAGTCGTCGCGGATGATTTGCACGCGGCCACCGGTGAGCAGAGAACGCACAGCAGGCTTGCGCCGCGCCACCAGCACCCGGCCATCGACGCCACTGAGGCCGAGCGCGTTGACACCCTGGCCTTGCAGCAGCGCGACCAGTTCCGTGTTGATTTGCCCGGCCACCGCCATCGCATAGACACGCAGCGTCTCCTCGTCGGTATAGCGGCTCGTCATGCCCTCTGGCGAGGTGATCGTGCGCACGGGCAAGCCCAACCGCTCGCACAGCCTGTTGGTCAGGTCAGAGCCGCCATGCAGCAGCACAACGCGCTCTCCCTGCCCAATGAGTTCCGCCAGTTCGCGCGCAATGTCTGTCGTATGAGCATCTACGCCTGCCGCACCACCGATTTTCAGTACCAGCGTCATAATTGTTACTCCTTTCCGATCAACAAACGGGTACGTACAATCTCATCATGGCGCTCCTATACCGGATGCAGGCCGGGGAAGGTCAGGCCGAGGGTTTCGTCCCAGCCGCAGGCGCTGTTGAGAGCCTGCACGGCGTTGCCTGCCGCGCCCTTCATCAGGTTGTCGAGAGCGGCCATGACCACGACGCGCTGCTGGCGGGCATCCAGTTCAAAGCCGATGTCGCAGTAGTTGCTGCCCGCCAGGATTTTGGGTTCGGGATAGCGATAGACCCCGCCGCGCTCTTTGACCAGTCGGATGAACGGCTCGCGCTGGTAAGACTCGCGGTAAATACGCCAGAGAGCGCGCTCATCCACCTCTTCCCGCGTGAAAACGTGGGCGGTGACGAGGACGCCGCGCACCAGTTCTACCGCCGTCGCGGAGAAAGCCACCACCTGTTGCAGCTCGCCGCCCTCGTTGGTGCTCGCCGGGGTCAGCCGACCAAGCTCCTGCAATAATTCGGCAGTATGGCGGTGTCCAGTTGGCTGGAAGGAGCGGAGCGCGCCGCTGCGGTCGGGATGGTGGCTAGCCGCGCCGGGAGTCGCCCCGGCCGCCGAGGAGCCAACCTTAGCCTCGACCACTACCGGCAGAGCGGTGTTGATCAGCCCGGAGCGGTAGAGCGGAGCGAGCCCCAGGATAGCCGCCGTCGCCATGCAGCCGGTGCCGCTAATCAACCTCGCCTCCGCAAGCTCCTCGCGGTGCAGTTCGGGCAGCCCATAGACAGCCTCGCTCAGCAGGTGCGGCGCGGCATGTTCGCCGCCATACCACGCTGTATAAAGCGCGGGTGATCTCAGCCGGAAGTCCGCCGAGAGATCGATAATGCGCGGCGCGACCTGCCGGTAGCGTTCGATAGTTTCGGACGAAGCGCCATGTGGCAGGCAGAGAAAAAGAATATCGCACGATGACAGGTCATCGGGATGACAGAAGCGCAACATCGAAAGCTTGCGCAAATTTGGATGAACGCTATGCAGGTAATGACCGGCATGACTGCTCGAAGCCACCTGCATGAGTTCCACGTTGGGGTGGAAGAGCAGCAAACGGACCAACTCCCCACCGGTATAGCCTGAACCGCCAACAATAGCAGCGCGTATCCGATTCGTACTCATCGTGTTCCCTCCCCGGTCATAGCAGCCAGTGCTGGCGTCCTGCCCGCCTCTACAGTTGCACACACGTAGTCCAACATCGCACCGGGAATATCAACGCCGGTGGGGGCGATGCTGTTGCGAAACTCCATCGTGGCGTTGATCTCGTTGACGAGCAGGCCGCGTTCCTGATCTTCCAGCACGTCGATAGCCAGGATGCCACCACCAACAGCCCGCGCCGCACGCACGCACAAATCGTGCAATTCAGGTGTAACAGGACAATTGCTGGCGACCGCGCCACGAGCAGTGTTAGTGATCCAGTGCGCGCTGTTACGATAGATGGCGCAAATGGTGCGCTCGCCGACGACGAAGGCCCGAATGTCGCGCTGCGGCTTATCGATATATTCCTGGATATAGTGGATGTGGTGCTGGTAGGAGCCGAGCGTTTCCTGGTGTTCCAGCACAGCCTCCGCCGCGTCGCGGTCGTTGAGGCGCGCCAGCAGCCGCCCCCACGAGCCGGTAATGGGTTTGAGCACGGCAGGATAGCCCAGGCTTTCGATGCCGCGCAGGGCCGCTTCGGGCGCGAAGGCCAGCAGTGTGCGCGGCACCGGCAGCCCGGCGCGCAGCAGAGCCAGCGTCGTAAGCAGTTTATCGTTGCAGGTCGCCGTAACGGCGGCGGAATTAAAGACGGGGATACCCCAGCTTTCCAGCACGTAGAGCATCGCCAGACCGCGAGACTGGCTGACGCTGCGGCAGAGCGCGGCATCGAATGCCTGCCAGCGTTCGTCAGGCTGCGCCAGGTCGAGTAGCAGCTCGTCATCAGCGATCACCTCATAAGTAATGCCGCGCTGCTGCATGGCGGTGAAAAGCAGCTTCTCTTCCACGCGAATGCGCGAGGTCAGGATGGCAAGATGCATCGTCTTATTCTCCTATTCTCCCCAGTCTTCCTCAACCTGCGGGGCCAGCGCAAGCTGCGGCGTCTCGATGTTCAACACTTCCAGTTCCGCGCCACAATCGGAGCAATACACAATCTCGCCCACCAGGACATCGTCCAATGCAATTTCGGCCTCACACTCGGGACACTGTGCCATGATCTTCTTCCTCCTTCTGACCTGTCAGAAATTGATTGTCAACTTTCAACGAAAAACAGGGCAAACAAAAACGCTCTTCGTCCTCATCGGGACGAAGAGCGTCAATTGCTCTCGCGGTACCACCCTCATTCGCTGCCGCCTCACGGTCAGCAGCCTCGGTGTAAGGATTTTCAGAAAAATGATCCTTACCAGCCCGATAACGGGGGCAAGTCGGCTCAGGTCTACTTTCGCCATAAGGGCGATTTCTGCTGGCAGCCTCCGGGTTTTTATTCACGGCAGGTAACATACGGGCTTCGCAGCAAGCGCCCGCTCTCTGCATGTCACCCCGACCGTTACTCGTCCCATCAACGCTTTTGTGTATGCGATTGTTTTCGTGTTCGCTGTGTGAAGGATACGGGCAAATAAAAAACGCCCTTCATCCTCATAAGGACGAAGAGCGCGAAATAGCGAATTTTTTCGGGCTGCTCGTGGTACCACCTTTATTCGCCATCGCCTCACGGCTGACGGCCTCAAAGGGTCATCGCAAATTGACCCACACCCGCTCACGGGAGGTATCCGGCTCAGATCTACTCTCGCCTCATCACAAAGGCGATTTCTGCTGGCAGCTCCGGGGTCTTTTTCGCGGCCCGCGACATACGGGTTTGCACCCACCACCCGCTCTCTGCATATCACGCTGACCGTTACTCGTCCCATCAACACTTTTAACTATGAAATTGTCGACTACACAGTTTATAACATCCTCGATGGGATTTTGTCAAGGGCAATGGGAAGAATCCTGGGGAAATAGTGGGGGAGAGGCTCCCCTCCGTGCTCGCTGTCCGGACAGGGGGGATAAGTCCGCAGGCAGGACGCGATTGGCCGCAAGCGCCGGAAGGGAACCTCCGTGAAAAGGGGAAGAACAGGTGTGGAGATGCACCTGGCGGAGGGATAATCCGGGGGATGGACTACAGGGGACGGCGATACGGGCGAGGGATGCTGCCCGGTCTCTTCACTTGTGTGTTAACCTTTCGTTTGTTTGTTCGCTTGTTCGCTTGCTCGCTCGCTTTACACAAGAATAATACTTGACTTTTCGGGTAAAGTCAAGGCAAGCGAGTAGTAAAATTTGACTAGCTCTTCAGTTTCGTATCAACAGAGGCTTCTAGCCCGGCGATAAACGGGATTCCGCAGGAGCGCAATTGATTGCGCGCCTACGCTTTTTCCGCCGGGCTAGCGGTGAGGAGGTTCTTGAGGAGGGGGACGATGAGCTGGTTGGCGGTGTTGTTCCAGCGGCGGTAGGCGTCGACCGTGGCGGACATAGCACTGAGCTGGTCGGGATTGTGGAGGAGATTGGCGAGCAGGGCGCGCTGCTCGTGCGGATGGAGGGCGACCCAGCCGAGGCCGTGACGCTGGATAAAGGGCAGGTTGGCTTCCTCCTGGCCGGGAATGCAGGCAGTAGCGATGAAAGGCTTGCCCAGCGTCACGGCCTCGAAGAGCATATTGGGACCGGCTTTGCCCATGATGACATCGGCGGCTGCCATGAAGGGAGCGATCTCCGGCGTGAAGGGGAGAGCGGCGAGGCTGCGCGTGCCTTTGTAGCGTTCGAGGAGGGCGTGATTGGAGCCGGTTGCCAGGATGATCTGCAGGTTCGCGTCTCCGGCGGCCAGGACGGTTTCTATGGTACGGTTGAAACGGGCCGCGCCCTCACCACCACCTTGCAGGAAGAACGTGAAGCGGTGGGGGTCGAGGCCGAGGCGGGCAAGGGTTGCTGTTCGTGCCTCACGGGTGAGCAGGTGTGGGCGAGAGAATTGAGCGCGCACGGGCCAGCCAGTCAGGTGCAGGCGTTCGGGGGCAAAACCTGCTACCAGTGCCTGTTGGTAGTTTTCACGAGTGGTGGCGAAGACCGCCGCTGCCTGCCGCTCGCTAAGCCAGGAGGCGTGAACGCCGTTGGCATCGGAAAAGAGCATGACGAGGGGAACACGGGAGGAACGCTGCTCAAGGACCCGCGTAACCTCGTAGGAGAGGAACGGATAGGTTGTGATGATGAGATCGGGACGCAATTCGTCCAGCAGGCGCTGAAGCTGGCGGCTTACCAGGTGAGTGAAGACGCGGTGCGCCAGCAGCGAGCGGCGGGGAGTATCGAAGAACTGGAACTCCGCCGCCCAGAGCCAGAGCGCGTAGCGGCTCACCAGCCGGTAATGCTCATGGAAGAGCCGTGGCTGCGGGTCCACAATGGTAACATTCCCAGGAGAAAAGACGCTGTTTGTGTCCTCTTCCTTTCCCTGTTCGTCTTGTATCAATAGATCGCGCAGGGACCCGGCAAGGCTCATATGGCCGCCGCCGGTTTTTGAAGTCAAGACGAGTATCTTTTTCTGATTTGACATGGTAATCCTTTTATACCATCTTCACGGTATATACGCTAGCGGTATGTTACAATATCTCAAAGCACAGCCGTTGACAACAACCCCTGCGGTTGTTACCGCACATAACGGAACACAGAGTGGTGAAGGGAGCTATGCTGCCGTATAGATTGGAGGGCGATGGCCCTCCTCTGCTCTTAATACATGGCTGGGGCGTCACCTATAAGGTATGGCGAAACCTCGTTCCGCTGCTCAAGCCGCATTTTCAGCTCGTTCTGGTCGAGCTGCCAGGTGTTGGCGCTGCCCGTCAGGAGGTGCCAGGAAAGTCATATTATCCGGCCTGTGCCGAGGCGCTAGAAGAACTGCGGGGCGCGCTGGGCTGCGAGCAGTGGTCGATCCTCGCGTATTCGACGGGAACGCGGGCCGGAGAAGCTTATATGCAGCTTTACCCGCAGCGCGTGATACGTTCCGTCTTTCTCTGCCCGATCTACCTGCGCGAGTCGTGGAAGCTGGCCCTTGATCTGGAGCAGTGGATTGATGCCAGACGCAGCGGGCTGGCGAACTGGATTATCTCCGACTGGCGGCTCTATGGCATGCTGCTGGCCCTTGGGTTCAACCTGCATGGTAAAGCTTGCGCCAGTGAGTGGATGAGAGAAATTGAATTGCAACCGCTGGACAACCTCAAACGCATGCTGCTCGAATTGCCGGGCAAAGGTCGTGCGCCCTTTACGCTTCCGGCTGCGCCAACTGTTCCCACGCTCTTCGTCTGGGGAAGACAGGATGCTTTGACCGCACGCCCGCGCCACCCACGCCCCAACGACGTGTTTATCTCCGCCAACCACAGCGCCCCCGTACTCGCCGCGCAGCGTGTGGCCGAGGTTGTCCTGCCCTTCCTACGAGAAGGGCAACTGCTTCCACAGCAGCAGAAGACAACGGGGGTACATTTTCCCGCCTGCATATAAAAACGATAGTCCTATGCGGGAAACAAAAAGGCCACCTGAGGCGTCTAATTTGGAGAAGAGAATGATATAATACAGGTGTGCTCGCAAAAAGAGGTGATACCTGCCTGCGCACATTGCAATGCTGTTTCGAGACGAAGGGGCCGCTGTTATTATGACAAAGAAAATCCTGATTATGGACGACGACCCGACAATTGCCGACCTGCTGACAGAGGCACTGGCAGATGAGGGCTATGAAACATATATGACAACGCAGAGCCTGCGTTTCTATGACGCGCTGCGCGAACATAATCCTGATCTCATCCTGCTCGACCTGATGATGCCCTACCTGGATGGACGCGACGAACTAAAGCTGATGGCGATGGGCACCGAGCGCAATGTTCCCGTCATCGTCGTGACCGCCTTTCTGGGCGCGGGCAACGAGGAGCAGGCGTTTCGCGAGGCGGGCGTTGTCCGCATTGTCTATAAACCGTTCGATCTGGAGAAACTGGTTGGGCTGGTTAAAGAGACAATTGGTGAACCCGGGGAGTAGGAGGGACAGCCTGCATGAGTGCCGAGAAGCCCGCTATTCGCCTGGCTCTTGATGCAATGGGCGGCGATTATGCTCCTGCCGCGCCAGTAGAGGGAGCAATTCAGGCGGCTCGCGAATATGGCATCGGAGTATACCTGGTAGGCCGCGAGGAAGCCATTCGCGCCGAACTGACCAGATTTGACACGGCAGGGCTTGATCTGCCAATTATCAACACGGACGAAGTGATCGAGATGGACGAGCATCCGGCCACGGCGGTGCGCGGCAAGAAGCGCGCCTCCATGACGCTGGCGCTCGAACTGGTGCGCGACGAACTGGCTGTGGCTGCCGTCTCGGCGGGGAACAGCGGCGCGATGCTGGCCGCCTCCATCTTTACCTTCAAGCGCATCCGAGGCGTCGAGCGGCCCGCGCTCGGCGGTATCATGCCCACAAAGGATGGCCTGTGTCTCGTTATCGACATGGGAGCCAATGTCGATTGCAAACCGGAATATCTTCAGCAATTTGCTCTCATGGGTTCGATCTACATGAACCGCATTTTCCACATCAGCGTCCCGCGTGTTGGCCTGCTCTCGAACGGTGAAGAGGAGACGAAGGGCAATCAGCAGGTCATTGAGGCACACCAGCTTATCAAAGAAAGCGCGCCCGCCCTGGGTTTGAACTTCATCGGCAATATCGAGGGACGCGACATCCCTGCCGGGAAGGCCGACGTGGTGGTCTGCGACGGTTTTGTCGGCAACGTGGTCCTGAAGCTCAGCGAGGGACTGGGCGAAACATTCCTGTCACTGATGCGCGAGCAGATGACAACCTCGCTGCCAACGAAGCTAGCCGGCGCCATCCTGAGACCGGGACTGCGCCAGACCTTCAAGCGCATGGACTACGCAGAATACGGCGGCGTGCCGCTGCTAGGGGTCAATGGGGCCGCTATTGTGGCACACGGGCGCTCCAATGCCCGCGCTATCAAGAATGCCCTGCGCGTGGCGAAAGAAACGGCGGAAACCGGCGTAGCCGCCGCTATCGCCGCCGATCTCGCCAAGCTGCATACCGGGGTCTGATCAGTCAAACAGGAGAGAAGAGAAGCCAGCGCGCCGGGTCGCTCGCTGGCTTCTCCTCTCTCCTGTTTGACTAATTTCCATTCCGCTGGCGTTTGGCTGCTCCGCCCATCTTGCCGATGCGGCTGTAAAAATCGGCGTCGTGGCGCTCTTTGGTGGTGTTGCCACCTTTCTTACCCATTTCTGAGAAATGATCCGGGCCATACTTGCTGACATTGGCCTGCCCACCCTTCTGGGCAATTGTGCGGTAGTATTCACTGCCACGCTTCTCCTTCAGGCTTGTGCCACCCTTTTTGCCAATACGCCGATAGTAGTCTTCACCATACTTGTCGCGTACCGTACTACCCCCCTTACGGCCCGCCTCTGATGTGGACATCGGGGTCGTCCTTGCTTCACTCTCTGGCATAGTAGCCATTATTAATTACCTGTCCCTTTCCCCAATTTTTCGGGATTATCCCGTGGAAAAATAAAAGTGCACGGCCTCCTCTGCTTTTAACAGCAAGGCTGGCCTGCGCATCAGTATAGAGGAAAGCTCTTCCTTTGTCAATGAAAAAACACGGACATTCCTGGTACTATCGGGCTAAAAATAGCACTGGCGAGGCCGCGCTTCACGAAGAGGAGGGGCCGACTGGATTTTTCAAGCGATTCCGGGAAAGGCCTCTGGCAACTGCTTTCTGAAACACTGGACAATCAAGTGAAGAATGTCTATACTTATAGCATGGAGTTGTACCATTGTATCGCAAGGAGTATATTTCTGCATGGGCGAGGCGCAAGATAGTAAGGCAGCGAACAAGAAAATCCGATCCCAGCACCTACTCAGGTCGCTCACTCCTGTCCCTCTCCCCATTCCTACAGATGAGCGCTATCGCCAGAGGCAGTTTTCACCACAACAGCCTGCATGGTGGGAGTCGTGCGTCCAATGGTTCCGCTACTACAGCATCCAGTTCCGCTGGGATATTGAGCGCGGCCTTGCCCGCCTCTTCCACCGCCGCTGGACGTAATGTTCATGGTAGGCCCCGCTTGAGCGCGACCAGCGCCGCTTTATCGGCCTCCGTCGCCTTTGTGAGGCGAAAAAGACTCTCCCATGCGCACAGTATGCGGACGGTGTTCTGTGCGCTGATAGCCCGGATGCTTGCGCGCCAGGCGCAGGCGCTGTTTGCGCTCTCTGGCCTCAATAAACTCCAGCGAAAGGCGGCGGTAGAGCGCTTCCCATTGATCGAGTACCTGCCTGCGGTCGTGCGCGGCGATAATCTCCAGACTCTTCGCTCCCATCTGCCTGCGTAATTGCGCGTCATTGACGAGGCGGTCCAGGTAGTGCGCCATCTCCTCACTGTTGCCCGGCTGGAAGAGAAAGCCGTTCTCTTCGTGATGCACCAGTTCCGGCAGCGCCACGGCATTAGCAGCCACTACGGGCAGCCCGCAGCCCATCGCCTCCATCGTAGCCAGGCTCTGTAAATCCGCCTCAGAAGGGATAGCAAAGATATCGGCAAGCCGGTAGAGTGGGACGAGGTCGGCATCGGGAATAAAGCCGGGAAAGGAGATGCGATCCTCCAGGTTCAGACGCTGCACCTGTGCTCGTAATTCGGCCTCCATAGGCCCTGTGCTGCTGATGATGACATGTGCCTTGCTCTGCATCTGTGCTACCGCATCGATCAGCACATCCACACGTTTCTCCGCGAACAGTCTGTTGACATGCAGGATGAGCGGGCGGTCGGGCGGCAGGTTGTAGCGCTCGCGCAATGGCTCATCTTTTGGACCCGGCGAGTAGCGGCGCAGGTCGATACCGTTGGAGATGGCGCTGGCAGGCACTTTCAATCCGTGCTCGTAAAGCAGATTCAACGCTGTCTGCGTTGGAGCTGTCACGTACTCACAGCGGTTGCAGAAACCTACAAGGTACGAATAGGTGATGAAATTGAACGGCTTGCTGATCAGCGCATCGTTGCTCAGCGAACGGCTCAAATTGATGGGCAAGTAGTGGTTGGTGGCAATAACCGGCTTGCGCAGCCCGCCCGCCATAATCTGCGCAATATTGCCCAGCACGATAGGCGAATGCACGTGGATGACATGCGGGTCGCTGCGCTTAATCAGGTTGCGCACCGGCAAAAACGGCAGAAATGGGATACGCAGTCCCTCGTAGGCAGGCCACTCGAAGGAAGAGAAGCGATAGAGGCGCACCTTCTGATCATATCGCCGCACATCCCGCGTCCCTTGACTGGGGGCCACCACCCAGACCTGGTGGCCGCGATGAGCAAAATCCACCGCCAGATCATGTGTGACTTGCGGCACCCCTCCCACCATCGGCGGATACTGATCCGTCACGATCATAATACGCATAGAATGTCTATCGCTCTCCTGAAAAACCTGAAACTCTTTTGTGACCAAAAAAACCCCGTAGGGTAGCGATTGATCGAGCGCCTACAGGGCATCGACGTTATTCGGCAGCCTCGGCAGGCGTCTCAGCCGCAGCAGCGGTAGCGGTAGCGGGTGCCTCAGCGACTTCCTCGGCCACTTCGGCGCGGGTCGCGGCTACCTTGACCACCGGTTCGCTCGCCTCTGCGATCAGCGTCACCCCTTGCGGCAGCACGACGGCCCCGGCGGTAATCAGGTCGTCAATCTGCGCGAGTGGCGAGACATCGACCTCGATATATTCGGGAATATTTCCGGCCTCGGTTTCGACCTCCAGCGTATCCATCAGGTGCAGCAGGACACCGCCCTCGTTCTTGACTGCCGGAGATTCACCGACGAAGTGTAGCGGCACTTTGACCGTCACACGGTCGGTCAGGCTAACGCGGAAAAAATCGACGTGAAGCGGTTTGCCGGTGCGCGGCTCGTGCTGCACATGACGGATGAGCGCGGTCTCCGTCGCGCCCGTCTCAGGGATGCGCAACGTGATTACGCTGGTGCCATGATGTCCCTTTATGAGCATCTCAAAAGCGTGCGCGTTGAGCTGCACGGCCTGCGGGGCCTTGTTGCGTCCAAAGATGTTGGCGGGCAGAATACCCGCTTTGCGCAGGCGCTTACTTGCCTTCCCCAGCACCGAACGGGGTTGTATCTCTAATTCTACCTGTTGTGGCATTACAAATCTCTCCTTAAGCTAATGCTTGTTTCGTTGTTCCTGAAAGTACTTTAACAGCTTTTCCAATGGAAAGGCATTGAGCACATCGCTGGCAGTTAGCCAGCCTTTGCGGGCGATATAGACGCCGTAACGCATGTCGTCCAGCCCGGCGATGCTGTGCGCATCGGTGTCGATGGGAATCTTCATCCCCTTATCACGCGCCCGGCGCAGGTAGCGCCAGTCCAGATCCAGCCGGGACGGGTTGGCATTGATCTCGATGCTGACCATGTGCGCCGCCGCCGCGTCGATGACCGCTTCGATATTGAGCGAGTAGCCGGGCCTGCCCAGCAGGATGCGTCCCGTCGCGTGCCCGATGATATTGACGTAGGGGTTGGAAATGGCGCGTATCATGCGCTGCGTCTCCTCTTCCTCCGTCATGTTGAAGTTGCTATGGATGGACGCGACGACGAAATCAAGGCTTGCCAGCGCCTCATCGGGGAAATCCAGCGACCCATCTTTTAATATATCACACTCTGTCCCCTTGAGGATGCATATCTTGCCCGCGAACTCCTCGTTCAGCCGGTCAATCTCCTCACCCTGCCGCTTCAGGTCTTCCACCGAGAGACCGCCTGCGTAGGCCGCGACTTTGCTGTGGTCGGTAATACCCAGGTACTGGTAGCCGCGCTCGATGCAGGCCTCGGCCATCTCGCGAATGGTGTTCTGCCCATCGCTCCAGACGGAGTGAACGTGCAGCGTGCCGCGAATATCGCTTAACGTCACCAGTTTGGGCAGTTCGTGCTTTTCCGCCGCCTCGATCTCACCCATATCTTCACGCAGCTCCGGCTCGATATAATCCAGTCCCAGCGCACGATACATATCGGCCTCGTCACGGGCCGGAACCAGTTCCAGGTTCGGCTCCTTGCCCCGAAACATGCCATAATCGTTGATGGTCATGTTATGCGCCAGCGCACGACGGCGCAAGGCGATGTGGTGCTCCCTGGAGCCGCTGAAATGGTGCAGCGTGTACGGGAACTGGCTATCATTGACGACGCGCAGGTCCATCGCAATGCCGTTGTTCAGCACCACACTCGATCTGGTCGGGCCTTTCCCTGTTACTGACACGACCGAAGGCAAGCTGGTGAAGAAATCCATGATCTTGTTGCGCTCCTCCTCGCTGGCATTGTCACGCACGCTAGCGACCATGTCGATGTCCTTCACCGTCTCACGGCGGCGACGCAGGCTGCCCGCGATTTCCAGTCGCACGATTTGCGGCAGCGTTGCCAGCGCGGCGCGTATGCGTTCCGCCTCCGCTTCCACCACCGGATAGAGATAGCGGTCGGAGTGCTGCGCCAGGAAGTCGATGCCCTGCAAAATTTTCTCCTGCGTCTTCTTGCCAAAGCCGGGCAGGGGCGCGATCTTGTTCTCCTCAGCCGCCTGCTTCAACTCCGCCAGACTGTTCACGTGCAACTGGTTGTAGATAGCGTTGATCTTCTTCGGCCCGATGCCCGGCAGGCGCGTCATCTCCAGCTTGATCGGCGGCGTCTCAGCTACCAGTTCATCATAGAGGGCGATATGCCCCGTGTTGATGGCTTCCTCGATCCTCTTGAGAATGGTTGGCCCGATGCCCGGCATGCCCTTAAGCCTGCCCTCCCGGTCAAGCTCCGCGATGTCGCCCTCAATCCCATTGAGAGTACGCGCCGCGTTCTGGTAAGCCCGCACCTCAAAAGGACTGCTCCCCTCCTTCAATTCCATCAGGATGCCAATTTGATCCAGCAGGCTCGCGATCTGATTTTTATCCATTTTCTCTATCCTTCAAACAGTTAATCGGGCAAGCGCAAATCGAAAAATTCGGGCGGGCCTGGGCTGACCTCGAAAGGGTTGCGCCCTTTCAGGTCGCGACTGAGATAGCGTTTGCAATCGAAGTGGACCAGCAGCCAGCAGAACATCTCTTTCGAGACAAAGACGGCATCCCAGGGCTTCTCGCCGCCAGTATCGAGCACCTGGTTGCAGACGAAACAGCGTCCCATGCCCGCCTCAACGGCGCGATCAAACCACTGCGCCACGAAGGCGTGCATATCATCCAGGGTCATCATATCTAGAGACGATTCTGGATAGCCAAAGAGCACGGGATCGGGACATTCCCGGAAGTCGTCGCTGGCGCGACTGAGCGCGATGACCGGCCCTCGCACCAGCACCTTGACCTCATCTTCCTCCGGGTTCTCAGCCGCCGAGATCACATCCTGCAACAGCAGCCCCTCGCGGGCAAACCATGCCAGTAATTCATTTCTCATAACGACGTGTAATGTACCATCTTATGCCGTTTCATGCAAGCCTGTTGAGAGACGTTTCGCCTCACTCCACAGAACGCGCAATTCCGGGCGTGTATAGTCGGACAATTTTTTGCCCTGTGCGCGGGCAAGTTGCTCCATGGACTGGAAACGCAGGCGGAACTTGCGCGTGGCGAAACGCAGGGCCTCTTCGGCATTGATATCGAGCTTGCCTGCGATACGCGCAACCATCCAGAGCACATCGCCCAACTCCTCGAGCCGGTGTTCGGGCGTGCTCGCCTCTTTGAGTTCGTCAATCTCCTCCGCCAGCTTATTGAAGGCATCGTCCAGCGTGGGAAATTCAAATCCGGCATGCACGGCACGCTTCTGCATATCCTGCGCCACAATCAGCGCGGGAGCCGCCCGCCTGGCACCTTCCAGCGCGCTCTCCGCCTGCACATCCTTTCCGGCGGCGATGCGCTCCTGCCGCTTGATGGCCTCCCAGTTCTGATTCACCTGCTGCGCGCTGCTGACCTCGACGGAGCCAAAGACATGGGGGTGGCGGCGAATCAGCTTGGCGTTGATATGCTCAAGCACGTCACCGATGGCAAATGTCTCCTCCTGCCGCGCCAGCTCAGCGTGCAGGTAGACCTGGAGCAGAAGGTCGCCGAGTTCATCCGCCAGCTTCTCCATATCACCCTCCTCGATGGCCTCCACCACCTCGTAGGTCTCTTCGATAACATAGCGGATCAGCGTCTCGTGCGTCTGCTGCCGGTCCCACGGACAGCCATCGGGTTCGCGGCGCAGGCGCATCGTAATGTAGCGCAACGTCTCAGGCACGCGCAGCGCCGTCAGCTCGCCCACCGGCGGCACGTAGAGCACGCTGAACTGATCGGGATAGTTGCGGCGGTCAAGCTCGTAAAGCGGCAGTTCAACCACAGCCTCTCCGGTACCACCTGCCCCTCTTCCTGCGCGCACCAGCCTCAACGGCCACTCGTCCGGATAGAACTCGCTCAATGCCAGCTTGACCGCGCTGGCTAGCCTGCGATTATAAAGCTGCGCTACCAGCAGTGGTGTGGTCGGAATCAGTTTACCAGCCAGTTCTTCACTGCTCAGCGCGGCCAGTTGTGTCGCGTCGATCAACTGCATACTCGCCTCTAACGGGTCGATCTCCAGCGCGTTACAGGCAGCTTCCAGGAACGAGAGGCCGCTCACAATGCGCGCTTTCAACCCGCGCTCGCGTGCCACGCGCAGCACCTGCAGCACCGAAGCTTCGCCTATTAAAGGATCGCCCGGCACGGCATAGATGACCGACCCTCGCATCGCCAGCGTGCATACCTCCTCAGCCAGCTTTGTATACAACGTCTCCCAGTTCTCAGATTCTTCATAAAAGCGATCAAATGATTCTATACACAAACCGGGCAAATGCTGCCTGATTTCTTCAGTCACGGGATGTACAAGCGTGCGAAAGTAGACCGCCTGCTGCTCCTCTGCCGCCTCTACCAGCACGTCCCGCGCCTCTAACGTAAGCTCAACCCAGCGTCCAGGGCCGAGTCCGACAATAGTAATGGGTATAGCCATAGGTTGAGAATATCCTCTCCGCTCATAATACTCTTTCTGCTAGTGTAGCGAGTAGACGAAGCTGTGTCAAACCCCCACTTGTCGTTGCCTCCTGTTATTGGTTACAATAATAGCAATATGACATGCTCTTGTTTTGAGTATTCATCTCCCCCTCGGGGTCTTACTTATAAGGAGGTTGCGCATGGCAGCTAACATCGGTCAAAAGCCCGTGTGTCCGGTCGACAGAAATGCAAAGGTAATCAGGCTTTCAGCCGCGTATCAATCGGGACTGGTCCCCTATGGACCACCGGTTATGCCGGGGAAAAAGATAACGATGATTCAGTTTATCTCAATCGGGGTGGTAGTAGTCGGTCTCGCCGTCTTTTTAATTCTCGTCTTCATCGGCTCAGAAAGTTTCGGACCTGGCTTTGTCCCAATCGAACTGGTCTTAGTCATACTCGCCCTGCTCGGCATCATCGGAACGCTGATTCTCTCCTTCTTCGCATTTACTCGCATTACACGAGGTGATCTAGAGGCGCAGAAAGAATACGGGGCATGGGACAGCGCCACGGCCATCTACAACCGCCTCTACTATTGCCCGCAGGACAACATCATTTTCGACCCGCAGACCAACAAAGTCGTCCCACCCCAGCAGTTGAACAATCTCATCGAATCGGTCCAGCAGCAACAACACGAGCAAGCCCAGTCCACGCTTGCCCACAAATAGGCAAGAACAAATTTGAGAGAAACAGGAACAGGGCGCGTACTCATCCACCTGACAGGCGGATGAGTACGCGCCCTGTTCCTGTTTCTCTCAAAAATCTAGGGTGAGACAGACGCGCCCGCAAGCTCACGAACGAGGCTGTTGAAGCGAACGGCCTGTTCGGCTTGCAGTTGCGAGCGGCTTCCGGGCAGCACGTGAATCTCGAAGCTGTTGTTTACACGCTTGAAAGCCTCGTTGGCTTCGGGCAGAATTGCGGTCTCCTCGTGGCCCCACAGAACAACAACAGGTACCTTGAGGCGGGCAGCGGCCTCATGAACATCCATATCCAGGTAGTTGCTCAAGAAGGCAGCGACAGGATAGCGGGCATTGTCCTGGTGAGCGCTTGTGTAGACATACTCAACCAGCTCGTCGGTGACAAGGCCCGGATTGTAATAGCCCCTGTCCTCATAGTAGCTACGCAGCACGGGCCGCGTGGTCAGCATGTTGTAGATGAACTTGCCCAGAACGGGGGTGCGCAAGATAAATTTCCAGGCAGCGCCGAGCGGGCCGGGAGTCGATTCCAGCAGGATAGATTCCGGGGGTGAGACCAGGATCAGGCGCTCAAAAAGCTGCGGGCGGCGGTAGGCGTCGGCAATGACGTAGGCAGCGCTCATGCCATGCGCCACGACGACGGTAGGCTTGCCGATCATCTCCTTGATAAAATCACCGATCAGATCGGTATAGGTCTCAGCGGTGTAGTCAATCGAGGGGCGATCAGAGAGGCCAAAGCCGAGGAGATCGATGGCATAGACGCGGAACTGCTCGGCCAGGGCATCGACGTTTTTGCGCCACTCGAACGAAGAGGCACCGGGGCTGAAATCGTGAATGAGCAGCAGAGGCTTCGCGCCGCTCGCGCCCTTCACGGTGTAAAACATATCGCCGTACTTCCACGGGTAGCGGCGTTCTTCACCCGTCAGCATGGTATCCAGCTCACCAACAGCGGCATCAATGAACTTATTCACCGCCGCCATTGTCCCAACGACACCACCAGCCACCAGGCCAGCGGCGAGTAATTTTCCTTTTAACGACATCTTCTTCCCTCTCATATGTTAATTTGAATGGTTTATTTACCTGAAAGCTTGCTCTCTCTTACTATACATAGCCACGCAAGAAGCAGGCCCAGAAGTAACTATATCATCTTCCAGAAACGAGATGCAAATTGAGAAGAACAAATAGGAAATTTCGTCATAGTGAAATACGTTAATACACAGACCAATGCTTCTGTGATATGCTTCCTGTGTGAAAATGTCTATTCCCCTGTGACGAGGAGTTATTGCATGCAACGACGTTCATATATACGCCTTTCGGAAGAGGTGCGCAGCGCCGTAGAGAGACATGCGCCGGTGGTGGCGCTGGAGTCGACGGTGATTGCGCATGGGCTGCCATATCCGCATAATGTTGAGGTAGCGCGGGCAATGGAGGAGGCGATTCGCGCCGAAGGGACAACGCCCGCGACAATTGGTATTTTCGATGGGAAGATCGTAGTAGGCCTGAACGGGCAGGAGATCGAGCGGCTGGCGACGGCGCACGAGGTACAGAAGGTGAGCAGGCGCGATCTGGCGGTGACACTGGCAACGCGACGAACAGGCGCGACAACGGTGGCCGGGACAATGCTGTGCGCCCACATGGCAGGCATCCATTTCTTTGCCACTGGCGGCATCGGCGGCGTCCATCGTGGAGCAGAGACTAGCATGGATATCTCCGCCGACCTGACCGAGTTGAGTCGCACGCCCGTGCTCGTCGTCTGCGCCGGCGCCAAATCGATCCTCGACCTGGATTTGACGCTTGAATACCTGGAAACGCAGGGCGTGCCGGTCATCGGCTGGCGCACGAGCGAATTTCCCGCTTTCTACGTGCCTTCCAGCGGACGCCCGCTGGCGCATCGCGCCGACGAGGTGCGGACGGTCGCGGACATTGCTCGCACGCAGTGGGAATGCGGCCTCAATGGGCTGGTCGTGGCCTGTCCCATTCCGACAGAGTACGCCATGGAGGCTGGCCCGTTGGAGGCCGCAACCGAAGAAGCCCTCCAGCTTGCTCGCGCGCGGGGCATTCGCGGCTCCGCGACAACGCCCTTCCTGCTCGCCCACGTCGCGCAGGCCACCTCTGGCGAGAGCGTCGAGGCCAACAAAGCCCTGCTCATCAACAACGCTCGCTGGGCCGCTCGCTTCGCACGGGCATACGAGGAAATCAAGGGGTCGCGGCAGGCGTAGCGCTGGCTGTCTGGATAACGATGCGGGTAGCATCCAGTTCGCCGTTCGAGGAGTTGAGAGTGGCGGTGACCTGCACTGCCTGACCAACCTGGAGGTCACCCGGCGAGGCCTTGCCGGTAGATGTTTTATATTTGGTTGTGGAAGTCAACATAACAGTGACGGGTTTCTTACCGCCCTTACCGGGCACAATCACTATTGCCTGGCCGTTAATGGATTGAATGGTGCCAACGATACGACGAGATTTGGGCTTTGTTGCGGTGGTTCCGGTAGATAGCGCTGAAGCGGTAACGGTGGGAGTCGCACCTGCAGTAGACGTATCGCTGGCGTTCGCGTGCGCTATCACGGCGACGACAGCCGCTGCGCCAAGACCGAGTACGATGATGACCAGAACACCTATGATGATGAACAGTTTTCTATTGATTTTTTCCATATGTTTATTGTCTCCCTCTCTGGTTCTCCGATTTTTCCACGCACTCCTGCCATTCTAATAGCAGGAGCCGGGAAAGTCATCGTTCGTAGGAAAAATGGAGGATAGAGAGGATGGCAGGGAAGGAAAAAGCGGGCGAGAGCAGCTACCCGATTGGATTAATTTCTGCTGAGAAGGCCCTGGAATACCTCAAGGTTCTTGCGTATAGAGGAAGCGGATATCTATAATGAATCTTGTGGTAATATATACTAATGTGTTCCTGGAAAGAATATTTTGCTGCTGCCAGCTCTCAGCCAGGGAAGGGCCACCCAGCAAGGCAGCGGAGAGAGTCAGGCTGATGAGGCAGATTGGGAGACAACTATGGCATGGCAAACGAATCAAAATCAAGAGAAGCAGCCCTCTTTGAAAGTGCTGGTTGTTGATGACGAAGAAAATATTCAGGAACTGATACGCCTGGGACTGCGTTACGAGGGATTTCAGGTCGAATCTGCTTCCGACGGGCAGGAAGGCATCTCGGCAGCGCAGCGCTTAAACCCTGACCTGGTGATTCTGGATTTGATGTTGCCAGGCATGGATGGGCTGGAGGTGTGCCGCCGCCTGCGCGCAAACCCGACCACGCAGGATGTACCTATACTCATGCTGACCGCAAAAGACGAGGTACGAGATCGTGTGGTCGGCCTGGATACAGGAGCAGATGACTATCTGACCAAGCCATTCGAGTTCGACGAACTGGTGGCGCGTGTCAGAGCCATCCTGCGCCGACAGCAGCGCACACAGCGAGCGGAGCAAGGAGGAGAAGTTCCCAGTCAGATTTTGCAGTTTGGTGATTTACAGCTCAACATGGCTACCCGTGAGGTGACTCGCGGCGGTCGCCTGATCGAGCTGACGGCTACCGAGTATAACCTGCTGCACCTGTTCATGAGCCATCCACGTCAGGTGCTGGACCGTCAGACGATTCTAAACCGTGTCTGGGGCTACGATTTTCTCGGCGAGACCAACATCATTGAAGTCTACGTGCGCTACCTGCGTGAAAAAATCGAAGATTCACCCAGCACGCCGCGCTTAATTCAGACTGTGCGCGGCGTAGGCTATGTCTTGAAAGGTTAGCCTTCAGATGCCATCTGCGTCCAGAGAAAGCGCCCCAGTCTCTCTTAATCTCAGTTTCGTAAGGTTGCTCAATGCACTTCGCGCTGGCTCCAAACTGGAACAACCCGTTCGGCTAGAGACCGGTGTCACAATGGAGCAGCAATCTACGGCTACCTCTCCTCCTACGGCTGTCTCGAAGGAAGCTGAGCATCGTTCTTCTCAAATGAGTAGGGGAAGAGAGTTGCCGCCCTTCCTGCGCCGTTTCGCCAGCCTGCGCTGGCGACTGGCATTTATATATATTGCGCTTTTTGCTCTTTTTGCGTTTCTTATCAGTATATTTCTCTATAATACAGCATCGACTCTTCTCTATGCCGATGGGCAGGCGGCGCTGCTCCAGCATACCAGCCGCTTGAAGACATTACTTATCAACGAAGTCGATTGCAATAATCTGCCTCTTAGCAGCGCTTTCAAAGATGCCATGCTGGTCGTCGGCAGCGATGATATCGACGCGGTTTATACAGTTGACGCACAGGGCCACGTGCTTGCCAGCAGCGATGGTACGCTGCCGCATGAGCAATTTCCATATCTGTCTCGCGGCGTGTTTTCTACCGCACAGAATATCGCAACACCACAGATTTTCCACCTGCAGCAGATACGCAATGGCCCGGTAGACGCGGTGCTGATTTCCCTGCAAGCACCGCCCGGTAGCTGCGCGAACACACGGACAACCGCGACTGATTACCTGGTAGTCACGACATCGTACTCAGTTGAACAAAGCACACTTACGCGCTTGCTGCTGCTCATTGGCCTCGTAGCGGGAACACTGACCCTGCTGGGTGCCGTGCTGGTCTTCGTCATCACCGGCTATATGCTCAAACCACTTGTGCATATGCGTGATGCCACGCAGGCCATCGCGCTGGGCGACTTGCGGCAGCGCACGCGCCTGCCTCACACCGACGATGAATTTGGGCAACTTTCGACCAGCATCGGGCATATGATCGACCAGATGGAGCAATCGACGATCAGCTACCGGGCTGCGGAACAGCGAGCGAGGCGCTTTTTCTCCGATGCCTCGCACCAGTTGCGCACGCCGCTTACCTCGATCTATGGTTTCACGCAACTGCTCCTGCGTGGCGCCAAGGACGACCCCGCGACCTTGAACCGGGTACTGCGCATGATGAAAAATGAAGCCGAACGCATGTCCCGGCTGGTCAACGACTTGCTCACTCTTTCCCGGATCGACGAGGGGCGCGCTCTCCGCATGCGTTACGTCGATCTTGTTGAAATCGCCATTGAAGCTGTCGAGCAGGCAAAGCTGATGGCTACCGATAGACGCTCCATCTCGCTCTATCTTGCCACAGAGGAACGCCTGGGTGTGCGGGCCGATGTCGATCTGCTCAAGCAGGCACTGGTTGCTCTCTTCGATAACGCCCTGAAGTATGGGAAACAGGGGCCGGAAGGCTGGATCAAACTCGTGCTCGATAAGCAAGATGGGCAGGTCATCGTGCGCGTTATTGATAACGGGAACGGCATTGAGACCGATGACTTACCGCATATCTTCGACCGCTTCTATCGCGGCAAGAATCTACCACCCCTTGAAGGGCAAACGGCACCGGTAGCTGGAACTGGCCTCGGCCTCTCTATCGCCCTTGCCATCGTGCAGGCACATCAAGGCACCATCACCGCCTCATCATCCCCTAGCGGCGAAGCCGCGCGAGAGACAGCCTTCACAATCACACTGCCCTCCGCCGATTAAATGGCAGCTTACGGGCATTTTTCCTATATTGATTGACCTTAATGAAGAGGCATGATACACTGCACAGGCAGGCAAGAACTCGCCGGGTATTTCTGGCGGAGAGCGCTGTCGAGCAACGAATAATTTAGCACAGGACAACACAGCGCGGGAAAGGAGCGATGCAGCTATGTGGACTTCGACACTCAGCCTTGAGCCGCCGCGAATTTTCATGACCCGGTTGCTGGGGCTGGTCTGGCGCGGCGCTTATTTCGCCTCTTTCGCCCCGCTGCGGGTCGAAAATCGACCACGCCAGGCATTGCCAGCCTCAAACTGGGTGCGTGTGCGCACGACGCTGGCGGGCATCAGCAGCAGCGATCTGCAATTGGTCTTCGCGGATATCGACCCGCGCGTAGCAGCTGCCGCGCAGCCAGGCTTTGGCCGTATGGCTCCGGGGCGCGAGGTTGTGGGTGAGGTGATTGAGGTCGGCGAAGGAGTGCAGCACTTGCAGGTCGGGAACCGCGTGGTCTTGCAGTATCCATTCAACTGCCGCGCAGCCGGTCTGCGACCCCTCTGCCGTTCGTGTTCATCCGGCAACTATGCTCTCTGCGAGCAGATTTCCTTCCCCGACCCACAGCCAGTTGGTGGTGGTTGGAGCGAAGAGCTGTTACTGCCGGAGCAGCAGCTTTGCCGCCTGCCAAACAGTCTCGACGATGAGCAGGCCATTTTGCTTGAGCCTGCAGCCGTTGCCCTGCATGCTGTCCTACGCCGCCTGCCGCTGGCGGGGGAGCGCGTGCTGATTATCGGGGCCGGGACGATTGGCCTGCTGACCATCAAACTGCTGCGGGCGCTGACCTCACAGGTAGAAATCAGTGTTGAGGCACGCTATCCGTTTCAGGTGGAACAGGCGACACGCATGGGAGCCGATCATATCATCTATCCACAGAAAAGCTACCAGGATGTCGAGCGTGTCACCGGGGCGCAACTCCTGCAAGGCCTGGCGGGCAATGATATACTCGTGGGAGGCTACGATACCATTTTTGATACGGTGGGCACGAAGCGCACGCTCCATGATGCGCTGCGCTGGGCGCGGGCCAACGCGACGCTCATACTGGTGGGAAACAGCCTGCATGCTATGCGACTCGATCTGACGCCCATCTGGCATCAAGAGATTGCCCTTGTCGGGTCAACCGGGCATGGGCTGGAGGAATGGCCCATAGGAAGCGGCTCTTTGCGTTCAACCTACTCTCTCGTCGTCGAACTGGTAGAGCAGGGGCTATTGCGGCTCGACCGCCTGGTGACGCATCGCTTCGCGTTTAACGAATACCGCCAGGCGCTGCTCGCGGCATCGAACAAGGCAGAGAGCCAGGCCATCAAGATCGTCTTCGATTTTACAAGGACGCCCGCCTCCACCGTTCCCAATGTGCGTGCCGCGCGCCGCCAGCCTGTCTCCGCTCGAGCTCCTGTCACAGACATGCCCACGCCACCAGCGACGAAAGTACCACAGCAGCCAGATGCGCCGTCGACTCCTCCAACTCCCACACCTGAAGAGGTCGCGCAATGGTCGCTCGTTTCGTTTGACGAGGTGGCAGCAACGCCCACATCGCTGGTTTCTCATGCCTCACTATCACATAGCACAGGAAGATCACCTGATACCACCGTGACAAAACGCCCCTCCGGTGCGTTACTAGGAATGGAGGAAGGTTTTCTGAGCCAGGATGATACCTCTGTCCACGAAAGCACTCCAGACGAAACGAACTAAAAGCAACTAGCGTACTACCCTTTGGATTTGACAGAGTTTCACCCGATGCTATGGGCGGGTGAGAGAAAAAAACAAATACACCGCAGGAGCCAGTATGACTACGCAAGATGAGGGGTCGGCATCTTCTTCGCCTCAGCCGCGTTCTCGCTCAACGATACCGCCGCGCCCCAGGCCCTCGCAATATAACGACAATGCGTCTGCTCAAGCAGGAGATGGCAGCAAGCATATGCCTGTACAACCGCTCTCATCGCGATGGGAAGCAGTCAATGGCAATGGGCACTCGCTGAACAACACCTATGCCAACGGCAGCGGACACGCACCGGCGTCAACATCTGGACCTGCGCAGGCAGGATCAGCGGAAAAGCCTGAGGACGCAAACCCGGTACCGGTAACCCGCGCTGGTTTGCCGCCGCGCCGCAAGAGTCGTGTCGCCGTACCCATCCTCCTCGCGCTGGTAGCGCTCTGCCTGATTGTCGGCTTCGGGGCGATTTTCTCGCCGCACTTCTTCGACGGCACCGAGGCGCAGTTGACCCCGACTCCTGTTCCCGGCCATACAGGCGCGTTTGCGCAGCCTCAGTTGAGCGCCCAGCAGATCAACGACCTTCATCATCTGGTTTCGTACATGCAGTACAAACAGCTTGCCAGTCTGTATGTGCAGCGTATGTCGCTGGACGAAGAGATCGGCCAGCTTATCATGGTCGAGTATGCCGATACCTATTACTCACCCGATTTGAACAACATGATTACCAACCTGCACGCGGGCGGCGTCATCATGTACGAGTTCCAGATGACCTCCTTCAACCAGACCAAACACGACATCGCTGAGATGCAGCAGAACGCGAAGATACCACTACTGATCTCGACAGACGAAGAGGGTGGACCATATGTCCATCGCCTGCTCAACATCTATCCACCGCACATGTCGGCGACACAGATGTACGAGTCGGGCAACCCGCAGGTCGCAGCCAACGAGGCAACGCTGGTGGCACATCAACTGCTGGCCCTCGGCATTAACGTCAATCTGGCCCCCGATGTCGATGTGCAGCTGGTACCCGGTTATGATCTGGTGACGCGCACCTTCGGCTATACACCCCAATCCGTCATCACCTACGCCGGAGCCTATATGCAGGCGCTGCAAAAGGCGGGCGTGATCGCCACCATCAAGCACTATCCTGGCCTCGGTGACGCCACTGGCGACGCGCACAAGCTCCTGCCTGTCATCAACCGCACAAAAGCGCAGATTTACTCCACCGAACTTGCCCCCTACAAGGCATTCATCCAGTCATCGAACAAATGGCTCAATCCCGGCATTGTCATGTCCACCGACCTGTTGATGCCCGCGATAGACCCGGTCATGCCAGCCGAACTATCACCCATTTTCATAACTGATATCCTGCGCGACCAGCTCGGCTACGACGGCGTGGTGCTGACCGACGCGCTCTACATGCAGGGCATCACCGACCAATGGAGCATGCCGCAGGCGGCAGTGCTGGCGCTCAAGGCGGGATGTGATATGATTCTCGGTCCCACCGGCTCAGACCAGACCATCGCTGTGATCGACGCCATCAAAGCGGCCCTGCAAAACGGCACGCTCTCTAAAGCAAGGATCGACCAGGCAGCAACGCGCATCATTGCCTTGAAGATGCAATATCATTTGATGCCAGCAGTGCCGCCACAATAATTGACACGTAAAATATGACCTGTCTGCAGTCTATTCCATCCCTAGCTGAATCTGGAGGCAAGCTTGGACCTGATTGATTTTTACCGCAACGAGCAGCAAAGGCTGCATCAAGGGCTGCGCGAAGCAGTGGGCGATCTGACGCCGGAGGAGTGGCATTTCATGGGCGAGGGGACGGGCAACAGCATCGCGTTTCTCATGTGGCATAGCGTGCGAACAGAGGATAATATCCTGCGCTTTATTTTGCAGGGACGCCCGACCATCTGGCAGGAAGGAGGCTGGCACGAACGGCTGAGTCTACCGCCGCGAGTGCAGGGAACAGGCATGGCAACCACCGAAGCCCGCTCATTCAAGATAGCCGACCCGGCCCTTTTCATGCAGTACGCGGAACAGGTATGGCAAGAGTACAGAAACTACCTGGCCTCAATTGATGATGGCGGTAAGGCACTCTCCGAGAGGATTGTCACCATCAAACCACTGGGAGAGATGCCAGCCATCCAGGCCATCGGCCAGATCTGTATCTCGCACCTCTTCATGCACTATGGCGAGATCGCCCTGCTGCGCGGTATGATGGGCAAGCGTGGTATGCCCCTCTAGTCAGAGCTTAACGGTAAAGGAAATAGCCCGCCACGCCCGCCAGGGCTAAGATGACCAGCAGGTTGACTTTGCGACTGGCGGCCAGAGCGAAGGCTCCGGCAGCGATGAGCAGCCCTTTCCAGTCCACTCCCGGCTGATGCATGATGGTCCAGACTACCGTGAGCAGCAGACCAACAACGGCCAGAGAGACGCCCTGCATGGCTCCCTGCACCCACGCGTGATGTTCTATACGCCCATACGCCGCCGAGACGACAAGCACCAGCAGCGCGGGGATGGTAATGGCGATCAGAGCGAAGAACGCGCCCGTGTAGCCATAGGTGAAGTAGCCCAGACTGATGACCCACAACCCATTGGGGCCGGGGCTGATCTGCCCGATGGCGATAGACTGCCCGAACTCGGCATTGGTGGCCCAGCCGTTGGCGATCAGGTCTTGATGCAGGCTGGGGAGATTGCTGAAGCCGCCGCTGGAGAACAGGGAGGCCTTCAGGAAGAGGAGAAAGTAGATGACTGGATTAATCATACTCGCTCCTCCTGCTCCTTTTCCGGCTCCGGCAGAGCGGGCGGCGATGCCGGTGAAAAGAAGAGCGCGCCCAGCAAAACAGCGGCCACAATAACAATCGCTACCGAGATTTGCAGGAAAATGACGGCGACTGCGCAGGCCAGCATGACAACAGCGCTTGCCAGCAGGTAGAACCGACCCTCTTTATAGCCCTTCTTGACGAGCGGACGGGCAAAATTCACCCCGACGAGCAGCATAATGCCGCCCGTAGCCGGTACCACACCGCGTAAAATCGCCTGCACCGCCGCGATATGCTCTATCTGCATGAAGAGCGCAGACAGCAGGCACGTAATCGCCGCGCTCGGCAGCAGCATGCCCGCCAGCGAGGCCACAATACCGCGTATGCCGCCAAAACGCTTGCCCAGTAGCACGGTGAGCGCCACAAGGTTGATGCCCGGCGTCAGCAGGCAGAGATTCCACAGGTGCAGGAACTCCTCCATCGTGAGCCAGCCATACTTCTCGATGAAGGTACGCTGTATCAGAAATGTCGTCGATGCACCGCCGCCAAAGGATTGCAGTCCGATGACCGCCCAGATACGAAAAAGCCGCCACGTTCCCGGTTTCGGAGCGGAAGACTGAGCTTCAGTCACTATTTTTCCTCTTTCCATCACGTTAAAAAAGCACAATTGTACCCTCCCTATTATCGCTCATCTGGCAGGAAGTCTCCCAACATTTGTAGAGCAAAATTGCGCATGGAACCATACCAATTTCCGTACCGACCGCGTCGAGGTGCCTCGTCCTTGCTATCTGTGTTGGCTTGTTTGAGACCAGCGGCCTGCTCGTCTACAGCTTCGACACGCAGCTTGCCGCCACAGACATCGCCGTCGCCATCAGTCCCAGCTTCGCCCTCGTCATTACTGGACTGGTATTGCTGGCCATCGAGCCGGTGTAGCCTCCAGGCTGAGCAATCTCTGTGAAAACCTGCTGACTATGGTACAATACCTCCTGAAGCAGTCGGGGATTATCGGAGGTCAAGCCTCTCAGGGGCGAACTGACTCACTCCCCGCAACGGCTGCTCTCTTCTCTGAGTCTATCCGGCTTCTCGTTCTTTTGTTAGTATACAAAGGCCACTTCCTGTGGGCGGCCTGGGAGCTACAGCATGGCAGGGCAATACCAGTACCTGTTTACACCAATGCGCATCGGGCAAACGATTGTGCCAAACCGCATCGTGTTCGCGGCACACCTGACGAATCTGGCGGAAGAGAACATGCCGGGACGCCGCCTGACCGCTTATTACGCCGAACGGGCAAAGGGGGGTTGCGGCCTGATTATCACGGAGGAGCAGTCGGTACACCCCAGCGACTGGGCGTATCAGCCGCTTATTCACGGTTTTGATCCGAAGGTGGTTCCCCATTACCGGCACTTGACGCGGGCGGTTCACGAGCATGGGACACGCATCTTCGCGCAGATGAATCACAACGGCATGCAGGCCAGCAGCATATATTCGCGCCGCCCCGTTCTCGGCCCTTCGCCGCTGGTCGACCCTATCCACCGCGAGATGTGCAAGGAGATCGAGCCGGAAGAGATCGCCGAGATTGTGCGCGGCTACGCCCTCGTAGCGCGCCACGTGCGCGAGGGCGGCTTTGACGGTGCAGAGCTACAGTCCTCACATAGTTCGCTCATCCGCCAATTTTTCTCGCCCTACTTCAACCGTCGCCAGGATGAGTACGGTGGTTCGCTGGAAAACCGCATGCGCTTCGCCGTTGAAGTGATTCAGGCCGTGCGCGCTGAGGTGGGACGAGACTTCACGCTGGGCATCCGGCTCTGCGGCGACGAACTCATTCCTGCGGGCCTGACCCTGGACGACGTGCGCGAGATTGCGCGCCGCCTGGAGGCCACGGGCCAGCTTGATTTCATCAATACCAGCATCGGCGAGTTTCATAACCTCTATATGGTGGAAGGCTCCATGCACACTCCCCCCGGCTATCAGCTTTTTGTCTCGGCGGGCATTCGCGAGGCGGTCAAACTGCCGGTCTTCTGCACGGGCCGTATCAAAGACCCCGTGCAGGCCGAACGCATCCTGCGTGAGGGGCTGGCCGACATGGTAGACGTGGTGCGCGGCCAGATTTGCGACCCCGAATTTGCGCGCAAGGCCCGCGAGGGCCGTACCGAGTCCATCCGCCTTTGCATCTCCTGCAACCAGTACTGCATCGGGCGCATGGGCCTCAACCTCAGCCTCGGCTGCATCCAGACCCCCGCCACAGGCAACGAACTACGCTTTCCACGTCCAATTCCGCCCCAGAATATCAAGCGCAAACCGACGCTGCTGGTGGTCGGCGGCGGACCCGGCGGCATGCAGGCAGCGAAGGTGGCGGCGCAGCGCGGCTTTCGCGTCCGGCTCTATGAAAAGCAGCCAGAACTGGGCGGCCAGGTCAACCTGCTCGTGCGCGTGCCAAACCGCGTAGAGTTTGGCGACTCGGTACGCAACCTGCAACATGCCATCCTCGCAACCGGCGTAGAAGCCCGCCTGGGAACAGAGGTAACAGCGGAGATGATCGTGCGCGAGCAGCCTGATGCCGTCATTCTCGCCACTGGCTCGCTCCCCCTCTTGCCGCCCATACCGGGAGCCGATCTCCCACATGTAGCAACCGTCTGGCAGGTGCTTACAGGCGAAAAGAGCGCGCATCCAGGCGAAAATGTGCTCGTTTACGACCAGATCGGCTTTCACCAAGCCACAAGCGTGGCCGAACTGCTGGCCGAAAAAGGCTGCCACGTCGAGGTTGTGACGGGCCAGTTCTACGTCGGCGGCGACCTCGGCATCACCCTTGACCTGGAGCTCTGGTATCGCCGCATGCTGGCAAAAGGGGTCAAACTCACCCCCAATCACTTCCTGGCAAGCCTGGGGCCAAACAGCGCCACCATCATGAATAACTACACCGGCCTGCCGCGCCAGCTAGAATCTCTCGCCCTCGCCGTCATGGCAACCCCCCAGATCGCCAATGACAGCCTCTACCACCAGCTCCACGGCAAAATCAAACACCTCTCCCGCGTCGGCGACTGCCTCGCCCCGCGCCGCGTAGAACACGCCATTCTCGACGGCGAGCGAGCCGCCCGCAGCCTTGAGCTTGTGAGCTAGAAAAGAGTATCCATAACATCTCGTCTCCCTTTTTGCACAATATAACAACAACGAGAGCAGGAAGTATGCTATACTACGCCAATGGCGCATTCTACCCCAATTTCGTTCCCTGAGACTGATGACTGCGAGGAGCTAGATGGCCACCAACGAAGAGATTCCTCCATTGACAAGAGCAGACGTTGAGCAACTTCGCCGCGAGGTCGAATCCAGCGCGATGCTGGATTTGAGCGCACGGAATATGGGAGGCATCAATCTCTCCTATTTTGATCTGCAGGGAGCCAATCCGCGAGATGCGGACCTGCGTGAGGCAAATCTACGCGGAGGGAGTTAATCTCAAATACGCTGACTTGCGCGGCGCTCGTCTCAACCATGCTGACCTCGATGGGGCAGAAAGGAGAATATGCAATGACATCTGACACACAGCAGCGTGTTCCCATTACAACTGAAAGGCTGAAAGATATTCGTTTTGTGGGTGACATGAATCTCTCAGCTCTCTCCGTGGAAGGCACCGAGCCGGGCAGCGACCCCAGAGTTTTCCCACCCGCCGACGCACGACATCGTCGCCTCTGGACGGTTCGGGTGGATGACGACATCCCCACGGCGGTGACGCCGGATGGTATCACCGTCTGGGAGTATGCGTGGTCGCCAGATAGCAAGCAACTCGCCCTGTACTACTCTACAAGACCGGATGATACAGGCTGGTATCATAGTCAGATTGGCCTTGTTGACGCCAATGGAGGAGCGGTGCATCAACTCACACACTTCGCGCCGGTCAGCATGCAGGCGCGAGGGCTGGCATGGTCACCGGACGGGAAGCAGTTGGCCTATCTTTCGGGGAAATGGAGCGATCCGGGGCGTGGAGCGGGTGACATCTACCTGCTCTCGCTGGAAAACGGCGCAGCGCGCAACCTGACTCCCGGCATTGCGTGTAGCCCGGCGTGGTGTGCCTGGTTCTCCGATGGTCGGCGCCTGCTCTATGCCGCCGTTGACGGGGTAAGCCACCAGTTCGGCATTCTGGATATACTTGATGGGGCCATCACGGTGCTCGACCGCGACTTCGTCACGCGCTGGGATCAACCCCGACCCTCGCCTACACCCGATCTGCGCACTTTTGTCACCGTCCATTCCACACCACAGCAGCCGCCCGATGTGTACAGTGGGCAACTGATAGACGAGAACGGCAGCATTACGAGCATAGAGTGGCGGCGGCTCACACGCCTCAACCCGATTCCAGAGGATACCTGGGCATGGCCTGTCACCCAGCACATCCACTACCCCGCCATAGACGGCCACACTATCCACGCGCTCTTTACGCTCCCGGTCAACTACACAGGCGACCCACCACCGCCGCTCTTTGTCGATGTGCGTGGAGGCCCATCGGCGGCAACAGTCGCTAGCTGGGGAGCCGGGTACCCGCAGATACTTGCCTCGGGAGGCTACGCTGTGCTGCGCGTTAACTACCGGGGCAGTTGGGGCAATGGTGCGGCTTTTGCCGACACGGTGATGGGAGACGTCGGCGGCAAAGACTTCCAGGATATCATGTTCGGCATCGATTACCTGATCGCGCAAGGACTGGTCGACGGAAATCGACTCGCCATCGGTGGCTGGAGCAACGGTGGCTTTCTCACGGCGTGGGCCGTGACACAGACGACGCGCTTCAAGGCGGCTATGATGGGCGCTGGCATTTCCGACTGGCTCAATATGCACGCCCTGACAAACATTCCCGACGCCGATATCCTGCAACTGCTCGTTGACCCGCTCGAACAGCCCGAAGTCTACCATCAGCACTCACCGATCACCTTTGCCAATCGCGTGCGGACGCCCACGCTGATCCTGCATGGCGAAAACGACCCCGCCGTGCCGGTCGCGCAGGCATATACCTTCTATCGCGCCCTCCGCGCGCGCAACGTGCCGGTCGCAATGGCCATCTACCCCCGCGAAGGACACGGTCTGGATGAGTGGGAGCACATCATAGATGCCAACCACCGCCTTCTAAGCTGGCTAGAAAAATACGTCTAAGATTAAGGCTCACCTCTTGAGACAGAATATGCTATAATAAGCGACGATAGAAAAGGCGGATGCCAAACGGTGGTATGTTCGTTCATTTTTTTCGATGCTATACAAGACGATGTACTGCTGTCTTAAGTAGAGAGGAGCCCCGATGTCGAGCGGGAAATGGATTAGAACGAGTTTTTTCTGGCTCCTGATTGCCCTGGCCCTTGTCCTGATTATCGTGTTCGTCTTCCGGCCAACGTCCGATACCACACAGGTCAGTGTGTCGACATTGTTGAGCAACGTGAAGGCGGATGTGCAGAGCGGCCATAAAGATACGCTGGAAGTTGGCACCGATCTCCTGACGCTTACGCGAGCGGACGGGACAAAAGAGTCGGCGACAGTCAACGATTCGTTCGATGTGACACAGGTGCTGCGGGACAACGGCATTAACTATACGAATAACCCGGACCTTGTACTTGAATACGACTCTCCCAGCGCGTTGGGCGCGTGGCTGAACGTCCTGGGCGGGCTGATTCCCTTCATCCTGATCGGCGCCCTGCTGATCTTTATGATGCGACAGGCGCAGGGGAGCAACAACCAGGCGCTTTCCTTCGGCAAGAGCCGCGCACGTATGTTCATGGGCAATAAGCCGTCCGTGACCTTCGCGGACGTAGCAGGCGTGGAGGAGGCGAAGCAGGAACTTCAGGAAATCGTGGAATTTCTAAAGTACCCGGAGAAATTCGTGGCCCTCGGAGCGCGCATCCCCAAAGGCTTGCTGCTGGTTGGCCCCCCAGGGACCGGCAAGACGCTGATCTCGCGTGCGGTAGCAGGCGAGGCAGGCGTGCCGTTCTTCAGTATCAGTGGTTCCGAGTTCGTTGAGATGTTTGTCGGCGTGGGCGCCAGCCGCGTGCGCGACCTCTTCGATCAGGCCAAGCGCAACAGCCCCTGCATCGTCTTTGTCGATGAGATCGACGCCGTTGGCCGCCAGCGCGGCGCTGGTCTGGGCGGTTCGCACGATGAACGCGAGCAGACACTCAACCAGATTCTCGTCGAGATGGATGGCTTCGACACCAACACCAACGTCATCGTCATCGCCGCCACCAACCGACCCGACGTGCTCGATCCCGCGCTGCTGCGCCCTGGACGCTTCGACCGCCAGGTGGTGCTGGATCGGCCCGATATTCGCGGGCGTATCTCCATCCTGCAGGTTCACGCCAAGGGCAAGCCGTTGGAGAGCAACATTTCGTTGGAGACGCTGGCGAAGCAGACTCCCGGCTTCTCCGGCGCCGACCTCGCCAACCTGCTCAACGAAGCTGCCATCCTGGCGGCGCGTCGCAACAAACGCAGGATCGGCATGAGCGAACTGGAAGAGGCAATTGACCGCGTGGTGGCCGGCCCGGCCCGCAAGAGCCGCATCATCAGCGAGCGCGAGAAGGCGATTACGGCTTATCACGAGGTGGGACATGCCCTTGTCGCGCGCATGCTGCCCAACACCGACCCGGTGCATAAGGTCTCAATCGTGGCGCGCGGCCAGGCCGGTGGCTTCACCATGCTGCTGCCTACCGAGGACCGCTACCTGTGGAGCAAGCCGCAGTTCGAGGATATGCTGGCCTACGCCCTCGGCGGTCACGTGGCCGAGCTGATCATCTTTGGGGAGGTAACAACCGGTGCCTCGAACGACATTGAACGCGTCACAAAGGTAGCTCGTTCGATGGTCACAGAGTACGGCATGAGCAGCCGCATCGGGCCAATGGCGCTGGGCCACAAAGACGAACTCGTCTTCCTGGGGCGCGACTTCGGCGAGCAGCGCAACTACAGCGAGCAGACGGCACGCGAGGTGGACGAGGAGGTGCGCCGCATCATCCAGGAGGCCTTTGACAAAGCCTACAACATCCTGATGCAGAACAAGACGCGGCTCATCATGATCAGCGAGCGCCTCATCAAAGAGGAGACGCTGGAAGGTCCCACCTTCGAGGCACTCTTCAACCAGCCCATCCAGGAAGACCAGGACTACTCGCCCACGGTCATCGCGGGCGCGAGCCTGCCTCATATGAATGGCTCAGAAACGGATGACGCCATCAACCTCCTCCCCGAACCCGGCGGCTCCTACCAGATGCCCTCGCCATTCCAGCCACCGTATAACAGTGGGACGGGCGAGGTATAAGCCGCCGCTAACTCGACTCCTCCACAGGCCGAGCGCAAGGGTACGGCTCTACTATATATAGTGGGGCCGTACCCTTGCGCTCGGCCTGAGAATTATCTCTTTTCTTTGTTCTTCTCAAAGACCTGGGAACCATAGTATCTTAAGAGAATCCCGTAGGGCGATGCCTTGTACCCGCCTGCATCCCTTTTCTGTGGTGCCACCACGGGTGGCACAGGGTATCGCCCCTGCGACATTTCCTTCAGAGAGCGTAGAGAGCGGGGGTTGTGCCTTATGGACTGCGCATTGTACAATGAAACCAGCTTTGGAGTTCCTGGCTCCCAGTCTCTGGCTCCCGTCCCATAGTAGCCTTATTTACTGGGAGCAGGTGGACGTGGGAGACTGGGACTTTTCATGATAGGAGGTTTTTTCGTTGTCCAATAGCGAGACGTTCCGTGTGATTGATAACTGTGTGACCGCTCCGCGGGGATTTCGCGCTGGCACCATCGCCAGTGGCATCAAATCAGACGCCAGCATTAAGGACCTGGCTATTCTAGCTTCAGATGTGCCCTGTGTTGCGGCTGGAACATTTACGACAAGCCATACACCCGCTGCTCCGGTGCTGGTCTGCCGCGAACGCTTGAAAGGCGGTCGGGCGCAGGCGGTGATTGTCAATAGCGGTAACGCGAACTGCGCAACAGGCGAGCAGGGCCTGCTCAATGCCTATCGCATGACCGAGCTGGCCGCGCAGAAGCTGAGTCTGGAGAGCGAGATGGTGCTGTGCTCCTCTACCGGCATCATCGGGCGGCAATTACCCATGGAGAAGATCGAGACGGGTGTGGCCGGGATCGAATTGAGCAGCGAGAACGGGAACGCGTTCTCCGAAGCGATCATGACGACAGATACCCACCCCAAGCGGATCGCGCTGGAATTTGAGATCGAGGGGCGCACGGTCCGGCTGGGCGGCGCGACCAAAGGGGCGGGCATGATCTACCCCAACATGGCAACCATGCTCTGCTACCTGACCACCGACGCGGCCCTTGACCAGCAGTGGCTGCACAAACAACTGAAGCAGGCCGTGGACGAGTCCTTCAATATGATTTCCGTCGATGGCGATATGTCTACCAACGACACCTGCGTGCTCTTCGCCAACGGGCTGGCGGGCAACACCCCCATCAACGGGCTGCATCCCGAGGCGAGCAAGTTCGCGGAGGCACTGCGCCGGGTAACGCAATACCTGGCGATAGAGATGGCCCGCGACGGTGAGGGCGCGACAAAGCTGATGACCGTGTACGTGCGCAACGCCCGCAACAAAGATGACGCAATCAAGGCCGCTCGCTCGATCACGCTCTCTCCGCTCTGGCAGTGCGCGCTGGCAGGCGGCGACCCAAACTGGGGCCGTATCGTGGCCGCGCTCGGTGCCAGCGGCTGCGCGCTCGACCAGCAAACATATGACATCTTCATCGGGGATGTGCAGGTGATGAAGCAAGGCATGGCAGCAGACTACGACCAGCAGGCAGCCCGCCAGCAAATGGCAGCGACAGAGGTCAATATTTTGATCGACCTGCACCTCGGCGACGGCGCAGCCACAGCCTGGGGCTGCGACCTCACCCACGGCTATATTGACGAGAATACCCTCTACACTCGCTAATATAACGTCCCGTAGGTGCCGCTTTATCGGCAAAAAGGGCCACACAGGCCGATAAAGCGGCAATGCCCACAATAAATCGAGGTCTACGGGTTGAGGGTTACAACGAAGTATATCGACAAAGCAGAAAGTGAGCACAAACATGACAACCACTGAGACAGGCAAACGGGACTGGGTAGAACTGGAACACAAGTATTATCAGGGAACGTTCAAGCGGCAACCACTCACGCTGGTGCGCGGGAAAGGGACCCGTGTCTGGGACGTGGATGGCAAGGTCTACCTGGATTTCGTAGCGGGTATTGCCGTCAATGTGCTGGGGCATTGCCATCCGGCGGTCATCAAGGCGGTGCAGGAGCAGGTGGAGCAACTGGTTCACGTCTCCAACCTGTACTACAACGTGCGGCAGATCGAGCTGGCCGAGCAGCTTGCGCAGGTGAGCGGTGGCATGCGCTCGTTCTTCAGCAACAGCGGGGCCGAGGCCAATGAGGGAGCCATCAAGCTGGCGCGCAAGTATGGGCGGCTGCATCGCAACGGCGCTTACGAAATCATCAGCATGGAGCGCAGCTTCCACGGGCGCACGCTGGCAACAACGGCGGCAACGGGACAGGCTTCCTACCAGGCGACATGGGTGCCACTGCCCGACGGCTTCAAACAGGTGCCATACAATGATCTGGACGCGCTCAAGGCCGCGACGAGTGAGAAGACAGTAGGCATCCTGCTGGAAGCGGTACAGGGCGAGGGCGGCATCTGGCCCGGCACAAAAGAATTTATCCAGGGAGTGCGCCAGTGGTGCGACGAGCAGAATCTAGTCATGATCTGCGACGAGGTGCAGGCGGGTATGGGCCGCACCGGCAAGTTCTTTAGCTGGGAGAACTATGATATCGTCCCCGATATCGTCACGATGGCGAAAGGGCTGGCCGGCGGTGTCCCCATCGGCGCCATGCTGACGGGACCGCGCACGGACGTGTTTGAGTATGGCGATCACGGCACGACCTTCGGCGGCAACCCCATCGCCACCGCTGCCGGTGTTGCCACAGTGCGCACTATTCTGGACGAGAACCTGCTGGAAAACGCCTGCAAGATGGGCAACTACTGGCGCAGCAAGCTGGAAGCGGCCTGCGAGAAATATCCCTTCATCGACAGCCCGCGCGGCATTGGCCTGATGCAGGCGGTACACGTCAGCAACGACCTCGCCCCCGTCATTGTGCAGAAGGCGCTTGAGCACGGCCTGCTGCTCAACAATCTCGGCCCCTCCACCCTGCGCATGATTCCACCCCTGAACCTGAGCGCGGAAGAGATCGACGAGGCCGCCGACATCCTCGACAGGACGCTGGCAGACGTGGCACAACTGCCAGCAGCGAACGCATAAAAAAAGAATGATGTAACCACAGAGAAGCAGGCCAGCGCCTCTGCTGGCCTGCTTCTCTGTGGTTACATCATTCTGACAACAGTTCGGCGCGGATACGCTGGACGCCCTGGCCGATGGTCTCCACTTTCGTGATGTGGAAGCGACCCATACCTGCCGTATGCTGCACGTGCGGGCCGCCGCAGACCTCTTTCGAGTAGTCGCCGATAGAATAGACTTTGACGCGGTCGCCGTAGCGTTCGCCGAAGAAGGCGAGCGCGCCCTGAGCGAGCGCCTGTTGCAGGGTCATGACCTCCATGCGCGTCTGCAGGTCGCGCTGTATCTGCCGGTTCACAATCTCTTCGACCTGCCTGACCTGCTCCGGCGTCAGCTTCTGGGGATGCGAGAAGTCGAAGCGCAGCCGCTCCGGCGTGATGTTGCTGCCCATCTGTCGCACGTGTGTGCCAAGCACATCGCGCAGCGCCTGGTGCAACAGGTGCGTGGCCGTGTGTAGCCGCGTGGTAGCCTCGCTGTGATCGGCCAGCCCACCGGCAAATTTCTTCTGCGCCCCCTGCCGCGACCGCTCCTGATGCTGCTTGAAAAGGGCATTGAAGCTCTGCATGTCAACCTGCAAGCCGCGTTCCCGCGCCAGTTCCTCCGTCAGAGACGGTGGGAAGCCGAAGGTATCGAAGAGATGGAAGACGGACTCGCCGGAAAGGGTCGTCTCCCCGTTCGCCCGTGCGCGCTCCTCCAGTTCCTCAAATTTGCGCAGCCCCTTCGCCAGCGTGCGCGCGAAGCGTTGCTCCTCGCGTGTCAACTCGCTGAGGATGGCGGCGCGATTCTGTTCCAGTTCAGGATAGACCGGCGCGAAGCGCTCAATCACGGCCTGCGCCACCTCGGCGATGAAGGGCGTGGGCAGGCCCAGTTCGTGACCGGCGCGCACGGCACGTCGTATCAAGCGCCGCCCGATGTAGCCCTGCTCTACATTGCTCGGCACGATGCCGTCGGCAATGATGAAGGTGGCCGCACGCACGTGATCGGCAACGATACGTATCAAACGCAGCTCCTGCTCAGCCGTAAGCGCGATCTTGCTGCCCCGTCGCTGCCGCACTTGCTGGATGCGCTGCACGATGGGCTGGAAGAGATCGGTCGCGTAGACATCTTCAGTGCCCTGAAGCACGCTGAGGATGCGTTCCAGGCCGAGTCCAACATCGATGTTGCGCTGCTTGAGCGCAACAAACGTCCCTTCCGGCGTCCTGTTGTACTGCATGAAGACATTGTTGCCGATCTCGACATATTTGCCGCAATTGCAGCCAGGCCGACAAGCGAGGCCGCAGGCGGGAAGACCGGTATCATAGAACAGTTCGGAATCGGGTCCGCAGGGGCCGGTCTCGCCGACGGGTCCCCACCAGTTGTCTGCGCGGGACAGGTAGTAGATGCGCTCTTCTGGAATGCCCAGCTCGCGCCAGACCTGAGCCGCCTCCTCGTCACGCGGGGCCAGTTCGTCGCCCGCGAAGACCGTCACCGCAATGCGCTCTTTCTCCAGTCCCAGCACATCGGTAAACCATTCCAGCGTCCAGCGCTGCGACTGCTGCTTCCAGTAGTCACCAAGCGACCAGAAGCCAGGCATCTCGAAAAAGGTGTTATGGCTCGCGTCGCCCACCTCCTCGATATCGTCCGTGCGCAGGCACTTCTGCACATTGGTGAGCCGCCGTCCCAGCGGATGACTCTCGCCCAGCAAAAACGGCACCAGCGGCTGCATGCCCGCGCTGGTAAAAAGAGCGGTCGAATCATTCTCCGGCACCAGAGGGGCCGACGGGATCAGCGCGTGTCCGCGCTGCATAAAGAAATTCAAAAACGATTGTCGTAATTCGTCGCCTGTCATCATACGCTCCTTTCTGATTTCGTTTTCTATCTCAACCTGTGAAAAACTGGCCCGGCCATGTCATTCTAAGCGCGGTGAAGAATCTGAGATCACCAACCGGCTGTCCTGGCTCACGTGAGATTCCTTGCTGCGCTCAGAATGACATCCGAGAGGATTTATAACACGCCTTACAGCGGTTCGCGCCCACATAAAAAGCCCGCCCCGGAACAATTCCGGGGCGGGCCCAATAACCTATTGTAACCCGTGGTACCACCCTGATTGGAAGCCAATCTTCACGCGCTAACACGCGCAAACTTCCCACTCTGCGGGCACGGAATGACATACTTGTGAAGCAAACGATCACAGTCCGTTCAGCAAAGCAAGCATTCGATGCCCTGCCCTATGGTAACGGAGGACTACCGGCAAAGATTACTGGTTACCCATGACTCAACGGCTCTTTCTGACAGGGCAGGGCAACGTTCGTCTCGCGTCGTGATCTCAGTTGCAATTTCCTGAGATCAGAGGGTGGCATTCCACGTGGAGCGGATGCCGGACTTTCACCATCTCCGACTCGCTGCCTCTCGCACCCGCGCGTACTCGTCCCTCGCGCGACATAATATATGCTCTATTGCCAGTATACTCTCATCGAGAGCAGATTGCAACAGCAATTTTTTCGCTGCCGCTCGCAATGACATGCAAGGGGTCTTTTTTACTAGCTTAGTACCCCCCCGATGTTGTAGGCGTGCTCTGTGGCGAGCCTTGCGCTGCCAGAGTGGTGGTAGCTACGAACCATTTGCCAGCGACGCCTTCCCCGTTGGTCTGGCCGGGAGCGGTATCTTTTGTGTAGGTATAGAGAGGATGTCCATTGTACTCCACCTGATTCCCATTGGCGTTGGAGACGACACTGAGAGTTCCCGGCAGGGATGTGGCACCGCTGGGGGAACCGGAACCGGAGAAGATCAGTGGAGGCCAGATGCTGGCGCAGGCCCCGGAGCAGGCAGCTTGCGTCGCCGTGTCCGAGGTAAAGTAATACAGAGTCCTGCCGTTGACATCGGTGAGGATGGTCACCGATTTCCCGTTCACGGTTGCCGTAGCGGTTTTCACAACCACTGTCGAACTGCTGGAAGTGGCGGTTGGCGTCGTTCCGGTCCCGCTACTGCCGGTCGTGGTGTTACCAGAACTTCCACAGGCTGCGACAAAGAAGGCGACAATGAGAGAGAGAGAAAGAATTGCCAGAAGGTGCGGTGTTCGCTTGAATAACATCGGGAAACCTCCTCCGTATAGTGAAAATAAATAACACGACTTTCACCTGTTCATACGTCGGGAGGTTACACTGTTACCGTTTTCCTCTATACTTGCTTTTTATATATTGTAGAACTTACTTAAGCAAGCAGGTCGGACAAACTGCCGCCCTCGGACCACTCTTCCTGTATTTTGTTAGCGGAGACGCGGAAAATCTGGATCATGCTTCTGCTGACGGTCTTACCGGTTGGCGCGATGCCTTCGTAGCTTCCCAGATGCGTACCGCGCCAGGTGGTGCGCACCACGACCTTATCGCCCTCGGCCAGCAGGTCGTCGATGATGACGCGCATATCAGGGAAACCGGCGCGCACAGCCTGAAAGTAGTCCCTGACGCCGCGCGGGCCGGGAAGCTGGTCGGGCGTGGCGTTATCGACGAAATCTTCGGCAAAAAGCCGGTCGAGCAGGGAGAAATTGCCGCCGTTCAGCGCCTCGTCAAAGACACGGCGGAGCAGGGCTTTGTTCTCTTCTAGCGTCATCTTCTCTCACCTTCTTATCTGGGAATAAGGATGTAGCCGTTCACCTCGTAGCCACGTCCGAGCTTTTCATGTTGCGGGAGATCAGCGAGCCATTCCCAGTGAGCCTCCTCTTTGAGGGTAAAACGCTCCTGAATGAGATCGAAGGTAGCGCGAGGAACGAGGGGAATGCTGCGGCGGTGACGGGCATCGTGGTCGGTGCCGTAGACGTTGAAGGCGAAGCCGCGCATATCGCTGAGCAAGACGACCAGACCGCCCACATCCACCAGCGCGTGCAGTAAGTTGAGATGGGCCTGGATGACACGGGTGCGGAAACCCTGCGCCGCCTCCTGATAGCGATGATGGCGCTCCTGCTCACCTACGAGGTCAGGGACGACACGCTGGATAGTGTCGAGCAAGTCGAGCAGGGGATAGCTGAAAAGCTGGGTGAGGACGAGCGAACTGACGGCCAGCCCGAACTCGCCACTGTACAAACCCTCTATCTCAGGAGGATTGGGAACAGGGCATTGTTCCAGGCAGGCAGCGGCGGCATCGAAGACGGCTTTCGCTCCCTGCGCGGCGAGCAAGTGCCAGGGCTGGCGCGAGACGAGCTGCTGGAGGTTGGCGCTGACACCGCCGGTCAGGTCGCACTGCAAGAGGCGCACGTTGCGACGCAGCGCGGGCGAAGCGAGTTCATCGCGCCCCTGCTGCATGGCGGCAAGATCAACATCGGCCAGCACGACCTCGTCGGAGGCGCGGGCAAGCTCGCTCAGCGGTACTTCGGTACAGGCACCCGCTCCGAGCACGATGGTGCTGCGCGAGGTTGCGAGCGAACGATCGCGTAGCGCGGCGAGCATGAGCGCAGCGGACTGCTCAAGATGCTGTGGACTGTGCTGTCGCAGCCATTCGCGCCGCCGCGCCCCCTGTGTCTGGATATTACTGTATGTCAGATTGTCGATACGCAATGCCACCCCTCCCCACATCTCCTCTCATCTCTCAATGACCTGTGTAGTTCGCGGGCCGCTTCTGCAAGAAGGCGGCGACGCCCTCGCGGTGATCCGCCGTCGCGATGGCGATATCTTGCAGCGCGCCCTCCAGCCGCAGCGTCGTCTCCAGATCGCTCTGGATGGACGAGTTCATCAGCTCTTTGATGAGGCCGTAGGCGCGGGTCGGCCCTTTTGCCAGGCGCCGCGCCAGCGCCTGCGTGGCCGCCTCGAACTCATCTAGAGGGACGCATTTGTTGACCAGTCCGATGCGCTCAGCTTCCGGCCCGCTCACCTCATCGGCCAGCATCGCCATCTCCATTGCCTTGCCGAACCCGACCAGGCGCGGCAGGAAAAAGCCGCCCCCGGCATCGGGGATGAGGCCGATACGGGCAAAAGCTTCGAGGAAGCGAGCATCATCGGCGGCGATGCGCAGATCGCAGGCCAGCGCAAGATTGCACGACGCGCCAGCCGCGACACCGCGCACGGCGGCAATGACCGGCTTCGGCAGAGTGCGAATCGCCCTGACGATGCGATGATACTTTTGCAGGTGCTCGCTCACCTTGATCGGCTCCCCACTGCCATGCAATTGAGCAAAGCCGCGCAGGTCAGCGCCCGCGCCAAAGGCTCGCCCAGCGCCCGTAATCACGACGCAGCGCACCTCCCCGGCGCCCCCGGCCTCCTCAAGCACCTCGCCCATCTCGTCAAGCATCACATCATTGACAGCGTTAAGCACCTCTGGCCGGTTCATGGTAATGGTGAGCACGCCACCATCCTGTGAAATAAGCAGGGTCTCGAAGACAGTTTTCATCATATTCCGCACCTCCTTAATTCGCTATTTACTATAGTGTACCACGGAATCGCTGCAATTGATCTCAAAAGGTCTAAGCGATTCGCTTCGCATAGGAGATCGGGTTCACTATAGCGTCTGTGAGCTGTTGGGGCTGAATATGATCGAAGAGATTTTTGCCGTCTGGACTGTACAGGTCTTTCACGATGCCAGGAATAATTTTTGCCTGCTCTTTTCTACCTCGCCCTAAAATGATGGCGCGCTGACTGTACCCGTACAAAGAAGGGCTGGTTCCTCCAAAGAGGGAGATGATCTTCACCGTATTGCGCGGCGCAGGCTCCTCACAGGCTCCATGCACTACCTTGTGCGCGGCGGCGAGATGCATGACGGCGGTATCGCCGCTGATGAAGATATCGCATTGATCGATCAAAGCCGCGAGTTCAAGCAAAGGGAATTTTGGTTCGGCGGGCAGCAGAATGGCGCGACCGGGAAAGGCAGGGGAAAGAGCCTGCCATAGGTCAGGCGCGGCGTTTATATCTGTGTAGCCCGGCAATATCGCCGCAACCAGCGATGAGTCCCGCTTGAGCGCCCCGGCTATCCCTTCCGCCAGCAAAGACACCGGTGGCCTCGTAACCACCGATGAAGTATCTGGCGCAACCAGAAGCAATCTGCTCTGCTCCGGCGGAACACTCGCCAGCCCCTTGATATGGACTATCTGCTGCCTGGCCTGCATAACATGCTCAGGATAGAGATAAAGCGGAATGTCCGCATCACCTTCGCCGTCTGATATGCTCTTCCCAAAATGTTTATTGATAATCCCGCGCATCAGCCGCCGTGTCGGTGTATCCTCAAAAGCGCGCACTCGCGCAATCAACTGCCGAACCTCTCCTGGACTGAGGAACATGATAGGGAGGCGTAATTGATAAAAAAACGCCGGGGAGAATATAAAGGGTAAAACGGCTGCATAGCCCTGTGTGCGGAGAAAATGCACCAGTTTCACTGCCTCAGGTGACAGGAAGATGCTCCGCTTCAACGTTCCTGCTTCATTTGAGGGAAAAAGTCTTCTATCTACCTCAATGAGGCGATGAATACGCGGGTCCGCTGCCAGAATCTCGGTCTGTAATTGATTGCAAAGAACATCGATCTCGACCTGACCGGCGGGGTCATTGCGCCTGATTTGATCAACGGCGCTTAATCCTACAGAAATCGCGTCGCCGATGCCCCACGGCATCGTAATTAAGAGTCGCTTCACTTCTGTTCTATCCCCAATTACTTCATAAAAATGAACATATCATTCCAACTATCCCCCCTTCATGGGTACGTTACAAACGGGAAAAAAGTCTCATTCCGCTTGCAATCTGGCCCATCTTCGCCAGCACTGGCGAAAGAAACATCCTGAAACTCGTCTGCTTGTTTGGATGTACCCTCTATAGGACTTGCCCGCTTGCTAAGCGAGCCGAACCGTGTATAGTAAGGCCGATGCCTCGCGCCCAGCCCGGGACAGGACAAGGATACATCGACTAAGATAGAGGGAATCATAGACGAACAGACCTCTGTACCGAAGTACATTCCGTCTTTGGAACAAATTATCGTGTATAATCGCAGAAACCGACGCAAACAAACCCTGCCTACGTTGCATGCGGGGTAGTGAAGAATTCTTGCGCCTGTGTTATATTAAGAGAAAACAAAAGAGTTGAAAGAATTCTCCGCAAGATGTCACTCAGAAAAGAAAGAGCGGAAAACACCACGGCGCAACGCTGGCTGCAAATACGCCAGGAATACCGTGCTGTCTTCGTAGCAACGCTCAGGAGCAGCGCGGCCTGGTTTTTTTGTGCTGTCCTGCTCATTGCTATAGGGCTTCTTCTCTTGAGAGGCCGAGAGGACCTCATTGCCGGCAACCTGCCATTTCTCGTGCTTGTCCTGATCTTCGCCCTCCTGACCATTCCGCTGACTTCCCATGTCAGACAACTTGCGCCCATTGAGACTCACTGTTCGCGCTCGCAACTCTGGTGGCAGGTGGCTCTCTTGCTCATCATCATCCTGTTTGTGACATATAGAGCGGCGGTGTTCAGCCAGCCTGGCACATTTCACATCCCGTTCCTGTATGCTCTGGTCTACTGGACCATTAATTTTCTTGGGCCGGGGAACCTGTTTGCCAACTGGATTGCCGTACCCGTTCTCTACTTTGTCCTTCCAGTAATCGTCCTTCTCCTGCTAGGCGCTCGCTGGAGTGAAACAGGCCTGGGGCGTGGTTACCATGGATGGAGAGTGGCGCTCCTGTGGAGTCTCCTGCCACTTGTCGGCCTGGGACTTTTTCTCATTCTGGGCATAGCTTCTCTGAGAATCATCCTGATCAGGGCCGCCAACAATTTTTTCCAGAACGGCTTCTTTGAAGAGTTTCTCTTTCGTGGCGCGTTGATGACCCGCTTAAGTTATCTCCTCAGCAGCGATTGGGGGCTTGTCCTCTCGACGCTGATTTTTGGTCTTTTCCATACCGGAACGCAAACGCAGTCGCTTGGTGGCGACTGGCTGGCCGGAGCGGCTTCCGCAATCGTGAGCCAGGCTGTGCTTGGTCTGGGTTTCGCGATCATCTTCGCCCGCACGCGCAATCTACTCGCCTCTTCTGTTTTTCACGTCATTCTGGATACATTTGGCTCGTTTACCTGAGCAATGTTTGCAGCGTGCTGTTCATGGTTGTCCCCCTCGCTTTATCTTCCCCTCAGGTTGTTTGCTGCATCTGTTCGCCCATGGATTGTGTCAGCCGGGCACGAATAAGGGGGGCCATTCGTTTGGCAATGCTGGCTAAGAAAGGACTACGCACCTGTGTGGCGAATGGCGTTGTCGGGATATTGGCCAGTGTCAGTACCACAATCTGCCCATCGGTAAAGTAGGGGTCGCCTCCACCGTTGAAGCCGTGTGTCTCCTTGCCGAAGCCAGGACGCGTTGTTTGTTGAATAACGTTGCCAGTCTGCACCAGTTCAGTGACGACCAACATGCGTTCAGCATCCACGTCGGGGGAGATCTGGTGCGTGGGCAGATAATTCGTCTTAGAAAGCTCGACCTTGACATCTTTCGTCGCGCTCCCAATCCAGATGGGTCTGCCATCACTTGCCTGACGGCCTGTGTTCCAGATACGGATATGGTCGCGCTGGCGAGCGTTGCCGCCCGGTCGCTCGAAGGCCAGGTCTTCCTTGCGCCCAAAGAGGTAGAGATTGCTCACCGGTGCCGTGCAATATTCACGACCGAGCACACAGTCGGTACAGATACGGGCCGATGTGACGAGGCGGATTTCGTCAGCGCGATACCAACCGGCAGAGGCGAATGAGGCACCGATCTGCCCATCGGTACCCACGAACTCCAGATTGAGCGGGTCGCCCGGCTTCCCCTCTCGATTGAAACTTGTCAGGGGATTATCAGCGGGGGTGATCGCCGCAGAGACAGCACGACCGTGTTTAGATGCATGATGCAGCTTCGCGTGCACCGAGAGAAGGTAGACCAGCGCCGCGACCGAGAGCGCGAGCACGCCGCTCCCGGCGAAAATAAGGGCGTTTCTACCCGCGCCAGCAGACCTACCAGTTTTTCCTGCGCTTTCCATACTGCGCTCCTTCAGATAAATTGGAAAGAGACAAGACCAGAACAGCCCTGGCCTTGTCTCTTTATTTGAGTGTTGAGGTAATAATTGCTGCTATCGTGTTGTAATACGATGCCGGTAGAGCGATGTTGCTGGCAGGACCTCCGTTCCTCTGCGCGCCGACTCGGATCGGGAGGAGGCGAGGCGAAGTCAGTGGAAGGAGGGAGCAGGAACATCTGGAAACGGCTCTGCTATGGGAGCGCAGCCGCTTCCACCCCGTTCCGACACGGGGCGCTTAGCCGCGAGCTACGCGCACTTTATCGTAACAGGTGCTGCAGTAGACCGGGCGGTCATTCTTGGGTAAGAATGGCACCTGGGTCTCGACGCCGCATTCAGCACAAATAACAGTGTGCATTTCGCGTGGCGCACGATCAGATCGGCTACCAGACGAACTGGACGCATTACGACGGGCTGCACGACAGGAAGGACAGCGACCGGGCTGGTTCATCAACCCTTTCTGCTGGTAGAACTCCTGTTCTCCGGCGGTGAATACGAAGTCATTTCCGCATTCACGGCACTTGAGAGTCTTGTCAACGAAACTCAACTAGGACCTCCTTGTGATGTGTTGGTATTCCATGCCTCAGGGTCCAAATCCTAGCAGTTGTCACCAGCTTGTCTGTCACCTCTAGCAGCGCGGGACCGGCTTCCTGGACGAGCACTCTACCATGACCGAGATCGGATACCGCAAGAAAGCATACACTATGATTTTGCAAATTTCAAGAGGTTTCTTCATCAAATTATCGAAATCACCTGCTTTTTAGAAAATTTTTATGTGTACTTTTCACACTATCTCACGAGCAAAGATAGTAGTTTTGCAGTAAAATAATCTATAGCCTGGCCGATTGCTACACGTCATATTATAAAAAGGAGCCTCGTGCATGTCATTCTTCATGATGCTCAGAATGACACAACAAGCGCTCAGCCTTGACGCATATGAGACAATAAGAAAAGGAGCATGCCCTTTTTTGACTGTTTTATCTCTTTTGATGCGGGTATAAGAGAATGCCCCGGTAACAGGATTTCATGTCATTGTCATCGTTTTCTTTTGCTATTAACGCTGAGTGTCCAGAGACATGGGCGCGAGCAGGTACTATTACCACCCCTCATGGGATTATTCATACACCTATCTTCATGCCAGTGGGAACGCAGGCGACAGTGAAGAGCGTTTCACCGGAGGAACTGCGGGCGGCAGGAGCGGAGATTATCCTGGCGAATACCTATCATTTGATGCTACGGCCCGGCTCCACGTTGATCGCGGATTTCGGTGGGCTGCACTCGTTTATGCACTGGGACGGGCCGATTTTGACGGATAGTGGTGGCTTCCAGGTCTTCAGCCTCGGCCACCTGCGCAAAGTAGGCGAGGAGGGCGTGGACTTCAAGTCACACCTGGACGGCTCGCCGCGCACGCTGACACCTGAAAGCGTGATGCGCATCGAGGCCGAACTGGGCGCTGACATCATCCTGCCGCTGGACATCTGCGTGGGCTATCCCTGCGCCGAGGCAGAGGCGCGCGCGGCCATGGAGATGACGCATCGCTGGGCTGAGCGAGCACTGGCGGCGAAGGAGCAGTATCGCCCGGAGCAGACGCTGTTCGGCATCGTGCAGGGCGGCTTCGCTGCGGATTTGCGGGAGCAGAGCGCTCGCTTCGTTGGCAGTCTGCCCTTCCCCGGCCTCTCGATTGGCGGCCTCTCTGTCGGCGAGCCGAAGGAGATGATGTGGGAGATGCTGCGCTACACCACGCCCGAACTGCCGCGGCTGAAGCCGCGCCACCTGCTGGGCGTTGGCTCCCCTGAAGATCTGGTGATTGGGGTCGGACTGGGCATGGATATGTTCGATTGCGTGCTTCCCACCCGCGTCGCCCGCCACGGCGGACTGTTTACGGCGCGCGGTCGCGTCAGCATCAAGACGGCCCGTTTCCGCGCCGAGAAGGGGCCGATTGAGGAGGGCTGTGACTGCTACACGTGCCGCAACTACAGTGCTGCCTATGTCCACCACCTGGCACGCACCGAGGAACAGTTGTATTACCGGCTGGGCAGCATACATAACATCCGCTTCATGCTGCGCCTCGCTCATTCGCTGCGCGAAGCCGTTCTGGCGGGGAACTATCCACAATTTCGTGACGAGTTCCTGGCGCGCTACATCCCCGCTTCTGAGCGGGTGCGTGAGGCGCAGCGCGAGAAGTGGAAAGCCGCCCGTGCTGTTGCTCACAAGGACTGACACATGGAAATAGAAGGCAGAGCATACCGTTTTCTTAATACAGGCATCCAGAGCGCAGCCATGAACATGGCTATCGACGAGGCCATATTGATGCACCACCTGCGTGGCGACGTGCCTCCCACGCTACGCGTCTTTCGCTGGTCGCAGCCATCCATCTCGCTGGGCCGCTTCCAGCGCCTGGAGCAGGAGATTCGCGTCGACGTCTGTCAGCAGCAGGGAGTCGCGCTGGTGCGCCGTCCCACAGGCGGGCGAGCCGTCTACCACCGCGACGAGTTCACGTACAGCATCGTCATCAGCAAGAACTACGAGGTGCCTTCGGGCGTCGTCGCTGCCTACGCATTCCTGGCGCAAGGCATTATCGCCGCGCTCGCCCAACTGGGTGTGCAGGCTGAATTGAGCGAGGGGCGCGTCAGCAAAAATCCCTCGGCAGCCTGCTTCGCTTCCTCCACCCAGGCCGACCTGACCAGCGGCGGCTATAAGATGGTGGGCAGCGCGCAGGTCTGGCGCGAGGAGGCCCTGCTGCAACAGGGTTCTCTGCCGCTCGCTGACCGCTCCGCGGAGTTCTACAACCTGCTCTCCTTCCCCACGGAAGCCGCACGCGAGGAAGCGCTTACCCTCTACCGCGAGCACACCACCCCCCTGCACACCTTCGCCTCCGCCGCCACCTGGGATGATGTCGCCAACGCCTTCCACGTTGGCTTCAGCCAGGCCCTCCACACGCAATTCGTGCCGGGCGAGCTGACCGCGTCCGAACTGGCGCTGGCTCAACAACTGGTCGCCGACAAATACAGCAAACTCACCTGGCGCGAAGAACGCGTCAGACTGGTGTGAATCGAAGAGCTGAGAAAAAAGCTTGAGACGAAAGACAATATTCAGAGCAAAGGGCATTGTATTCTGAGAGTTTTTTTAATATCCTCTTTACCAAACATTGATCGAATATTGCTATGTTCTTAGCCGAGCGGGCAATTAACAGTGCATGATGCCTGAAAAAGAAATTTGCTCATCTTCATCTTCTTCCTCTTCCCTCCTGGAAGATTGTAGATAGTAGTAGACAAAACAGCGCGGGTCAATATTACCAGGCCGCTTAACAAGCCACTTGAGCCGCAGCGAGCAAGAGGGGGAGCCACTATACGAAATTGCTCATTTGTGTTATAGTGCTGATAACACCTGAAAATCTAATATCAGGCGGTTTTCAATGAGGAAGAGCCGTCCTGGTAAGAAGGAGCAAATGTGTGAGTCTGTCAATTGAGGTTGCGCGCAAAATTCTAGAGGCGAGCAAGCAGCGTGCGCGGGAGCTACGAAGCCCGGTAAGCATCGCCATCGTCGATGCTGGTGGTCATCTGGTACTCTTTGAACGCATGATGTCGCCTTATGGGTGGGCGACAGGAAATATTAGCATTGCGAAGGCTACGACAGCAGTCATGTTCAACCAGTCGACCGATGCCGTTGCGCAGTGGGGAGCGGGCATTCCCGGCTTCGCGTCCAGCCTGGCGACGATGACACAGGGCAAATTTATCATGGCAGCCGGTGGCTGGCCCATTCGCATCAATGGCGCGACCGTCGGTGGCATTGGCGTGAGTGGTGGCAACGCGCCCGGACGCGATGATGAGATTGCTCGTGCAGGCCTGGCCGCCGTGCAGGCCTGGAATGAAGCCAATAGCCCGGCTGTTCCGGCGCAACCGGCCTCGCCACCATCCCTTTCCTCTCTCTCCCCTGCTGCCTCTGTTTACATGCCACAGCAACCACAGCAGACCGGGGCATCGATGCAGCCAGCAGCCTCGTATCCACCGATGCCGCTTCAGTCCGGCTCCAGCTTCCAGCAGAATTTCTCTTCCCCGAATCTTGCTCCTGACCAGGAAAACGCATATAATAACGATTCGTCATCATCCAATCAGTCCAATCAATCCAGTCAATACTTTGACAACCATTTGGGAGGCCAATCATGACACAAGAGCAGAGCCGTCGCAGGCGCTATAACCGCGCCGATCGTAATCGGCCCATGCTCGTTACCTCAAGCAGCGAGAGCGAGACGAGTGTAGACGATACAGAGATCGAGCAGATAGAGACAGCCGAGGAAACACCGGTCGTCAAGGAGGCACCAGCCGCACCCCAGAAGACAAGAAGGTTGCCCGGTTTCTTCTCCACTATTGGCAAAAAGCCGACGGAAGAGACGCCGGATGTAGCCCAGGCCCGCCTGGCCCGTGCCACGCGCAAAGCGGGCACAGGTACCACGAAGGCTACTGATACCACGACAACCGAAACCACGACAACCGAAGAGAAACAGGAAAAGCAGGAGACAAAGCCAAAGCCCACTCCTGCCCGCCCAACGCCCCCACGAAACAGCGGCTTCAAGACACGCTACCTGCTGGGCATGGTCATTTATCTGCTGGGCGCTAACTTTATCGGCGTCTTTGAGACCCAGTTTATGACAGCCAATAAGCTGAATCATGTGCTTACCACCTTCAATCTTTTCGGAGGGCAGGTCATTATCAGCACCGCTACCATTGTCTTCCTGGCGACGCTGATCATCTTGCTGATCGTCCTGGCAAAACTGGATCTCATCCCGCGCAGTCTCGGCGCGCTGGCCGGGATGCCAGAACAGCCACGAAGCGGCCAGGCAGGCAAAAAGAGCACAAGCACGAATCAGGAGTTGACCTCCAGAACGCCGCCTCCAACCATGAAGCAGGGCATCAAAGGCGCGGACGACGATATCTACGCGGACTACCGCGCCGACCAGCGTTACTGGCAGCGCCGCGCCCGCAAACGCTCCTGATCTGACAGATACAGCGTTACTAATCACAAAAAGCAACGGTCCCACATAAGGCCACTTAAGTGCCTTATGTGGGACCGTTGCTTTTTGTGAAAGTTCCTGATAATGACCTCAACATCCTGATCGAATGGGTAAGGTATCCAATCGGACCAACGCGCAAAATGTGATACCATGAGAAAAGCACAGAGAGAAATGAGGACAGACATTTGACCAGCATATCATTCTGGCAGGCTGAGTTGGAGACTTCCGGCGGACGAGGCATAGAGGCGGCAGGGCCGTTGGAGGGTAACGTTGAGACGGAGGTAGCTGTCGTTGGCGCGGGCATTACGGGAACGGCTACTGCTCTGTGGCTGGCACGAGCAGGTGTGCCGACGCGCGTGCTGGAGGCGCGGCGGATCGCGGCTGGCGCGAGCGGACGTAATGGCGGCTTTCTTGCCACCGGCACCGTCGAGCCATATGCCAGCATCATCGAGCGTTTCGGGCGCGAGCAGGCGAGGCAGTTGTGGGCGGCGAGTGTACGCAACGCTGAGCTTGCTGAAGGCTTGATTGAGGAATTACAGGGGCAGGGCTGGCTCTGTGGCTACCGACGCAACGGCAGCCTGAAGCTGGCCGGAAATGAGGCCGAACTGGCAGATGTGCGCGAAAGCGTGCGGTTGTTGCGAGAGGATGGCTGGAACGCGACAATGGTGGAGCGCGCAGAGCTGCCTACGCGCCTGCGCTCCGCCTATGTCGGCGGCTCGTTTAATCCAGATAATGCTGAGATACAGCCCGCGAAATTCGTGCTGGGTCTGGCACAACTGGCTCAGCAGGCAGGAGCAGTCTTTCACGAAAAGAGTCCGGTGAGCCATATACTGCCGGACGATGAGGGCGTCACCCTGCACACGGAACGGGGCAGTGTGCGTGCCCGAAACGTGGTGCTGGCGATGAATGCGTGGCTGCCTGGTCTATCAGCGCCGGGCAAACAACTGGACGCGCAGTGGCTGGCGCAATGCATCACGCCGACGCGGGGACAAATGATCGCCACGGAACCGGTTGGCGAGCGCCTTTTTCCCTGCCCTTGCTCAGGCGACCACGGCTACCAGTACTGGCGGCAGCTTGAAGATGGACGGCTCGTCGTCGGAGGCTGGCGCAACTACTCATTGGAGACGGAGTACAGCACCGATGAGACACCCAACGAGGCTGTGCAGCGCCATCTGGACGCTTTCGTCCACGAGATACTCGGCCTGCCGCAGGTTCGCACCGACTATCGCTGGGCAGGAATCATGGCATTCTCCAAAGATAGCCTGCCGCTCGTCGGGCGCTTGCCGGATGTGCCGCACTGCTACATCTCCGGCGGCTACACCGGCCACGGCAACGCCTACGCTCTCCAATGCGCCCGTATCATCGGCGAACTCGTGCAGGGCCGCTCGCAATCCAACGCTGTCATGCCGGATGAAGCGCAGTATCGCGCAGCGGATTTGTTTGATCCTGCGCGTTTCACGAGTGGGATGCAGACAATTTACTGAAAACCAGACTCGATACTTTTTAGAAAGAGAGATGAGCAATGCAACAACCGGTAGCGCGTGTCGATGTTGTGCGTGATACGTATTTTGGTACTACCATAGAGGATCCGTATCGCTGGATGGAGCACTGGAAGAGTGAGGAGTTTCAGGTGTGGATGAAGGAGCAGGCAGCTTATACACAGGCGTACCTGGAGGCACTTCCGGGGCGAGATAAGCTGCTTGCTCAGCTTACAGAAATGACCAATGCCGGGCCTGATCTCCGTGATTTTCAGGTCATAGGTGAGCGCCTCTTCTACCTGCGGCGCGACCCCGGTGAGAACCTCATGAAGCTGGTAGTGCGCATGCCGGGCGGCCAGAATGGGCAGGAAAAGACGCTGTTCAATCCCAATGTGATCGAGGGAGAGGCCCAGACTGCTATAGATTGGTACTTCCCGTCGTGGGATGGGCGCTATGTCGCTTATGGCATCTCGCAGGGTGGCTCGGAGAACAGCGTGCTGCACGTACTGGAGGTCGACAGCGGCATCATCCTCGACCTGGCGATTCCCCACACCGAGTTCACGCACGTCTCCTGGCTGGAAGATAACCATTCCTTCGTCTACCATCGCTTCCCGGAGCGTCCTGAGGGAACGCCGGAAACCGAACGCTACAGAGATGGCTGCACCTATCTGCACCACCCTGGCGAAGACCCGTCCAATGATCGGCCCGTCTTCGGCCCGGACGTGACCGAGGGCGTCGCATTTGGCCGCGACGACTATCCCTTCCTGGTGATCTCACCGCTCAGCGACTGGCTGATCGGGCTGGTCGTCCACGGCGATCTGGAGGAACAAAGCATCTATGCGGCGCCCCGTTCTGCTCTTGCCGATCCGGCCACGACTCACTGGCAGAAAATTTGTGATGTCGAGGATGCCGTATCCGGCTATGATCTGATGGGAGACACCATCTATCTCAGAACGCACAAGGAGGCACCGCGTTATAAAGTCATTGCCACGTCCCTGCACCAGCCAGACATAGCAAACGCGGCGCTGATTGTGCCGGAAAGCAAGGCCGTGATCGGAGCAATCAGGGTTGCGGGCGATTACCTGCTGCTGGACGATCTGGAAGGTGGTATCGGGCGCTTGCGGCGCGTCAAACGCGGCGGCGGCGAACCAGAAGCATTTCCCATGCCCTTTGAGGGTTCAATCAGCGAATGGGCCAGCGCGCCCGGCAGTGCTGAGGTGCTGGTCGAGATGGCCTCGTGGGTGATCTCCCCGCGTCTCTATCGCTGCGATGTCAACGCCGGAACGCTTGAGGAGACCGATCTCTACCCGCCCTCATCGCTCGATTTCAGTGACATAGAGACGCACGAGGTGCATTATCCGGCGCGAGATGGCATGCTCGTCCCGCTCTCCATCATCCACAAAAAGGGCTTGAGGCTGGATGGGAACAATCCCACGATTTTGCGTGGCTATGGCTCCTATGGCATCAACTTGAATCCCTTCTTTATGCCGCGTATGAAGGCGTGGTATGACCTCGGCGGCGTGCTGGCCGTTGCCCACATACGCGGCGGCGGCGAATACGGCAAAGAATGGCATCTGGCGGGCAAGGGCCTCAACAAGGGCAACACCATCACCGACTTCATAGACGCCGCCGAATACCTGATTGCTCAGAGGTATACGAGTCCGCGCCGACTGGCAGGTGAAGGAGGCAGCGCTGGCGGCATTACCACCGGCGGCGCCCTGGTGAGGCGGCCAGACCTGTGGGTGGTGATGGTGATGAAGGTACCGGTAGCGAACGCGCTGCGCTTTGAATTCACGGAGAACGGCCCACCCAATGTCCCTGAGTTTGGCAGCGTCAGCACCGAAGAGGGCTTGCGCGGCCTGCAAATCATGGATGCCTATACGCAGGTACGTGACGGCGTAGCCTATCCTGCCGTGTTGCTGACAGCGGGCGCGAACGATCCTCGCGTGGTGGTCTGGCAGGCAGCGAAGATGGCGGCGCGCCTGCAGGCCGCGACCTCCTCCGGCAAACCCGTCCTGCTGCGCGTCGAGTTCCAGGGCGGTCACGGTATGGGTTCCACACAGCAGCAATTCAACGAGGAATATGCCGACGAATTCGCCTTCCTCTGTCAGCAGATGGGTAGAGAACCAGAGTGAGTGGAGTAAAGTACTGTCCGCCAGCATCGTGGACAGTACTTTACTCCACTCACTCTGGTAGAAAATTATAGCGTGACGCGGTTGCCACCCGCTGGCATGGTGAAGCGGAGGAAGCCGCCCATGGCGAGACGAGTGCAGACGACAGCGAGCGTGAAGAAGGCGAAGAGCGCGGCGACAGTTTTCACCTCGTAGAGCGCGAAATCCGCGAAGGTGAGGTGGTTCGCGCCGCTGGCGAAGAAACGCAGGAGGGCCGGGCCTTGCTGGACGCTGCCGAACGAGTTGAGCGCCATACCGACGCAGAGGGTCAGCAGCAGGTCGACGCCGAAGCAGATGGCAGCGAGGCGCGAGCCAAGCAGCCAGAAACGTTTGCTCAGACGCTCGCGTTTGCTGATAGACCGGATGCGCCTTGTGGCCCACACCGGCGGAATCAGGAATTGTAGCAGCAGGAAGAGCAGGGGGGCAGCAACGAACACCCAGCCGGGAAAGACGGTCGGAGTAATGAGCGCACCGAGGCGACCCAGTGTGTAGAGGATGACTCCCTCTACCACACCGCGCCGGTAGCTGGTTTTATTGAACATAACGGATGAACCTGTCTATGTCTCTCTTTAGTTCAGTGACAGCCGCAATCGCCGCCGCAGCCGCAGCTTCCTATCGAGCCTTCGTCGTAATCACCATCTTCACTGCTGCCCTCGCCCAGGAAGGCCGCGAAGACGGAGAGCAGGCGGCGCACGTTCTCACCATGACACTTCGTGCAGACAACATCGTCGGCATGCTGGTAATTGACCAGCATCTCAAATTTGGATTTACAGTCCGAGCAATAGTACTCGTACAACGGCATGAAAATGACCTCCATCTGTTGGGAACGCCTCAGTTCAAGCATATTTTAGTAGCTGGTGAGAAGATAGTCAAGTCAAAATGCCATCTAGACGTATCTTCAGTGATATGCTAGGCTAACGGAGAACAAAGCTATCATAGAATATTCATTAAAGAAGTTCTGAGCATGAGATAGAGAGAAGGGTGATAGAGATGGCTCTTACAATTGGAATTGTGGGGTTGCCACAGAGTGGCAAGACCTCTTTGTTTAACGCGCTGACGAAGGCGGGCGCGCCCGTCAGCAATTATGCGACGAGCACGGTGCAGGCGAATATGGCGGTGGTGCCGGTGCCGGATGCACGCTTGCAGCCACTGGCCGATATCTTTAAGCCGAAGAAAGTGACGCCCGCGACGGTAGAATTTGTGGACGTGGCTGGCATGGGCCAGAGCCCGCATGGAACGGGCGAGAAACGCGAGGGACTGAGCGCCGAGTTTATCGGGCACATCCGCAACGCCGATGCTCTCGCCATCGTGCTGCGCACCTTTGAGAATCCGAACGTGCCGCATATCTATGGGAACATCAACCCTATACGCGACCTGGACAGCCTGAACGCCGAACTGGCGCTGACAGACCTGACAACGGTGGAGCGGCGTATCGAGCGCACGAAGCGTGCCGCCAAGTCGGGCGAGAAGAAATACCAGCAGGAACTGGCAGTGCTGAGCCTTTTGCAGGACGCGCTGAACGAACTGAAGCTGGTGAGCCAGTTGGAACTGCTGCCGCAGGATCATGCCGTGCTGGACGAACTCTTCCTGCTGACCCAGAAGCCGCGCATGTACGTGCTCAATGTGAGCGAGAACGTGCTGGGCGCGGCCAACGACCTGCTGGCGCGCATCGCTACAGGCGAAGAAGTGGACGAGGAGAAGCTGGAGGGCGAACTGGAAGGCATCGCCGCAGTCGCGCAGCGAGCAAAGGCCGAAGGCTCCGAGGTTGTGGCCGTCTCCGCACGGCTGGAGGCGGAACTGGCCGAACTGCCAGAGGCCGATGCGCAGGAGTATCTGGAGGCGCTCGGATTGCCCCAGTTGGGCGCTGACCGCGTGATCCAGGTCGGCTACCGCCTGCTTAACCTGATCACCTTCCTCACAGCAGGCGAGGACGAGGTGCGCGCCTGGACGGTGCGCAAGGGCGCGAAGGCACCGGAGGCGGCAGGTAAAATCCACTCCGACATCGAGCGCGGCTTCATTCGCGCCGAGGTGACACACTACGACGATTTCATGGAGAGCGGCGGCTCCTTCGCTGCCGCCGCTAAGAAAGGCTTACAGCGCCTCGAGGGCAAAGACTACGTAATTAAAGACGGCGATATCGCCCACTTCCGCTTCAACGTGGGAAAATCGTAATTTGCTTCCCCCGGAAAACGGCATGCGAGAGAGCGCTTTAGAGCGTAATTGCCCCCGTTGAACTGTCGATATGGATAGTGACGCTGGTTAGCGGTTGCTGCGCGGGTGGCTGGACAACGGCCCCGTTTTTGGCGGGGTCGAATTCCGCACCGTGGCAGGGGCAGACGAGTAGTTGCTGGCTCGGGTCGTAATTGACCGGGCAACCGGCGTGCGTACAGGTGGCATCGTAGGCGACGAACTGGCCGTTTTCAAGATGGATAAGGATGCCGGGATCGTTGTTCGATGGGATGGTAAAGGTAACCGCGCTGTTTGTAGGAACCGCGCTCACCTGCGCGATGGTGTTGGTTCCAGGTGTCCCTCCTGCCGTCGCTGAAGCGCTGTTTCCGGCGGTGGTTGTTCCCGTCGCAGCGCTGCCATCATCACCATGAAGGTGCGAGCCGACAAAGACGAGACCGAGAATAGCGGCACCACCGGTTATCAAGCCATAGAGAAAACTGCGGCGACTCCGCTGCGCGTAGCGAGCGGCGGCATATTTTCCTCGCGCCGCTACAGGATGCTGCGACCCGTAGCGGTTCTGTTGCTGGCTCGTGGGAGCGCTTTGTTCAGTTGTATCTCTTACACCTAGCAGAAAGAAGACTGGCAGCGCCAGCGTCGCACGTTCCTCTGCTGGCAGCGCCTTGAGCAGGCGCGGTACCAGGAAAGCGTCGAGCGCGGGCAGGCCGGTGTGCAAGGGGCCGGCGAGGATGACGGTAATCCAGCAGAAGATGAAGACGATGTCGGCCCCGTAGAAGTAGGGGTAAACATGCCAGGTCGCGGTGAGGAAGAAGGTGATGCTCAACAAGAGGCCAAAGAATGCCGCCGGACGAAACAGCAGCCCGATAAGCGTTCCCAGGCCAATCGCAACTTCGCCATAAGCCACCATCGCCCCGAAGAGATGGGCGTGGGGAACCGCAAAGCGGATGAGAAAGTAGTGTAGCGGCGAGCCGGTAGCAAAGGCGATGATCTGTTTGCCGATATAGCCACGGGCTGCCGGGTTGAAGTACTGCGGGTCTGTCAGTTTCTGGATGCCTGCATAGACAAACGTGATGCCGAGAAAAAGACGCAGTGGCAGCATAAACCAGCTTGCCTTCCAGCTCACCGGCTCTGGCTCTGTCAGCAGTGGCTGCCGGGGTGGTTGTATTGCCTCTCGCTGTCTGTACGGTGATTCTTTTCTCGTATCGTAGCTTCCCTTACCAGGAAGTGTTTTTCCTGTTCTCTGACTCATTCATCATAGCTCTTTCTGACTCATATATCCTTGAAGGAACTCTGGAATCATTCCGTTCTTCCGTACTATAGCGAACATCGATGAGACGAAGATGAAAACAGCAATCTTTCTCATTTTCACCCTATCGATGCTCGCTAGAGTAAAACTGGATAGTTACCAGAAAAAGCTGGAAGGGAAGATCAACTGAAGCCTGTTTTATCGCGCCAGGGAGACGAGGCAGACACCGGCGATGATGGCGAGCATGGCGAGCAGGCCGAGGGAGGTGATATGCTCGCCATCGAGTAGCACGCCGAGACCGACGGCGACCATCGGGTTAACGTAGGCGTAACTGGTGGCAAGCGCGGGCCGTACAGTGCGCAGCAGGTAGCCATAAGCGCTGAAAGCGATGAGCGAGCCGAAGCCAACCAGGAAGACGATGGCGAGCTTGAGGATGGCATTTCATAGGATTTGCTCATGAGGTTTGATCTTTCCATCAGTCAAGCAAATATGCTTCCAACTTCGCTGCTTATAACAAGGTCAGTCACAGTAATCTAACCATCTATAAGGGTAATGGTAGTAGAAAGCATCAGCTATTGCTACAGCCAAATAGGGCGAAATCGTCCTGATTGGCTGCCCTGGTTGCCCACTATGTCTCACTGCTAACGTTGTAACAAGCTATTGAAAATTGGCCTGCGCATGTCATTCTGAGCGGGCGTTCTCAGTGACTGCCAAACCGTGTAAATATATGGTAGGATAAGGTTACGCAAAACGCTATCTGATTCTTGCGTCGCAATTTGTTTCGCAATGGAGCGAGCTTCCTGGAGGAAAAATGGCTGATACCAACATGGATTCTCTGAAGTCTGACATTGATGAGATTGTTCCTGATATAGTGGCGCTGCGCCGCGACCTGCACGAGCATCCCGAACTGGCGTTTGAGGAGGTGCGCACTTCCGGTATTGTGGCGCAGCGACTGCGCGCGCTGGGTCTGGAGGTACAGACCGGCGTGGCAAAAACGGGCGTAGTTGGCCTGCTGCGCGGCAGCAAGGGCGGTCCGGGCGCGAAAACCATCGCCATCCGCGCCGATATGGACGCCCTGCCCATTCACGAGCTGAACGAGATCGATTATCGCTCGACCGTCGATGGCAAGATGCACGCTTGCGGGCATGATGGACACACCTCGATTGCGCTGGCTGTGGCCGCTATTTTGAGCAAGCGCCGCGACGAACTGAATGGAAACGTCAAATTTGTCTTCCAGCCGGCTGAGGAACAGATCGGAGGAGCGAAACCGATGGTCGACGAGGGCGCGATGGAGGGCGTTGATGGCATCATCGGCCTGCACCTGATTAGCAACTACCCCATCGGGCGCGTGGGCGTGCGTTCCGGCCCCGTCTTTGCCAGCGCGGACAAGTTTGTGATTACCGCGCGCGGCAAGGGTGGTCATGCCGCCATGCCGGAAGAGTCGGTTGATCCCATCGTCATCGCTGCTTACATCATCACGGCCCTGCAAACGCTGATCAGCCGCGAAACCTCGCCGTTCAGCCCGGCGGTGATTACGGTGGGCAGGGTACAGGCGGGTTCAGCCTTCAACATCATTCCTGAGACGGCGGAATTGCAGGGGACGATGCGCGCCTTCAGCCAGGAGCACCGCGAGAAGTTGATACGGCGCATTAGCCAACTCGCCAGTGGCGTCGCCAGCGCCATGGGCGGCTCCTGCGAGGTGCGGTTCTTCGATGGCTGCCCGCCCTGTGTCAATGAAGAGGCCATGACCGAAATGGTACATAGAGCCGCGGTGGAGGCCGTGGGCGAGCAGGCGGTCGACGATGGCGAGGAGGTGATGACGACCGGCAGCGACGACATGGCCTACTTCCTCGATACCGTTCCCGGCTGCTACTTCATCGTCGGCGCGAACAATCCTGAGAAGGGCGCGAACTACCCGCACCATCACCCGCGCTTCAACATCGATGAGGACGCCCTGCCCGTTGCCGTTGAGGTGTTGGTCCGCGCCGCCATGGATTACGTGAAATAGGAGTATGCCTCCGGAAGGGAAATTACGATGGGATTGATACATGGAGGCTGGCTGGTCGCGAAGATACTGAAGCGCGAGGGCGTGGAAGTGATCTTCACGCTCAGCGGTGGCCATATCGCCGCTATCTATGATGGCTGCATGCGCGAAGGCATCCGCGTGGTGGATACGCGCCACGAGCAGGCGGCGGTTCACGCGGCAGAGGGCTGGGCCAAAGTGACGCGCAAGCCAGGTGTTGCTCTCCTGACAGCAGGTCCCGGCGTCACCGATGGCGTGACCGGCGTCGCCAACGCCTATCTCGCGGGCAGCCCCGTGCTGGTCATCGGCGGCGCGGCCCCGCTCGGCCTGTGGGATCGCGGCGCGCTGCAGGAGATGAACCAGATTGACCTGCTGCGCCCCATCACGAAGTGGGCGCGCACGGTGCATGAGACCGCGCGCCTGGGTGAGTACACCGCCTCGGCCTTCCGACAGATGCTGAGTGGCAAACCCGGCCCGGTCTTCCTCGAAATGCCGATGGATGTGCTCAACAACTTTGCCGACACCGATACACTTTTCGATCCGGGCGAGCCGGAACACTACCGCTACACGGGCAAGATCGCCCCCGACCCACAGATGGTGGCAAAGGCGGCTGAGCTTCTAGAGCAGGCCGAGCGACCCGTTATCATGGCCGGAACAGCGGTCTGGTGGTGCGATGCCGCCGAGCCGCTGCGCGCACTGGCGGAGCGCATCTCCGCCCCGGTTTACCTCAACGGAGCCGGACGCGGCTGCCTGCCGCCGACACACCCTCTTTTCTTCAGCTCCTCCCGCCGCAAGGCATTAGAAGGGGCTGATACCATTCTGGCGATTGGCACGCGCATGGACTTCCGGCTCAATCACGGCCAGCCCCCGCTCATTCCCGCCAACGCCAACCTGATCTGGTTCGATCTCGCAGCCGAGGACATCGGGGTCAATCGTGGCGCTGCCGCCGCGCTGGTGGGCGATGTCGGGCTGAGCATGAGCCAGGTGGCCGAGGCCACGCAACAGCGCGAGGGAGGCCCGGCTGATGAGTGGTTGAACTATATTCGTGAGACAGAGCGCAAGTCGCAGGAGCGCGATGAGGCGGCTTTGCATTCTGACGCCGTGCCCATTCACCCCCTGCGCCTCTGCCGCGAGATTCGCGACTTTATCGACGAGGATACGACGGTAGTAGGCGATGGCGGCGATATCGTGAGCTATGGCGGGCGCATCATCAACGTCTACCGGCCCGGTTACTGGCTCGACGCGGGGCCGATGGGCACGCTGGGCGCTGGCACCGGCTTCGCGATGGCGGCGCAGCTTGCCCATCCCGGCCAGAAGGTGCTCATTCTGCACGGTGACGGCGCATTCGGCCTGAACGGCATGGAGTTTGAGAGCATGGTGCGCCAGAAACTGCCCGTCGTCTCCATCATCGGCAACGACGGCGCCTGGGGGCAGATCAAGCACCCGCAGAAGGCCATTCTTGGCCACGCCACGGCAGCGGAACTCAGCCCCGGCATACGCTACGACAAAATGGTCGCCGCGCTCGGTGGCTATGGCGAACTGGTCGAGCGGCCCGAAGACATCCGGCCCGCGCTCGAACGCGCCTTTGCCTCCGGCCTCCCCGCCTGCATCAACGTCCTCATCGACCCAGAAAAGCCCTACAGCCGCTCCACGAACGTCGCGGTCTAAAGGACTTTTTACTCGGACAGAGCATATCCTGGGAACGGGAGGCTATAAAAAAGGGGTCACTTGCATACCACCCGGAACTGCACTTAGAATGATATGCAAGTGACCCCTTTTCCACGATATGCTCGGGAACTTGATGAAACATCCCGAAAAACCTGCTGGAACTCATTGACAAACAATCAGGCTACCACGTACACTTTATCAGGGGAAGGTAATTCTTACAAGCAAGCGCTGTGCTATGACTACCATAGGGGTGATGACGTGCAAATTATGATCTGCACGAATTGCGGTGAGTCACTGCCGGAACATGCTCGCTACTGTCCGGCTTGCGGTGACCCTACCGGACCACGTGAAGTAGCTGACGCGACGCAGCCTTTTACGGTAACACATACGAACTGGCATAAGGAGGTCGACCAGTCCTCGCATCGTGCCTTTGCGAACGGCAGACCCGTCTCCACGCTGTCACGGCCCCCTGTTTCAAGGCCTTTTTCACCTGTTCCACGCTATGTGCGGCCCCCGTATCGGGCGCGACGTACGTCCCGTTTCAGGCGTTATTTCCGGCCTTCGTTGTTTTTCTGGGTGAGCATGGTTGCGCTGACTGCTACGGTGATGGGAGGGCTTTCCGGGCTGGCCGTCACGCTGGGCCGTGGTATCATCCTGGCGCAAGTTCCACCACATCACGGCACACTGACGTTGCAGGTGACCCCATCGAATGTGGTGCTGGGCGCTGTGATTACGCTGCGCGGCTCTAATTTCAGTCCCGACGCTCATGTGGGTCTGTCCCGTGATGGCGGTATCTCTGTCTTCGATACAGAGGGCAAGAGCATACTCGTGGCAAAGCCCGATGGAACCTTCAGCGATACTGTGATTGTCAGCCAGAACTGGCAGGCCGGAATACACCTCATCCAGGCTGAAGACGGTACGCTGCATAAAACGGCCTCCTTCAGCATTCAGGTCAGCGGTAACAGCGCCTCGCTGCGACCCGCGCACCTCTTGCTCTCGAACACCTCGCTCGATCTTGGTTCCGACGATCAGACGATGAACAGCACACGCACAATTATACTAAGCAATGTGGGCGGCGGTCAGATCTCCTGGCATGCCAGCGCGACGCAGCCCTGGCTCCAGTTTTCGCCTTTGAACGGAACCATTAACGGGGGGCAGAGCACAGTGGTGCGCATTGCCGGAGCGCGCTCGAACCTGGAGGTTGGCTTCTATAGCGCCAAAGTGCTCTTCACCTCCAACGCTGGACAGGCTGTCCTCTCGGTTCGTATGGAAGTAACGCCGCTTGAACCGGCGCACGAAGCCATCTTGCAGGTTTCTCCCGCCGTACTCTCTTTCACGGCTACCGATGGCGCGACAAATCCACCTGCCCAGGTTGTGACCCTGAGCAATCCAGGCATGCGGCCTTTGCAATGGAGCACGTCTCTCAGTTCAAGCCCAACAGGTACAGGGAGCAGCGAGTCGGGCTGGCTTTCTGTCTCTCCGGCAGCGGATACGACCCTGCATGGTCAAAGCGAATCCATTATTGTTGGTGTGAACATAGCCTCTCTGCTGCCGGGCAGCTACAGCGGCGTCGTGAACTTTACAAGCCAGGGGATGGACCCTATACAGAATAGCCCGCAAAGCGTTTTTGTTACTCTCGTTGTCCTCCCACAGTGTACGCTGCAAATTTCACCCGGTATGCTCTCATACAGCAGCGTTTACCAGCAGGCAGACCCGACGGCTGAGACCGTCAACCTCACGCTTTCTTCCGCCTGCACGACTTCGCAGGCCTGGAATATCGCAAGCGCGCCTTCCTGGCTCTCCTTTAGCATGACCAGTGGCAAAGCGCCAACCACACTCTCGGTTGGGGCAGTGAGCAAAGGCTTGCAGCCCGGCACGTACAACGGCACCATCCTCTTTAATTCGCAGGCAGGAACGCAATCTCTGCCTGTCACCTATAGCGTGGGTGAGCCGACTGCGCCCGGTCTGAGCCTCACTCCCGCTGCTCTCTCCTTCACCGCCGTAGCCGGACAAAAACCACCACCCGCCCAGGCATTGCAGATTAGCAACACAGGGAGCGGCACACTGAACTGGAGCGCCGTCGCCGCGACAACAGTGGGCGGCTCCTGGCTCTCGGTCAAGCAGGGAGCAGGGAGCTTATCTGGACAGCAGTCAGCGACGATCAAGGTAGGGGTAAAATTGTCTCCAGCCATCATCCCCGGCACCTATAGCGGCACGATCACCGTGAATGGGACGGATGGCAACGGGCAGCCTATCTCCGGTGGGCCGCAGCTGGTGACCGTGACCCTCGTGGTCTCCGCGCCCTGCTCTATTACCGTCTCACCTGCCGCTCTCTCCTTCACCGCTGTGGCCAGCGGTCAGACGCCTCCTGCCCAGCCCGTGACCATCACGGCCAACGGAGCCTGTGCTAATGCCCTCAACTGGACAGCGACAGTGAGCGGCGGGAATAACGCAAATACCTGGCTGACAACGACACCCTCCTCCGGCACAGTCAGCCTCACAGCTTCCGCGACGACCAGCGTGTCCGTCTCTCCGAGTGGGCTGCAAGCCGGCGGCTCGAACGCAACGATTACGATCAGCGCCACCGACAGCGTTAGCGGCGCGCCAGTCGGGCCATCTATCCTCGTTACGGTCGCACTGAACGTGCAGGCGGCATGTACGTTGCAGCCTGCACTGACAAATAACACGACCTTCACGACCGAGGATGGCGCAAATCCTTCCACCCAGACCTTTACCGTCAGCGTCAGCGGAGCCTGCGATAGCAACCTGACCATCACACCCACCATCACGCAGGGAGCAGGTTCAAACTGGCTCGCGGTCACGCCCGGACCAACGACCATGACGGGGACGACCATGACCTTCACCCTCAGCATCGCCTCCACCACGCTGGCCGACGGTACTTACAGCGGCTCAATCTCCTTCAGCGCCGTTGACGATGGCATCACCGTGCTCGGCAGCCCGCAGACGGTGAGCGTTGCCCTCACCGTGCTCGCGCCCCCCGCCCTCGCGCCCGCTACCCCGACCCAGCAGGGCAATGCCACAACGCAACCAGGCATTTCCATTACCCAGCCGAACACTTCTCCAACAGCAACGACATCGCAAAGTATCGCCATCGCGAACATCGGGGGAGCATCATTGAACTGGACGGCCACCCTCCCAGCCAACGCGCCGTCCTTCCTCTCGCTCGCGACCTCTTCCGGCACCCTTGTCGGGGGAGCCAATGCCACCATCCCCCTACTCATTAGCACAGCAGGCGTGGCAAGCGGCGTCTACACGACCACCGTCACCATCCAGGCCACCGATTCCTTAACCGGCAACACGGTGCAGGGCAGCCCGCTGACAATCCGGGTGACAATTACAGTTCCGGAGTCGTAGTGTATGGGCGCATCAGGCTTCTGGCATGGGCTATCTGCAACCTGTCGTGTTCCCAGTCCTCTTTGTCCTCGTCAGTAGTTTTGATAGGAGTTTCCAGCAGCACAGCCACGTGGTCGAGGCGCGAGTCGGTGAGGAGGGTACGCAGGCCTTCTTCGCCGATGATACCCTCGCCCAGACGAGCATGCACGTCGCGGTGACTGCCCAGCGCTTTCTCGGTATCGTTGAGGTGCAGAACCTTGAGGCGGGGCAGACCGATTACCTCGTCGAAGTGTTGCAGGATGTCCAGCGTTGACTGGCGCGTGGAGATGTCGTAGCCAGCGCCCCACAGGTGAGCGGTGTCGATGCAGACGCCCAGCCGTTCAGTGTATTGTGGCAGCAGATCGAGCACCATAGCGATCTGCTCGAAACTCTGGCCCAGCGAGTTGCCCGCGCCGACATCGTTTTCCAGCAGCAGCATAACCTCCAGCGGCGTCTCGGGCAGGATGCGCTGGATGGCTTCGGCTATGCGCGCAATTCCCACCTCCACCCCTGCGCCACGGTGGCTGCCCGTATGGAAGACGACGGAGCTTGCGGCCAGCAGCGGGGCGCGCCGCAACGTCCAGCGCAGCAGGTTGATCGATTTTCCCCAGATCTCTTCTTCAGATGAGGCCAGGTTGATGAGGTAGGGGGCGTGGATGACCACCGGCTCAAGCCCGTACTGGCGGGCCGCCTCCGCGAAGGCGAGCGCTGCTTTCGGGTCATCGTTGGGAGGACGCCAGCCGGTGGGATTGCTGGCAAAAATCTGGATGGTATCGCAGCCGATCTCCCGCGCGGTGGTCGCGGCCCGCACTGGCTTCGCGTTGAGAGGCATGTGACGACCAAGACGCATTATTCGTCTCCTTCGTCTGACTGCCCCGATACACGCTGCCCCTGCCCATTGGGCGAGAGCGCCGCCGGGAGGGATTGTTGCAGGTTGATATTGGGCAATTGATCCAGGCTGGTCAGGCCGAACTGCTGCAAGAACTCGGCGGTAGTGGCGAAGAGCGCCGGACGTCCTACTGTCTGCGCCCGCCCAACCTCGGCGACCAGCCCGTGCTGCACCAGGCTGACCAGCGCCCGGTCGCTATTGACGCCGCGCACCGACTCGATCTGCGCGCGTGTCACAGGCTGGCGATAGGCGATGACGGCCAGCGTCTCCATCGCCGCCGTCGTCAACTTCGCCGTCATGGGCAGGCCGAGCAGCGCGGCCACGTAGCGGGCGTTTTCCGGCGCCGTCACCAACTGCACCTGTTCGCCCAGCCGCTGCAAACGGATGCCGCGCCGCCGCCCCTCCAGGTCGTTTTCCAGCACGCGCAGGCTCTCACCCAGCGTCGCATCGTCGACATCCAGCAGCTTGCGCAGTTCTTCGCGCTCCAAAGGACGGCCCGCGACGAAGAGCAGGCTCTCAATAACCGTCGCAAACTGCTCAATTGCTATCGCTGTTCCTGTTGTCACCGCGCGCACAGGAAGCTGTGAAAGCAATGCCCTGCCATTTGCATTACCATGCTGGCTCCCGTTGCCGTTTGCCTTTTCATTCCCGTTCAATTGCTTCGTCTGTCCTCGTTCCTGCAAGTTTGAGGCGATTATATCACAGGTGGGAAGGTAAGAAAAATCATTTGTAGGCTACGACGCCGAAGGCTTCGGGATGGCGCGCGATGCGGGTGAAACCGGCCTCTTGCAAGCGGCGCAGCGCGCCCTTTGTTACGATGCCACCCGATTTGCTGTTGAGGTCACCGATGTAGTGGAAGAGGCGACCGCCGCGCTTGAGCACGCGGTAGAGCTGGCGGTAGAACTCGCCGGAGTAGAGCTGACCAGCGAGGCTGAAGGCAGGGGGGTCATGGATGATGCGGGTGAAGCTCTCGTCCTCGAAGGTCGGCACCACCTCGAAGGCGTCGCCCATGAGCTGCGTGATCTTCGGGTTCTCGAAGAGCGCCCGCGACCAGGGGTTGAGCCGCGCTATCTCCTGGGCGCCGGGGTCAAGCTCAATCGTCACGACCTCGTCGGCGCTTTTCGCGGCCTCGATGGCGGTGTAGCCCAGCCCGGTGGCCGTGTCCAGCACGCGCCCGCTGAGCGGGGCAATTGCGCGCACCTTCTTCAGAGTATCCTGCATCGGGTCGACGTCCTTGACACGGTGCATGACGAAGCCGCCGATGAGCATGCTGGGCGCGCCGCCGGTCGGATAGAGGGTACATAGCCGATTCGTCTCCTCGGAGAAGACCTGGATAGCATGGGCTGTCCCGTTCTCTACGAGAAAACAACTGGACTCAGCTTTCCGAATTTTTTCGATATCCTCCCAGTTCAGTCGCTCTCCACCTGGAAAAATCACGCCTTCAGGAGCGATCCGCGCCAGCACCTTCGTCAAACCCAGGTCGGGCGAAGCTTCGATTTGCGCTAATCCTTTCTGCCGCGCCTCCAGTAACGGCGCGACCTGTACATAAGACAACACAACCGGAATAGGTTGAGCCATATATTTGCTCCCAATACGATGTTGATGATACCCGACTTTTCCATTGTATTGGTGGAGAGCCAGCGCGTCAAGCGAAACGATGGCTGCCCATCCGTGTCATTCTTCGCTCTCGCTCAGAATGACATGATGGTGATGCATACTTCGGTCTCAGCACAATTACAGGCTTTGTTTTAGGCACTTTTGCTGGTGACTATTGCTGCATAAAAGGGTATGACATAAGTGGATACGTTTTGGCAGGAATGACAGGATTCCCTGGGATGAGGCCAGGAAATGAGTGAGTTTACGCTGGATATACTCGGTGTCATGGGCAGCATTCTGCTGGTGGATCTGATACTGAGCGGGGATAACGCGCTGGTCATCGGTGCCATCGCCGCCAGTTTGCAGAAACCGCAGCGCTGGCTCGCCATTGCCATCGGAGGCGGTGGCGCTCTCATCCTGCGCCTCATCTTCGCTATTCTGGCTACCCTGTTGTTACAGCTTCCCCTTTTACAGGCGCTTGGTGGCCTCCTGCTGCTCCTCATCGCTATCCGTTTACTGGCGACGCGCAAGGAAAAGTCATCGACCGCGAACACTGCGTCAACCCAGGCACGGCCAGCTACGGAGGGGAAGTGTGAATTACCCGCGGCAAAAGGCGGGAAGCCGGTGGAGAAACTACCCACTACAAGCCTCCTCTCCGCGATACTGACCATCCTGGTAGCTGATGTAACCATGAGTCTGGATAATGTGCTCGCTGTGGGTGGGCTGGCACGCGGCAATATTGCCGTGTCAAGCATGGGTAGCCTGCTGAGCATCGTTATCCTTATGTTTGGCAGCGCGCTCGTCGCCGAACTGATCGGAAAACTCCCCTGGCTGCTGGATGGGACGGCGCTCGTCCTGGCCTGGACGGGCGCTAATATGATTCTCAATGATCTGCGTCTCAGCCCACTGCTTGGCCGCTATCCCTGGACACAACTGGTCATTCCCTCCGCCGCCTTCGCCATCGTCCTCTTCGCTGACGTATTGCTGCGCATGCGCGAAGAGCAGTCCCTGGAAACGAAACGTGCGGGATAGCCCTGAAGAGCAGTATCCTTATGAACAATGTGCTGCGTCGTCGCGGGCAGCGCTTGCAATGCCTCTTTCAGGAAAGCGGGATGGATTAGAAGATGTTCGCCACACGCCCGATCAGGATCGCCACAATCGTGACGGAGAGCATGCCTTCGAGCATCATAAGAGCTTTGGCCCGGCGCGTCAGTGGATAGGTGTCGGTGGGGCTGAAAGCCGTCGCGCCGGTGAAGGCCACGAACAGGTAATCGAAGAAAAGGGGCATCCAGTTCTCGAATTCATTTTCATTCGTTGCCTGTTGCGGAAACATGAAATCGGCGGCGCGATGCCCGTTCATATGACGCGCTTTCGGTCCACCACCATCGATCTCCCAGTACAGCAGGCCGAAGAAGAGGACATTTGCGGCCCAGAGCAACGCGGTAGGGCGCAAGAGATCACCCGGTCGTGTGATAGTCGGCAATGTTCTGATGAGCTGGATAAGGCTAATCGCCAGTCCCACTGTAGCGATGCCCAGCACAATCAGGCTCAACATACGGATGAGATTATACGACAGAAAATTGTTCGTCACCCAGGATGAGGCAACAGGCAGAATCAGGACAATCTCGATAGCCACCAGGAGCCAGGGAGGACCAACTCTCAGCGTATCGGGCAAAAAGGCGTACAGGACACCGATCAGAAGCAGGCCAATAATGGCCGTACCTCTGGATACCCACGCCTTATGGAACATCTCCAGCTCAATCGTCTGGCTGCGATGCGGTATCTTGTTCGGCTTGCTTGTAGTGTTGGTGGTGTTCGTAGCGCTCTCCTGTTCTGGAGCCGGTTTATCAGTTTGCGCCATAGATATAACCCTCTCTCACATAGCATCTTTGCCCTCTACATTGTACATGCATTATAACGGAAAGCGCGACTGGATGCTATGTTTTTTCTTGAGCAAGGAGGTCAGCTACATCGGCAAATCGAACGAGAAGGTTGTTCCAGATGTTTCGGGGCCGGGTGGTTCGAGTTGGAGGGTGCCCCCATGGGTATCGACGATGCACTTGGCGATGTAGAGGCCGAGACCGGAACCCTGGTGACCGGCACTGCTTTGCAGGCGGCCATAGGGGCGGAACAACTGCCCGATCTCCGCCGGGGGAATGGCGATGCCCTGATTGTGGACGCTGACGCGCGCTACCTTCTTTGTCTCCTGCCCCTCTTCCGGCTCCACTGACTGTCCGCAAATGGTGATGCGCACGGTGATGGTTGAGCCTTCGTCCGAGTATTTGATGGCGTTGTCGAGCAGGTTGCCGAGCACCTGTTGCAGTCGTCCACAATCCCAGTTGCCTGTAACGGTGGTAGCAGGTGTCTCGATACTGAATTTGTGGTAGGGAGCGAGCGGACTGAGTTGCTCCACGACCTCACGAGCAAGCGCGGCGATATCGCAGGGTGTGCGGTTGAGTGTGAACTGGCCGCTGGAGAGACGCGAGGCGTCGTGCAGGTCGTTGACGAGCCGTTCGAGGCGGCGCGCCTGGCTGATAATGATCCGCGCGCGTTTCTGAGTTGCCTCTGGCTTGAGATCCGGGCGTAGCAGCAGTTCCGCGTAGTTGATGATAGGAGTCAGCGGGCCACGCAGTTCGTGAGCAACCATAGCGTTGAATTGCTCGCGCCGCTCAAGTTGCTCCTGGAGAGCGAGATTAGCCGTCTTGAGTTCATTGACCTGGCGCTGTAATGCCTCAATAATCTCTTCGTTTGATCGCTCGTGTGATTGCTCGTGCTGAACCTGCATGACTCTACCTGCTCGCCCACAATGAGAAAACGCAACTGCCAGAAGCCCCTGTATCTCCCACGGCACAAGAACTCTGTCATTAGTATACACTCTGGCGTGCTCTAATGTGCAGAAAAACACATTGTACTAGGAGTTTTGTCTTATATAACATCTGCTATTCGGGTGGGAGCAGGTTTAATTCCTGTAATTCTTCTATTGCGAGTTCGCTGAGCTGCGACTTATCCAGCGTGGGGTCGGCGTGCGCAATGAGGTGACGCAGTCGCTCGATAATCCCCTGGCGCATATAGTGGTCGCTGGTGAGGAGCAGTTCGCCAATGGTAATCTCGATTTGCCGCCTCTGCATAGACGCAAGAACCGATTCAGGCATCGTTTTTCTCCTCTGCCTACGATGTATATCGAGGTATGTATGGTATGTATCGAATGCCATACTCGACATATCTGTTGGATTTGTTCAGGATGCTTTGCTTTCCGTCTTGCTGGTCGCTTTGCTTTCGCCAGAGGAAGTCGTAGAAGCAGTAGCGGCGGCTGGCTCGGCCTTGCTCTCGCTCTTTTCCTCACTATGTACATGCCTGCTCGCGCCAGGATGATCTGTCTTATAGAAACCTGAGCCTTTAAAAACAATTCCGGCGGGATAAAAGACGCGGCGGATGTGACCACCGCAGGTGGGACACGTGGTGAGCGGCGCTTCGCTCATTTTCTGCCATTTCTCAAAACGGTTGTTACAATCATGACATACATATTCATACGTCGGCATGTTCCAGACACCTCTATCATACTACGATGATGACACACAACTTTCTTCTACGTCGGACTGACCTTAGACAGGTTGCCTACTCTCTATAACAGCGCGCACCCTCGTCGCGCTTCCACACTTTCAATACTATAGTAACTTGCTCAGGATAACTTGTCAATCGTTTCTACCGAGTGCTAATGAGTTTATCATCTTACTCGATTTGCCCGATATACTCTTTGACTTTCTCCGCGGCCTGTCGGTTCATGCCGTCGAGGGCGGCAAGTTCTTCCAGGCTGGCTGCGCTGATGGCACGCACGGAGCCAAAATGCTTCATGAGCGCCTGCTTGCGTTTGGGGCCGATGCCGGGAATCTCATCCAGCACGGACCTGAAGGTGCGGTCTGAGCGCAGCTTGCGGTGATAGGTAATGCCGAAGCGATGAGCCTCGTCGCGGATGCGCTGCACCATGTAGAGGCCCTGCGACGAACGCGGCAGAATGATGGGGTCAGGCGAGCCGGGAATGAAAATCTCCTCGTTCTCCTTCGCCAGCCCCACAACCGGGATGTCAACATGCAATTCCTGCAAGACCTCCAGCGCGGCGCTGAGCTGGCCTTTGCCGCCATCAATGATAATCAGGTCGGGCAAAGCCCAGTCGTGGGCATGATCGGCCTGCGTTGCGCCCTCTTCCTCGACCGGCTCCACGCCCATGCTTTCACCGGCCTCTTTCTCTATCGTCTCCGTCTCGGCTTTCGCGGCGCGGCGGAAGCGGCGTCGCAGCACCTCCTGGTGACTGGCGAAGTCATTGGGGCCTTCAACGGTCTTAATCTTGAAGCGGCGATACTCGCTATTCTTTGGGCGCCCACCCTCGAAGACGACCATCGCGCCAACCGAGTTGGTTCCCTGTGTGTTGGAGATGTCGTAGCACTCGATGCGCTGAGGCGGCGCGGCGAGGTTAAGCGCGGCCTGCAATTCTTCCAGCGCGAGTTGCGTCTTCTGGCTGTCCGTCAGCCACTTGATGCGCTGCTGCTCCAGTACCTCCTGCGCGTTCTGCCTGACCATCTCCACCAGGCGCAGCTTCTCGCCGCGTTTGGGTTCCGTGATGCTGAGCGCGCCCTTGCGCCGCTCCTTCAGCCATGCCAGGATAACGGTCCTATCTTCTGGCTCTACCTCGACCACGATTTCCGAAGGGATATGCGCCGCCGTCTCGTAGAACTGTTGCAGGAAGGAACTCATCACCTCCGCCGGGGAGCTATCGCGGGTGCCTTGCAGGATGAAGTATTCGCGCCCGATCAGCTTGCCGGAACGGAAGAAGAATACCTGGGCGCAGGTCTCGTCGTCGCCGCTTGCCAGCGCGATCACGTCCTGGTCGTCCTGCCCCTCAGTCGAGATGATGCGCTGCTTCTCCAGAATATTCTCCACGGCCTTGATGCGGTCGCGGATGCGCGCCGCCTCCTCAAAATTGAGGTTTTCCGCCGCCTCCTCCATCTTCTTCTCAAGCTCCTTCAGCACCTCGTCATGCTTGCCCTCCAGGAAGAGGATCACCTGCTGGATAACAGCATCGTACTCCTCCCGCGTGGCATAACCAACACAGGGAGCAATACAGCGATGGATGTAATACTGCGTACAGGGGCGCGGCAGCAGCTTCTGCTTCCATTCCGTGGCTGGCTCCTTCTTAGAAGCGGCTTCATGGCTCCCATTTGAGCCGTTGCCAGTTTGCCCGCCATTCGCGTTGAGCATCGGCAGCGTGCCGCGAGGCGGGGCCCACGCGCTGGCGTCATAGCGGCAGGTGCGGAAGGCAAAAAGCTTGTTGAGCAGGTCGAGCGTGGCATCTACCGCCCCCGAATTGGTATAGGGGCCAAAGTAGCGGTTGCCGTCGCGCTGGAAGCTACGCACGCGATAGACGCGGGGAAAGTCCTCCGTCAGCGCGACCTTGATATACGGGTAGTTCTTATCGTCACGCAGCAGCACATTATACTTCGGGCGATACTGCTTGATATAGTTGCTTTCCAGGACCAGCGCCTCGACCTCGTTCTTGACCACCACAAACTCGATATCGTCCACCTTCGCCACCATACTGCGATTCTTCGGACTGAGATCGGTCGATTCCTGGAAATAGGAACGCACGCGATTATAGAGCGAGATAGCTTTTCCAACATATAAGATAGTGCCCTCGGCATCCTTCATCAAGTAAATGCCCGGCTTATGCGGCAATGAATGTAAAACAGACTGTATTTTTTCGTTCATAAAGATGCTTTCTTACCAGATTCTTCGGGAAATCGGGAAAATTTGCCTCTTTATTATACCGCTTTTTGAGCTACGATGAAAGTTCAGAATGACGTATTCTGGCCGGTCTCTAAAAGAAAACCATTGCGGGTGCTACCCAACTGGATGCCTTTGTATGGATATGCTCTATAGTATATTACATGCTCAATGCTGAGCTTACAAAACCATATGAGGGAGCAACGCGGGCTATGGAGACATTGAGGCCGAAACAGAACCCCAAAGGCGGTAGGAGAGCTAAGCCAGACTTATAGTATCGCGCGGCTGATCGAGGCGAGCTACAGCGTTCGAGAAATGACCGCGGTGGGACTCGAACCCACGACCACACGCTTAAAAGGCGCGTGCTCTACCACTGAGCTACGCGGTCGCGCAGGAGGCAATTATCCGAGAATTTTATCTACTCTACCAACTGTCTTCACCAGCACGAAAATAGTATATCATGCGCTGTCAAGCCTCGCGGGGTACAAAACAAGATGGAAACGAAAGGCTTCCTGCTCTCCGCCGGGAAGCCTTTCAATTGGCCGGGAATATCTCCTGTCCCGTTTTTGTTCTATTTGGTAGCATCCCTATACTAGACTCACAAACACCTGCCGGGCAGTTCAAGTGCGAACAATAGCCCGTGGGCCAGAGGAGTCTTGTATGTCGTCGGGGGCTTCTACCAATCCTGGTTTGCGGGGAGAGCTGGCACGTCTGCTGGCCGCTCGTAACCTCAAAGCGTATCTTGCGTACATCTGGGAACGCTATTTCGCTGACGTTCCTCGCGTCAACGAGGTACAGATCGCCTATTGTCGGCCCTGGAAAAGCCGACTCGGCCTGATTCGTATGTCGCTCGATGAAACGACCTCGTTCATCGGCATTAACGCTCTGCTGCAACACGAATTGGTGCCCGAATACGTATTAATTACGACGGTGGCGCACGAACTGGCGCATTACGCGCACGGTTTCGGTTCGCCTTTGCCTCGCCTTTATGCGCACCCACACGCAAACAACGTGGTGAATTGCGAACTGGAAAGGCGCGGACTCGGTACTTCTGTACGACAATGTGACGCATGGATTGACAGAGAATGGTTCGCGTTTTATGATACGCAGCGAGAGTTGGGTTGGGCCGAAATCCCATGCATTCATCTCGCTTGCGAGCGCGAACAGATTGTTGAGGTGATCGGGGAAGCGTTTGGAAAGAGCCGCGACCACCGGTAGAGGCTGTGATGTTGCCATTATCACAACTACCACCAGGATGCTCTATTAAAGCGCGCATTTCCGTTTGGAGGAGCTTTTTTGACCATCATGAATCGGGCAGATCGTGTGCGAATCCCCTCAATCCGGCCTGAATGCCTCTTTGAGGTGGATATTCCCGATTCCTCATACTCATGCTCATGATCTTCCCGTGCTTTCGGGCGAACTACTGCTGTGTGCCGGGGGCGGCTTTCGGAACGACCTTTTTCGAGGCTCCGGCTTACATATTGGTCCGCCATCGATCTGGCGGATAGCCATAACAAGCCCGGTCGCATCAGAGAATTATGAGTAGATTTTTCAGGAGACGACATCTCTTGACATCCATTGATACCTGTGGTATATTCAAGCTAGCTCCAGGATACATACCGCGTTCCCAACGTTCCATGAGTTGGCTGAATAAGAAAGTCGCAATAACCTGATTGCGTTCGCCCGCACTCTCTCAACGGAATGTTGTTGTGCATGCCGTATGTATCCAATCGTACAATGTCGAACCATTTCATGGAAAACGTTACATTGGCTGTGAGGCACCTCAGTATTCTCAGAAGTTAGCAGTTGCCACATGTTATTCGGGTATTCGTACCGGTACCAGTACTTTCCAGGATACGCAGTAGGTAACATTTCCCACCATTTTCTTAATGTTCATCAAGAAAGGAGAATGGGCGTGTTCTTCCCAAAGAATTTGCGTCGCCCTACACAACGTGAACATCGCTGAGTTAGAAACTAAAACCATAACGGAGCTGCGCGACATTGCTCGCGACCTCGAACTCTCCGGTTATTCCGCCCTCAAAAAACAAGACCTCGTCTTTCGCCTACTTCAAGCCAACACCGAGCAACAGGGGAACATCTTCAGCGCAGGTGTATTGGAAATCGTGGAAGATGGCTTCGGATTTCTCCGACAGGAACGTTTCCTCCCAGGAAACATGGATGTCTACGTCTCCCAGTCACAGATTCGCCGCTTCGGCTTGAGGACTGGCGATATGGTTTCCGGGCAGGTTCGACCGCCAAAGGACAATGAAAAATACTACGGTCTCTTGCGCGTTGAAGCCATCAATGGCATGGACCCTGAGATCGCCAAGCGCCGCCCGCACTTTGACCTGCTCACCCCGATCTTTCCCCGTGAGATGTTCAATCTGGAAACAGTCCCTTCTAATATCTCCGGGCGTTTGATTAACCTCGTCGCCCCCATCGGGCGCGGACAGCGCGGCCTGATCGTCTCCCCTCCTAAAGCCGGCAAAACCATGCTCCTCAAGTCCATCGCCAACTCCATCACCGAGAACTACAATGACGTCCACCTGATGATTGCCCTGATCGGCGAGCGACCTGAAGAAGTGACCGACATGAAACGTTCGGTCCGCGCAGAGGTCATCAGTTCAACATTTGACGAGCCAACCGAGGCTCATACCCGCGTTGCCGAAATGGTGCTGGAACGCGCCAAGCGCCTGGTCGAAGGCGGACGTGACGTGGTGATCCTGCTGGATAGTATTACCCGTTTGAGCCGCGCCTATAACCTGGCCGTGCAGCCCAGCGGGCGTACCCTCTCCGGCGGTCTCGATCCGAGCGCACTGTTCCCGCCCAAGCGCTTCTTCGGTGCGGCCCGTAAAGTCGAAGAAGGCGGTAGCCTGACCATCATCGCCACGGCCCTTGTCGATACCGGCAGCCGTATGGATGATGTGATCTACGAAGAATTCAAAGGCACCGGCAACATGGAACTCGTGCTCAACCGCAAACTGGCCGAGCGCCGTGTCTTCCCGGCCATTGACATCTCGCTCTCAAGCACGCGCCGTGAGGAACTGCTGCTCGATGAAAAGACGCTGCGCGCCGTCGTCGTCATGCGCCGCATGTTCTCGACACTGGCCGACCAGCGCGGCCTGGAAGCGATGGAGGCCCTCCTCCAGCATATGTCCAAGACCAGCAACAATATGGAGTTCCTTGCCACCCTCAACAAGAGCATTATGTAAAGTACAAAGTGTGTTGCAGGCACCCATGCCACTGGCGTGGGTGCCTGCAACACACTTTGTACTTCTGCTATCCTGAAGGAGTTATTTCTATGACCACCACAGCTCGCACCTATCAGAACTACATCGGCGGCAAATGGCAGGATGCGCGGAGCGGCCAGACGTTCCCCAACTACAATCCGGCCACCGGCGAAGTCCTGGGCTATTTCCCGCTTTCAGGTGAGGCCGATGCTAACGCTGCCGTTGAGGCCGCCAGAGCCGCCTTTGAGAAGTGGCGGCTCGTCCCCGCGCCCAAACGCGGCGAGATTCTTTTCCGCGCCGGTGAACTGCTCATCCGCCATAAAGAAGACCTGGCGCGCACGATGACGCAGGAGATGGGCAAGGTGCTGAAGGAGACGCGCGGAGACGTGCAGGAGGGCATCGATATGGCCTACTACATGGGCGGCGAGGGTCGGCGTCTCTTTGGCTACACCGTGCCGGTCGAACTGCCCAACAAATCGGGGTTGGCAATGCGTGACCCTGTGGGGGTTGTGGCCTGCATCACGCCCTGGAACTTTCCCATTGCCATCCCCACCTGGAAGATGTTCCCTGCCCTGGTCGCCGGGAACACCATCGTCTTCAAGCCCGCCAGCGATACACCGTTAAGCGCGCTGCGGCTGGTCGAGATTCTCTACGAAGCCGGTCTGCCCGAAGGCGTGGTCAACATCGTCTTTGGCCCCGGCGGTACGGTGGGCGAGACGCTGCTGCACCATCCCGACGTTTCCGTCATCTCCTTCACCGGCTCGACCGAATCGGGCCGTCACGTTGCCATCGAGGCCGCGCGGTCGCTCAAGCGCGTCTCGCTGGAAATGGGCGGCAAGAACGCTGTCATCGTCATGGACGATGCCAACCTCGATCTCGCCGTCGAGGGCATCCTGTGGAGCGCCTATGGCACTACCGGCCAGCGCTGCACCGCCTGCAGTCGCCTCATCGTCCATCAACCCGTCCTGGACGCGCTGCTGGATAGACTGGTGCCGCGCATCGAGCAACTGCGCCTGGGCAACGGGCTGGACGAAAGCGTCGATGTTGGCCCCGTCATCAATGCCTCACAGCTTGAGAAGATTCACAGCTACACGGAGATTGGCAAGGCCGAGGGCGCGACACTGGTCACGGGCGGCGAGATCATGCGCGAAGGCGCGCTTGCACATGGCTACTTCTATCGTCCCACCCTCTTCCGCGATGTGCGCCCCGCTATGCGTTTAGCGCAGGAGGAGATTTTCGGCCCCACGCTCTCCGTCATTGCCGTTGACTCGCTCGACGAAGCCATCGCCGTCAACAACAACACGAAATATGGCCTCTCCAGTTCCATCTACACCCAGGATATCAACCGCGTGCAGCGCGCCATGCGTGACATCACCACCGGCATCCTCTACGTCAACTCCGGCACGACGGGCGCGGAGATCCAGTTCCCCTTCGGCGGCACGCGCGGCACCGGCAATGGTCACCGCGAAGCCGGTCTCGCCGGTCTCGATGTCTTCACCGAGTGGAAAGTCGTTTACACCGACTACAGTGGCAAACTCCAGAAGGCCCAGATTGACAACTAACAGGGATAGAAAAGGGCGGAAACGGCGTGCGTGCCGTTTCCGCTCTCGTATTTCTTGAAGCCGCGCCGATGACATACATTTTTGAATAGCTCTGTTAAAAGGTCCTACAAGCCTTGACAGGCGTATTTCTTCTGCCTATACTTATAGCATGTAAGTACCTTGTAGGCTCGGTAACAGAGTCGGGTACGAAAAAGCAGAATAGAGCAAACAAAACAGATGCTTAGCGAACAACGTTACAACCGGTTTAGCTTTTATTATTGGTTTAGCCCTCCAGCATGATGGTGGGCTCGTTGAGCTGAGCAAAAATTGACCACCAGCATGCTGGAGAAGCAGAGGATAAAACCTCTGCTTTTTTGTTTGCTCAATCTTGTAAAGCAGAAAGGAACAGAGTCATGATTATCACCATTAACAGCGATGCCGACAGCAGTTTACGCGGCGATTTACTGTCCCTGCTCAACCAGCTTTCCAACAGTCATCGTCCGATCAGCGCCATAAAGATCGATGGGCACGAGGTGATCTGCCTGGAAAGCAAGCAGTGCGATCCGCAGGCCCCCCACATCTTGCGCCAGCATAGAGCCGTAGCTAAAGTTACTTCCATTCCCACCCCTTACAAGCTGGTGAGTCGCGCCTTCAAGGCAGAGCAGAGCAGCGTCGTCATCGGGGAGGATCGTGGCATCTCGCCGATGATCATTGGCGGTGAGAACGCTTCTCCGGTCATCATGGCAGGCCCATGTGCGGTTGAGAATCGCGAACAACTGCTCTCAACAGCAAGGGCGGTGAAGGCAGCAGGGGCGCAGATACTGCGGGGTGGCGCTTTCAAGCCGCGTACCTCGCCCTACCAGTTCCAGGGATTGGGCGTCGCGGGTCTGGAACTGCTGGCCGAAGCGCGCCAGGAGACCGGGCTGCCCGTGATTACCGAGGTCATGGAGCCAGAGATGGTCGAAACTGTCGCCGCATACGCGGATATTTTGCAAATTGGCAGTCGCAATATGCAGAATTTTCCGCTCCTGCTGGCCGCAGGACGCAATAGCAGACAGCGGCCCGTCATGCTCAAACGCGGACTGGCCTCGACGATTGAGGAATGGCTACTGGCGGCGGAGTACATCGTGGTGGCTGGTAACCCACGCGTCATCCTCTGTGAGCGTGGCGTTCGCAGCTTCGACCCCCAGACGCGCAACCTGCTCGATCTCTCTTGCGTTCCCCTGCTGCACGAATTGACTCATCTGCCGATTATCGTTGACCCCAGCCATGCCACGGGCAGGCGCGAACTGGTTCCCGCTATGTCCCGCGCCTCCATCGCCGCTGGAGCAGAGGGTCTTATTCTCGAAGTTCACCCCGAGCCGGATAGCGCGCTCTGCGATGGCCGTCAATCAATTACACCTGATCAATTGCAAACCATCATTCGCGACACCAGGCTGCTGGCGCAGCTCATGAATGGGAAGACGGAACTGACGTATGTGGCGTGAGTCATGATTTTTCGAGCAGAAAATCAACCTATGTAATTTCTTTCAGGAGTATGATATACTCTTTATTGTTCTAGCATCACACAGCGAATCGGTGGCAGCAGGGCTATGGATGGTAAGTGATGCAGAGAGGATTCATCATACAAGAGGTAATGCCGATGCCAACCCGTATCATTATTGCTGACGACGAGACGATCCAGCGCATGGATCTCAAAGATGTATTGACGAAACAGGGCTACCTGGTCGTGGGAGAAGCCGGTGACGGACAGAGTGCTGTCAATCTGGCGCGCGAGCTGAGGCCCGATCTGGTGATTATGGACATTCGTATGCCCGACATGGACGGTATTACAGCCGCCGAGACATTGACACAGGAGAAGATAGCTCCTGTCCTGCTGCTGACGGCTTTTGGCGATCAGCCGCTGGTCGAGCGTGCGAAGGAGGCCGGTGTCGTCAACTACATCGTCAAGCCATTACGGGAAAGCGAAGTTGCCCCGGCAATCGAAGTGGCACTGGCTCGCTACAACGAGTTCCGTGCTATGGAGGAGAAGGCCCGCACATTGAGCGAACAACTGGAGACGCGCAAGGTCGTCGAGCGCGCGAAGGGACTCCTGATGGAGAAGCAGGGTCTCAGCGAACAGGAAGCGTTTCGCAAGATACAGAAGGCCAGCATGAACAACCGCAAGTCCATGCGTGAAGTGGCGGAAGCTATTCTCCTGACCAACGAGATGTAAGCCGGAAAGGGAGGCAGCGCAGCCCCCCTTTTCCCTTGTCTAGTAAAGATTCTATTGTGATGTCAGCGGCTACGGAAACAGAGAATGTCGTAATCGTTGTAGGTATCCGTTTTCGCCCGGCGGGACGTATCTATTACTTTGATCCGCAGGGACAATCCTATGCAAATGGGCAATATGTGATCGTTGAGACGGTGCGAGGGGTCGAGGCCGGACGGGTCGTTATTGCCTCGAAAAAGATAGCCGAAAACGATCTCAGCGATCCGCTCAAGCCTGTGCTGCGTCTGGCAAGCGAAGATGAACTGCGCATGATGCTCTCCTTCAAAAGCAAGGAGAAGGATGCGCTGGTACGCTGTGCCGAGCGCGTGGCGGAGCACCACCTGCCCATGAAACTGATAGAGGCCGAATATACGTTCGATGGCAGCCGCCTGACTTTTTATTTTACGGCGGATGAGCGCGTTGATTTTCGCGCCCTTGTGCGCGATCTCGCCGCCCAGTTTCGCACGCGCATCGAATTGCGGCAGATAGGAGCACGCGATCAGGCAAAGCTCCAGGGAGGTCTGGGACCTTGCGGCAAAGCTCTGTGCTGTAGCTCGTGGATTGCTGATTTTGGCGTGATCTCGATTAAAATGGCAAAGGAGCAGGGACTTCCGCTCAACCCGGCGAAAATCTCCGGTGTCTGTGGGCGTTTGCTCTGCTGCCTATCATACGAAAACGAAAATTATATTCAGGCGAAACAGTCCATGCCACAAATCGGCACGATGCTCAATACACCGAGCGGACCCGGCAAGGTCGTTTCAATCAACGTACCGAAAAATTCGGTTGAGGTAATGCTGGAAAGCGGTGTCACCATCCAGATACCGCTACATTACGAGACGGACAGTGAGAGAAGCACGAAAAAGGGGTGCAATGCCTGCAGTGTCAAGGGTGGAAGCGGGAACCAGGGTGGCGGCTGCGCTTGTGGTAAAAGCTCTTGCACCTGTGGCGGCGGGAAGGACGGTGGCTGCGGCGCCAGAGGTTGTGGCGACACGGGCAGCGGCGGCTGCGGCTCCTGCGGCGTTAAACGCAAAATGAGCGGGCAATTTGACACAAAATAATAAAGAAATCTCGCGCTTGAGAGCACAAAGAGGGTACAGGAGAATGCCTGGGCGAACCGGCATTCCTGACAATAGAGGCATTTATTTAAATTTCTCTGTTTGAGAGGGAGGCAGTGCGATCATGCCAGAATCCCAGGAACCGAAATCGCGCCCGCCTATGGGCGTGGCTGGTAATGCACCCCCTGCGCAGCAGGAGCAGGTGCAGCAGCAGAGCGCGCAGGAACTGGACCCTGCCGTACTGGACGCGTATTTTGATACAGACGAAGATGGGAATGGTGATGGTGATGCAGGCACAAGTATGAACCCAATAGGTGCCATAAGCCTGCTGGCCCGGCAATTCTCTTTCGTTCTTATTCCATTCCTGTTTGCCATAGTGACACTTCTTCTCGCTTTTCTGTTTCTCTCCGTACATAGCGCGGGACAGCATGGCCTCGCTGTTAGTGAACTGTGGGCTATTGGCTTGATCGCGCTGGCCATGGCTGTGTTGCAGGGCATGATGCTCTACTATTCCGGTTCCAATGCTGAGCTGTGGTTTCTCAGCTTGCTGGTGGGATTCGTGCTTTTTCCACCGGTTCTCTTCTTTGCACTCGATGGCGCAACTGCAAGCTTAATCACGCTTGGTATCATGATTGTTGTCTGTCTCGTTATTGCCTGGATTTGCAAGGAATTCGTGCAGGAAGGGCATGTAGGCCTCGTCTATTCCTTTGGCAAGTACCTGCGCACCCTGCCACCAGGGCTGCATTTTCTGCCACCCTGGGAGCGTGTAACCTTCACCCTTGATACCCGTGAGTCACAATGGACATGTCCGCAGCAAATAGTGCGTATGTCTCCCAACGAGGATCTCTCGCTGGCCGGGACTATTGCCTACGAGATTATCCCCGAAGATGCTCACCTGACGGTGCAGTATGTCAATGAATGGGAGCAACAATTGAAAGACCGTTTCCGCGCTACCCTGCAAAACATCGCCAGGGAATTCAAGCCAGAAGATTTCTACCCCTGGCAGTCAGGAGCAGGTAACCGCCCGGACCCGAACGCTGTTAGCGACACACATGCCGGGCCACCAGAGGAGAAGACTCCAGGTTGGGGCCGCATGAATGCTCGCCTGCTGCAATTGATGCAGGAGCAGGCAGCGCCCTGGGGCGTACAAATTAACTGGGCAACCATTCACGATGTGGTACCGCTGCCTCACTTTGATCATGTGGAAACGGTAAGAGCGGGAACGGGCGCGGCGCGAGGGGCTGGAATCGTCGGCGCAGCCAGTACAGCAAATTCCGTGTCATCCTCGCGCCCTGGCACAACCCGGGTCGCTCCCACCCCTCCTCAAAGACAAAACGGCGCTCCTGCTGCAAGCGCAAGTGTGCCACAGCCACCTCCAGCAGCACCGACAGCGGCAACACAGGTAGCGCAAACACAGGTAGATACGGATCCCAATAAGAAGTTATACGATGCGGTGCGCAGCGGAGTCATTAAGGATCCTGAAACGATCAGGCGTATTGCAAGAAACTTTGAGGACATCGCGCAAGACCCGGTAAAGAGTCAGAATTTCCCGTTCGACGCGGCACGAGCGGCAAGTAACCTCTACGCCCGCGCCAAATATTACGAGGATCTGATCAGCGCCAGTGCCGAATTTTCCTACAATGATGAATATGATGAGGATGGTGGGGATGATGGGGATGGTGAGGACGGCGATATTTCCGAAAACCTGAGCGGGCCGACTCAGGTCGACTGGCTGCGCCAACCGCCGCCCGACGACGACCTCACGGCGCGAGGCGGTTAACCTGATCTTCCTGCTGCACCTCCTCAATGGCCTGCTTGAGCTGCTGCCAGGTATTCTCAAGGAAGTCAGGCATGACTTTTACGTCAGCGAGGACGGGCATGAAGTTGGTATCGCCGTTCCAGCGCGGCACGATGTGCATGTGAACATGATCGGCGAACCCGGCTCCGGCAACTTTGCCCATGTTGATACCCATGTTGAAGCCATCGGGACCCATTGCCTTGCGCAGGGCGCGTAAGGCCAGTTGCGTCTGTGCCATCATTTCCGCCAGCGTCTCCGCATCAAGCTGCTCGATAGAGCCAACATGCTGGTACGGTGCAATCATCAGGTGGCCATTGTTGTAAGGATACAGGTTGAGTAGCATAAAACAGCGCTCACCGCGATGGAGAATATAGTTCTCCGCGTCGCGGTTTTCCGCCGCTTTCACGCAAAAAATGCACTCTTGTATCTGTGACTGAGGTGTTTTGGGCGCGATATAGTTCATGCGCCAGGGAGCCCAGAGATGTTCCATGTGGATAGTATAGCACACTACCCGCTACACGTCATTGTGATCTGTAGCAGTTGTGGAAGAATCCGCCGGTAGAGGGATCCAGCGCTCTGCCCATTCGTGGATTGTCTCAACCACGGGCCGCAAGGCGCGCCCCTTTTCGGTCAGCCGGTACTCCACGCGCACAGGAATATGCGGGTACACCACGCGCTCGATAATATTCTCAGCCTCAAGCTCACGCAGCCGATCGCTCAGTACGCGGTCGGAAAGTCCTTCCACCGCCGAGGTCAGCTCGCAAAACCGCCTGGGGCCGGTCATGAGCGTATCCAGGAGCAAACCCGTCCAACGCTTGCCCAGCAATTGTATGGCATGCTCGTAGCGTGGACACATTCTGTATTCCTCTGCTGCCGTTGTCTCTGCTGTTTCTTTTGGCCTCGTTGCCATAATTCGCCTGCCATTCCCGGTCAAAACCTGACCGGTGTCTGTTTCTTGCTCTCTCTACCAGGAGATCGCACTCAATTCCACTAACTATAACATTATGTACAGTACAGTATAGCATGGTTCTTACCCTAACGCAAGCGATGCTACTTACAAAATGTGAGTATGAGAACACAATAATCACAGATAGATACTCCCTTGCGAGGTTTTGCGTATGACAAAAGTGGCGGAGCACTATTTCGCACATTCTCTTTTACAGGAAGCAGAAGCAAGTTCTCTTGCCGCTGACTTATGCATTTGCGGCGCTTGTTCTTGAATAAACCGATGATCGGGAATGCCTCAGCAAGATGCGGAGCACTTGATTTTGCATGTCAACAATCAGATCGAATGGATAAGCCTCAGAAGCAGGAGAGGGCGACAGGACTGGTGGTTGCCTTCCCTTGCTTTCAGCAGTCAATCAATCGTGAACTGTTTCGCTATGCCATTCGCAGGTGGGGGGGATGGTTTGTTTGAGCGTTTCCGCCAGGGCGTCGAGATCGGTCACGTCGTCGCGGTAGACGGCCCAGGCCTTCGTTTTCTCGCCGGGTGCGCTCGGCCTGCGATAGGCGGTAATGCTGATACGCTTGCCGTTGGGGAAGAACTCCTCTTTGATGCGTGTCAGGTCAACCCATGCTACGGTAATGATTTCCCCGTTGCGGCTCCGTTTGACCAGTGCATCCGGCTCCAGCGTAATCGTGAACGGCACGGGTGCGATGATGCGCAGGTACATCACGAAGCCGAGGATAAAGAGGATAGCCACGATAGTACTGCCGAGGGCTGATGCTCCCTGGTGAATGGCGATCACTACGACAATCGCTGCCAGGATCAGCACGCCGATTATGGTCACGACGCGCTTGAATACGCTCAAGCCCGGCCCGATAAATACCTGGCCCTGAGCCTGGGCAGGCGCCCGCCTCTCATCCTGGTTCTGGCCCTGTCCCTGTGCCAGAGATGATTCCATAAAGCAATCTCCCGCTAGTAAACCTGTTCCTGCTGCTATTGTAGCAACAGAGGAAGGTCAATGCAAGTAGCTTTTCTCTTTCCTGCTATGCCTGCGCAGCGAAACTAAGACGTGCATCCTATCGTACTTTGCGTATCTCCTGCGATATGGTATACTTATGCCGCTGTCTGGATGGGGCGTGTACTTCACCTGGGCAGGTATGAGGTATGGTGTTGAAACACTTCGCCACACATCCTTGTAGGAAGTTGAATAGACCGCACCAATCGATGAGTAAGCCTTCGTGCAGCAGCACCGGATAGAGGAGACGGTTATTGTGTCTACACAGCATACTTCTGAAACGCTGGCTGGAACTTCCGGGGCTTTGACCCGGCGAGAAGCGGGAACCCAGTTCCAGAGAACGACCGGGAACTTACTGGCTACACAGGGATATGTCGTCGGCATTGAGATCAGTGGCAGCGGTTCGCGACAATCTGTCGCCCTGGCCGATTTAAACGGCACTATTTTACGGCGCGTGCGTCGCCCGCTCGATTATGTACCGGACCCCGCGACCGTCCTGACGCTTCTTGACGAGATGCTCGATGAAGTCATAGTTCGCGCGCGTGGGGAGCGCATTCCCGGTGGCAACGGCGGACGCATCCTGCGTGTGGGAGTGGCCGTCGGCGGACTGGTAGATACGCGCAGTGGCGTTGTGCAAACGCTGCACCATGCACATGGATGGAATAATTTCCCATTACAGGATTATTTAGCTGAACGGCTTGATATACCCTGTATAATAGATAACAATGCAAATGCTGCCGCGCTGGCGGAAGCGCAGTATGGCGCGGGAAGCGAAATCGATGGTGGAACCCGCAAAGCCGAACGAGGGTTACTCTACGTAGGTCTGGGGCGCGGCATTGGCGGCGGCTTGATCCTTGATGGCAAGATACATCATGGCATAAGTGGTACTGCCGGAGAGATCGGACATATGCTGGTCAAAGAGAATGGACCTAGATGCTCGTGTGGTGGCTATGGACATCTCGAAGCAATCGCATCAGCGCAAGCGATTGTGCGCGCCATGATTGGCCTCTCGGTCGAATATGCTGAGACGGAGGAGGCAATTCGTCGCGTTACCGGGGGCAGAGCCGAGCGTATCAGCGCCGCACAGGTGTTTTCGCTCGCCGCACAGGGAGATGCCGTTGCCCGGCACGTGGTAGACGATGTGCATACGTATCTGGGAATTGCTCTGGCTAATATCGTTCATTTCATTAACCCGGGAGTTATTATCCTGGGAGGGCAGGTGGCACAGGCAGGCGACCTGTTGCTGCAACCGCTGGAAGAGCGCGTTCGTCAACTGTGTATGCCGGGAGTCGGGCAATCGGTGCGGATTGTTCAGGGAAAACTTGGTTCAGAGGCAAATATTGTAGGGGCAGTCACGCTAGCCCTGCAGGATCTCTAGGAAATACATGAGGCAAATTGTGGAAACCAGCCGAATCATTAGTGATCGCTACCTGCTGCAACGAATGATAAAGCAGGGACAAATTTGTACCATCTATCAGGGAACTGACCAGCGCCTGCAGCGAAGCGTTGCTATCAAAGTGATACCCGCGCCTTACATACACGTCTATAAGGCGGCGGTTCGGCTCACCGCGCAGTTTTCCCATCCGAATATCGTTGGCCTCTATGACATCATCTCTGAACCGGAAACTTTCTATCTTGTGCAGGAATATGTCGAGGGAAACGATTTCACCTCCCTGCTCGCTATGCAACTCACTCCCTACGAGGTGGCGGATCTGGGCAGTCAGCTCTGCCAGGCATTGCTCTACGCCTACCTGCATCCGATACGTCGTGTCTCTCATGGCGATCTGACGCCAGCCTCCGTCATGCGCGATCATAAAGGGGTAGTGAAAGTCAACAACTTTGCCTTACCATCCGATATTTCCTATTTCACCCTGTGGAGTTCGCCGGGTGGTCCGGGAAACGATGGGGACGTCGTAGCCGACCGGGAATTGCCCTGGGGCCAGTACAGCGATAGGCGGCAGGCTGATGATACGCGGGCCGTGGGTCTCCTGCTTTACCAGTTGCTCGCCAGCCGTTCCACCGGCAGCCTGAGCGTTGAGCCGCCGCCAGATGGCCGCCTGCGCTTCACTCGCAATATACCCCCAGAGCTTTGCGACCTGGTCGCTCGCACGCTGGTGCGCCAGCACCCACAGTATATCAGCACTGTGGAGGCCCTCTATTCCGAATTGCGCCCTCTTGCTGATACGTTAGAACCGGTTCCGCCCGTTGAGATAGCCGGAACCTACGCGCAGGAGCAGTTCAATCCCCGGCAGTTTCATCCATCTACTGCGAGCGGGAAGCTCGTTACCTCTCTGCCTCTCAGAGAGAACGCTCCCGTGGGCCTCGCGGCTTATCGCGAGAACAGCCCGAACCTCACGGCTCTTGAGCCGACCGCGCTGACCGTTGCCGATAGTTCGGTTCAACTGGCATCAGCGCGACAGACAGTCTATCCTGAAATGGGTGAAAAACCAGCTTCGCGCCGCCTCTCCTTGAGCGCTCTCATCGTGCTCTGCCTGGTAATCTTTGCCCTCTTCTTCATTGTCGGCTACTTCGGTGGACACCTGCTCTTCCCACAATAGGGGCGCGGACCGATAAATCAGCACTTACAGGCTATACACGTGTGGCGTCTTGACACGATCAGGAGGTCCAGCGCCGGACATCACGCTGGCGGTACTTCGCCATGGCCTCGGAGAAGGCATCATCGAGGTCAACGTCGAGGGAGTTTGCCAGGGAGGCTAGGATGAAGAGGATATCGCCCATCTCGCCGGCAACTGTTCCTTGCTCCTCAGTGGCCTTCTTCGGCTTCTCACCATAGCGGGCGTTGATTTCGCGGGCCAGTTCGCCAACCTCTTCTGTCAGGCGCGCCAGACTGGAAAGCGGCATCCAGTAATGACTGTGCCACTCGTCCGTAATGAGGTGCTCCACCTCCTGCTGCATTTCGTCCAGTGTTCGCATCTTCCCACTCCTTTAGATGCCTGCTACCGGCTCGTCCATACCCTCAATCATGTAGGCACGGGCAAGGTGCTCGCTATTCCAGGCGTAGCCGACGTTGCCGAGGCGATCCAGCAGAATCAGCCCTCCTGTGCCTTCCGCCTTCGCGCCGAGTACGGCAATGGCCGCCTCTGCAGCCGCCTGGGCCGTGTCGCCACGCGCCACAAAATCGACCGCACGTCTGGCAATCATCAGGCGAATAAAGTCCTCGCCATGCCCGGTGCAGGAGACGGCGCCATATTCGTCGGCATAGAAGCCGCAACCGACCAGCGGCGAGTCGCCAACACGCCCGGGATACTTGTTGCGGATGCCACCCGTGGAGGTTGCCGCCGCCAGGTTGCCGTACATATCGAGGGCTGTCGCGCCCACCGTGCCATGTTTATCCTCTTGCTCCGGTCGCGGCGTTCTGGTCTGCGTCCCCTTTGCCTGCTGGTTGGCAGAGACCGGGCCAACGACACGACGGACAAAGCGCTGCTCCGGCTCGTCCTGCTCTCCAGCTTCAGTTCCCTGGGTAGCCTGCGCGGCCCTCCAGTTATGGCGTTGCCGTTCGGTAATCAGGTCTTCAGCCGCACAGAGAGCGATGCCCTGCTCGCCGGCGAACTGCTGCGCTCCCCGACCAGCGAGCAGCACGTGCGGGCTTTCCAGCACCTTGCGCGCCAGCACGATGGGATTCTTGATGCACTCAACGCCCGCGACGGCCCCAACGTTCAGCGTGTGGCCTTCCATCATCCCGGCGTCCATTTCTACCCTGCCATCAGCGGTCAGCGTCGAGCCGGTTCCCGCGTTAAAATCGGGGTTATCTTCAAGCACGCGCACGGCTGTCTCAACCGCGTCCAGCGCCGTTCCTCCATTTTGCAGGATCTGCCAGCCTGCCAGTGCCGCCTCCTTGCAGCCCTCCTGCATCAGTTCCAGCCGCTCTCCATCAATCGCGCCCGCTCCTCCGTGAACAACAATCGCAAATGTCATGTATACATCTCCTTCTATAGTGATACAGCAGTATTGTATCACCAGATCAGCCGTCATTCTGTTGCCTGTGGACGCGCTCGCAGGGACAGCCAGAGAAGCCCCATTACGAGAGTAAGGGCAATGACGTAGGGCAGCAGCGTCCAGAGGCCGAGGTATTGCGCCAGATTGCCTGCCAGCCAGGGGAAAAAGGCCACGCCTACGCTGCCCATACTGGAGAGGAAGCCGATGGCGCTATTGAGCAAGCGGCCAGGGACCAGCTCGGAGGTCAGAGCGATGGTCGTGGGGAAGATTGGCCCCAGGCAGAAGCCGGTGAAGCAGAGGCCAAAGGCCGAAACGCCTTCCGCCGGCACCAGCCAGACGAGCAGCACACCCGCGATGACGCCCAGCAAGCAGAATTCAATGAGCCGCTTGCTGCCTATTCTCTGCGCCACGTGCCCCAGGAAGAGACGGCCCAGTGTCAGGCCGAGCCAGTAGCCACTGATGACCCAGCCGGAAAGCAGCGTTGGCCCGTGGCGCACCTCGGTCAGGAAACTGTAGCTCCAACTGCCCAGACTGACCTCGGTGCCTGTATAGAACACGAGAAAGAAAGCGGCGATCCAGACGACATGCAGTCGCAACGCATTGAACAGGAGATTGCCCTCTGTTTTCTGCGCGCGCGCACTTTCCTGTGCTGCCGCGTGCTGATCCTTGAAGACGAGGGCAAAGCCGACGAACAGGATCAGGCTCATCCCTATCCAGACATCATAGACATGGTTCCAGTCAATTTGCAGGGCAAGCATACCGGAGGCGACGAGCGGGCCGAGCAGCGCACCTGAACCATAGAAGGCGTGCAGATAGTTGAGCAGCGCCGCGTTGCGTGGCAGACCGGCAATGTAGGCGTTCAGGCCCGCGTCAATCACTGCCACGCCGAAGCCGAGCGGCAGCAGTGCGGCCACGAAAATGAGAAATGGTGGCGCGAGGCTGATGGTGAACATAGAGAGCGAGATGAGCGCGGCACCCAGCATCAAATAACGGCGCGGGCCAAGTTTTTCTACCAGCAGACCGCTGTTGATAGCGGAGATGAGGTAGCCCAGCGTCATGCTCAGGAAGACCAGGCCAATCGTTCCCTTATTAACATGGTAGTGGAACATCATACTGGGCAGCAACACGCCCACCGCCCCATCATTCGCCCCGATCAGTATAAACGCGAAGAAAGAGAGGCCGATTTGCAGGCGCGGTCGCCGCTGGCTAGCCGCGCTCGCCTGCTGTTCTGTCGTCGTATTTTTCATGGTTTCTCGATAATCCAGGTTTGCAGCATAGAGAGGGAAGAGGCTTTGCGCCGGTTTGGATCGATAGGTTACTTCCATAATACACGGGAACAGGGGAAACTTGCAAATGCATTGACAACATCAGCATTTGCCTGTACCCTAGACATACGATATTTTGTCGGGGCAGTTGGAGCTCTGGAACCGGCTGCCTGTCCCTTGAGGAGGAAATCCACATGAACCAACCGCTTAGTGGCATACGAATTCTTGACCTCTCACGCCTGCTTCCCGGTGCCTACGCTTCACAGATGCTGGCTGATTTTGGCGCGGATGTCATCAAAATCGAAGAACCTGGAAGCGGTGATTATGGTCGCTCTATGCCTCCGCACGGCCCCGGTGGCATGAGCCTCTATTTTCTGGCGATCAATCGCAACAAACGCAGCATGACGGTAAATCTCAAGATGGCGCAGGGACGCGAGGTTTTTCTGCGTATGGTGCGCAAGGCCGATGTTGTACTGGAAAGCTTCCGTCCCGGTGTTCTGGAACGCCTGGGGCTGGGATATGAGCAACTGAAGAAAGTAAACCCCGCTCTGATCTATTGCGCCATCAGTGGCTACGGGCAGGACGGTCCGTACCGCCTGCGCGCCGGACACGACCTGAACTACGCGGGCTACGCGGGCTTGTTGCATTATAATCGCGGTAGCAATGGCGAACCGGCCATGCCCCCAACGCAGTTGGGGGACCTGGCAGGCGGCAGCTACATGGCCGTGACCGGCATCCTGGCCGCTTTAGTCGGGCGTAGCCAGACGGGCGAGGGGCGCATGATCGATGTCTCGATGACCGAAGGCGTGATGTCACTGCTGCCGCTCATCTCCACTGTTTATCTGAACACTGATCACGCGCCGCAGCCGGGCCATTCTCCCCTCGATGGCGGGCTGCCCTGCTACAACATCTACGAAACCAGAGACGGCAAGCACGTCACGCTGGCCGCGCTCGAATATAAATTCTGGCATACATTCTGCACGCATATCGGACATCTGGAACTGCTGCCCTTCCACGTACCCGCCGGTCCTGAAGAGCGTGAGCAGGCGATAGAGATGCTGCGCGCTATCTTCAAAACGCGCACGCGCGACGAGTGGCTGGCCGAACTGGCCGATATCGATGCCTGCCTCGGCCCTGTCTATACGCTGGATGAGGCCCTGAACGACGAACACGCACGAGCGCGGGGCATGAGCGTCACCAGCAGTCCAGATGAACAGGGACGGAGGTTCCGCACGCTGCGCAGCTTTCCCCGTATCTCCGGCGTCGAGAACGAACAGCGTTACGCTCCGCCGCAGCCTGGCGAGCATACCGGCGAACTACTGCGCGAAGCCGGATATAGCGACGAAGAGATTGAACAACTGAAGGCAGGAGGAGCAATTTGAGCAAACAACGCCACCCTCGCATAGAGCAGGCAGAGCGCCTGATGCAGCATTACCTTGATGATCTGAAAGCCATCGTCAACATCGATTCCGGCACCTATACCAAGGCAGGTGTCGACCACGTCGGCGCGTATTTGCAGGAACGCTTCCAGGACTTCGGCTTCTCCACCACCATTGATCGGCAGGAGCAGTACGGCAACCACCTGATCGCCACGCACAATGGCAGCGCCTCCAATGGGCCGCGCCTGCTGCTCATCGGCCACATGGATACCGTTTTCTCCGAGGGCGAAGCGGAAAAACGTCCCTTCGCCCTCGGACAGCGCAATGGCATGCGTATCGCTACCGGCCCCGGCGTGCTCGACATGAAATCCGGCATTCTCATCGGCCTCTACGGACTGCATCTGCTGATCGAGCCACAACAGACCAACTACCGGCTGGTCACTTTCGTCTGCAACAGCGATGAAGAGATCGGCTCGCCCAGCAGCAGGCCGCTAATCCAGGAACTGGCAAAGGACGCCGACGCCGTGCTCGTGCTGGAGCCGGGCCGCGCCGAAGACACCATCGTCTCCTCGCGCAAAGGTTGCGGGCAGTATCGCGTCGAGGTCTACGGCCTCTCCGCCCACGCCGGAGTCGAGCCGCAAAAGGGTCGCAACGCCATCCTGGAACTCTCCTATCAGGTGCAGAGGATGCAGGCCATCAATGGCACCATCCCCGGCGCGACGCTCAACGTCGGCATCATTCGCGGCGGCGAGCGTACCAACGTCGTCCCTGATTATGCCTACTTCGAGATGGATGCCCGCGTCACCAGCCAGGAAAGCATCGCGGCGCTGGAGGCGGCCATCCAGAAAGCGGCCTCGAAAACCGTCCTGCAAGGCACAAAAATTGTCGTCAGCGGTGACTTTATCTGCCAGCCCTTCGAGCGCACCGAACGCAACGCCCGGCTCGTGCAACTGGCGCAGGCGGCAGGCAGAGAGCTGGGGCTGGATATTCAAGATGTGGGCAGCGGTGGGGCATCGGACGCCAATACCAGCGCTGTCATGGGCATCCCCACCCTCGACGGTCTCGGCGCGGGCGGCGGACTCGCCCACAACCCCGACGAATACATTGAACTCGACTACCTGCCCGAACGCGTTGCCCTGCTGGCCGGACTGGTAGAGCAGATCGGGAAGCATCCAGTTAGCTGAAATATGCCTGCCGGATAGTGACTTTTATTAGTAAGCGTGCGATGAAAACGGCCTTCCGGCTTGCCAGAACAAAACGGGCCGGACATGTCATTCAGAGCGAATCTCAAGCAACTAATTGATAGTTCCTGCTCGCGTAAGATTATTCACTATCGCTCTGAATGACATGCCCGGGCCAAATTTTCGGCGCACATCATCCTCCAATAGCATACCCCCAGGATCCGCTGTCAGCAGGATTCGGGCCAACCTCAGGTCCTCCTACTGCTCCTTTGCACTGACGGATATCATTTTGTAGTGTCCCAACGCCGAAAAGACTCTTTCCGTTGCTCAATGTAAACAGCAAATTGATGGCCCGCCCGTTCGCCTGCCCCGCTATTTGTACCGTTGTACCGTTGGTCTGAGTGAGTGTCCCCGTAATCGCCCCGCTCGAATCTACTTGAAGCTTCAGCGCACCTTGCAGCGAGAAACCGGCATCAGGGCCGCGATACACAGTGACCTCAAAATGCCGGGCGCTGCAAGTAAAGGTTGAGGTGTGCATCGTCGCGTTTGATGATCCGGTCGAGGCAGCAACAGAAGCGCAGGCAGTAATACCAAACGTTAGCGTTAACAGGACAAGAACAAAGCGTGCTATTTTCATCCTGGTTTCTCCTTTGCAAGAAGGTTATGAATTTTTCTGCAAGAGAAACGTAAAGATTTCTCTTTTAGATCAGCAAAGGTAAAAAAATTACTGCTATTCTCATTAAGGAGTTGCGCCTGTGTGCCGGGACGTTGCATAATAACAGAGAGCAAACGGGAACAATCATCACGGCAAGCGCCGACTCAAGATACTGGTGTTCCTTCAGAGAAAGTCTTCAACACGGGTGCAATACGTTTATGAAAGCTGGCAAAGAACATATTTCCGGGCTACCGGGCAACGACGTTACTGAATTGGGGACCTATGCACAACGGCTGCAACTGGAGGCGGAGACGCGAGGCGAGACCTTGCCGCCGCCGGTGCGGTTGCAAATCGGCGAGCCGAACTTTCGCACGCCGGAGCACATTCGCCTCGCCGCCATCGAGTCCATGCAGAACGAGCCGCTGACGTATGGCCCGGCTGCCGGTTGGCCCTGGCTGCGAGCACTGCTGGCGGAGAAGATCGGGCGCGTCGATGGCTATAGGGTCGGGCCAGAAAATACCGCCATCGGCATGGGTGGCACGGGGGCGTTGCTCACAGCACTGATGGCAACCGTTGGCGCGGGTGATGAAGTCCTTTTTCCCGATCCTGGCTGGCCCCACTACCGCATGCAGCTCGCCAGTTGTGGTGTAACCGCCGTCCCCTACCCGCTCGACCCGCACAACGACTGGCTGCCCGACGTGGCACAACTGGAACAACTGGTAACGCCGCGCACGCGCATGCTGATTATCAACACCCCCGGCAACCCTACTGGGGCCGTTTTCCCGGCTCCGCTCGTCGCCACGTTGCTGAATTTCGCCCGCCGCCACGACCTCTACCTGCTCTCAGACGAATGCTACGACGAGATTCTTTTCGAGGGAACGCATGTCAGCCCCGCTACCATGCTCAGCCGCGAGGAGTTCGAGTCCGGGCGCGTGATCTGCATCTACACCTTCTCCAAAAGCTACTCCATGACCGGCTGGCGCATCGGCTACGTGGCGACCGGCGCGAACCTCATCAAGACGATTACAAAGGTGCTGGATGCCAGCTATACTAATATCAGCACTGCCATCCAGCGAGGTGCAGCAGCGGCCCTGAATGGGCCGCAGGCATGCGTTGGGGAGATGCGCGCAGCCTATCGCCGCCGCCGTGACCTCGCGGTGGGCTTGCTCAAGGAACACGGGCGCTATCTCTACACGCCGCGCGGCGCGTTCTACATCCTGGTCGATGTCAGCCACCCCAACGGGGAGCCGCGCCAGGCCAGGCAATTCGCGCTCGACCTGCTGCGCGAGCGCAACGTCGCTGTAGCTTCCGGCACCAGCTTCGGCGACGTTGCCCAAAACTACGTCCGTGTCTCGCTTGCCGCCTCAGACGAGGAGATTGCACGCGGCCTGCACGAACTCTGTGAATTCGCGGATCGATAATATCTACCCCATGACTTTTTGGCCCTCTCCGTCAATGAAATCAACCATGCAACGTTCTGTCTATAGAGGTTGATCTCTGCATTATTGTGTTTCATTGCGGCTAACCAGGAGATGATGCTTATGTTGCCGTATCCGCCACCCTATGCACAGTCAAAAACGGAAGAGAACCAGGTTTTGCGATCTCTGGGAGCGATTCTGGCGCTGCTGGGAGCGATTCTGGCACTGCTGGGCATCATTTTCCACCAGGGAGGGTTCGAACTGATCTTCGCCTTGCTCATCGTAATCTTCAGCCTGCGCACCTTCATCCTCTGGCTGGGAGATACACAACGCAATCAGCAGCGGGAACCATTTACACCGCCGCAAACGCGCAATTCTCAGCCACTATCAGGTTCTTATCAACCCTACCCGCCACAGCCGGGCTATTTTGCGTCACAACAACGGCAGCCCACCTTTTACCCGGCAGCAACGAATGAGATGACTGTGCCTTTTGCGCCTGTTGCACCCGGTACATCTTTTACTACTCAGGTTTCTGGAGCACCTTTTGCTCCTACAAATTCTCAGAGCTTAGTGCCAGCACAGGCCCCGTTGCCTCCTGCTGTTCTACCACAGCCACAGAGCGGCTTCTTTTCCAACCAGGTACAGGCGGTGCCGCAAGGCTCTTTTGTGCCCCCTACGCAGTCCTTTGTGCCCGCCCTGCCCGCGCCAATGCCGCCTGCAGCGATGCCCCAGCCAGCGCAAGCTCCAGCCACTGCTGCCTGGGCACCATCTGCTTATGCGCCTGGGCCGCTGATGCTGCCTGCACCCGCTGCACCACCCACAACGCCTGCAGCGCCTCCGGCATTTCCGCCGCCAGAACAACCCGCTGCACCAGGGCGATGGGGACAGGGACGGCGACTCCCACAGCAGGAGAGCGGGCAGCAATGATATTCACTGATCGTTCATGGCGATAGTGCGCCAGAGAGGATAAAGCGATGCCCCCTCATAATGCGTCTTTCTGGTTTTCCCGCTTGTCGGTCATAGTTGCCTTCGCCGCCCTGTGCGTACTGGCAATCTCTGTCCCGTCGCTCGCCCCACGCCCACAAACGGCAGAGGCAGCGCCATATACCATGCGACCTGTTGCACTCGGTGGTCTTCTAACCGTCTCTCCGACCTTCCTGTCCAATTGTATGCAATGCACTGTCACAGTAAGCAATACCAGTAACAATAAGACCCTCTTCTGGTTTGCAACAAGCCAGGGAGTCTCCGGCATTACCATCAATCCCCGCGGGGGAGCGTTGCAGCCGCAGAAGCAAGTAAGCGTAACTATTACAATACCATCAAATACAACCTGCCCTGCCAGAGCCACCATTAACTTCAGCGCAAACCAGGCAAATAGCGTGTCTGTCTCCTGGAGTTGCAGCCCCACACCGACGCCATCGCCTACGCCATCACCTACACCGTCACCATCTCCTTCACCATCCCCATCCCCATCGCCGTCTCCTACTCCATCTCCTTCACCGACGCCATCGCCTACGCCTGCTCCTTCGCCTACTGCCCTCAGCACCGACACGCCTGCTGTCAGCCAGACGCCTTCTCCTACCGTGACGGTTACGGTTTCGACAGGTGGAGGACCAGGACAGCAGAATAATGGCAATCCGCCCGCAGACAATAGCGGAGGATCAGGCGCGTCCGCGCTGAGCATCCTTTTTACCGTTGCGGGCTTGCTGCTGGGAGCACTGGCTTTCCTGCTCTATCTCATCCCGCCCTCCCATTCCTCGCTGCGCATCCGGCTGCTCTCCCTCGTCATGCCGGTCTCTATGGCGCGCAGGATTGACCAGGATCACTAACGGACACCCTCATCCCTGCTCTTACGTATTTATAATGTAGGAATAATACCGGCGTACAGTATAGTACATCTATGCCACAGAAGAGTTGACAGATAGACACTCATACTTTCTTGCAATAATAGGCTCATGTGTGGTATAGTACAGATAAACAAGGGAAGAGTATAGAGTACAGGGAGAGGTCTTCATGAAGATCGAAAAGTTTACCGAGCGGGCGCGTGAGGCGATCAGTGAGGCAAGTGAGCTTGCGCGCCAGAACAGCAACAGTCAGATAGAGCCTGTTCACCTGCTGGCCGCGTTGCTCCAGCAGGAGGGTGGAGTTGTACAGCAGATTATCCAGAAGGTCGGCGGCAACTGGGAGGGGTCGCAAAACGCTGCCCTGCAAGAAATCGCGCGTTTGCCCCATGTCTATGGCGGCAGCGAGCCGGGCATCTCTCCGGCCCTGCGCAGGGTGCTGGACGCCGCGTGGCAGGAGATGAACGCCTTCCACGATGAGTACCTCAGCGTGGAACACCTGCTGCTCGCTCTGCTCGAAATCAGCGACGAGGCGGTGCGACGCGTCATGCGCATGGCGGCGCTGAACCGGCAGAACGTGATGCAGGCGCTGACCTCCATTCGCGGCTCGCAGCGCGTCACTACACAGAATCCAGAGGAGCAGTACCAGGCGCTGGAGAAATATGGACGCAACCTGACCCAACTGGCGCGAGAAGGCAAGCTCGACCCGGTCATCGGACGCGATGAAGAGATTCGCCGCGTCATCCAGGTGTTGAGCCGCCGCACCAAGAATAACCCCGTGCTGATCGGGGAACCGGGCGTCGGTAAGACCGCCATCGTCGAAGGACTGGCACAGCGCATTGTGCGCGGAGACGTGCCGAAGACCCTGGCGGACAAGGAAGTTATCACGCTCGACCTCGGCGCGCTGGTGGCCGGAGCCAAGTATCGTGGCGAGTTCGAGGAACGCCTGAAGGCCGTGCTGAAGGAGGTCACCAGCTCGGAAGGGAGAATCATCCTATTTATTGATGAGCTGCACACTCTTGTAGGCGCGGGCGCGGCAGAGGGCGCGATGGATGCCTCCAATATGCTCAAACCGATGCTGGCGCGTGGCGAACTGCACTGTATCGGCGCCACCACGCTGGACGAGTACCGCAAGCACATCGAGAAGGATGCCGCGTTGGAACGCCGTTTCCAGCCTGTCATGGTCGATCAGCCGGATGTCGAGGACACCATCAGCATCCTGCGCGGCCTCAAGCCTCGCTACGAGGTGCATCACGGCGTGCGCATCACCGACGGCGCGCTGGTGGCGGCGGCAGTCCTCTCCAACCGCTACATCACCGACCGCTTTCTGCCGGACAAGGCCATCGACCTGATCGACGAGGCCGCCAGCCACCGCCGCGTCGAACTGGACAGCACGCCCAGCGAAGTCGATGCGCTGGACCGCCGCATTCGCCAGCTCCAGGTGGAGCAGGAGGCGCTGAAAAAAGAGAACGATCCGGCCAGCCGCGAGCGGCGCGCGAAAGTGGAGCAGGAGATCGCCAACCTGACCGAGCAGTTGAACGCGCTGCGGCTCTCGTTGGAGAGCGAGCGCGAGCCGGTGGAGGCCATCCGCCGTCTGAAGAAAGAACTGGAAGAGGCACAGGTCAACCTGGAGCGGGCCGAACGCGAATATAATCTGGAAGAGCAGGCGCGGCTACGCTACGGCGTCATTCCTGATCTCGAACGGCGCATCGCCGACGCGGAGGCGAAGCTGACCAATATCAAGAGCGCGCGCATGCTCAAAGAGGAGGTGGACGCCGAGGATGTGGCCGAGATCGTCTCCAAGTGGACGCACATTCCGGTCACGAAACTGATGCAGGCCGAAGTACAGAAGCTGCTGACGATGGAGGATCACCTGCGCGAGCGTGTGGTCGGGCAAGACCTGGCCTTACAGATCGTCTCGGACGCCATCCGCCGCTCGCGCGCTGGACTGCAGGACCCCAATCGCCCGCTGGCAAGCTTTCTCTTCCTGGGGCCGACCGGCGTGGGCAAAACCGAAACGGCCCGCGCCCTCGCCGAGTTCCTCTTCGACAATGAGCAGGCCATTATCCGCATCGACATGTCGGAGTACATGGAGAAGCACAGCGTCTCGCGGCTGATCGGCGCGCCTCCCGGCTACGTCGGCTACGAAGAGGGCGGCCAGCTCACGGAGGCAGTGCGCCGCCACCCCTACAGCGTCGTCCTGCTCGATGAAATCGAGAAGGCCGCGCCGGATGTCTTCAACGTCCTGCTGCAGGTGCTCGACGATGGTCGCCTGACGGATGGGCAGGGCCGCACAGTCGACTTCAAGAACACCGTCATCATCATGACCAGTAACGTCGGCGCGCGCTGGCTGCATGAGCTTGACGGCATGCCGGAGGAGGATGTGCAGCGCGTGATCCGCCAGCGCCTGCGCGAAGAGGGCTTCCGTCCAGAGTTCATCAACCGTATTGACGAGATCATCATCTTCCACCAGATCACGCGCGACCAGATGAAGCAAATCGTGGAGATTCAGGTTAATCGCCTGCGCCCGCGCCTGGCGGAGCGCAACATCACGCTCACCCTCAGTGACGCGGCCAAAGACCTGCTGGGTGAGATGGGATACGAGCCGCAGTTCGGCGCGCGCCCGCTCAAGCGTGTCATCCAGCGCGAAGTAGAGAACCGCATTGCCCATGCCCTGCTCGACGGCACCATCAAAGACGGCGACACCGTCCATTTTGACGTCAAAGATGGCAAGCTCGTCATGGAGGTTGTCCATTAGCTTCATTTCAAGCCTGTAAAGCAAGGGTAAAGGCATCAGGAAGATTCGCGCAGACAAAAGTGTTGTGATACGATAAGCTGGTGATAGTGTCACCAGCTTATCGTAATTTTTAGAGATTCAGTCGGTGAGGGGAAGTCTGGAAGGGGTAACAATGCAATCTGAAGAGGTTTTGTTCGCTAACGAAGTTGACAATGAGGGTGCTGGGGCGCACGAGCATCTTTTGCGACAAATGAGCGCCATGTTGATACAGGTCAGCGCGCTGCAAGCGCTGTTGCGCTCCGAGACGTCACCGACGGCTGCCGAGACACAGGAATTGCGGCAGGGGCTGGCGGAGATCGAGCGGATGGCGCGTGAGGTGCTCCACCACATCCGCAGCGAGGACGAGAGCTTGCCGCTCCCGGAACTGGTCGGTGTCAGCCTGACCGAGGCGCTGACCAGGGCCGTTGAAGAGACGGCGGAAAGCGCCGACCTTTCCAGCCGCATCGTCTTCTCCGGTGAGGAACGCGGTCTGCCCGGCTACGCGGAGCGCCTGCTCTACCGTATTGCCCAGGAAGCACTTTACGAGATACAGCAGCGTTCCCAGCATTTCCAGCGCGCTCAGGGCGACAATGCACGCAAGCTGCGCTTTACCTTCATCTATGGGCGAGACGAGGCGCAGATGAATATCGAAGACAGCTTACCTCCACCCGGCACAGATACCGGGAGCGATACCAAAGAACTGCTACCTATCCCTCCCTTCGGGCATGAAAACGCCGCAATACCATTTTCCGCGCCGCGAGACACGCCTGCGAACACCCTCTCGCCCATTCTCAACGATCTGCGCCAGCGTATCGAACATATCGGCGGCTCGTTGGAGCTAAGCAGACCGGAGAGACAGGGAACCCGTCTACGGGTGCGCGTGCCCTACGCGCCACATGATATTACTGTTCCATTCATCGCCCCGGCTCCTGTACCCGAAACGGCAGTCCCTGTGACAGCCGCCACGCCCTCCACACGCACGGCAAGCGCAGCATCTCCTGTGCGCGTCCTGATCGTGGACAGCCAGGCAGTCATACGCGCCGGGCTGCGCCGCCTGCTAGAAAGTTACCCCGATCTGCAGGTGGTTGGGGAGGCGGCAGATGGCGTGCAGGCGGTGAGCGAGACGCTGGAACTGGGGCCGCAGGTCGTACTGATGGATGCGCAGTTGCCCAACGAGCAGAGCCTCGAAGCCCTGCGCCAGATCAAGCAGCTTAACCTCGATACGCACGTGCTCCTGCTTGCCACACAGGACCGCGAAGCCTACCTGTACGAGACATTGCGCGCCGGGGCCGATGGCTACGTCCTCAAGGACATCGCTCCCGACGAACTTGCCAGCGCGGTGCGCGTGGTGGCACGTGGTGAGGTGCTGGTGCAGCCGCAGCTCGCTGGTCGCCTGCTCTCACGCTTTGGCAAGCAACCGCGAGGCAGCGCCCCGTTCGAGACGCTGACGGCGCGAGAACTGGAAGTTCTACGCCTGCTGGCTCGCGGGCTGCGCAACAAAGAGATCGCCTCGCGCCTGGTCGTCAGCGAGCGCACCGTCAACTTCCACCTCGCCAACATCTACCAGAAACTCAACGTCTCCGGTCGCACTGAAGCTCTCAGCAAAGCGCTGGAACAGGGGCTGATCGCTGCCCCATAGAAAAAGGGAACGAACTCAGGGAAGGGCAAGCATCCCTGTAACCGAGCCGCTGCGCGATGACTTCCTTACGGTGAAGGACATTCCCTGTGGCATCTCACTCCCACGAACTCGTGAGCGACCTCGCGCCCGGTCGCGCCTACTTCGTGCGTCGCAACCGCCGCAACCCCGTCCAGATCGCCTGGCTGGAATCTGGCACTCTCGTCTCCTGCCCTGGGTCAACCGTTTGAGCATGGGCCGCGCTAATTGAAATTCCTGCCAGAGGTTTTCCGGCAGGCAGCGGAGAATCAGAACAAACCTCCTCTCACTTGCATTCTATAGAATAGAAAGCTTTGAAATGTCATAGTGTACAGGTTTTCTGAAGAAAGAAGTGGTTCTATGTGGAGCAATAGCAAAGTAAGAAAAACGTTGATCATTGTAGTCTGTTTTCTCGTAGTCGCGATAGCCGTCTGTGGAAATATCATCGGTAGCCGTGTCGTTGACGCAAAACAAACTGCCGCGTCTCACACGCATCTGGCTTCTTCAAGCAGTTCAGGCGCGAAGAGCGCGGCAACATTCACCGTGACGAGCATCGATATGTATGTCACGCCGAGCAGCGTCTCGCTCTGGAAATGCGGCTCCTACATTCAGGTCACCTACAATGCGGTGTTTCACGTCGTTTCGGGTCCAAACGGTGGGACGATTGATTTCTCTTACACCATCAATAATGGACGCGGTCAGACGAATGAGAAGCTAACCATTATCCCCGGCCAGTACCTGTCCAACTTCACCTTCACCTGGCAAGGGAGCCTGCCGTCTGACCATACATATCCAGAGCCAGGAGGCGTGTTAGTTACCAGTCCGAACACCATCGAGTCTGCGTTGATTGCGCCAGCCGGTAAGTGCGGTTAATCGACGGGTTGTGAGCGTTGCCGACGATACGATCAGTGTGATGAGGAGAGGGGCACGGGGAAAAGACATTTCCCGTGCCCCTCTCCTTTGATGTATACTAAGAGGCATACATCAGGTATCGGAGCGAGAGCTTGCAGAAGGCTGCGAGGAAATGCAGGCTGGGGCTATTCTGGGATGGATGGATTAGTATGAGTTGCATCGGGACTGCGGGACACATCGATCATGGGAAGTCGACGCTGGTGAAGGCGCTGACGGGGATTGATCCTGATCGACTGGCGGAGGAGAAGGAGCGCGGCATGACGATAGACCTGGGCTTTGCCTGGCTGAAGTTGCCGGGCGGGCGTGAGGTGAGCATCATCGATGTGCCGGGACACGAGGGCTTTATCAAGAATATGCTGGCCGGGGTGGGCGGCATCGACGCGGCTTTGCTGGTCGTGGCAGCGGACGAGGGCGTGATGCCGCAGACACGCGAGCACCTGGCGATCCTCGACCTGCTGCGCGTGCGGCGCGGCATTGTGGCGTTGACGAAGACCGATCTGGTAGATGAGGAATGGCTCGAACTCGTGCGCGAGGAGGTTCGAGAACACCTGGCGCCTACCACGCTGGCGGACGCGGCTATCATGCCCGTTTCCGCCTATACAGGGCACGGCTTGCCAGAACTGGTGGCCGAACTGGAACGGCTGCTGGACGAGGCGGAAGAACGCCAGAACATCGCCCGCCCGCGCCTGCCCATTGATCGCGTCTTCACCATGACGGGTTTTGGCACCATCGTCACCGGCACACTGCTGGATGGCATGTTGAAGGTTGGGCAGGAGGTGGAAATTTTGCCGCAGGGGCTGCGCACGCGCATCCGCAGTTTGCAGACCCACAAACAGCAGGTGGAGGTAGCTCGTCCAGGCAGTCGTGTCGCCATCAACCTGGCGAACGTGGCACGGAGTGACCTTGAGCGCGGCAATGTTGTCGCTCTGCCGGCACAGTTGCGCCCGACGCTGTTATTCGATGCCCGCATTCAGTTGCTGGCCGATGCCGAACACCCCCTGGACCACAACACGCAGGTCGATTGTTATACCGGTTCGCAGGAGGTGCCAGCGCGGGTGCGCCTGCTTGACCGCGACGAACTGCAGCCGGGGGAGAGCGCGTGGGCGCAGTTGCGTTTGAACAGCCCGGCAGTGGTGGCGCGCCGCGACCGCTTTATCCTGCGCATTCCTTCACCGAGCAGGACGATTGGAGGTGGCGAAGTGGTGGATGTTCACCCACGCTACCATCGCCGTCACCAGTCGGCGATTCTGGAAGCGCTGGAAACGCTTTCACGCGGCACGCCGGAGGAATTGATCCTGGCCGTGCTGGACCGCAGACCCAATATGGCTACCAGCAAACAGGCAGGAGTAAAATCTCCAATAACCTCAGCAAAGACCTCCACAGGCGGGAAAACGCAGCATGGACAGGTTGGATACGAGTTGACCGATCTGGTAAAGCAGAGTAATCTGGCCGAAGATGTGACGTTGAACGCTCTGGAGACGTTGTTAAGAGAGGGAAGGGTGAGACAGGTAGGAACGCTCTGGGTCGCGCAGGGAGTGTGGGAGGCGCTGGCGGAAGAGTCCGTGCGCCTGGTGAGCGAGCAGCACCGGCAGCATCCCCTGCGTGGTGGCCTCTCAAAGGAAGAGTGGCGTTCGCGCCTCAACCTCTCGCCGAAGCTGGCGGGGGACGCTATCGCGCTGCTGACAGCCGAAGGACGGTTAGAGGCTGAAGGGAGCCTGCTGCGTTTGCCCGGTTTCGCGCCGCGCTTCACCGAGGCGCAGCAGCAGCAGGTAGATGCCTTACTGCAACGGTTTCGCGCCAGTCCGTATACGCCGCCTGGGGTGAGCGAGGCGGAGGCGCTGGTGGGTGCCGAAGTGCTGGGCGCGCTGGTCGAGCAAGGACAACTGGTGCGCGTCGGAATGGCTGGCGCGGGCAGCGAAGGCGTGCTCTTCCTGAAAGAAACCTATGACGAGGCGCTGGCAAGCATTGCCGACTACCTGCGCGAGCATGGCAAAATCACGGTGGCGGAGGCCCGTGATGTTTTAGGCACGACCAGGAAATACATCCTGCCACTGCTGGAGCATATGGATACCTTAAAAATGACGCGCCGCAGTGGTGATGAGCGGTTTCCCGGCCCTGTATTACTAAAGTAAATACTCCCAGACTATTCCCTTTGCTTGCAGAATAAGGTACAATAGGGAACGCAAGAAAACGTGCCTATGCTCTAAAGATGCGAAGTAATAAATAATGAGTGACGTTTTAGGTGATCGATACGAGTTACAGGACCCGATTGGGCGTGGTGGCATGGCAACGATCTATCGTGGGCGCGACCTGCGGATGGATCGTGTCGTGGCGATCAAAGTGTTGCGCGAAGCCTATAGCACCGACCCTAAATTTGTAACGCGCTTCCAGCGAGAAGCGAAGGCCGCATCATCCTTACAGCACCCCAATATTGTACAGGTCTATGACTACGGACAGTCGGATGGGAACTACTACATCGTTATGGAGATGGTGGAGGGCACCGACCTGCGCCGCTACCTGCGCTCGCGCTCGCGTGGCATTCTCGCCGTCGATCGCGCTATCATTATCGCTCATGATGTCGCCCTGGGACTGGGGGCGGCCCATCGCCGGGGCATCGTTCACCGTGATGTCAAGCCGCAAAATATCCTGGTGGGCCGTGACGGCTCGATCAAGCTGACCGACTTCGGTATCGCCAGCGTCTACAAAGACATCAACGCGGAGCGCCTGACTACGACCGGCATGACGCTCGGCACCGTTCAGTATTACGCGCCGGAGCAGGCGCAAGGTGAGATTGTCAGCCCGGCTGCCGATGTCTATGCGCTCGGTATCGTCATGTACGAGATGCTGACGGGCCACCCGCCCTTCGATGGCGATACGCCCGTCGCGGTAGCGATGCAGCACATTCAGGACCCTCCGATACCGCCGAGCCAGTTTAACCCCAACATTCCACCGGAGCTGGAGGCCATTATCCTGCGCAGCCTGGAAAAACAGCCGGAGATGCGCTACCGCGACGGCAGCGCGCTGGCGCGTGCCTTAGAGCTGCTTGGCGATGCCGAACTGGGCGAGCCGCTGCCGCCAACCATCGCGCCTATTTCCTCCCCCGGCCTGACGCCCATGCCGCCGTCGCGCGATCCTGTTTACAGTCCACCGCCGGTGCCACCACGTCCTGCTGCCCGCACCTCCGTCTCGTCGCCCGATCACATACTGGACGCATCCACCATCGTGCAGCCGCCAGCCGTGGCCTCGAATGGCAATATGGGTCCTGTCAGCCCATTCATAGACCAGCAACCAACCTATGCGCCGCCCTATATCAGCCCGCCCGAAGCCGGGTCAACACTTTCATTCCAGCGCGGCACCATACCACGTTCCGGCGCCGTGCAAGACCCTTACGCCAACGGCCACGCCGCGCACTCCGACGGCGACTCACGCTTCGCCAGCATCATCACCATCCTGATCCTGCTGGCCACCCTGCTCCTGCTCGGCTTCAGCGTCTACCTGGCGATCCAGCTCAACTTTATACCGCTTGGCAAGGGTTCTGACAACAAGCCTACGATTACGGTGACAACGACAACAGGGTTGGTCACTGTCCCTAAGTTTATCGGGGAAAATCTGGCACAGGCTGAAATTACGGCACAACAGTATCATTTGAAGCTTCAGACTAAGGGTCCCACTAATGGGATTATTACGAGCCAGGACCCTGCGTACAAAGATAAAGTTCAGTCTGGCACAACGGTTACAGTCTTTTTCGCGCTACCAACGGCAACGCCGACAAAGCAACCGTCGCCATCACCCACGGCGAAGCCCAGCCCATCACCATCACCAACGCCGTCGCCAACGGTGACACCATCACCGTCTCCATCACCGTCTCCATCACCGTCTCCATCACCATCGCCGTCGCCGTCTCCATCGCCAACGGTGACGCCGACTATCGTACCAGACCCCACGGTAGGTATAACGCATTAGAAAAGTACGAAGAGAAGGGCCTGGATTACATTAGCATTCAGGCCCTTCTCTTCTACCACGTTGAAAAGATCCCCTTGAAGTACCAGAGGCCGCGAACTTGCTACATACTGGCGTTCATTTTAACAGCGTAAAAGTGAATCATTGTCGCCTTGTAGTGTTTGGAGAAACGTATGAAGCGGACTTTAGTGCGAAACCTCCTGTTGGGAGTCGTCGCCTTTGTGCTGCTGGGGGCCAGCATACTGACTTTGCACCTCGCGCGCGCCGACTCCAGCCCGCGCGTGCTCTTGCAGGGCCAGACTGTCCCGCTCGTCCAGCAGGCGCAACTTTTGCAGACGACGGACCCGAACCAGCAGTTGAACCTCTCGATCGGGCTGCAATTGCGCGACACCGACCAGTTGGATGCTCTCCTGACAGCCATGTATGACCCGCAGTCGTCACAGTATCACCAGTATTTGACTCCCGACCAGTTCGATCAACGCTTTGCGCCCACAGCCTCCGACGTCCAGCAGGTAGTGACCTTCCTGCAAGGACAGGGCCTGACAGTCAGCAGCGTAGCGCCCGACAATATGTTGATCGATGCCAGCGGGACAGTGGCACAGGTGCAGCAAGCCTTCGGCACGCAGATCAATAATTACCAGGTGGGCAGCCACACCTTCTATGCCAATGCCTCACCGCCCAGCCTCCCCACCTCAATCAGTGCGCTGATAACGTCAATCGGCGGGCTGGATGACAGCGTGCAATACACCCCTCTCTACCAGCGCATGGCCGTACAGCAGCAGACAAGTAATCACGCGAATAACCAGCACAGCGCGCATAAAAACAGCGCGAGCACGAGCGGTTTTGGACCGCAGGATTTGCTGGGGGCCTACGATGCCGCTGCCCTGCACAACGCGAACATCCTGGGCGATAACCAGACAGTGGCGCTTTTTGAACTGGACGGCTACCAGCAAAGCGATGTGGCACAGTACCTGCAAAACTATAATCTGGGAACGCCCAACATCTCAATGGTGCAGGTAGATGGCTTCAACGGCGCTGCCGGAAGCGGCGCCATCGAGGTGGAACTGGACATGGAGGTGGTGGCCGCGATGGCTCCCCACGCCAGCCAGGTCGTCTACGAAGGGCCAAACACGACACAAGGACTGAACGATACCTACAACAAGATCATTACCGATGACAAGGCGCAGATTGTCTCGATTAGCTGGGGCCTGTGCGAGGCGAGTTCGGGACCGGGTGAGTTGCAGACGCTCGACAACATGTTCAAGCAAGGCGCCGCGCAGGGCATGACCTTCTTCGCCGCCGCCGGTGATTCCGGAGCATATGACTGCGGCGATACTAACCTGGCAGTAGACTCCCCGGCCAGCGACCCTTACGTGACAGGCGTTGGTGGCACGACCTTGCAGCTCAATGCGGGCGCGTATGGTAGTGAGTCGGTCTGGTCGAATCCGAGCCAGACGACGCGCAGCCCGAAGGGCGCGGGCAGTGGCGGCGGCATCAGCAACACCTTCAAGATGCCATCCTGGCAAAGCGGCCCCGGCGTCCAGAATCAGTACAGTAATGGCAACCGTGAAGTGCCCGATGTCACCGCCGATGGAGACCCTGCGACCGGCTACGCCGTCTATTGCACGGTGACAAACGCTGGCTGCCCCTCTACCGGCTGGCTCACCGTGGGCGGCACGAGCGGCGCGGCCCCCCTCTGGGCGGGCAGTATGGCCTTGATTAACCAGTACCTGCAGGGGCGGGGCAAATCGCGTATTGGCTTTGCCAATCCCGCGCTCTACAAACTTGCCAGCACGCAGCAGGCCGCGCCCGCCTTCCATGACGTGACAACGGGCAACAATCTGTACTATCCAGCGACGGCGAACTATGACCTGGCAAGCGGTCTCGGTTCGCCCGACATCGATACTATGGCGCAGGATCTGGCCTCGCCCGGCACGAATCCTGCACCCACGCCGAGTCCGAGTCCCTCACCCACGCCGAGTCCAGGTCCGTCGCCCAGCCCATCACCGGGACCCGGCCCGACGTCGCCGTCATCACTGATTCAGAACGGCGGCTTTGAAACCGGCACGGCTGCTCCCTGGCAAGAGTCCTCTTCGGGCGGCTACGAGATGGTCACCTCGTACAACGCGCACGGCGGTTTCTATAGCGCCTACTTCTGCGGCTACGCTGGCTGCCAGGATCGCATCTGGCAGACCTTCACCGTACCAACCAGCTACACAAAGCTCACTATTACCTACTGGTGGTACTCGGACACCAACAAGACCACGAAAGCCTGCCAGGATACCTTTAAAAGCTGGTTGCAGAGTGGCAGCAAAAATTTCTATACGATGCAATCAAGCTGCAATACGAGCGTGACCAATACCTGGGTACAGCAAACTTACGATGTCACCTCCATGCTGCAACCCTACAAGGGCAAGGCAATCACCCTCTATTTCCAGGGCACCAACATCGCCAACCAGTATCAGACCTCCGACTTCTTCATCGACGATGTGGCCGTGAATGCGTCATAGAGAGAGAACGAACGAAAAAGGCCCCGGTCGGTAACCGGGGCCTTTTTCGTTCGTTCTCTCTCTACGACGCAGGTTGTTCCTTTGTGATATACTTTGCGGGAAAGATATACTGGAAACAGGCAGTATACCTGTCTGTGGTATGATAAGGTAGTAGGGTTATGGGAAATTGCGAGGGTGCATTTCTTCAGAGCGGCCACAAAGCTACCGCTGCGTTATTTACAGCATTTTCTTACCAGCCAGGGAGGCGTTCGTCTACAGGCGTACACTCCCCCATGTATTGCACAAGGATTCAGGAAAACCATGATCAATTTAGATGGAGCTATAACACCAGAAAATACCGTATTTGTCCTGCTCAGCTTCGAGGGGCCGGACGTCTATTCGACGGCGGGCGGCCTGGGAACTCGCGTGACCGAGTTGAGCGAAGCGCTGGCGACTGAGGGCTTTACCACCCACCTTATTTATATTGGCGATCCCACGAAGCCGGGCGTCGAGGAGCGCATCAACGGCAAGTTGATCCTCAAACGCTGGTCGCAGTGGATTAGTAAGTATCATCTCAACGGCGTCTATGATGGCGAAGAGGAGAAACTTTACGACTACAATGAGAGCGTTCCCTACCATATTTATGAGGAGATCGTGCGCCCGGCGGTGGCGCAGGGCAAGATGGTCGTCATCCAGGGCGAAGACTGGCAGACCGCCGAGGCAATGATTCGTACCTCCGACCTGCTGCACTGGTTCGGCTTGCGCCAGAAGGTGCTCATGCTCTGGAATCTCAACAGCCTGATGTCACTACACCGCATCAACTGGCCGCGCCTTAATTACGTGACGACGATCACCACCGTCAGCCGTTACATGAAGCACAGGATGTGGGAATATGGCGTCAATCCGCTGGTCATTCCCAACGGCATTCCCTCGCGCCACCTGAACCAGGTTGACGAGGAGGCGATACTGCGCCTGCGCGAAGTCGGGCGTCAGGGAGACCCGCGCCGTTTCTTCCTGTTCAAAATTGGCCGCTTCGACCCTGATAAACGCTGGATGATGGCGATCGATGCCGTGGCTCGCCTTAAAGCCAGCGGCCACCCCGTGACACTTTTCGTGAGGGGCGGCATTGAGCCGCACGGGGCGGATGTGTTGCGTCATGCCTACGAAATCGGCCTGAGCATTCGTGACGTGACAGTTCACCGACCCAACCTGGAACAGAGCATCGAGGCGGTGGCAAATACCGGCCCGGCTGATATCTACAACCTGCGCTTCTTCCTGCCCGAATCGTTCGTGCGCGCGACCTATGCCGCAGCCGACGCCACGCTCGCCAACAGCGGACACGAACCATTCGGCCTCGTCGGCCTGGAGGTCATGGCCGCGAAAGGGGTAGCTGTTACCGGCTCGACAGGCGAGGACTACGCAGTTCCCTTCGAGAACGCGATTGTCACCGAGACGGAAGACCCGGATGAGATTGTCGGCTACCTGCTCTACCTGCGCCGCCACCCTTCCGAGCAGGAGCGCATGCGTTGCAACGGCTATGACACGGCAAAAGAATTTCAGTGGAATCGTGTGATTGAGAACCTCGTAGCAAAGTTGGAATTCCTGGCACGCAAACAAGATATCGTGCTGGCTTGAGAGGAAAACCGCCATGGTTGCAGATCTGGCGATCTATACGGTGGTGCATCAACCGCGTCGCCTGAAACTGCCGGCACAGCCCATCCCACGCGGTGCTTCCATCGAGGATATCACACGCAGCCTGTTTGATGAACGTATGAACGAACGCTACTTCAAAAAGGTAGCGCGCTATAGCTATTACCCTGCCGCCCACATGTTCCAGGAACTCGTGCGGCGGGGATTGCATTTCTCCATTGGCTTCTCGCTCTCGTTCATTCAGCAGGCAGAAAAATGGGAACCCGCACTGCTCGACCTCTTCCGCGAACTGGTTGCGGCGGAGCATGTCGAGCTGGTCGGAGTAGAGCCGTACCACAGTTTCCTCTTCCTGTTCGACCTGCCGACCTTTGCACAGGATATGCAGTGGATGGCAAACGAGATGGAGCGCATTTTTGGCAAGCGGCCCACCGTCACCGATACCACGGAAATGGCGATGTCTGCCAGTATTTACGACGCGCTGGACACCGCAGGATTTCGCGGCGCGCTGATGGATGGGCGTAAATGGGTACTGGGCTGGCGCGAGCCTACCTACCTCTACCGCAACGGCGACGAAGGCCCCTACCCGCTGCCGATCGAGGCAAAGCTGCCCCGGCGCAGAAATGGCACGCCGCCCGTGCGCGAGACACCCCCCTACCTGCTGACGCGCCACGTGGAACTCAGCGACGACGTGGGCTACCGCTTCTCCAACCACAACTGGGACAACTACCCGCTTATGGTGCCTACCTACGTCGACTGGATCGCGCAGGCAGCGGGCGATTTCGTCTTCCTGGGCTGGGACTTTGAGACCTTTGGCGAGCATCACCGACACGACAGCGGCATCTTCGATTTTATGCGCATGCTGCCCCTCGAACTTGAACGGCGCGGCATCGCCACGCGCACCCCCGGCGAATTGATTGACCTCTACGGGCAGTGCGAGCGCTCGCACCACCTGCCCCTGCCCGTCTTCCCTTCGACGTGGGCAGGCAGTGGCGGCATGGAGTTCTTCCTGGGTAACAGCGCGCAGCAGGCCATCTACCAGCTCATGGGCTACATCTACAACGAGGCGAAGCTGATCGAGAACCCCGCACTGCTCAATCTCGCTCGCTGGATGGCGCAGTCCGATAACCTGCACCTCATCCAGTGGTACGGGCGCGGCGGTCCTGAAGCCGAAGTTTCCTCCTACTTCACTCCCCAGGAGTGGTGGTCGCTCGGTCCCGAAGGTATCATCCAGCAGCAGCAGCAAGTCTACATCAACCTGCTGTACGCTATGGAACCCTACCTGCCCGTGCGCGCCATCCGTCGTGCGGAACAGCGAAAGCGGCAACCGCGCTCCAGAAATAACAAACAGGCGTTTACATTTGAGCCGGAACTGGAGATAGAGGTGAGATAGCATCTTCATCATAGTGAAAAGCGGACGAGCCTGCAGCGGCGGGTGCAGACTCGTCCGCTTTTCACTATGATGAAATCTGGTATGGTCTTAGCACTTCTGAGAAAGGCTGGTGAAGGTCCCCAGGTAGGTGTACTGGCCGTTGATGGCCTTGGAGGGCGACTGGCGCGCAAACCAACTGAAGAAGGCCACATCTTGCAGGTGGTCGTTGCTGTAGCCGCTCACTGTGAAGACGACGCCGACCAGTGGATCGCCTACTTCAAGATAGCTGTTGCAGCCGTACTGCGGGGCAATGGGGGAAATCCAGTTCGGCACAACATTGTTAGTGAACGGGTCGTTGAACCATTCGAGCATCTCGTGGCTCAGCGCGCTGACATCCTCGCCGAAGCCGCCCTGGACACCGGCATCAGCAAAGGTGGACCAGATGTAGGTTTGCAGCCCGGCAGAGTTCGTCACGGCATTGTGATAGCCGCCAATGCAGCAGTTGCTGAGTGTGGGAGAACCCTCGGTCAGGTACACGTTGTGGGAGAGGAAAATCGGCAGCATGTTGGCTTTAAAGCCCAGCGCCGTCAACTCGCTCTGGAGTTCCGGGTCAAACCAGTTGATGTTGATCAGACCAATTGTCTTCCCACTGGAGGGGTCTGTCGTCGTCGCGCCATCTGCCGAGGGGATGTTGATGGTCAGCGTGCTGTCAACCGTGGGCGTTCCCACCAGCACGTGATAATTGGGGCTTGTGGTGGAGACCTTGTTCCAGAACTCGGCGCGAGCTACCGCGTCCCCGTACTGCGTGGTGCCACTGATAAACGAGGCATTCTTGAACAGCGGCGACCCTGTTGTCTGTGAGACCTCAGGTGTCCCATCAAAGCTTTTGCCATTGGAGAAGACGAGCTTGAGAGGAACAATAGTCACCGGAACAGTGGTGGTTTTCGAGCCATTGGCCGGGTTCGTACCCACCATTGAATAAGTCCACGTCTTTCCTTCGGACTTGAAGGACGAGGTCCAGTGCTTCAACCCTGAGGAGGCCAGGGCGGCCTGGGAAAAAGTGTGGTGGAACTGCATGTAGCGTGGAGTGCCACTGGCGGTAGAAGCCGGAGCGGCATTAGCGTTTGGTCGCGTTGCCAGGAACACGCTAAACACCAGCGCAGCCATCATCACCACGCTGGCAAGAACAAACAGGGGCTTTGAACGCAACATATGAAGTTTTCCTTTCAATCAATTCATTGTCTGTCATGAAATTGCCTCCATTGAAGAAAAGCAATAAATCTCTCCTGAAGCAAGAGAGTACAGACATAGTAATTTTTAGCCTGGTCTTCCCCTTCACCAGACTGCGCTAAGTATATCTTCCCCCGCTTTCTTCTGCCTTTCACGGGACTTTTATCCTATTGTAAGCGTGAAAAGAAGGTTATTTGCTCACACGAGGCAGCCATCTTATGTAAGAAGTTCAGCAGATTACATAAGAGAGTAGAGGCGCTGAACGCAGTGAAGCATGATATACCCCCTCTCGCCGCCATGCGGCGAGCCATCAGAGCAGAAAGCTTGCCAACAGGATCAAGCGCAGCAAAGCCTCAGGCTGCGCTTCCAATACTCTTGATTGCGACTGGCGACGCGAGAGGGATATAATGGGACGGTATTCGCTAGAGAGAAGGAGTAGAGAGATCATGCCGATCAATCTGGACGAAGTGGGGGCGCATGCCGATACGAATGGCGGGTTGAGCGTGCGCTTCGGCATCTATCTGCCCAACATTACGGTGGCGAAGGGCTACGTGCTGGTAGTGCGCATCATTCACGAACTCGACCAGTTCGATATCGAAATACCGGCGAAGAATTTCTATCTCACCCTTGACGAGCAGCACGCGCTCGGTCTGTGGAGCGCGAGCATTAATCTCGCGGCCTATAAAGATGCTGCCGGGCAGAGCCACTTCGGCCAGCCCGGCACGTACCTGTATCGCTACACCCTGCTGCAAGAGATGCAGGGGACACTGACGAACCCGATGACGCTCTCTGTCTTCGACCCGACGAACACGGCGCAAGCAGCACAGCCGCTCACGGCCAACCTCGTCACGCTTTTCATCACCGACCCTTTCGCGACGGACACGGGTATTGGCAAGCTCTCGGCCTTCACCGTCAGCGATCAACCCATACAGCCATTTCAATGGACGGACGCCACTTTCCAGGTGCCCTCACTGGACGACCTGATCGTCTATGAGTTGCAGGTGGAAGAATTTGACAGCTCATTCGATGGCGTAGCCGACCGGCTCGAATATCTCAGCGGCCTCGGCGTCAACGCGCTGGAGCTGATGCCGATTACGACGGTGCCGCAAATCTTTGACTGGGGCTATGGCCCGCTCCACTACTTCGCGCCCGAAGACCGCTGGGGCGGCATGGAGGCCTTCAAACGCCTGGTCAACGCCTGCCATGCCAGAGGCATCGCCGTCATCCTGGACGTGGTCTACCAGCACTGCAGCGCCGATTTTGCCTATGATCTCGTCTATCGCACGAGCGGGGAAACAGGGCCAATGGGAACATTTCCCAACGGGCAGTTTGGCCCGCAGCTCACCTTCGAGGGCATGCCTTTCACCCAGGACTATTTCCGCACCGCCAATCGTCACTGGATGGAGGAGTGCCACGTCGACGGCTTTCGCTACGACAACGTGAGCGGCTACTATGATGGGCCAACAGGACAGGCCTATGCAGAACTGGTCTACAACACCTACCAGGATTCGCGGCCCATCAAGCGTTTTCAGGATGAGCAGGGTTTCAGCCGCATCATCCAGGTTGCCGAGTATCTGGACAATCCTCCAGCCATATTGCGCGACACCTACTCCAACGCCACGTGGCAGGACGCCCTGCTGGACAAGTGCGAGGACATGGCGAGCAACGACTATGTGGATGAGGAATTTGTCCACCTGCTCAACCCCTATGCTGTGGGCTATCCCGCTACGCGCGACTTCAACGGTGTACAGGCTCCAGTCGCGCCCTTCCAGTACATCGACTCGCACGATCACGAGCACCTGATCGACTTCTGCGGCGTTGAGAGTGGCATTGGCGGTCAGGGGGACGTGCAGTTCGGCATTCGCTCCAACTTCTACAAATTGCAGCCCTTCGCCATCGCCCTCTATACCTGCCAGGGCATCCCAATGCTGTGGCAGGGCGAGGAGTTCGCGGAAAACTACACGCTGCCGCAGGGCGGCAATGCGCGCATCTCTTTCCGGCGCAGCGTCCACTGGGAATATTTCTATGATGAGTACGGGCAGCCACTTGTGCGTCTCTACCGCGTCATGGCGCGATTGCGCCGCCGTTTCCGCGCCCTGCGCAGCCGCGTCTTCATCGGGTTCGACCAGCAATCCGACCTGGCAGCGCAGATCGTCGCCTACCAGCGTTCCGCCCCTGCCACATCTGAAGAGCTGGAGCAGCACGCCATCGTCATCCTCAACTTCTCCGACAACGCGCAGTCTATCGCCGTGCCGTTCCCCAAAGCAGGCACCTATCGCGAGATGGTCAATGACGATATGCGCGCCCCCGACCACCTCGACCTGATCGTGCAGCACGACGGGCAGAGCATCCAGCCAGCCGAGCCGGTGCCTTCGCATTACGGACAGGTGTGGGTGTTGATGTAATTATTGCATATGTCCCTCAAACCACGTCATGATGTGTTTCAGACGCTCTTTGCGCAGCTTCGGGTGGCCGCCGCGAGAGAGGCCGTGGCTCTGGCCCTCGAAGCGCACGAAGAGGACTTCGCGACCGAGCCACTTGAGGGCAGCGAAAAGCTGCTCCGACTGCTCGATGCCACAGCGGAAGTCGCTTTCACTGTGGATAATCAGCAAGGGGGTGTGGATGCTGTTGACGTAGGTGATGGGTGACGAGCGGATGTAGCGCTCCGGGTCCTCCCAGGGCGGAATTTCCAGGTCGTCGTCGGTGAACTCCCAGCCGATGTCGCTGCTGCCGAAGAAGGAGTAGCGGTTGATGACGCTGCGGTCGGCAACGGCCACGCGGAAACGATTGCTGTGACCGACCAGCCAGCTTGTCATGAAACCGCCGTAGCTGCCGCCGATCACGCCCAGGCGCTGCTCATCGATGTAACCCTTTGCCAGTACGGCATCCACGCCTGCCATGATGTCCAGCGAATCTTTTCCGGCCCAGTCGCCGCGCACGGCAAGGGCGAAGCCGCGCCCGTAGCCACTGCTGCCGCGTGGGTTGGTGAAGAGCACGACGTGGCCAGCCGCCGCCAGCAACTGCATCTCGTGCAGGAAGCCGTAGCCGTACTGCGAGTGCGGTCCTCCGTGAATCTCGACGATCAGGGGATACTTTTGAGATGGGTCGAAGCCGGGCGGCTTGAGGAGCCAGCCATCCATAGGCCATCCACCCTCGCCTGTGTAGGTGAAGTATTCGGGCGTCGAGAGTTGTAGCTCGTCGAAGAGGGCATCATTAAAATGCGTCAACTGCCGGAGTTCGCCGGGCGTTTGCGTGGAGCCGATGAAGATTTCGCCGAGATGTGTGGGATCTTCGATCAGCGCGGCAAAGGTGCGCCGCTGCGCATCCATGCTGAAGTCCATCGCGTGAAAATTGCCGGGGGTGAGCGTTTCCGGCTCGCTGCTCGCCCCCGCGACGGGGATGGCGTAGATGCGCGAGGCCCCGCGCCGGTTCGCCAGCACGTAGAGCGTTTGATGACCCTGACCATCCAGCGACCAGGTAGGGGCGGGCATGATGTGCTCATCGGTGGCGTCGCTGTTTGTCCAGTCGGCAAGGCTGCCTTCGAAGGCTGCGCTGAGGTTGCGCGGCGGCTGCGAACCATCAGCGGGGACGGTGAAGAGTTCGACATGCCCGGCCCCACGCCGTTTGAGCGCGGCCAGGAATGCCAGCGTTTCCCCATCCGGCGACCACGAGGGCGAGCTACAGGTATAGCTGCTCTCGTTCATCTGCCGCAACTCACCAGGCTGACCATCCTGTAGCGAGAGGATGTAGATATCGGGACTGCGCGCCTGCCAGCGGTCTTCGGCGCGGCTCGAGGCAAAGGCGATGCGCGTGCCGTCGGGCGACCAGGCCGCGTCCTTCTCATCCCAGTCGCCATCGGTTAATTGAAGGGGCTGCGTGGGCTGCCAGTTTTCGCTCGCGGGAACGTCGATGAGGAAAAGGTGCGCGCGCCGCTCGTAGGTGTAGCCGACGCCATCGAGGCGGTAGGCAAGGCGGTCGATGACGCGCGCTTTGGGCAGCGGCCTGCCGTCTTCATCTTCCTCATCGAGCGGACCAACGGCTGCGCTGAAGATCAGGCGCTTGCTATCGGGCGACCAGACGGGATGGAAGGCTCCGTGTGGCATAAAGGTAAGCTGGCGGGCCTCGCCGCCAGCAGTGGGAATGAGCCAGACCTGCATCTTGCCCTTGCCACGCTCCCTTGCCTCCTTGCCGCTACCCTGCCCCTCACCCTCACGATCAGAGATGAACGCCAGCCAGCGCCCATCCGGCGACCATGCCGGAGTGCGTGAGTTGGCACTGCCACCAATGAAATGCTGCGCCGGGCTACCATCGACGGGCGCGACCCAGAGAGATGAGCGATAGGCATGCTTGCGCCCATCAATGCCGGTCACGACAAACGCGACGCGCTTACCATCCGGGGAGACACGGGGCCGACTGAGAAATTTGAATTGATACAGGTCTTCGATTGTGATTAAACGTGCCAATGTGAATACTCCAGATCTATTGTGTTTCTACCACCACTGCTCCGCAGGCCACCCGCAAGGGGTGGCCCTACTATATACGTCGCCGGACGCCCTCTCGCGTAGAGTAGGGCCACCCCTTGCGGGTGGCCTGTTCTGGCCCGGGGTCGGTAGACGTCCTCGCGTAGAGTAGGGCCACCCCTTGCGGGTGGCCTGTTCCGGCCCGGGGTCGGCCAGGGATTGGCCCGGGGCAAGGCGCGGTTATTGTGTTTCTGCCGCCGTCTCTTCCGGCAGAACGCCCTCCGCGGTCTCTTTAATAAGCTGGTCAACGACGGCTTTGAAGCTACCAGTGCGCTGGTAGGTGGCAAGCTGGCGGTCGGCGCTTGAGCCTTCTTGCAGGATGCGATAGGCGTACTCCACCTCCTTGCGACTGCCCAGTTCGTCAACCACGTCATCGATGAACCAGCCGACCAGCTCGCGGATCAGTTCGCGGGCGGGTTTCTCTTCCTGCTTGCCGAAGTCGATCAGGTTGCCTTCGATGCCGTAGCGCACGGCGCGCCACTTGTTCTCATCGATCAGGTCGTGCGGATAGACACGGAAGGTCATGTTATCGCGGCGCAGCTTCCACAGCTTGGCGATGATAGCCTGAAAGATGGCGGCCATGGCGATGGCCTCGTCTACGCGGGAGCAGACATCGCAGATGCGGAACTCCAGCGTTGGATACGAATGGTTTGGGCGCACATCCCACCAGATTTTGCTGGAATCGGGAATGCTGTGCGTGCTGACCAGCGTGTTGACGAGGTACTGGTAGTCCTGCCAGGAGGAGAAGATACGCGGGATGCCGCTGCGCGGGAAGTTGCGGAAGATGATGCTGCGATAGGATTTCAGACCTGTGAGCCGACCCATCCAGAAGGGAGAACTGGTAGAAAGGGCCAGCACATGCGGCATGAAGTAGCGGGCGACGTTCATGGCATCGATAAGAAACTCGCGGTCCTCGATGCCCACGTGGACATGTGTACCGAAGATGAGCAGGCGCTGGGCCAGTTCCTGCATGTCCTGCTTGACGCCCATATAGCGTTCCTGCGGCGTGATCTCCTGCTCCAGCCACGATGAAAAAGGATGGGTTCCCGCGGCAATGATGCGCAGACCATTCTTGCCCGCCAGTTCCATGATGGCGCGGCGCAGGCGTATCAGTTCCGCGCGCAGTTCACCCGGTGTCTGGCAGACATCGGAGCCGATCTCGACCATCGCCTGGTGCAGTTCCGGCTTGACCTGCTCGCGCAGGAGCATCTTCCCCTCTTCCAGAATTTCCGTGATATAGGAGCGCAGTTCACCCGTCTTCGGGTCGACTATCTGATACTCTTCCTCGATACCAAGTGTCAGTGACGGTGCTTTCATGTGCTTCACCCTTTCCTGGCCTGATATGTTCCACATCTATCGATTCTCAACAAGGAAGGTCGGCACGGTAGAACCCGTACCGGCGGTGACATTCAACAGAGCCTGGGCAGAGAGACGCGAGAGACAGCCATCCACGTACTCTCCATAGAAGACGAGCGGGTTGGTGTCCAGCATGCGCTCAATCAGCCTGACATGCCCGTCGACGAAGTTGGGATACGGCTCGCTAGGGATGGTCACGCGCTCCTGCACGATATAGGGAACCTGGAGCGCGGTCCCGACATTGCGCTCCCACTCCTCGGGGCTGGTCTCCCAGCCAAGCACGACACCCTTGCCACCATACTCGTCGTTGGGCTTGAGTACCATATGCTCGCGGCGCTCAAGGATGAACGGAATCAGGTCGATGGAGCGGTCACGATAGGTTGCCATGCGCTCCTCGACGCGAGCTGTCCAGGGAATATGCGCATTGATGGCCTCTAGCTCATCCAGCGTAAAGAGGTGTGCGTTACGCTCGTCACAGAGCACGGCCAGACTCGCCTTCTTATGCAGAATTTTGCAGCGAAACGGGTTGACCATACACACATTTTTATCCAGCACGGCCCGTATAATGGGATGATCCATGCCGCCGCGCGCCACCAGCTCGCTCATCAGAACGCGCTTGTAGATCAGCGTGATGTGGAAATCGTCCGCCATCAACCTGCCGTTGTGGTACTCGACCTCGCGTGGATCCGCGATGATACATTCCAGGCCCTGCGCCTTGAAATAGTCCTCGAAGAGCACAAACTCGCTGTAGCTTGGCACCTCGCGCCAGTCGATGATGCCGATGCGCGGCTTCTCACGATGGCCCGCCCACTGATTAAAAGAATCTAGCAGGACGTTCATGACGCTGTGGCGCGATGGCAGCGGGCGCACCTGGAAGCGGCGCAGGAACTCGGCCATCACCGGTAGCCCATAAAAGACTTCGGTAAGCACATCGTTGTAGGCCGGACTCGCCGGTGTCTCCGCGTTGTACTCCGTCAAGCGCAGGCCACCGCGCTCGGTGACAAAGAAGGTATCCACACGCGAAGTTGGACTGGAGGGGCGAAAGCCGGGATCAAACTGGATCAGATGCTCTTCCCAATCTTCCAGGCCGAACTGGGCGCGAAACTCCTTACTCTCCATCGCCACGTGGTAGATCTTCTCGAAGGCGCGCATCAGCATACGCATGCGTGCTTGCAGGAAACGATACTGTTCTGGCGTCAGAAAGCGCGGGCGCAGTGTGGTGGATAGCGGGCGATCTCCAAAGACGATGCCACGCTGCCGCTGCTGCTCCTCCAACTGTGTCTGCGACGCAGCAGCCAGTTCGTCCGTCAGCAGCTCATGATAGGTCTCGATAGCTTCTCTTAGCGGCACGACACACCTCCTCTCTCCATCTAGCAAAATAGAATGGTACAGTGCTATGGATTCAGGTTATACTCCTGACTCGTCTCTGTCTGATTTTCCGCCGCACTGCTATTCTCGGTTGCGCCATTGCTGCTTGCACTGCTCGCGTTGTTCCCGTCACTTTGCTGCCAGGTGCGGCTGGCGGTCATAAAGGCATCCCAGCGCAGGTTGGGAAGCTGTGGGCGTGGGTTCCTGGCGAGGTTGATTGCCATATCGGCCATGTGCTTGACTACCCATGCAAAATAGTGCGGTGTCAGTGAATAGATATCCATGTCCGGCGCCGGATTCATGAAATCGATGGCATAGGGAACACCATCGCGAATGGCCCACTCCAGTGAGTTCATATCGTAGCCAAGCGCGCGCACCAGCTTGAGCGAGTCTTCGACGATGCGCTTGCCCAGTTCGGGCGTCAGGTGCTGGTGCTCGACGTAATACTTGCGCTCGCCTGGATCATACTTGATAGGCAGCACAGCATCCTGTCCGAGGGCGATGCAGCGCACATACTGATCCCACTTAATGAACTCCTGCAAGATGGGGGTGCGCAGGCCAAAATGGTCGTAGTGGTGGATCACCTCGTCGAGCGAGTGGCAAATAAAGACGTCCTTCCAGCCGCCGCCCAGCGCGTCCTTGAGCACGCACGGCAGGCCAACGTAATCGATGATACCCTGCCAGTCCAGCGGGTAGATCAGGTTGCGCAGGCTCTCATTATGCACAATACCGGGCACGTAATCCTTGTTAGGCAGCACGACCGTCTTCGGGCTGGCAATGCCCAGCTTCTCACACAGCGCCGCCTCAAAAAACTTATCGTCAGCCGCCCACATGAAGGGATTGTTGACTACCGTCACCCCTTGCAGCACGGCGTATTTGAGATAGATACGATAGTAAGGTATCTCGTGCGAGATACGGTCGATAATCACCGCGTAGGGAACGGCGTCGTCCATACGCGTACCGCCCAGTTTGACATACTCGGCAACCACACCCTCATTGCGATTATTGACCTCTTCAATGAAAGCGGGGGGAAATGACCATTCCCGCCCCACCAGCAAACCAACCTTTAGTGTCATCTCGTTACTCCCCTGTTAGTACAGATTCTTCTCTTCACTCGATACTGTTGGCGAACGCCTGGCCTTGACTGCTCAGCACCTGCGGCGCTTCGCAAAGGGTTGAGAGCGAGCCGCGCAGCGGCGAGCGGTCGAGGCCGGGCGTAAGATATCAATCGTGGCCGCCGATGTAGAGACGGAGCATCTGCTTCCACCACGGCCAGTCATGCGCCCAGCCATCCCAGATGCGCAGAGCGTGCCAGATATCCTTACTCCAGAGTACACCCGAAAATTCTTCGTTGTTCTTGCACGATGGATCGTCGCGCCCGATAGCAAGAATGATATCGACGCGCTTGAGCGCAGCTATGCGTTCCGGGTCGTGCTCGTTGGCAATGAAGGCCATGGGATTGTTAAAATACACATTATCGTCAGAATAGCCTCCGGTGAAGCGCCGGATATCGTAGAGGCCGCTCAAGCCAAGCGTGCGATTCACCACCTGAGGGTAGCGCAGAGCAAAATTGACGGCGTGGTAAGCGCCAAAGCTCGCGCCAACCGTAATCAGGAAAGGATTAGCATTGTGCTCGCTGCTGAACGGCAACACCTCACGCAAAAGGTAGCTATTGTATTGATTCTGGCGCTCCGCTCGCCGTGAGGGAGGAAGCTGCCTCGCGTACCAGCTCTCCGAGTCCACACTATCTACACAATACAACTGCAAATGCCCCCGATCGATCAGATCGCGCAATTCTCCAATCATACCAAAATCTTCCCACTGGAAAAAGCGCCCCATCGAAGTGGGAAAAACGAGCACGCGAGCGCCCGCGTGACCAAAAACCAGCAACTCCATATCATGCTGTAAAGAGGGGCTATACCAACGATGATACTCACGATTCATGCAACTACACTCACATCCGACCCGAAACGGAGCCGGTTCGTTTCACGATGCACTGCCAGGACAAACAACTCAGCCCGCATGCTCACCGGGATAAAACCAGATCACGCCACGCTGAGTGATCGGGGATAATCAATCTACAGAAGACGAAGCGATGGGCCAGCCCATTACATTACGTCAAGCAAATCTTATCATGCTAGCTATAATGGTGTCAACGCGACGAGCTGCTTGCTCACATTTCGAGTGACGCGGAAAACCCACGCGCGGGCGTGGGAAGTTCCATCATCGGCTCCTCTGGTGAAAGCCTACACTTTTCTCCGCCCGCCCTCAGCGATCTCGTGGGTCTCGTCCTCAAGCATACTGGCTCACTCATGGCAAATAAAACGGTGGGAAGCAGAAGAACCTGAACTGTTCTTCTGCTTCCCACCTGAGAACTGTTACGCACTCCTTATCAGACGCTGAGCTTCGTCTACCTGCGTCAATGAGCGCCGGCCAGTTGCTTTTGAGAACCTGACTCGACCGTCTGCCCGCCTGTGATGCTGATGCGTCTGGGCTTGCTCACCTCGCTGAACGGCACTGTGATGGTCAGCACGCCGTCGCGATAGCTGCTTTCAATCGTACTGGCATCAATCGGTTTGGGAAAGGTAATGGTGCGCTGGAACGAGCCGGAGGCGATCTCATGCACCAGCCAGGTTCCCTCTTTGCCCTGCTCGTTTACCTGCGGGTACTCACCCTTGATAGTCAGGGTCTCGCCCTGAACGGTCAACTCCAGATGGTCTGGATTGATGCCCGGCAACAGGACCTTCACCTCGTAGCCGTTCTTCGTCTCATAGACATCCATCGGCACCATAATGCCGGGGACGGTCGTGTTGAACAGGCTCAATGGATTCACGAAGCTCTGCTCAAAGAGCCGATCCATCGCATCACGCAAACTGAGGGCTTCACGCCAGGGATCGAAACGTGCTAGAGTAGTCATACGTCAATCACCTCCTGTGAATTCAACCAGTATACGTTTTACGACGATCGGGAAATAAGGGGCGACCGCTCGTGTGGCCGGTCAGTCTCTTTTCTTCCAGCGATCTCATCTCATCTTCCTGTAATCCCGCCCCGAATCGTCACCCCTTTTTCCCGTTTCCACCTACTGGAAACAACGAGGGCATCTTATTTATTCCACAAAGTGACCTCTCTTTTTCTGTAAGGTATATTTGGCCGACAATGCCTGCGCTCAGCATGGCACGAGAGGGGATGTTGGCAATGACATGGGAAAGCTTTCTGTTATTCCTTTTTCATCAACAATGCCAGGCTGGCGGTGAAGCCGTGGAGGAAGGTGCGGGTGCCGATAGGGCCGATTTCGCCGTTGCAGAAGAGACCGGCCAGGGGCAGCATTCCCAGCGTGTTGGCGATGGCACTGGCGTCGTGGTGCGGCTCGCCGAACATGCCGATGCCGCGCCCGTTGCAGGAGCAAAGGATGCCCGCAAACGGCTTTTGCGCGCCCAGATTGGCGCGGGTCTTTTCGAGCAGTTCTTTCAAGTCGAGGTCGGCAGCGGTGGCGTCACGCATCTGGAACTGGATGGTCTGGCCGAGACGTGGATAGGCACCGATGGCAATGGCGCCGCTATCAGGATCAATGCCGAGCAGGGGGCGAATGAGGTAACTGCCGCGCCCGAAGCTTTCGCGGTACTCATCGGCGGCCAGCCCAACCATCAGGTTATTCTGCGCCCGCAGTTGCATCTCTTCCGGCAGGCTCTCCAGCGTCTCCACCAGCAAATCGTAAGCCGGGCGGTTCGAGATGGTCTGGATGATGTTATCCTGCACGGCGGTAATCGTCCACGGCTCCCCGATCGGCTCGCAGCCCTGCGAGACAAGCGGCTGGATGGTATACGGGCCACCGATGCTCAGGCCGACGCCGCCCGCGTCATACACCTCCCGGTTGAGGAAAACGAAGGTGCGGCGCTCCGTCGGGCCAAACGAGGCCAGCCCGCCGAGCATGGGGCGTCCGGGATAGGCGGCTTCCAATCCCTCGATTAATTCCTCACAATCCAGCCGATACGGGTCGGCAAAGATCAGCCAGGCATTGACATCATGGGACGGAATTTCCAGGCGCAGGGGCCAATCAGCCGGGTCGGAGCAGTCCTCTACCATCTCCTGCGTCAGGCGTGTCGAGTGCAAAATAGCGCCGGGAAGGGAGAGCGTGAGCAAGGCGAGGGCAGGTACACCTTCCAGTTCCTGCGCCGTGCCGATGATGCCCTGGCCGGAGCAGCCGATCAGCACGGAGGCTCCGGTTTCGTGTCGCGCACGGTGTAAAATCTCAGGGAAATAGCGAGCATAAGCGCCACTGGCAAACAACAGCGCTACGTCTGCCGCAATATCCGTCGTCTGCTCCAATGCCTTTTCTAACGCCCTTTCCCAGTGAGCGTCTTTCACAATCGTGCTCCGGGCGACTGGTTGCCATGCATCCATCGCACCCATTCCTCCTTCCCTGGTTGTTAAGCTGCTGCCCCTCCTGGTAGTTTGTCCGCGACACAATCTCAAAGATACCAACAACCTCCCTCATACACGCCCCTCCCCTGCTTCATGAGAAATTCTTCCCAAAGTAGTATCGCACACGAGGACAAAGAACGGCAAATTCTCCACGTCTGATCGATGCCACTGGCAATATCTTCCTCCTTTGTCATAGACTACCGCTTAGTAAGTATGGAGCGTAATAGATGGTATGGAATAGCGAGAATTTCCAATCGCAAGAGGAGAAAGCATATGGAAGATAGCGAACAGAATGCGCCGTTGTTTGGCTTGAATATCGATCCGTCGGCGCGCAGGCGGCAGTTGGCCTTCGATCTGGCCCGCCTGGCCGATGATAGCAATCTGGACCTCATTTGCGTGCAGGATCACCCGTACAATCCTGACTTTTTCGACACCTGGACGCTACTGACAGCGCTGGGCATGGTCACGGAGGAGGTTCATCTCCTGCCGAATGTCCTCAACCTGCCACTGCGTGCGCCCGCTATGCTGGCGAAGGCAGCAGCGACCCTCGATCTGCTTACCGATAGCCGCCTGGAGCTGGGCCTCGGCGCGGGTGCTTTCACCGAGGGGGTGGTAAGTTACGGCGGGCCAAAGCGTACGCCGGGCGAAGCGGTGAGCGCGCTGGAAGAGGCACTGCACATCCTGCACATGCTCTGGCAATCGCTGCCGCCCAATTCAACCGTCAGCTTCGAGGGCGACCACTACCAGTTGCATAACGTGCAACCGGGACCACCGCCCGCGCACGACATTCCCATCTGGCTCGGTGGCAATAAGCCGCGCATGCTGCGTGTCACGGGCCTGCTCGCCGACGGCCTGCTCATCTCTAGCACCTACATCCCGCCCGAAGAGGTGCCAGCCATCCAGCAGGCAGTGGATGTGGGAGCCAAACAGGCTACGCGCAGCCTCAACGCTATTCGTCGCGGCTACAACCTCATGGGCGCCATCCTGAGTGAAGATGGTCATGGTATAGCCGCCGGGCGTAAGGGGCTGCTCATCGGTACACCCCGGCAGTGGATAGAGGAAATCCTGCACTACTACAACGATCTGCGCCTCGACACCTTCATCTTCTGGCCCGTCATGGGCGATGAGCAAAAACAGGCCCAGATCTTCGCCGAAGAGGTCGTTCCGGCTATCAAAGAGAACCTTGAAGAAGAGCAGCCGATGGAGTAAAAATGAAGAAGGGACAGGGAGAGCAACCAGGGCGGGGCTGCCCTCCGCCCTGGTACGCCGTTATAGCGATATCCCCCTGTCTATTTTTCCATGACAGGCCCCCACGAGGTGACGCGAGCGGGCGTGATGACGATGACGCGCTTCGTCTCCAGGTTCATGTTGCGGTACTGGGGATAGCGTTCGCGCAGCAAGCGCAGAGCGTGGGCGTGGAGCGCGTCGTCCGGCGCGAGCAGGTCGGCGCGCCCCTGCACAAGGACGTAGCCAAGCTGTGACCAGTCCTCGGCATATTGATCGATGACCAGCGCGGCCTCGTGCCGGGCCTCGATGTTGCGCACGCGGCGCAGCCTGTTCGCCTCCACGCGCTTGGGCTTCTCATCCAGCGGCGTGTAGAAACGCTCGCCATCGAAGGCGTAGCAGATTGGCACAACATACGGGTGCCCCTCCTCGTCGGAGGTCGCGAGGTGGCCCACTCGCTGCCCTTGCACAAATTGTGCCTCCTGTGCGGTCAAAGTTGCGCGCCCGGCCATCAATATCCCATCCTTTAAAACGACTAAGCGCAGCCGTAGTATAGTAAGGCGATTCCTTGCGGTCGCCCTGGAAGCGGCAGCAGTCTGTAAACTAGCGACCTGAAACGGGAATCCTGGTCACTTCGGGAATGACCTCCGTACGCAGGACATCGAACGGCTCAAGCTCGCTGACGTTGCGCAGGCTGAAGATGGCCTGATCGACGCCAATCTCGGCCATGCTGCGGAAGTACTCAATGGCCTGTTTCGGCGACATCGTGCCGTTGCGGCCATCGCGCGTGATTTGCAGCGAATCGAGCGTCGTCTTCTCGATATCGTCGTAGTTGCGGCCAATCTCCTGGCAGTGCTGGCGCAGCACCTCGAACTTGTGCTGGATGCCCTCGCGACCCAGGCGTCCAAAGATGTTGCAGGCATTGCCATACTTCGCCACCAGGCGCAGCGTCTTCTGCTCGCCACTGCCGCCGATCAGAATCGGCGGGTGCGGCAGTTGCACAGGCTGCGGCGAGTTCAGCGGGCGCTCAAGCGTATAATACTTACCGTGATATGGCTCCTCGTCAGCCGACCACATACGCAGGGCGATCTGCAGCGTCTCTTCCAGCCGCTCAAAGCGTTCCTTCAGCGGCGGGAACGGGATGCCCAGCCCTTTGTGCTCCTGTTCGTTCCAGGCCGCGCCGATGCCAAAGTAGGCCCGGCCGTGCGAGAGCACATCCAGCGTCGTCGCCGTCTTCACCAGCACACCCGGATAGCGATAGGTCACGCCCGTCACCATCGTTCCCAGCTTGATATAGTTCGTGTGACCGGCGGCGAAGGCCAGCGCCGACCAGCCCTCCAGCATCTCATTCTCCGCCGGGCCAACACCGGGTATCTGGAAGAAGTGATCCATCACCCACAGACTATAGAAACCGGCCCGCTCGGCGCGTTCCACGATCAACGCGAACATATCGCCAAGCTGCGCCTGTCCCTGCGGCCACGTAAAACTCGGGACCTGTAATCCCACACGCATGACACCGTTCTCCTTATCTTGTGAACGTAATTTGCTGTGTTATACTCTGAAACCTGATGTATAACTAACTTTTCCTCAGTAATTATACAAAGGGAAGCGGGAGATGTGCAAGGACTGACAAGCTCATCCTCTCTGCTTTCTCCTGACTCTATTCAGGACGGAATTCAGGCAGCATAACATGCGAGAATGTCATGCTTATAGCATGTGATAGAATGGGCTATATTATGAATAGAGAGAACTGGTTGCGAGGTGTTCTATGCCCATCAAAGCGCGTGTGAAACGCAACGCCTATTTTGATTCGATCACCCTTATGAAAATCGCCCGCTCCCTGACAGAGATGGCAGGGGTCGAGGACGCCGCCGCTATCATGGCGACGGAACCAAACCTGCAACTGCTGGCCGAGGCCGGGCTGACGCCCCCTGCACTCTCGCCTGGTACAGCAGGGCCATCCGACGTGCTACTCGTCGTGCGTGCAGAAGACGAGGCGAGTGCCGAAGTCGCCTTGCAGGCCGCCGAAACGCAACTCTCAAAGCGTCCCGTCGCCTCTGAAACCGACGAGACCGGAGCGGCAGCGGGTCCACGGCAGCCACGCTCGCTGGAGCAGGCGGCGCGGCTATTGGAGGCCGGAAAGACCGGCTTAGCCGTTATCTCCGTACCCGGTCCCTATGCCGCTCTGGAGAGCGACCGCGCCCTGCGAGCGGGCCTGCATGTCTTCCTCTTTAGCGACAACGTGCCGCTAGAGGACGAAATCGCCCTCAAACATTTAGCGCAAGAGCGCGGTCTGCTGCTGATGGGGCCGGACTGTGGTACGGCCATGCTCAACGGCGTGGGCCTCGGCTTTGTCAACGTCGTTCCCCCCGGTCCCATCGGCATCGTCGGGGCATCCGGCACCGGTATCCAGCAGGTCATGTCGCTGATTGCGCAGGGCAACGGCGGCGTCTCGCAGGTCATCGGCTGCGGCGGGCGTGATCTTTCAGAAGCTGTAGGAGCTATCACCACGCTGCAAGGCTTGAGTCTGTTGCAAGAGGACGAGCAAACGCGGGTTCTCGTCCTCATCTCTAAACCTCCCGCACCAGCCGTCGCGGAGCGTGTCCTGCAAGCCGCCGAGAAAGGCAACAAACCCGTCATCGTCAGCTTCGTTGGGGCCGACGTGGATACAATACAACAACGCTATGGGCAACGCCTCACCATCACGCACAATCTCACCGAGGCCGCGCAAGCCGCCCTTGCCGCCAGTGGCATCGAAACAACAGAACAGACCACAGACCAGGCTCTGACTGAAACGGGTACGGGGACGAGTGCCGCGCCTATCTCTACAGGAGCATATCTCGCCGGTCTCTTTTCCGGCGGCACGCTCTGCGACGAGGCCATGCACATCTGGTCGGGGCTGCTTGGGCCGGTTTACTCCAACATTCCATTGCGGCCTGAATGGCGTTTGAGTGATGGGCAGGCTGAAGGGCAGCAGGGACATATCGCCATCGACTTTGGCGCGGACGAGTACACGCGAGGTCGCCCGCATCCGATGATCGACCCCACCCTGCGCCTGAAACGATTGCAGGAGAAGGCGCGCGACCCGCACGTGCGGGTCATCCTGCTGGATATCGTGCTCGGCTACTGCTCGCATCCCGATCCTGCCTCCGTCTACGCACCCGCTATACGCGACGCGCGCGCTCAGGCCGCGAGCGCGAAGCATCCGCTTTCGTTCGTCATCTCTCTCTGCGGCACCGAAGGCGACCCGCAGCGCCTCTCCACGCAGGCCGCTCAGTTGCGTGAAGCTGGTGCCGAGGTCTTTACCAGCAATGTCGAAGCCGCCTTACGCTGCGTTGATCTTTTGAGGGAAAATCATGACTAAGCTTGCATCTACACCGGAATCTATGTCCGTTGTCAACATCGGAGCCGATCTTTTTGCCGATGCCATCGAAGAGCAGGGGGTGAGCGTCACTCGCGTCGCCTGGCGTCCTCCTGCTGGCGACGCGCACGCGCTGGCGAAGCTCCTGGCCGATCCCTCGGTGGACGAGGCCAACGCTGTTGCCGTTGAGCGCATGCTGGCGGCGCATCCCGTCATCGTCGATGTAAGGCCCGCGCGCGAGGTTATTCCCGCCCTGCGCGAGCGCAAGCTGTTGCACGCGGGGCCACCCATCAACTGGGAACGCATGTGCGGCCCCATGCGCGGCGCGATTATCGGTGCCTGCATGTACGAGGGCTGGGCAAAGGACGAGAACGAAGCCATCGCGCTCGCGGAGTCGGGCGCGATCGACTTCGAGCCATGCCATCACTACAACGCTGTCGGTCCTATGGCCGGTATCACCTCACCCTCCATGCCCGTCTTCGTCGTCGAGGACAAAACGCACAGCAACACGACGTATGCCACACTCAACGAGGGACTCGGCAAGGTACTGCGCTACGGAGCCTACAGCCCCGACGTACTTGAACGCCTGCGCTGGATGGGCGACGTGCTCGGACCGGCCCTGGCTCGCGCTACCCGGCAGACAGGAGGCATCGACGTGCGCTCCATCATGGCGCAGGCGCTGCAAATGGGCGACGAGTGCCATAACCGCAACAAGGCCGCGACCTCGCTCTTCACCCGCCAGATCGGCCCGGCCCTCGTAGAAACGGGTAATTCCAGCGCGGAGACCGCCGCCGTCCTGCGCTTCATTGCGGGCAACGACCACTTTCACCTCAATCCCTCGATGGCTGCCGCTAAGGCCATCACGCTGGCCGGGGCCAACGTCCCGCACAGCAGCATCGTCGTCACGATGGCGCGCAACGGCGTCGATTTTGGCATTCGCGTCAGCGGCCTTGGTGATCGCTGGTTTACCGGGCCAGCGCAATACATCCAGGGCCTCTACTTCGCCGGTTACGGCCCCGAAGACGCCAACCCCGATATTGGAGATAGCGCCATCACCGAAACCAGCGGCGTCGGAGCTTTCGCCATGGCAGGCGCGCCTGCCATAGTCCAGTTCATTGGTGGTACGCCCGCCGATGCCCTGAGCTACACCCGCGAAATGTACGACATCACCGTCACGCGCAACCCGCTCTTTGGCCTGCCCGCGCTCGACTTCCAGGGCGTTCCCACGGGCATCGATATTCGTCAGGTGTGCCGCCTGAACAGGCCGCCCGTCATCAACACCGGCATCGCCCACCGCCTCGCGGGCATCGGCCAGGTCGGCGCGGGCATTGTCCACCCACCCATACAATGCTTTGAGGAGGCCCTGCAAGCTCTCGCCGAACTGTCCTCATACCCTCCTGTTCAGACGTGTTAACACATAGCAGCATACTGGACTACCAATCAGATCAGATGCAAAAAGGCATACATGTTCATGGAAGGAACTACAACTATGCGAGAGGGAGGGAAATACGGGCCTGAGCCGTATGTCGGCGTCTCCTGCCTGGTCATGAAAGGAGACCGCTTCCTGCTGGTCAAACGGGCCAACGTCTCCAAATCTGGCTACTGGAAAGTGCCGGGAGGCTACATGAAATTCGGAGAAGCACCAGAACAGACGGCTATGCGCGAGGTTAAGGAAGAGACCGGCCTGACCATTGTCGATCCCACATTCCGCTGCATCACCGACGATGTCTTTGAGGACGAACAGAAGCAGTTTATCACCATCTGGATGGTCGCGCAGTACAACGGCGGCGAGCCAAAGGTCAACGCGCCCGACGAAGAATCCGCAGCGCGGTGGTTCACCTGGGACTCGCTGCCCTCGCCGCTCTACCTGCCTTTCCAGCACCTGCTTGAAGGCAAGACCTGGCCCTCACAGACGACCACATACGATAGGATCGGCTCTGCCATCAACGTCTCCGACATCCGCGTTTCCGGGTCACAGGACATCGGCACATAGGCCAATGGAGACGTAACCAATTGCTTATGGAAATACGTGTACAGTTATGAAGTCTCGTAGATCATCTCCAAACAGAAGAACGAGAAGGGAGTATCATGCAACAGAACACAAACGATCAAAACCAGACGGGCTATCAAAATCCGGTGAATGCGCGGGATCGCATCACAACAAACGAACCTATGAGCCAGGTAGAGATGGATCAGTGCATCCAGGATTGCATTGCCTGCTCTGACGCCTGCTTACAATCGGCTTCGACCAGCAGCGATCAGCAGCACGCCGCCTACCTGCGCGACTGCTCTGAGCTATGCCTGGCGGCGGCGCATTTCATGCAGCATCAGAACCCGCTCTATGGCTACGTTGTCAACACAGCAGCGGAAGTGACGCAGCGTACCGGTGAGCACTGCGAGCAGAAGGGCGACACCAACGCCGCCAATGCCTGCAAAAACGCCTCCTGGTCGCTCGGTCAGGTCGCCAAGATGGTGGCGTATTAGGCGTATTAATAGAGCGCCAGCATCTGTATTTCCTCTGACGAGGAACGGAGAGGAGGCAGTGGAAAAATTTTCCATTGTCCTCCTCCTTGTGCTTGAGAAACCTGTTTCTCTTTCACTATTCCAGTTTACGTTCCATCACCACCGCTTCCTCTCCGCTGCCTTGAAGGGGGAAGCGCTGCGTTTCATGGAATCCATACCGCGCGAGGAAATCGAGCAGGGCGGTATCGCGAGCGTATTCACGCGCCCAGATGGCACGGGCATGCAGGGTGGAGAGGTCGGTCAGCAACTGGTTATAGATGAGATCGCCCACGGTGGTGAGCAGATCTGGTGACATGACTACGAAAATACGGTAACGGCCTGCCTCCTGCCCGCCCTCCACTGCGCCATAGCCGATCACGTTGCCAGTTGTAGTATCAAGCGCGACATAGTGACGGCGCGTATAACCGGTCTGATCAAAACGTAAGCGATTGCTGAGCCATTCCTGGCTCTCGCGTGGTGACCACGGTGACGCTGCATTCGCCACCTCCCGGATAGCAGGCCAATCGGTCTCAACAGCTTTGCGTAGTTTTATCTGCATAGTCATAACAGCACCTTTCAGCTTCACAACATCTTTTCTGTCAGATCATCTACAGGAGGACTCATCCACTGTTACCGATATAAAACCCTCACTTTCCACATCTCTGGCGCTTCATAGCACACGCCCATTCCATAAGATCAGGTGAGCATCGGTGGTTGTTTACACATCTATTTACATGAACGTACTCCTGTGTAATGTGTTCAATTTACCGAACCAGACCGTACTGTTCGGCTAGCCGAATGGCAACCCTTTTTTCAAAGAGGTTTTGCAAAAAAGACAAAAAAAGGGTTGACAGGTGCAGGAAAGTGTAGTAATATACCTCACGTCAAGAGACCGCTCGTATGTGCGGGCGAGTCGGTGACCACAGCGAAGAGGGTACACCCGTTCCCATCCCGAACACGGAAGTTAAGCTCTTCTGCTCCGATGATACTGCGGGGGCAGCCCCGTGGGAAAGTAGGACGCCGCCGACTCACCTGCCCACATGGGCGGTTTTTCTATGGCGAAAATTTTCCGTTCTCTGCCCTACCATCGCAGTCAGGAGGAATGCCATGCTCAACCAGTTGGAACAGCAGACCGAAGCACAGATGAAAGCGGCGCCGATTCCCGGCCTCGCCTTAGCCGTTGTCAAAGACGGACAGGTGATGATCGACGCCGACGGGCTGGTTATTGACTATCCGGGGCTGTTCGCGAGAGTTTGAGCGATCATGGCTCTTTATTCGCCACAATACGCAAGCGGCGGTAGTCGGCGAACCAGTTGCCATCGCGGAACAGTTTCGGGCGCAAGAGAGCTTCAACACGCACTATCACCTGCTGCCTCACGTCATCAGGGATAGTGCTTAGCATTCCCTGGCAAAACATGGTTATCCAGTTGCGCAGTCCCTTTTCGCCGTCTTCCAGTTTTGTTGGGCGGTCAAAGAGCACGGCGCTCTGCACCGCCAGCCCGTGTTTTTCCAGCAACGAGGCATACTCGCCTATCGAGGGGTAATACCAGCCAGCATCCACCGCGACACCCGCCAGTTCCGCCGTTGCTTCCCGCAGCGCGTTCACGATGCTGGCGACGTTGCCCTTGCCGCCAAATTCCGCCACAAAGCGACCGCCGGCGCGCAGAGCCGCGCTAACCCGCTCCACGACCTGTTCAGCTTCCGGTATCCAGTGCAGCGTGGCATTTGAGAAAACCGCGTCGAACTGGTATGGAAATGAGAAATTCCGTGCGTCGACCACCAGAAACTCAATATCGGGGTACGCCTGACGCGCCTTTTCAACCATCTCCGCCGCGCTATCGATACCTACCACCTGCGCGCCTGTTGCTGCTATCTCTCGCGCCAGGTGTCCCGTGCCACAGCCGAGATCAAGAATTTTCTCGCCAGCCTGTGGCTCCAGCAGCGCCAGCAGCCCTTTCCCGTACTCAAAGACAAATGCGTGCTTCTGGTCATACAGCGCCGCATTCCAATCATTCCTCGGCATAGTCATTCTCCATTCCAAAAAGAGTATACATTAGTATAGCACTCATAGCCCGGTCGCCCTATTGGCGAAGTGTGCCTGATCTCCTCCAACCCCTTCGGTATCGCCGGGGCCAACACGGCGGGCTTGCAAGCTGCCTGGATTGACCGTTCCGGCAGCCTCTTCGACATCCTCAGCCCTCGCCCCGGCATCGTCGTCAGTTCTCTTACCGCACTGACTGACGCCCTGGCATAGCCTTTTCTGAAGAGACGATGCACACCATGACATACGAGAGGGCTTTTTCAGTGGTTTGCATAGGGAAGCCGCCTGTATCTCTTTTTGGAAGATAGTACGTACCGATAGTGAATAGAAGTCTATCATACAAATCGCTCAAAATCTGTACGGAGATATAGAAATTAAATATATGCGGCAAACGTATCATAAGGCTGCTCCTCACTTCATGCTCCTGGTGCTGGCGACACTGCTTGCTGGCTGCCAGTTCACACAATCACCCTTTGCACTGACGGCCAGCAGCGCGGGTGCGGAGTTCGCGGCTGCCTCCACAACGCTGAGCTATCTCCATAGCGGTAAAATCACTGTGCAGTACGCGCAAGGCAGCTTCGTCAACTACCGGAGCCAGCTTGATGGCCTTGACCAGCGACTGCCTTCGCAGCAGGGTGCGCCCGTCGGCAAAGCGGGCGTCGACCACCTGCTGGCCCTTTATAAAGCGGCGATACTGGCAGTTGATAACCCCTGTCTGGCTGCATCGTGCAACTGGCAGGCGCAGGTTGCCGCGCTCAACCGGGCAAGCAAGGCTTTTCTGGAGGCGGGTGGCTCATGAAAAACATCTTCGCCATCGCGCTGGGTATTGTGACCGCCATCGGCGGCTTCCTCGATGCCGGGACGGTGGCAACATCAGGTGAAGCGGGCGCAAAATATGGCTTCGGCCTCGTCTGGGCCCTCATCCTCGCCACTATAGAGATCATCCTGCTGGTAGAGATGGTGGGCCGCTTCACCGCCGTCTCCCAGAAAACCTACGCCGATGCCATTCGCGAGAAATTCGGCTTCAAGTTCTACCTCTTTCCGCTGGCAAGTGAATTGATCGCCGAGAGCCTGTTGCTTGCCGCCGAGCTTGGCGGCGTAGCCATCGCCCTCTCGCTCATTACCGGCATCTCGTGGCATTATCTCTTCCCGTTGGCGGCTCTGCTCGTCCTGGTTCTCGTGTGGAGCGCCTCTTTCGATATCATCGAAAATGGCCCGGCCCTGTTGGGCCTCGTCACGCTCTCCTTCCTGGTCGCCATCTTTTTTCTCGGCCCTCCAAAGATGAGCTTGCTGCAAACGCTGTGGAAGCCGCCCATCGGTCCTGGGCAAGGCGCAGATTATCTCTACCTTGTCGCCGCCATCCTGGGCGCGACCATCAGCCCGTACCTGCTGTATTTCTATTCATCGGGGGCGATAGAGGAGCACTGGTCGGGCAAATCATTGCTGCTCAATCGTATAACGGCCATCGTCGGCATGGGCTTCGGCAGTCTCGGCTCGCTCGCCCTGCTTGTGCTGAGCGCAATGGTGCTGGGGCCGCTGCACATACAGGCCGGTACGCTGGGGGAAATCGGGCTGGCGATGGCGAAGCCTCTCGGTCCGCTCGGCGGCTACCTCTTCGCCATCGCGCTCTTCACGACCTGCCTGGGCGCGGCGCTGGAGGTCGTGCTGGCCGTTTCCTATAATGTCTCGCAGGGATTTGGCTGGGAGTGGGGCCAGAACCAGAAGCCGGTGCAGACGGCGCGCTATTACATCTTCATGATCGTTTTCCTGCTGGCGGCGGTCTTCATCGGCATGATCGGCATTGACCCGCTGCAACTGGCGCTTTTCGCTTCGACCGTCATTGCGCTCTTCCTGCCCATCTCGCTCTCACCTTTCCTCTTTATCATGAACGACCCGGCCTATCTGAAAGACAAGACCAATGGCTGGATCGACAACACGGCTATCATACTCATCTTACTCATTGCTTTCGCCGTCGCAGTCGTCTCCATCCCTCTTGAAATTATTACCGGTGGCGGCTAGATTATACGATACAGGAAGTTGTGGAAAGGAGTTGAGATATGCAGGAACAGGAACAGGAGCAAGTCCAGCAAGAAATACAGGAAGAGATCGCGCAAGAGATATCGCCACGACAGCAAATTCTTGTCATGCGTAATATCATGGACAACCAGTTAGAGACCTGCGACGACATCGAGATCGGGCGCGTTGCCGACATCGAAGCCGAGTTGCTGCCCGACGGCAGGCTTGTCCTCACCAAACTGCTGACCGGACCGGAGTCGCTGGCCGGGCGCGTCTCCTCGCGCCTGCGTCCCATTGTTCACTTCTTCCTGCGCCATCGCTTCGAGCATAGCATCCCCATCGATGAGGTCGATGGCTTTCACCCCACGCTGCGCCTGCGCGGGCGCGCAAGAGACTACACCATCGGAGCATCGGAACGCTGGATCGCCAATCACATTTTACGCTGGATTCCCGGCAGTGGCTGGAAGGAATGGCATGAAAGACTTGAACAACAGCAACCAGGACCATGCAAACCTGAGACAGAGGCTGAGGTACAGGCTGAAACAGGGAATGAGACACAGGAGATACGCGCCCCCGGTGACGCGGTCGGAACAAACACCTCCGTTGCCTCCACAACCGCACACCAGCCGCACGATCATACGCATTGAGGACCTGATCGGCAGCAAGATCATCACCGCCGACGGCAGGAAGCTGGGTCATGTCGTCGATATCCACGTCACCCGCGAGCGCGAGCCAGAGGTGATCGCCCTCGTCTACGGTCGCCTTGCCTGGCTCTATCGTCTCGGCGTGCTCTACCCCTTCTCCCATCTCTTACACCTCACCTTCCACCCCTATACCGTCCCCTGGAGCGCCGTCGCAAAATTCGAGCACCTCACCGTCACCCTCAAACCCGACTTCGAGGAAAAGGTATGGGAAGAAGAGAAGCAGGCCGAGCGCCAGCGCGAGGAGCATTTCCAGGCATGAAGAAAGCCGATGGTCGGACTCGAACCGACGACCGGCGGTTTACAAAACCGCTGCTCTACCACTGAGCTACATCGGCATATATCAGCTATTTCTTCTAACGAGGGTTATTATACTCAGCGCGGACGGGATATGTCAAGCACTTTAGAAGCCAGTGCCGCCCTTCTTCAGGACGGCACCGTTACTCCTTCTACACATGGCAGATGAGCTGCTCTAGAAGAATTATACATCAAAAAAAGCCGCAAAAGTCAATAGTTTATAGTTCTGTTTTTCCCGTCAAAACCCTCCTTGCCCTCTCCCTCCGAAACAGGAATATTTGTTGTGGTTGGCAGAGTTGTCTAAAATATAGGATTATATACAGGAACATGTAACGCCTCTGCCAGAGTCTACCCGCCAGGAGTTATGCTGCTGAGCCAGGGATTATGGCATGTCAGCGAGTAAGGAGATAGATAGCATGAGAATACTGGTTGGCATTCTCAGTGTTGTGCTGATACTCATCATTTTACAAGACGCATTCGAGACCATTGTGCTGCCGCGCCGTCCCACGCGCCGCTTTCGCCTGACACGCATATTCTATACCCTCATGTGGCATCTGTGGTCGGGCATCGGGCGCAAAATACGCTCCACAAACCGGCGAGATAACTACCTGAGCTATTTCGGCCCGCTTTCACTGCTGTTGCTGCTCATCGTGTGGGCGGTTGTGCTCATCTTCGGTTTCGCCTGCCTGCAATGGGCCTTTGGGGCCGCCTTACAGGCTCCCGGCGGAAAACCCGGTTTCTTCACCGTCTTCTACATGAGCGGCACCACCTTCTTCACGCTCGGCCTCGGTGATGTCATCCCTGTAACCACTGGCGCACGAGTCATCACAATCATAGAATGTGGTATCGGTTTTGGCTTCCTGGCTCTCGTCATCGGCTATCTGCCCGTCATCTACCAATCATTTTCACGCCGCGAGGTCAACATCTCGCTGCTCGACGCCCACGCGGGTTCGCCGCCGAGCGCAGCGGAACTGCTGCATCGTCACAGCATGGGTCACGACACGGACGCGCTCGTCAACATCCTGCGCGATGGAGAGCGCTGGGCCGCCGACATGATGGAAAGCCAGCTCTCCTATCCCGTTCTGATGTATTATCGCTCCCAGCACGATCGGCAATCGTGGGTAGCCGGGCTGACCACCCTGCTGGATGTCTGTGCGCTCGTCATGGTGGGCATCGATGGCATTCCGGCCAAACCGGCCTGGTTCACTTTCGCCATAGCCCGCCATGCCGCCGTCGATCTCTCCCAGATCTTCGGCTCGCGGGTCATCAGGCCATTCAACTGTACAACTGATCGGCTCCCATTAGAAGAATTCAAAGGCCTTTGCGATTACCTCACCTCGTCAGGAATGCAGGTCAAAAGCGACGAAAAGGCATATCAGAAGCTCAAAGAGTTGCGCAAGATGTACGAACCCTACGTCAACGCCCTCTCTCAATATCTCCTGATGCCCCTGCCCAACTTCATGAACGAAGGCGAAAGCATCGACGACTGGCGTACCAGCGCCTGGGAGCACGCCGAACATGCCCCCGTCGCGTAGCCGGAGCAGGCCACCCGCAAGGGGTGGCCTGCGGTACGCTACTCCACATTGCGTTCGATCCAGGCAACGAAACCTTCAACATTGTGGAAAATCACGAGCGGCTCCTCGGCGCTGAGCCGGGCGGGGTTGGCGGTCTCGGCCCACGCCGCGCCGAGCGGAATAGCGCCCACCTTCTTCGCCGCCCGCACGTCAGCCGGAGCATCGCCGACACTGACCACGCGTTGAGCAGGCACGCCCCAGTGCGCGATGATCCTGGCCATTGCCTGCGGCTTGACCGCGCCGTCAGCGCTGCCCGCCTCGATCATATCAAAATAGCGGGCAATGCCCAGGTGCCTCAAGGAAATTTCCGCGCTACCCGCCCCCTTGCCTGTTACAATCGCCATCCGCACGCCCCGCTCCTGCAGCAGGGCCAGCGCCTGTTCCAGGCCGGGAAACGGCCCGGCATAGTCCTCGTGCAGCCGTTCATACGCCTCAAGATAGCTCCGCATGCAGCTTTCCCACCGCTCAGGCACCAGCTTCTGAAAAATGCCCTCCTCCGATGGCCCGAAAAGGGCGGCCACCTCAGCGTCGCTGTACTGCCGACCCAGGTACTCGGCAAAGACGTGTCGGAACGCCGCGTAGCACACCGGCAGCGTATTGCCCAGCGTCCCGTCCAGATCGAAGATAAAACCCTCTATTTTCAATCGTTGCTCCTGTATTGAATACAATTTCCAGATCAGGCCGATCAATCGGGGTCTACGGAAGTGGTACCGGTATCTGGCGGCGATGCCAGTCGGTGAGCTGCTGGTAGGCATGGGCGATGCGCAGCACTGTGGATTCCTCGAATGTTTTGCCGACAGCCTGCAAGCCAATGGGCAGGCCCCGCGCGCTGAAGCCGACGGGGAACGAGAGCGCGGGCAAGCCGGCAAGGTTGAAGGGCATGGTCAGGCTCAGTAGGGCCACCGTCGCGTTGATGATCACGCCATCGATCACAATATCCTGATCGATCTGCGAGACGGGAATGGCGGGCATGGGAATCGCTGGCAGCAGCAGGGCGTTGACGCGGCGCATGATGGTCGTCAGCGCGCTGGCAAAGGCCCGTCGCTCCTGCTGAGCGCGCAGGTAATTGACGGCGGGAATCTGTTGGCCTTGCAGCAGGCGTTCCCGTGTGCGCTCCGTGTACAGGTCGGCGCGCTCGCTCAGCCAGCCCTGCTGCATGTGCGCCAGCGAGGCTTCCGGCATCTGTATCGTGCGATAGACCTCCATCGAAGGATGCGGGATATCCACCTCCAGCAGTTCCGCGCCCTCTTCCTTCAGCACCATCTGAGCCGCCTCCCAGGCGTGGCGCACCTCTGCATCAAGCGGCCCCACAAAGCGCGCCGACGGTATGCCCAGCGTTAGCCCTTGCAGGGAGAGCGGCCCGCGTCCCTCCGGCCCGGCGATCAGCGAGGCCGTGGCGCGGCTGGGCGGCCCGGAAACGCTGCTGGCATCGCGTGGATCATAGCCGGCCAGGGCATCGAACAGGATGGCGCAGTCTTCCGCGCTGCGTGCCAGCGGCCCCACGTGGTCAAGCGACCAGCTTAAAGGAATCACGCCATAGGCACTGATGCGCCCATACGTCGGCTTGAGGCCGGTCACACCGCAGCAGGCGGCTGGAATGCGGATCGAGCCTCCCGTGTCGGTGCCAATCGCGCCCAGGCACATCCCCGCCGCCACAGCCGCAGCCGAGCCGCCACTGGAGCCGCCCGGAATGTGGTTGAGATTCCACGGATTGCGTGTCGGCGGCGTATAGGTGCCATAGGCAAACTCGTGCGTATTCGTCTTGCCGATAATCACCGCCCCCGCCTTGCGCAACTGCTCCACCACGGCGGCATTCTCCCGCGACACGTTGTCCGCCAGCACCCGCGAACCCGCCGTCGTGCGCACCCCCTTCACCGCGATCAAATCCTTAACCCCGATGGGAATGCCCTGCAACGGCCCGCGAAACAGCCCCGTGCGCAACTCGCGCTCGGCCTGCTCCGCCTCCTCCACCGCCTCAGCGCGCATCACCGTCACAAACGCCTTAATCTCCCCATCCAGCAGATCGATGCGCCCCAATGCCTCTTCCACCAGCTCCGTAGGAGTCGCCAACCCCGCCCGCAAATCGTCCGCCGCCTCCTTTATCGAAAGATATGGCATATTCACCACCCGTTTCTTTTCTCATGTGTCGTAAGCCTCGTTATCGTGAGTATATCATACTTGCGCACATAGCTATACCGTACCGCAGCAGTATAGACTTTTCACGCAGTCAGGTTTAAAATACGAGCAGTAACCTCGCTCATTCTCACATGAGCAGTACGGAGGCAATGAAGCCATGCAAAGGCTTACCCCTTTTTTGAAGTGGGCAGGTGGGAAAGAACAGGAACTCAAGCATATTTTACCTTTCATACCATCCTTTGATACCTATTATGAACCTTTCGTCGGTGGAGGCGCAGTATTCTTTTCCCTCCAACCACAAAAAAGCTGTATTAATGATAGGTCCTCTGAATTAATTCACCTGTACCAGATGATTGCCCATCATAATCAAGATTTTCTCGCGGCACTGGATACGCTGTTATCTGGCTGGCAGGCTATTAGCCAGCTCGCAGACAGAGAAGCGACAACCCTCATAAACGTTTACAAAAAATATTCAATGAATGTTTTTTCAGAGCAAGAAATGGAACTGTGCCTGCTTGCATTCATTGAACGTCACGCTGGTGAGTTTAACAGGATGGCCGAGCTGGTGTGCGGCAAGCGAAGCGAAAACTTTCACCACGAACTCAAAAGAAACCTGCTCAACAAAACCAGGCGGATGAAGGTCATAGAGCATAAAAAGCGGCAATTGCCTGCTAAAGACATCATCGCCAATATGGAATGTGCCTTAAAAAGCGCTTTTTATATGCATCTCCGCTATCTCTACAATCATATCCAGAGCTATAACATCCCCGCCCCACTCGCCACCGCACTCTTTTTCTTCGTGAGAGAGAACGCCTACGCTTCCATGTTCCGCTATAACAGTCAGGGAGAATTTAACGTCCCTTATGGAGGACTTTCTTACAATCGGAAGGATTTAGCGCGCAAAATCTCGTATATGCGCTCACCGGCTGTATACCGCCTGCTCAGCCACACTGTGATCGAGAATATCGACTTTGAAGAATTTCTCCTCAAGCATAGTCCGCAGCCAAACGATTTCATTTTCCTGGACCCACCATATCATAGCGAATTCAGTACATACGCGAAGAATACGTTTACCATGAACGATCAGGAACGCTTAGCCAACTACCTGATAAACCGCTGTCAGGCGAAGTTTATGCTTGTCATCAAAAACACCTCCTTCATCTTCGACCTGTACAATCACGCTAATCTCTCTATGAGAGCTTTTGACAAGAAATACCTCGTCAGCTTCCAGGATAGAAACGACAGGAATGCAGAGCACCTGATCATCACAAACTACTGATACCAGTCAGTGCTTGCGCAGTCAGCTTCCTTTGTGATAAACTCTACTATAGCTAACATATGAGGGCCTTCGTCCTGGCTCTCTATCGGTCTGTTTTCCTGGCCTTCTGTCCGTCTTTCTTCTATGAGGTGACTCTATGCCCTACCATATGGGTGAATATTACGAACGTGTGAATGACTATGAGCTGGAATATCAGAGCCAGAGCGAGCAAGATGTGCCGTTCTGGCGCGAGCTGGTGATGCGCTATACGCCTCAGCGCGTGCTGGAACTGGCCTGCGGCAGCGGGCGCATCGGCATCGAATTGCTGCATATGCCCGGCGCTTTCCAGTTGGAGGGATTGGATATCTCGCCGGAAATGCTGGCGGCTTACCGGCGCAAGCTGGAACGCGAACCGGAAAGCGCGCAACAGCGCGTGAGGCTGCACGAGGGCGATATGAGCGATTACAACCTGGAGCACAAAGGCGAATTCGACCTGATACTCCTGCCCTTCAACTCTATCTCCCACCTGTACGAGATCGAGCAGCAGCTTGGCACATTTCAGAATACGTTTGACCATCTGGCACCCGGCGGGCGCTTCGTCGTCGACATCTTCCTGCCCGATATCGACTACCTGAGCGACGCGCTCAACCGCCCCTCACATGTCTACCTGGAAGACGAGATCGTTGATCCCGCTGAAGAGTTTACTATGCTGCTCTACAGCAGTCGCAAATACGACCCTTTCGAGCAGTTGCAGCACATTGTCTGGACGCATGAGAAGTTCTTCGAGGCCAGCGGCGAGAACGAACGCTACCTGACAAAGCTCGATATGCATGTCTTCTTCCCCCGCGAACTCCAACTGCTCTTCCTCGCCACCGGCTTCGGCATCGAAGCCATCTACGGCAGCTACGACTGGAAGCCTTTCGGCAGGGGAACACGCCAGATCGTCGTGGGAAGAAAACCTAAACTTTAAACCAGACCAGCAAATATCCTTCTTGCAATTGCCCTTCTTTTCCTGAATTGTTCTTCAGGAAAAGAAGGGCAATTGCTGTTGCGTTCCTCTGCTTCCTATGCTACAATATATCCGTATGCTTGCTATTCAATTGGCTCTACAGGCCGATTTATGTGCTTTGAAAGCATTTCAGATGCTACAATTTCTCACTCTTGATGGCTTGCTTCTCATACCTCTTTCTCCGCCTTTCGAGGTTCTTTTTGCGCTGTAGGTATTTGTTGATAAGCTTTGACTTACTTTCTTTGGCTTCTAGGTCAAGGATATACGGATGCCTGAAGTCTTCGTACTGGCCTTGCCATTCCCCTGAGAGGAGTTTGAAGCCTAGACTTTGCGCTAACCTTTCTCCGTCTTCTGTTGTTGCTACGGTGTAAATGCGCTTGATGATAACGCCTTTATCGAGTAGCTCTATCAGGTAGCCTAAAGCTCCCTGAAGCAGTCGGCCAGCGTAGTACCTCTCATTGATGCCGGGTCTGGCGATAATGCCGATTACATAGCAATCCTCGGTTTTGCCCGGGATGAATGGTTGGTAGTCTTCTGGTCTGATCTGCGTTTCGTCGATCTCTAACTTGATGAGTTTTTCTAGAACGTTCTGTTTTAGGGGGCTTATTGTTATGCCTCCCAGAACAGTATTTGTTTTTGTGTCTTTGAGTACGTGGATTGCCTCTGGATTATAGGCGAATCTTGCTATCTGCTCCTCCGGCAAGATTAGAGTTTCTTCATGGAAGACAAGCCGGTCAAGGTCTACCAATTGTACGAGGTCTTCTCGATCTGGAAGCATAAACTGTAACCTTTCTGGTGTTTGTTCGTACTCGGCTAATACTTTCGCTCTTTCTTCTACCAGTCTGTCTATCTCCTTCTTAGGATAAAGGGCTTGTTTCCTTAATGGAACAATGACCCCTTCTGGTATTTCACCTGTTTTAATCAGGCGGTAGAAAGAGCTTCTTGGTATATTTAGCTTTTTTATTGCCTCGGCTGCTGTGTAGTAGTTATTCATGACCCTCTTTCTTTCTACCAAGTTTCTGGTTTTCGCTGGTTTTCACTGGCTCTCACCGGTTTTATCCAATTGTAACACACTTTAGAGAACTTAGACAGATGGTATTGACAAAGCTGTGTTTCCCTGTTATAATTAGAAATATGAGACAGATGGTATATATGAGACAGATGGTAATAGCTAACTATTAGAGGTGGTGGTCAAAGTCTTTGTAGCGCGTTGCCTGGAGGGTGCTGGCCCGGCTGTTGCAGCAGTCGGGCTAGCGGTGAGGCTCGTTTCCGTTGGGACGGTGGCTAAGCTCTCGACTCTATTGTCGTCGGTGAGAGCTTAGCTGTCAAGCTCTACCGACGACGATGGAGGTTTGTCTATGCCTTTAAGAAGTTCGTCTTCGCTTCCCTGCTATCGGGTGGCTTTGCTCGCACACGGGCTGCTTTACGACGAGGTGCAGGCTCGTACTCCTCAGGAGGCAGTTCGTTGCTTGATGCGTGCGCAGGGACTCACCTTTGTCCCTGTGGCGCATGTCTACAAGCTCACTGCCGGTTCTGTTTCGACGCTTCGCTTGCGC
>DATGLM010000063.1:0-3595 GCA_035294125.1 Ktedonobacteraceae bacterium | reverse complement strand
TCATCTGGGCTTTCCCGCTACGCCCGCCATAGCTCATCTCACTTTTGATCCCGGCAGCGCGCAGTTCCGCGACCAGGCGGATCGCCGCGTCTCTGGCTTCCTCGCTTCTGCCGAAGCTGACGACGAAGGCGCGCGGCTTCTCCGCCTCTTCCGGCTTGATGCCGCGTTTTTTCAGTTCCAGGATAATGCGCTCTGTGCCAGCACCGAAGCCGATTCCAGGCGTATGCTCGCCGCCGAGGACTTCGGCCAGCCCATCGTAGCGCCCCCCACCGCTGAGCGCGGTGTTATCTTCCAGGGGAGTGAACTCGAACACGGTGCGTGTGTAGTAATCAAGCCCGCGCACGATCAGCGGATCATGCTCAAACGGCACTCCGTAGAGCTTGAGAAAGCGCTGAGTTGCCGCGAAATGCTCTTTGCACGGCTCGCAGAGGTGATCCGAAATCCTGGGAGCTGCGGAGATTTTCGCCTGGTCGCGCGGATCTTTGCAGTCCAGCATACGCAGCGGGTTCTTGACGAAGCGCACCTGGCAGTCCTCGCAGCACTCGCTCAGGAGTGGGCGGTAATAATCTTTCAGAATCTCGATATATTGTGGGCGACAGTTGCCGTCGCCGATGCTGTTGATGCGCACGCGGATATCATCTTTCAGGCCCAGCCGCGTATAGACCTGGTAGAGCAGAGCAATAATTTCTGCATCGATGGCCGGGTCCTCACTACCCAGCGCCTCGCAGCCGAACTGGTGGTGTTCGCGTAGCCGGCCAGCCTGAGGCTTGTCGTGCCGAAAGACGGGCACACTCAGGTAATAGAGCTTAACCGGCTGGATCTGCTGGAACATGCCGTGCTCCAGATAAGCGCGCACAACTCCCGCTGTACCCTCGGAACGCAGCGTGACGTTTGTGCTCCTGCCCTCTTTGTCCGGGCGCTCGTCGAAGCTATACATTTCCTTCTCAACCACATCCGTTCCCTCGCCGGAGGTGCGCCGATACAGTGATGTCTCCTCCAACGTGGGCGTATCGATCCGCCTGTAGCCAAAGGTCTCCGCGACTTCCACCTCTACTTTCTCGACCAGGCGCCAGTAGGGCTGCTCGTCCGGCAAGATATCCTTAAATCCCTGCAACGCTCTATATTGTTGGGGCATTCTGAAAAACCTTCTCCCAGTAGAATTTGCCTGGCTATTATAGCAGAAAACGCGGCCTTTTTGCGCGGGGTATCAGCAAAAACCCGCCTGAAACGATTGACGGCAATGCCCTGAGCATGTTACTATCAAGGCATCAATCCCCATCTGGGGCGGTGGTGAAATGGTAGACACAGGGGACTTAAAATCCCCAGGCCGCAAGGCCGTGAGGGTTCGACTCCCTCCCGCCCTACTTCAAAAACGCTGCTTTGGGTGATCTCATGCCACTAAATCTAAACAAACCAGAAAGAAAGCTTAGTGGGCTGGCAGGACTTTACTGTTACTTTCTCCTCATCTCTCATAGATGGCTTGCCGACGATGGGTGGTAGGACTCCCCTAAACGGTGGGCGGACATAAGCCCCCCTTTCGCAACCGAAGCAAGGGACGAGGGCGCACGGAGACCGGCCTCTTGCAGGCGTGAGGCCGTGTTCGTGGCCGTCCGCGCCGTTTTGGGGCGACCCAGGCAGGCGGTGGGATACGAAAGGTGAGCAGTTCGCGCACACTCCACACATGATCAGTCAGTCTGCTGGCCATCGCGGGCGTCACGGGAACCTCTCCGTGACGAGCCTGGGCTTTGGCCGCTCGTCGGCTCCGTTCATGATGGGGCCAGCACCACTTGTAAGTGCAGCCCACCAGCCACATCCCTGCTTGAAACCCAGAGACCTTGCGTGCGGCGTGTCGGCAGCGTCGGGTCAGGCTGGCCAGACGCTCTCGAAAGGTCGCATTCAAGCGTTCGATCAACGCCGTATTCAATTGTGTTCCTCCGGCCGACGCCGCCAGCAGAGCAATCGCCTCAAAGGCTCCTCCTTGGGTCAGGCGTCGAATGATCTCGACCACGCGCTTTTTGGCGGTCTTTTTGATCACCGTCCCAATCACGATTTCGGGCCAGGCGAGCATTCGGCTGCGTCCCCGCCCCGCCCCGTTCTTGACCTTTTCGCGGAACGCTCGCCTGATACTGCCCGGATAGGCCGACCAGCCATCAGTCAGGACCAAGAGTGCCACCAAGGGCTGGCAACAGGCTTTGACTAGCAGGAGCAGATCATTGGCCAACCGGCTATCCCCGGTGCAGACTGACCACGCCTGCCAACCACAAACGTGTTGAAACCATAATCGCGAGCCCGATCCAGGGGATCATGTTCCATCCTTTTCCTCGGATTTCATCCACTTGCACATGCACCAGATCGAGCTTGCCAGCCAGCACCTGATCTTCATGGACCTTGTGACAATGCGCTCCCGCCCGCTCTTGCCATCGGGCCACGGTGCGTTCATCTAATCCCAGCGCGTGGACAATGGCTTGCACCGGGCATCCATACGCCAGCAGTGGTACGACGAGAACGATCAGCTCTTCGGGCTTGCGCAGACCTTCCATCATCGGCCCCCGATGCGCGCCAAAGGTTCTCCTACACACCTTGCATTTATAGCGCTCGCGTTTCTTTCCATGGCTGATGATGTTGCCTGCCTCGATCTTCCCTCTTGCAGGGCAATCCAAATTCGGGCAAAATAGCTGCAATGCATCTTTTGTGTTCTGTGCTTTTCATATATCACAGAATACGGATTGATGCTCTTTTTCAAAACTCAGCTATCTCTCTCCGCCCACCGGATAAGGGAGTCCTACCAAGCCGCGCGAACCTTCAGCAAAATAGCAGATTACTCCGGTGAAATTCAACTGCCGGGGTGTAGTGAAATACCTGCACACACATTTGTCGTATCGTATACTTAAATAAAACATCTCTGAAAAAACCGTATGGATAACCTTCGTTTGAAGCATGACAGAAAGGCTTATCTATGTCGACCGATGCATATCTGATTGAGGGGGGGCAGCCAGTCGTGGGGGAGATCCAGTGTCTGGGCGCGAAGAATTTTGCGACAAAGGCGATGGTGGCGGCTTTACTGGCGGAGACGCCAACAACTTTGACAAACGTTCCTCCGATTGGAGATGTGGATATTACCGGAGAGATGCTGCAATCGATTGGCGTGCAGGTGAAGACGCTGGATAATGAGACGCTGGTGATCGATCCATCGGCGCTCAGTCGGTCGGAGGTGATGATGCCCCATACCGGAGCGAACCGCATACCGATCCTGCTGCTGGGGGCGCTGCTGCATCGCTTTACGCGCGTGGCGGTTCCGGTGGTGGGCGGCTGCCAGATCGGCACGCGCAAGGTTGATTTTCACCTCCAGGCTATCGAGTACTTCGGTGGCCAGATCGAAGAGACGCCAGACGGCTACATTGCCAGTCGCGAGGGTCCTCTGAAGGGCGCGCATGTCAGGTTGCCCTACCCCAGCGTAGGCGCGACGGAGACCTGCCTCTACCTGGGTGTGCTGGCCGAAGGTCGTTCAATCATCTCCAATGCCGCCATCGAGCCAGAAATCTTTGAGCTGATCACAATGCTGCGTTCGATGGGCGCGGTAATCTTTACTTCTTCA
>DATGLM010000062.1:0-84171 GCA_035294125.1 Ktedonobacteraceae bacterium | reverse complement strand
TCTGAACTCCAGTCTCAGACTCCAGAGTTCAATTTGACTGGTGGAACAAAGCTTATGTCTCTTGCCGCTTATCAGGTCGCACAACAAACAAACGCAACTATGCTTTACATAGAGAGTGAAGGCAAGCGCAATCGCGTATATCGCTATACATGGAAACACAACCAGCTTCAACCTCCTTCTCAAACGTGGTTGTCAGACTGTAAGGTATCGTTGCAGGAGTTCTTTGATGTTCAGCTGGGCATAGGAAACTGGAAGGAACATGGACCAGCAAAAGATAAAAAAGGTCAGTTAAGCAGAGGAGGCTTTTTTGAAAAGGCATTGGCAGACACTTTACGTAAGCGAGGAACAGACTATGAGATCATGGCCGGTGTAAAGGCACTGAAAGACCAGATTGACATCGATATTGCTATACGCTATGAAAATCAATTTGGCATCCTTGAGGCAAAAGTAGGAGACGAAGGCAAAACTTTACATGGCATTCAACAATTGAGTACTGCTGCACAACGTCAGATGCTTGGAACGTACACCAAAAAATTCTATGCCATTACGGTTTCTCCCTCTCCATCGCAAGAATTCCTCAGGAAAGAAGCTCATATCCAGATAATTCAGCTTCCCGGCTACGATGAACAGACTCACACGCTTTCAGAAGACGACATGAAAACATTCATCGAGGAAATCGATAAGGCGTTTAAGGAATAGCAATCACTCAGGGCAGCGCCAGGGCATGGCAGGCCACCGGCCAGGGGTGGCCCCTTAGGCGTTAACCGAAGCACTCCATGGCAGGCCACGTGCGCAACTTTTCCAGGTAGAGGCGGCTGTGCTTGTCTTAGGCGTTAACCGAAGCACTCCATGGCAGGCCACCCGCCAGGGGTGGCCCTACTATATACGGTAGCTCTCCCAGCCCCACGATGCGATCATATAGAGTAGGGCCACCCCTGGCGGGTGGCCTGCGGGACGCCGGTGTCCCTTCGCCCTGGATTCGCGCCTATGAACCCTTACTCCATCTCCTGCGCCTTCAAAATCTCCAATGCCTCTCGTGCTGCCAGCCGACCGGCTTCCTTGATGCTGGAGGCGGTTCCCAATCCTAACAACAAATCCTGTTCGTAGACGCCGACGGTGAAGGTGCGGTCGTTGTTGCGACCGCCTTGCTCGATGACGCGGTAGCGCGGGAGACTGCCGGAACGGTGGAGGACGAGCTTTTGCAGGCGGCCTTTGGGGTTGGTTTCCAGCGCGTGCTGGTTGATGATGGGAATAACAGGTAGAATGACGCGGGCGATGAAGTCGCGGGAGGCCTCCGGCCCCTGGTCGATGTGGATGGCCCCGACGACGGATTCGAGGACGTCGGCGCAAAGGGAGTCGCGGGAACGGTCGTTGAAGGTGCGCAGGTTGGCGATGTCGACGCAGATGAAGGGGAAAAGGCCCAGATTCTGGCCGATACGGGCGAAGACACGACGACTGACTACTTCGGATTTGAGCGCCGTCATCTCGCCCTCCGAAGCGTTGGGGAAGTTGCGATAGATGTACTCTACGACGTGCGCGCTGATGATCGCGTCACCCAGAAATTCCAGGGTGTCGTATGAGTCCTGTATGGCTGTCTCCGGGCAACACGAGTGGTGCGTTATGGCTCGCTTCAACAACATGCGGTCATGAAACGTTACCTGAAGCAGCTTCTCTAATTCCTCAAGCCTGTCTTCGTTTCCCATATGCTTTATTATATCCTATAAAGGAGTAAAGCGTCAGAGCGTCAGCCAACTTGACATCCCCTCATAATTCTTCTGTCAGGCCTGTGGTCTGTGAGGAGGTGGGGACTGTGCCCCTGCCCCCCGCTTTCTGAGGGGATGTCAGCAGCCTACTGGTTGACATCCCGTACAACATAGCAGTATGCTATGCACGTCGTAAAGGATTTCACAACGCGAGGAGAAGAGATCGCACTATGGACAAGAACCGACCAGTTGCACAGCTTGTGTTATTGCTGCTTTCCGTGGCAGGCATCGGCATCGCCATCTACCTGACTGCCGTTCACTATGAGCATGTTCCTCTCGTCTGTTCCACGCACGGCTTCGTTGATTGCTCCCTGGTGCTGTCCAGCCCCTACTCCGTCATACCCGGCACGAGTGTTCCCATTACCGTACCCGGCCTGTTCTGGGGCCTTGTGAGCGCGGCCCTCGCCATTATCGCCCTGCGTCTCTCTCCGCCTTTCTCACCCGCGCTGCGCAACATCCACATCGCCCAGTTCACCTGGTCACTGGTCGGCATGCTGACCGTCCTCTACCTCGTCTACGTAGAGATCGTGAAACTGCACACCATCTGCGCCTGGTGTACCGCCATGCATGCCATCATCCTCGTCATGTTCCTTATCACACTGGTACAGATACAGCAGAGACCCGACTGTGAGGAAGAGAGCGAAACAGAGACCGAACTGGAGTCGGAGAGAGTCTAATGCCTGATTTCGCGCAAAATATCGTCTAGCAGGGCCATTTCCCGCGTTCGGTCTGAGATGGGAAACACAGGTTGGCCTGGCGCGAGTGAGGCAAGTTGGCTCATTTTCACCACCTCCACCCCTTGCCAGCAGCATGCTATCATGCTACACTTCAAGCATTGAAGATTGCAACTTTTGTAGTCACTGCCCGTAGATACTCATGAATGGAATGCCGACTCTGGCCTGGTTGTTATCTATTTTGTGAGTATCTTTTCTCTAAACGAGATGAATAAGAACGAGCGGTGATCTAGATGGAAACGACATTGCATGCAAGTGGTCCGCTGGGCTTGCCAGGTGGTCTGGCCGCTCCGGTTCCGGCACGAAAATCACGTCGTAAACGCACTATGGTTAATAGCGATACTGGAACTCTAACGGCGGCAGGCGCACGGGGCATCAGCGCAGGGCGGTCTCATAGTCAAAGTCTGGTTGAAGAGCAGAATGCATCTAAGATCTACACCCGAGGGACACGAGGCGCTGTCGTGGAGTCAATGAGCGATACCGCGCTTGTCGAGCTGGCGCTAGCCAGTGACCAGGACGCCTTCTCGGTACTCGTCGAGCGATATAAAGATGCTGTACAAAATCTTGCCTATCGGATGCTGGGGAATATCACCGAAGCGGAAGATGTGACTCAGGAAGCCTTTGTACGTGCCTATACGCAGCTTGCCAGTTATAAGGCTGAGCATAAGTTCAGCACCTGGCTGCTTTCGATTGCCTCCCACCTGGCAATTGACCAACTGCGCCGCCGCCGTTTCCTGGCGCTGCCACTTGAGGATGTCCCGTTCCTGGAGTGGATTGCCGATATGGGCGTGGGGCCGGAACAATCGGCCCTTGCGGGCGAACAGCAGGATGAGATACAGGCATATCTCTCAAAACTGCCCACCAAATATCGCGCCGTTATCGTTCTGCGCTACTGGTACGATTTCTCCTATGAGGAGATCGCCGCCACGCTTCAGCTTACACCCGCGCTCGTCAAGGCACGCCTGCATCGCGCCCGCGAACTGCTTGCTCGCTATATGCAGCAGAATAAGCAGGATGAGGAGGAGCAGATAGATGCGCTGCCACGAGGCTAAACTTTTGCTGGCCGCTCAGCGTAATGGTGACCTGCCACAGTCGGATGTCACGGCGCTGCAAGAGCATTTGCAACAGTGTCCGGCCTGTCGCGCATTTGAGCGGCGTCAACACCAGATCGATAGCCTGTTTCGGGACGCCGTTCCCTATATACCCGGCACGATCTCCACTGACCGCATTATGCGTGCTGTCCAGCAGCAGCAGCGTATCACGCAGCAGCTTGAGGATCTGCGGGGTCAGCAGCAATTGCGCCTGGCCCGCATGCGGGTTGTCGGTACAGCATTGATCGCCGCTGGCGTCTTCCTGCTCAGTTGTCTCCCGCTGCTGGCCTTCGTGCTGATTATGGTTCAACCCGGGCTCGCGGATAGCACGCTGGCCTTCCTGGGCGATACCGTCGATTTGTTCCTTGTTTTCGGGCAGTATATCCAGACCGGTCTGGCGCTGGTCAGCTACAACAACTGGCTCTTACTGGCCATCGCCTTCGCCGTTGTTGTGATGTTTGGACTCTGGCTCCGCCTCATGCGCTATCCACAGGAGGCTTAAAACCAGAGCGAGGTGAGGTGAGGTATGCATCATGGTCCTTTCCTTTCCCGGAAGAGAGATGAGGCGGCCATGATAGGGAGTTCCAGTATGTTCAAACGTAGATCTCGACGGTGGTATGCTTATATTCTACCCGCCTTTGTACTGGTGGCCATCTTTCTCATACTCATATATGGCTCCGGGTGGTCGGGATTGCATCCCGACCTTTTCTCTACTGCTTCAAAAGAGGCTAGCAGTGCAGGTAGCAATTGCATGAGCAGCAGGCCCGATTTTGGTGGGACAGTAATCATTGATACGAATGAAGTTGTTTGTGATTCGCTGCTGACCTTCGGGAGTACAGTGGCGATCAATGGCAAGGTGCAGGGGAACGTCGATGCGTTCGGTGGAACGGTGGTAGTCGCGGGAACGGTGGACGGTAATATTGACGTGTATGGCGGCACACTTACCATGCAAAACGGTTCCGTCGTACATGGAAAAATTCAGCTTTATGGAAGCCGTTGGTTTCCCGGAGAAGGGTATCAGGTTGATGGAGCGGTCATCACGCACCCGGATACTGTCTCCTGGCTCGTCGCCGACATGAGTAACTTCAGCTTCCCGCTCTGGTCCATGCTGGTCTGGGGCGCGCTGGGTCTGGTACTGATCTGGCTGCTGCCAGAAAACGTGCTCCTGGTGCGCGCGACAGCTACCCAGAATACGAGGCGAAGTTTCCTCATCGGGCTATTGAGCATCCTGCTGACCCCTCCTGTTTTGATAGTACTGACAGCGCTCATCCTTCCCATACCGCTGGTAGTTATCATCGCACTGGCGCTGATAGCAGCATGGGCGTTCGGGACGGTAGCCGTCGGCTGGATGATCGGCGAGCACATTGTACGCGCCGCCGCCCCACGGTACAGTACACGACCTGTACAGGTAGTGGTAGGATTAGCCACGCTGGCGCTGGTTGGGTCCATCCCCTTTATCGGCTGGTTCATCAACCTGATAGTGGGATTGATCGGGCTGGGTGCAGTTTTCTTGAGCCGCTTTGGGACACGGCTCTATGGACAGCCCAGGAAGCCGCTCGACATATAAGGTATAATGAAGAGAGCAGAAGCGAGCGGCGCTGCACTTGTACCCTTTATATAGATAAAAAAGCTTCCGGCAGAGGCAGGCACACATGGGCAAAAGGTACTACCTTCTGCCCTTCTGCTTATTCATATGAGAACATGTACAAAGAAGTTGGAAAGATGGGGCGACCACATCCATTGCAATCTGTAACAGAACAGATCAGGGGGAACGAACCCTACCGCAAAGTGGTCTCCGAGGTGAATATGAGCATTGACGTCGAATTAACCGATCTAGCCTACGGTGGCGACGCTGTAGGCCGCTACGAGGGACGGGTACTCTTCGTTCCCGGAGGTATCCCGGGCGAGCGAGTGCGGGTGGATATCGTCGAGGAGCGCCGGGGACATGCACGCGCCAATCTGCTGGAAATTCTGCGTCCCGCACCGGAACGGATCGAACCGCCCTACCCGGAATTGATAGATAGTGGTTGCCAGTGGCAGCACATCGCCTATCCGGCTCAACTCGCCTGGAAGGCCCACATCGTGCGCCAGCTCCTGGTACGTATTGGTAAACAACCCGATGCGGTCGTCCATCCGACGATCGGCATGCCCGATGGTATTTCACCCTGGCATTATCGCAATATTGCCCTCTTCTCCATTGGACCAGACAACGAGGTAGGCTTCAAACTGACGGAGAGCCATGAGGTACAGGACCTGGAAACATGCGCCCTGCTTCACCCCGCGCTCGATATGGTCTACCAGCGTGTACGCGGTAAGCTTCACAACTACTTCGGAGACTCCCTGTGCGAAATGTTGCAGGGTTTCACCATTCGCGGAGCTATCGGCGCGGTGAACAACGGGAATGCGGTGAACGCGGCGGTGAAGGCAGTTCCTACTCTGATCAGCCTGCACAGCCGCCCCGGCTCGTTCATGGAAGCGCCACAGCAGCTCGCGCACGAACTCCTGACCGTCGCACCCGGCATCGTCGGTGTTATCGTTGAGCGTGTAGGCGGGCGCTATGGCCGTGTGGTGGCGGGACAGGAGTACCTGACCGATATGATTCTGGGTCATCGCTTCCGCGTCTCAGCGGATTCGTTCTTCCAGGTCAACCACGCTCAGACGATTGTGCTGGTGGAGCAGGCGCTGTCGATGCTGGAACCTCAGCGCACCGATATCGTGCTCGACGGCTACAGCGGCGTCGGCCTTTTCTCCACCTTTCTGTCGCCGCGCTCATCTCGCGTGATCGCCATAGAATCGCAGCCCAGTGCTGTCATGGATGCACGCGCTAACACGACACTCAACAATCAGAACAACATTACGGCACTGGAAGGAACGTTAGAGCGCTTGCTCGGACAAATGCACTATCGGCACGAGCGCATCGACCTGGCGCTGGTAGACCCGCCCCGCGCTGGCTGCCATCCTAAAGCGCTGCAGGCGCTACAAATCCTCGCGCCCCGCGCCATCTGCTACGTCTCGTGCGATCCTAGCACGCTCGCTCGCGACATCGCCACGCTCTGTGGCTCTGGCCGCTACCGCCTTGTCGCCGCGCAGCCCGTCGACATGTTCCCACAAACCTACCACATCGAAACCGTCACCCTGCTGGCCCGTACTGGCATGAGATAAAGGCTACCTCAAAGTGAAAGCGGCGCCGCGTCTGGACAACCAGATGCGGCGCCGCTTTCACTTTGCCTGCACTAACCCGTACGCTATTTCCTCACGAAGAGGATACCGGCTGCCGCGAGCAGGAAGAAGACAGCCGCCATGCCGAAAACGGACTGGTAGCCCAGCACAGTCTGACCGGCCCCGGCAGCGAGGTTGATGACCGCGCTGCCCAGCACCGGGGCTATGATCGCGGGTAGGGTCGAGGATGCATTCCATACGCCCAGGTCTTTGCCCGCCGCTTCCATACAAGGCAGCACGTCGATGGATAGCGCCCAGTCCACGCTCGTATATGCCCCGTAGCCCAGACCAAAGAGCACACCCAGCGGCCAGAGCCAGGACATGAGATGATCAGGGAAGAGCACAAAGGCCAGCGAGGCCGCGCTCATGCACACTGTCGCCGCGCATACCACCGGCGCGCGGCGCTTGAAGCGGTCTGAGAGGATACCGAAGGCGACGCCACTCGCCACCGCGCCACCCAGCGCCAGCATCGCCACAATGCCCGTGACCTGCACAAAATTTGCCACATGCTGCACGCGGGCAAAGTAGTACTCGATATACGTCATGAAGAGCGCGATGCCCAGCATCAAAGCGGCTCGTGTCACAAACACGAGCGTAAAATTGACGCTGCGCCAGGGTGATATCCAATCGGTCAGAAATCGCCGTGCAAAGCTGGCGAGTGTCCGCTCAACCTGCTTCGCCTGTCCCGCTCGTTCGTGCCTGTGTACCAGCAGGGGAACTTCGCGCACCCCGAAGACCGTCACCAGCAGTCCCACCAGCACCAGGAAGGCCGTCACCACATAGTAGATGCCCGCGTTGACCTGGACAAGACCCCGGTTAAAGGCTTGCTGATTCACATTGCCGAGCAGCACTGCCGCCAGACCAAGCCCTACCACATTTCCCAGAATCGTCATGCCGCCAACGTATCCGGCAGTCTCCCCACGCTGCTCATCCGGCACGCGATCCGGCACAAGACTCTGGTAGGCGGGCGAAACGATATTTTTTCCCACCAGCAGCAGCAGAAGTCCGGCCAGAAAGATCACCATATTACCGGCATTGACCAGCAGCGGCGTACTGAGCAGCAGCAGCAAGCCACCAACGGCGATATAGGGCCGCCGCCGCCCAAAACTGCCACCCGTCCTATCAGAGAGCATCCCTACGATTGGAGGCATAACCAGCGAAATGCCCGCCGCCCCCATCATGAGCCAGCTCAAAAATGCCACCTGCTGAACACTCCCCACCTGACTGGAGGAGATAAACAGCACAATCTGTGCCGGAATGACAATCGGCAGCAAAGCCGCCGTCTGCGCGTTGAGGGCAAACCAGAGGACATTCATTACCACCTGTTCGCCCTTCGAGAGTCGTGAAACCTTTGCCTCGTTTACCTCGTAAATCAACCTTTAAGCACACACTTTCTATTCTGTGGAGCGCCAGACGCTCCCCTGTCTTCATCTACCAGCATGCCTGAAATATCCAGAACTTTTCAGGCAATGTCTATTACAGCATACTCGAACGTCTGCAACACTCTTTTTCTAAACGCTTGAAGCCGCACAGTAAGAGACTCAATAGCTCTGATCATCTCTTTTGTGTTCAGGCAGATATAGTACTTTCTGGTATTACCCGGTTACGCACTTCACGATGAAAAGACGAAGAAGGACCTTCAACAGTTACTATCTTCTCATATCCCTCGCGCTTAGTAGTAACGTGTTTTAATTATAGCAATGCGCAGCAACAAAGTGACGGTGAAATACTGCTGCCTGTCATGAATAATTATGAGGAAACGGTTGCAAATATCGAGGTGCGCGCTACCACCATCACGACCCACGATGACCGCCGCGTCGTTATTCCCAACTCTGTCCTCTATACGCAGCCGGTCACCGTCAACACAGCCTACGACAAAATGACATATCCGAGAGCATTTCTGCCGGCAGCGCCCGGGTCGGTTAGATCATATCCAGTGGCGTAGGTCGGCGGCTGATCATCACCTGAATGTCTCCACCCGGAGCCATAATCGTGCCGGGAGGGGGGCTTTGTTGAATCACCACTCCTGGTGTGATACTCTTCGGCACTTCGCTCTTCACCACGACATTCAAATTGATTTCACTTGCCAGCGCCATCGCCTCTCCCAGTTCTCTTCCCTCCAGATTGGGCACCCCTTGATTTTGTATCTTCTTCTCTAAGCTCGTCACAACCCTGCCAAACCAATCATAGAGCATCTCTTTCTCTTTATTCTCTGCCTCGGCCTTATCAACCTTCTCCTTATGGCCTTTGATACCATAGATGGTATCCTGAATGACGAAGGGATGATCTACGCTCCTGAGGATAATATCAGGGTTGCTGCCCGGCGTCTCAACATACACATCGCCGATATCAAGCGCTCGCTCAGTCACATTTCGCACCTTGACGCGGATATCGCGAATATTCTTGTACTCGGTTTCTGCGCGTGACTCAAAGAAAAACAACAGATGGCGCTCAATGTCGATGATACGTTTATTCGTCAGGATGTAGACATCTTCAATGTAGGAGATCCAGGCAATAACACCCCAGATCAGCATGATAAAGACAACAATGCCCATGATAAACCACCAGTAAGAGGCAAAGGATCGGCCTCCTACGTTAAAGGCGGGAAAAATGGCGGCGGCAGACAGAGCAAGAAAGGTGCCCAGCACGGGGAGAGTGAGCCGGTTATAGAGCACGTAGAGCGAACGCTGAATGTACATGACGGTGAATTCGCCCGACAGGTAATGCACATTCGCGTACACGCCGATCGGCCAGCCAAATTTGCGGCGCGGCCCATTGTACCGGTCAGGGTCGCGGAAAGGCGGATACTTCTCATCGGCATTGGGTAGCGTAGGAACAGGCTTCCCCTTTTTCAAGTCTTTGAGCAGATTCGCCATCTCCTCGTCTCGCGGCAGCGGAGTTTCCTCCTTCGGTGGCTTCCCCGCCTTAACAGCGCCAGCAACGCCCTGAAGCACATCCTTCACAAAACGCGGCTTGGGAATACCCTTGATGACAAGCTGGCCGCCGGTCAGGTAGAGGTGCAAATTGCCAAAATTCAGCAGGAGAGCCAGCGGTGAGTCCAGATCGATACCAACCTGCACAACCTTGTCGAGCGTTGTCTCTTCCCGTACCGGCTGCAAAACGCCATACGATCGAATAATGCGCTTATTGGTGATAATCGTGCTATCAAACCACCACTTCAGCAGGTCGCTCCAGATAAAATAGAAGGCCGTGCCAACAATCAGCAGCCCATCTACGATGAAGAGCACTCTCCAGAGAGAAGATAAAGCCGGTCTGGAAGTCGAAAACCAGAGCAGAACAATCAGCAAAGCGAATGAGCCAATCAGCGGCAGAGCCGCCGGAAGCAGAAACACCATGTGTTTGCGTACCACCAGCTTGACATTCTCGCCTGGCTCCTGTCCCGAAAAATGCCACTGCCTGTCAGGGCCACGCTGCGCCAGGAGCTGTCGAAAACCAAAGCGCCGTCGCCCCGAACGCCAGATATCCTCTCTTGTTTGAGGTTGCTGTTGCTGTTGCTGTTGTCTTTGCAGTCTCTGTCGCCGATTAGGGATATTGCTGCCCATGATCCCACCTTCCTGCAAATGTACCCTCGCGGGCTGCGGGCCGCGAGGGGAGCAATTGACGAGAACCTCTACTTCTTTGGCGCGCTCTTCTTCGCGCTCGCGGAAATCAACCCGATAATCACTACAGCTATGACAATGAGAAAGAGTAGTAACAGAGAACTGCCAACAACACCCTGGTCCGGCGAAGAAGCCCTGATATCGATACTGCTCAACACGGCAGCTATCGGTGTGTTGGCAATGAGCGTATAAATGGCAACACCGGCAATAATACCTGGAATAATACCCATGATACGATCAAAAGGCAAAGACGGTTTCGGAAACGCCCGGTTGCCGATCAAATATCCCAGAGCAACAATTATGAGGAAGGTAACGATACTCGTTAAGGTGATCGTACTCGCCGAAGGGGCCGGAGGAACTTGTGTGCTGTTCCCAAACGCAAAAGGAATACGCACAAAAACCAGGTCAGCGACCCAGGTACCACCCCCCACAGCCAGGAAAAGAATAGCCGCGAGCAGGAAGGCCAGCGAGACGATCTCACGCCTCCACCCGCGCAAAAATCCCAGTAAGCCAGTAATAAAAATGATAAAAAAGAAGTACTCTTGCGCTGTTAGCTGCATAATCTCTCCCTCCGCTTCAGACGCGATGACAGACATAGTACCACACCTGATGTCCAGGGCAACGAACAAATCTCCCCGAAATCCCTCTTTTGTTCTAAATACAATAATACCACAGCTTAGAGAGAAAACCTAGAGGTAATCTAGCCGAAAACTCATCGTCTTTGCATCAAAATGTATCACATTGCGATTATTTGCTCCACAACACTGCTCTCTCACTGAAAAACCAGTCGCCGCAATGAGGACGTATCAGGGTTTTTCATGGAAAATGCCCGTGTATTATCCTTTTTTCCTATCCTCCATCTTCCCCCCCTTGCGTAATCGTCCCATCCCTTAGAGATGCCTCTTGCCACGTTTGATCAATTATGGTAGCATCAGCTTTGCCATCCACTGGCGTATTTAGACGAAGAAAAAGACTTCCTGAGGGAAGCAGGCAGGCACTTATGAGTATCGACAAACACTATAGAGCCACATCGGCACCGGCACACAGCAACGTGCGCGCAATAGCCGCGACGGGTCCTGCTTCCTCTACGGGGCGGTCAGAAGAGCAGCGCCCGCGTAGTGGGCATAGCATACGCAGCGTGCTGCTCTCGCCAATCTCACCTCTCTGGCTGTGCCTGCTGGCGGCGCTCATCATCCGCGTCTGGCTGACAGTGCGCACGCATGGTACGCTGGATGGCGACGAAGCTTTGCTCGGTATTCAGGCAGAGCACATCTTGCGGGGCGAGCGCCCCATCTATTTTTATGGCATCCCATACTTTGGCAGTCTGGAAGCCTACGTTGCCGCCCTGATCTTTGCTTTCTTTGGTCCTTCCGTCGCGGCGCTGCGCGGCGAAACCACCGCTTTTTCACTGCTGCTCGTCGCCGTGACCTACTGGCTGGCCTCACTGCTGGCACGGGCTGCCCACCTTCCGCGTTATGCCCGCAGAATCTTCGCCACCGTCGCCGCCCTGATCGCTGCCATTCCACCCCTGTATGATGGCATTGTGGAAATGCGTACCGGCGGCGGCTGGATCGAGACCTTTATCCTGATGCTGCTGCTGCTCGTCGCTGCCTTCCGCCTCACGACGCGCTGGCACGAAGGAGCTTCCAACCGCGAACTGGCGGCGCGCTGGGCGGTCATCGGCTTCCTCGTCGGCTTCGGCATGTGGATCTATCCCCTGATTTCAGAAGCTATCCTGGCAGCGGGACTCTGGATTCTTATTGATCGCATCGTCGACCTTTCTCAACGCATTCGAACTGCCGAACCTCTCCTCACTGCCATGTGGCGCTCTCTCCAGGGCCTCCTGCTGGCCGTCGTCGCCATTCCGGCGTGTGCCATCGGCTTTACGCCCGGCATCATCTGGGGAGCAGAGAACAACTGGGCGAATATCACCTTTATTCGTTCGCTTGGAGGTGGCTGGTCCATACAACGGCTGCATACCGTCGAAAAAGTGGCCAGCATGTACAGGACATGCGTCGCGCCTCGCATTATCAGCGGCGCAACGCCGGTGGAAAGCCCGCTGCTCCAGGCGATCCACTCACCGCTGCTGCTCGTGGGAACTTTCTGCATCTTCGCCACCGCCGCCCTTTTCATCGTCTCCCTCCTCTGGCCTCACCCGACCTTCGTACAGGTACGCCGCCTCACAGCCCTGCCCGTGATCTTTGGAGTCTGCACAGCCGTGCTTTATTGCACGAGTTCGGCTTCCGCCTCCATCCTTATCTCCTGTACCGCCGACTTTGGCGGCCACTATGCTTCGACGCTGGCGCTGGCGCTGCCGTTCTTTTTTGCCACTGCCTTCACACTTGCCAGCATGTTCCTGTATGAAAAAAGCAGAAAACCGCTAACAGACGCACCCATCCCAGGCCGCGTGGACCAGTCACACTTGCGCTCTCTTCCGTTCGTACCGGCGGTAGCGGCACCCGCCCGCCGTCTCTCACTGGCGGCGCTCATCGCACTGGGCGCGCTCCTGCTTGCCTACCTCGGCGGCCAGGCTGTAACGTATGGATTAACGAACGCGGACGAAGCCTTTCAATCCGCCTACTGCACCATCGCTCCGGCAAATTACGGGCCGATCATCACCTACATGGAGCAGGAGCATATCCACTACGCCTGGGCCACCAATCTGTTAGGCTATCAGATCTCATTTGAAACCGACAACAGGATCATTCTAGCCGATCCCTTGCCATTGATCCATCCCTCTATTGCCATCAATCGCATTCCGGCATATACCAGCGCGGTGAAAAACGCTGATCGCCCGACGCTGCTGGTCTTTGTCAAACACGGCGACCAGCACCCGTACCTGCTCCAGGCGCTGGACGCCGCGCATGTCACCTACAGGGTCGCATTCTTCCCTTCACAGCCTGGCGTCGATGTGATGGTGGTGACGCCATTGAACCGCACCGTCTCACCCCTCACCTCGAAAAGCCTTGATATCTTCTATTGTGCTGTCCATTAACCTGACTATCCCCCCAAAAGGAAAAATGTTCGCATTTTTCCCCGATTTATGGTATACTATATGTCGGTAGGTTCGCTCTGTGCTCAGGCCCTCCATCTCATACTCTTTCTTACTCCGATCGATCCGATATCGCCTTCCGGCCATGTCTGACGTAACTGTTTGCAATAATAAGGATTCATACGAATGGAACTTGGAAATATTCGGCAGGTCAGTATTGTTGAACAAATGTCGACTGCATATCTCGACTACTCGATGAGCGTCATCGTCTCTCGCGCGCTTCCCGACGTGCGCGACGGCCTCAAGCCCGTCCATCGCCGCGTCCTCTACGCTATGGACCAGATGGGCCTGCAATCAACAAAATCATTTCGTAAAAGCGCCGGTATTGTTGGCGAAGTGCTGAAAAGTTTTCATCCCCACGGTGACGCCGCCGTTTACGATACACTTGTGCGTATGGCGCAGCCCTGGTCGATGCGCTATCCCCTCGTCCTCGGTCAGGGCAATTTCGGCTCGCAGGACGACGACCCGGCAGCCGCCATGAGATACACGGAAGCTAAAATGGCGGCCATCGCAGATGAACTTTTACGCGATATCGACAAAAATACTGTAGATTTTGTCCCCAATTACGATAACCAGACCGAAGAGCCGACAGTCATGCCCGCTCGCCTGCCCAACCTGCTGCTCAATGGCTCAACCGGCATCGCCGTTGGCATGGCAACGAATATTCCACCACACAACCTCGTCGAAGTCTGCAACGGCATCCAGTACCTGATCGATAACCCGGAAGCCACCACCGAAGAACTCTCGCGCATTATTCGCGGCCCTGACTTCCCTACTGGCGGCATCATCCAGGGGCGCGAGGGCATTCGCAATATGTACGCCAACGGGCGGGGGCGCATCGTCGTGCGGGCGCGTACGCGGCTGGAAGAGGCCGAGCGCGGGCGCGTGAGCATCATCGTCACCGAACTACCCTACCAGGTCAACAAGGCCGACCTCGTGCGCAAGATCGCCGAACTCGTGCGCGACAAGAAGATCGATGGCGTCTCCGAGGTGCGCGACGAGTCCGACCGCCAGGGCATGCGCATCCTGATCGAACTGAAACGCGACGCCAACCCGGAACGCATTCTCAACTTGCTCTACAAGTACACGGCCATGCAAAGCGCCTTCAACGCCAACATGCTGGCCCTCGTCGACCAGCAGCCGCGCACGCTCACGCTCAAAGCCTTTTTGCAGCACTACATCAACCACCGCGAAGTCGTCATCACGCGCCGCACGCGCTACGAACTCGCCAGAGCAGAGGCCCGCAAGCACATTCTCGAAGGCTTGAAGAAAGCCCTCGACCAGCTCGATGCCGTCATCAGCGCCATCCGCGCCTCGCAGTCTTCCGAGATCGCGCAGACCAACCTGCAACAGCAATTCGGCTTCTCCGAGGAGCAGAGCAAGGCCATCCTCGATATGCGCCTGGCCCGCCTGGCCGCTCTGGAACGCCAGAAGATCGAAGACGAGTTGAAGGAAGTCCTCAAGAATATCGACTACTATCGCCTGCTGCTCTCCGACATCAACGAGATTCGCAAGATCATCAAGGCCGACCTCACAGAATTGAAGGAAAAATATGGCGATGCGCGCCGCAGCGATATCCGCGAGGCCGAAGCCAGCGAATTTAAGGACGAGGACCTCATTCCCAACGAGGAAGTCGTGGTCACTCTGACAGAGAAAGGCTATATTAAGCGGCTCCCGTCCAGCACCTACCGGGCGCAGCGGCGCGGAGGCAAAGGCATCACCGGCATGACCACCCGCGAAGATGATACCGTGCGCCACCTGCTCGTCACGCATACGCACGATAGCCTGCTCTTCTTCACCGACCGGGGCCGCGTCTTCCAGCTCAAGGTCTACGAACTGCCCGAAGTGGGCCGCACAGCTCGTGGCGAGCACATCATCAATCTCATCTCTGTCGAGCAGCGCGAGCGTATTACCGCGCTGGTGGCCGTACCAAAGGACATCAGCCGCGACTTTATGGTCGTTGCCACACGCAAAGGCGAGGTCAAGAAGACGCCGATGGACGAATTTGAGGTCGTGCGCCGCCAGGGCCTGATCGCCATGAACCTGGAAGAGGATGATGAACTGATCGGCGCGAAACTGGCCCGTGCCGGGGATGATGTTCTCCTCGTTAGCGCCTACGGCAAAGCGATTCGCTTCCCCGTCTCCGACTTGCGCTCCGCTTCCCGTACGAGCGGCGGCGTGCGCGGCATGCGCCTGGAAGAGGGCGACACGGTTGTCTCCCTCAATCTCGCCCTGCCCGATAGCCAGTTGCTCGTCGTCACCGAACATGGCTACGGCAAACGCACCCCCATCGAGGAGTACCCGACTCACGGGCGCGGCGGCAGTGGCGTCATCACGGCCCACATCAACGGTAAGACTGGCAAGATCGCAGCAGCGCGTATCATCACAGACAACGATAACGACCTGATGATCATTTCAGCCAGCGGCGTCGTCATTCGCACCAATGTGAATGATATCAACATCATGAGCCGTGGCACTCAGGGCAACATCCAGATGCGCCTCGCTGAAAGCGACACCGTGGTAGCCGTCTCCACTACCAACGGCAAAAAGCTCGCCCCCGAAAGCGAAGCCGAAGTCTCCGACGAAGAAAACGGTGAAAATGGCGAGAATGGGGAAATGAACGAGGAGAATGGTGAGGGAGAAATCGAAGAGAACGACGAAGTATAGCACTCTACAGCATTTGAACGAGATGTTTCCGCTTCACCGGCGAGGCGGAAACATCTCGTTCAAATGCTGTAGAGGACTATGCGTTTTATACTCCGATTTCCTGCCCCTGCCGCACCCGATTGGCGGCCAGACGGTCTTTCTGCGCTCCCGTTTTGATAAGGGGGAAGGAACGGTGGAACTGGCGGCTGAAAGCCTGGGCTTTCTCTTCGGAGAGTATTGCGCGCCGCTCGTAGGCATAGGCATAAATACTCCGCTTCACCTCATCGGTCGCCTCGACCTGTAACAGGTAGGCGAGCACAAATTCGGGCTTGCCCTTTTCCGCGTATTCACGGGCGTATGCCAGCGCGTCGGCTCCCTGTTCCAACTGCTCCCGCGTCTTCTGCGCTATCACATCTTTCAACAAAGGGGTATACAATTCAGCAAATGTTGACATAGAGTTCTTCCCTCTTGTCTTCTCTCCTTTTTTACCATAGAATGCTCTCTTCAGGATTATCATACAACAAATCGACGTTTTATTGCACTGCTCGCACCTGGCCGTTCGTAATGGTGGGATAAGCATGCGCGCCACAGCAACAGCTTCGCGCATGCTTATCCCACCACATACCTACCGCGTCGCATAAAGGCGAATCGTCACGGTGCGCGTAACAATCTGGGCGATGAGGTGATAGTGACTGTCGAGCCAGTGCTGAGCGGCTTTTGCCCTGGCGGCAGCGGCAGCGTCCGGTACGCGCCCGACAATGAAGAAGATACGTGGGTGCTGTGCAGCGAAAGCGACCAGATCCGCAGGGTTGACGGCGGCTTCGGGGCCAGAAGCGGGGTTGGCCGAACCATATCGTTGCCAGGAGAACGCGCCGGGCCAGTTGGCGGTGAAGTGCGCGGCGTCAGGATAAGCATCCAGGTAATACTGAACAGGAATCTGACAGCCTCCCAGCGAATTATCGTAGCAGACCAACCCATCATCCGGTCGGTAGTGCTGCTCCAGCCAGAATGTCGTCTCATGCCAATCCTCCACCTGCGCGCTCGCATAATACTGCGGCACAAGTGAGATGGCAACGAGCAGTAAAACAGCGATCAGCACCGCCTTTCCTACACGCCAGCGCAGGAGCGCAACGCCACACGCGACCAGCAGGCAAAGCGGCGGGACGACTACAACCAGATAGCGGGAAGAGAAAAGGTGCGTCGGGCCATGCGAGATGATAAAGCTCAGCACTACCGGCACCATCAACCAGCAGAGCAGCACAAAGGCGAAAGGAATAGCATGACGCAACGAGGATTTGCCCGTGCTCGACCGCATCCCGGTTTCGTTTACTTTATGCGCATCCACAACAGCTTTTTCGTCACCAGTTACAAACTTGAGCCATCTGGATTCCGGTCGCATATACGCCCACAGCAGCAGGCCGAGAGCCACTGAACAGCACGCGGCATTGAGCAAAAAGGAGCGTTTGCTGTTGCCGCTCATCGTCACGAAGAGGTGGTAGATATCGATCAGTTGTGGCACGGGCAGCCAGCCTGTCTTTGCGCCATGCCGAATCATCAGGAGCATGGGAATGATCAGCACGAAGGTACAGGCCAGGCTGACCAGCAGCGCGGGCAATCGTTGGCGTAAAGAAGCACGCCAGGCATTGGGCAGGAGCAGCAGGACTGCCAGGGCGCAGAGCAGCGCGCACAGAACAAGCAGGCTGAAAAGATGCGCGTATACCGCCAGGGCAACGACAGCAACGAAACAGGCCCACCAGCGTTTCTGAGCAACTGGGGTGACAACGGTAAGAGCGGAGAAGAGGGCGTAGCAGGTCAGGCAGAGCAGAAACAGTTGCATACTATAGGAGCGCGCCTGCTGCGCGTACACCAGTTGCAGGTCATTGAGCAGGTAGAGGCTGGCCGCAAGCATGCCGCTTACCAGGCCCAGGAAACGCCTGCCAAGCAAAAAGACCATCACTGTGCTGAGGGCCGCGAAAATAGCCGAGGGGAGACGCACAACCCACTCAACAGGATGCAGCCCCAGTAAGGCGGTGAAGCCGAGCCAGAAGTGCAGGAACAGGTAGTAGAGTTCCATGTTTGGCTCAGGTCCCCAGATAATATGCCACAGCAGCGGCAAGGGCTGGCGAGCCAGTTCGACAGAAAAGGCTTCGTCATACCAGATGCTGGGACCGCTCAGCCGGTAGAGATCGAAGCCCAGCGCGACGACAAAAAAGACGAGACACCATCCCCACAATGGAACGTCTCTCCATGCAGAAACCAGCCGTTGCCAGCATATCTGTCTCGTTTTCGTTTTTTGGGCGACCACCACCCGTTCAACCACCCCTGTACCACTTTTCGCCATCGCCCTTTCAACTCCTCCGATCTTTCTTTCTCGTAGCAGCTCGCTCTTCGCGTCGCCATTTCCAGGCAAAGGTGAGCATCTCGCGGAACGCCCGCGCAATCACTGTGGGCTTCGCTCCCGTCGCGCGGCCACCCTTGCGCGGCAGATGATGCACGCCTCGCTCGGTATAGCTGTAGCCTGCACGAGTAAACTTATAGAGAATCTCCGTATTGATCATCGCTCCTCGCGTCTCCAGCCGGTGCTCGCGGAAAAACCGCGCCGGATAGAGCTTGAAGGCGCAGTCTACATCGCGCACGCGCAGCCCGAAGACCATGCGCACTAACATCTTCCAGCCCCAGGCGTTCAGCTTGCGTACCCATGTATCCTGACGGTGTATACGGTATCCCAACACGGCGTCATATTCTCCAATGAGGTCAAAGAAGCGTTCCAGGTCGCGAATATCAAATTGCCCATCCGAATCCATGAAGAAAGCCAGATCTCTATCATCGGCAATCGCCTCGAAACCGCTTACCAGCGCCGCTCCATATCCTTGATTGACAGAATGATTCATCAGGCGCACGCGCTTATCTTCCAGCGCGATCTCTTCCACAATGGTCCTTGTGCTGTCCCTGCTCCCATCATTCACCACAATTACCTCAAAATCCAGCCCCCACTCATCAAGGACACCGACTACTGTCTGGATTGTTCCGGCAATCGCTGCCTCCTCGTTATGGGCGGGTAGAATGACTGACAGCCGATGTGAGATAGTGACCTTCCCTTCGTCTCTCTCTGCCTCTGGACGCTCCGCCGCAGCTACGGGCAGTTTTCTCCCCTTCCTGTCCCTCCTACCTTGTGATACTCCATTGAAAAATACACCAACATTGTTCATGATAGCAACGCCTTTGTTATTTCAACACTTGCAGACCGAGAGTGCTACAGTTTGATACAGTATACCGCATCATAGCCTATCTTGATAGCCCTTGCTTATTCCTAACGCATCATACTGGGAAGCACCGACAAAAACGGCTTTTACGAAGGATCAGTTGCTATCGACAAAGAAAACGACCTTCCAGCCATCCTTGTAACGAGAGTAGGACAAAAACCTCTCTCGCTTCCCGTATTCCGACCTCAGAACCTCATCTAGAGTATACCCGTAAACCGGCAGCGTGGCAACGAGCTCATGCGCCGGGGGATAGTGCAAGGACACCAAATTTGTTATAATAGCATGGCACCCAATTGTGAAAGAGAGGAAATATATGCCCGTACTTTACCGAGCCTTACAGGGCTTCAGCGATATTCTGCCAGAAGAACAACCTTACTGGCGCTTTTTTGAAAATGTGGCCTCGCACGTGGCCGAACTCTACGGGTACCAACGCATCGAGACGCCAACGCTGGAAGAAACCGCCGTCTATCTGCGCACGGCTGGCGCAGGCACCGACATCGTTGAGAAAGAGATGTATACCTTCGAGGATCGCGCCGATAAAGAGGGCAACCGCACCAGCCTGACGCTGCGGCCAGAGGGCACGGCTGGCGTCGTGCGCGCCTACCTGGAGCACGGCCTGTTCAAACTGCCGCAACCCGTCAAGCTCTATTACATGAGCACGCCCATCTTCCGTCACGATAAGCCGCAGGCGGGCCGCTATCGCGAGCACCACCAGTTCGGCTGCGAGGCGCTGGGCGACAGCGACCCTGCCGTCGATGCAGAGATGATCAGCCTGCTCTACCAGGTCTATACTGAGCTTGGCTTGAGAGACATTCATCTTCAGATCAATAGCATCGGCGACCAAAACTGCCGCCCGCAATATATCGAGCGGCTGCGGGAGTATTATCGCCCGCTGCTGAACGAATGCTGCGATGACTGCCAGATGCGTTTCGAGAAGAATCCCTTGCGCCTGCTCGACTGCAAAGAGCCGCAGGATCAGGCGAAGATCGCCGCCGCACCCAAGATCGTCGATTTCCTGTGCGGACCATGCCGCGAGCACTTCGACGCCTTGCAGCACTACCTGACGCTCTACGAGGTCCCCTGCACGCTCAACCCGCTGCTCGTGCGCGGCCTGGACTACTACACCCGCACCGTCTTCGAGTTTGCTGCTGGCGAAGATAAGCTGGCGCTCGGCGGTGGTGGACGTTATGATGGCCTTGCCGAAATTCTGGGTGGCAATCCCACTCCCGGCATCGGCTTTGGCGCGGGTGTGGAGCGCATTATTCGCGCGATGAAACGGCAGGGCATCACGCCACCACCGCCGGAGAAGCCATGCGCCTTCGTCGTTTACCTCGCCCGCACTCCCGAACTCAAGGACGAGGTGGTGAAGCTGGTGGCGCAACTGCGCCACGCTGGCATCAAAACCGAAATGAGCTATGGTGACCGCAGCGCGAAGGCCCAGATGAAGCAGGCTAACGCCTCCGGCGCCACCTACGCTGTGCTCGTCGGCGCAAACGAACTCGCCAACGGCTTCGTCTCCGTGCGCACCCTCCAGGGAACGATAGACGAGGAACACAAACAGGTCGAGGTCAAACCGGAGAATCTGATCGCCTACCTGACCGGCGGCTAATAGCCATCTTTTCACGAAAAACAGCGGATGAAATGAGGAGAAAGTCCCATCCGCTGTTTTTGATGCTGCCTTAGATATATACTAATATAGATAGAAATTCGTTAATACAACAGGGTTAGCATGATTTTCACTTTATGGGCTTGAAAGCCGATTTTCTTAGAAAGAACATATGGATACCAATATACAATCAGATCGCATTGACGAGCGTGAACAGGCGCTCCAACAATCACCAGTAGAAGGGTCGGTAAGCGCCGAAGCTCCCACGACGCCACGGTCTGGAACTGCGGATGAGAAAGAGTCCAGAGTCCGGAACTTCTGGATGCGATGGTATAACGCGCTGAGACAGGTTTTTCCTGTCTATCTCGCGACCCACCTGGCATTCTTCGTCACCACCTGCCTCGCAACCCTGTTCATCCTCAAAGATTTCTCGTGGCAGGCTCTCCCCATCTCTACGCTATGGCATTCATGGTATCGCTTTGATACAACCATCTTCACGACGATTGCACGCGACGGCTATACCAACTTCAGTAGATTGGCCTTTTTCCCGCTCTATCCCCTGCTCGAACGCGCTTTGATGTATCCCATACACGATAATGCTTTCCTGGCCGGTCTCCTCATCTCTAACCTGGCCGGACTGGGCATCTTTATCATCCTGTATCGCCTTGTCTGCGAGGATTTCACTGCCTGGCAGGCAGAACGCACGGTTCTGTACCTCGCTCTCTTTCCCACTGCCTTCTATTTCGCTTCGGGCTACAACGAATCGCTGTTCATTTTCCTCGCCGTGCTCACTTTTTATCAGTTGCGACACGGTCACTGGTGGTGGGCCGGTTTCTTTGGCTTCTTTGCCGCCCTGACACGTTCGGCGGGCATCCTCCTGCTCGTTCCTTTTTACTACGAATATCTGTACCAGCACGACTTCAAGCTGAAAGCAATGCGCCCGAATGTGCTGGCGGGAGTGCTGATTCCATGCGGCCTTGCGCTTTTCGCCGTCTGGTGCTACATCCAGTACCACGACCCGCTGGGATTTTCACACGCGCAGGCCGCGTGGAATCGCTACCTGGCCTTCCCCGGCTACGGCATCATCATCTCCATTCAGGATATCCAGAAAAGTACAGGGCTGCTCAGTTTCCAGGCCCTGCGCAACATGACCGACCTGCTGCCAGACCTGTTCATCCTGTTGTTCATTGTGCTCAGCTTTATCGGTCCCTGGCGCTTACCACGCCGGTTATGGGCCTACAGCCTCTACGCCGCCGTGCTCTACATCTTCCTCCAGTTGTTTCCCAACGGCGGCACCGGCCTCTTCCCCCTCGAATCGGTCGGACGCTTCATGCTGGAAGTCTTCCCGGCCTTCATTGTGATGGCAGCGGTCGGCAAGAACAAAACCTTCTCCATGAGCTATCTCATGGTCTCAGGGGCCATCCTCTTTTTCCTGCTGACACAGTTTTTAACGGGCCACTGGGTGCTCTAGCGCCTCCTGTGCTTCCTGCACATTCTTTATCCGCTCCTGTTCCTGTGCCAGCAGGCGGCGTTTGCGCTCCACGCCCCAGCGATAGCCGCCTGGATCACCGTCCTCACGCACGACACGATGGCAGGGGATGACAAGGGCCGCCGGATTGCTGGCACAGGCGCGGGCAACGGCGCGCCTTGCCTGTGGCCGACCGATAGCCCGCGCGATCTCACTGTACGAGCGCGTGCCGCCATAGGGAATGGCGCGCAGTTCCTGCCAGACACGCCACTGGAAGGCCGTCGCCTGCACCTCGACGGGCAGGTCGAGATACGGCTGCTGCCCGCGCAGGTAGCGTAAGAGTTCATTTACCTCCTCGCTCAATTCGGCATCGTCGCGCTGAATATCAGCCGCATTGTATTCTCTCCTGAGCGCTGCCTCTATGGGCGCGTCGTCATCGCCCAGGCAGACAGAACAGATTCCTCTCTCGCTCGCCGCCACCAGTAAACGGCCCAGCGGCGAATCAACAATCGTATAGCGAATATGCATACCTGCTCCTCCTTTGCGATATGTGACCGGCGTCATACCAAGTTGACCCGGCACGCGCTCATAGAGACGACTGCTGGAACTGTATCCCGCGTCAAACAGGGCCGTCGTCACCGTCTCGCCCTCCTTGAGCCGCGTCTTGAACTGCTCCATTCTGCGTGCCCCGGCATACTGGCGCGGCGTAATGCCCATCACGCGCTTGAACACGTGCTGTAAATGATAGGGGCTGAGATGGACCTGCTCCCCCAGTTCGGCCAGTGTCAACCGCTGCTCAAGATGCTCGTCGATATAGGCGCAAAGCTGCCGCACCAGCGCCACCTGCTCTTCCCTGCTCGAAGCCTCGCGCGGTCGACAGCGTTTGCAGGCGCGAAATCCAGCCTCCTCCGCCTCCTCTGGCCGTGTGAAGAACACCGCCTGCTCTCGCTTTGGCCTGCGTGACGGGCACGATGGGCGACAATACACGCCCGTTGAACGCACTCCGTACACAAACACACCATCCAGCCCCTCATCCCTCGTCATTACCGCTTGCCAGTACTGATCTTCCCGCATACCATACCCTCCTCAATACTCTCTGAACACATTCATCTTTCTTCCATAGAGTACACTTTCAGGAAGCAGGAAGCTATCTGATTCTTGCGCCTACAGTACCCGCGAGCGACCTTCGACTCTTCACACTCTCTTTACATTTCCATGTACGTTTCTTGAGAATCGTGTCCTATGATAAGGACATGAAGACATACAGAAAGCGTAATGAAGCACAGGCAGAGAGATAGCAAAGAATCGTAACCCGATATACCGCTCCGTTCGTATATAAAGCAGGAGACGAGTTACCTACCGCCTGGGTAGTTACAATCTCTGTAACAAACATTGTAATGCGTACACCAGGTTAAGGAGAACGCTTATGGCAGTAGCATTGGGACCGCTTGAATATATGGTTATTGGCTGTCCGGGCAATCAGTTCATGAACGAGATTGTGCCGGAATTGAACGCCATCCAGGAGAAGGGCCTCATACAGGTGGTTGATCTGCTCTTCGTCAGAAAAGCAGCAGACGGCACCATTACGGCCCTGGAAGTCAGCGACCTCGACGATCACGAGCGGGCCGTTCTCGGTCCCATACAGCAAAGCCTGCTGGGACTGATTACCCCCGAAGATGTCGTCACACTCAGCAGCGCGCTTCCCGCCGACACTTCGGCAACCATCGTCCTGCTGGAGCATCTCTGGCTCAACAACCTGGAACAGGCCGTGGAAAGGACCAACGGCGTGATCCACGTCGGCGGAATGATTCCATACCCCACACTTCAGCAGGTGCGTCAGGAGATAGAGGCAGTCCAGGCACAGAACCAGGACCAGAATCAACCACAACCATAAATCTGACTATAAGATACGATAACTGATACAGGAGAAAAACAAAGGAGGATCACAATGCCACATGGAGGATTTGGACACTTCGGCGGAGGCTGGGGTGGAGGTCACTGGGATCGCGGTTGGGGCTGGGGCGGCGGTTGGGGTGGCTGGGGCGGTCGTCGCATTGGCTTTCCGCTGATCGGCGGATGGGGGCTGGGAGGTCTGGGCGGCTTCGGCGGCGGCGGATTACTGGGTGATCTGCTCTCAGGTGGAGTCGGTTACATGATAGGAAAAAACAGCGCCCAGAACCAGCAGCAATACCAGCAGTATCCGCCACAATATCAATATCCACCGCAATATCCGCAGTATCCGCCGCAGTATCAGCAGCCTGCGCCACAGTACCAGCCGCCTGCACAGGCATCAACCCCGACAGGCAGCACGCAGAACAACAGGCTGGCCCAACTGAAGCTCCTGGGACAACTGCATGATCAGGGCGTCCTGAGCGATGATGAATTCCAGGCCGAAAAGCAGAGAATCTTGAACGGTTTCTAATGTTCGCCTGCTTCCTCTCGCTTTTCAAGCGATGCTAAGAGAAGAAAGGCCCGCCCGGCGTATTACACGCTACCGTGCGGGCTTTTCTTTTGTCTTAACCTGTCTCTTTTTGCCGCTATGAAGCGTGTAAATTACGTTATCCTCATTCGTGTTATTATCTGTTCTCAATTTGCTGATACCTTCTAGGAAGGAAGTTTACCTATGGGTTGGTTTAGACGAGGTGTGATAGTTGGAGTAGGAGTTGGCTTGCTCTTTGCCCCAACGAAAGGGGAGGAGCTGCTCGATTTGCTGACCGGGCAACTCAGGTCACAGCGGCACCTTTCCCCACCGCATGTACAGACCCAACAGCCGGAACGACAGATAGCGGAACGCGTACCTGCAGAGGTCTGGCAAGCTCCGGCGCGAGCTCAAGCTCCGACTCAGCCTGTTCAACAGCCGCCTGTAATGCCGCCACCACTGGCAACACCGCCTCCATTAGAGACACCGCCCCCGGTACAGCCACCTCCCGCATTGGAAATACCGCGGCCAACCATGGTCGAACCACCACCGCTGCAGATGCCGCCGCCACTGGCAACGCCAGAAGGACCGGTGCCGGTCGTACCACCGCAGGCAGCTCAACAGGCCCCGCAGCAGATGCCGACAGAGGAACCTGAATCGGCAGAGGAAGCTAAACCCGCACCAGGGCGACCTCCCCGGCCAGGATCGGGAACGACGAAGAAGCCACGGCGCGGGAAACGACCCGGAAGATAGACCCATTAAAAAAGACGCCCTATCTTCACGGGAACAACAAACGATAACACTGGCTTAAAATCCGCTTAATATTGGAAGAGTATAATAGTACCACCAGATACCATCATAGAGAGAAGCCGAGAGCATCTCACAGATATGATTGATATCTTTGGGTCAATATTCTATTACCTCTTCTTCAGAAAGGATTTTGAGCTATGTTGTGGCGCTCTCTCCTCAAAGCCATTGTCGGCGCTATCATAAAAGTGCTGGTAGACGCTGCCCTCACCGCGATCTTCGCCCTGTAGGATCAGGATACATGCAAAGGATAGCGAGACTGTCGAAATACAGAGTCTTTAAGCAGCCGGACCAACCAGCTCACGCAGGCGCAGAGCATCTTTGACGGCGTAGCCCTCCGGGTCGTTGTTAAAATATGCGTAAGCGGTATAGTCCTGCGCGTCTGCTTTGAGCCGGTTGGCCCAGTGGGTCAGTTCTTCGTCGGTGAAGCCTATGCCGCGCGCGCCATTATGGAAACGAAGGTAGCGAAAAGGGCCAACTGGCGGGAGATCAGGTGGCGTGGGCAGCGGGCCGCCAACGGCAATGACCAGCGCGCAACCGCCATCGTCCAGGATGCGGGCCAGCGCCTCGAATATGGCGGGCTGGTACCAGGATGGGTCGCGAAACTCAAAGGCCGCTAGCTGGTCACACGGCAGCAGAGAGATGAATTGCTCCAGCCGCTGCGGGTCGGCGCGCCAGTGGGGAGGAAGCTGGTAGAGAAACGGCCCCAGATGCCTGCCCAGTCCCCCGGTCGCCTGCTTCAACCGCCCAATCGCCTCCTCCGGCTGCAAAAGCTTCTTCATGTGCGTAATATAGCGACTGGCCTTCACCGCAAAGAGAAAATCGGGATATGCGGCCACCTGTTCCGCCCAGGCATGGAACTGCTTGCGCGTGGGCAGGCGGTAGAAGCTGCGATTAATTTCCACCGTCGGGAAAGAGCGAGCATAGTACTCAAGCTGCTCGCCAGCGGGCAAGTCAGGAGGATAGAAACGCCCATTCCAGTGCGGGTAGACCCATCCAGACGTGCCAATCCAGACCGCGGCCATGCTCTCCTCCAATGCATATGAAAGAAACGACACCATCAGCACGATTGGGTCGGTGGTGTCGTTTCTCCTGCCCGTACCATTTTTAGAGCGGGCCGAGGTCGTCCTCGTCCTCTTCGGTAATACTATAGGGTGGTTTCTCGACCGGAACGCGATAGCTGTAGGGCGGGGCGTTGTTGTTCGCCTGCTTCTCATTTTCAGGTGGGGCCATCAGGTCAAGACTGATGGCGCGTACCAGCCGCTCGATGCGATCCCAGCGCGCGGGATAGCGGTCGGCGTAGAATTTTTCCTGGCCCTCACCGTCATAGATGTAGAAGGTATAATCCTGATTATTGTAGCGATAGTCGACCCTGGTATAGGGGATACGTACCAGTTCCAGCACCTGCAAAGTCGGGCGGGCCTGCGACTGCGGGTTATCATTGCCGGGCTTGTACTGCCGCGAGGTCTCGATCTGCGCCATTTCTACAGCGGCATGCCAGACATCCAGCGGAACACCGTTGGGGGCCGCTTCGGGATAGAGGTCCTCGGTCACCTCGGCGCTGTAGACCAGTTCGCCCACAGCCCGCTCTAGCCGCGATGCCGGAATGGCGCTCTCGCCCACGATTCTCGTCTGTGTGCGCAGTTCAAACTGGCGCACGATCTCGCGGTGCCGCACCACCTTCCCCGTGCCTGCGCAATTGGAGCACAAAGAGGTTCTGGCTCCCTGGCAGGTCTCACAGACCCGCTTGCCGTTGCCACAGGTACACTCCACCTCACCATTGACGCAATCCGGGCAGGGAACAGTAGGGCCTTTCGTGGCCGGGTCGGTATCGATGGGATTGGGAATGGGCATTCCTTGCGCACGAATGCCCTCAAACATGTCAGCCACGCGCTCGTTGACCGCGTGCGCCACACTATCAGCCTGCTTCTTGAAGAATGGCTTTTTCTCTCGCTCGGCCCAGTCCGCTACATAGCCGCGCCCGCGACAGGTATCGCAGCGCTTCTTGGTGCGACCCTTGCACTCCGGGCAGACGACCCAGCCGCGACCGGCGCAGGTCGCACAGAGAGCGCGGCCCGTTCCATTGCAGGTGCTACAAGCCAGAACCTCATCCAGTCCCTCGATACGCGTGCGGCTCATCGGCGCTTTCAGACCGCTCACCGGCGCGAGAGTAAAGTCCCAGACGGGGAGCAGAGGCTGCGGCCTACCCAACGGCTTGCCGGTATATGGTTCGCTCATTGTCTCCATCGTGCGCGTCTCCCAGCGCGTTTGCAGCGTGACCTCCCACACCTCATCGATACTCCAGGAGACAACCTCCATGTAGCTGCCGAGTTCGCGTGCCACGCGCCAGTTCGCGTTGCTCCACGTGTTCGCAAGCTGGCGAATGCGCTGCTCTTCCACACTGGCAGCCTCTTTCGGTGTCGGTGGTGGCGTTGGCGCTGTCTGCGCCTGCTGCAAGTATTCGTTGGCCCGGCTCACCACCTGTTTGAAGCGTTGCTGTGCCTCACTTGCCCCCTGCGTCACCAGACGCTTGATATCCTCAATGCGCTTATCTATTTCATCCTGATTGACCGGGCCAGAATTGCCGCCGCTTTCAGGGCTGCTGTCACTCCCATTGTTCCCGGTACCATCGGTACCGCCCGTACCCTTGTACACATTCTGCTCATTATCCCATTCATCAGCCATAATAATGCCTCCTGATCGGGGTGCTCCCTGCCTCCTGCAATCGCACCCAATCAATGAATTGTTTCGGTTTCGGTTACTCTATATACGCTTGTTAACAGTCAGGGTTGTAGTGAATCTGCTCCTACAGCAAGGCTACAATCTCTTCCTGCACAGGTGTACCGGTAACCTCGGCGTCGCGTTCGTGGATCAACATGTCAACTTCGCTGCGCACACCAAACTCTGGCAGGTAGATGCCCGGCTCAATGGAATTGCAGGTATTGGGAAGCAGGACGCGCTCATCCTGTGTCTCGAAGTTATCGAGGTTCGCGCCGTTGCCATGCTCGGCGGTGCCGATGCTGTGGCCGGTACGATGCACAAAGTAGTTGCCATAGCCCGCTTTACTGATAACACCGCGTGCCACATCATCGACCTCTCGCCCCTCTACGCGCTCTCCGGCAGCCAGCCGCTCGCGTATGAAGGCAATAGCAGCGTCGCGCGCCTGCCGTACCAGCGCAAAGAGCTCCCGCTGCCGTTCTGGAATCTCCTCATGAGTACCCGCGAAGGCGACCCAGGTATAATCGGCAAAGATCGCGTCGCTGCCCGGCAGGTGCGCCCAGAAGTCGAAGAGCACGAAATCGCCGCGCCTGATGGGAGTGGGATGCTCTCGTGAGGGCGCGAAATGTGGATTGCCGCTGTGTTCGTTCACCGCCACAATCGGCGCTTCCTCCACTTCAAGCCCCTCCTGCTCGATCAGGGCGCGAAAACGCTGCTGCACTCCATACTCGTCAAGCGGCCTGTCCGCGCGCAAGTCTTCGCCAAGCTGCGCAAAGAGCTTATCTTTGGCAGCAATGAGCCGACGCCCCGCCTCGCGATGGCTCACTACCTGCTTCTCGCTCAGTTGCGCCACAAAATACTGCGAGACATTGGCCGAACTCACCACCTCCGCGCCGGTAGAGCGTACCAGTTCTACCGTTCCCGCGTCAACCCGCGCGATGTAGGGAATGGCGTTCATGGGCGAATACTCCATCGCCACGCGCATGCCCGACCGCAGCAGGCCGCGCAACGTCTCCTGCATCTGCTGCCACGTCTGGTAGACATGGCGCTCCCCCGGCAGCGAGCGCAACACATGCGACTCCACGGCACTGACTAGCGCGTGCGGCTCGCCCTGTGCCGGGACAAAATAGAACCAGCGCCGCGTATACATCTCACCAGCGGGCAGCCCCAGAACCTGAAACGCTATCGGGTTCGAGCGGCGAAAATCATAAAAAAGCCAGCCATCCAACGCCTCATCTCTCAGCGCCTGCTGAATCCGTTTCAGTTCCATAATCAAGCCCTCCTCAATCCAGATTTTTTATCAGTATTGTACCACTCACGTCACACCATTCCCACAACTTATCAAATTTCCCGCAAATTTTCCTCAAGTCCTCATACCTGAGTCCCTTTTTCATAGCAATCTTTCAAACAGTTCTGTATACTTACTATATTAGATATGCGATCTTATTAGTACAGGGCAAAGCGTTGCTCTCGCAGAAACAAATGCGCGTCATTTCGGGAATACAGTTATGAAGAAGAAAACAGGTTCAGAAGAGATAAGTGATAAACCAACGGTACAGATGCCAGCGGTTCAGTTTTCCAACGACACGCCTCGAGTGCTGCCGCGACCGAAGAAGAGAGCGCGCAGGCGCTGGACACGCGTCTTGTTGGTCATCTTCCTGCTGCTGGTCGTGCTAAGCGGCGGCGCGCTCGCCTATGGCTATTACTATTTTCAGACAAATATCCAGACTCCCCTCCAGCAGTTCATCCACCCCGTCAGTCGTGGCGCGGGCGAGCCGCAGGCAAATGTAAGCGACGGCAGCGTTACAGGCCGCTCCTGGAATATCCTGCTGCTGGGCAGCGACAACGATGGCAAATACAACTTTCCCGCGCTGCTGACACAGGTAATGATGGTCGTTCACATCGATACTGTCACCAACCAGGTCTACATGGTCTCCATTCCGCGCGACTCCTGGGTACACGTGCCGGAGGTTGGGGGCATGCACAAGATTGACCAGGCCTTTTTCCTCGGCGCAACGCAGAAAGACAGCTTTGACGACGGGGTGCGACTGGCGCGCCTGACCATCGAGCAGGACTACGGTATCACCATTGACCGTTACGCCTGGGTCGGTTTGAGCGGCTTCGCCAACATCATCAACACGCTCGGTGGCGTCGATATCGATGTCATCCATCCCATCCTCGACGATAGCTATCCCAATGACACCGGTAGCGGCTCTAATCCCAACGATCCCTACGCCTACAAGCGGCTCGACCTCGCTCCGGGGCCGCAGCATTTGAACGGCGAGCAGGCGCTGGAATACGTGCGCTCGCGCCATGCCGACCTCGTGGGCGACATCGGGCGCACACAGCGCCAGCAGCAGGTGCTGCAAGCCCTCAAGAAAAAACTGAACGTAGCCAGCGTCATAAACAACTTGCCGCAGCTAATCAAAGACATGCAGGGCCAGGTCTACACCGACCTGAGCGAGCAAGAACTCATCGCCTTCGCCAACTACGCCCGCACCCTCACTTCCGGAGACATCCACAGCCTGACACTTGGCCCCGGCCCCGGCAGCCAGGATTACGGCGAGACAGGCACTGCCTACGATCCATCAGCAGGCGGCCAGCAATCAGTGATCTTTCCCCAGTGCCAGAACATCCAGCCCGTTCTCAACAGCATCTTCGGCTCCGGCAATGGCTGCAATGTCACCGGCCCTTGAAGCCTGCCAGATGGCTTCTTGCTGTCCGCCAGGTTCTCTGCTACACTGATAGCATGTCAGAGAGCTTTTTCATAGCGAAGAACCAAAGGATTTTCATGATCGAACAACAACAAGGCACTGTCTCTTTTCTCCAGTTTTCCTCTTTCCAGGTATTTCCCAACATCATTCATGCTATCTTCACCCGCCGGGGCGGACGCAGTTCTGACCCGTATAGCGGCTTGAATGTCTCGTTCAGTACGGGCGATAGTCAGGAAAATGTACTCGGCAATCGTCTGCTGGCGCTGCAAGCCCTGGGTATCGCGAGCTATCCCTGCGCTACCGTCTGGCAAATCCACAGCGCGCAAGTTGCCATGCTTGATACACAGCAGACATCCTGGGATGACTGGCGCTTCGACTGGCCGCACCGTTCCTACTGGCTGGACGGGCAGGAACTCGTCTGGACGATCAAGCCGCGCCGCAAGGCCGATGCTATCATCACGCGTCAGCGCGGCATCGCCCTTGCCCTTTCTTTCGCCGACTGCGTTCCCTTGTTACTCTACGACCCGGTGCGGCAGGCCATCGCCCTCGCCCACGCGGGCTGGCGCGGCACCGCTCGCGGTATCGCCCTTGCCGCCGTCGAAGCCATGCGGGAGCAGTTCAGCAGTCGGCCACAGGACATCTACGCAGGCATCTGCCCTTCCATCGGCCCCTGCTGCTACGAGGTGAGCGAGTATGTACGCGACCTCTTCTCAGGCCGCGCATCTTTCAGCGAGATGCCTGCCGCCGAACGTTACCGGCCCCTCGTGCGTGAGGCGGCCACGTTTCTCACCAGATATCTGCCTCAAGGCGAGAGCCTGCGCCTCGACCTCTGGCAGACCAATTACAATCAATTGCTGCTGGCCGGTCTGCTGCCCGCGCACATCGAAGCATCCAATCTCTGCACCGGCTGCCATACCGATCAGTTCTTTTCTCACCGCATGGAGCAGGGCAGAACAGGCCGCTTTCCCGTCATCTTCGCCCTGTCAGCAGGCACTGACCCGAATATGTCATTCCCCGCTTCCGCTCAGAATGATATATAAGTGCTTCCTTTTTCAGAGCGCGCGACATGCTTGCATGCAAAGCGCTACAGACATATAATACGTGGTAGAAAAATTCAATCTTGTCTTGAGGAGGCTTGTAATACAATGGGAAATCTCGCACCTGCTCTCATTATAGATCCAACGAGCGGTATATTCGTCGGGGCCCTGGTCGGGTTCATCCTTTCCCTCCCGATCTCGCTTTTCCTTGCATTCTGGATGAGCGCGGTCAAGCGGCGCTGGGCCGTCGTGCTAGGGGCATTCATAGGAGCATTCATCGGCTTCCTTATCATTCTGGGCTGGGTCGGCACACTCATCTTCAACACCCCGCTGCCCGGCGCGGATGGAGCTTCGACCTTCTTTGGCTCCCTGTTCTTCGACTCGACGCTCGGCCTTGCCGGTGGCATGATCATGGACCTGCTCATCGCGCGCGCCAACCCCAATATCTATCGCCGCCCGGATATCGTACTTCACGAAGAATAGCCCATGTTTTATCTGCTGCACGGCGATGATGAATTCAGCAGCCGCGAACAGCTCAAGCTGCTGCGGCAACAGGGAAATTTCGACTACAATCAGGACACCTATTATGGCGGTGAGGTTTCGCTTGCAACCCTCACCGCTACCTGCGACACCCTCCCCTTCCTGACGGATCAGCGCCTCGTCATTCTCGAAGGTCTGCCGAAAAAACGGCGCGGCGAGGACTCTGCTCCAGCAGCAAGTGATACCGGGAGCGTAGCGAGCGATGGGGAAGCAGGCGAGACAGGCAAGGGCGGCAAGGCGAAAAAAGGCAAGAAAAGCAGCAAAGGGGAATCCCGCGCCAGCTTCGAGAAGGGCCTCGCGGAGTACGTCACCTCCATGCCCGCATCAACCGTCCTGGTTGTGCTGGTCGATGAGGTGCTGGACGCCGCCCATCCTCTGCTTAAGGCCGCCAGCCAGCACGGCAAAGTGATTCAGTGTACGCTGCCAAAGGGCAAGGCGCTGGAAAGCTGGATCAGCAAACGGGCAAAGGGGCTGGGCGTCAGTATCGCACCTGATGCTGCCGAACTGCTGGCAAACTTCATCGGCAATCACCTGCGTCTGCTGGCGAACGAACTGGATAAGCTGGCGACCTATGTGGGCGCAGGCGGCACCATCCGCGTTGACACCGTGCGCAAACTCTCCGCTCAGGTGCAGGAGGCGCGCATCTTCGATCTGACCGACGCCCTCGCGCAGCGCAACCGCAAACAGGCGCTCGACATCCTGCACGACCTGCTGGCCGACGGCGAGCCGCCCCTGCGCATCATTAGCATGATTACCACGCAGGTGCGCACCCTGCTGCTCGTCAAAGAACTGTCACAGCAAGGCATGCGCGGGTCGCAGATTGCTTCTACCATCGGCATCGCGCCCTTCGTCGTCGAAAAAGCCCTGCGCCAGCCCGGCAAATTCAGCTCCGCGCAGCTAGAAAGCGCCTACCGCAACCTGCTGGAAACAGACGCCGCGCTCAAACGCAGCCGCCTGACGCCGGAACTGGCCTTAGACCTGCTGGTCGTCTCCTTCGGCAGCGAACCACAAAAAGTATGACAGTCGCTACACCACTCGAACAACGCATTCTCGCACGCATCCAGCGCGAGGGTCCTATGACCTTCGCCGAATACATGCGCATGGCCCTCTACGAACCCGGCTACGGCTACTACGTAACGAACAAGCGCCGCGTCGGTTGGGAGGGCGATTACTTCACCAGTACCGATGTCTCCGCTTTCTTCGCCCACTGTGTCGGGCGGCAACTACGCCAGATGTGGGAAGCCCTCGGCCATCCATCTCCCTTTCACGTCCTCGAACAGGGCGCTGGCCGGGGCGACCTCGCGCAGGCCGTGCGCGCATGGGCCGAACAACAGGCTCCTGACCTGCACAACGCGCTCGATTACTCCACTGAAGACATCAACACCGGCCATGATTCTGTTAATGCTACACCCGTGCCATCCACCCACAGATCAGCCGCCCACAGATCAGCCGCCCACAGGCCACCCGCAAGGGGTGGCCCTACTATACACGATGCTGGCGCGACGGCGAGCGGTGAAGGCTATCACGTCATTCTCTCCAACGAACTGGTCGATGCATTTCCCGTGCATCGGGTGATGATCTACGAAGGAAGGCTATATGAAATCTACGTGGATGCGCGCGAGGGGCAGCTTTACGAGGTGCTGGACGAGCCAAGCTCACCGGCGGTCGCCGCTTACCTGGATCACTACAAGATTCCCTGGCCCAACTTTGGCGAACGCTGGCAGGCAGAGATCAACCTCGACGCCCGGCGCTGGATGCAGCACACCGCTACGCGTCTGTACAGATCCCCTCGCGCTACGAAGGGAAGGGGCTTTATCCTCGTCATCGATTATGGCGACAAAGCTCGTGCGCTTTACACCGCTTACCGACGCTCCGGCACTCTCGCTTGCTATTATCGCCACCAGATGAACGAGCTTCCCCTCGCGCTGCCGGGCCAGCAGGACATCACGGCACACGTCAACTTCAGCGCGCTCATCGAGGAGGGACGCCGCTTTGGCTTGCGCTTGCACGCCTTCACCACCCAGAGCAAGTGGCTGGAAGCAATGGGCATCTACGAAGAACTGGATGCGTTGCGCAAGACACAGTTCACTGAGATCGATACCGACCGCGCCTCCGACAGAGGTCAGATCGCCCTCTTCAGGTGGTACAATCTGCGCAACCGTGTCGCCGCCCTCACCAATCCCAGCGGCATGGGCAACTTCAAGGTGCTGGTCATGAAACGCTGACGGATTTTTTCCACAACAGGGTACCGCAATGGGTGCCCTTACCATATACGAAACCCTCTTTAGTGCCGCTTCAAAACTCGTACAGGTAAGGGTATCCTATCAACCTTGCTAATACTTTCTGGGGAAGGTATAGTTATCATACGAGCTTCCCTGCGGCGGGGCCACGCCCGTATCAGGAAACTGGCTCATCAGCCTCTTGAGCACCGTGTTGTTGCCATTGCTATAGGTGAGCGCGCTGCTTGAGTTACTATTCGGATTGCTGCTGGTATTCGTAGTGGTACTGGTCGCAGCAGGTGCATTCGTACCGGTAGAAGTTGGTGTGGCGCTCACGACTGTCGGATTGATGGCGGCATGCACAGGCGTGGAAATAGCGGCCACTGGCGTCTGCAACTGGCTCACCACCGTCGCGGAAACGTCGGTCTGTGAATTCAGATTGGTCTGAATATTCTTGAATATGCCGGGTGACAGGATAATATAGAGCGCGACGAGAACGACGCCCAGCACGACCAGCCGCGAGAGCAATCGAATCATACTGCTTCCCCTTGACATTAATCACATCAATACATTCCTATTATATGCGAGGAAGTAGCATCTGTCCAGCATTCCAGACCCTTCGGCGCCGTACATTCCCCCGAATTACCCATCAAGGGTCATCTCCTACTCTACCACCACCCGACGACAAAACCATTCCCAACGCCGCCTGCTACTACCACATTGTACATGCTAGCACGGAGAGGCTATACTCTCTTTTAGACACGAAATTTATGTCCCTTCATACCTTCGCCTGCTCTATGAAAGGAGGTTCAGTTGCTTATTTCTTCTGCTCCACTGGCCGCAACGGCTGAGGCGCTGCGCGATGGGCGGCTTGATCTGCTGGCGTATATCAATGAGTTGTGTGATCGCATCGACGCGGTTGATCCGATTATCCATGCGTTTTTGCCTGAAGAGGGACGGCGCGAGCGGCTGCTGGCTGAGGCGAGGGTGTTGCAGGCCCGCTTTTCTGAAGTGACGAACCGACCGCCGTTGTATGGCGTGGCGGTTGGCGTCAAGGATGTTTTTCTCGTCGATGGCTTCCCCACGCAGGCGGGTTCGCAGCTTCCACCCGAACTGTTTGCCGGGCCAGAGGCCGCCTGCGTGACGCTGCTGCGCGAGGCGGGGGCGCTGATTGTAGGCAAAACGATTACGACCGAGTTTGCCTTCTTTGAGCCGGGGCCGACGCGCAATCCGCACAATCTCAATCATACGCCCGGCGGCTCCAGCAGCGGCTCGGCGGCGGCAGTGGCTGCCGGTCTCTGCACTCTGGCGCTGGGGACGCAGACCAATGGCTCAATCATCCGACCCGCTGCCTTCTGCGGCATTGTTGGCTTCAAACCAACCTATGGCCGCATCTCCGAAGATGGCCTGATCTTCTCTTCACCCTCGCTGGATACCGTTGGTTTTTTCACGCAGGATGTCGCGGGCGTGGCGCTGGTTGCTCCCGTTCTCTGCCGGAACTGGCAAAACAGGGAGACGCAGGCGCATAATCGGCCCGTCCTCGGCGTGCCGGACGGCCCGTATCTTGAGCAGGCGGACGCGAAGGCGCTGACCGTCTTCGAGAGGCAGCTTGCGCAGCTAGAAAGAGCTGGCTACACAGTACGGCACGTACCTGCCATGCCCGATATCGCGGCCATTATTGAACGGCATAATCTGCTGGTCGCTGCCGAGATGGCGCGGGGGCATCGTGACTGGTTCGCGCAGTATGAGCCGCTCTATCGCCCGCTCACCGCGCAGGCCATTCGCAGGGGACAGAGCGTGAGTGAGGAGGAACTGACAACCTGCCGGGCTGGACGCGCCCTGCTGCGCAGCCAGCTCGCGACTCTCATGAGCGAGGCAGGAATTGACCTCTGGGTCTGCCCTGCCACACCGGGTCCGGCACCCTTCGGGCTGAGCAGTACCGGCAACTCCAACATGAACGTTCCCTGGACGCACGCGGGCATGCCTGCCATCACCCTGCCCGCCGGTCTCTCCGCCAACGGCCTCCCACTGGGCTTGCAGCTTGTCGCCACCACAATGGCCGACGAAAAGCTCGTCGCGTGGGCGCAACAGCTAGCCCGGAATCTCGATTACCCGGTATCACAACTAGAATAGACTTTTGAACGTGCTTTGTAATGAGAAGACTTTGAGAAAGTTTGTAAAAGGAGAGACTAACCATGAATGGCGCAGCTATCGTCAAACAGTTCATCATCGCCCTGGAGTCACAGGAGTACACGCTGGCTTCCGCTTACCTGGCCGACGACTGTACCTTCACCAGCAACTTACCGCGCCCGCTCGACAAAAAACAGTTCATCGCCTTGATGAAGGAACTCAAGTACGGCCTGCCCAATTTGTCGCTCAACGCCAGCGACATCCATGAAACCAACAACGAGTTGGAGCAGGAGCAGAGTGTCGAATGTACAGTCCAGCTCACCGGCACGCAGTCCAATATCATGGAACTGGTACCCCTGAGCCTGCCACCGATTTCGGAGACGAACCGGCTCGTCAGACTGCCCGTTGAACACTGGCATTTCACCATCATCAATGATCAAATCACCGCCATCGTCGTCCCACCCGTTCCCGGTGGCGGCATCCCCGGTCTGTTAGCGCAACTGGGAGTCAATATTCCCATTATTCAGTAATTTCAATCCCAAACGGGAGGTCGGGCAAGGGACTGGTTCCTGCTGGTTCAACCGGCTTCCTTATTCGGGAAGCATACTCATCAAATCCCAAAAGGTCAAGCGCATTTGCAATAAGCCGTAACGAAGGAGGTTCCGCGATGAATCCTGTAGAGGTTGTGCAGGCTAGCATTCAGGCCTGGGAAAACAACGACGCCGAGGCCCTGGCCGCCTGCCTTGCCGACGATTTCTTCTGCGTCGGCCAGATGCCGCAGAGGCTCGATAAGCGACAGTTTATTGACTATATGAAATCTATGATGCGCGCCTTCCCCGATTGGAAGTTCAATCAAAGCATCGTGAATACGCGAGACAACGAGTTTGTCGAGGTATGCGTTCGCGTCACAGGGACCAACACCGGTGAAATCGTCATTCTCGGTTTAGCTCCCATCCCACCCACCGACAAAGCCATTGCGCTTCCACCCGAAATATGGGAGTACGATGTGCGCGGCGATCAGATTGTCTTCCTCGCCACCAACATCTTCAACACAGCAGGCGGCTTCGCGGGCATCCTGAACCAACTGGGTATGGAACTGCCCACCTACCCTCACTTTCTCAATCCAACGACGCCGTCACAATAGCATGTGCGCGCCTACCCACAGCGCATACACAAGCAGGAAGAGCAAACCAATACGGCGGCTCATGCGCCTCTTATAGAGAAAGAGCAGCGCGACCAGCGTCAGCGCCACCATCAATGGGGCGTCCATCACTGTCAGGAGGGGGTCACGCAGCGCGACAGGCCAGATCAAGAGTGGGAGGGCAAGACCGAACGTGGCATTGACGGCATTGCTGCTAAAAACCTCCTCGACGTTGGCCGCGTGCATATTAGCGCGGGCAAGGCTGACGGCTACCACCGTGTTGGGCAGCGAGGTCGCCACCGCCAGCACCAGCAGCCCGGCCAGTACCAACGGGATATGCAGGTCAGTCGTCAGCCTCTGACCTGCCTGCACCATGATCATCACTCCTCCCAGGGCCAGCGCCAGCGCCAGCGCCACCTCACCAATGACGAACACCAGACGCCCGTGTTCGCGTCTCTCCAGCTCGACTTCTTGCATCTCAATACCGGCCTCAGCCGAGACTTCATCGCTATAATCGAAGTGCGATCGACGGGCGATATGGAAAACCAAAGCACCAAAGGCACCAAGTGCCAGAAGGCACACCCCCATCAGCAAGAGATGGGCGCTATTGACGACGGAATACCCCTGGAGCAGGAGAGAACCTGGCATAAACCAGACCGCGCCCAACGCGAGCAGAAGCACTATCAGAGCATAGAGCGCGACAGAACGGACGCTGCGCGCCTCCTTCACATCGAGGGTAATCCCGTGCCTGCCCGGCGTGGCAAACGTGGAGATACCGAGGATAATGGCAATATTATAAATATTCGAGCCAATAATAATGCCCAGCCCGATACTACCATGCCCGGCGGAAAGCGCGTCTATTGCGGCCGCGTAGTTGGGAATGTTGGCGCCCAGCGCACCCGCCACGCTCAATATACCGGACGAAAGACGGAGGGCGGCACAGACCGTTTCCAGCCTGCGCGTGAACCAGGCAGAAGCGGCCAGGGCTAGCGCCAGTGAGACGAGAAATGTCAGGGCCACCAGAGGCAGTGGTAGCCCTCCAACGGCTAGCAGCAGCTCACTCGCCAGTTTCACGGTAGTATCGCCTTCCGCGCCAATCGACGCCCCTGCCCGTCAGTACGCGCCACGCCGATTGGGCAAGGATGCCCGCGAAAACCGCTCCTGCCAGAGGGTGCGTCAATGCATAGTACCAGGGAACGCCCAGTTGCCTGTTGATCCACGCGCGGTACGTTAGCAGAGGGGCAAGACTAAGCACAGAGGCGGCAGCAAGATCAACCGGCTTCACGCTCTGTTGTCGAGATGCTTGTCTACGTGGGCTGCGCCGCCATGAGAGCAGCGCCAGCAGGGGCAGGAGAAAGGGGAAGATCGTCATTACCGGCAGGCCGAGCAGTTGCAGCAGGGCGAAGCCGACCCCACCACGGCTGCCCAGGAACACATTCTTGCGCCAGCCGCGCCATGCCTCCCCCAGTCCCTCGTACATATGTACATGCACGAGATCGCGTCCGTCCAGCAGGCGCAGGTGAAACCCGTTCTCCTTGACGACGCGGGCAAGGTCGCGGTCATCCAGCAGTGTAGCGCGCAAATCCGGGCGCGCATAGCCCCCGACCAGTTCGTAGACAGAGCGGCGCAGCAGGATAAATTGCCCGTTCGCCAGCGCCAGGGGCGAGCGCGGATTATTCACCTGCCGGATGGGATACTGCATGCTGATGCCCAGGTAGGCCATTGGCATCAAGACCTTATCCCAGAAACCGGGCAGTTCCTGCGTCGTTCCCAGAGAGAGCATGTCGATACCCTGCTTCGTCGCCGTCTCATAAGCGGTGCGCAGGGCGTTGGGCGCGTGCCAGGTATCGGCGTCGGTGAAGAGCAACCAGTCGCCCTGAGCCTCCTGCGCTCCCGCGTGCAGAGCGTGCGGTTTGCCCGCCCAGCCCGGCGGCAGATCGCGCAGGCGCAGCACATAGAGCCGCTCCGCGTGGGGATGCGAACTGGCGATCTCGTCGAGGATGCGCGGCGTCGCGTCGGTGGAGGCGTCGTCTACTACGATCACCTCGTACTCGCCCTCGAAATCCTGCTCCAGCAGCGAGGTCACGTTGCGGCGAATATTGCGCTCCTCGTTGCGAGCCGGAACGACAATCGAAACCGCCTTCCTCCCCTTCGTCCTCGCCTGTTGGTCCCTGCCACCGCCGGACAATGGGCGCGGCTCACCAGGCGAGGAGCGAAACCACAATGTCATATAAAAACCGATCACGCCGCCCACATACGCCCACAGGAGCAGGCGCGACCCGGATAAGTACAAAAGTTTCCTCATAGCTTTATTATAGCCAAATGGTGAGACAGAAACCAGATATTGCGCGCATATTAGGAACTAAGGTACAATCTACGTGAAGTAGTTCATAAAAGAACCAGATTATCCGAGGGAATCATGCAACGTAACCGGTCACTCAGGCTCTTGCTGCTAGCCCTGGTGAGCTTGAGTGTTCTTATAGTAGCGAATCTGATTACAAACTTTGTACAATCGGGCTTATCGCGCCCGTCGATCGCCTATGCCGATGCGTTCGTTATTGGCTCCGATCCTATCGATGGCTCAACGGTGCAGGCGGTTCCGAAGGTGGTGCGCATCTTTTTCAACGCGCCCATCAGCAGCCTGAGCACAGCCTACGTCTTCGCGCCCGTGCCGGGGCAGTACGGCCAGCTCCAGATGGTAGACGCGGGCCATAGCTATATCCCGCCCGGCAAACCACGCGAACTCGACACTCTCGTTGCCCATGCGGATTCGCTGCCACAGGGCAGCTACGAAGTGCGCTGGACGGCTCTGGCAAACGACGACGGGCAGCCGACGAGCGGCATCATCGGCTTCGACGTGGGCCATTCCAGCACCGGCCTGTCGGGGCAGGTTATCCTGGGGCCGAGTACCAGCAACTATCTGCCCCGGCTCGATGTCACAGGCGCGCTCTCCGTAGCCTGGGATTGGCTTGTGCTCATGGCTCTCACCTTCTGGGTCGGCATGCTCGTCATCGAAAACCTGATCTTAGAGGGGACAGATCACGCGCAAAACCTGCTGAATCGCGCCCGCATACGCGCCCTTCCCCTGCAATGGCTCTGCCTGAGCGCGCTGCTGGCCGGAGAAGTCATCAGCCTTATCCTGCGCAGCACCCGTTTCTCGCAGTTTGCAACGGGAAGTGGGCTAAACCTTGCTATCCTCACGCACATTCTTACTGCATCGCTCTACGGCTATCTCTGGCTTCTGCGCATCGGCCTGATTGTGCTGGCTTTCGCCCTGCTCTGGTGGACAACACGCCAGAACGGTCCGGCCACTCACTCCGGCATCAGGCCAGCACCCAATGGCACGCGCAGCAGACAACCCGGAGCAAAGAGCAAGGGCAGCGGTTTCAGCCGCCTGCGCCAGCAGATCGCGCAGGAGCAGGGGGAATATAGCCTCACGGCCACAAAAGATGTAGCAGTCGCGGTAGAGCATGCGCCGCAGGCGGCTGCGGCGATGGAAACCGGGCCTGCTATCGCCAGACCGTTCACCATCGCCTTCTTCGTCATTGCCGCGCTGATCCTTCTTACCTACGCGCTTTCCAGTGACGCGGCGCAGCTCGCGCAGTTGCGCCTCAGCGCCGCCGCGCTCGCCTGGCTCTATCTCGCGGCCCGCTGCATCTGGCTCGGAGGCCTGACCTACCTGGGCTATGTCCTGCTTCCCCTGGTGCAGGCAGCCGAACCCCACCAGCACGCGAGCATCCTTGCTACCATCCTGCGCCGCCTCACTCCCCTGCTCGCGCTCTGTATCGGCGTCTTCGCGGTGAGCGGCCTCTATCTTGGCGAAGTCAACCTGAGCAGCGTGCAGCAATTGCTCACCACTCCTTACGGGCTTGCGCTGCTGGCTGAGATCATGCTGGGAGTTGTCCTGCTAGCCCTCACACTCTACACGCTCTTCTTCCAGCGTGCGAGGCTGGCACGACAGGCCGCGCTGCTACCCGTCGTCAACGCCGAATTGCCAGCTCGCCGCGCTCGTCGCTCGGCTCTGGAACAGTTGGAGCGCGGCCTGAAGCGTTTCCTGTCTCTGCAATCCTTGCTGGGCGCGGCTATCCTGCTCTGCGCCGCCCTGATGACCTTTTTCGCACCGCCTATCGTCTTCCCTAATATCAACTATGCGGCCCAGATCAAGGCTACCTCCCCGGCGGCACAAACCGGTGGCATTCTCCAGACGCAGACGGTGGGCAACCTCACTGTCACACTGCAAGTGCTGCCCGCGCGTACCGGCTACGCCAACACTGTCATCGTTACCATGCTCGACAGCAGCGGCAAACCTGTGACCAACGCAAAGGTGCAGCTCACTACCAATATGCAGGTGATGGACATGGGTACGTCCAGTGCCACTGTGTCCGGTGGCAACCCTACCTACATCGCCACCTTTGGTCGCAATACCACTGCCTTCAGCATGACCGGCCTCTGGAATATCACGCTTAACATCCAGCGCCCCGGCCAGCCAGCATTACAAACTACCTTCCAGGTGGAACTCACGCAATAACAACAGGCGACAGGCTGCACCGTTTGTCACATCGTGCAGCCTGTCGCCTGTTGTTATTGCGCGGAGCTTAGTGCCCTGGCTGGCCTTGCATGCCCTGCACTCCCTGACCTGGCGTGGTCTGCCAACCCTGCACCCCACGCTGCGTCATCTGTGGAGCAAGCTGGTGCTCGATCCGCTCAACAGTATTCGCCATCCACTCTTCCTGCTGGAGATTCTGTTGCAGCAGCGGAATGCACTGCGTCTTCCCCAGCAGGCTGGCCTGCTCGATTAGCGCCTTGTAAGAGACGATCTCGTAGTGCTCCACTTTGTCGGCACCCTCTAGATCGAACATCGTCAGAACATTCTGCGATGGGCTGTCCTTGAGAAACGTATCGTGTTCCTGTTTGATGCCCGCAACAGCGTAGCAGATCACCTGGGGTGGATTCTGCCCCAGAATCTGGAAGCACTGCTCAAGATTCTGTACCTGCTGCCGTGTCTGTTGCTCGTGCGTTTGAAAAGCCTGACTCACCTGCTGGTCGTTGCTTTCCTGTGCCATTACAGGCAGCATTTGCAGAATCATCCTCTCCGCTGAATAGATGTCACCCAGCTCATGCATGAATAACTGTTCTGGTGTCTGTACCGCCATAAAGAAAACTCCTTTCCATTTCTTGCTCTCATCTCTTCCCACTGACATCTCATCACGGTGATACAATGATAATCGATAGATCAGTCTATCCAGTGTTGAGTTTTCACTGGAAAACATCCATCACAGGTATATACGTGCCGTATCAGGAAAAGAAGACAATGGTCCGGCCATCTTCGCCAGGATCAGCAAGCAGAGGAGCAGGCTCAATTCGTAGCGTTTCCCCTGGTTGCGCCACGCATCAGAGGGCTGTTGTAGGGCTTTGTAGAGCGAAGCCACTGCCACTGGTTATAGAGCAGTCTCAACCGCGCTTTAGCGATAATTGAGGTGTTAGAAAAAGAGACCTGGTCAGACCGGGTCTCTTTTTCTAACACCGTTTGTATGCATGTTTATGTCACCATTCGGCTCAGAGATACGTATTATGTATGGGACTAGAAAATTTCCTGAGAATTTCCACGATTTTTGCAGAGCAAGTAGACTCTTATGAGTTCTTGCTAGAAAGACGGGAGAGCATGAATCATCATCTGCAGGCAACTGATCAGCTTACATACATACCTGCGGTCGCTATAACTCAAGTTACCTTACGGCATTCATTGCAGAAAATCCCGGTCGTCATTCCAGGGGAACCCAACCGTATTTGTGGAATGGCGCAGCGCATAGGGTACACAGGGAACAGGGACAATGACCTGGCGATCTACCGCCTTAAGATCAAGGCAGGTGAAGACTTCCCCACTATTACCCTGCCCGGCTTCTTCGTCATCGAGGACGGCGTATTTAAAGATTATGAACAGTGGTGCGATAACCGAAAAACAAAAGGAGCAGTGTCGGAACAGAGTAAGAAGGATGTTCTGTGATGAAAATACCGGAGCAGATTCTCGAGCATGAGGTGCAGGTGCTTGAAGCTACAGACGGGATGCTGGCGCGAGAAGTGCTCGCGGGCAATCAGGGAGCATTTGAAACGCTCGTAACACGCTATAGCACCACCTTGTTCAATTTTATCTATCATTTCGTAGGAGATTATGACCGTGCCTGCGATATCTTGCAGCAGGTCTTTCTGCAATTGTATATCAGTCTGCCTCTGCTACGCACCGATGAGCCGTTGAAGCCCTGGCTTTTCCAGGTGTCGCGCAATCGCTGCGTCGACGAGCTACGCCAGTTGAGCCGCAAGCGCGCCATCTACTTCTCAGAGCTTGAGACGGCCAACGACGAAGGCGAGCTGCCCTCGCTTTTCGCCATTCCCGACGACGGACCGCTGCCGGAAGAGCTGGTCGAGCGGCGTGACCTGCAACGCCGCCTGCACACAGCTATCGGCATGCTGCCGCCGCGCTACCGCTCCGTCGTCTTCCTGCGCTACGCCTCACAGTTGAGTTTTTCGGAGATCGGACGCGCCCTCAACATGCCGGAAGCCACGGCCAAAACCTACTTCCAGCGTGCCAAGCCGCTCCTGCGGGCCGCTCTGGCCTCCCAACGCATCACCAAAGCCAACCCGTAACAAAGATGAGAAGGGCCGGTTCTGAGAAGGAAGCCGGGGGCAGCATTCGCTCAGAATGTCATGTTCGACTTCCTTTTCAGAACCGGCCCTTCTATAGAATTTCTTCTTCATACAACATTAGCCGGGATAATTGGCCGACGGCCTCTTTGAGCATGCTCACCAGCGTCCCGGTCGTCCGCTCGGCCAGTTCAGGCGCCATCTCCATCCGCTCATCCAGCATGTCGAAACAGCGGCGATAACTGCGGGCCATGTATCCATAATCACATTCTCCGCTCTGCACAACAGCGCGTACCCACTTTAGCCCGGCCTGTAGCCAGTGATTGGCATGCTCAAACCAATCACTGGCATTCTCCTCCCCGCAACTATACCCCAGTTCCTCGGCCACTTCACCTGCCGCAATACAGACTTCAACCATACTGAATGGGCTATGTCGCCCGGCAGTTTTCTCAGAAAGCTCCACCGTCAACTCCACCGTCGACCCTCCCTGCTGTGCCACATTCAGGTTGAACAGGCCCACGTACCGCGCCAGAGAAAGGGGAAGTTCGGGATGAGGCAGGGATTTTATGATCTCGCCGCAGAGAGAAGCGCCAATCATCAGTTCACGCGTAGCAGTATCTCTGTAACCACTCAGGCGAGCAAGGGCCGCGTGCCGCACAAAAATCTGAACGAGATAGGCGCAGGCAACATAGATAATGCTGTCTACCCGCTCGGCGGGGATCGCTGTCTCGTTATCGGCCTCCTCCACGCCGATAAGAAGCACCTGACGGCACTGCTCCTCAGCTTCGCTGAGCAATCCTGTCGAGCTTGCGGTGAGCGCCACCTTCCGGTTGCTAGACTTCCTGCTCAACTGCTGGCGGCGTTCGCACAGATCGAGTAAGACCCTGGCCTGCACCAGGCGAACCCGTGCTTCAGCCAGCCGGTTCCCTCCCACCTGGTAAAGCGTCCGGCTTTGCAACAGGAAACTATTTGCCCGCTGGTATTCGCGCTCCACCACCTCAGGCGTCATATCATGGCCGTTCGGCCCATTCCATGCCTGCTCGGTTGCGCCATAGATACAGTAGCCCAGCCCATAGTAGAGGGAAGCAGCAGTCCTCATATCATGCTCGGTGCTCAGATAGCGTCGTGCCCTCTCGTAATGCTCACATGCCTTGTGGTAAGCCGCCAATGCCCGGTAGTCATTGCCGCAGTTGAACTCGACCTTAAAACCAAGTGCAGGCCCGGTGCCATTGAGCTTCTCTTGTTGCTCCTGCCACAACTGCAGCGCACGCTGATGATATGCCAGGGCTGTCTGGTAATTCTTCGCGAGGTAATAAACCAGCCCCAGTTCGTTGAGAATAGCTATTTGCGACTCTACGGGAGCCAGTACCAGCGCACGCTCGAATTCCTGCCGGGCCTCTGCCAGCGCGCCCTCTCTTCGTGCCTTGCGGGCTAAGAGAAAATGGTAACGCGCCTGCCTGGCAGCAGGAAGCGCGGCAATCACCTGCGGCGACAGCGCCCGCAACTGCTGCCGCCCCATAACGCCGCTTACCTCACCATCTTCGAGCAGGATATCCAGCAAAGTAAGTTCCTCGGACCGTATCCCGGTGGTGTCGCCGGCTCCCAACGTCAGCGGATCAACCACCGCCATTTGCTTCATATCCTCTGATGGCTCAATCAGGCTCGTAAAGTAGTCGCCGGGCTTACCCAGTCGCTCGGCAAAGTACTCCAGAGCCTGCTGTGAAGGAACTATCTTATTACGCTCAACCGCACTGACATATGATTTTGAGAAACGCTCTCCCCCAAGCTCAGTTTGCGTTAAGTTATATTGACGTCGTATCTGCCTGATAAGCTCACCATTCACTGACCGCATCGTCTTTTACTCCTTTTGCATCGAACCGGGGAAGCGAGGATTCATACCCCCCTCACTAAAGATTCACACGCCCAACGTTCTGAGAAAGTATATCCCCGACAAACTTCACCCTTTTCCATCCCAGTTTCCTCACCTCCGCAAGGCGACGCGCCTTCTGGAAAAGGTATAAACTAATTCTAGTATAACTCTGCACCATCGTCAAGCCAAAAAGGAAAGAGCAGCCCGAAAAATATACCTGATTCAGGTATACTTAGCCAGCCACAAGTGGAAATTTTCCAACGAGGACAAATCCCTGTTAAAGATTTGCGAGAGGTACACAAGATGAATAATATTCCTTTATTCCATTAGAACGGGGAGATGCTGTGTATTTCACTCTTTATCTCTCCTGAATTTGAAGCTCTCGCAAAGATTCTTTATGCGCCTGGGCGCGCTGTACATAGCCAGCCGCACTTTCGAGGATATGCGCACGCTCGACCTCCGTCAGCGCCCGCACAGCCCTGGCCGGGATGCCCACAGCCAGCGAACCACTCGCCACGCTCTTGCCCTCACTGACCAGCGCGCTCGCGCCCACGATCGTATCCGCGCCTACCTGCGCGTGTGAGAGCACCACGGAGTTCATCCCCACCAGCACGCGGTCGCCCACTGTCGCCCCATGCACAATGGCCCCATGCCCCACTGTGCAATCATCGCCAATTGTCAGTGGCGCGTCCTCGTCCACGTGCAGCGTGCAATTATCCTGGATATTCGTGCGCCGTCCGATCACAATCGGAGCGACATCTCCCCGCACCACCGCGTTATACCACACACTCGCTCCCTCACGAATTGTCACATTCCCAACCACCATCGCTCCAGGAGCAATAAACACATTCTCCGCAATCACGGGCCAGATGCCCTTGTATGGCAAAATTGGCATGTTCTTCTCCTACACTACAACCCGTTTGATCCCCCACACAATCTCATCAAGACGGGGATAATAATGTTCATCTCGCGGGTTGAAGCTGCTGATGACGACGCGGTTGTAACTCCCGGCGGCATGGATATACTCGTGGTCGTTGAGCGCGAGGGCAACGTGGGTGATAGCTTTGCTGCCAAAGAAAACCAGATCGCCCTCCCGCATTCCCTCTCTGGAAACTGAGTGCGTCAGGAAATCGTGCTGCTGGTCCGCGTCACGCGGCAGGATATAGCCGCCCATACGATAGCAGAGCTGCACGAGGCCGCTGCAATCTATTCCCTTCCAGCTTGTGCCGCCCCAGAGATAGGGAACACCGAGAAACTGGCGCGCATAGCCTGTCACCACGCTGACAGACTGGCGCGCATAGATGCCTTCGCTCAATTCGGGCGGACGCAGGGCAAGCGCGGACCGTACAAGCCATGCCTCCTGCTCTCCCGGCAGCGCCACCAGCACGCGCTCATCGTGCGACGTATCCAGCACCGGCAGAGCCGTTGAGAGATAGACTTCGCCAGTAGTCTCTTCACCCGTCGCATCGGCATATAAAGGCGCGTGCGTCACAGAGACAAGAGCCACAAGATGCAAGGGGCTACGGCAGCAATTGCTGACCTGCGTGAACGAGGGAACGATGGGACTCTCCAACTGCTCGGAGCGCATCCAGCCCTCGTAGTCGGAGAGCGTCACATGTGTCCAGTCATTGCACGTCTCACCTGCAATGACTGGAACGTTCATCAGCGCCTGCGTCACCAGTTCAGAGGCAGCATCGGGTTCACGGCGCACATCGGCCAGACCTACGGCAACTACACTGGTGTCATCAAACATGAACATCATCCTTTGCCTGATTATCTTCTAGCGCCTTCACACTTGATCTCTTCGAGTCGGGTTTGATGGTATACTACACCTACGGGTGGCGGGGCAGTAACGAGTCCCTTCCCCGCCACCCGTTTGGGATTGAAGCTAGCGCAGCGCGTTGCTCATCACGAATATCAGATTGGCGGGGCGTTCGGCCATACGGCGCATCAGGTAGGGATACCACTGCGAGCCATAAGGAACGTAGACGCGCACGTTGTAGCCCTCCTTCACCAGTTGCTCCTGCAGATCGCGGCGAATACCGTAGAGCATCTGGAATTCGAAAGCCGCCTTGCTGACGCCGTTATCACGCGCAAATCTGCGGGTTGCGTTGATCATCACTTCGTCATGCGTCGCAATCGCCGGATAGTTCCCATGCAAGAGCAGCAGTTTCATCAACTCAATATAATTGTGATCAACCTCGCTCTTATTCTGGTAAGCCACCGTCTTCTGTTCTTGATACGCGCCCTTGACCAGCCGCACGCGCACGCCCTGCGTAATCAAGCGCTCGATATCCTTACGGCTACGATATAACATGGCCTGGATCACCGTTCCCACATGCTCGAACTGCTTATGCAGCCGCAGCGTCATATCCACCGTCTGCTCCGTATACGCGGAGCCTTCCATATCGATGCGCACAAAGATCGGAAATTGCCGCGCCCGCTCCAGGATGAGACGCACATTCTCCTCGCACATCTCCTCCGCAATGTCGAGTCCCAGCGCCGTCAGCTTGATAGAGATATTGGCGTCAACGCCGCTCTGCTTGATCGCGTCAAGAATAGCGATGTAATCCTGCGCCGCCGCTCGCGCCTCTTTAGCATCGGAAACATTTTCGCCCAGGTGATCGAGCGAGACGTGCAGCCCGCGCCCATTCAGCGCCCGCGCCGTCGCAATGGCCTCGTCCAACTTCTCGCCTGCAACGAAGCGACGCGAGACACCCCGCGTCGCCTTATTATGAATCACAAAATCGCGCACACCAGGATTATGCGCCAGATACAACAGTGTACCTTTGAGCATCGTTGCCCCCTTTTATACACAAAAACGAAACAAGCTGTGGAGTAATCCTATACTAATCATAGCACAAAAAACCGTTTATCATACCATATCATTCTTCTGGCCCCTCCCTCTCATGCTCACCCAGCTTTTGTTCCGGCCCGATGCGACTCCACAGCCCCAGGCGAATCAACTCGTTACGCGCATCAAAGCCAAATAGCTCCGGGTCCATGTCGCGTCCATGACGAATGACGAGGCCACGCAGCATCTCAATCTGCTCCGCCTTGCTCGCGCTGTCTCGCTCAAAAGGGATGTGCTGCGCCAGGTGCTCAATAGCCTGCCGGTTATACCAGTGTTCCTGTGTCTCTGACATAGCAAAAAGTCCGCCAACTGCCGACCTGCGCGGGCAGGCCGGAAATCGATGCTTCTCAACAACCCTATGCGAATCGTACCATGCTGCTATTGTCGGCGCAAGCGACAATCCTGACCGCGCAGGCGCTGAATTATGAATTTGTCAGCCATGTGGGTGAATGGCCGCCCGCCGTGACCACTATAGTTGTCGTGGTTTCTCACCTATGATGATGTACACCTCCCAGCGGCGGCTGCGAACACGCTCGGAGCAGCGGCGCAGACCGTGCTGTTCCAGGGGAATATGCCGACCAAACCAGGCGTCCCGCACAACATCGGTGGTGATGCCGGTGCCGGTCTCGCTATCGTTGCGGACAACATTGCCCTGCTGTTGACGCTCGCTCTCGCGATTACGGGCCATTTCTTCGTTCAAATTGCGCTGCGCGCGCGGGCCAAAGACGGCGGCGGGGCCGTAGACGAATATCTGGATGAGCATGAGGAAAGGTTGGAGGAAGCCGACGGGCAGGAGGTTCGCGCCCTCGATGACGATGAGACGACCGCCGGGACGCAGGACGCGCTCGACTTCGGCAATGGTGTCGTGGTCGTAGATGTATTCAGACGGGAAGGTGCTGACAACGGTGTCAAATGAGGCATCGTTGAAGGTGAGGTGCCGGGCCGAGCCGAGCAGTACCGTGACATCGCTGCCAACTTTGCGACGGCGCAAGGTCGCTCGTGCTGCCGCAACCATTTCTGGCGACTGCTCCACGGCCCGGCAATTGTAGCCAGCTTCAAGCATATCGGCCAGCAGGTCGCCGAGGCCGCAGCCCAGTTCCAGCACGTCGTGACCGACGATGCGCGGCAGCGCCTGTCTCTGCCACACGCGCCACTGCCCGGCAAAGGGAACCGTGCTGGCGAAACGATAGAGATGGCGATTTCTGTACAGGGTTTCGAATAGCAATTTGCGCAGATACGGCGTCACTGTTTTCCAGCCTCGAAGAAGATATCCAGTAAATCGCTGGTGTTTTCGATGATGAGATCGGGCGTGATAGTGCCACGTATGTAGTGATCCAGCTGGCCGTCGCGGCTCCTGACCTGCGAGAGCACGAAATCATCATCGGTAATATGGATACCCGGTGGGGGAACATCCACCTGCTCGCCAGGGGCCAATTCCGCCTGTAAAAGCGCCTGCTGAAGACTTGTATCCGAACCTGTGCCTGTAGCGGAGCTTGCGCCGGGCGCGACGAGCCGGGCCAGCATACGCGAGCGCCACTCAGGCTTGGGTTTCCAGATGGAGAAGATGCCCAGGCACTGCGCTCCCACGATATCCGAACGCAGCGAGTCTCCCACCATTACCGCCTGCTCGGCTGGCAGGCAAAGTACGTTGAGCGCGTGCTGAAAGATGGCAGGATGCGGCTTGCGTACTCCCAGATCAGCGGAGATAGCCATGTGGCGATAATCGAGGTAATTGAGCAGGCCAAGAGTGCGCAGGTCTTCCTGGAAAATCTTACCGCCCCAGAGCCGGTTGGTCACCACGCCGAGCAGGAAACCACGTCGTCGCAGCTCTGCCAGCGTGGGCAGCACGTCGTCAAAGAGCGGGCGCGATTCGGGAATGCGGACGCGCAGGGCTTCAAAAAGGGCTGCTCCCAGGCTGCGGTCGATACCGTCGATACCCCACCGGCGCAATGCCTGGACGATGGCGAGCGCGCAATCAGGCTCACGCCCCGGATCGAGACGAATAGCAGCACGCACCTGCTCGTCAAGAGCGTCGCGCAGGCGTTGCCCGAGTGTTTTATCATCAAGCGCAGGCAACATAGCGGGGGAAACGTGCTGGCGCAGGAGAGCCACCGCCTTCTGATTGGACGCACCCTCCATTTGTTGCCATACAGTGGCATCTTTGCGCGACCACAGTGTATCACCGAGATCGAACAGAATGCCGCGAATGATACGTCCCTTTAAACCAGGTACCGTCTTTTCAGGCAAACGTCCTCCCTGAAGTCAAAAAAATAGGTCAGGTAAGAAGGAAATGATTGTTTCTCTTCTTACCCGGCTTTGTGAGTTTATCTGGTAACAATTTCTTCGCCGCGAGTCAGCACATCGTCGACGAGACCGTACTCAACAGCCTGGCGGGCGTCGAGGTAGTAGTTACGGTCGGAGTCCTGCATGATGCGCTCGATCGTCTGGCCGGTGTGCTTGGCCAGGATCTCGTACAGATTGCGACGCAGGCGCAGGATTTCGCGAGCGGTGATCTCGATGTCTGCCGCCTGACCCTCCGCGCCACCGAGAGGCTGGTGAATCAACATGGTGGAGTTGGGCAGGCAGTAACGCTTGCCGTGCTCACCAGCGGCCAGCAGGACAGCACCCATGCTCATCGCCATGCCCATGCAGACGGTGGAAACATCCGGCTGCAGCCACTGCATGGTATCGTAAATCGCCAGACCGGCATAAATGCTGCCACCGGGCGAGTTGATGTACAGGTTAATGTCTTTCGTCGCGTCCTCGCTCTGGAGGTACAGCAACTGGGCCACCGTGATATTGGCGACTACATCGTCAATCGGGGTGCCAATAAAGATGATCCGTTCCTTCAGCAGGCGAGAGAAGAGGTCCCAGGATCGCTCACCGCGAGGCGTGGACTCGACCACACCCGGGACGTGAATCCCATACGGTTCAAGAACTTCTCGTGTCTCTTTGATCCATTTCGGATCTTTCGGATTAAATGCCGTCATTGTTGCTCCTTATGCAATTTAAACGATCCATTTCTTGCTCATGCTCTTCTCGCTGAACTTTCTGAAATGTACCGTCAGCAAAATTGGAATGTGCAGAGGAATCCCATAATGGGAGTTTGTACCGTTATGATAGCACTTCTGCAACACAAAAGCAAGGCGTTTGTGCCTGGATTAGCAGTCAAGGCACAGGACTGCCAAAACTGCTACGATTGTGGGACGAGAACTATCCGTCGATCTGGCCTGTGCCGTTGCAAGAGGGGCAAATCTGCTCGATAAAGACGAGGCCAAAGTCGCAGTTGGGACAGGTTTCTATGCTTTCACTGCCGTCGTTTTCGTAAATGATGACCTCTCCTGTTCCGCTGCACTTGCGGCAGGTAGAACTGATAGTCAGGACGCCTGTCCCGTCACACCTTTCGCACACTGCTGTTGTCATAGCCGGTAACATCCTTCCCGCTTTGTTGCCAGCTTAGCGTCTGGGGTTCTGGGGGCGATAGTCTAGCGCGCCGTTCATGATGATGCGGGTGACGAGGGCATTATCTGAGATGCGCGAGAGAATGCGTTCGTCCAGACCGGCCAGCCCCTGTTTATTGGCGGTGATAACGGTTGGATAGGCCGAATTATAGCGGTAGTTGAGCAGTTGGAAAAGTTTTTCGTTGGCCCATGCCGAACTCTGGTGCGCTCCCAGATCGTCCAGGATGAGCACCTCGGCCTCGCGCATCTTGGCGAAACGCTGCTCGTAGGCTTCCGGGGCACCCGGTCCGAAAGTGGCACGCAGGTGGGCCAACAGGTCGGGTACGACGGTGAAGAGCACAACGGCACCGTCGGCGAGCGTCTGGTTCGCGATGGCGGCCGCCAGGTGTGTCTTGCCACAGCCGTTGGGGCCGATCAAGACGAGCCAGCCGTTCGGGTTGTGCGCGAATTCGCGGGCCGCGTGAAATGCTTCCTGCACGCAAGGATGGATGCCCTGGAAGCGAATATTAAAGTTTTTAAAGCTCTTATTATGGAACGCGCTCAGGTCGGAAAGCTCGATCAATTGCTGGCGGCGTTTTTCCTTACGTTCTGCCTCTTTGCACTCACAGGGAACGGGCTTACCGAAATTGGGATGGCCGAAAGGCACGTCGACACGCAGGTAGCCAGCCCCTTTGCAGATGGGACAGACGCTGCGCGCGGCAGGCACAGGCATGGGTAAGGGAGCCAGCGCGGGAGAAGGGGCCGGTTCGCGCTCGCGCATGACCGGTTGGCGCGGGATGCGCGGCGCACGAATAGGCAACTCCGAGATATCCTGGTCGCGTTCAAACTCCGCCAGCACCTGTGGGTCGAGTGGCTGCGTGCGGCGCTGCGTTCCATAGGGCGTCTGCGGCGGCATCTCTTGCGGGCGTGCGAGCGGCATGGGAGAATGAAGCGGCGATTGTGTTTGTCCCGTTCCTGTGCTATACATGCTCCGGCCCCGTGTGAGGCGAGGGTCGCGGCCATAGAGCTGCGCATCGGTAGGAAAGGCGTAATCTCCCTCGTCGGGCCGGGTGTTGCTCTCGCGCTCCGGGCGGCGATAGGGCGCGGCCTCCTGCTCGCTGCCTTCCCAGTCGCCGTATTCCATGACGATATCTTCATCGCCTTCGCCTTCCCACTCGTTTGCCACGTCCCCCTGGGTGCGTTGATAGCTGTCGCTGTGATGATAGCTGGCCGAGGGCCTTGCTGTGGGCCTGTTAAGCGGTTGCTCCTCGGCAGCCCGCTGGCGTGGAATATAATTGCTCCCATCAGGCAGGGGCCGCTGGCGTGGGTAGCTGCCCTGGCGTGGAGCCGAGCCTGTTGAGGGCCGGTGATCTCCTGCCATGCGACGCTCGCGCTGATTCGGCTCCATATAGCTATATCCCCCTTGACCGCCCTGCCCCTGGCGCGCCCCCTGTGAAAAAGCGCGCTGAGATGTGGGCGTAGATTGCCCCTGACGCGGGCGCGGCTCGCGTAACGAACTGCGCGAACCGGCGCCGGGTTCGGGGTACTGATTATAGCGAGGCCGTGTATATGCCTCGCCTGGCTGCTGCTCCTGCTCGTCAGTAACCTGCTCCGCGTTCATCTGCTGTCTGGGAAGGGAGCGGCGCGGGGTCGTTCTTCCCATGATGTCATTCAGGCGTTCCATGCTTGCCTGCCTTCCGTTTCCCACCGTCTCAAAATAGCACGGATATACTTCCAATTGCGCTTATTATACATTACCGCTTCACGAAACGCCGCCTCAATCCATTCAGCCGGATAGCGGTCGGCAGCCTCTTTGAGTTCCTCCGCGATCAAAGGTGAAAGAAGTCCAATGTTTTGTTCATAAAGGACAAAAATGTTGGGACGCTCTACCTGAACCTGTACTTTTTTGCGCGCCCTGGTCAGCACAAGCGGCTGCTCCGTCGCATTCGCCTGCTTTTCTGCTTCCCCGGCTGCGCTGTCTTCTTCCGACGCTGGCTCGGCTCCATCGCCGTTGCCACTGCCATTCTCAAGATCGTTTGCCTGTTCCTGGTTGAGCAAACGAACGGGAACCATTTCACCGCCTTGCAGTTCGTTGACGACTTTACGGCTGCGCGGCGTATTAAAGAAATACCATGCGATCACCTCCGCCTCGTTTTTGCCCTCGCTGACGAGGCGTAAGTTGATGCGCAGCAGGGTGCCGCGTGCCACTGCCAGTTCCAGACCCTGGCGCAGGCGCTCTTCCGGTGGGCGTGGGTCGCCCTGCCGCTTGAGACTGCGCAGGAGCAGCGGGTCGGCCCGCAACTCGCGGTCACTGGCGCAGCGTGGGTTGCCTTGCTTTTGTGCCAGCAGCCAGAAGAGGTGCAGCGTGACCTTGAGTTCAGCGCTGTCTTCGATCTCCGGCAGCAGGGCCGTGAAGAAGACTTCCGGCACCGGCACATAGGGGTTTTTCCCCGACGGAAATCCAGTAAAACCTGTCATCGTAATCAATCCAGAAAAAGATAATAACAAGAGATTATCCCACAGGCGGGTTGAGTTCCAGGTCGCGGAAACGGGTCTGGTTGGCCTGGAAATACAGACTGACCTCGCCAATCGGCCCATTCCTGTGTTTGGCAACGATAATATCGGCAATATTTTTCCGCTCCGACTCCGGGTTATAGACATCCTCGCGATAAATGAACATGACAAGATCACTATCCTGCTCCAGACTGCCCGACTCCCTCAAATCTGACAGTTGCGGCACCTTCGATTGCCTGCTCTCTACAGCGCGTGATAGCTGTGCGAGGGCAAGGACGGGTATGTTGAGTTCGCGGGCAAGGGCTTTGAGGCTGCGGCTGACCTCAGAGATTTCCTGCACGCGATTCTCGTTGCGCTTGTTGCCGATGGTGGCCTGCATGAGCTGGAGATAGTCGACGATGATGAGGTCGATGCCGTGTTGGGCGTGCAGGCGGCGGGCCTTGCTGCGCATCTCGACGGTAGAGATGCCCGCTGTGTCGTCGATCCAGATGTTAGCCTCGGAAAGCGTACCCATAGAGTAAACGATGCGCTCCCATTCGTCGTCCTCAATCCAGCCAGTGCGCAAGCGGTGCTGATCAATGCCTGCGTCCATTGAAAGCAGGCGCTGCACCAGTTGTTCCTTACTCATTTCCAGGCTGAAGATGGCAATAGATTGCTGATATTTGACGGCGGCATTGTGAGCCAGGCTCAGAGACATCGACGTCTTTCCGACCGCCGGTCGGGCCGCTAAAATAATCAAATCGGACTTTTGCAGGCCGCCGGTGAGGCGATCGAGGTCGGTGAAGCCGGTGGGGACACCGACAATGGTGCCGCGCCGCTCGTGGAGCTGATCGAGTTTGTCCATATATTGGGAGAGGATGTCGCGCAGCAGAGAGAAATCGGCGCGAGCGTGCTTCTGGCTGATGCCAAAGATCAACTGCTCGGCCCTGTCGAGAGCCACGTCGGCGTCGCCCTCTTCGTAGGCGATGGCGGCGATCTGCCCGGCGGCATGGATGAGGCGGCGCAGGATAGAGGCGCGCTCAACGATACGCCCGTAATATTCGACGTTGCCGCTGGTCGGCACCTGGTTGATGAGCGAGGTGATGTAGCCGGCCCCGCCAACTTCTTCGAGTTTGTTATTACGTTCCAGTTCGTCGCAGATCGTAATAAAGTCCGCCGGTTCGTGCTGCTCGTACAGGTGCAGGATGACTTCGTAGATGGTGCGATGGGCGTCACGATAGAAGTCGTCAGGGTGCAAGAAATCCGCTACCTGGACGATGGCCTCTGGATCGATAATGATACTGCCCAGTACACCGCATTCCGCTTCGATATTTTGCGGCAAAAGTTTTTCCACGTTCCGTCTCCCGTGCAACTTCGTCTGTAGTGCCAACCAACCTGCCAGTTCCCTGTCGGCTTATTCCCCGACCTCAATCATCAGGAGGTTATCCATCAACCAGTAATACGTCAAGGATGCTCCCTCTATGTACCTTGACTTCGCCGCGTGATGAAATGAAACCTTTGTGCGATAAAGACGCCCGTTGCCTGTTCCTCCTGGCGTGATTATAGCACATTGGTTCGATTTTTGGGCGCAAATGGGTACGATTCTGCACACCTTTGCGCTGTTTCTGATTCGGTCTGCTATGTTCCCTGTGTTCTCCCGGTGTTTTTCCGGCGGTTGTCTCTCGTTCTCCCAAAATGGTTGCTTCACAAGTGTAACCAATCTTGCTTGTAAAATCAATCGATAGATCGAAACAAGCCATGTGGATATGTGGATATCTTTCGGAATCTGGCGCATATCCATGCGCGTAAGTTGCGTTTTACATGACATAAGGTAGACTTTTCCCCTCGTTTTCCACCGTATGCCGGGAGTTATCCCCAGTTTTCCACGAAGTTATCCACATACATATCCACAAAAAATTCCTGATAATCTGGGGGATTTCTCTGCACGGACGCGGTGACGAAAGTCCCATAGTGAATTTTGACAGACAAGAACCCCCATCTCCAGAGAATCAGGGCTTGACCAGATGAGAGCGTACAGGTAATATAGCACGAAGAGATTTTGCCTATTCCTACAAGAAGGAGTTATCAAGAGCTTCCATGCCGAAAACGACGAAACGCGCAGCGACGAAGCGCGCTGCAAAGATTGCGAAGGCTCACGCTACCGAGCTACCAAAACTGGATGTCAAAGAGGAGGCGAAACGACGGGCGCCGGGCTACAAACCACCCGCTCGTGGTATTGCGCGTTATCCCTGGGCTACGTTTTTCGTGCTGCTAGTGATTATCGGCCTGCTCAGCGGAACATACTATGCATATCACAATCACCTGGGGCCGTTCAAGCTGCCACCGGCGAAACCAAAAGCTGCGGTCTCGCCTTGTTTGAGTTCCACCGTCTTGAAGGAAGTGACTGATACTGCTCCTGCTCCCACCGCAGCCCAGTTCAAGCAGATTCAGCATACCTACAAGCAAGCTCCTGCCATGTCGATTAACACGAAGGCCGTCTATTGCGCCGGTATCAATACCAATCGCGGCCTGATTGTGCTGGAACTTGACCCGTCACTCGCGCCGCATACGGTCAATAACTTTGTCTTCCTGGCACAGCACCACTTCTATGACGGTCTGGTCTTCCATCGCGTGGTCCCTGGTTTCGTCATTCAGACAGGCGATCCAACCGGCAAGGGGACGGGTGGACCAGGCTACAAGTTTAATGATGAGCCGGTGAAGGGAAACTATACGGAGGGGTGCGTGGCGATGGCGAACTCCGGGCCAAACACAAACGGCAGTCAGTTCTTCATCTGCACCGGAAACGACACAACGAAGTTGACAAAGTCGTATAATCTGTTTGGACATGTCGTGCAGGGAATGAATGTGGCATTAAAGATTCAAGGCCCTGGTGACACGGCATCCTCGAAAAATATCAAGCCGGATGTCATCAACCACCTGGTCGTGGTGAAAGCTCCGTAATTGATTGGAAGAGTAGAAAGAGCAAACAAGCAGAAAGGATTGTTTCATGGCAGCAAAGCGGTATAGCGCCCCCCCTGCGATGCAGATCGATACGAAAAAGAAGTATCACGCGCTCATCAAGACGAACAAGGGAAATATTGAGCTGGAGCTGAACCCGACAGAGGCTCCCCAGACAGTCAATAACTTTGTCACGCTGGCGCGAGATGGCTTCTATGATGGCGTCACCTTCCATCGTGTCGTGCCGGGTTTTGTCATCCAGGGTGGAGACCCGACCGGAACCGGCAGAGGTGGTCCCGGCTACCAGTTCAAGGATGAGCCAGTAGGTCGCCCTTACAAGGCGGGGACGGTGGCAATGGCGAATGCCGGTCCAAACACAAACGGCAGCCAGTTCTTCATCTGCCTGGAGGATCAGCCCGGTTTGCCACCCAACTACACCATCTTCGGCGATGTCACTATTGGCATGAATGTTGTGCGCAGCATCAGGCAGGGCGATGTCATCGAGTCGGTCACAGTGACGGAGTAGGTAAACACAGGCAGCGACAAAAAACAGGCCGCAAGGGTTCGCGGCCTGTTTTTTGTCGCTGCCTGTGTTTACCTACCAGTATTGCTGTGTGCGAGAGCATACTGCGCAACGTGTAGATAGGAGAAGCTGTTTGAGGAGGAAGAAGCATGAATGCGAAAGAGATCGTGAAGACCTTTATCACAGCGCTGCAGTCGGGGGCTATCGCTATGGCAGCGCGGTACATGACAGATGATTTCAAACTGATAGGCTGGACGCCGGAGCCACTCGACAGAGGGAAGTTTCTGGCATTACAAACGCAAATGGATACCGGTATGCCGGACTTTTCCTATAACCTGACCGACCTGCACGCACGAGGCAGTGTGGTCACGGGCCTGATTCAGCTTGCCGCCACACACACTAGAGACCTGGCTTTCCCCCAGTTTGGCATTCCAACGATTCTAACGACGGGGCAGGTCATCGGGCTTCCACAGGTTCCGGCGGAGTTTGCGCTGAGGGATGGCAAGGTAGCGGAGATGAAGATGCAGACGGTGCCGGGCGGCGGCATGGAGGGCCTGCTGCAACAACTGGACGAACATCTTTCTATACCGCCTCGTATAGAAGACATCAATCAGCCCGGCAATACAGAAGAATCGCGGGAGAGGGAGGTGCGCGCCCGTGCTCCGGCTTACGGCCCTGCTGCTTTCCCCGTCAATGAATTTCCTGAGTAGCAATCAGGGTGCTTACTCCTCGTGATCCGTATAATACGGGTGCCTGCGGGTAGCAAGCCACGCACCGAGGAGGGAGACGAGACCGCCGACGATGCCCCAGATGAGAACAAAGATGATGGTGATGAAGATGCCGCCGACGAGGGGGCCGGTGCCGGTGATGCTGCCATTGGCTCCCTTCGTACCTGGATAATTGGGAATGAGCTGGATGAGGAAACTGAGCGCGTAGGTGAGGATGCCCGCGATAAAACCGGCGAGGAAGCCGTAGGAGCGTTTGACAGCGGCTCTTCCCACGATGAAGCCGGCGACCAGAATGATGACCATGCTGATGAAGAAGGTGAGCAGACCGATGCCGAAGATTGTGAAGGCAAGAGCATTTTTCACCGCGGCCTGTGTCGCTTTCTCAAAGGCGGCGTAGGTGGAGGCGTTGGCCATAGTAATGATGATGCTCTGGATGATGCAGAGCACACCCGCGATGATGCCCGCGAGAATGGCAGTACGCAGGCCATGACGCGGCAGACGCGATACATACACTTCTCGGGGCAGCGAGCGCGGAGGTGGTAGAGGTCTTGTTGGCGGGCGGTTTTCTGTCTGTCCCGGCTCCTCATCATCGAATGGTTGCTGCCTGCTATTCGCGGCGTGCTGGTGCAGCGGATACTCCTGCTCCGATTCTGGCATGGCGGCTTCTCCTCATCTCAATGCGTAACTTTAACGGCGGCATAGACAGTTGAATAGGTGTTGATAAATTCCCAGTTTTTGAGCGGCCAGTAGACGAGCACGGCTTTCCCGACAATATCGTAGTTGGGAACGAAGCCCCAGTCGCGGGAATCATCGCTGACGGGGCGATTATCACCCAGGACAAAGTAGTCGTCAGGTGGCACGTGCCATGTTTGTGACTCAGGATTGGCGGGCGCTGAGATATAGGGTTCATTGAGCAGCGTTCCATCAACCCAGACATGGGTACTATCGACCGTGATGGTATCGCCAGGCAGGCCTATAATGCGCTTGATGAAGTCCTGGCTGGTATCCAGCGGGTAGTGGAAGACGATCACGTCTCCTCGCTGTGGGGCGTGGAAAAGGTAGGCGACCTTGTTGACAATGACGTATTCGCCGGTATACAGGCCCGGTTGCATACTGGGGCCATCTACCTGATAACTCTGGATGGCGAAGCGAATCACCAGGAAGATAATCAGTGTAAGCGCGATGGTTTCGATGATTTCTCGCGCCAGATGTGATCGTTTCACGTTAAACCTCGTTGTCTCTCTATCTGACCCTGCAAAACGGGATGCTGTGTGCTACTGACTTTGCCCATTATAGCCTATTGACGCGATTGATTCCACACATCACTCACCTTCTTTTATCTAATGCGCCCGAAGGTACTACGTTTGTTCCCTTTAGAAAGTTGTCCGGCGTCATTTCTGTGAGCGTTTTGGGAGTAGAGTAGAACAAAAAAACTTGAAGCGCAGGCCGCCCGCGTGTTATGCTATAGTATAGAACATACATCAGTTTACTGAGCTTTCACGAAGTTGTGAACAGACAACAGTCCATCGGAGGTCCCTGGATTGAGCAAATCAACCCCCTGGATATCGAACATGGACTCAATTAAGGAGACTGTATGGCTGAAATAGCACATGGACTACGCAATGTAGTTGTAAACGAAACTCGATTGTCAACGATTGACGGCCAGGCAGGTAAACTGACAATAGCTGGTTTCCCGCTCGAAGAACTTGCCCCCCAGGCAACGTATGAAGAGGAGGTCTACCTTCTCTGGTATGATCGTCTGCCGAACGAGACAGAACTGGATACGTTTCGGCAGAGCTTTATCGAACATCGTGGCATACCTGAGGTCACGATGGCAATTCTGCGTGCGGCCGCGAAAAAGAACGTGGCGATCATGGATGCGCTGCGCATGGGGACTGATACACTGAGCATAACTGACCCGGAAATGGACGACATGTCGAAGGAGGCCAACCTCCGGCGCGCGGTCAGGATTTTAGCTCCTATGCCCACTATAGTCGCGGCGTACTGGCGTCTCACTCATGGGCAGGAACCGATCGCCCCGCACCCCACTCTGGGTCACGCGGCGAATTTCCTCTACATGTTGCAAGGTGAGGAGGCACACGAAGGCTCTGTGCGCGGCCTGGAGACGTATCTCAACACTGTTATCGATCACGGCATGAATAACTCGACATTCACAGCTCGCGTGATCGCGAGTACACGGTCGGATATGTTCTCAGCAGTGGTAGGAGCTATCGGTTCCCTGAAAGGCCCGTTGCATGGAGGAGCGCCCGGCCCGGCGATGGATATGGTGTTCGAGATTCGTGAGAAGGCTGCCAGAACCGGACAGCCTATTGAGGATGTGGCTGCCGAGTGGGTAGACGGGAAACTGGCCGCGCACGAACGCCTTATGGGCTTTGGACATCGTGTGTACCGCACGCGCGACCCACGCGCTGATGTGCTGGGGGCAGCAGCCGAGAAGCTGTACCGGGAGGCCGGGGATATGCAGCTTTACACGGATGCGCGCAAGGTAGAGGATGTCATCCTCAAGGCCCTGGCTGCCTACAAACCAGATCACCCGCTCAAGACCAACGTGGAGTTCTACACGGCCCTGGTCTTGCACGGTGTCGGGCTGGATGCGAAGATCTTCTCCTCGATTTTTGCCATTTCCCGTGCTGGCGGCTGGATTGCCCATATCCTGGAGCAGTATGCAGAGGATGAATTGATTCGTCCTTCCAGCGGCTATAACGGCGTATACGGTCGGAAATGGGTTCCAATCGAGCAGCGGGCATAGGAATTCTTCCACGTTAACCGCAAAATCAACGCTGCTGAACACTGCTGGCATGACTCAGTCAGTCGTGCCAGCAGTGTTCAGTAGTGTTGATTTTGCGTCAGGTAATGGCTGCGCATTCAGGCAATCTGGCGAACTATGCGATTCCGCTTTGCGCCCGAGGGCAATGGGAGGGCGATCCGTGTGGGCAAGATAGAGCCGCGCAAGCAACAGGCATTGCTGGCGCATCTGTTGAAAGATCGGGTCGAGATGGATTTTGTGGGACGGCGCAGGAATGGTTATGCTGTGAGCGGGGGGGGAGAGCAAGATCATTCCTTTGCAGTATGCAGACCTTGCTCCCCACGGAGCGTGAGTAAGGACGCATTACAGATGACACGGATGACAACCCGAGGTGGGAATAACCTCAGACGTTACAATTTTACCAGGCGCGGATGATAAGGTGTCCCTCTGCGACTGCGTGGACGATATCGGCCCGGCTGACGATGCCGACGAGTTTGCCGTCCTTGACGACGGGGACGCGCTTAATCTTGCGCTCCGTGAGCAACTGCGCAATTTCGCCTACAGGGGTATCTTCCGTGACAACAATCAATTCGTGGGTCATGATGTCGGCCACACGCAGCCCCTCTCTGTTGACCTTACTGATGATATCGGCCTCCGTGATCATGCCGATCAATCGTCCCTCCGCATCAACGACGGGCGCGCCGCTGATACGATGCTGGTAGAGGAGTTGGGCAACCTCTTGCGCGCTAGCCTCCGGTTGGATAGTACACACTCTGCGGGTCATAATATCACTTGCGATCATCGAGCACACTCCTTTGTATGCAGGTGAACGGACAGCACAGCCGTATCTATGCCATCATTATAAATGATACCATAGAATGCGGCATTTTTCCTATAGTTTATTATGCGTACTACTGCTGGTTCAGGATATCGCAGAAGGCGGCGATCTGGGCGCTGTGTTCGCGTTTGTGGCCGTAGTACATGTAGACCAGCATGTCGTCCAGAGAGTAGGCGCTACCGTACCAGGGAAGGGTGCCGACCTCGCGCAGTTTTTCGGGGGAAATGCTGGCTACGAGAGTCATGACCTGAGCGTGCGCGTCGTTGAACTCTGCCAGCACGTCCTGAATAGTGTTGCCTTTGCGCCTGCTTACCTCGCTGTCGTTAAATTGAGCGTCCATTTCGATGAAGGTGTCCAGGGCAGGGGTGGGAACGCCAGCAGTGGTGAACGATGCCAGGATGTCTACCAGGACTCGTTCGTAGGAGGCGAGGTGGGCGAGAATATCCTTAACGGACCAGTAGCCGCACGCGCCAGAAGTTTCCCACGCGCTTTCAGGAAAGCCATCGATAGTGTGCAGAACTGTGAGCTGACCGTACTTCAAAATGCCTGTTGCGTTCATGAGTTGATCCTTTCTGTTGCTGGAACTTGTGCTCTGGGCTGCATGGCTTGTTCGTCAGCCCGGTCGTGTGTTGTACGTTTCTTCCCGATGAGGAAAATAGCCAGTAAGACGAAGGCAAGGCCGAGCAGCGCGTTGAGACCTATCCTGCCTCTACTTTCCTGCATCCCTATCAGGCAGTTAGCGCAGCCCTGCGAACAGGTCTGTTTCTGCTTGCCGACCTCCATTCACCAGACTAAAGACACGATAGTACGTTTGCGTTCCCCAGAGCATCTTGCGCTGCTGCGAGGAGAGATTTTCGAGCACATGATAGGCAGGTACCTGTGTGCGGTGACAGGAGATGGCGCGGGCGACGGTACGCCAGTGATCCCAGGTGTTGATGCTGGCGGACGCCGACCACGCAGGCCAGGTCACCATGCCGCGTTTCACGCCATCAATGGACATGACCAGATCGCCAAAGACGGATTGATAGACAGCGAAGACCTCTTCTGCCTCAGCCATATAGTACAGCTTGGAGACGCTGTGCGGGGGCAGATCACGATAGTATAACGATGCGGGGTTTGCGGCCTCAACGATGGCAGCGGTGGTGAACTGGGAAATGGCAATGTGATCTGGATGGCCATAGCCGCCGAAAGGCCCAAAAGTGACGACTACATCGGGTTTGACACGCCGCAGGTGACCAACGATCTTCGCGATGATCTCGGCAGGATGAGCCTGATCCAGTTCTCCGTCCAGGTAGCCGAGGAACTGGACGTTGTGAATGCCGAGTACACCGGCGGCTTCCAGGACTTCGGCTTCGCGCATCTGCCCCAGAGCCTCCGGCCCAGGATAGTCGCTCTCTTTGCCGGGCCAACCACGTTCGCCGCGTGTTGCCACCACGAGGTCAATCTCGATCCCCTCGGCGGCATACTTTGCAAGCATACCACCGTTGCCAAGCGATTCGTCATCAGGATGGGCCAGAACAGCCATTAATTTCAACGTGTCTTCCATGATTTTCTCCTCTCTCTGGAAATTCCCTTCCCTGTCTCTACACAAGGGATGAGGAAGGCGATTAGATTAAACCGTGCCGGATAGCGTAAACAGCAGCGGCAGCGCGACCGGGTACATCCAGTTTGACAAAAATGTTGCTCATATGCCGGTTGACGGTGCGCTGGCTGATCGTCAGCGTGTCTGCTATCTTACGATCGGTCTGGCCTGATGCCACCAGGCATAGGATTTCTCGTTCTCGCCTGGTAAGCTGGATAACGGGAGCCTGCATGCTATATTCTCCTCTCCAACTACGCAAGGTGATGAGACCTGATCGAACGTTTCACTGCCCTTAGTGTATGTGAAAAGGGTAGGCAATCCATCGTGGTAAACACGGAGATATTGAGATATGGCACACGTAGGAATTAGAGCGCGTATTACGGAGATGGCGGAGGATATATTGAGAGAGGAAAGGGCAGTCTACATAGAAGACTCTGTTTCGGCCTTATTCACCAGGCCCGTCTCTACGGTCCAGACGGCGATTTGTGTACGCGAGGAGCGTCCTAATTTGAACATGATATTGCCGATGTGCGTCTCAACAGTGCGTTTGGTGACGACTAGTATGTCTGCGATGGCTTGATTGGATTTGCCTTGCGCGATCAGTATGGCAACCTCGCGTTCGCGCCCGGTCAGGCCGCCGGGGATATTTTTGCGAGCAAGTGAGAGAAGGTCGGTAGAGGGAAGCAAGGCCAGTGCCTGTTGCAGGTAGTGTTCTCTTAAGTGGTCATCCGCAACATTGGCTGCCAGGGCGTCAATGGTTGTCCTGGCGCTGGCAAATGCCTGCTCCGCCTCTGCATTTCTGCCTTGCGAGCGATAGAGATTGCCGAGAGAGATTTCGATGCGCCATTGCATTGGTCGTACATTCCGCGCTTGCGCGAGGGCCTGCGCAGCCGTTAACATGGCTTCGGCTTCAGTTGCTCTTCTCAATGCTACCAGAGCCTCGCCCCGCAATTTGAGCACTCGCAAGCCACTTTGTTCTCTGGATACCTGTCTGCCGGATGGGATCGACCGATCGATGATATCCAATGCTCGTTGGGGCTGACCCTGTGCCAGCGAGAGTTCTATGACTGCGCCCCAAATCATATGCTGCCCCATCGTTTGCGCAGGTATCTCGGCCAGGAGTTCGTCGTGAAGCAGTTCCTCAGCCCGCGTATAGTTATGCAGCAAGATGCATACTGAGGCCAGGTAGCCGGTAGCTATGCGCGTCCAGAACAGTGAATGCGTTTCCTGAGCAAGCGCCAGCGCCTGCTCGAAATGGTTACGTGCCTGTGCAAAGGCAAGCAAGCCACTATATACTCCACCCAGGACGGTATGAATGGCTGCCTGCCACTGGCGATGCTCGATCTCTTCCGCGATTGCCAGGGCTTGCTGATCTATAACCAGCGCGCGATCGTATTCCCCCTGCGATCCGAGGCAGAGTCCCAGCAACATGAGGGCATAGGCTTCGGCGGAGCGCTGGCCGATTTCACGGGCAATTTTCAGCGCCCGTTCGGCGTCCGGTAATACCTCGCTCAAGCTCGCAAGGGCAACCAGCATGTCGTCCTGATATGTCGGGGCGCGCAGCACGAGTGTCGCAAGGCTTGAGGTCAACCCGGCTCTGTCACTCAGTTCGTCGAAGAGTGTGATGGCCTGCCGGTAGTACGTTGTGCCGCCGATCAGATCGCCGCTGAGGTAGCTTGACATGCCCAGTAAGTCCTGTGTTTCTGCGATGCCTTGCAGGTCTTGAATCTGTCCAAAAAGAGCGAGGGCCTCGCGGTGGTAGCGTAGAGCCTCGTGCGGTTGTTCCACGTTTAGATACCAGTTGCCGATGCGGTTGAGGCTGCGTGCCTGGAGAGCAGGATCATTGAGCGCTTCTGCCAGGGCCAGCGCATGGCGAAACCAGTGTTCTGTACGCGCGTAGTCACGCCCAGCCCAGAGGAAGCCCAGGTCGATGGCGCTTTGCCACTCTCCGACCCGATCATTCGTAGTGCGCGCCGCCTCCATTGCCTGCATATAGTCGTGCTGAGCCTGTTCAAACTCACCCAGCATCTCATTGGCCTGTCCGCGAGCGCGGTAAGTGACGGGAGAAGGTGGCAGAGAGAGGTGCTGAGCGGCATCCAGTGCCCACGTAAAGTAGTCGATGGCGGCGCGGTGTGCATAAAGTCGTACCGCCTTCTCTCCGGCGCGCTGCGTGTAGTCCAGCGCTTTCTGCCATTCATGCGCCTGGTAGAAGTGCAAGGCCAGCTCCTCCAGATGCGCGTCGAGTGTGGTACCAGGCAGTTGCTTCAGGGTCTGAGCAATAGCACGATGAAATGTTCTGCGCTCGCGTGCCAGTAGCTGCATATAAATAGCCTGACGGGTCAAGGCGTGCCGGAACGCGAACTGTTCGTCAGATTCTTCTGCCACCAGTTGCGCGACAACCAGCTCTTTCATGATTTGCAGCAGATGACGCTCATCATAGTTGGTAAGCCGCTGGAGCAAAGCAAAATCAAATTGCCGTCCGGCAACTGCGGCCAGGGTAAGCACATATCGTGCGTCCTCTCCCAGATGCTCTATGCGCCGCTGGACGCCTTCCTGTACGCTGCGTGGAATACGCATGGCAGTGAGTGATCTGCGATTCCAGTAGCCCTGTATATAGAAGATCTCCCCTTCGGCAGCGAGCGAGCCAAGCGTTTCTTCGATGAAAAAAGGATTGCCTTCCGTGAGTGTATAAATGGTATCCAACAGTTCGCCGTGCAAGAAGCGCCGCATATCAAGGGCGGTACGCTGCTCATCAAAGATGGCGGAGAGCATGGCATCGACGTCGGTACGAGAGAGCCGGTGCAACCTGATCTCGTTGTCAAGCCGCTCGCGGTCCAGTTGCGCGAGCCAGCCGTTTAACAACGGAAATGTCTCCTCCTGTCGGTAAGTGACCAGAAGGAGGAAAGGATGAGAGGCAAGACGGCGCGCCAGGTAGTACAGGAAGTCCAGGCTGGTGCTGTCGCTCCAATGGATGTCCTCTATGACGAGTAGCACAGGTGAGGAGGTGGAAAGCTGTATGAAAAAGTTTGCCAGCACGGCAAAGATACGGCGTTTCTCCTGCTCCGGCTCAATGTTAGAAAGTTGGAAGGCCTGATCAGGGACGAGTTCAGGGAGCAGGGGGAAAATATTCCTGGCTAAAGATGCGAGGGAAGAGACGAGCGGCTCCCCTGTGGAAGAGGTCTGTAGAGCGCGCAAGAGGTCGAGCAGCGGCGCATAGGGGCAGGACGTATCAGCAGGGAAACAATTGCCCTGGAGCAGGAGGAAACTGTGGGCTGCCGCATAGGTTTTGGCCTCGGAGACCATACGGGATTTTCCGATACCGGCCTCGCCACTGATCAGCGCAAGCCCTCCCTCACCGTTTTTTGCCTGCTTGAGCAGCGCATGAAGGGAGTGCAGATCGGGTAGACGACCGATTAAGACCGGGCAAACCAATGGCTTCCCTGAAAGCTGCGCCATAAGTATCGCCTCCTTACTGGCGATATCGACAATGCAGGCAAGATCAGAGCATGTTACAGAAACACAAAGATATGCTAAGACAGATCGCTCGACTTCTTCCAGAGAGTGTACCATACTTGTAAAGAGCGATGAAGCTTCTGATCGCCCAGAATGACCCGTCCGACCAGGTACTTAATGGAAAGTCATGTTACAGCCGTTTTTGCTCGTGGCCCGTCTCTCCTGTTGCCTGCTCATCGATTACTTCATAGAGCTTGTTGAGCAGGCGAATAATCGGGATATAGAGCGCGAGCAGCAGCAGAGAGCAGAGAAGGGTGATGACCATCTGGGGCCAGAAGGTGGTGGGGGTGGCGAATGGAGGAATGAGATGGACCGTGATTTCGTTGTGTTGCTGGTACCAGAGGTTGAGGCCGGTGAGCCAGCAGGCGAGTTGCAGGCCCCAGTAGGCAAGCTTTGCTCTGGTGGAGCTGAGGCCGAGGCAGAAGAGGCCGAAGGCGATGTAGATGAGGGGTGCGCCGTAGGGGAAGTCGCCGCCAAAGGGGCCGAGAATGGCGATGAGGGTGCCGGGGATGTCCTCGCCCCCACCAAGCGTGACGGAGGCGACGGTGTAGGCGTGATAGAGGCCGAAGACGAGAAACAGGATACCGGCAACGCGAAAAAGAACGGTGAATGGAACTGATTTATGAAGCATACTGTTTTTTCTCCTTAGAGGTCAGACTGGCGCTTGCTGGCCCTGGCTGAGGCGGGCACGGTCAGCATCGTGGACGGCGTGCAGGGACTCGAAGAAGCCGAGGGCGCGTTCGAGGTAGTAGCGGGCGCGGCCCTCGTTCGCGGTGTAGGCAGGGGTGCCGGGCGTGGAGAGGGTGCCAGCAAGGCGGCGATAGAACAGGCCGAGGACGTAGAGGGTACGTCCGCGCTCCCAGGGCAGATCAAGCTCTTCGAAGCGTTTGAGGGCGCGCTGCAGGTCTTGTTCGGCCTCTCTCCAACGCTGCTGTTCCAGGCGCAGGCGCGCGCGCGCGCGCCAGGCGATGGCCTGCGTTTTGCGGTCTCCCGCCTCCGTCGCTACGCTGACGGCTCGCCCGGCGAGTTCTTCCTGCTCTGCCCTGTCCTCGCCGGTCATAATGCTGAGTTCAGCGTAGGTGGCGAGCACTTCGGGCGAAGGCAGTGGTTCACCACGGCGCAATTTCAATCTATAGGCTTCGCTGGCATGTACCCAGTCCTCGCTTGCCAGGTAGATCGCGTGCATTTTTGCGGTGATGCGCTCCTCGATATTCCCTTCGTCTCCGCGCTCATAGTGCTCTTCGAGCAGGCGTCTGAAGCGTTGGGCGTAGCGGTCTCCCTCTTCCTGGTTGCCGGTACGATAGGCGATGACGGACAGCGTTTCCAGCGCCCAGAGCTGCCGCGTCTCATCTATCTGGTACTGCTCGACCGTGCGCAGGATTTTGTGAGCAACCTCCTGCGCCTCATTCCAGCGGTTCCATTCGTACCAGGCGCGCATGCGGCCAAGCATATTGAAGACCAGGGTGGTCGGGCTTTCCATTGTGCGGGCGATGGCCGCAGCATCACCAAACCATTTGACCGCCGAAGCATAGTCGCTGACGGCTTCGTGGACGAGACCGAGGCTGTAGTAGAGATCGGCAAGCTCCTCACGGTTCTGTGCTGGCATCTGATCAACCAGGCGCAGACGCAGGTGAGCCGCCTTGTGTGCATCCCGGTATCTGTTCAGTTCCAGGTAAATGAAACCGAGGGCATCCAGCGTGATCCACTCGACGCAAACATTCTGCGAGGCTTCGGCAATACGCTGGGCCTCAAGGACGCTTTGCAGGGCCAGATCGGCGAACGTGCTGCGCTCCGGCATCTCCAGCGTATACATCTGGATGTACCAGAAAGCGCGGTAGGTGAGGAACGCGGCAAGATCAGCTTTCTCCGGCTCGCCCTCCAGCAGTTTCATGCCGGCGTCGATGTAGGAGCGAACTTCCTGCATGTCAGGAATGGTGTTGAATGAGCCGAGCCAGCGAGAGCCAAGCTCACTCAGGCGGTCGTAGAGATGGAGCAGCATGGTCCTGTCTTCCTGCTGGCTTTCCTGTAGAAGACGCAAGGCGTGACGGTATTCCTGCCATGCCTCATTGGCGCTCCCGCGTTGCATGTAGGCATCGCCGAGGTTGCCGCGCATTCTGGCCAGTGTCAGTTTGTCGGCGTTACTCTCTTTCAGCAGTTCCAGCGACTGGCTGTAGGCCTGGATGGCGCGAATGGTGTGATAGCTGTGGTAAGCCTGATCGCCTGCCATGGTCAGGTACTTGATGGCGCGCTCGCGCAGTTCGGCTCGTGAAAGGCGTGGACCATGGTTCGCCGGTTCATAGGCGTCAATAGTGCCTGCCGCGCCCGGTAAGAGGGTGGCCGACCACATAGCCAGCGCCTGCTGATAGTGGTAGGCGAGAAGTTCCGAGAACGTCTGAAGCTGGCCCTGTGCCTGTTTTTCCAGCCACCGGGCAACCTCCGAGTGTTCCAGCGAGCGGCGGACGCGGGGAATATTGTTGTACACGACATCGCGAATCAGGATATGCTTGAAGCTGAAGACGCGGTCGTGCTCAACCGGGCTGCGCTGCTGCTGCTCCGTCTCGATGATGAAATCGCGCTGCATCAAGGAATCGAGGGCGCTTGCGACGGTATCGGCGTCGAGGTCGTAGGCGAGTTCGAGCAGAGCGGAGAGCCAGAAGGTGCGGCCAATGATGGCGGCGTGTTGCAGAACACGCTTCTCGACCTGGCTGAGTAAATCGACGCGAGCGGCCAGTACGCCCTGAATGGTGTCTGGTATAAGCGGCAGCGGCAACATGTAGTGCCGCTCGATCAGCGTATCTTCCGGCGGAGGAGCGGGTGTCGCCAGTTCGCCGAGCAGCGTTTCATTCGAGCTACTGACACGCCAGGAGCCATCTTCATAGACCAGCACACCCTGATCGATGAGCATACGTACAATCTCTTCGACGAAGAAGGGATTGCCTTCGGCGCGGCTCAGAATCGTATGGTAGAGCGCCTCTGGCAACTCGCTGGAGTGGAGCAGTGCGGAGACGAGTTCGCCGCTTTCCTCTCGCGAGAGGGCTTCAAGCGCGATGGTGGTGAAGTTGCGCCGCCCACCACCCCAGTCGCGGTGGCGCTCAAGGAATTCCGAGCGCGAGGGACAAAGGAAGAGGACGGGAACGTTGCTGAGACGGTCCGCCAGGTACTCCAGCAGGTCGAGCAGGGCTGCGTCGGCCCACTGCAAATCCTGGATGACGAGGATGAGCGGCTGCTGACTCGCCAAAGCCTCAAGCAGGACACGCCAGGCGCGCAGGACCGGCGCTGGCACGTTGTTCTGTTCAGGCGCGCTTTTGCCTTGCAGGCCGCGCTGCCGGTCGCGTTGGAGTCGTTCAGCTATGCTCAGATCGCTGGTAGTCGTCATAGGCTGCCCGCTCAGGCCGCTGCCGATACTGCGCGCGATGGCGTTGGCAATCTCCACGGGGTCTTCGCTGCGCCTCGATTTTGCCAGGGTCTCACGCGCAAAGTCAATGAAGCGATTGCGCAACTCTTCTTCAGTTTCTCCGTCTCGCGCCCCCAGCAGCGCGCGCAGGATCTCGATCAGCGGCCAGTAGGTGATGCCGCTGCCGTAGGGTGGGCAGCGTCCCTCCAGGACAAGAGGCATGACAGAGCGGCCAGTGGCGGTGGTAGAACGCGCGGCCTCTTCCTCGTTGGCAATAAATTCGCGGGCCAGACGCGATTTGCCGATACCAGGGGGGCCGACGATGGTTATCAGGTGCGGCTGCCGCTCAGCCTGCACACGGGCATAGGTGGTGTGAATCAGCGTGAGTTCGAGGGTGCGCCCGACCAGGGGCGCCTGCAAGCCATTGATGCCACGTGGATGTTCTGGAATAGCGGGCGAAGACGTGCGCTGCCCCTGCACCACCCAGGAGCGTAGAGGCTGCGCCTTGCCTCTGAGATGGAGCGGGGCGAGGGCGTGAAAATCGAACGCATCTCTTGTTGCCAGATAAGTGCGCTCTCCGACCAGGATGGTATCAGGATTCGCCACCTGCTGGAGACGTGCGGCCACGTTGACGGCATCGCCGGTGATGAGGAAATCCTGCCGTTGCAGGCCACCGGCAGGCGCGGCCACTTCGCCCGTGTTGATGCCGATACGCATTTGCAGGCGCGTTGCCTCCGGGTCAAGGGCGAGACGCTGCGCGTTGAAATCGGCGAGCGCCTGCTGCATATCGAGCGCGGCGCGGATAGCGCGGTCGGGATCATCCTCGTGAGCAACAGGCAGGCCGAAAACAGCCATCACGGCATCGCCTATGTATTTCTCGACGGTGCCACCATGTTTGCGAATCTGCGCTGTCATCAGGTTGAAATAGCCTGTCAGGATAGCGCGCATATCCTCAGGATCGAGGCCCGAAGCCAGCGGCGTGGAACCGGTAATATCGGCAAACATGATCGTGACGACACGCCGTTCCTCCGGTGCTGCAAATTCCAGCAGGGGCTGCGTCTGACTCCTATCATTACTGGACACAGGAGCAGGCGCGAGCAGTGGAGCGGTAGCAAGGGCTGCGGTAGCTGTAGTGGACACGATAGGCTGAGTCGGTGTCCCGCTCGCTTCGTTGCCGGATGCAAGCGGAATGCCGCATTCCATGCAAAACTTTGCTCTGGGCAGGTTGACGGTGCCGCAGTTCGGGCAAACGACCAGGCGATTCCCACATTCTAAGCAAAATTTTGCTTCCACCGGATTGATTGTTTGACAATTTGGACAGCGCATAGATGTTATATTTCACAGTATTTCGTGTTCTCGTTGCAAGATGAAGTAGCATATTCAGTGTTCTTTGCTCCCCCATTTTACAACATTCCTGGGGGGGAATGAAATGCATGCTTACAGTGGTGAGCGTTTCTGGTGAAGGTGCTTGACGTGCGCAAGAATATGCTATATGGTAGTGTGCGTGCGCTGCCTTTCTGGGATGGCAGTGGCACCGATGGAAGGGAGAATTTTATGCAACGGACTTTCCTGATAGAGAGCCGGAGCTATGATAACATGTTGCGGGGGTCGTGGCTGGCATACGAACTGGACCCGGAGACACGATTGAGCGATGAGACGCTGCCAGTGCTGGCGAACGAATGTATTCGCCTGTGGCTGCCTGCAGGTACGTTGATGCGCTGGGTGACACAAACGCGCCCGCTGCAATACAACTGCGTGCAGTACTTCTGGCCGGAGCGGTGGTACATGCTCAGTGCCTTCTATGATGGCCTGATGCTCAGGCATACCTATGCCTCCGTGATTATGCCACCGAAGATCGAACCGGGGCGGCTGAGCTTTGTCGATCTTGATTTGACTTTACTGGTGAAACCAGATCTGAGCTATGAGGTGCTGACGCAGGCGGAATTTGACCAGATGGCCGACCTGCTGGGCTATAGTGAGGAGACGCGCATCAGTGCCTTGATGGCGCTGCGCACTTTGACCAACTCGGTCCAGTTGGGCCTCGGCCTCTTTTCGACGATTCCACGGCACCTGCGCTCCAGCGAATTTCACTTAAGCAGATGTTCGTAATCGACTGCATCCAACCAGGCCAATCGCTCGCATGGGAGCGGGAAGTCGACCGGTAAGAGAGGGAGCAAGAAGATGTCTCAGCCAAAACGTATCGATCATGTCGCTATTATTGTGCGTAATCTTGAACAGGCGCTGGCCTTCTATCGCGACAGGCTGGGTATTGAGCCAGGCGAGGTGAAGGAGGTGCCGACGGAGCAGGTACGTATTGCCTTCCTGCCTCTTGGCGGCATCGCAGGCAGCGAGATCGAACTGATCGAACCGACGACGAACGATTCAAGCCTGACACGCTTTCTTGAAAAGCGCGGAGAGGGCCTGCACCATATCTGTCTGGAAGTAGACGATATCGATGCGGCACTGGCAGAGATGCGAGAGAAGGGTGTGCCCGTGCTCGACCAGCAGCCACGCACTGCCGCCGAGGGGCGCGCCATCTTCCTCCATCCAGGAGGGACGAACGGCGTGCTACTGGAACTGCTGCAAAAGCAGGAGTAAGAAATTTGAAAAAAGGAGGAGTGCAGCAATTGTCCCGGCAATTGCTGCACTCCTTCTTTCACCATTCATTCCCTGAGTGAGATAGAGATATAAGAAGCAGCAGAACGCGAACAGGTCGCGATCTGTTCGCGTTCTGCTGCTTCTTAGTGAGCGGCTTGTTGAGTAGATAGACTATCTTCGATGCCTTCACGTGTTTGTTGCATCAGGAAGTGCGCGACAGCTTGCAGGCTGCCGGTTTTTTTGTAGACCGCTATCTGCCGGTCGGCTCCGGTGCCGCGAGGATCGGAGAGCAGGGCGCGCAGGTGATTCATTTCGTGGCGCGCCCCCAGTTCATCAACGACCTCGTCGACGAAGTCGAGCAGTTCGTGAATGGAGTCGCGCATGCTGAGGCGGCGCTCGCGGGCGAAGTCGATGATTTCAGCGTCCAGTCCATAGCGGGCGGCGCGCCACTTGTTCTCCTCAATCAGATTGCGTGGCTGAATGGGGGTCACGAGGCCGTGCCGGTGCAGCCAGGCCAGCCTGGCGACAAGGGCCTGGCAGAGGGCTGTGAGGGCGATGGTGTCCTCAAAGGTCGCGGGCATGTCGAAGACGCGGAATTCAATGGTGTGGTAGAAGGAATGCGGACGGATATCCCACCAGATTTTCTTGCCATTGTCAATGCAGCCGCTCTTGACCAGTGCCTGCACATAGTTTTCAAAGTCTCCCCACGAAAGCAGGGAATCTGGTACGCCGGTACGCAGGAAGCGTCGCCAAACGACGGCGCGGTAGGAGCGCAGGCCGGTGTAGCGTGCCAGCCAGAACGGCGAGTTCGACGAAAGGGCCAGCAGATGGGGCAGCCAGGTACGAATCTGGTTCAGCAGGGAAATTGACAGCTCTCTGTCTTCGACGCCGATATGGACGTGCAGACCGAAGATCAAGATGGAGCGGCCAACATCTTGAAATTCCTCTTCCAATTCCTCATAGCGTGGCGATTCCGAGCGCGGCTGGTTCATCCATAGGCCGAAGGGATGGGTCCCCGCGCTGATCAGCGCCACACCTTCACGCGCCGCCAACAGAGCCAACTGGCTGCGCAATCTGGATAATTCCTGGCGCGCGGCCTTGATGTCAGGACATACATCTGTGATAAGCTCGGCAGTTGGCTGAAGCATCTCCGGCTTTAATTGCTCTCCAAATACCGCTTTCCCTTTCTCGATGAGAGGGTGGATTTTTGGGACCAACTGACCGGTCAGCTGATCAACCAGTTGCAACTCTTCCTCAATACCAATGGTAAATTGTGAGGCCATTTCTCTCATATGTGTTCCTTTCTTCTCTTCCGACAAAGACGCTCGTGAGAGACACAAAAAGTTCGTTTCCTTCCTACGGGATTGTTGCTACAGATAGAGGTTTTCGCAAAAAGGGACAACCACGAAGCCGCGCTGAAGAGGAGTATGTACAGGTGAGATGAGAGAAACAGGCCACTGTTGAAGCAGAGAATCACAGAAGAGGTCACAAATCTCACACAGGACTATAGCCCGCGTGAGGAAGAGGTACAGAGTGTGTGTGCCCGCGCACACAAGCATAGCCATTTCCTCCATGATAATCAGAGCCGGAATACGCTCCCTCTGATGCTCTACAAAAGTATCAGGACTTATAGCGTACACAAGATGCATGCGGATTGTCAAGGGGTTTTTCTTATAGAATCTTGAGAAAAGCGACAAAAAAGCTTTCTCGGATGTTATAAACATGGCTCTTTTCATGGCAAGACATAGATATGGTACGTAGTAGAAAATGGCTAAAGATTATGGACGGAAGTACCGATAGATATGCTATATGGTAGCCCAAATTGTATCATGATGTTACTGCGTTTTTACTGGTCCCGTTAGTAGCAGTGAGAGAGTATTTCGGGGAAATCACTTGATCGAGGGTACGGATGGATAGGTTGTATCCTCGTGCAGGTCTGTAGGAGGAATCACGAGTGAAAATCATGGTGGCGGACGATGACCGCGACATGGTCGATATGCTCAGCTATTGGCTGAAAGGGCATGGCTACGATGTCATCCGTGCATTTGACGGGGAGCAGGCAATCAAGCGCTGGCGGGAGACGCTGCCAGACCTGGTGATTCTGGACGTGCAAATGCCAAAACTGGATGGCTTCGAAGTCTGCCGCCAGATGCGGAGCGAAACCAATTCAATGGTATTGATCCTGACCGCACATGATCGTGAGGATGATGAAATACGTGGGTTGGAGATGGGAGCAGACGATTATTTGCGGAAACCCTTTAGCCCTCGGCAGTTGCTAGCACGAATAAAAGCTATCATGCGCCGCTCAAATACGGCACGAGGAACGGCCAGTTCTTCCGCGATTACGGTTGGGCCGGTGACGCTCGATGCGATGCGTCATGAAGTGACAAGAGATGGTACGAAAGTACGCCTGACCCCTACTGAGAGTCGGTTGCTGCACCTGCTGATTACCCATACAGGGCAGGTGCTGACCACCGATATGATTATCGAGCGTGTCTGGGGGTACGACGAGGCCGGAGATTCGGGTCTGGTGAAGACACACATTCGTCATTTGCGCCAGAAAGTGGAACCTGACCCCAATAATCCACAATACATTATGACTGTACCGGGAGTCGGTTACACCTTCACAGCACCCGTGACTATCGAACCCTGAATGGACTTATTCCTACTGCAACTGAGGGGGAGTACCTGCCATAGGTACCACCCCCTCATGCTATCTTAACCTGCCTCTATGCATCTTAACCATTCTACAACGTACTCTGCACAAATTTATCATGCGACAGAGATATAATCAATCTCATCAAGACAAGAGTATCTGGCCGCAAGGCCACAACGGGCGAGATTGATGAATCTGAAACGAAAAGCGAGACGAGAGAGTTTTTCCTTCGAACAGACCATAACGCGGAACTGTAGCTGCCAGACCCTGTCTGCTCTGCATTCCGCATATACCCAGGGGCATGGAGAAGAGGGCGATGAACAGGTAGTGCCTGTTCCTCAGGAACTGGCTGCTCTTATACACCAGGCGCTGGAGGACTACTTCCCGCGCACCACACCGTTCAGTCTCCTGTTATTGCATGTCTCGCAGTGGGAATATAAGCAAGTTCTGCAACAAACCGCGATTGTCCATACGCGCCACCGCTTTCACGCCCCCGAAAGCGTTCTGGAACAGGTGTTAATGAATGTGCGACGCGCTATTCGCAACAGCGACCTTCTCTTGGCTCATGCTGGCATCGGAGCTACCTTGCTATTCCCCGAAGTTGATCAGAATGGCATGTATGTGATCCTGGAACGCATCTATCGCAATGTAAGTCTACTGCAGGCAGAGACAATGCTGCCGCCATTACGGTACGAGACGGATATTTTGATGGGGGTAGGGTCCTATCCAGGCCCGGGTTCATCCCTTGAGCAGATGCTTTACCATGCTGGTTTGCCTGCGCGTCGGCTGACCCTGCGACCCGCACTCACAACACACCACTGGGGAAGAGAAGATGTCGCTAAGACGATACCCTCAAAGGAGGATGAGGGGCGTACAATGGGTGCGGCAGGGAAGCAGAAGCAAGCCGTTGTCCCTACACCGAATGCTGAACAGGCTTCAATTACGCGAGACCGGCAGGAGAGCAAAGCGCCGTTGAGCAAGGGAAGGACGCTGGAACACAACGTCCCGTTTATGCAGTTGCCCGCCCAGCTCTCCCAACGGCTGAAGCGCCTGATTCCCCACGCGCTCGCCGCCGAACTCCACTGCGCCCCCGTCGGGCGCGACCACCAGTATCTGACCGTAGCAATGTCCAACCCGGCGGATGCACACGCCATCTCGCGGCTGAAAGAGACAACGGGCATGAACATTTACCCTGTTTCCTGCGATGAAGAAGCCCTCAACGCCCTGCTCGCGGAGAAGTGGTAGTTTTAATCCCGCCAGCGAGTTCAGGAAAGGATATGGCTCCCGTCCCTTGTATACCTCACTTGAAGTGGCTTAAATAGATGCATGGTGATGAATATATAACCTGAGGATGAGGGAACTTAACCAGATCATAACTGCATCTCAACAGAAATGCGTATCACCGTAGGTTACTATAACATGCGATGAGACAAATATTTGTATCGCTCGATACAAAGCAGGGGCGAGGGGGACCTGGCACCTGTCAATGCATTTATCTATACGCTGAATAACGCCCGACAGCACTTAAATCTTCCTGGGCAGGTATGCAGTTCTGTTTCTTCGCTGGAAACAGATGGGCGTAGTGTACCTGAATAGTTGGCTTCCCGTGAGCCGTCCATTTGCCGATGAAGCGTGGAACACGGGGTATGCAGGTTGAAAGGCAGAGAACAGAATGGCAATGCAAATGATTCAGGATGACGTATTACTTACCTTCAAAGAGGCTATGAGCTATCTTCGTGTAAGCCGCTCAACTCTTTACCGGCTCATGTGGTCCGGGCAACTGACCGGTCATAAAGTGGGCAGCACCTGGCGCTTCTATCGTGAAGACCTGCGCGCTTGCGTTGGCCGCGAAGTTCCTATGCCTCAGGTGCAAGTACCAACGAGCATGGTAATAAATTAGAACGTTTCTCTTCACCTCGTTAGTTGCGTTCCCTCTTTACGAGGGAATCTGTAACGTCTTGAGCAAAGCGTGGAAAGAGCCTGCCAGCACTATCTCCTGGCAGGCTCTTTCTCTACATAACCAGAAATGCCTGTTTGAGATGGAAATTGGGACGGAAATGGCAACTATATCTGGTCAAAATCGGTGATCTGCCATTTGCCACCGCTGTTCTGCAGCGTGAGCAAGACATTGTAGCTGAGATGGCTACGTGTCACGCTAACCGTTATGGTCATATGCGAGAGGTCCGGCTGGTTGGACGGATTGAGGCTGTAAGAAGGCTGACCATAGGCGTAGGATGTAACCGGGCCGTAGTGCTGATCGCGCTGCTCCGCCTGCCGGATAAAAGCCTGCTCCGTCAACCCGGTGATTGATCCCTGTGGTGCAAGATCGCTATAAGCCGCACTGTACTGCTGATGCTCGATTGCGCCATAGTAATTATTCACGGTGGTGAAGACGCCCTGGGTGAGCTGCATTGACGTGTTAAAGAGGCTATAGAAAGCCCAGCCACAGAGGCCACAACTCAGGAGGATGATCAGGCTGAAGAAGCCCACAACAAACCAGACCCATTTTCGTGACTGCTTCTGCTGTGATGGCACTGTCGCCATGTCGGTCTGTGGAGGAGCAGAAGGTGGCGGCATAGTTTGCGTTCCCGGTCGGTACGAGTAAGGCGCGGCGGCAGGCATAACTCTATCATCCTGTGCGCCAGACTGTTTCCATACCGGTGGAAGCGGTGGAGGCTGCACGATGGCAGGCATGTTCTGATAGTACGAAGGCGGAGGAGGATAGATCAATCCGCGTCTGATGGCCTCCTCCAATGGTACTCCAGGAATGCTGGCCAGAGAAGTGAGTTGGCTCTCTGGTGGAAATTCGTAAATTGGCTGAGAAGCTTCTCCGGCTTCCGTATCGACCGTTTCGAGCTGTTCTCCCTGTGATGCTGCATGTTCTGTCTGCTCCTGCTCCCCTTTCCCTTGCTGCCCGGTCTCTTCCGCACGCTGCTTGCGAGATTCCGATTCCATGCCACGCTCCTTTTACGTTATGTTGTTGTTTTCCTGGCAAAGAGTATAGCTGTTTAAGCAGAAGAACGCAAGGTAACTATGCTGCTGAACAGAGCCTACTCTCTACTCATTTATCTGTTACACAAAGTGCGAAACATAGCGTTATCTTGTGTTTCTCATTTTAAATAACAATGTTAGTACAAAAGTAACACGTTGTATAACACTTCTTGCATTTCCATGATTCAAAGTATTATACTCCAATATCATCAGATGAATTTTCTCAAGACGTAGCGAGTCCTTGAGGAAGAAGGGAAGCAATATGTTAGCAAACGAACTGGTTCATGGAAACGAATATGGGCTGCCACTGAATTCGATAGAGTGGCTGGAAACGCACCACCGCAGCAAAGCGCTCGAACGCGAACAGATGATTCGCGACCTGCGGCTCAAACGAGGGGGACTGGTAGTTGACGCTGGCTGCGGCCCTGGTCTCTGGATCCCGTTACTTGCGCAAGCCATTGGCAAGCGAGGGCGTATTATCGGGGTCGATCTTTCAACCGAGGCACTGGTGACGGCACAGCGACGGCATGCCGGGAAGCCATATCAGCGGCAAGTTCATTTCAAGTGCGCCACGCTGGAGCAGTTGCCCGTTGACGAGCAGTCGCTGGATGTGATTTTCAGCGCCAATGTCAGCCAGTACCTGCCCGACCCGGTGGGAACATTTGCGGCGATGGGACGCTACCTCGCTCCTGGTGGGCGTTTGATCGTCAAAGATATCGACTTCGGAACCATGCGTTACTCCAACATTGACACGGGATTGCAGACGCGTGTATTTCAGGCTCGCGAGGAGTGGGAACGAGAGCGGGTGAGCAAGGGTTATCCTTTTGAAGATAGCTGGGTAGGTTCCAGGCTTGCTTCGTACCTGCGCCAGGCTGGCTATCAAGATGTGCAGGAGAGAAGATATCGCATTGTGCGTTCCTATCCCCTTTCGCGGGATTTCCGGTACTACCTGCAAGGCATCGCCGAATGGTTCGTGTGTGAGGGTGCTCCTCTACTCAAAGGTGAGGATGTTACGGACTGGCTGCACTGTTTCCTGGATGAACGAGACAATGTACTCAATCAGGAGACCTTTGCCTATGAGGAAACCGAATTTGTGGTGAGTGGCGTCTGGAAAACGGCTTCTCCACCCATTCATCTGCTTGTCTAAATGACTGAAGGGAACAAGGCCTCTTGCGACGTCAAGAAATAAATCCGCAAGGGGAGGAATGAGAGCAAGAAGGAGCAAGGCACCTGTCCTTGCTCCTTTATTTGTTAGAGAAAAATATGGCTGAGGCCGGGAACAGGCTCCAGTCCTACCTTTCTCTGCGCGTACCGCCCCACGTATGTTTTCTCCATTCGAGTAATGAAACTTAATGGATATGATTCAGTTCTTCAGCAATCATAGAGATGGCAATATCGCCGACCAGCGATTGGAGTTGGCCATGAAGCTGTCCCATATGTTCCATGCGTGCGGTGATGAATTCGTGTTGAGATGTCCCATATGCCAGGCCGCTTAAACCGCGTTGCGCCGCTTCATATTCCTCGGCAATTTGCTTCAGTAATCTGGCTACCTCACTGCGCTGTTCATGAGCACCAAGCATGATTCCCTCTCTTCCTGCTGTTGTGCGTAACCGCTTGAAATACAATCCCCATCTGATTCTGACAAAAGATACCAAATGTGATTACAATGTGCGAACTTTGTTAACAACATGCGGCACATCCATTCATAGTATGCACGAAAGTTATCTTCTTGTCCAGTGTTTTCTACCCTTTTTTCTTACATTGACCCCTTTCATGAGAAATTTCCCTCTTTTCCTCCGAAATTCACGTCCATATACATTACATCTGTAACGGAATGTATTTGACATAACATGAAACCTGGGATACATTCTTGTCCGAAAGCGTAGTATAATAAGTAACGACGAGGCGTTGGCGCCGTGCTGGCATTGGTCAAAGGAGGATTTTCATGGAAGCAGCCGAAATATTAGAGCAGGCGAAAGCTGGCGAGGAGGCCCCTTCTGATTGGATCGTACTGCCGCTGCTGCGCGGCAAGGTTATGTGGGGAATTGTAGGGTGGATTTTTGGCATCATTATGGGGTTTGGCCTGCTCGTTGCTGTCGCGCTTATTGTCATTCCTTACAACTATGAGAACGGTGTTTTGCCTGCTGTACTGAGCACTTTTTTTCTGGGCGTGCTGCTTTTTATCGGGGTGGGCAGCGCGTGGTCGCTGATTGTCGATGTGCAGAAGCTCATGCATACCGATCAGCATATCATTGTGATTACCCCGGAGCATTTTGTCAAGCAAGAGGGGGATAAGGTTGTCCACGTTCCCCTGGCCTATGTTCGCTATGTGACTGCCCGTGGCAAGAAACCGATTGACCGCACGGCGAAGAAAGAGCATATTCCCAGCGCAAAAGAGAATATGCTTGGTTTCGTGATCGGGCGCGGACTGGTTCCTTCCGGCGAAAGCTGGCGGCGCGGGCGCATGCGCACTCCTACCTCCCTGGCTTTTCTTGATACACGCACCGACACTGAAGTGATTGTCACAAATGATAACTCCTTCGGTGATCCCTTTATGATCGCGGCCTGGCTTAAGGAGTATGCCGGGAAAGTGCAAGATCTGGTCTGAGATGTGTGTTGAACAGAGAGCAGAAATAGGAGAATAGAGGCTGCCAATGTTGCTTGCCGTAGATGTCAGCAATACCAACATTAAGTTCGGACTCTACCAAAAGGCTGAGATGAAACATCACTGGGTGGTTTCGACGGCGCGGCAGCGAACCAGTGATGAATATGCGATGGTGCTGAACGATCTGGCGCGCCATGCTGGATACGAACTGGCGGATATTGACGATATTATCCTTTCCAGCGTTGTGCCACCGCTGACACCGGTTTTCCAGGAACTGGCGCTGCGCTACTGCGGGAAAGAGGCGCTGCTAATCGATCATTCGTTGGACCTTGGCATCAAGCTGCTAATCGATAATCCGTGGGAGCTAGGTTCAGACCGTATTGTGACGGCGCTGGCCGCCCACCACCTCTATGGCGGCCCTGCCATCATCATCGCATTCAGTACCGCGACCACGTTTGATGTTATCTCACCGGAGGGGGATTTTCTAGGAGGGGCCATTGCGCCCGGCCTCGTCATTTCCGCCGAGGCGTTGAGTAGCGCTGCCTCGCGTCTCTTTAGGATCGATCTCACACCGCCACGTAGTGCTCTGGGCAAAAATACTGTTGAGAATATGCAATCAGGCATCATTTACGGACATGTTGGCCTGGTGCAGGGCCTGATTAAACGCCTGCGCGGAGAAATACCAGGAGTAGATAATGAGGGTGAGGTGAAGGTTATCGCGCATGGTGGCCTTGCGCAGTTGATGGCCCCGATCATCCCTGAAATCCAGCATGTGAACCAGTACCTGCCGCTTGAGGGACTACGCCTCGCCTATGAGAAGTTGCGAGGGTGAAAAGTTCATATCGTTTTTATGTATGCCAAATTGGACGGAAAAAACCGCCTGTGCAGGCGGGTGGAGTGGCAGCGTCCTACTTTCCCACGGGGCTACCCCCGCAGTATCATTGGAGCTGGAAGGCTTAACTGCCGTGTTCGGGATGGGAACGGGTGTTTCCCTTCCGCTATAGCCACCACCCCACCCGCATGTAAAAGCGGATGGTTTCTTCCCTGGTGGAGATGAGGGGATTCGAACCCCTGACCTCTGCCGTGCAAAGGCAGCGCTCTTCCAACTAAGCTACATCCCCTTGCCATCGGGGTGGGCCTTCCTGGACTCGAACCAGGGACCTCAGTCTTATCAGGACTGCGCTCTAACCACCTGAGCTAAAAGCCCTTGTGCGGAAGACGCCGGGAGACCCGGACAACTCAAGAGTGGTAAGGTACCCGCCAGTATCATGTACCCCATCAGTAACAGACCTGTTCGTTCTACAACTCCCTCTCTGCTCTTACAAACAAGAGAGAAAGTATCGACCTGGAAGCTGATGCCGATGTGAAGCACGCTCAGCATGCTACGGCATCTACACTCCCTAGAAAGGAGGTGATCCAGCCGCACCTTCCGGTACGGCTACCTTGTTACGACTTCACCCCAATCACCAGCCCCACCCTCGACCTCTGCCTCCCTTCTGAGAAGGGTTAGCCCGAGGGCTTCAGGTGTGACCGAC
>DATGLM010000061.1:0-8122 GCA_035294125.1 Ktedonobacteraceae bacterium | reverse complement strand
CTTGAACTGCTCGCTGGCCGCGGCGGCGATCTCCGAGTCGGCAAGCGCCAAAAGTCTGTTGCGCCCAAAGGGTGGCGTCCATAATCTCTTCAGTATTCATCGTCCTATTCTAGTCGATAGAGACTTGTGTATAAAAGTCAGGCTTCGAGCCGGAGGTGATTGACGAGCAAGCGCTACGATGTTGCTGTCGAAGTCCCGCTTGAGTAAGATGCGGGCCTGGTTCTGGCATTAGTTCGTTGTTTCCACTGCCTTTCACCTCCCGCGACGTATTTCGCGGTTGAGGGGGAAATGGCCTTGTGGATGGTCAGTGCCGATTCTGCTTCCTATCGCAGCGGTGAGGATGCTGCCGCTGGTCCGGGGGGCCACAACATGCGAGATATCGTGTCGACATCGGCCTTGCGCTGTGTGATATAGTAAACGGATACAGACGCCCGGCCATCAACTGATCGATGGTCCCATCTGTGGGAGCAACGATGCGAGAATCGATCCAGATCAGACCAGCCCAGCCTGGCGACGCAGAGGTAGCTGCGGTTCTGCTCTTCTCAGCGTATACGCATACCCACGTCATCTATCCGCTGCCAGAAGCGCATGAGAGCGGATGGATCAAGCAGTTAGAGCACTTCTTCCGAGAGGCAGGCAATCGATTTAGCTATCAAAACATCCAGGTGGCTGACCACAGTTCAGAGGTGGTCGGGTTGGTGTTGAGCTTTGGGGGGCGAGACGAGGCACAACTTAATGCCGCCGTTGGGAGCTGGCTCGAACAAGAGGCGCAGGACGATGAGTGGTATATCGATGCCCTCGCTGTGCTCAAAAATTGGGGCCGCAAGGGGATTGGCACGCGTCTGATGCAGCGTGCGGAACAACAGGCGCGCCAGCACCACTATTCTAAAATCGCCCTGCATGTCGCTGCCGGGAACACAGAGGCATTAGAACTGTATGCGAAGCTGCATTACCAGGTCACTGGGCAGGCCATCCTCTATCATCGTCCCTATGTCCATATGATCAAAACAATTGAAACCTGAGAACAGGGAAACAAGGCAACGGAGAGGATCCAGAGGCGCTCTCCTTGAATACAGAGAGATTGCCCCTCCAAAGAGCATGAGCGCTTTTTATGCATAGAAATGAACTCACTTAACGTGAGAATCCATTTAGCAAAGACACTCTGATAGAGAAAAGGGGTGGCGAAAAGGTGAAAGGACCAGAAGGGGAGGGTTCAGATACTTCATCAAAAAAATTGTCCTTGCCCCCCCTCTCATGTGCCACCTGCTCCATTATATACCGCTTCGCTGATCGTGACAAAAGCGAGAAGGGTCTGGAGTCGTGCCCGCTCTTTGTTGTACCATTGGTTGATACTTTTGATCGGTCTGCCGTTAACAATGCGCGGGTGAAATCCCGCTTTGTTTGAAGTTACAGCCGCCAGATTATTCAATCCAATGTCAATCCTGGCATAGAGCGAGTTATGAAGAGATGCAGGTGCTTCCTTGCGCTCGTAGATGACTTCTCCCACGTAATATCCATTGCGAGGAATGATGCGCGCCTGTTTGACGTTTTGCTGCTGCGTCTGGATCGTAATGCCAGGTTGAGAGGGCTGAACCACTCAATGCTGATCCATAAATGCGAGAAGCGCCTGGAGCATCTCCGCCGGTTTCTCCAGATGTGGAGTATGCCCACAATTCTGAAAGACCACTTCCTGATATGCGCCGCCGTGCTGTTGATAAGCTTCTAAGAAACGGCGAATCTGCTTTTTCATCGGCTGCGGCGGATAAATCTCCGGCCCCGGCCAGCCAGGAAGTCCCATTTGTCCCTGAACCCCAAAGTCAGTCAGCGCGGCGTCAGAGACGATCTGATCGTCTGCTCCATGCACCCACAAAACGGGCGGCTTTTCCCGCAGCGTGATGAACGCGCGCTGATCGAGGTACTTCGGGGAGAAAGCGTTATTCATCCCTCTATCTCCTGGCGCGACATGCGGCCAGTTGGGCGATGGGGTGATAGCTCCTGGAAAATGCTCTGGTCCCACCGTCGTCATGAGCATCGCCGAGAGCAGCCGTTCTTCCTGTTCGGCAGGGAGGATAGATGCGGGGCTGAGGTAGAGCGTCTTCAGGATGGTGCGGGGCGAAAAGCGTTCATGGCCCCGATCTCCCGCGGCCAGTCGCCGCACATACTCGGGCGGAGCCGCTGCCCCTCCTCCACTGCCGGCAAAATCGGGCCAGGTTGGCATTCCTTGCTCGTCACGTGTGCCACACAGGCCAAAGGGCGAACCGGTCGCCTGCAAGGTCAGGGAGCGTACCATCTGCGGGTGATCGATAGTGTACTGGATAGCTACGTTGCCTCCAAGGGACCAGCCTAGCAGATGTAAAGGGGGAAGCTCCAGACGGTGCACCAGAGCCGCCAGGTCGTCGGAGAACTCGCGCGCTCCACGCGTCGCATCGATCGGCAGCCGCTCACTGTTACCGAAACCGCGCATGTCTGGCGCATAGACCCGGTAGCGCCCGGTCCTGGCTAGCGCCAGCATGAAGTCCTGGAAAAAGAAAGAAGAGGCGCAATTGCCATGCAGCAGGATGAGAGGAATCTCACCCTTGCCCGCCTGCAAGTACGCCGTCAAGAGCCGCTCCGTTTTGACCTGGTGGTGGGAGATTCCGGGAAGAACTGGTATATTATCCATTATGGTGAAACACTCCTTCTCTCCTTCCACTGCGCGTGTGGAAGTGCTATACTCAATCGACAATCCTATCACTACTGAACATCATGTTCATTCTGTAAGTACTGTATTCCACACCAGGCTGAGCGGTCAAGAGAAAACCGGCTTTGCGCGAGTTCTCGAACAGAAGCGCAAGAACTGTTTAGAATTGGACAGGGGACAGAAATGCATGAAACTCAACAGCTAGATCGTCGTATCCAGCGCACGCGCAGTTTGCTGCGTGATGCCCTGTTTGCGCTGATTATTGAACGTGGCTATGAGGCCATCACGGTCCAGGACATCACAGAGCGTGCGAATCTGGGGCGGACCACGTTTTATCTGCACTATAAAGACAAAGAGGAGTTGCTGAAAGCCAGCGTCAAAGCGCTCATCGATGATCTGCGGCAAGAGGTTGAGCCAGGCGGGGAGGAGGCTTGCCCCTATCGCATTCGCAGCATCCGCGTGTTTCAGCAGGTGGCGTGTCAACAGCACCTGTATCGTGCGCTGCTGAAAGAAGCGGGCTCGGCTGGAATAGGGGAGCTGATGAGAGCGTACTTTGCCGAGCTCTACCAACGGCGCGTTATCGAGCCATCAGGCCTGGGAACGACAGCGCCCGTGCGTAGGGAGCTCATCGCCGTCTCCGCCGCAGGAGCATTGTTCGGCCTGCTCTCCTGGTGGCTCAACCATGACCTCTGCCCCTCTGCCGAGGAGATAGGAGATTTCTACTGGCGACTGATGGCAGCGGGCAATGAGAAGATGATGAGTTAGCACAAATCCATGCTGGAGCTGCTATGTTTGAAAAACCAGTTTATCTCCCGGTATTGAAAATGGGCTCTTCGGGCAATGGAGCCGAAAGAAGAGTGAAGGCAGCAAGCGTGCGAAGGAGAAGTGACAATTGGAGCAAGCGAGCTTCTTCCCCCGGCGAGCCTTGTAGCACGGGAACCGGCCAGCCTGTCAAAATAAAAGCACAGAAAAACAGCTTGATGACTGTACCTGGACAAAGTTATTGGCCGCAGAATCCGTGTAGGAGTTGTGCTCCATCCCTATTGACCAGTTTCATGAGCGCGTACATGACGATGGACGGCGGAGACGCCTCAACCGTGAGCCGCGACAGGATGCGCCCGCTGCCATACTTGCCCTGGTTGAGCGTCATCTGAGCGAAGGCCAGGTAGTCGTCGAGGGTCGAGACCAGCCCATTGGCCCCGGACGGGAAGGCAGGAGGGCGGATCCACTGGCTATCCTGAACGCCGTCAAAGAGTTCGAGGGTCCCGGTTGCGGGATTGGGGAGGTAGCAGCTTGCCAGGCGGTTGGGTTTGTCAGCCGGGCTTGCGACCAGCTTCTGTTTGATCGGCATATATTGCTTACGAAAGATTGTTGAGAGTGCTCACATCTTCCCCTTGCCGAGTGGCGCGCGAAACGTGTGAGAGCAGGTTTATGCACCTTTTCCTGCCAGGTGGCATGCCAGATAGTCCAACAGCGCCGCCAACAAGCAACCAAACGTTTCGTCGCTCACGTTTGGAAGGCCAAACCCCTCGATGTGTTCGAGAGAGACACACCCATGAATGATGCTGCGGAGCATGGGCACCGCAAGCCGAGCAGCGTCGTCTGAAAGTTGGTAGCCAGCCAGCGCACGGATCATGGTCTCGACGACTTCTCGTCCAGCCGTCTGCCACTCGTGGTCCTCGGGATCAGGTGCGCGCGAGGCAGCCTCATAGAGTCCTGGATGAGCTCTCGCAAAGTCCCGCAAGGCGTGCGCAAGGGAGAGCACGGCGTCATCGCCAGCCTTGCCCTGAACTGCCCGTCCCACCCGAACCGACACTTCTTGCAGTCCCAGAAGGGCAAGCTGGCGTTGCAAGCCAGCCAGTCCCGCAAAGTAGTGGTAGAGCGCAGGAGAACGGACTCCCAGTTCGGAGGCGAGAGCGGCCATAGAGAGGGTAGCCAGACCACCCCTGTCCGCAAGCTCAGCGGCTTTTTGCACAATCGCCTCAGCATCCAAACCCGCTCGTGTTGCCATCATTCCACCTCCCGCAAGGATGCGGCTTCTGGCTTATCGCATGTTTGCAAGAAGGCCAGGATGCTTTGCCCGACCACTTCTGGCTCCTCGACCTGCAGATGGTGACCAGCGCCCTCGATGATCTGCACTGCCGCGTGTGGCAACCGTCCAGCAAGGGTGCGAGCTTCCTGCTCGGGATCTTTGAAATCAGGATCGCGTGACCCCATCAGGATCAGGGTGGGAGCCTGGACCTCTCCATGACGAGTGTAGGTTGCCCCACTGCTCTCGGAGAATAACTGTCGTAAGGCGTGCAAGCGTCCAGGTTCCCTGAGCATCGCCTTGACGCGGCGTCGGTGCTCCTCGAAATCAGCGGGACGGGCTTTGGGGTACATTCTCGGAAAGTACGAGCTAAACAGCGCTACGCCCCAGGGAGGCGCTAACAGGAGAAAAACCGTCAGTTTGGTGAGCAAAGCGGATCGTGGGGCTGCAACAAAAGGCCCGATGAGAACCAATCCACGCACCAGAGAAGGCTCTTGCAGTGATGCCTGCAAGGCAGCTCCGGCTGCTTTCGATGCGCCAATAAGGAAGGCAGGGGAGCTGCCCAGATGCTTGATGAGTGCCAGCATATCTGAACCGAGCGCCGCGTCGGTGTACTCGGGCCAGTCGACGCTCGATTCGCCTTGCCCTCGCATATCCATGGTCACAACACGGTATCCTGCTGCAATGAGTTGAGGCGTTAGATAGCGATATTCGGAGCGCAAGTCCCCTCCGGCAGGCATACAGAGGACCAGAGGACCCTGGCCCTGATCATCAAAAGCAATGATCCCATCGGTCACATGTAAGTATTGGGTGGACATAGCCGTGCCTTTCTGAAAGCAATGATCTTTGTTCATTGCCATACAGGGGAAGAAGCTGCCAGGAGGTGCCGGAGGATGACGCCAGAACGCACACCTCAGCTTGCACAAAGAAGAGCGGATACCCATAATCATAAGGAGCGCTCTCATCGAAAGGGCCTGGAAAATAGTAACATATATATTTTCAAGGAGCGGGTATGAACCTTCAAGGGCGGGTAGCTCTCGTTACCGGGGCAAACGGAGGCATTGGACGAGCGACAGCGCTGCGCCTGGCAGAAGCCGGTGCCGATCTCGCCATCGGCTATGGATACCAGGAGCAAGCCGCTCTCGCCGTGGCCGAGCAGGTGCGTCACCGAGGAAGAAAGGCCATAGCTGTCGGTGGGGATCTTCGTGACCCGGCACAGGTACGCACTCTGGTTGAGACGACCGAGTCCCGGCTTGGTCCTGTCGATTTTCTCATCAGCAACGCCGGAGCCGGCACGCCTGAGAAACTGGAAGAGATCTCGGTAGAAGAATGGGATCAGACCATGAACATCAACGTGCGGCCAGCCTTTCTCCTGGCCCAGCTCATCACTCCAGGGATGCGAGCACGCAAGTTCGGACGGGTGATCTTTGTGTCTTCAGTCGCCGCCTTTACCGGTGGGATCATTGGGCCACACTATGCCGCCTCGAAGGCGCCGGATGGCGTCACAGTCAATGCCGTCGCACCTGCGCTCATTGGCGGGACGGGGATAATCGCTGGCACCGCACACGATCAGCAAAAACTGGCTCCACATATCCCAGTTGGCAGGCCTGGGAAGCCGGAAGAGGTGGCTGAGGTCATCCTGCTACTTCTCGGCAATGCCTACCTGACCAACCAGACCATCTCTCTCGACGGAGGCATGCATCCTCGCTAACCAGAGGAGGCATGCGCTCCCTTGTTCTGCGCAGGAGAAAGCGATGCAGGTCAGTATTGGCTTACCCTCAACCATCCCAGGTGTTCCTGGCGACCTCCTGTTTGCATGGGCACAACAAGCCGATGCCGGGCCTTTCGCCAGCCTGGGTGTGATTGGCCGCCTGGTCTACCCCAATTATGAGTCCCTGATCACTTTAAGTGCGATGGCAGGCGTCACCCGGCGTCTGCGGTTGCTCACGGCGGCTCTACTTGCCCCCTTATATAATACGGGGGTATTGGCGAAACAGGCGGCCAGCCTGGATGCGCTGTGCGGCGGTCGTCTGACGCTGGGGTTGGGGATCGGCAATCGACGGGACGATTATGAAGCGGCCCCCGGCTCATTTGGGCAGCGAGGAAGGCATTTTGATGAGCAGCTTGCCCTCCTCAAGCGTATCTGGTCTGGAGCGTCCCTGAATGAACGGGTCGGGCCGATTGGACCGGCGCCGATCCAGCCAGGCGGCCCCGAGCTGTTGATCGGAGGACGGGCCGAGGTGGCGCTCAACCGCGTCGCGCGTTGGGCCAGCGGCTATCTGAGCAGTGAGACCGATGTGCAACGGGCATTGGCTCATTACCAGCGAGTGGAGGCGTTCTGGAAGGAGGAGGGAAGAGGTGGAAGGCCGAGGTTTGTTGGGATCACCTACTTTGGGCTGGGAAAGGGAGCCGAGGAGCACATCCAGAGCTACCTGCGGGGGTACTATGCGTTTCGAGGACCGCAGGCGGAGGCCATCGTGAAGGCAGCTTCCTCAACCCCTGCCATGGTCAAGGAGACGCTGCGCATATGGGCGGACATCGGCATGGATGAACTGCTGTTCTGGCCTTGCCTTGCGAGCCTGGATCAGGTGGAGAGGCTGGCTCAGCTCGTTGAAGGGTAAACAGGTTAGCCAGGCATCCTTTCAGTATCAGCGGAGAGGGGAAACGGCTCCGCTCATGGTTGACCCGGCGAGGTCAAGAGGCTGGAGTGGTGCTCCCAGGGGATGACCACGGTGCTCGAAAAGCTGGCGATTGAGCAGATGATGCCACCCGGTGGGCCGGTCGCGGCTCTGCCTGGCCCAACTCTGCTGGCCGTGCTGCTGACTCCCGGGGCATGGTGGAGGAGATCACGGCAAGAGGGCGAGGCGCCCGGATGGAAAGGCGTGGCTCGCCCTCCCCGTGCGCTGCTGCTGGCAGTCCTTCTGGCAAATGTAGCACCTGAACCGACTCGACGGGACGCTTCTCTTCATCGGGCAAGATCCGGGCAGGTTTCACATCACCTGCCCGTCTCTGATCTGCGCTTCCGTGCACTGTGTCCTCTCTGTGAGTTCGGGGATGGTCACTGTGATGCTGCTGTGAGAGGGACAGGGAATACTATACCTGGTACTGAATGTTTCGTAGCTTCTCAGTGTGCACCCAATTGCGCCGAAAAGATGAAGAAAGTGAGGAGATCGTTATGATGTGGGGATATGGTTTCGGCTGGGGGGCCATGCTGCTGATGCTGCCTGGCACATTGCTGTTGCTTGCGTTGCTGGCGATGCTCATCTGGTCGGTGATGCGCTTTGCCGCCGGAAAACCGATGACGCCCGCCCCGCCGTACACCGGTGTTTTGCCAACTGGCCCATCGGCGTTAGAAATCCTCCGCCAGCGCTATGCACGTGGCGAGATTGATGCGACTACGTATGAACAGATGC
>DATGLM010000060.1:0-14187 GCA_035294125.1 Ktedonobacteraceae bacterium | reverse complement strand
CGCGTTATGATGGTTCTTTCCCGCTTTTCAGAACAGATCGAGCAATATTCGAGAGATGAGGTCTGGCTTGACCTTTCGCATGTGCCCCCGCAGGAGCTGACCGGCTATGGACATCTGATCCGCACGCAGATCGAGCAGCGCACCGGCATCCCCGTCTCGGTTGGCATCGCCTCGACGAAGACGCTGGCAAAGGTGGCCTGCGAACTGGTCAAGACGCATCGGGCGTATCAGGGCGTGCTCAATCTGTTCGAGATGGCGGACGGAGAACTGGACGCGAGGCTTGCGCGCATGGAAACCGAGGAGATCTGGATGATCGGCAGAGCGCTGGCCCGCAGGCTCAAAGGGTATGGCATCATCACGGCCAGGACGCTCAAGTACGCCGATCATGTCTGGCTGCGACATCTGCTGGGCATCCAGGTGCAGCGAATCGTGCTCGAACTGCGCGGCCTCTCCTGCTTCCCGCTGGAAACCAGAGCCAGGCGCAGGAAAATGATCAGCGTGGCACTCTCCTTTGGCCGTCCCGTCGAATGCCTCTCGGAGCTAGAAGAGGCCAGCGCCCATTACACCGCCCGCGCGGCCGAAAAGCTGCGCCGCGACTAGGGGCAGGCAGGTCGCATCGCCGTCTTCCTGGCAACCAACCCGTTTGATCCAAAGAGTCCCCAGTACGCCAGAAGCGCCGAGCAGCATCTGGCCTTTCCCACTGCCTTCACTCCAGAACTCATCCAGGCGGCGAAGGGCCTGTTGCGCCAGATTTACCAATCGGGCTATCCGTTCAAGCGTGTGGGCGTTCAGCTCTCCCAGATCACGCCGGAGGACGTGCACCAGCCGGATCTCTTCGGCGCCTTCGACTGGACGGAACAGGCCCGCCGGGCGCGGCTCATGGCTGTGGTGGATGTGGTTAACACCTTTGTTGGGCGCGACATGCTGATCTGGGGGGCGCAGGGGCTGGAGCGCTCCTGGTGGATGAAGCAAGCGCGGCGCTCTCCTCGCGCGACCACTCGCTGGAACGAGATCCCACAGCTTCGGTGAAGGGAAGCCATCCCGTAAAACCCCTGATGGTTTGATCCGCATCTATGCTGAGATGGGGCCAGCGGATCGAGATATGTCAACCCTACGGCGCTCACGCCTTCGTCCTGGCCCCAGAATCGTGCGAATCCACTACCTTGTGATGCCGGTGAAAGTCCCAGCGCCGGGCATAGCCGGGGAGATACGAGAGCAGCAGGAACAGGCTGGCCCAGAAGAGCACGATCAGCAGCGGATCGAAGACGATATGGACGCGCATGTAGTCGTCAGGACGGTAGCCGCCCAGGGTGGTCACAATCACGCCATAGCCCACCAGCAGCACCAGCATTCCCATCGCCAGCACCTCTTGCCGGCGGCCCGTGCGACGCCAGCAGAGCAGGACCAGCCAGGCGAGCGCGATAAGCCAGAAGCAGGCATTGAGCCAGTACAGCGCTCTGTACAATGCTTGCAGCCCGGCGACGAGCGGGCTGGCAGGGATGCCAGTATGATAGGTGACGGGATAGTAGTCGATGAGCGAAGTGAAGAAAAGCGGCAGCGACTTGAGTAGAAATTCGCCCGGGTGACGCAGGATGATCGAGCGGGCGAAGGCGCCGGCAGGCACATCGTAGCGGTACTTATCGGTAAGGGCCGGCACGCAGGGCAAGACGTGGTAAGGATCGCGGTCAATCCTGGCAATGCAGCGATCCAGTGCGCGGCTAATCGCCTGCTCTTGAGGGGGAGCCTCATCCTGCATGTTGTATTGCAGGATCTTGCCCAGTTCGTTGTAGTTCTCGATACCTGTGAAGCCCTGGTAATGATTCTGGACACCATTGCGCATGATGTAGGCACTGACGCAGCCGGAGATGAGGACGAGCGAGAGCAACACAGAGATGCCGTAGACGCGCAGATAACGGCGGTTGCCACATCGCAATGTTACCAGCAGCAGGTAGGCATAGAGTGGAATGGGTACAAAGAGCCATTCCGGGCGGGTGAAGAGCAAGAGTAACAGGCAGGCCGTCACGCTCAAGAGCGCGCCCAGGCGCAGCGTGTGGATATAGCAGAGTGTTGCCAGCGCGAGTGAGGTGAGCAAGAAGGCGCAGATGCCCTCGGTCATGATAGGTTTGGCATAGGAGAGCAGGATCAGGTTGGTGCCGACCATCAGGCCGATCAGGAAAGCGGCCCAGGCGCGGTGGAGCAGCAGGAGGGCGATAGCATAGACTTCCAGCGTCATCAGCACAAAGAGGAACGCCTGTGCTGCGCTCACCACCGCCAGGTTGCCGTGTCCCGCCAGTGCATAGACCAGCGTGATGAACAGTGGGTAGACGGGCAGGCGTCCCGGATCAACCAGCAGATCGGGATGGACGAGAAAGCGGTTGACGACGCGCAGGTAGGCAGGCGTATCAGCATTGAGGTCAACGCGTGGGTAGTTGAGATAGTAGGCGGCTGTGGTGATTGAGGTGAGTATGAGTAGGAGCAGAGCAAAGCCGAGCGGCTGCCACAAACGCGGATCAATCCTGAGCTGCAATCTGCGGCGCCTGGATGCTGGCAAAGATGCGTCCTGCTCACTTGCTGTCATCTGAATAGTATGCTCCTCTTGCCAGGTCATCGTAAATGGCTCCCCTTCCCTTTAGATTGCAAAAAGATCTTCTTCCCGTTCTTTCAATACTACCTGATATTCCTCCTCATCAGCAACGTGCAAGATTGCAAGAAGACAGGTATAAGAAATATGGTTTATCCCTCCTCAAAAACCTGAAGCCTGGCAGGAGTCACGGGTAAGCTAGGGATAGTATGTTCAAAAATGCATCATCTAATACCTATGGATATCTAAATTATTCTCCGTATTTAGTCAAAAATTATGGTATTGAACGTATACAAAATTTCCAGGAACTTTTTACTCAGGGGGAAGTATGATCCAGCATAACATTCCACAGCAACTCGGCAACTACAAGCTCTTGCGCATGATTGGACGTGGAGGCTTCGCAACGGTCTACCTGGGGAGACATATCCATTTAAAGAACTACGCTGCGGTCAAAGTCCTGCTTTCACGATTAGGCTCTGAGGAAGAGGTGCGCTGGTTTCGCCAGGAGGCTGAGACCATTGCGCAACTGATCCACCCCCATATCGTGCGCGTGCTTGATTTCGATGTGCGGGGCGATCTGGCCTTCATCGTGATAGATTATGCCCCCTTCGGATCGCTGCGGCAACAGTACCCAGGCGTTCGTGTTCCGCTGCCAGCAGTGGTATCCTACGTGCGGCAGATCGCCAGTGCACTTCAGTTCGCCCACGATCATAAAGTGATCCACCGCGACATCAAGCCAGAAAATATGCTGATAGCGCGCGACCATACCATTCTGCTCAGCGATTTCGGCCTGGCGCTCCTGGCACAAAGTACGCGCACGCAAAGCACCCAGAGCTTGCAAGACCTGGCCGGAACGGCTGCCTACATGGCCCCGGAGCAGATCCAGGGCAAGCCGCGCCGCGAGAGCGATCAATATGCTCTGGCTGTGACCGTCTACGAGTGGCTGTGTGGGGAACGCCCATTTAAGGGAACGGTTGCCGAGATCACAGCCAAACATCTCTCCGTTCCACCGCCCCCGCTGCACACGCATGTTCCGGGCATCTCCCCGGATCTGGAGAGCGTCGTGCTGCAAGCGCTCGCCAAAGATCCGAAGGAGCGCTGGGCCTCGGTCCAGGAGTTTGCTGAGGTATTAGAGGCCGCCGCAGGAGTGGAGCCACGTCCACCTTCCCAGGAGCGGTTCACCACCGTTCCTATGCGGCAATCAGCACCCGATACCGTCGTTCTCACACGTCCGCTCGACAGAAGCAGCAGGAAGATGGCCGGCATGCCTACGGCCATGCAAGGGAGGGCAAGCGCGATGGAACCGAGTTCTGAGCGACATGCATTGGTTTCGCGACGGAATCTCCTGCTCGGCCTGGTGACACTTGCCGGCGTAGGGGGAACGGGCCTGGCGCTGGCTGCGCAACATCTTCCTCTGCTCCATGTCTTGCATCCTTCACAGGCGACAAAAGTGCCGACAGTCAAAGCACTTCTCCGGCCCTCTCCTACTCACCGTCCAACGCAGCAGCCAACCCAGGCGACTGCCACACCATCACCGACGCCGGAGCCACCAACGCCAACACCACCTCCGATACCTGCCGGGACCCTCTATGTTGACTATCAGCGCCACACAGCGGCAGTGTTTAGCGTCGCATGGTCGCCGGACGGGACGCGGATTGCCTCCGGTGGCACTGACAGGACGGCGCAGGTGTGGCGCGCAACGGATGGCACACCTCTGTCCAACTATACCGGGCATACGAATTCCGTAGACTACGTAGCCTGGTCGCCCGATAGTACTCGTGTGGCCTCGGCCAGCGAGGATATGTCGATCCAGGTTTGGGACGCGGCAACCGGCAACGCGTTTTTCACCTGTATCGGACATACGGGAGGTGTCCATTGTGCTGTCTTCTCCCCCGATGGTCGTCGAATCGCCTCTGGCGGTGGCGATAACACCGTTAAAATCTGGGATGCGGTCACTGGCAACCTCTTAATGACCTATACCGGCCACACCACAACGGTATGGGCCGTTGCCTGGTCGCCCGATGGTACGCGCGTCGCCTCGGCCAGTGGCAACCCCAAATATGCGGTTCCTGATAATACGGTGAAAGTCTGGGATGTGACCACAGGGGCAACACTGCTTACCTACACGGGCCATAGCCAGAGAGTGATCTACGTGGCCTGGTCGCCCAATGGGCGGCGCATCGCCTCAGGCAGTGATGATACGACGGTGCGGATCTGGGATGCTACCACAGGGACGACGCTGCTGACCTATGGGGGGCATAGTGCAACCGTCTATGGAGTGGCCTGGTCGCCCGATGGTCGCCGCGTCGCATCAGGCAGCGTCGATACCACCGTCCAGATCTGGGATGTTGTAACGAATAGCACCATGTTTACCTATCGCGGCCATAGCTCCTTCGTCTTTGGTGTCACCTGGTCCCCGGACGGCACGCGCATCGCCTCTGCCAGTAACGATAAGACCGTGCAGGTCTGGCAAGCATGACGCTTATGCATCTTGATGAATATGAGGAAGGATTCTATAGCCTTGAAACCGAAATCTCTCGCTTCTTTATACATCTTGCTGGGTATCGTCCTGGGCATGATCCCACCTGTGGCTTATCACCTCATCACGACACAGCATCCACCGGCCCCGGTCTCTCTGTGGGACAGCCGGCCCTGCCGCATGGATCCTGAACCTTTGACCTGCGACGGGATACTTCCGCGCGCTCCCAGCGACTTCCAGATCCTGGCACATGGCAAGATTCCCGGCCAGGCAGCTTGCATCGATCAAAAGAGCAAGCACTATCAGGCGAATATTGATGATAAGTACGGGCAGATCGGAACGATTACGCTCTGGTGGCTCCCGACCTGTCAAAGTGTCTTTGCCTATACCACTAATCTTATCGATCTCCCGGCTCAGATGGTCGCCCAGGTTGTGGTTATGCTCCCCGGCAATCGCTGGACCAACGCGCAGCAGCGAGCAACCGTGACAATGGCTAAGGGAGCCGATTTTACAGGACGTGCGCTCTGGACAACGCTCGTCTGGAGGTATCCTGGTGCACAGGTGGCGGCCTGTGGAGCTGTTAACGTTGGTAAGGGCAGCTATAGCGCCTGTACGCCATTCTATAGCTTTGGATAGCTCGACAGGAGCTAAAGCGGAAGCTCCAGGATCATTCCTTCCCGCTACAGATGCGAATTCAAGAGACCAGATATGTAAAGGACTGCTGATGAGTATACCAGCCACATATGGATACGGCTGATCTATTCTTGCTCTCTGTTAGAATTGTGCATCTCCTGTGGAGATGCCGGCTTTGCCCAGATCGTAGAGCGGCAGTCCTGTTTTTGCCACAATAAGGGAGCAGAAGGCTTGCAGGCGCGAGTTATATGCGTCAGAGAAGAGGGCAGGATCGATAAGGGAGGTGAGAAAGCTCCGGCGCGGCATCCAGGTCCAGCACATGCTGTGGTGGCGCTAGCAAGTTCGTAGCAGATGAGTTCCGCTACTTTTTCTCTGCACTGGCATCAGAGGCGCAGAGCTAACGTGCCATCTCGTCAGCAGAGAGTGCACACAGGATGTAGCCCTGTTTGTAGACCGGACGGACCACCAGCCCGAACTCCCTCAACAGTGCGTTCAAGCCCTGTTTGCCACCAATGGAGCGGCGAACCGCCGCCAGCTCGCGCCGTTTCGCGTTGGGGCCGCGTTGCGCTATCGCTGACAGGCGCGCTTGCCAGCGCCGGGCCGGCTGGCGGATGACGGCAGAGACTTCTTGCTCATGAGAGGCTGCAAGGATCGCCTGTACCATCTGTTCTGAACCATCGAGCATCGCCAGCAGTTCGCTGTGCAGCACCCCACCGGGCATTTTGAGCAGCAGGACGAGCAGCCGGAACTGGTAGCTGGACAGGTGGCATTGTGCGCGAATGGCTCCATTCTGAAGGAGCGTTACGACCTGGGCTGCGGCATTCACGACCAGTTGACAATCCTTGTCGATAAGATCGGTCTTCACAAAAACGAGAGCGTTCGCATTAGCATTCACTGACATAGCTACGACTCCATCTACTTTCATGCGCGGCTTCACGGAAGCACACCCTGTTCTTTCACTTGCGCCCGATGCATTTTCCTGAACACGTCAGTACGCACTCGCAGTATGCCTGAAATGATGGGGGATAAAGAACGGCAGAGGAAAACATCTATTTAACAGATAGTAGTCAGATCGGGTAATCATCTGATAAATGTTGAAACAGAACGAAATAGCATGCTATGCTCGTCAGTAAGCATACCGATGCACAATTCCTTTGTAGCAGTTCTTAGCCCTGCGCAGTTGCCCGGATCAGCCTGAGCATCTGGCAGCGATGTGCTCCAGCGAGGTATGAGAGCAAATTGCGCGGAGCAAGCCGTGAGTTTTGGGGGAAAAGCAATGGCGAGGAAAGCGATCAAGGAAGAGACTCCAAAGAGACTTCCTAATTATCTCCTGCGTCGTGCTCGTGAAGAGCGCAACTGGTCCCAGCAGGAGGTAGCCGATAAGATTGGCACCACCCTGGTCAATGTAAGCCGCTGGGAGCGCAACATAACCTCCCCTCAGCCCTACTATCGGCAAAAACTCTGTGAGCTGTTCGGTAGGAGCGCGCACGAACTTGGCCTCCTCGAAATCCACAGCGGGACAGTCACAGGTGATCCCTCCTCTTTAGAAAAAGCACAGGGTGTCGGCTTTCTCCATTCAGGCCCGGACCTGGACGATCCCGCGCCTGCTCACCCAATGGCGGATGAAACGGAACTGGTGGGGCGTGATAGCCTCTTCCATTACCTCAAGCAGCGTCTCTGTTCCGGTGAAACATTGGCTCTGCATGGCTTGCCGGGGGTAGGCAAGACGGCTCTGAGTACAGCCCTGACCGATGACCGGCAGGTTCGCGCTGCCTTTGCCGATGGGCTGCTGCGCGCCAGCCTGGGACCACAGCCTCGGCTCTCCGACATCTTACATCAGTGGGGCAAGCGCCTGGAGCTTCCTGATGAACAGGTGCTATTGCTCAAGAGCACTGAGGACTGGGCCAGAGCGCTGCGAACCCATATCGGCATGCGGCGCCTGTTGATCGTCATCGATGATGCCTGGAACATCGAGGAGGCCGTGGCGCTCAAAGTGGGTGGCCCACGCTGCACCTATCTGCTGACGACGCGGTTCCCTTCTATTGCGGCGGCCTTTGCCCTGCACGGGGCTGTGCTGGTGCCAGAACTGAGCGAAGAAGACGGGATCGCCCTGTTAGGGCAGTTTGCCCCCGAATTCGCACATGGTGATCCGGCCATCGCCCGCCTGCTGGTACGTCTGGTGGGAGCGCTGCCGCTCGCGCTGACGCTTATGGGCAAGTACCTCTATGTGCAAGCCTACAGTGCAGATCGTCACCGGCGCCTGCGGGTCGCCATCACTCGGCTGCAAGATGCCAAAGCGCGCCTCCAGCTCAGCGCCCCGATCTCGCTGGCTGATCGCCCGGCAGGACTTGCCACCGGCGTATCAGCCTCATTATGGTCGATGATCGCTCTGAGTGACCAATTCCTCGATGAGCGGGCGCGGGCTGCGCTCTATGCCTTTGCCGTCTTCCCCGCTAAACCGGCGAGTTTTTCGGTGGCGGCTGCGCTGGCAGTGAGCGAGCAGACAACCGCCCAACTAGATGACTTACTCGACGCCGGCCTGTTGGAATGTGTTGGCTTCGAGCGCTATACCCTGCATCAGAGCATCGCCGATTACGCGCGCCTGCATCTGCAAGAAGATCGGCCCTGGCACCGGCTCATTCGCTATGTCGTGGGATGTGTCGAAACCCATCGCCATGATCCCGCGCTCCTGCTGCGCGAAGGGAGCACGATTCTGGCTGGTTTGGAGGCGGCTCAGCGGCTTGGGCAGCACGAGGACCTGGTGCGGAGCGTCATCGGCTTTGTGCCGGTGCTGCTGGCACAGGGTTCGTACCCTTTGGCGCAGCAGCTCCTGCGTCAAGCCGACTCGTCGGCAGCAGCGAGTCACAATGTACGAGATGGCATCACTATCCTTTTCTTGCTGGGCAAGGTCGCCCGGAGACAGGGAGACTACCTGCAAGCCACAGCTTCGTTCCAGCGCGCCCTGCATCTGGCGCGCCAGGCGCAAGCGGCGGGCTGGCAACGCACCTTGCTGGCCGTCCTGGGGGTGATAGAGATCCGGCAGGGCAATGCTGCGCTAGCCGAGCAATATGTGCGTGAAGGGCTGCGGCTGGCGCAGCACACCGGCGATGAAGAGCAGCGCAGCACCCTGCTGCTCAATCTGGGCTGGATCGCGCAGGGGAGGGGAGACTACGCCCGAGCCGAGGAGGCATATCGCGAGGCGACAGACGTGCTGCGGGCGGTGGGCAAAGATGGACTGCTGTGCCTGGCGCTGCTGCTGCACGGCGAGGTCTGCGCCTTACAGGGGAAATGCGCCGGGGCCGAAGTTTGCTATCGAGAAGGGCTGGCGCTCGCCCGTCAGCGTAAAGAGGGACAGGAAGGGGGGTGGGATGCACTGCTCGATGGTGCGGAAGACCTGCCGACCATCGAGGAGGTTGAAGGCAAGGAAACCGGCGACGAGCAAGAGATAGAGGGGAAACCGATGCGGACCGCTTCCCAGAGCCGGCTCGCTCTGGCGCATCCTGTTGGATATCGCGAACTGTTGTGCCGCCTGCTGATGGGGCTAGCCGGCATGGCCGCCAACCGAGGCGACGACATGCAAGCGAAAGCCTGCTATAAAGAGGGCCTGGAGATCGCGCAGCAGTTGAAGGATCGGAACCGCGCCAGTATCTTCCTCTTGAACCTGGCCGAGATCGCTTCCAGGCAGGGCAAGCTGTTGCAGGCCGAACGCTACTACCAGGAAGGGTTGGCACTGGCGCGCCGCATGGGACAGCCGGGGCGGATTGCGCTATTGCTGCTCAAACTGGCCGAGGTCAAGATCACGCAAGCGGACGCGGCAGCAGGGGAAGTCTACCTGCAAGAGGGCCTGGCGCTGGCCCACCAGGTGCAAGATCAGCAGGCGCTCCGTCTGGCGCAGGCGCTGTGCGTGATCGTGCAGGCAAGGGCGGGCGGGGAGTGAGGAGCTATTCTGCTTCTAAGTGAAACAAGAAATATTGCTGCATGTTTATGGAATTGAATTACAAGGATATGAAGTTGGGCGCAGAAATTGTTAAAGGCATTAGGATAGTATTGACATATCAACTAATATACTTATTATAATGGATTTTCATAGTATAAGGAGGGATGGCTATGACTACAATAATTGATAAGGCGCAATATGAAATCGCCGCTGGGAAGCCATTAATAGCAATTGATACCCTTCTCGACGCCTTTTTACAAATTGAAAATAAAGAGGATACATCTGAGCAGAAAGCTACTCTTATTAAACTCTTCAGCCAGGCTATATTGCGGAGCAAGCAAGTTAATGAGGCGCAATGGCAAGACGACCCCGTTGCAGGTCTTTTTCGTAATACTCTCAGCGAACCTACACGTCGGTTTATAGGGATTTGTCTACTTCGACTGCTTGCCAGATCAAGTTCTTGTTTCGATATCCCTGAATTTGCGCGTCGCGCATTCGCTCTTTTTGATGAAGTTTTTGCTAGTGATGTTTATGGCTGGTATGGAATCATACAAAACGAGCAACGATTTCAAAAGCAGCGGAAATTAGTAGAAGCCATTCCTTCGCTTGAGCAAGAGTTCCTTAATGTTCTCCTTTCGTTGCATGATCTTGAGGAGATAACGACCTCAAAATACCGTGAGCGATTCATGGCTGTGCTGAAAAATAAAAGAATCAAAGCACTTATCTGGCCGTTTTTACCCGAGAGTCTCCTCGAAATACCTCTCAACCGAGCATTTAGTCTTGTCGAAGAGTATCTTCGAATGTCTGAAATTCATCCAGAGAGAATGTTTGAAACTTTTGAAAAGGCTAATGAAGTGCTCGAAGGATATTACATAGAAATTGAGCATTATGAAACCAAATATTGTCGAGATTTTCTTGGAGGGCTTATAAAAAAACTGAAGGAACTTCTTCAAAAACATTTTGAAAACTGCCCTATCAGCAAATCGGCTCAGCTTACTGTGACAACCTGGGAGAAAAAATACCCGCTTTCAGCTATCGGAAGAACTTTTGACCTCGGTTTCACTATTTCGAATCTTGGTCCTGGGCACGCACTTGATGTACATGTTCATGTAGAAGCAACAGACATAATACTGAAAAAATCTGATGAATATCTGGGACATCTTGATCTCTCCTCAATGATCGTCGAATTTCCTGGACAGGTACAAGAGGTAACGACTAGCGTCCTCGCCAGCGTAGAAGTATCCTGGGCCAATTTTGATAAGACACAATGTAGGGAAGAATTTGTTTTTGAGCTTACTGGACAACGTTCTGATATCGATTGGGAGCAGCTTGGCAGGGAAGACCCATATGACCTAGAGCCGGTTACAACAGAGGATGAGTTGGTGGGGCGTCAGGAGATTCTTCACCAATTGATTGCTCAAACAGAAGCGGAGCGTGTTGGCTCGTCCTATGTTTATGGACAAAAACGTGTTGGAAAAACCTCTATTGTAAGGACGCTTGCCACGCGCTTATCCACTCTTAACACCCAGCCCCACCTTGCCCTATATCTAGAGGCAGGCGATTATGTGCAAACAGACGCGAAGCGAACTATAGAGCATCTAGGACAACAGCTCTGCCAAAGAATACGCAGTGCTGATTCAAGGTTTGCATCTCTCGATATCCCAGCCTTTGATAGTGGCGCTCTTTCTCCTTTGAGTAGTTTTTTAGATGCGGTCCTTAGTATAATCCCAAACTATCGGATTCTTTTCATTCTCGATGAGTTTGACGAATTGCCTCATGAAATCTATAGAAAAGGTCCTGTTGGAGATGCTTTCTTCCTGACATTGAGGAGTATTAGCGCTAAACCTTCTTTTGGCTTCCTTCTGGTCGGGGGAGAGAAAATGGAATTTATTATTAGTTATCAAGGCATTGCACTCAATAAATTTGATCATCTGCGCGTCGATTACTTTGATCGAGAAAAACACTGGCCTGACTTTCAAGCTCTTGTTCGAAAACCGGCTGCCCAATTCCTCGAAATTTCAGATAATGCTCTTATTGCTCTTTACGATCAAACAGCAGGAAATCCCTACTTTACCAAGTTGATTTGTCGTTCGCTCTTTAAGCTCTTGGTAGAGAGGAGGGACTGCTATGCCACTGAACGGGAAATAGAAGAGGCTACGGGACGAACACTTCGCACTGTTGGAAGCAACAGTTTTCAGCACTTCTGGGAAGATGGTCTGTTTGATACGGGTATTCGAGTTGAAGAGAGGTCAATTGAACGCCGACGGGTTCTCGTTCTGCTCGCTGAGTCTTTTGATCGCCAAACATATGCACGGAAAGCTGATATTCTTCAGAAGGCACATGAACACTGGTTGCAAGAACCCAATGTTGAAGCGGAGCTTAAAGATTTCGTCCGGCGTAAAGTTCTCGTGGCTGAAGGTGATACCTATCGATGTCTCGTTCCCTTCTTTGGCTCCTGGTTAAAGGAACGTGGAATTCGAGATATCATCACAACTTTTGCTGATCTCGATATGGCAATGCAATATAAGTTAAAAGAGGAAGAAGCATATGTGCAACCTGAAGAAATTGTTCGTTGGCTGAAAACGCAGGACATACGCTATAAGGGACGGTCACTTTCAGAGGAGCGAGTACGCGCTTGGCTCAATCAATTTAGTAACAATACTGAGCGCCGGCTTATGTTTCAAATTCTCCAGCAACTCACCTTCTATGATCGTGATCGTATTCGTCAGCGTTTAAAAGAAGCTCATGGAATTGTGACACGAGGACTTGTGCGACGCATCGAGGAAAAACAGCGCAAACGAGGAGATATCCTCGTTAGTTACTTCGACAACCCAGGAAAGAGTGGCGCTCATTATGCACGGTTATATGTCGAGGAAAATGACATTTACTTTGAGAATGTTGTTGAACGAGGAAAGCTCCGTCAAGCACTCGGGAAAAGTTCGCCTCAAGCACTTGTTTTCATCGATGATTTTATCGGTACAGGGAAATCAGCATCGAAATACTTTGCACGTCTTGCTGATGATTGCGGAGAACTTTTATTAAAAACGAGGCACATATTCTTCATAGCGGTTTGCGGGTTTGAAGAAGGAAGAGCCGCAGTAGAGCATACCATAGCCGAACTTGGACTATCTATTGAAGTACGTTTGTGTGATCCCTTGCCCCCATCGGCACACTGTTTCGGTGATAATTCATCGACTTTTCCTGATCCTGAGCAGAGAGAACGAGCGAAGCAGATCGCATATCGTTATGGACTCAACATTGTCAAAGATATGGTATCGGGTGTTGATCCACTAGGCTATGGCAACTGTCAGGCAACAGTAGTATTTGAGGATAGTTGTCCGAATAACACGCTTCCGATCCTTTGGGCTGAGACGAGTACCTGGGATGCTCTCTTCAAGCGTTAATACTAATCTATCAATGCTGAAATTTTGCTGACACAGAAAGCACAAACCATACCCGCAAAAGATGCAATGCATACCGATGAGAAATTAGCAGAACCGCAGTCCGCTGCGCCGCCCGGCATTCGTGCCATTCTGTGTGACGTGGGCGGTGTACTCATCCACAAGACGCGCACGGCAGCCTTGCAGCAGTGGGAAAAGACGCTGTGCCTTGAGCCAATGAGCTTGCCGCTCTCCATCTGGCTCTGTGTGGCGGGACAGCGCGCCATGCTGGGGCAAGCGAGTGTCAAGGATGTGTGGGACGAGATTCAGCAGCGCTATGGTCTGGCAGATGCAGAACGGGAAGCTTTCCGGCGTGATTTTGAAGCCAGCGATTCCCTTGATGCTGACGTTGCGCACTTTCTGCGACAGACACGACCTGCCTGCAAAGTCGCACTCCTGAGTAATGCCTGGCCCGACGCGCGGCAGGTCTTTAGCGGCTTTGGGCTGGATGAGGTGGCCGATCTCATGATCCTCTCCTGCGAAGAAGAGCTGGTCAAGCTAGATCGGCGGATCTACGATCTGGCCGCCGAACGACTCCACTTGCCGCACGCATCCATTGTCTTTATCGATGATTACCCTCCCCATGTTGCGGCTGCACAGGTCTGTGGCATGCAGGGCATCGTCTATGAGACACGCGAGCAAACACTGAGCGAATTGCAGCGGCTGCTGTATGGCCGCTAAATCGACCCCTCCACTAGAGGAAAAGTCACGCCTCGATCTTCCCTCTCTTGAGGGCACCGCCATATTGGCTCACAGGCATTGGTATGGTGGCTCCGAGAGCGCCATTGGCCCCGGTAACTGACTCACGTAAGAGAGCAGCCGTTCTTGTGAGAACCGGTGGCTTTATTGTCAGAGCCAGCAGCATGTTTTCACCTGGCTCGCCTTACGAGAGGGCCAGCGCTGGCTGGCTCCGTGTCGATCCACGCTGGCCTGGCTCTGATCCCTGCTGGTTGTGTAAAAAGACGGCGGTGTAGCCGTAGGGGCCAACGGCGGAGAGCGTGATGCCGTAGGGAAGCAGCTTGGCGCGCGCGTTTCGCAGATGCTGGCGCAAGGTCTCGCGGCTCACTGGCGCCACCTGGAGCAAGTCTTCGATGGCGACGAAGCAATTCATGCGCCC
>DATGLM010000059.1:0-2903 GCA_035294125.1 Ktedonobacteraceae bacterium | reverse complement strand
ACTTCGTCAATTCTTCTGGAGCATACTCGCCCTTCTCGTCATACGCTCTGATCGTGGAATCAAGTTCATCAAGCGTCCTGGCAGGCAGGCAAAAGCCCACGACTGGCATATGTTCCGGTGAGAGTCTCTTCACTGGTCCCTCCCCTTCCAACTTTCTGTAGACCGTCACATCATAATGCGCCTACCAATAAATAACATACAGAATTCTACTATAGAATAAGAGGGATGTATAGCGCTTTTTTCACGAATTTTCTATATATTGATAAAATCAGATATAAGCATGTATACCTTGATCTAACATGAACTCCGTGGATGTAGAGACGCTCCTTGCGCGCACAAGGAGCGTCTCTACATCCACTACTTCTATAGTATCGGCCAGCTACGGCGCAATCCAGGTTTTCACGGACGACAGCCCGCCGGAGGCGATATACCGGCCATTGGGCGACCAGGCCAGGTCGAGCACTTGATTATCATTCTGATTATAAGCATAGATCTGCCGGCCGCTCTGAGCGTCGATGATCGCTACCTGGTCGGCTGTGGACTGATCGGTTGCCGGCTGATTCGCGTAACTCCCTGTCGCGAAGTCATGGCCATTGGGCGACCAGGAGAAGATGCCAGTGTTCTCAAAGCTAAACTGCTTGAGCAATTTATTCCGCGGCACACTCCAGAGCACAATGGTTGAAGCCTCCCATCCGTATCTCAGGTTCGAAAGGTTGCCCTCGGCAAAGAGGAGATTATCGCTATGAGGCTGCCAGGCAAACTGATGGGCCGGCATCGGATTGCCCCCGCCTCCGTTGGTGGCCCGTTTCATGACAGGCTGGTACGTGGATGTACTCCAGACCCAGACCTGGGCTTTGTTCGCCGCAGTATTGGGATTGAGACTTGTGACGCTGGCTGCCAGATATTTGCCGTCGGGCGACCAGCTTCCCACTACCACACCATCGCCTGCCGGCACCTGGAAACTATGCACAGGCGCGCCGGCCTGCGCGTTGATGATGATAAAATTATCTTGACTGGTGGTGGATAGATAGTCCGTGACTGCTAATTGCCTGCTATCCGGCGACCAGACCACGCTGCTGACATACGAGCCACCACCACTGGCCGGCAACGGCGCGTCAAGGGTAGAGCCGCGAGAGGCAGCGAGGCTCAGAGAAGGGCTGATAGCCAGCGAGTTAATTGAATACTCGTGGACCAGTGCGCCGGTCTGCGCGTTGATGATCACAACGCCCGTCTCTGCTGCCACGGCGATCCACTCTCCGTTGGGCGACCAGGTGATATTCTGGAGAATGCCGAAATTGGTAGGCGCTTTCGAGATTATCCAGTTCGCGCCTGTGGTCGCGTCCCAGATCTGCACACCATCGTACGCTAAGGCAGCCACGCGCTGACTATTAGGCGACCAGGCAATCGAGGCTACATTCGAGAATCCTGAGTCTACCGGCCGGGTATAAAGCGTCTGGCCCCATGCCTGGCCAGTTGGCGAGGCGGTCCCGTGATTCGGATGCGGCCCGGAGACCTGGCTGGTTGACGGGCTGGCTCCAGAATCTGGATGCATCTCGCGCAAAGTCAGCGCCATACCGACGACCAGAGCACAGACGACCAGGAAGGCTGCGAATAGCTGCAACGCTCTCCTTGCTTGAGACGGGTGCGCGGGCACCTGTCGCCAGTTTCCGAGGCGAGGAGCAGCTTGTGTTACTTGTTCTTCGATACGTGTTCTCAATCTCTTTCTTTTATGGGGGATCACTCCTGGGAGTGAAGTCTCGTTTTGCATAGGCGCGAAAGGCAGCGTGTGCCGGATCGGCGCGTTCTCCGGTCCTCCCGTCAGAAAACCGTTCTGGCCGGGCAAGAAGACGCGGGAGAGCGCCTGTTGTGCCTCCTGCGCGGAAAAAGCAGTGCCGTCGAGCGCTTGATAGACGCTATCCTGCTCCTCCAGCAGGGCGCTGAGGATTGGATCATGGCTGGCCTCGCTCAGAACAGCAGCCAGCGCCTCGATATCCCCCTGCTCCAGCGCGCTGATGTAGCGGGCGAGAGCGAGCAGACGGTATGCAGGGGTACTTCTGTGCTCAGGCATGGCGAGGTCCTTTCTGTTCTTCCTCTTGTTGAGCCTTCCACGCTGTGCGCAGGCGGCTCAGGGCGCGGTGCAGGCGCACGCGAGCTGCGTTCGGCGTGATGCCCAGTTCACGGGCCAGGGACAGGTGCTGGTGGCCCTCCAGCACGGCCAGGCGCAGGATACGCTGATCTTCCGGCGAGACCAGCGCGAGCAGGGCGGCAGCCTGCTCTTCGGCCTCAACAATCTGCGCCGGTCCGGTCGTCACTGGGGGCAGCAGTGTATCAAGCACGGCATTTTCATTGGGCCGGTCAGGATACCGCCGGCTGAGATCGCCCAGCAGCTCTTCGCGCTGGAAACGCCTGGCCAGCATCACTTTGCGGCGTCTTATGACATTGGCCGCGATGCCCAGCAACCACGCCCGGAGCGGCATCTGCCGGTCGTAGCGCCCGGAGGCAGTCAGGGCCTCGGCGATGCTTTCCTGGAAGATCTCCCAAACAACCTCCTGCGTCGCCGGGCCTGCCGCCAAACCCATGCGCAGGACATAGCCCCGTAGCGTACCCAGGAGCGAGGCGCTATTTTCTTGCAAATAGTCATGCAGCACCTGCTGAAAACTGGCAGCAGGCGCCTGCTGGCGCAGTGGGTCGGTTCCTTGCCCTGCGAACGCTTCCGGGTCCAAAGACCTGCCTCCTCTTACTCAAAGTAGATCTCTTTGCTGTTGTTAATTCAACGGTGCAGGCCAATGTGTTACAACAGAGAAAATTTGTGCCAGAAGCAGGAAACGGATCACAGAGAGAGGTGAAAATAGGTTAGAATAGGGGAAGCATCACGAGAAGCGAGAGGAAAAGACATGAGAATA
>DATGLM010000058.1:0-3727 GCA_035294125.1 Ktedonobacteraceae bacterium | reverse complement strand
CTGGCAGCCCTCGATGACTTCTATGCCCCCGATCATGTCGATCACACGCTCCCACCTGGTCTGCCGGCCGGCCCCGAGGGAACCCGACAGGCCATCGCTATGACCCTGGCGGGCTTCCCCGATTTGCGCATCACCATCGAGGATATGATCGCAGAGGGAGACAAGGTTGTTATCCGGTTCACGACGCATGGGACGCAGCAAGGCATGTTTGGCAACCTCTCTCCGACCGGCAAGCAGGTAGCCGTCTCGACCATAGAAATCACCCGCATCGCCGACGGCAAGATCGTCGAAGACTGGGGCCTCGACGACAGGCTGGGCATGCTCCAACAACTCGGCCTGGTCCCGGCGATGTAATCCTGTCCCATCGTCACGAGGGAGGGAGAGCTTGAAGATAGACGGCCATCGCTGTCCAGATGGTCCCCACCCGGGGCTACTCTTCAAGCGAGGCCGCCATATCACTCTCTCCTTCAACGATAAAGACGATGCGCTCGCAGAGATTGGTGCAATGGTCGGCCACTCGTTCCAACTGGTAGGTCATCCACAGCAGGTAGGTGAGACGCTGCACCAGGTGAGGATCGTTCTGGAGCGCAGGCACGGCATGAACCCCTTCTAGCATCGTCATTACATCGCGACGGATGAGGGAGCAATGCTGGTCCACCACCTTATCTTGTTCCCATAGACTGCGTGCGGCCTCAGCGTTTCGCTCCGCAAACGCCTGCATGGTCCACTGCAACAAGGATCGAACCTCTCTCCCGAGATCGAGGATGCCCAGCATAATCAAGGACTCACCCGGTTGACCACTTGTGCTCGTAATACCGTTGAGGCTGTTCTGGTCCTCCTCTTGCTCATATGTATCAGCCAGCGGAATCTCGGCGGCCCGAAGCGGCAGCAGGCGCAGCACATGCAGCGCAATCGCCTCCGCCTCATCTCCGATACGTTCCAGGTCAAGTGCCATCGGCACCAGTACCATGAGATAGCGCAACTCGCGCTCGGTCAGTGGGTGCTGCGATCTCAGGACACGGAACGTGTGCTCTTCGATGGCTAAATGCAGATCATCAATCGGCATATCGGCTCTGACCACCGCACCTGCCTTGTCTTGATCCCCCAGTTCCAATGCCTCAAGCGCCTGCGCCAGTGCCCCATCCACCAGGGACCCCAGCCGGAGCATCTGGGCATTAAGGTTATGCAACTCCTGGCCTGACGGTATCCTTGTCATAAGTCTTCACCCTCCTTCTATAAAGCTCTTTCTGCCAACAACTTCGCCTATTATGAGCGTAATGGCCTGCTATCACAAACGACTCTCAGATGCACCATGCCGGCCTTTCTTTAACGGAGGCCATAGCCGCTCTCGATCAGCTCTTTCAAGCGTTGGGTAAAGCGGGCAGCCGGAGCGCCATCGATCAGATCGTGATTGAAGCTCAATGTTATACTGAGGTATTCACGGATAGCAATGTGTCCATCAATGACCCCCGGCTTCTTAGCAATCCCGCCCAGGGTGAGATCAAGCGTGTGGTCGTTAATGGGAATGCCCCAGCCCGCGCCTTTGCCAAACATCCCCACCGCCGTAACCCCGACGGTCCCGCCATACCTCTTCTGCACAGAGGGAGACCTGCCCTTTATCCACCAGAACAGAGGCCAGAAGGCTCTAAAGGCCACCAGTGGCAGCCAGCCAAAGTCCTTGAGTCCCCTCCAGGACTGCTCCACGGCATTCACCTGGGCCGCCCTGATTTCATGATGAATCTCGTGAAAGGTCTTCCTGTTTGCCGCCCGGATGATATAGATAATGGGCTGCTTTTGCCCGCCCATCTCACGCTCAATCGCGGTTGCCACGTCCACGTCATCAAACACGGCCAGGCGCTTACTCCCCTTGCGGCACGCCTGCACAGATTTGTTCTCATCGACTGCTTTTGCCATGCAGGAAATGATGAATGCCGTGAACGACAGAGACTCTCCCGTTCTCGCTTTGTGCTCCTGCAAAAACTCGTCAGCTCCGGTCACATCAACCTCGATCAAGCCGTGGATCATGGGTTTGCGCCGGGCTGAGTGCAGTGTAATCGCCTGCGCGCGGCGCAGTTTTGGATAGGGCACCACCTGGTAATCAGCATGCTGCTGGTTCGTCATAGCCCGGCCTCCTTTCATCCCGGCACTCCTCAGAGAGCATGCACAAGCTGCTGCCCCCACGGCGGAAGCAGCGCGACAAGTATAGCTCCATCGACGAGCAGCGCTCCGATCATGCTCATCGTCGGCCAGGCCGTGAACCACGGCACAATCGTCATGACGGAGATAGCCGCAGCCAGCACTGTGACCGTGGGCCACCAGACCTGCCCCGACACCAGCCCCAGTGCACCGGCTATGAAGCCGATGAGCGCTACCAGAGCAAGCAGTCCGAAGACCTGACCAATCGGGCCTCCTATCCTGACGCCACTTGAAAGGACCCAGGAGACGTCAGAAAACCCGGCCTTGCTGATCTGAGGCGTCCAGGCAGCCATAAATGGCATAAGATGACCGATGCCGTGGGCGAGCAGCACAATAACAATGATGTATCGCCACATAAAGCTTCTCCTTTACTGGCTTCTTTCTTTCCACAGGCATACATTCTCTCTATGCAAGATAATGCATAGACGTTACAGGAGCGTCACAGACACTATCTTTGCTCTTACAGGGGCGTCACAAATCATTATGTGATAGAAGCGTGACGAGTATTACCGCGATTGTGACAGCGTAGTGAAATTACTATGCTATAGTTCAGCATACAGGGGTTCCTGGTGGTAAGCCTCCTGTGGCGTGGAGGAGATCGCTCCTGTGCTCCAGCCACGGATCTCGTTGCCAGGCTGCAATCTGACTGCAAGTGAGCGACGAGGAGATAACACACCCCGCTTCACCGCATGGGGAACTGGAGCAAACAGGGAGGTATGCCAGCGGTCATTCGCTTTGAGAGGATCTCGTCCGGGTTGCGGCATGTCCCATCGGTGAAGGGGTGTGAGAAAAAGGAAACCATCATGAATATGCAGGCATCGCTCAAAAAGTGGTCCCTTCTGGGAGCCTTTGCGCTGCTTGTGGCGCTGCTCCTATCCCTGAGTCCACTCGCAGCTCGAGGGCTGTATGCATCATCTTCGGCGGCCCATGCCCCTGCCGTGAGCGCAGGACATACGACCGGCTGGGCTAACGTTCGGACTGGTCCGGCGACCAGTTATCCGCGCGTCACCGTCTATGCCCCCAATACACCAGTCACCATCTACGCAACTGTCTCAGGTCAGGTCGTATGGGAGGGTATAGCCACCTGGGATCGCATCTCACGCCTGGATAGCGCTCCGCTCTACATTTACGCAGGATTGATCGCTGCCAATGGGGCGGTTTCGCCACCCTCAGCGGCGGGGAAAGTCATCGTGATCAGCCTCTCACGGCAGTGGATGAATGTCTATCAGGATGGCGTGGAGGTCTATAATGCAGCGGTAATGACGGGGCGTCCCGCACTGCCCACGCCTACCGGAACCTATCATGTTTTTGCCAGGCTGAGTCCGACCACCTTTTACTCACCCTGGCCCTATGGTTCCCCCTACTGGTATCCTCCCACAACTGTGAGTTATGCCCTGGAGTGGGGAGCGGGGGGCTACTTTCTGCATGACTCCTGGTGGCACAGCGTTTACGGGCCGGGAACTAACGACTGGCACTATGACCCCGTTTATGGCTGGCAATGGGGAACGCATGGCTGTGTAGCAATGCCTCT
>DATGLM010000057.1:0-406498 GCA_035294125.1 Ktedonobacteraceae bacterium | reverse complement strand
GCCGTCAGCATCGGGATGGCTGTCGCCTTCCAGTTGGGCGTCATGTTCTTCGTGTTTCGTGTCCACAGGGAGTACAAAGAGCAGAAAGTCAAGGTCGGTGACAACCTGCAGGCAGTGAAGACGACCGCCGTGCAGATGGTCGCTCATCACCGACTCCTGCTCGCCTGGTCACTGCTCTCCTTTATTGCCGATACTGTCGGTGACTTCACCTTTATTAACCTGCTGTCCAACGACCCATTCATGCTGCTCGGCTATACTCTGTCCCTGTACGCCGTCAGCACGATTATTCTCTCGGCCTCTCTGGAACGTCACTGGGCCGCGAAGATCGCGTTGGAGAACTGGCGGGCGTTTAAAGCCTACACCCGGCTCATGCAATTGAAAGTCCAGGCGGCCCAGGCAAAGCAGGAGGGCAAATAAGATGAAAGAAGCACTGGATCACTGGAAAGAGGGACTGGGCGTTCTTGCTTACTTCGGCTTTCTGGCGTACTTCACGCCCAGAGCCGAGGCCGCTGGATGGGGCTACCGAGGCCTGCTGTTCTGTGTCATGGTGGGCGCGCTACTCGTCTTCCTGCTCTACATCATGGTGAAGTACATTGCTGAGTATATCAGCGACCACCGTGAGGAGGTGAGTTCCTTTCGCGAGTACATGGGCATTGGAGCACATCCGGAGCAGGTCAGCCTCGCCGCGATTGGCACAGTTGACGACCACACCGCCGATGAGATCGACGCTATGCTGGCCACCAACCCCTATGCCAGTGCTGAGGTCATCGACAACGACACATATACGCGCCTGCTGCCAACCGTCGGTGCAGATGATGATTACCTGTCCTCCCGACAGGGTTCCTGCCTCACAGACGAAGCTGGTGGCGGAGAGGAAGACCTTGGCCAGGCAGTCATCATCGGTGAGAATCCGCGCCGTCGTCTCCTCCTGGCCGACAATTTCCAGCCTGATGCAAACGATCCACTCGCCACCGGCGTGTTCGTCGTCGGTATTCCAGGATCGGGCAAGACGGTCACGCTGGCCCTGTTCCTGGAGCAGTACATCAAGCGGTTTCACCTGCCCGCGGTGGTCTTCGACATCGTTGGCGACTTGAAAAGCATCGTTGATGACGGTCGGATTTGCCCTCGCGGCCTGGTCGCCACGCCGGACGCGCTGCCCAGCATGGCTCAGGTCGTCAGGTATCGCATGCAGGTGATCGTGGACTTACAGCAATGCCGGCGTCCTGGCGAGGCGTTTCTCAACTATGAGCTGGCCGGTCGGCTCATCGCACAGACACTCAAGGACCTCATGAACGCACAATCGGCCATCGATCCCGGCCTTCGCCTGCCCTGTCTGGTCGGCCTGGACGAAACACATATCTGGGCCCCCCAGAATCCCCCGTCCTATCTGTCGCCGGTGACGGCCAAAGACCTGCTGGATACGCTCACCGTCGTCGCAACGACCGGCCGCAAGTACGGCGTGGTGCCACTGTTCGCCGCCCAGCGCATCCCCAAAGTCCACAAGGATATTATCGCTGGCTGCGAGACGCGCCTGCTGGGCAAGGCGGATCTCGATAACGACATCAAGCGCTACCGTGAATATGTGAGTCCCGAGGTCATTTCTGACCAGGGAATCCGCCAGCTTTCCAGAGGGCGCATGGTGGTGTGTATGAACGCCAAGCAACTCATCGTCCAGTTCTACCAGCGAGAAAGCCGCCACATCAGCCATACACCAGGTGTCACGCAGGCTCTCGACCAGCTTGCAGGCAAGATCCCCCCTGAATTGCTCCCATCCATCAGCCGTCCGCTCGAAACGGTGCCACCTGCGTCTCACACACAATCCCCCGGGCTGCGTCCCGTCACCCGCACAACTACCTCTCCCACAGGAGGCTTCACGACCACCATCCCCGTGCAGCTGCGCCGAGCGCGAGAAATGTACCGACCAGGCATGTCTCATCGAGATCTCGCCCGAGTTATGGGTATTGACTCCAGGACGGCCTTCGAACTCATGCGGCAACTCAGGACGCGCAGGCTCATCGGTGGGGGGCAAGCGGGGGAGGCGTCGCTCGTGAGGGAAAGCAGCACGACGATACCACAATCGCCCGAGCTGGCCGCAATTACCGTTCTGCCGGTGCGCAGCGAACAAAAACCGCATCCCACGCTCAAAGACGCGATTACCTGCTGGAACGAGCTGGTCGAGGCCGGGCAGAACCCCAGCAGGAACAACTTACAGCAGGCACTCCTGTCCAAAGGCTTTGATTGCAAAGAGAACTGGGCACGCAAATTCTATGAAGACATCAAAGACATGTTGAAAGAGCAGCCGAAAGCATCGGTAGGCGGGTAGGTAGGCAGGTGGGTACAGGCAGGGCCAAGCAGGGTACCTTGAGCGCGAAAGCAGCATCACCTACTCACCCGCCTACCCACCTGATCACCCACCAACCGGAAAAGTGAGGATTCAATGACGGCACAACGACACTGGTACAACGATAAAGAACTCTTCCTGCATGGCCTGGCGCGCAGCAACTACGTGACGTCCATCACTGACTGGTTTATGAGCCTGGCCGGCAAACTCACCGAGCTGGTACTCTACGGCACGATCCTGTACTCCTGCGCACAGCTCTACCCCGGTGTAGACTTACCCACAGGCCTTTCCCTGGCTGTGTTCCTCATCCAGATGGGTGCCCTTGATATTGGCGGACTCAGCCTCGCCAAACTCGCAAGGCAAGCCAGAGAAGACGGCAACGCCGATGGCGCGAGGCAGGCCGAGACGCTCTCCAGGTGGCTGATCGGGATCATGCTGACCGGCGTCGTCACCGTCGGCGTTGAGCATGTGGTTCCCATCCCTGGACAGGCCCAAACCGCCGTTGAAATCGTCCTGGTCGTGGCCCGCTCTATCTGCTCAGTCCTGTATGGCCGTGTCGTGCATCTGCTCAAAGGCGAGGCTGCACGGGTCCAGCGGATTCCGGCAGTTGATGTCATGCAGCACCTGCAGGCCTGTACTGAGCAGTTACAGCGCATTGAGCAGCGCTTCACAGACTTTCACCAGCAGCAGGTGTTTCAACTGCAGAACGTTGAAACGGGCTTTCAGGAACTGCTGCATGAAAGTCTTTCACCGATCGTCGCTGCTCTTCAGTTTCATGGTGAAAGACTTTCACTGCTGTCCACCTTCAACGAGCAGCTTGATCAGATTGGTACCGTTGCTGAGTACCAGCTCCGCATCACCGAGGAAGTGACGCGGGTGAAAGCCACGCTGGAGCGCATTGGCACTGGTCCCCACATGGCAACAAACCAGTTAGCGGGGCCTACGCGCCAGGCCCGCGTCAAGCCGTTGCTCCAACTTGCTCCGGGTGGGTCTGAACGCAAACCCACCGGGGAGTTCGACAAGGCACAATTCGTCTACACGTGTCTACGAGAAGATCCCGACATGAAGATTGCAGACATTCAGCAGAGAGCCGCTGAAAGAGGGCAAACCATTTCAGTCGGAAGTGTCAGCCAGTACAGGAAAGCTTTTTTTGAAAGCATGAAAGCGGCTGAAAGTGAACGTCCAATTGAAACTGAAGCTATCGCCGTGGGCCAGTAAATGAAAGCCGGAGTGAACATGAAAGCAGCACACAGGCATCCACTGAAAGAGGCCAGGGATACGATCACCTTTGCCACCGTCTTCACGCTCACAGTCACCGGCCCGGCCACGCTCATCGCCGGGGTCATTCTCCTCACAGTGAGCCGCAGCGAGTGGCTTGCCAGCATCGTTTTCGTCGGTATCCTCGCCACTGCCATTCTCGGCATGTTTTGGTGGCCGAGACGTCGGCTCACCACGGTTGAGGAGCGGCAGATCACTGTGCATGCCTTTGTCTCACGCGTCAGGATGCACCCCGAACTGCTGCCACTGGGCAGAACCGAGTTCGACCTTGAGCGCTTTCGTAAACGGTGGAGTGGACGCAACCAGATGACCCTCGATGCCTGGATTAAGCAATTCAGCGGGGAAACCCGCCCAACCAACCAGTTCCGTTAAAGCGCGGTGCCGCTTGAAAAACCCGGCCCGGCTCTCCATCTGCTGTTTTTGTAGCGCGTTTCTCATAGGCTCAAGCCATGTGGAGGCGAAGTCGGGTTTTCGTCTCGGACCGCCCTGCGTGATTTAGACCAACCCGGCGCTGGGAAAAGACCTTGAGCAAGCTGAAGGTGATCGTTCGCTAGTCGGTTACTAGTCGTTTTGTTGAGATGCTTGTTTTGCCTCTCATGCCGCTTGCTATAGTGCAGGTTCTTGTATACAATCCCTGCCAGATTTCAGGGGCAAGGGAAATGGGAGTAGCTTGTACGTCGGGCAGGCCATTTATCCATGGCTTTCAGGCAATAGGAGTAGCTTACAGGATCAGGAGGTAAGATATGATATTCAAACTCTATTCATCAACTACGCGTCGGCAGAATCTACGCCACCTACCACCGGTTGATATGACACGCTTCAGTGCTGTTTACGTGAGGCAAAGCGACAAAGACGCTGAAACAGATCACGCCGAATCGCGTGAAATGCAGATTGCGCTGGTGGAGTGGGTGAGAGCGCTCCGCGGTGATGATAAAGTTCTCCTCTACGATGAGGGTGCCGGGATCTCCGGTCAGAAAGCACTGCACCAGAGAAAAGAGCTGCTGCGTCTGTATGGCGATGTGAAGCGAGGGATAATTGGCTCTATCTTTGTGACACGGCCTGACCGCGTGGCTCGCGATAAGCACCAGGAAACGGTGAACGAACTCATTAAGACGTTCGAGAAACACCGGATCATCCTGTACGTGTACGATGGGGAAGATGCGAGCTGCTACGACTTCCTCGAGTGGGAAGATCAAAAAGCGTTCAGGGAGGCAATGGAGAGGGCATACGATTACATCGTGTACCAGGTGGGATACATGAACAAGGCCAGTGCGAACAAAGCAAGAAAAGGACTGTATGACGGTCGTGGCCTGCCCCCAGGATTGGTTGTGGAAAAAGGAACGCCAGTGAAGCAGCGCAGACCCGTGATTTTTGAAAAATGGGCAGAAAGGACTCGATGGCTCCACAGGCGGCTGCGCGAATTGAGCTACAATTTCCCCGCATTCCGCCGGGAGGTGGAGTCCATGCCGTACGTATACCCCGTGCCGAGCCAGGAAGATTACAGGAAGTATATCATCAAAACCAATCTGCAACCTGTGTACCGGGATGGTGAACTCGTAGGGTACCGTTTCGCTACCCGAGGAGCGCTACTGGAGACGATCCTCAATCCCATATTCATCGGGTACTGGAGGGTGCTGGAAGATACCGGGGAGAAAGACGAGGACGGAAAACCGATCAAAGAAGCGTATTACATCCCGGACAATCACCAGCCCCTGCTCGACAAAGAGGAATTCGAGCAGGCCCTCATCCACCTCACCGGCTACAACCTGGCCGGTGAGGTGGTGAGAAAGAACGTTCCCAGGCGAAGGCAGAACCGGCGGGGTGAGGACCAGATACCGGCCCTGCTGCGCTACGTGTTGCAGTCGCCCGACGGCCTGGTCTACCCCGTTCCTGACCGGCACAACCTGTATTGCTACCGTGCGCACGCCAACTGGGAAGACATGAAAGCAGAGGGGAAAATGCTGCGCGATATGATCTGGAGCGTGCGCTGTAGAGATCTCGATATCATAGTCGTCGACCGGCTGATCGCCCTGGCCTCAAGGGACGTGAACATAGCCGACCGGGTACGGGAGGCCTTGATCGAGGTGCATGGGAGCCAGCAGGGGCAGGCCGATGCGCTGCGCAATATGATCGGCAATGTGGAAGCGGAACGGAAGCACCTGCTGGCGACGCTGAAGAACGTTGGCAGCGTTCTCGACGCTGAGAGCCAGCGGGAGCTTGCCGCCGACATCGCCGGGAAAGCGCACAGGATCCAGCAACTCCAGCGGGAACTGGACAGTCTGCCCCTGCCCGCCAGCCTGGAAGAGATCGAGCAGTTATACGAAACGCTGGCTGGTCTGCCGGGCAAGTGGGAGGGCCGCACGCTGCGCCAGAAGCAGCGCATACTCCAGTTGCTCGTGAGCAAGGCGGAACTGGCCAACCTGTCGAGCCACTGGTTCAGGCTGACCATCCACTGGCATACCGCGATCTCCCCGCGCCCGGATGTCGCCCTGGTATGGCGCCAGAATACGAAAAGGCGAGAAGGAACCTGGGAGCAGTGGGAAGACGATATACTGCGCGAGGTATACCCGTTCATTCACAGGTACTCAGATATCCTCCCACTCCTCCCCAAACGCACGTATAAATCCATCGTAATCCGCGCAAACAGATTGGGGTATATCCGCCTGAACGGCCATGCGAAGGGAGATGTATCGGATACCGTCGCTTGGGAAGACATCCAGTTGATTCAGCAGGCTGGGGGGACAACGCTCGAGGAGGCCGTGGACTTTGTGGGGAGGGCAGTCGCGGAAGTGAACAGGGGCCGCAGCCTGTATGCTGCCTGGTGTTTCGGGCTGGGACCGGATGACCTGGCGATGGATATCTGCAAGTTAAATGGAGGGTGCGACCAGCCGGAAAGATCATTATAGATGTTAGTCTTATGCTGCATAGCGGCGATCATCTCTTCGTGCCAGGGCCAGGAGGGATGCGCGCCGATAATGGTCAGGCCGGGGAAGTCGGCTGCCAGCGAGTCGAGGTGGATGGGGCGGGTGTAATCGAGCTTGATGCCCATTCCACCAGGTGTCCCCGCACCCAGCCCGTTCGTCCCGGTATGAAAGAGCGCGGGAATGCCTAGCTCTTGAATTTTTTCCATTAAGGGATAAAAAGCGGGATCATTGGGATAGAACGCCTGCACGCCCGGATGAAACTTCGCCCCTGCCAGCCCCAGGTCTTTGACAGCGCGCTCGATCTCCTTGACCGCCCACTTGCCCTTGTGTGGGTCAACGCTGGCGAAACCTATAAATTGCTGAGGGTAGCGCTCCACTATGGCGGCAATGTAGTCGTTGCCCAGGGGAGGCAGTCCGGTCGCGGTTTCCGCATCCCACGCCAGCAGGACACCGATCATATCCAGTTCCGCGTAATCAGCCGCGATCTGCTCGATATCTTTCAGCTTTACTTCTGTGCGGAAAAACCTCTCAGCAGCCTTTGCATAGGGGCCTAATGTTACCTGCATAAACTCCGTCGTCGGCAGATGCACATGAAAATCTATCGCTCGTGGCATAGCGCATTCCTCCCCGATAAATATGTAAGTACAACTGTGTACACCCTATTATAGTCGCGCACGAACCCGTAAAGTCCAGAGAGCGAGAAGAACTTGTGGTAGACTATACATAGTGTCACTCCACAGGCGAGAAAAGAGGAGGCAAGAACAATGAGCAATAACACCGAAGAACAAATTACTCACAATGTGATTAATAGCATGGCAGAAGCGCCCAATGCGCGCTTGAAGGAGGTCATGACCAGTCTCATCACCCATCTGCATGCCTTTGTGCGCGAGATTGGGCTGACAGAGGAGGAATGGATGCAGGGCATTCAGTTTCTGACCCGGACGGGCCAGATGTGCGACGATAAACGGCAGGAATTTGTTTTGCTCTCCGATGTGACCGGCACCTCCATGCTGGTCGATGCTATCAATCATCGAGCAGAGGACGGGGCAACGGAGAACACGGTCTTCGGCCCGTTCTACCGCGAGGGCGCGCCAGAACTGCCACTGGGAGCTACCATCAGCCAGGATGGGCGAGGCGAACCAGCGGTAGTGATGGGGCGCGTGCTTTCTATCGCTGGCACTCCTATTCCCGGCGCGCTGCTCGACGTGTGGGAAACCGATGAGAACGGCTTATACGAGCAGCAAGACCCTGAACAGCCCGATATGAACCTGCGCGGCAAGTTTCGCAGCGACAGCGAGGGGCGCTACTGGTTCGTGGGCATCAAGCCTGTCTCCTACGCCATACCCAACGACGGGCCGGTCGGACAATTGCTGCGAGCGCTGGGACGCCATCCATATCGCCCGGCCCACATTCACCTGCTCGTTTCAGCCGAAGGGTTCGTACCGGTTACGACACACCTCTTCGTCAAAGGCGACCCTTATCTTGATTCGGACGCCGTGTTCGGCACGAAAGATTCGCTGGTGGTCGATTTCATACGGCACGACTCAGCCGCAGAGGCCGCGCGGTATCATGTTACCGCCCCATTTTATACGGTGGAGTATGACTTTGTGCTGAAACCGCGCACGAGAAAATAAGCTCTCCTGCCTGTACTTTTGTACAGTTTTTTCTCCAGCGTCCTATTCAATGGGAACAGCCCTTTCTTTTTTGAAGTATAGGGCATATCATAGTGTGTATAGTATTACTATCGAAAATTCCTCTAGAAAGGCAGAGTCTCGTTTTTTATGAAAAAACCCGCTTATAAATGGGTTGCGCTCTCGGTCACAACCATTGGCTCGTTGATGGTCGCCATAGACTCCACCATCGTCATTCTGGCGCTGCCCAATATGCTGCAAGATTTGCACTCGGACCTGGTGCGTATGACATGGGTGATTATGGGCTATCTCATCGTCAATACCATCTTGCAGCTCACTTTTGGCCGTATGGCGGATATGTTTGGCCGTGTGAAAATGTACAACCTTGGCTTCATTATCTTTACCATCGGTTCTGTTCTTTGCGGACTTGCACTTAACGATACATTTTTGATCGGCTCGCGCCTGATTCAGGGCATTGGAGGTGCGATGCTTTCCGCCAACGCTATGGCGATTATTACCGAGGTTTTCCCGGCCAATCAGCGCGGGCAGGCCATGGGTATCAACACGATCACCTGGGGCGCGGGCAGTGTGCTTGGCCCGGTGCTCGGTGGCCTCATCCTGGCCGTCACCTCCTGGCGCTGGATTTTCCTCGTCAATCTGCCCGTTGGCATCGTCGGCACCCTTGCCGCCTATATCCTGCTGCACGATATCGCGCCTAACCCCAGGGGAGAGCGTTTCGACCTTTTCGGAGCCTTCCTCTTCTGCGTCGGCCTTGTCACCTTGCTGCTTGGCTTAACCAGTAGCGTCGGAACGGGACTTTCGCCGCTCGTGCTGGGATTACTGGTGATCGCGGTGGTCGCCTTTGTCGCCTTCGTCTTCTGGGAACGGCATACTTCCCATCCGATGCTCGACCTGAATCTTTTTTCCAGTCGGCGCTATGCCTTCTCCGTCGTGGCGGCAACGCTCCAGTCGCTTTCCGTCTTCGCAGTCAACTTTCTGCTCATCTTCTACTTGCAGGGTGTGCGCGGCTACAGCCCGCTGACCGCCGCGTTGCTCATCCTGCCGCTGCCACTGGTCACATCGGTAGTCGGACCGCTTGCCGGACGCTGGGCGGATCGTGATCGTTTCGGAGGCGCGACGCCTGCCACCGTGGGCCTGATCGTGCAAGCCCTGGCGCTGGCCATACTTGCCTTCCTGACACCCACCTCCTCCTACATCACACTCGCCGTCGCGCTGGCTCTGATGGGACTGGGCGGCGGTCTCTTCTGGTCGCCCAACACCAGCACGACGATGGGAGCCGCGCCACGCAATCGTCTTGGTGTTGCCTCAGCCACGTTGAACACATTGCGTAACGTAGGTATGGTATGCAGTTTTGCTGTTGCCCTGGCCGTCGCGGCCGCTTCAATGCCACCCGCGCTGGTCAACGAGGTCTTCCTCGGCACTGTAGGGCACCTGCAAATATCTATTGCGCTCGCGTTCACTAACGCCATGAGCCACGCCTTCATAGCATCAGGACTCATCTGCCTGCTCGCGATCTTCTTCTCTATCGTGCGCGAGGGCAAACGGGCATCAGTTCCCGCCGCTGTCCCGCCAACCACAGCCGCCGCAGGCGCATCGTTCGTGCCAGAGGATGCTACCGATGAAGTGACAGAGCGGCCAGCCGCCCACTAATGGTGGACGACAGACAAAGAAAGTCGGGGAGCACTAGCTTCGTCTTTTGCTCCCTGAATTTCTCTCTGCTATTCAAAAAACTTGTCTGAACCTTCCCCTGGACTCATCTATTCAGGACACGTGCAAGGACGAGCACGTCCTTGCAACTGGCTCGTTGTTATTCTCATACTCGCTATTTCCGTTTTGAGTTTGCTGCACATTCGCCAGAACGAGTATGAGGCAGCGATACTGGTCACACCCGATTACCCTTCCTATGCGGATGCAGCTATGCGCACGCTGCAAAGTATGTATAATCCTGAGACAGGACAGTGGTTTGATGTGCCGTGGTGGCAACAGGCCAACGCACTGGAAACAGTCATCGACTACTCCTCACTCACCCACAGCACAGCATACCTGGACGATATCACCGACACTTTTGAACATAACAACCAGCAATCGTTCCTTGATGGTTACTACGACGACGAGGGCTGGTGAGCCATTGCCTGGATCAAGGCCTGCAACCAGACTCACAACAGCATCTACCTGTTTATGGACGAGAATGGCGCGAAGGTGATAGAGGAGCAAAAGTAGCGCTCCCTCTTGCGAAACAGGCAGTAAAGCGAGAGGCGGGGTTAGCCGGGACAGGCTATAATAAGAGAAAGCGCATATTGTGCGCGTACTGTTCGCTTATCTAAAAATTTGAGGGAACAGCCATGAATGAGAACCAACAAAATGCTTCTGGCATGAAAGCCATCACGGTCTCCCGCCAGTATGGCAGTGGCGGCGGCGAAATTGCTGCGCGACTGGCCCACCGATTGCAGTGGCAACTTATCGACCACGAAATTGTGGCGGAGGTCGCCCGCGAACTGGGGATGTCCGAAGAGGAAGCTGAAGTGCACGATGAGCGCTCCGAAAGCTTCATCTCGCGTCTCCTCGGCTCCATGCAACTCGCTTCCCCGGAATTACTGGCAAACGCGCCCATGATCCCACTCTCACCGGGAACGCAAGAACAGATTTATCATGATGCATTGCAACGAGTCGTCGAGACAGCAGCGAACACGGGCAATGTAGTCATCGTAGGACGCGCCGGGCAGGTGATCCTGGCAAAGCGGCGCGATGTATTGCACGTGCGCATCGTTGCCCCGTTTGAGCAGCGCGTCCGCTACGTCATGCAGCGTGAGGGGTTGGATGAAGCCAGCGCCCGCGCACGAGTTCAACAAAAGGACCGTGACCGCGCGCACAATCTGCAATCGCAATACCACCGTGATATCAACGACCCTCTGCTCTATGATCTGGTTGTTAACAGTGGCGTCCTCGATCTGGAAAGCATACTGGACCTGACTCTCCTGGCCCTTGAGCGCAAAGGTCGTCGCCTCGCGGTTAAGACCTCGGAGCTTGGCGCAGTCGCTGGCCTGACGCCCTATCCCGGCAGACCAGCCGACCTGCATCTGCGTCCATCAGAGTCCGCATCACCGTCACAAAACGAACAGGGGACATAATAGCCGGTGAAATGAGGACAACTCATCCTGAAACTATCCCGATTTCACAGACGCTTCTTAACATGTGAGTTATGTTGGCATGTGACCTGGCAGAAGACACGCTGGTGCCATCCGTGGTAATAGAAAACGCCACGAATGGCACCGGATGTAGTAAGGTCACATCATGCGTCAGTGAATGAAAGGATAGGAAACATTATGGCACAGCTACAACTTGGTTGGAAGGCGGGTCCAGAACAATATCCCCCCAACGAACTGCTCGATTATGCCGTCGTTGCCGAGCAGTCCGGGTTCGACACCATCGATTCAAGCGATCATTTTAATCCGTGGGATCCTGCCGGACAGGCTTCATTTGTATGGACATGGCTTGGTGCAGTGGCCGCTCGCACCAGCAAGATACACATGGGTACCGGTGTGACCTGCCCGATTATCCGCTACAATCCGGCCATCATTGCGCAGGCGGCAGCTACCGTCTCGGTTCTGGCCCCCGGTCGTGTCTACATGTGCGTAGGCACAGGTGAGGCGCTGAACGAATATGCCGCGACCGGCATGTGGCCCGGCTATAACGAGCGACAGGCCATGCTTGCCGAGGCCATCGCTCTCATTCGCGCCCTGTGGAGCGGCCAGCAAGTTACCTTCGACGGAACCTACTACGAGACGCACAAGGCAAAACTCTACACGCCTCCTGCTTCGCCGATCCCTCTCTGCGTCTCTACTATGGTGCCTGAAAGCGCAAGCTTTGCGGGTCAGTATGGTGACGGCTTGATAACCGTCGGCGGGAAAGAACCTGAGCAATATAAGCAGCTTCTCAAAAACTTCGACGAGGCCGCCAGAAGCGAGGGTAAAGATCCCTCGAAAATGCCCAAAATGATCGAACTCAATGTGGCATATACCGATGACTCCGATGCCGCCATCGAGTGCCAGAAGAAATACTGGGCGGGAACCTTCATCCCGGCACTCTTCGATCAGAAGATTTACACGCCGCAGATGTCGGCAGAAAACGGCAAATCGATCGGCGCGGACACTATTATGAAGATGTGCTGCATCTCTGGCAAAGCCGAAGATCATATCAAATACGCTCAGCAATTCATCGACCTGGGCTTCACTACCCTCTTCTTCCACTCAGCAGGCCCCGATCAGCGCTCCTTCATCGAAAGGTATGGACGCGAAGTGCTTCCACAAATCCGTGCGAAGAATGGTGTGCAACAGCAGCAACAGGGCGCGGCAACATCAGGTAAGCGACAATCCTGAGCAGACTGAATAAACGCTGAGCAGGGGCAGGCAGATTGATCATGCCCTCCGCTCAGCATCTTTCTGTACAGAAAATTTGATCTATTCCACCAGCCCTTTGCGCCGCATCTGTCCCAGGTCATATTCAGCAGGCGCTAAGGAGCTGATTCCGGCCTCCGCACAGAACCAGCCGATGAGAACGAAACCAAGTTGAATGCCCTGCGCTATTTGAGCCGGCTCGGATGAGAGCAGGTTCAGACACTCCTGCCTTAGTTCTATCGCCATACCCTCTCCGCCATCATGACGGTTGTAGTAGCCGCGCAGAAGTGAGACGTGAGGCAGGATATCCTCGTAGCGCAGACGATAGGTGGCCGCAAGCAGCATCAGCCAGTAACCTACCTGGCTGCCTTCCAGAATCGTGTCAGACTGCCGCCCGCTATGAACATGCTCCCCACTTTGCACATCGGCCAGTTCCTGCAATTCGTCGGCCAGACGCCCTGCAAGATAGACGGGGCTATGCTCCTGCAAAAGCCGTGAGGTGTTGGACTGCTCGCTCAAATCGTGGTCGCGCAGGTATAGATAGGCACCGTAGAGTTTACGCATATATTTTTCCAGCGTGCTCGCCTCCTCCGTTGCCATAGAGGCATCATTATATTCATCGGCTATAAGAAATGCCTGTATGACGTTCGGCGTAGAAGTTTGGGCATAGATTAGAGCAGGGTCAAAGACGCGCTCGGCTACCGTTTCATAGCTGTCATCCGGCAGCAGACGGCGGTAATAGCAACTGCGATAACCGCTATGACAGGCCGCGCCTCCGTGCTGGACAACACGAATCAGCAGGCTGTTCTCTTCACAATTCACGAAAATAGCCTGTACCTCCTGCACATTGCCCGACTGCTCTCCCTTGCGCCAGAGGGCATTGCGCGAGCGACTATAGAAGTGGGTATAACCGGTCTCGCGTGTTTTTTGCAACGCTTCCTCGTTCATAAAAGCTACCATCAATACTTCCCCACTGGCATCATCCTGGATAACAGCCGGGATAAGCCCCTGGCGATCAAACTTGAGCATACGTTTCTTACCTTCTTCCCATTGTTGTGATTGTTTCTCCGCTAAATACATCTCGTAAATATACGCCTCACATTATATGATAGTTGCTATTCTGAGCACGAACAATTCCCCCTTTCTCAAGGGAAAAGCATTGGTACACCTTCACCACATATTGTATAGTACAGGTATATATTTGCATCTATCCATCTCAATACTGACACTTGTCCTGAAAGACCGATTATCTGCCATAGCGGGAGGTATTTCTATGAAACTGGGACGTATTCCCAGAGGCTGGACGCCACAGCGTCGGACACCGGGCAGCGGAGCAAACCAGGAGGCTACAGTTATTTCATTTATTAGAGGAGAAAACAGATGAATAAGAAGTGGACATATACGAAGGGGCTGCATGACCTCGGCAATTCCGTCTACGCCTACCTGCAGCCGGATGGCTCATGGGGATGGAGCAACGCCGGCCTTATCACCGATGGCGAAACCTCGCTGCTGGTCGATACGCTCTTCGACCTCAAGCTCACGCAGGAAATGCTCGACACCATGCGCCACTCCGTCCCGGCAGCAGCGCACATTGACATGGTAGTGAACACCCACGCCAATGGCGATCATTGCTACGGCAACCAGCTCGTCGCCGATGCGCAGATCATCGCCTCGCAGCGCACGGCGGAGGAGATGCTTGAACTGCCGCCAGAACAGTTTGCCTTTCTCATGAAACAGGCCCCGGCAATGGGCCAGGTTGGCGAATTCCTCAAAGCCGCCTTCTCGCCTTTCGATTTTGAGAATACCGCGCTGATTCCGCCGAAACAGACCTTCACGGGCGAAATGACGCTCAACGTGGGCGATAAGCAGGTGCATCTTATCGAAGTAGGCCCGGCGCACACACGGGGCGATACGCTGGTCTATATTCCCTCAGACCGCGTTATCTTCACGGCGGATATCCTTTTCATCGGCGGCCATCCCATCGCCTGGGCCGGCCCCGTCAGCAACTGGATACGCGCCTGCGACCGCATCCTGGGCATGGATGTCGAGACCATCGTCCCCGGTCACGGCCCCATCACCGATAAGCGTGGCGTGACTGAATTCAAGGGCTACCTTGAGTATGTCATGCAGGAGGCCCGCAAACGCTACGAAGCAGGCATGTCCTCTTTTGAGGCCGCTCAGGATATCACGCTGGATCAGTACGCCGCGTGGACAGATGGCGAGCGTATCGCTGTCACCGTCGCCGCCATCTACCGCGAACTCAGCGGTGACCAGTCCCATCCCAACAACCTGAGCCTGTTCGCAGAAATGGCCCAACTAAGGCTGAGATGAATACAATGCTATTCCACCTCAGTACGGCCAATACCATGCCCCTCTACAATTGCTAGCAAGTCTTGCTCGTCATAGTGTCCGCTCAGCGTTGGAGAGTCGCGCACAAACGATGCGAAGAATTCGTAAACGCCGTGCCGGGGCTTAAGAGCCAGTTTTGCCAGTCCCTGGACAGCCAGGCCACATGCGATACCAGCTTCCAGTACACACTGAAGTGCTTCAACAAGCAGCATGGGATCGTCAATGTGTCCGCTTCGCCTGGCGCGTGCGCTCTCTACTTCGAAGAGCGGCTTGATTAATGCCAGTACCTGCCCCTCTGGCGCAAGCAGGCTGGTTGCCAGGGGCAGCGCCTTCGTGAGCGAAAGATAGGAGAGATCGAGCGTGATGAGCGTTGGAGGTGGAGTGAGCATGGGTGGAGTGAGATCGCCCAGGTTTGTACGCTCAAGGTTGCGCACACGTGGGTCGGCGCACAGACGCCCCACAAGCTGGCCGTATCCGGCATCGACCGCGTAGACGAGGCTGGCTCCATGTTGCAGCAGACAATCCGTAAAGCCGCCGGTCGAGGCCCCACAATCGAGGGCGACCTGTTCCGCGACATCGACGGCAAAATGATTAAGTGCCGCCTCAAGTTTATAGCCTGCCCGGCTGGCATAACGCAACCCACTACGAACGCGCACAACCGCATCCCTCGGCACAGGCATCCCTGGCTTATCCAGGCAATGACCGTTGACCAGCACCTTTCCCGCCATAATCCAGCGCCGTGCCTCATCAAGGCTCGCGAACATCCCTCGTTCAACCAGCAAAGCGGCAAGCGGCACCTTGCGCCTGCCGTGACCACCATGCTTGCGCAGTTTACAGTTATACTCTTCATTGTTGGATTGTGATCTTCCATGAGCGGGAGGCAATAATGTAAGCATCTTTTTTCCTTTCGTACCCTGAATATGGTTATCCTTTGTCTCAAGTGGGATAGAGTTGGATGCGCAAAGGGGAAGCGCGCATCTCAGGGTAGAAAGGCGGAGCGCGAACGGGGAAAGTTTGCGAGTAGCAAAAAACGATCCAGACGCTGCACGCGCGGATCGAGCGTAAAAAAGAGGCTATGCCGCTATGAGCGGCATGTACTCATACGACCACTCAATAGTACGGAAGCATAGTGCTGTCCTGTCTAACATGCACAGAATAGAACCACCTGTGTGGTCCATTGCCATCATAGCATAGAGTTGCAGATAGCGCAATCAGGGGGCTGATATGGAGATGCGAACGAAAAAGCCCTGCAATGAGGCATAATCAGCCCCAGTGAAGCCAGAGCAGGGCATGATAGAGCTGCACCTGCCACACCTTCCAGGCATGGTACCCTGGCTCAATATCGAGTTGGTACGGAATGTGCAACTGCTGCAGCAGTTGTGCGAACCGCAGGGTATCGGCATAGTAGGGCTGATCTTTCGTCGCCGCCCCAAGAAATATATGGAGCTTCCAGGCGGCCCGGTTCGCAGGGAGTGTATCCTGGGGACTATTCGCCCGCATGTAGGCGGCGTTGTTCCCCCATACGCTCCCTTCAGCCGTATAATAGCCGCCCAGCGAAATCACAAAACCGAAGACATCCGGGTGATGAATGGCGATATTCATGGCTCCAAAGCCGCCCATCGACAAGCCACCGATGCCTCGATACGCCGGTTCGGCAATGGTACGATACTTCGCATCCACATAATGTACCAGATCAACCGCCACGAAGGTCTCTATGTTCTGGTGACCATCGAAACTGTTTCCCCATTCGCTCGTTTCACCCGGTCGCCCGTTGCCGTCTGGAAAAACCATAATCACCTCCGGGATACTTTTGCTGGCAATGAGAAGATCGGCTGACTGAGTGGCATTGCCCGCAGTGATCCAGTCGGTGTCCTTGCCGGGCGAACCGTGCAAAAGATAGAGCGTCGGGTAGCGTTTTGTTCGCCCGTGCGGAGTATTATAGCCGGGCGGTAAATACACAAGAAATGGGCGTCTCTGCCCACCCAGAGCAGGACTGACCATGCTATCCTCAACAATAGAACCATGAGCAGGCAAACCGGAGTGCGCAGAAAGCGATGGAGGGACATGCAGGCCGATATCAGGCGAGTAAAGAAACAGGTCTTCTGAGCCGCTCGCCAGGACAATGAGAAGAATCATCACGCTGGCTGCCAGCCAGGGCCAGACGCCATTCGACAGAGAAGACAAGCGTGAACTTTCTGCTGCTCTTTTTGAAAGTGTTCCGCTATTGTCACGCCGCATGGCCTGTTGCCAGATTGCATACGCAAGGTGATAGAAAGGAGTGAGCAGCACTTCCCCCAGTGCCGCGCCGACAGCCGCGCCGATAAAGGCGCAGAGCAGGGCCAGCGCCTCGATCAGCACACAGGTATGTATCAGTGCAGCGATATTCAGCGGCTCCAGTGCTCCCACCGGGTCGCGCACAGGTTGTATCTCAAGCCGAACAAAGCCAGTAAGATAGGCGAATGAAAAGATGATATCCGCGCCGACAATTGCGCCTGCTTTGCGCCGGGTCCATATTGCCCCAATGAACGCTGAGCCTGCCGCCATCATCAATGCCGCAATAAATTGCGCCCGCAGTGGATCCAGGCCAAAGGCGATCAGCACAGTGACAAGATTTCCCATGACCGGGGTATTAAAGAGCAACAAACCGGCAAAAAGCGAGATGAGCAAAGGGAAGAGTACATGAAACAGCAGTGAACCATACTGTAATCGATCTTTCTTGAGAGAAGAGAAAAGCGATACTTTCATGCTTGCCTGTCCTCAAAGAAGCGCAACAGCAATTGCTGCGCTTTATCAAGATTGATGAACACGTAATAAAGCAAGGGCTATTTTCGGCAGCGCCAGCGTGGTGCTTACCGCCATATAGCGACTTTCCCAGCAGGGTTGAAATTTTTGTTTGAAGCGCAAAAGAGAACGATGCGTTTCCAGAAAGCGCAGGTGTTCAAAGGCAAAGTTCGCTAACTGTTTCTGGGCTGCCGTCATCTCCTGCCGCGTATCGGCCATAGCGACCGCTCCCAGGCTGACCACATGCGCGCCTTTATCGCGGAATCGCTCGATGGAGCGCACAATCAACAGCTCCATGATACCAGGTGGCGCGTCAGGTGTTCTCCGCATGAGATCAATCGCCCAGCCCTGGCGAATATGTTCAGGTTGAGATATTTGAGAACCATAGATGGGGGTGAACGTAACAAAGGCACAGACCTGGCCATCCATTCTGCTCGCAACTCCTGTGACCAGGCGGGGAAGTTCCATCACAGGCTCACCGTGCTGGGAAGTGATGGAGGAAACGACCTCCTCGGCACAGCGACACATATCCACCAGACCATCCAGTCGTCCCATACTAAAGCCCATTTCTGTCGCGTATTTCCCTCCTTTGCGCTCCAACCATTGGCTCGAAGCCTGCTGCAACCGGCTCATCACATCCTCAGGAGGAATGCCCTCATACCACGTGAGGCTTACTGCCTCACGTTCGGCCCGCCGACAGCTCGTGCGCACATTGGCCATCGCTGAACCCGCCAGCGTGAAGGTCTGCGGGTCGATAATCGCTTCCTCAGCAATCTTAAACGTCCGCAACCCTAGTTTGTGATAGAGAGGGAGGTAATCCGGGTGGGCCTGGAAAAATGCAACTCGCCAGTCTTGTTGCTCACAAAAAGCAAGAAAATCCCCGGTCAGGCGTTCACAAGCTGCCGGAGCGCAGATCGGGTCTCCCAGTGTCACCGCAACATTCCCCGCCAGCCGATAGCTGATAACTCCCTCCTTCTCATAGTCCAGGTAATGTAATACTCCTGGCGTAAGAGCGAAAAATGAAAGCGTTTGCCTCCCATAGCGATAGACCAGCTCCACCACCTTCTGCCGCGACTGGGCCAGCCGCTTCCCCTGATAAAGCATCCACCAGCGAACACTGACCGGGCGCAAGAGCGCGACCATGCCAGTCAGCAACGCCGCTGCTGAAAGCCAGGGGAGTGATTGTAAAAACCAGCTGGCTCGCCGCGTCAATGGCACAAGTTCAGGAGCGGGCAAACCAAGTGTGCGCTCGAACAAGTTACGTAGATTGCCGATAGCAGTGCTGGAAGACAACATTTCTCCTTGCAGGAGGTAGAAGCCGCCCACACTGTAGACCAGAAGCAAAACAAAACCCAGCAGCAGTAAAATTACACCCTGCCGCGCTCGCCAGGGATCGCTCTCGACGCGAAAGTATGATTTGCCGAACAGAACAAAGAGCCATAAAACCAGCGCCAGAGCAGCCTCTTCGATGTCGAGTCCCTTGACCAGGTGCGCCAGAGCTGAGAGAGGCAGTAAGACAACGGCAAACTGCCACGCCCGGCGCTTCCCACGCCCCAGGCCCAGCGCCACGATGCAGAGAAAGAAGCCAAGCAATAAGGCAACAGTACGACCTGTTTGCGCTACAGGCCAGAGAGACGGAGTAAAAGGCACAAACTGATCAAGAACGCCGATGAGCATCGCAAATCGTCCGATTTTGATGGGCTGAAGAACGGCAAATCCATTGATCGCCCCCATCAAAGCAACTGCTACTGCCACCACAATACGAAGCGTTTTTATGCCGCTAGATTCTCGGATCCGGGATGGAGGATGCGTCTCGGACATACTCCCACAACTTTCTAGCACACTGCCTTACAAAGATAATACGCTGCCCTCAATGAATATTTCTCAAACGCAGGAGAGGAGGTAGTCGGCGAGCGTTTCTTCCGTTTTACTCAGGTAAGGCTCTTTTGCAGAAAGGATGAGAGCCATGTCTACACGGCATCTTACACACAGGGTCGCACAGTCACGCCTCTGGCCTGCAAATACTCCTTGACCTCACGAACGCGATACTGGCCGAAGTGGAAGATGGAGGCGGCCAGGGCGGCGTCGGCCCCCCCGACTGTAAAGCCTTCGTAGAAGTGTTCCAGCGTACCAATGCCGCCAGAGGCGATGACGGGAACGGAGACCCTGGAGGAGATAAGAGAAGTGAGCGCGAGGTCGTAGCCCTGCTGCGTGCCGTCGCGGTCCATGCTGGTGAGCAGGATTTCGCCCGCGCCGAGTGCAACGCCGCGCCGCGCCCATGCCAGCACATCCATGCCGGTGGGGGTACGCCCGCCATGAATGAAGACTTCGTAGCCGCTCGGCATCATGAGATTGGAACGTGCATCGATTGCCAGCACGATGCATTGCGCGCCGAACTGCTCGGCACCCGCTCGCAAGATATCGGGGTTCCGCACGGCTGCCGTGTTCAGCGAGGTCTTATCCGCCCCCGCTCCCAGCGTGGCGCGAATGTCTTCCACCGTGCGGATGCCGCCGCCGACGGTGACGGGAATAAAAACCTGTTCCGCCGTGCGCCGCACTACGTCGAGCATGGTTTTGCGCTGTTCATAAGAGGCAGTAATATCGAGGAAAACCAGTTCATCAGCCCCCTCGTTGTTATAAAACGCCGCCATTTCGACAGGGTCGCCTGCATCACGCAATTGCACAAAGTTGATGCCCTTGACGACGCGACCCGCCGCCACATCGAGGCACGGAATAATACGCCTGGTTAGCATAGCTGTGTCTCACCTCTCAAACTCCGCGATTGCCTCCGCAAGATCAACATCGCCTGTGTATATAGCCCTGCCAACGATGGCCCCTTCGACGCCAAGCGCGGCAATGGCGCGCAAATCCTCCAACGAACTGACACCGCCTGAAGCGATGAGCGTGGCTCCCGTTCCAGCGATAGCTTGCTGCATCTCTTCCAGCGCGGCAAGGTTCGGCCCACGCAAGGCACCATCACGAGCGATATCTGTATAAATAAAGCGTTTGACGCCCAGCGCGCTGAGTTCCCGCGCCAGAGCCGTAGCCTGCACATGCGAGGTTTCGCGCCAGCCCGAGATGGCAACCAGCCCGTTGCGCGCATCCAGCCCGACACAGATACGCGCGCCCCAGCGTTCCAGGACCGCTTCCAGCAAGGTTCGGTCTGTCAGCGCCGCAGTGCCAAGAATGACGCGCTCCACACCAGTATCCAGCATGCGCTCGATATGCACCAGCGAACGCATGCCGCCGCCAACTTCTATATGCAGATCAGTAGCAGCTCGCATACGAGCAATCAGCGCGCCGTTCACCGGCTGCCCACTGGCCGCGCCATCCAGATCAACAACGTGCAGCCAGCTTGCTCCCACCCTCTGCCAGCGTTGCGCGACACGCACCGGGTCTGCGTCATAGGTCGTGACCTGCGTGTAATCTCCCTGGTAGAGCCGCACGCACTGGCCGTCTTTAAGATCGATAGCAGGCAGAATAATCATTGCTGCGCCCACCTCACAAAGTTCTTGAGTAGTTGCAGGCCCACATCGCCACTTTTCTCAGGATGAAACTGCGCTCCCCAGACGCGCTCCGTGACGATTACGCTGCAATAGGGCGAGCCATAATCGGTAACGGCGGCCACGCCCTGCGCATCATACGGTTCGACGTAGTAGGAATGGGCAAAATAAAAATAGGCATTGGGCCGGATATCAGCGAAGATAGGCAGATCAGGATGGAGTGGAGTGACCTGATTCCAGCCCATGTGCGGAATCTTCGGGCCGTGCGGAATGCGCCTCACCTCACCGGAGAAGAGGCCCAGCCCATCGACCTCGCCCTCGGCATGGTGCTGTGCCAGCAGTTGCATGCCCAGGCAGATACCCAGAAATGGCTTGCCCTGCCGCGTCGCCTCGCGAATGGCATCGTCCAGACCGCGTTCCGTCATGCGTGCCATTGCCGCGCCGCCGGAACCAACGCCCGGCAGCACAACCGCTCCAGCACCGGCTACGATGGCGGGATCATCGGTCACGCATACTGATGCGCCGACATGCTCCAGTGCCTTCTCAATGCTGCGGATATTGCCCGCACCGTAATCGATAATGGCAATCATAGCTCGTTCCTCCACGGCTCAATGCCGTTGTTTCCCAGTTGCACCGCCTGCGACAGCCCCAGCCAGCTTAACGCAACAGGAACGCGCCGCTCATCCAGCAAATTGATCGTCAGAAGCGGACAGCATAATAGCGCCAGTCGCAGTACCTCCTGCCAGTTCTCCGGCAATGCTTCGCGCTCGCGCAACTCCTCCACAAGCGGCTTCACAAGTTGCTCAAGTTTCGTGCGCAGCATCGCCCGTCGCACTGGAGTAAGCGCATAATTGTGTTCAACATGAGCCGTCCCGTCTTGTGCACGAACAGAGATATGCAGGTCGCTCGCGATCTCTTGAGGAAAGTACATCCACGTCGCGAAGATATTGTGGTAGAGCGGCTTGACGAGATCGAGCAGAGGTGAATGCCGCCCGGCAAAGGCAGGATCAAAGTAGAGATAGTCGCGCCGGTTCTCTAAAAAAACGTTGCCGAAGTGCGCGTCGCCATGTCCTATCACCGTCGTCGCTGCCTGCTCAGGATGCAGCACCCACAGAGCGCGTTCGATCAACTCCCCCAACGTGCGCTGCTGCGCGCTACCATTGATAGTCCAGCGATACTGAAGTAGCTCATCAAAGGGAATACGTGTTTTACCACCCGGCAGTAGAACAGGCTTTCCGGCATAGAAGCTCTGAAGCCGCCCTCCTGCCAGCCTGTGCCAGAAAAGCTGGTGGATGGGCGCTCTGGCATTTTCCGCCGCCGAACTCGCTGCAAGCGTTGCCCGGTATATTGCAAGCAGGCGCTGGCACTCACGCCGTTCTGCCGCAACGAGTGTTTCCTGCCTGATATCTCCGGCGCCGCCAGTCTCAAAAGCGCGCATCAGGTCGAACATAACGGGCCAGCGCAGCAGCGGGTAGATGACCATTTGCCGCCCCTCTTCGTGCAGCGTGCGCAGGGGCAGCACAATGTTGTATCCAGCCTGGTGCAGCAATTCGGCGTGATAATATTCTTGCAGCACGCCCTGCTCCTCAACATGCGTCTTGAAGAAGTATTCTTCCCCGCCGACCTGGTAAAAGCCATTGAAAGAGTTGAGCGAGACCGGCTTCGGCGTCAGGGTAACGCTCTCCACGCCGAGATGCATGTGGCGCGCAAACCAGCGTTGCAGCAGCCGCTCGGCCTTCTCGCGTTCCGTGAATTGCAGGCGCTGGATGGTAGCAAGACTATCGATCTCCTGCAACAGTTGCGGCAGCTCCGTCACATCTTGAATGGTAAAATCCGGCTTGCTCTCTGCCAGCAGTTCGCGAGCCCCGGCGGTACGCGCCCCGGTCAGCACGGCAACGGTCAGCGCACCTGCCGCTCGCCCACCCAAAATATCGCTGGTAGAGTCTCCCACGACGATAAAGTTGTGGGAGGCCGCACGTACAGCTTCCCGTTCTATTCCCGCCGCTTTCGCGAAAATGAAAGGATGGGGCTTGTTTAAAAGTGTCTGGTCGCCATGCGCACGCAATACAGCTTCGGCCCGCGCAACCTCGCTGCTGGTAGTGATATGCTGTTCATCGAAGTAGGGCAGCAGGCCGTAGCGTTTGAGAGGAATGAGCGCTTCCTGTCGTGGGCGTCCTGTTGCCGCGCCCAGCACGTAGCCCTGCTGGCACACTGTCTCAAGCGCCGCCCGCATCCGCTCAAGCGGCAAAAGAGGCTGCTCAAAATGGATGCAGCCCGGCTTACCATGCTGCGCGGGAGCGTGCCCGTAAGCCTGCTCATACAATTCGTCACCCAGATACCATTGCTGGAATATATCCTGGCAGAAGGGAAAGAACGAGCTGTAGCGCGAGAAGACGTTCTCGATTGGCCGCCCCAATACTTCGCTGGCATAGGCATCGAAGCTATTAAGCAGCTCGAAGCCTACCCTGCCACATAAGACGGGAACATCCAGGAGCGAGGAGATCGTTGCAGGCAAGGCCGAACACACGCCTGGAGTGCGGGCAACCTGCTTTCGCAAAGCTGCCAACCAGTACATATCCCAGGGCCGCAGGGGCAAGAGTGATGCCACATCCGGGAGGGCAGCCAGGAGCATAATGAGATGCAGGCAAACAGTACCGTAGCAGGTATCCCAGTTGGTATTGACGGCCCGCGCTTTGAGCGCCAGGATATCCGCTTCGGGAAAGACCGCACGGCTGACACGACGGCTCTCTGCGGCGGTAGTCACAGGGTGATACTGCCCATCCGGCCTCAGTTCGCCCGGATCAAGGTTCCAGTAGTGGGGGCTGTAGAGCAATTCGTGCAGCACCAGCCCAGCCGCGTCCCAGTAGGCATCCTCGCTGGTAATGACACCATCCAGATCAAAGATAATCAGGTTGTTCAGTTGGTTTGACGTACTTGCTTCCCTCGATTTACTCAATTCGCTCAATGCAGCCTCTTTAAACGTTCTTGCAGCGCACGCACACTCTGTGACTCGCTGCTAAAGCGGTATGTCAATGGGATAACGTTGATATTGATGGCCCCGGCACCGCGCAGCACCGCGACAGTTTCCAGCAAATCGCCGCCTGTCCCGCCAACTTTTATCACGCCGGAGATGGTGTACATGTTGGATAGCCCGTTACTTGCTTCGCTGCCATCGGTGCCTGAGAGGCGAAACTCGACACCCGACAGGAATGGTTTCAGTTGATTGCAGATGCGCTGCATCGCCTCGACGCTCCCGCTCTGGATATAGGCCGTCAGCACGGAGCGGTCGCGGGCCTGCATGCGCGCATCGATCAGTTCAAGCATGGTGGAGGCAACGCGCAGAGCCTGCTTATTTTCGCGCAGCAAGCGGGTATTGGCGATCAGACAGGCCTGAGAATGGAGCACCACGCCATCTTCCAGCAATTTCAGACGGTTCTCGCGCAGTGTGGTGCCGGTCTCAGTCAGGTCGACGATCAGATCTGCAGTGTCGGTAAGCGGCGCCGCTTCCAGCGCGCCGTGTGGGGAGATGATCTTGCAGTGTGTGATACCGTGCCGCCGCAGGAATTGCCCCGTCAGGATGGGATATTTGGTGGCGATGCGCAGGCCGCGCCCTTTGTGCTCCTGGTAATAGCCCGCCAGGTGCCAGAGGTCGGCGCAGGTGCTGACATCGATCCAGGTTTCAGGGACAGCTATGACAAGTCGGCAATTGCCGTAACCGAGGTCACGCGCCAGAATCATCAACTCGTCATCATCCTCTTCCTCGTCCTCTTCAGCATCGCCGTAGCCCCGGTGCTCGGCCAGAATATCGTAGCCGGTGATGCCGAGCGCGGCGTCGCCATCCTGCACCAACGATGGGATATCCACCGCACGCTGGAAGACCACTTCCAGCTCCGGCATATTGCGTATGCGCGCCAGGTACTGGCGCGGGTTGTTGCGATTGACCTTCATGCCACACTCAGCCAGGAAAGAGAGCGTCGCCGCCTCTAAAGCTCCTTTCCCCGGTAAGGCCAGGCGAATTTCTCCCTCAGTGCTCATAAAACACGCTCCTTCACCTGCGCACCCAGCGATTCGATACTGACTGTCTGCTCTCCTCCTGTTTCCAGGTCATGCACTGTTACCACGCTATCCTTCTGCTCATCGCTGCCAACGATCAGGGCCAGTCGTATCCGTTTCTTTGCTGCCCGTCTCAAGCCAGAACCAACACCATGCCCCGTCACATCAACCTCGGCGCTCAGGCCAGATGCCCGCGCCGAGCGAGCCACACGCAGCGCGTAGGGAAACTGCTGCGCGCTGACCGGAATCACAAGTGCCTGTATGCCTGACAGCACGGGCAAGTCGGCGGCAGGAATGAGTGAGAGCAGGCGCTCCAGACCAAAGGTAAAGCCGCAGGCGCTGACATCGCGAGTGCCGCCAACGGCGCGCAGCAGGTGATCGTAGCGCCCACCTCCACAGAGTTGAGCATCAAAGCCATCGGCATCCTGGGTGTGTATCTCAAAGACAAGGCCGGTGTAGTAGCTGACTCCGCGCCCAAGTGAGAGGTTGAGGAAAATATGCTCACTGGCGACACCGTTTTGCACCAGCATCTCTACCAGTTGCTCCAGTTCTTGCAAAGGCCGCGCGTCAAGTTCGTAGCGCGCCAGCAGTGTGCGCAGCGCATCGAACACGGCTGGCGGCGCGCCAGCAACAGCGTGCAGGGCGCGTAGAAACTCCAGCGCGTGCAAGATTTGCCGCCGCTGCTCGCTGCGCCCCATTTTCCACAGAAAGCGTTCTACCACCTCATGCCGGGCATCATCATCTCCAAACGAGATGCTGATGCCGCTCAGCAGCGAGGTGATATAGCGTTTCTCCACCCCTGATATGCTCACCAGACCCTCCGCATTCCCCGTACTCCCAACATTGCCCGCGCTCATTCCTTCGCCCAACCTATCAAGCGAGTAGAGCGCCTCAAGACGGGCCTGAGCCTGTCGTTCGCCCTCCTCGGAGCGGCTAATCTGCTCCATCAGGCTGAGCAAGAGACGGGCAGCGTGATCATCGAGGTGCAGGCGATTGATGAAGCCGCTGGCAACGCCGATATGGCCCAGTTCCAGACGATAGCGCCCGATCTTGAGTTCTGTCAGCACATCGCAGGCCAGTTGCACGATTTCGGCGTCGGCAGCCGCTGCCTGCCCTCCGAATAGTTCGACGCCAAGCTGCGTGTGCTGCCGGTAGCGCCCGCGCCCCGGAGCCTCGTAACGGAAAACCGGCCCGGCATACTGGAAACGCAGCGGTAAAGGCTGCTGCTGGTAATGATCGAGATAGAGGCGACAGATCGAAGCGGTGTATTCTGGCCGCAGGCAGAGGTCGCGATGGTGCAGGTGAAAGGAGTAAAGATTCTGCCACAGTTCCTGCCCGAAGCTGGCAAGAAAGAGATCACTACGCTCCAGTACCGGCGCATCGACGGGTGCATAGCCTGCTGACGCTAGAAAAGTCCGCATGCGCTCCGTCAACCATTGCTGCTGCTGGTAGGCCTCTGGTAAGAGATCATACATGCCACGCAGCCGCTCTACCCGCTTCTTCATACCTTACTCAGTCTCCTCATTGGTATCTTCACCCGTTTTCCCGCGCACGATCATTGTACCGGCCCCCTGATCAGTGAATAGCTCACGCAGCAGGACGTGTGGCTCGCGGCCATCCACGATATGCACACGCGGCACAGCCTGCAAGGCATCCAGGCAGGCTGAGACCTTCGGAATCATGCCGCCGTTAATGATACCATCTTTGATTAGCTGTTTTGCCTCCTGCTCGGTCAGTTCTGAGATCAGAGAACCATCCTCGCGGCAGATGCCAACGACATTGCTCAGGAAGATGAGCTTCTCCGCGTTGAGCGCCCCGGCCAGGTGCGCCGCCACGAGGTCAGCGTTGATATTCAGGCACTCACGATTCGGCCCTTCACCCAGAGGCGCTATCACCGGAATATAACCCTGATCGATCAGCACCTGCACAGGCGTGGGATCAACCGCTTCGATCTCGCCAACAAAACCAAGCCGATCATCGGCAAAGCGGGCGCGCACCATACCGCCATCCGTGCCGCTGAGTCCTATCGCTTTACCGCCCAACTGCGCCGCCATCGAGACCAGCCGCTGATTCACCTGTCCCAGCAAGACCATACGCACAACTTCGAGCGTCTGGGCGTCGGTGACACGCAGACCATTCTCAAAGTGCGTGGGAATATTCAGCTTCGCCAGCCACTCGTTGATATAGGGGCCGCCGCCGTGTACCAGCACCGGATTCGCACCCAACGCCCGCAGCCAGACAATGTCCTGCAATACCTCCTGCTGGTGCTCAAGCGTGCTCCCCCCTAATTTTATCACCAGAGTCTTCCCTTTTAAAAAATCGATATATGGCAGCGCCTCGCGCAGCACCTGGGCAATCAGATGATGGTCGCTGATAATATCGCCTTCAGGCGTCGTTGAAAATGTAATAGACATTGGATAATATCCTCACCAGTTCTTCAGCTAAAGAGAACAATGTCCCTATGGCTCCGCTTTCCTGCACACAGGAACACAATAAAAAGACGTTTACGGATAGAGCGCTAAGGCCGGTAATCCCGTCGTCTCTAGAAGGCCAGAGAGCCGGTTCGCATTCTGGATAGCCTGACCTGCTGCCCCCTTAACGAGATTATCGAGGCAGGCAATCACCACGAAACGCCCGGTGCGCGCATCTACCATCGGATAGATGACGCAGGCATTGCTGCCATACGTCCACTTCGTATGCGGCGCTTGATCGACTACATGCACAAATGGCTCGTCGGCATAGTATGCCTCATAGATGGCGCGTATCTGCGCCGTTGTGGGTATGCGCTCCGACTGTTTGAAATTCGCGTAGCAGGTCGCCAGGATGCCTCGCGTCATGGGCATGAGATGTGGTACGAAGGTCACGCGCAGCGGCGTCTCCAGCGGATGCCCGCCTGCGCGCGCCCCGGCCTCCAGTTCCTGCACAATTTCAGGCAGATGTCGGTGGCCGGAGAGACCATAGGCACTGACATCCTCGTTGGCCTCCGCGTAATGCGTCCCCAGCGTGAGGCCGCGCCCGGCCCCACTGATCCCGGTCTTGGAATCGACGATCACGTCTGCAGCGATAAGGCCAGCGGCGAAGGCGGGCAGCAAGGCGAGAATGGCGGTCGTGGCATGGCAGCCGGGATTCGCCACCAGCGTCGCTTCCGCGATGCGGTTTCGATAGCGCTCGCACAGCCCATAGACGGCGCTTTCTAGCAGGGCAGGAGCAGGATGCGTGTGCTTATACCACTCCTCGTACTCCGCGACCTTACGCAGGCGGAAATCAGCCGAGAGGTCTACTACTCGCGTGCCGCGTTCCAGCAGTTTGACTACCGTCTCAGCCGCTGCCGCGTGTGGCAGGCAGACAAAGGCCAGATCGGTCTGTTCTGGCTCCTCGCCAATAATCAGTAAAGGATTCACCGCCTTCTTCGCATAGCCCGCGTATGTCAGCGCCTGCAACTGCGGGAACACCTCGTTCAATCGCTTGCCAACGGCGCTGCGTCCCGTCACCGACGTAACGATAAAATGAGGATGCTGAGCAAGCAGTCGCAGCAGTTCCAGCCCTGTATAGCTGGTCACTCCGACAATCGATACTGTTACCATCGTTCGTTCTCACCTACCAGTTTACTAAGCTGCCTTATCAGGCCAAACTCTACCTGACCAATAAAAAAGCTCTCGCCCTTTCTGCTTGCGCAGCTAAGGGACGAGAGCAAAATATACATCGCACTCCCGTGGTACCACCCCGGTTGCCTTCTCATCTCCAACTCATTCTCGTAGAGATGCCTCATCTTTGTCGACACCCTGTGCCACAACATTGTAGCAGGGTGGAAGACCACTTTTTCTGGCTCGAATGCTGCGTGGGAACCAACCACCCGGCCTACTTGCCTCTCTTAAAGAAAGACTTTCTTCGGCCAGCCGCTCACGACGCGGTTCTGAAGAGGCACATCCATACCGGACTTCCACCTATCTCCGGCTCGCTGTCGGTCACCATCCTCATACTATCTTCGCTCAACGCGGGACAGACTTTATTCACTTACTATACGTAAGAATAGCAGCAGAGAGAGAAAATGTCAACCGCTGAAACTGAGCAAAAGAGAAATTGCCTGACATGGCCCCGCGTACCACTCTCCCACACAGCCATTCTCGCCAACACAGAGACCTGATTCTCTGCGATCCGTCGGGTTTATATGTTGATTGAAAAAGTGTTCTATACTCAAACTATGAATATGAAATATCACTTTACTAATGATCTCACGATAATTTTTATAGTTTCTTATAAGAAACGTCTAGATAATACAGGAGGGAGGAGTCTATCTAACCACTACAATAAGCGCGAGGAATTGTGATGATACAGCCGAATGATAGATTTACCGGCAAAATTCTAGGTACTTGCACGCTTGACCGCCTTATCGGACGGGGTGGAATGAGCGTAGTCTACCATGCACAGCAAATGCGACCGCAGCGCCAGGTGGCCGTCAAGATATTGCTGCCGAAAGTTTCTACCAATAGCCAGGTATACAATGAGTTTCTGGCACGCTTTCTGCGCGAGGCAGATGTCATAGCCACCCTTGACCATCACAACATTATTCCCATCTTTGAATGCGACCTGCAAGACGGCTTCGCCTACCTTGTCATGCCCTATCTGACAGGCGGCAATCTGGCAGATGTACTGAGGCAACGCGGGAAGCTCTCGCCACAAGAGGCGTTAAAGTACGTGACCGAGGCGGCAGAGGCCCTCGATTACGCGCACTCACAGGGCATCATTCACCGCGACCTTAAACCCAGCAATTTTCTGCTCCACGGCGACGGTCATCTGATCCTGGCCGATTTTGGCATTGCCACTATCATGCAGGACAGGAGCAACCCACGCCGGGCAACACTGACCATCTCTGGCACCATTCTTGGCACACCCGAATACATCGCCCCGGAGATGGTACTGAGCAAAGCGGTCGACCACCGGGCAGATATCTACGAGCTTGGCATCGTGCTCTTCCAGATGCTCAGCGGAGACGTCCCTTTCAAAGGACGCACTTCCTACGAGATCATGATGAGACAGATCAACGAGCAACTTCCCCTGCTGCACCCGCTAGATATGCTTATTCCGGCGGCTGTCGACGATGTGCTGCAAAAAGCCACGGCAAAACACCGTGACGATCGCTACAACAGTGCAAAGGAAATGGCATTGGAGCTTGCCACGGCCATCCAACAGCCGTCATTCTACACAGCATCACACTACGCGCCCACAGTGCCTGTGAACGGCTATCTTTCAACTGATAAAACCATTCCGTTCGATGTCTATGACGCAGACCAGCAAGCAAGACCCGTCGCGAATATCCAGCCAGAACCTCGCAGGCCAGCTTCAGCGAAGAAACACAGGCATCCCTCGAAGGTGGTGCTTGTGCTGGGACTGGCAGTCTTCGCCCTCCTTGTTGGCATCGCAATACCGGCATTACAGGCTCCGCTCCCACAGCCCGGTTACTCTTCGGGGAGACAATCACCAATGTCTCCCGCACAACAGGCGCGCGACGTGGTTCAACGCTATTATGACGCGCTCAATCTGTGGGACTATCAGACCGCCTTCAATCTGCGCGAACTCAACAATTACTGCGCGTTCGTAAACGGCTACGAACATACCGAGCATGATGACTTCACTATCGGCAATGCAAGGCTTCAACAAGATGGAACATACCTTATACCCGTCACCATCAAAGCGACCGAGAGAATCGCGAGTGGCACAGCCCTGACCACCTACCAGGTCGCTCAAATCGTTGGAAAGGTAAACGGCACCTGGAAAATCTTGCCCGGCGGCTCCTCTGTTCGAGGTCAAAGGATTCTGTTATCTACCAACGTTGCCAATTTGACACCTACAGCCCAGGCATCTAACGTCGTTCAGCAATTTTACAACTATCTCAACCAGGGAGATTACCCTGCCGCCTACTACCAGCTCTATGGAACCGATAGCGAAGCCAGTGGCTCTACCCGCTATTGCCAGTTTCTGAATGCTTATCCGCGCAGCAAGCGCTATCAGGCCATGGTACTACAAAGCATCCAACTTGCAGATGGCACCATCCAGGTAGCCGTCAACGTCAATGAGACACAGCCAGGAACACCTACCGTTTCGTACCAGAAAACATATATCCTCGCTCAGGAAAGCAACAGCCAGTGGAAGATAGCAAGTGGGACGCCGGTATAAATGCGCTGCTGTAGCTAACTCACCTCATTCTCTCAGCCTGTAGGGTACCAACGCAACAATCTGGGCGCTTTATACGTCTAGTACAGAGGGAGCTAAGCTCGTCATCGTTGCTACGTTGGTACTTTCAGGGTAATGGATGCTTCGCATTGTGATAAAACGAGCAACAGTAGCGATATTACTGATGGTGGGCGCAAATGCCTGGAGAGAATAGCTATGGGAGCTTCGGGCTTTGCGCAGATAGACAGTATTTCATAGAGGGCAGGAACGGGCGTGGCAATAGAAGGCAACGAATTGCTTGGACAGGTGCTGGGGACATGTACTTTGCAGAGCCTCATCGGTCGTGGAGGAATGGGTGCGGTTTACCTCGCGCAACAATCACGTCCCAGACGTGCTGTGGCCGTAAAAGTGCTTGCGCCCGGCTTACTCTGGGACAGTAAGATTCGTGACGAGTTTCTGGCTCGTTTTCGCCGCGAGGCCGATGCCATCGCTGCCCTCGATCATGTCAATATCATGCCTGTCTATGAGTATGGTGAGCAGGAGCAGGTCGCCTATCTCGTCATGCCCTATGTCACTGGTGGAACCCTGCGCGAGAGGCTGGAACGACGCGGTATTCTCCCACTCAACGAGGTGCTGCCGATTATTGAGCAGGCGGCAGCAGCTCTTGACTATGCACACCAGAAGGGTATTGTTCACCGCGACCTCAAACCGGGCAATATCCTCTTTCACGCCGATGGGCGTGTCCTGCTCGCTGATTTCGGGCTGGCGAAGGTGTTGAAGGAGACAACCGACGCCGACGCTACATTGACCAGCCTGGGAACGGTCATCGGCACGCCGGAATATCTTTCGCCGGAACAGGCTACCGGCAGCCTGCTAGACCAGCGCAGCGATATCTATTCGCTGGGTGTCATCCTCTACCAGATGCTCGGTGGTCGCGTCCCCTTTACAGGCGCAACACCCGTTGCCATCGCCATCAAACATACCATGGAGGAACCACCTCCCATCACGGACAAGAATCCGTCACTGCCTCATGCAGTCGTCGCCGTTGTTATGAAAGCGATGGCAAAGAAGCCAGAACAGCGCTACGCAAGCGCCGGTGAACTCGCGCAGGCCCTGCGGGCCGCCATTCCTGAGCATTTGCGCGATAAATCATCTTCTGGTACTCCCCTCGTACTGGAAAGCACGACGCCTGAGTCATCGCCGGCAAGCAACGATACCGTGCTTGACCTGCAAGTCCTGGCCGACATCGGAACACAACCCACGCTCAAAGACCTGCTGCCTGCGCAAGAAGAGGAAATCACAGAGCCAACAGAGTCGGTAAAGAAACCTGTAACAATTCGCAAAAGTTCTTCATCCTCTCGCCGCCTGCACCTGGAGCGGCAGAAAGGCTTGCCAACATGGATGCTGCTACTCGCCGGTTTGCTTGTCTTTGCAATAGTCATTGGCGGACTTGCCCTCAACATCCGGCCAGAGAGTGGAGCGACGAGTGGTACAGCGAGCACACCACGCAGCACAGCAGTAGTCAGGAGAACAGCAACGCCTGTCTCTCAACAGCTTCCGGCGCCTGTCATTCACGTTGGTCACCTTCTCTATGGCACAAACCTGCCGGGAGGTTGCGATCCCACAAGAGCACAGTGGAGTAACTCACTGGTAAAAGTGAAATGCAGCGGTTCCGCTACAGAGGTGAAAGATAGCAGCGCACAGTTCTTAGGCGGCACCTTCCTGGATGCGCTGCCTGATAACTATGGTATCCCCACTAATTACGTGCTGCAAGTGCAGGTAAGCCAGGGCGTCGGCTCGAAGGGAAAATTTGGTGTCTTCTTCCGCAATCAACCAGGGAACAACGAGGGGGCATTCTCGTTCCTGCTCGATCCCTCATCAAAGACATGGTCCGCCTATAGCTACAATAATCAGACAGGTGTAGCAACACCGTTCGCAACAGGGCCTGTAACTGTGTCGCTCAAAGGTCTCCTAACCATCGACGTTGTCGTCAACGGCACTACCTTCACTTTCTATGTCAACGGTCAGAATCAAGGATATGCAGTGAGTGACGCATACCCCTCCGGCACCCTCGGCCTCGCTTCTGACGTGGGAGCCGACGTATTCTTCAAAAATCTGGCGATTTACACCCTGCCGGGTTGAACAAGCCAGAGAGCTACAGATCCGGGCCTATCTGTAGCTCTTTTTTTGTTACCGTTACTAAAATCTACTATTAAGTGATGCTATCTACAACTTTCGCTCGCCTTAACCACAAAGCCGAAGCATGATGGGCGTAGCATACGACGAACGAAGCTTGACCGATAAACGCCACCCATTGTAGTAGATTCGTCCTGAATGCATCAGGTGGCCCCGAGGGACCAGCGGCGGTAACCGTAGCGCCGCCCGCGTTCCGATATACGAAACGGGTTGAACCGACGGGTCAGTCATTGAAGGATGCTTCACCCGTGAGGTTTTCTGTGCATGACGAATCAAGGCTACGCCCAGGCGGGCGATATTGACTGAAGCCGCATAATCTCTGGATCCATTCCAGAGGCATTGGAGATTGGAGCAGCAGAGCCAGGCTCCCCACTCGTTGACTTGGCTGCGATGTTCAGGAGAACTGAACGTATGGGCAGGGCTGCCGCACCGTGGGCAGGTATGTGAGGTGTGGCGCGGCTGTTGCCATTCAAGACGAATGCCTGTGAGAAAGCATTTGTAGCGCAGGACTCGCCAGAGTTCTCCCCGTACTTGTGAGTTATTGCGCCAATTTCTCCAGCGTCCTTTGGCCCCTCTGCCTCGTCCCGCCGATTTCATCGATTTGAGCGACTCACCAGCGATCAGCTTACAGTCGAAGGCAGTGGCCAGCACCAGCAAGATATTGGCTGCCAGATGAACGAGATCGTTGTTTCTGGCCTCGTACTTGCGCCAGCACCGGCTGATCTCCCGGCGCAAGAGGGGAAGCGCATCTTCTGAGGGCTTGCGCCTCGGATCACCCACGGGGAAGCGATCGCGTCGCTGTTCCAGACAGGCGACCTTTGCCTTGAGCTGATCAATCTGGCGGCGCAGGCGGGCCTGCCGACCATCAAACGGGCCAGTATCCAGGAAAAATGGATGTCCGATTTGATGACCATCGAGATCGACCACACTGGCGGTGACGAGCACACGAACGCCCCAATCGAAACCCAGGACCATCTGGATTTCTTCAAAGGTCGTGGGTTGTTCCACCGGGACCTCGACAATGAAATCGAGCACGGCGTAGAGTGTGCCATCGGTCTCGACGATCTCCCGTAAACTGGGAGCCAGTGGATGCCCTGACTTGGCGCGTTCGACGACCAGATCGGGCAGCCGCATCTGAATCATTTGCTCTCGCCAAGTGCGCGCCCATTGTCCCTGTTCGTCAGGAGTTCGCAGGGCAAGGGTCACGGTTTTCTGATCCAAATCGTAGCTCATGCGGTAGGTCTGGCCCATGGCCGGTCCATCGTCGCCAGCATAGGGCAAGAGGCCTGCTTTGAGCACGGGAATCGGTTGCATCTCTTCGTAGGTGTCTGGGAAACAGCCGTTTTGGAGGTAGAAGTTGCAAGCTTGCTCGATCAAGCTTTGGAGTTCGACGGCATTTCCCCCATCGGCGGAGGAATCGCGCAAATCAGCCAGCGCTTGCTTGATCGCCTTGCGGTTTTTTCCTGCTCGTTTCGTCTCCGTTTTTGGCTGGATCATCCCTTGTTCGAGCACGGGGAGAATGAGCGCGAATTGCTGCTTGCGCTGGGCTTGTCCGCGCAGGATGCGGCCCGCTTGTTCCGCTTCGCACCGCCATTGACGATGGCCGTGAGCGGGGGAGCGGTCATCTCCTCGACCTGTTTGTAGGCATAGCTGTTGGTGCGTAGAGCAAACTCATCAAGTCGATCCCACAAAGCCGTGACCGTCAGGTTGATCACCTCACGGGAGGTATCGAGCAACCGCAAAGCGTCCGCCTGGATCTCATCCGGCAAACGCAGGGGATAGCTCAAGAATTGTTGATCACGGATTGCGCGCACTTGAGGAGTTCCTTCTGTTTGTGAGAACGCATGCCATACAGTCGCCCGGAAAACGAGGCGATTAAGGAAATTCGTTTCCGACCCGGATGGCTGCGATCTTACCCGCCTTGATCCATTTGCGCACCGTCAACGGATGTAAGCCCAACTCGTGAGCGGCACGACTCGCCCACAACAATTTGGTGCTTCTGCCTTCACCTGAGTGACATACCACCTTCGGATATTTGTAGGTAGCATAGCATATTTACAGCTTTTTGGCAACTGCTAGAAACCCTTCACCACCCATTCCGAAAGGCTCCATTCCATGACACAAGAACATTCACCCGACACGCAGACCATGCGCTGCGAAGCAATTACCGATGAGATCGTCACTTCCTACGCATTGAGAAGAGAGAAGCGGCCTTTGCTTATTTCTCTCTGTTTTCCCTGGAAAGCAGTCAGAAAAAGGACAATTTGTTAGAAATTTGTTAGCGATACATTTAATTTCCGTTAGATTACTTGACATATTTTGTAAGATAATATATGTATAGAAATGGAACATCCAATAGCAGAGAAAACACATGGGGTAAGGCGATCCGAAAGGGGTGAGTGTATGGCACAGCCATTCGTTGTAATAGGAACCTTTGCCGACCTGGAACGAGCGACTCGCGAAGTCTGCGCACAAATTGATGAGCTGGTGCGGCATATTCCTGATGAGGAAGCTCACGTCTATGCCAGACTGGCGAAGGAGAACCTCTGGAAGATGCTCCAGACCTCTCATAAGCGCGCACTTGCCCGTGAGGGGTTTGGACAATGAATTGTAAGCCTGTCAAAATGATGACATGAAGGCTGCTCTATTGAAGAAGTGGCACAAAACAAAGAGATGAAAGGAGGATATATTCTATGGTGATTGCATCTGGTTTGCTTCTCTTACATCTCGTTACTGGTCTCATCTTTGTTGGACATGGCGCCCAGAAACTCTTTGGCATCTTCGGCGGTCATGGGCTGGCCGGAACAAGCCAGATGATGACACAACTGGAGCTGCGCCCGGCCCGCTGGTGGGCAATTGTCGCTGCTCTGGGTGAGTTTATTGGTGGCCTCCTGCTGGCGGTTGGCTTTATCACTCCGATCGCTGCATTGCTCGTCTGTGGGGTTATGCTCGTGGCCATTGCGAAAGTTCACTGGCCGAAGGGCTTCTGGAACAGCCAGGGCGGCTATGAATACAACCTGGTCTTGCTCGCCATTGCTGTAGCTATTGGTATTATGGGGGCCGGGCAGTTCTCGCTCGATGCGCTCTTTAATCTGAACTTCCCCGAACCCCAGACCTTCTTGATCGGTGCGCTGGTTCTCGTTGTCCTGCTGGCCGTCGCCATCCCGCTGGGAAGATGGATCGAGCAGCATGTCGGGACATGGAGCGGGCGCATCCAGCATCCCGCGCAGGTATAAGCGCGTAACCATATATCATCTCTCTTGAGGTTCGTAGACTTAAAGGCAGCGGCGTAGCAACAGCACCCGCCGCTGCCTCTAATGGCGAAGTTGACGAAAAGAGTGTAGAGCTAAGTGAAAGCCAGAAGAGAGCGCAGGGAAAAGTATTTTCTGCCTCTTGCATTCCTGTTTTCCAGCAGGGAAAGGAGTCAGTATGAAGCAGACAACAAAGACTTCAGAGGCGCAGGGGCAAGTATCACGCTATCAACCTCCCCACTCTCCAGCCAGCGATACTACCCGGCAGCAGCAATCCAGGGAACCGTCACAGCAGGGTCCTTCTCGCAAACGATTGGGCTTCTGGCTGCGGCTGCTCCTGTTGATATTTCTGATTAACCTGTTCTTCTACGGCCCGCTGTTCTTCAATCTGGTCAGTGCCGGGCAGACAACGACAATCAGCCTGTCCTATAGTAGCTTTTTGCAGCAGGTAGAGCGGGGCAATGTGCGCAGCGTGACGATCAGGAGCGACGATTCCGTCAGTGGCACTTTCAAAACTCCTCTCCACGAGCAACAGGGCAATGGACAGGGAGCAGTCACAGCAACCAGCTTCACAACCTTTATACCGGCAACGGGCGATCCTGGCCTCTTGCCTTTGTTAGAGAAACAAGGGGTGGAGGTGAGCGCAGAGCCGGTACAATCCCCCTGGTGGCAAACGGCTCTGGTATGGTTTGTAAACCTGCTGCCAGTCTTCTTCCTGCTCTACGTCGGCTTTATGAGCTGGCGCGGTATGCGCCAGATGCAGGACTTGCAGGGTGGCAACCTCTTTGGCATCGGGCGCAGCCGCGCGAAGCTCTACAGTGAAGAGCGCCCTACAACCACTTTCGCCGACGTGGCAGGGGTGGACGAGGCCAAAATGGAATTGCGTGAAGTTATCGACTTCTTGCGCGATCCCCAGCGTTTCCTCAAGATCGGCGCGCATATTCCCAAGGGCGTGCTGCTGGTCGGCCCACCAGGGACAGGCAAGACCTTGCTGGCCCGCGCCGTGGCCGGTGAGGCAGGGGTGCCATTCTTCAGCGCGAGCGCTACCGACTTTGTCGAACTTTTCGTCGGCGTCGGAGCAAGTCGTGTACGCGACCTGTTTGCGCAGGCGCGCAAACATGCCCCCTGCATCATTTTCATCGATGAGATCGATGCCATCGGGCGAACACGCAGCGGCGCGGGTACCATTGCCAGCAACGATGAACGAGAACATACACTGGAGCAATTGCTTGTCGAGATGGATGGCTTCGAACCACACGAGGCCATTGTGGTTCTGGCCGCAACCAACCGTCCCGATGTCCTCGACCCGGCCCTGCTCCGTCCCGGTCGCTTTGATCGCCAGGTGGCGGTTGACCGCCCTGAACGGCGCGGTCGGGAAGCGATTCTGCGTATCCATACCCGCAACGTTCCATTAGCCCCTGATGTCAACCTGGAGGAGCTGGCTCGCGGTACCCCCGGCTTCTCAGGCGCGGATCTGGCAAATCTGGTAAATGAGGCCGCGCTGGCAGCAGCCCGACATGGCAAGAGCCGGGTGGATCGCTACGACTTCCAGGAGGCGCTGGACAAACTGCTGCTGGGAGGCAAGCGGGAAGCCCTCATGGATGAGCGTGAGCGGCGTATTGTGGCCTATCACGAAGGAGGTCATGCCCTGGTCGCCGCTGTCCTACCTGACGTTGATCCGCTCTATAAAGTGACCATTGTGCCACGCGGGCGCTCGCTCGGCGTCACGCAGTTTTTGCCAGAGGATGATCGGCACAACTACCCGCGTTCTTATCTCCTCCAGCGCCTGGCCGTTGCCCTGGGCGGCAGGACAGCAGAGGAAGTTGCCCTGGGTGAAATCACCTCGGGAGCGGAAAACGATCTCAAAGAGGCAACGCGTCTGGCAAGACGGATGGTGACCGAATGGGGCATGGGTGAGAACACAGGGGTAGTCGCCTATGATCTGGAGGACGAAAATACTTTCCTCGGCCAGCCTTCCCTGCATGAGCATAGCCGCCTGTACGCGGAGGCGACGGCACAGCGCGTGGATGCCGAGGTAGAACGACTCCTGGAGGAAGCCCACCAGCAAGCTCGCACAGTGCTTACCGAACACCGCGACGCTCTGGATCGCCTGGCTCAGGCCCTGCTTCAGGAGGAGGTGCTGGAACGCGAACAGGTCCTCTCTCTCATTACCGCTGCACAGCCCGTTTCGAGCTCCATAGCGAGTGGAGAGGGCGACAGAACAAGTATTCAAGGAGGGAGCTTATGAGTATGGCAACGACAGAGATAGAGAAGCAACATATCTCATTTGCAACCTGGATCGGACTTTTTATCTCCTTAATCGGACTACCGGCCTTTACCTTTGCCTTGCGCTGGATAGTGCCAAAGCCGGTAAATTTCTCGCTCGTTCTCGTCCTTATATTCGCCTTTGAGTGGATTGCTGCGCTGGCAGTTCTTGCCATTGTTGTGTTCTTTGAACGGCAACCTTTGAGTTCTATTCATCTACAATGGCCTACCTGGAAGCAGGTGGGATGGGCCATTGTTTTCTGGCTGCTGGGTTTGCTCTCCTTTGCCATCTCGTCTTCGCTGGTGCAATTTCTCAAACTGAGCACGATCAGTATATCGCCCTTCGCCAGCGTTCCCCTGCTGTTGCGCATTGCCATTCCGCTGACTGCCGGTTTTTGTGAGGAAGTGCTGTTTCGCGGCTACGTCATCGAACGCATTCGCATGCTTACCGGAAATATCTGGTGGGGGGCCATCATCTCTCTTATCGGCTTTGCCCTGGCGCATCTCGCCGGATACGGGCTGGCCGGAGCCATCCAGATCGGCGTATGGGCGATAGTGGTGACATTGCTCTACATCTGGCAGCGCAACTTAGTTGCCTGCATGCTCATGCACGCACTTAACGATGGCTATGCCTATGTTCTGCTCCCACTTCTGTTTCACCTGTAATATGTTGTCTCTCAATAAAAAGAGGAGCAGCCCGCTGGTTGGGCAGCTCCTCTTTTTCATGTAACAAAACGAAGAAAGTAGACAGGAGGCATATACTTCAAGAGGGGATACCTGACTTCTGGAAGCCCCTCTTCACTGGAAGTCCACCCCGCGATCGCTCCCGACCGCCCGATGGAACCATCGTTGTTATGGGTTCCCATGCCACTCCGGTTTCACCTTCCACTGAAGATAGGGCCGCACAATTCTCATCAAACGCGCTTCTCCTTTCTCAGGAGGGCTACAGAGGAGAGGCCGAGGAGTTTTCTCCCCGGCCTTCTTCGTATCAGCGAACACCGGCTGCGCTCAGCTCCTTTTGAGGTTCAGCATGCTGAGTCTCGACTTGAGGCTCAACATTACCGCTTTGAAGCTGAGCCTGGCCGCTGGTGATGCTGATCCGTCTGGGCTTGCTCTCCTCAGTCAGGGGTACTGTGATGGTCAGCACGCCGTTGTGATAGCTGCTCTCAATCTTATCGGCGTCAATCGGCTTCGGGAAGGTAATAGAACGCTGGAACGTCCCGGTGCCGATTTCGCGCACCAACCATGTACCCTCTTTCCCCTGCTCATCTATAGATGGATATTCACCTTTGATGGTCAGGGTGTTGTCCTGTATCGTCACATCCAGGTTATCCAGCTTGATACCCGGTAGCATGACCTGCACCTCATAGCCATGAGAGGCTTCATGGACATTCATCGATACCGGCGTACCGATGAAAGGCTGAGGCAAAGTCAGCCAGTTACCAGACCCGAACGGACGGACAAAGCTCTCATCAAAGAGCCTGTTCATCGCATCACGCAAACTGAGCATTTCACGCCAGGGATCATAACGTACCAGCGTAGTCATACGCAATCACCTCCTTAGTGAAATTGTGCAGCAAGGCGCTTACGATGCCAGGAAAGAGAGGCGGCAACCAACCTTGTTCAACACTACCGGTCGGTTTTCCGGTTTCGTCACTTTTCAAACTACCTCACCGGGGATGTCACCCCTTTTTCCTGTTTCCACCTGTAGAAACAATGAGGTGATCTTATTTATTCCGTAAAGTGACCTGATTTTTTTTATTAGAATATCTAACATCTTTATATGAGAAAATTCCGGACAGGATGATAACGTTGTTAGACTTACCCGTCCTCATCGTCCCTCTCCAATGGAACGAGATGGATATCAGTGTCGCGGCTCATGCGCAGGATGCGGTTGATGGTGGAGCCGCGCAGCAGTTCTTCCCAGCGACTGCGCGCGGGCTGCCCCAGCACCAGTTGCGTCACCTGCCGCTCGCGGGCAACCTCAACAAGCGCCTTCGCAATATTGCTGCTCTTGACGCGAACGACCTCGGCTCCCAGGTCTTCGGCCAGGGTGGCATGTTCTTCTAGCCGTTTCATAGCCACCTCTCTATATCTTTTTGCCTCTCCTCCAAACTTGAGCCAACCAATTAATTTATTAGTGAAGCTGAGATAACCTTCGGGCTGGATAGTAATCGCGATGAGATCGGCATGCAGGCCATGAGCCAGCCGCCAGGCATCACGAATGACCTGGCGGCTGTGCGGTCGGGCATCGAAGCCGACCATGACGCGCTCGCTGGCGGGCCAAACCTCGTGGATGCCATGTTCGTCCATATACTGCTGAAGCTGTTCCTCGGTTTTCTCCGCTGTGCGGCGCAGAGCCAGTTCGCGCAGGGCGGTCAGGTTACCCTCACGAAAGAAATGGTTGAGAGCGGCATCAATACGATCGGGCGGGTAGATATTACCATGTCTCATACGCTGGCGCAGGGCATGGGGCGAGATATCAACAAGTTCCACTTCATCGGCCTGATCGAGAATCCAATCCGGCAGCGTCTCGCGCACGCGCACGCCGGTAATGCTGGCAACCAGGTCGTTGAGGCTCTCCAGATGCTGGATGTTGAGGGTTGTGACCACGTCGATGCCTGCGTTGAGTATTTCCTCTACATCCTGATAGCGTTTGGTATGTCTGGAGCCGGGCACGTTGGTATGGGCCAGTTCATCGATGAGCACCACTTTGGGGTGACGTGCGATGATGGCATCGGTATCCATCTCTTCGAGCGTCACGCCCCGGTGGGAGACTTTCTTGCGCGGAACGATCTCTAAATCGCCGATCTGCGCCTGGGTCTGGGGACGGTTATGTGTTTCCACATAGCCAATCACCACATCGGTTCCCCGACTCTCGCGGCGATGGCCCTCATTGAGCATGGCATAGGTCTTGCCCGCCCCAGCCGCCGCGGCCAGGTAGACGCGTAAGCGCCCGCGCCGGTCTGGATACCCTCTCCCATTCGCTCGCGAGGCAAGCAGCTCCCCCTGCCTGCTGACAGGTGGGGAAGCCACGCCCAGATCGCTATCACGCAGGTTGTAGCGCCGCAGAAGTTCCTCCGGGTCTGGTCGACCCTCTTCACGCTGCGAGGTTTCAGGATCAGGCGGCTGCTCAGCCATGATGTTCGCTCCTTTGCCTCCTTCCGCATGCTTCCCATCGCTTTTCAATGATGGGAAGCATGCGGAAGTCTACTACTGTTTGAGGCCATCCAACGCCATATTCAATTCAAGCACATTGACATAGGGTTCGCCAAAGATACCCAGGAAGCGGCCATGCACATGACGCATCACCAACTGCTGCACCTGACTGTCGCTCAACCCGCGCGCTTTCGCGACAACAGGCACCTGATAGAGCGCACCGGCAATGGTGATATCCGGGTCCAGACCTGAACCAGAGGTCGTCACCAGGTCCACTGGCACCGGGCCGGAAGGAACAGGCAGCCCCTCTGCCTTAAATTCGGCTTTCCACGCTGCCACGCGCTGCTGCACATCCTGCATCAACACCTTGTTCGTCGGCCCTAGATTTGAGGCAGACGAGTTCTCCGCGTTATACGGCTCTGGCTGGCCAGTGTTCTGGTTGACAGTGGCCGAAGGCCGCCCGTGGAAGTACTCCAACCTGGTCCAGTACTGTCCAATCAGGTCGGAACCGATAACCTTTCCATTCACGCTGATCAGACTGCCATTGGCTTGACCGGGAAAGATCAGTTGCGCGATTCCGGTAATGATGCCAGGATAGATGAAACCGGTGAGAATCGTCAAGAGCACAGTGAGCACGATGGCCGGGCGCAGATATTTGCTCCACACCCTTTGCCAGCGCGAGCGTTTCGGTGCGTTTTCGGCAGCTATCGCCGTTGTCCCACCCTCGGTTGCGGCCTCTGTCATTTTGCTCATATCTATTACCTTCTTCCTTCCTCACGCGGCAGCCAGCGTTTCAACCGGGCAAGCTGCCGCGTTTCAGCTACGCTTAGAGTGTCAGGTGCAGCACCTGCAACACCAGATCGATCAATTTGATGCCGATGAAGGGGGCAATGATGCCGCCAACGCCGTAGATCAACAGGTTACGCCGCAACAGCAGACCCGCTCCAATAGGGCGATACTTGACGCCGCGCAAAGCGAGCGGTATCAAGGCGATGATGATGAGGGCGTTGAAGATCACGGCAGAGAGCACCGCGCTGTGCGGCGTCGCCAGGTGCATAACGTTCAAAGCCTGCAACTGCGGATAGGTGATGGAGAAGGCTGCCGGGATGATGGCAAAGTACTTCGCCACATCGTTGGCGATGCTAAAGGTCGTCAGTGCTCCGCGTGTAATCAGCAGTTGTTTGCCCACCTCCACCACCTCGATCAGCTTGGTCGGGTTGGAGTCCAGATCGACCATGTTGGCGGCCTCTTTAGCGGCCTGCGTACCGGTATTCATCGCCACGCCCACATCGGCCTGTGCCAGCGCCGGAGCATCGTTGGTGCCGTCGCCCGTCATTGCCACCAGTCGCCCACCCGCCTGCTGCTCTTTGATCAGCTTCATCTTGGTCTCCGGCGTCGCCTGCGCCAGGAAGTCATCGACACCGGCTTCTTTTGCGATAGCGGCGGCGGTGAGCGGGTTGTCGCCGGTAATCATGATGGTGCGAATGCCCATGCGCCGCAGCTCATCGAAGCGCGCCCGCATGCCGCCCTTGACAATATCCTTGAGTTCGATCACTCCCAGCACGCGCGCCTGTTCACCTGTGCCATGCGGCCCCGTTTCCGTCTCAGCCACCACCAGCGGCGTGCTGCCTGCGCGGGCGATACCATCGACGATCTGCTTCAGTTCGTCGTTGTGCGATGTATCACCCCCATGCCCGGCTACATACGCTGCCACCGCGTCTCCGGCTCCTTTGCGAATGCTGTGGACATGATCGTTATTGCCCTGCGCCCCGTTCAGGTCGACGCCGCTCATGCGTGTCATAGCCGAGAAGGGGATGAAGGTCGCGGAAGTACCCACATCGTCAGTGAAGCCATACTTTTCCTTTGCCAGCGTGACAATGGAGCGGCCTTCGGGGGTCTCGTCGGAGAGGCTGGAGAGCATGGCGGCGCGGGCCACGTCGCGTTCATCGATGCCGGTAAGCGGCACAAAGCGCGTAGCCTGCCGATTGCCCAGCGTGATGGTGCCGGTCTTGTCCAGCAACAGCACGTCCACGTCGCCCGCCGCCTCCACAGCGCGCCCGCTCATGGCGAGCACATTGCGCTGCACGAGCCGGTCCATGCCCGCAATGCCGATAGCCGAGAGCAGACCGCCGATGGTGGTTGGGATCAGGCACACCAGCAGCGCGATGAGTGTGGTGACTGAGACCGGCTGACCAGAATAGATGGCAAATGGTTCAAGAGAGACCACCACCAGCACGAAGATGATGGTCAGGGCAGCGATCAGGATATTCAGGGCAATTTCGTTCGGCGTCTTCTGCCGCCTGGCCCCTTCCACCAGCGCAATCATGCGATCCAGGAAAGTCTCGCCGGGGTTGGCGCTGATACGAACGATAATCCAGTCGGAAAGCACGCGTGTACCGCCCGTCACGGCACTGCGATCTCCGCCGCTTTCGCGAATGACCGGAGCCGACTCACCGGTGATAGCCGACTCGTCGACGGAGGCCACGCCCTCGATGACGTCGCCATCGCCGGGGATCTGGTCGCCCGCCTCCACCAGCACCAGATCGCCCTTGCGCAGTTGGGGCGCAGGCACCTCCTCATACTTATCAGCGCGATCAGGGGTTGCCAACCGCTTCGCCATGGCGGTGGTGCGTGCCTTACGCAGCGTCTCGGCCTGCGCTTTGCCGCGTCCCTCGGCCATGGCTTCAGCGAAGTTGGCGAAGACAACAGTGAACCAGAGCCAGACGGTCACCGCCAGCACGAAGATGGTCTCGTAGGTCAGTTGCGTGCGTGGCAAGGCAGCAGTGGGAGCGGTGAAGAGCAAACGCACGAACTCGATGGTGGTGACGACGCTGCCGACCTCGACCACAAACATAACCGGGTTCTTGACCTGCACGCGCGGGTCCAACTTCTTGAACGAGGCTGGGATGGCGCTGCGAATGATCCTGGAGTCCCAGATCGAGATGCCGCCTTTGCGCCGCGTCTTCCACTGTTTCACCTCTAAGGTATCGGTCTGGATACCGGGTATATCGGTTTTCATCTCAGAATGTCCTCCCCGCGTGCATCAAAAGTTGTTCGACAATGGGTCCCAACGAGTAGGCCGGGAAAAAGGTCAGCGCGCCAACGATCAGGATCACGCCGATCAAGAGGCCAACGAAGAGCGGTTTGGTCGTGGGGAAGGTTCCCAGCCCGGCGGGGACAATCCTCTTCTTCGCCAGTGCTCCGCCCAGAGCCAGCAGGGGAATGACCTCGGCAAAGCGGCCAATGAGCATGGCAAAGCCCAACGTCCAGTTGTAGAACGGCGAGTTGCCGTTCAGCCCGGCGAAGGCCGAGCCATTGTTGGCATTGGTAGAGGTAAAGGCGTACAGGATGTCGGTCAGCCCATGCGGCCCCAGGTTGCCCGCCCCCGTGGTCAGCCCGGCGATGCCCTGCGGCAGGACAATCGCAGCCGCGCTAAAACCTAGAATGACCAGGGGCGAGACCAGCAGGGCCAGCACCGCCATCATAATCTCCTTGCGTTCGATCTTCTTGCCCAGGTATTCCGGTGTTCTGCCCACCATCAGCCCGGCGATAAAGACCGCGATGATGGCGAACATAATCATAGAGTAGAGACCTGCTCCCACTCCTCCAAAGATGATCTCACCCAGGGCCATATTCGTGATGAGCACTAACCCACCGATGGGAGTATAGCTATCGTGGAAGCTCATCACAGTTCCCGTCGAAGTGGCTGTCGTGGTCACTTCCTGCAGTCCAGAGATGGTGATGCCATAGCGCACCTCCTTGCCTTCCATATTGCCACCCGCCTGATAGGCGCTGACCTGCTGATTAGCTCCAACACTGGTCAAGAGCGGATTGCCCGCCTGCTCTGCTCCGATAACGATGCCGACGCCAACGATAAAGAGGATAGCAGAGGCAATCCAGAGCACCCAGCCCTGGCGGGTGTCACCTACCCACTTGCCGAACATGTAGAACAGCCCGGCTCCCAGAGAAATTTCCTCCAGGATGATGATCAGGGCGGTTAAGGCGTTAGGGTTCTCAAAAGGATGAGCTGAGTTGACATTGAAGAAGCCGCCGCCATTGGTCCCCAGATCCTTGATGGCCTCCATCGAGGCGACCGGCCCCTGAGCGATCGTCTGCATCTGCCCGTTGAGAGTGTGGACAATAGTGTAGGGAGCGAAGTTCTGGATCATGCCCTGCGAAACGAAGACCAGAGCGACGACAACACAGATGGGCAGGAGCAGATAGAGCGTACAGCGCACGAGGTCGACCCAGAAATTGCCCAGCGTCTGGGCGCTGCGACGAGCCAGCCCGCGCACCAGCGCCACAGCCATCGCGATACCGGCGGCAGCCGAGACGAACTGGTGGTACGTCAGACCGGCCATCTGTGTCAGATAGGTCATGGTCTGCTCGCCCGTGTAGTTCTGCCAGTTGGTGTTGGTAGTGAAGCTGGCCGCCGTGTTGAAAGCGAGCTGCGGCTCTACATTGGGAAGACCCTGCGGATTGAAGAAGGGGCCTTGCCACTGCTGCGTGCGCTCGAAGGCATAGAGGAGCAGCATGCCCACCACGCTGAAAACCAGCACAGAGATCATGTACGCCACCCAGTTTTGTTCCTCCTCCGGGTTGATGCCACTGAGCCGGTAGAAGAAACGCTCAACAGGAACGAAGACCGGCGAGAGCCAGGTGCGTTCCCCGTTGAAGATCTTATACATATACAGGCCAAGTGGTTTGGTCACCAGCAGTACAATGACCAGGAAGATCACTACCTGCAGGACACTGTCAGGTGTTACAGGCATGGTTTATTCCCTCACTTTTGTTCTTAATACTAGAAGAAGACGTTAAAATTTCTCGGGCATGAGCAGCGCGATAACGAGGTAGATCAGCACACCGAGCGTGACGATACCTACCAGGATATACTCAATCGGCGAGTTCATCTCTTCGCTCCTTTTGTTTGCTAGAGGCGATCACAGGCTTGGGTGAAGCCGATGAAAGCGACAAAGGTGAGAATGGTCACCACAATGATAATCAAATCAAGCATGCAATTCCTCCTCGTCAGGCTGAGGGTTCTCGGTATCCATAGTTACTTCATGAGATTGATCAGACTCAGGGTTCTCCGTGTCTACAACCTCTTCTACTTGATAGGCAGCCTTGCCATACCTGCGTCCCGCTGCCTCCCTGGCCAGCCGTAAGATCGCCTCCATCGGGAAGGGTTTAGGCAGATAGGCCAGGGGGTGAAATTCGTCCAGTCGGCGTGGGCTGACGCGCACAGCAGAGAGCACGACCACCGGAAGCTTCGTATCCTCACCCTCGATCTCCTGCGCCGCGAGCCATCCATTCTGCAGCGCGGTACGCAACACCTCCCAGCCTGTCTGATCAGGCAAATTAATATCCAGGATGATGAGATTGAAATGAGTGCTTTGCAAATGTAGCAATGCGCTGCCTGCATCCTCTGCCACCCTGACCTCATGTCCACGCGCCACCAGATTGCGTTGCAGCAGGTCGCGGATGATCGGGTCGTCTTCAACCAGTAAGATGCGCGCTCCAGGCATCACCTCGCCCCCTTCCTTGCGCGGTACAGGATCACCGCCGCTGCTAGCCTTCCGTCCTGATCCAGGACGGGCCTACCGCTTCAGACACGTCTGGTTTCCCCAGGCTGCCGTCGCCGACCCGTGTTCCTGATCTGCCGCTCCAGGGAAGCCAGGACAGGAAGCGAAAAATCCCCGATCGCGGTGGCTCATCCTCGTCAGGCATCGACATACGGATGATCAGCAGTTGAGCGGGCGCATGTTCAAGCAGGCTCTTCAGCTCGTGCATCTGCAGAAACACCTCTCGTCCTCCCATGGCCACCAGGACAATGGCCTCACACCGCAAGTCGGCAATGAGCAAAGGAACATGCTGCATCGGATCTACCGTGAAGATTTCATAGCGTTCAACCGGTACACTGTAGCGCTCCGCCTTCCAATGCACCGCCTCCTGGAAGTCTTTCGACTGCTGGATATGCTCCAGGCGCGCTCCTCGCAAACCTGGTGTGCGCGACTCGGAAAGCAGTGAGACAGCAATTAAGGTGGCCCCGGCACGTTCGGCTAGAGCTACCACCAGATCAACGGCACCCATATTTACCCCGTGTGTAAAGGGCAGCAGCCAACGCGACCTCTCCATCGTAGCCTCCTTAGAAAGAAGGGAATACGCTGCTGTAGACAAGGATGTAGCGCTTTCTTCTTTCTCCTTTGCAGTGTAAAGCAAAATCTCTCAAGGTGCGTTCTGGATATCAAGCTATTTGTTCTGGATATACTCAGGATTTTTTGCCAGATGCTCAGGATTTTCTCAGGAGCATCTTCAGGGCATACAGTTCAGGCTTCCGCCTCATCGTTGAAGCGATAGCCCACACCTGGAACGGTGAAAATAAGGTGGGGATGTTCGGGGTCTGGTTCGATTTTCTGGCGCAGTTGCGCCACGTAAACGTGGAGGCTGTGCGTTCTGGCATGGGATGCATCTCCCCATACCTCTTTTAAGAGCATTTGCCGCGTGAGCACTTTGCCCCGATGCGAGACGAAGGCTTTGAGCAGGTCGTATTCGGTCGGGGTCAGGGAAACCTGCTGCCCATTGACGGTCACGCGCCTGAGAGAGAAGTCGATGGAGAGCGGACCCGCATGAAAGTGAGGGGTCGTGCCGCTTGATAGCTGGGCCGCGTGGCGCAGAGCCACCCGGATGCGCGCCAGCACCTCGTCCATGCCAAAGGGCTTCGGCACATAATCATCGGCCCCCAGATCGAGCGCCTCAATTTTATCGTATTCGGCATCTTTGACGGAAAGCACAATGATTGGCAGATTCGATTCGGCCCGGATGCGGCGACACACCTCAAGACCGCTCATATCGGGCAGCATGAGATCAAGCAGCAGTACATCCGGGTGGTGCTTATGAAGCTCCTCAAATGCCTCCTGACCGCTGCTCGCCGTCAGCACCCGGTATCCATAAGCAGTCAGACCACGCTGCAAAGCCCGCACAATTTCCTTCTCATCATCTACCACCAGAATGGCCGCTCCCTGCTTGCTCATTGCGCAATCTCTTCTCTTTCTCTCACGGGCAGGACCACGAAAACGACCAGCCCTCCGCTCTCGCGCTCCTCTGCCCAGATACGACCGCCGTGTGCTTCGACGATCCCCCTGCTCACAGCCAGCCCGAGGCCCGTACCTGTTGGAGTGGAACTACGGCGCTGTCCATTGCTGGCCTGAACGCGGTAAAACTTATCAAAGATGCGCTCAAGATCAGCCGTTGGAACGCCCGGCCCGCGATCGGCGATGCTGAGCATCGCCTCTTCTCCTCTTACCCGCGCGCTCACCTCAACAGGCGTACCCGCAGGCGTATAGCGCACGGCATTTTCGATGAGATTGGTGAGCACCTGATCCATCTGTACGTAGTCCAGTTCGACCAGCAGCAGGTCATCGGGCAGGCAGGTGCGTAGCTCACGCCCCTTGAGCACCGGCTCCATACGCGCCAGGACATCATAGATGAGCGTCTTGAGTGAATAGAGTTCTTTCTCCGGCTTGAGCGCGCCCTCTTCGATACGCGACATATCAAGCAAATTGCTCACCAGACGATTGAGCCGGTCTGCTTCCTGCTCAATCGTCTGCGCGAACCCACGCCTGGTCTCCTCGTCCCACTGCACATCACTTTGCAACAGCGAACTGGCTGCCGCCTTAATCGAGGTTAGAGGGGTGCGCAGGTCATGGGAAACCGAGGAAAGCAAAGCCATACGCATAGCATCGATACGCTGCAAAACGGCGATACGGAGGTTTTCCCTTTGCAGGCGGGAGCGTTCAACCAGCGTGGTCACCTCGTCCAGAAACGTCCAGAAGAAGGCAGTACGGGCGTCCGCACGCTCGTGCTCCTCCGGTTGCCCTTCCTCATACGGCAGGCTGCGCGGCTGATCCAGCACGCGCAGACGTAGTACACCCACTACTTTCTGCCCCAGTTTAAGCGGGATGAGCCGCAACGACTGGCGTATCGCCCTCTCCTTTGCGCCATGCTGCACGGGAGCACGCTGCTCTGTATAGGTGGAAGCAGAGACTGATAGTGAAGTTTCATCATAAAGGCTCATCGTGCGACCGTGAGACATTACCCAGGCAGCAAGCGTCTGTTCCTCGGCTGAGAGCATAACCTGCTCGACGGGTTGATACGCGCTGGCCTGCACCCGCAAATTGCCCGCGCTATCTGGCAAAAGAATAGCACAATCCTGCACCCCCCACGAGGAAAAAACATCGACCACCGCCTGCGTGACTGTATGTAACTGGCACCCAGGCTCCCCTTCGCGATTGGTCAGGCGCAGGAGATCATAGAGAATATGCGTCTCGTGCTCGCGACGCTGGGCTTGATTGGCCCGTTCTCGCAGTTCCACCGCGAGCTGGCTGGTGAGGATGGCCGTCACCAGGAAGACGAAAAGGGCAATCCATTCTTCTATTCGGTTGATCGTGAAGACATAGAGCGGCGGCACAAGAAAGTAATCAAAGGAGAGAAAGGCTACCAGCGAGGCAAGGATCGAGGCATAGCGGCCTCGTATGCTTGCCAGCGCCAGCACCACAAGCAGATAGACAATCGAAACGTTGGGGATGCGCGGATACAGATGAAAAAAGTAGATGATGGCAGTGACCAGCATCGCTCCAACGAAAGCCAGCACGCTATCAAGCAGATAGCGCTGCCAGGGAAGCCCGTTCTGGACGGGCAGCATACGTTCTATAGTGCTCATATTTACAAGCCACTCCTTCGGCTACTGCTTGTCCGCGACAGTAGGTGCTCGCAAGCGCGACCGCTCAATGACCAGGATGGCCTGATCAAGAAAAGTCCAGAAAAAGGTGGCTTGATCTGTAGGTTGTTCCAGTTCGTCCTGCATCTGCTGCGGGCTGGCAAACCATGATACTCCGTCTTCAATGCGCAGGCAAAGTACCCCCAGAACCTGGTTCCCACTCCTGAGGGGGATCAGACGCGATAGCGCGTTCCGGCTCGAAGAAACTGCGTTGTGGACTTCTCGCATTTGCCTTTGCTCCAGCGCCTCTTGCGCCGCGACCATCTCATAGGGTGTCAGGGTGAAGCTATCGACACTGATGGGCGCATCTGCCCGCACGCGCAGGACGCCTTTTTCATCGGGGAGCAAGAGGGCGCAAGCACGCACTCCCCAGCAGGAAAACACTCTGACAAGAGACAATGCGATGGCATCCAATTGCTCATCAAGGTTATCTGTGCCGGTGATGACCCGCCCCGCTTCGTAGAGAATGCGTGCTTCCCGCTCTCGGAGCCAGGCCTGCTCTCTACTCTGCCGCGTCACTATAGTCAGTTGGCTGGTAATTAACGCGGTCACCAGAAAGACAACAAGGGCAAGCCATTCCGCCGGGCGAGCTATAGTAAAGCTATAGTAAGGAGGCACGAGGAAGAAATCGAACGAGAGAAAGGCCACTACTGACGCCACAAGCGCCGCATAGCGACCACGTATGCTCGCCAGCGGGAAGATGACGAGCAAGTAGACAATGGCAATGTCCGGGATCGTTGGATACAAACGATAGAAGTAAATGATGGCCGTTACTATCAAGGAGCCAACCACCCCCAGGAGGCTGTCAAGGAGATAGTATTGCCAGGACCTTTTCGCCGGAACCGGTAATTGTGGAATCTGTTCAATTGTATGCATAGTCATTGCTCCCTCAACATTTCTTGCGCTACATCATCCATCTCCTCTGCCATTGTAAGCCAGAAGAAGTCAATGAAAGGTATGAATTTAAGCAAAGAGGGTCTGGATTTTCTCAAGAAAGTGAAGGATTGGCATGCCTTTATATTAGAGGCGCATCATGTAAGCTGGCGGCGGTCCACCACGCGCTTCACTTTGCCCTCGCTGCGCGGCAGATGATGTGGCTCAACCACCAGCACATGTACGTGCAGCCCCAGCGCCTGGTACAGGTCTTCGGTCACATCGGCCTGGACTACCCCCATGGCCGCGCCGCCCTGCCTGTGCAGATCGCTATCGGCCTCAACGCGCACCTCGATCTCGTCGAGCTGGTCGCGCTGCCGGTCAACCAGTATTTGATAGTTGCTGGTCAGGCCGGGACGGGCCAGCAGTACCTGCTCGATCTGTGTTGGGAAGACGTTCACACCACGCACAATCAGCATATCGTCGGTGCGCCCCTTCACCCGCAGCATGCGCACCGAGGTACGACCACAAGCACACGGTTCGCGCACCAGCGCCACGCGGTCGCGGGTGCGATAGCGCAGAAGAGGCAACGCTTCGCGCGTCAGGCAGGTCAGCACAAGCTCGCCCACCACGCCATCGGGAAGGCGCACGCCTGTTTCAGGGTCGATAATCTCCGGATAGAAATGGTCATCGTTGACGTGCAGGCCATCGTGTTGCTGGCACTCTGCCGCCACGCCGGGACCGATCACCTCGGTCAGTCCATAGAGATCGAAGGCCTCCAACCCAAAACGTTCTTCGATCTCGCGCCGCATGCCCTCCGTCCACGGCTCCGCTCCGAAAAAGCCCGCGCTGACCTTCATACGAGCGCGCAGGTCGATGCCTTCCTCCGCCGCGGTCTCCGCCACCACCAGCGTGTAGGATGGCGTTCCGGCGACTACGGTCGCGCCCAGATCCTCCATGAGCAGGAGCTGGCGGCGTGTCAGGCCTCCGCTCATAGGAATGACTGTCGCGCCAATCACCTCCGCACCGATGTGCGCCCCCAGACCGCCTGTGAAGAGCCCGTAGCCGTAGAAATTCTGGAAGACGTCGTTGGCGGTGACGCCGCCTGCCGCGAAGGTGCGCGCCATCACCTCGCCCCACATCGCCAGATCCGCACGTGTATAGCCTCCTACTACCGGCTTCCCTGTCGTGCCGCTCGAAGCATGCAGCCGCACTACCTCGCTCAACGGCACAGCGAACAAACCGTAGGGATAGGTGGTGCGGAAGTCCTCCTTCGTCGTGAAGGGCAGCCGTTCGATATCCTCGATAGCCTGGATGTCTTGCGGGTGTACTCCGCGCTCCTCGAACGCATGGCGATAGAATGGCACACGTTCGTAAGCCCGCTCGACTTGCTCGCGCAGGCGCTCACTTTGCAGCGCGGCCCGTGCCTGACGCGGCATCGTCTCCGCTTCTGCATTCCAGAGATATCCCTCTCGCTTCATCGCGCACCTTCTTTCTGCCTTCTACGCTCGGCCTGAGTCTTCCGGTAAGCTTCCATCACAGCAGCGTGCTCCGGCGAACGCAGGCACTCGTCCTGCGCCACCGCCATCTCCTGCATGAGCGCAGGTAAGTCGAGTTCAAAGGCAGCATTGATCTGCCGCTTGGTATGCTTGAGCGCGGTAAAGGGTATCACTAGCAGTTCCTGCGCCAGATCGAGCGCACGCTGTTGCAGTTCGTCCGGCTCGACCACCTCGTGAAGGATACCCATCTCCAACCCCTCCCGTGCCGGGAAGCGCTGCCCCAGCAGGCATAAATATTTGGCTTTGCTCGCTCCTATCAAACGTGCCAGGCGCATCGGCCCCAGGTCAGCCACCACGCCCTCTTTGACCGCCGGGATGCTGAGGATGGCATCGGTCGAGGCAATCAGCAGATCACAGGCTATAGCCAGTTGCAAGCCACCACCCAGGCAGTAGCCCTGAATGGCGGCAATCGTGATGGCAGGCAGGTTCGCCAGCGCGCTCACGCCCTGCTCCCATACCTCAAACCATTCCAGGCTGAGGTTGCCCATTGAAAGCTCTTTCACATCCAGGCCACTGCAAAATGAGCGCCCCTCGCCGCTCACAATCACGACGTGCGCCTCCTCGTGCTCTTTCAGGAAATCCACGGCTTGCACGAGGTTACGCACCCAGGCCCAGTTAGCGGCATTCAACGCCTCCGGTCGGTTGAGGTGCAACCTGCCCAGCGGGCCATCCACGACACAACGCATAGTCTCCAGTTCCAGGGTTGGCATATCGCATATCCTCCTCTCTGTAACGACGGGCAATGATGTCGAAGAGTCTTGCCTGTCGTTACATTATATGCCAAAAAAGCCCTGGATCGGACATGTCACTGTGAGCGCCGCGAAGAATCCTGGCAACCCCTTTTGCAGTACGATGGTCACCGAGATTCTTCGCGGCGCTCACAGTGACATCCGAGAGAGTTTTTTTTATGGCTTTGCTACGAGATACCGACGTTGGTGTATGCCTGCGTGATATCCTGGACGGGAGGGATAATTTTGTCGGCAACCAGGAATTGCACCATTGATTGCCAGGTTGCGCTATCATTGTAGCCGAGATGGCCGTTGCCCTTCAAAACGGGGATGGTCGCCATCAACACCTGCGTCGCCTCGTTCACATCCATGCCTGGCACGTAGGCTTTGCTGATCTGTACCGCCTGCTTTGGATTGTTGATGACATACTGCACTCCCTTCAGCGTGGCCTGAACGAAGCTTTTCACCATCTGTGGCTCATTGTGCAGTGTATCCTCAGTGACGACGATGCCGTTGGAGACGAGCGGCTGGTAATCGGAAACATCGAAGGTGCGCACTGGCATCCCCTTAGCAGGCAGTTGTAGCGCCTCGTTGTTCGAGTAACCTACCACTGCATCAACCTTATGCGTAAGGAGCGCGGTCACCTGCGTAAAGCCGATAGTCTCGACATGTACATCCGAAAGTGACAGGTGGGCGTGGTAGAGCAACGCAAGCATACCTATGTAGGTCGCTCCAAACGACGCCGGTGAACCGATGGTGTGGCCCTTCAGGTCGGCGAGCGTCTTAATGGGCGAATTGGCAGGCACAATGATACAGACCGGGTAGCGCTGGTAGATGGTTGATACATCGACCACAGGCAGATTCTTGCTGCGCGCAGTCATCACCTCGTCGCCACTGGCAAAGACAAAGTTGTCATGGCCCAGCACCATCGAGCCGATCAGGTCGTTGACGATGCCGTTATGCAAGGTGACGTTCAAGCCAGCCGCCTTATAGTAGCCCTTGCTCTGCGCCACATAGAAGGGCGCGAACTGGATGTCGGGAATATAACCCAGACCAATCGAAACATTGGTCAGATTACTGCCGCCGCTTGAGGAGTTGCCTGTACCCGAAGCGGCGCTTCCACAACCGGCCAGCACAAGCGAACCTAATACAAGCAGCGAAGAAAAAATCAGTACAAGAGACGAACGCGAGCGTGTATGCATTTCTCGATCTCCCCCTTCGTGTGATTGTGTTTCTCCATTTTGCTCATCAATCAGTAGACGATAGCGGCCAGCCTGACCAGCAGCCAGGAGATGCCATAGTAGAGAGCCGCCAGCAAGCCCAGAATGATCAGCGTGGCAAACATGAGCGCCAGGTCGTACTGATTCTTCGCCAGCATGACCAGATAGCCCAGCCCCTGCGGGCTATTGTTGACCAGTTCCCCCACGAGCGCACCAGTAATCGAGAGTGTCAGGCTCGTACGCACTCCGGCCAGGATGGCGGGGAGGGCCAGGGGGAACTCAATACGCGCCAGCAGTGACCAGCCAGCCGCGCCATCGAGTCGCGCCGCGTCGGTTATCTCCGAGTCGATGGTCTGCAGACCGAGGATGGTGGTGACCACCATTGGAAAGAGGACAATCAGCATGCAGAGCACCAGGTTGGGGACGAGGCCGTAGCCGAGCCAGAGGCCCAGCAGGGGCGCGATCACAATCGCCGGAATGGCCTGGGCAGCCGCGAGGTACGGGTGAACGGCGGCGGCGATCAGGCGGGATTTCGCCAGTCCATAACCCAGAGGGAGCGCAATGACCAGAGCGAGAAGGAAGCCAAACAGGCTCTCCTGAATCGTCACCAGGGCATTGCTCTGAAACAATCCCCCACTGAGACCACTGCTCAGACTGGCAAATACATCGCCCGGAGCGGGGAGAATCAGGCTGGGGACGTGTCCATACGTCGTACTTACATACCAGCCCAACAATAAAACTATAGCCACCACGATGGATGGCAGCAGAGGAAGCACGCGCTGTATGGCACCGGGTGGCACATACGCACGGCGGCGCACTGATCCGGCAGGTCTTCCAGTTTTCCTGACCTCCTCGGCCTCGTGCGCATACGGGCGCATCTCGAAGGATACGTCTTCCGAAGTAGAAGTCGTTACACTCATGACATCCCTCTCGGTCAAAGCTATACTGGCCCGCTCCTGCATTCCTGCGAAAAGGACACAGGAAAGCGCCAATTCAACTGACCCGGGGAGGCTTGTGAGGGAGATGTCGGAACAGCAATCAAGCCTACAAAACCATAGGCTAATACCCCTATTGCATCACTACAACAGGGGCAGAAGCTGTACCTGTATTGAACCTTCTCCCATCCGGACTGTTACCGTCGGCCCCGGTTTCGCACCGGGTCTGTCAGCGTTCTATCGTAAGTGATAGAACGCGACTCGCGGGCTTGGCGAAGAAATTGAATGCATCGGCACTCTCGCCTTACCGCCGGTCGGGAATTACACCCTGCCCCGAAGGTCTCTGGTAGTAGTATGTCACACGCACTTACAAAATGCAAGGGCAATTTTCCATAGCCGGTTACTTTTCGACGCGGGTAAAGATCTCCACGTAGTCCATGCCGTATTCTTTGCCCATCTCGGCGGCGCGCTCGCGCACCCGTTCCTCCATCGTGGGGTTGTTTGCGTGCTGGCTCACGTGCGCCGCAAGTGCCGCAAGCTTCTTGTCAATGGTCGACGATATATCCACTACGAAGTTCGGGTTTGGCGCGCCCATGAAATACACTTCTTTGACGCGATGCGGCAGCAAGCCTTCCTCAAACAGTGCGGGGAAAGCCCACGGATTCTGTGCCGCCGGGTAGATGGCAGCTATGGCAGCCTGCCCCGCTGCCAGGTGATCGGGATGGTAGCGCCCGATAAACATCTCCGGATACCAGGTGCGGTCCGGCGACTGGATGATGGTACGGTCGGGGCGATACAGGCGGATGACCCGCACGAGGTCGCGCCGCAGTTCAATCGTCGGCTCCAGCACCCCATCCGGGTAGTCGAGAAAGATGACATCCTTCACCCCGAGCACTTTCGCGGCCTCGCGCTGCTCGTGCTTGCGCGTCTCTGAAATCTTGCCCCTGGCCTGTGGGCTAACATCCGTCGTGTCATCCGGCCCACCCTCCGACGCATCTGTTATCACGACGTAATACACATCCCAACCTTCCTCGGCCCACTTCGCAACAGTGCCCGCCGCGCCAAACTCGGCATCATCAGGGTGCGCAAAAATAACCATCGCTACCTTTTGCTGTTCCTGCTTCTGTTCTTGATCGCTCATAACACTATCCTCGCTCTAAAAAATTCCCGCATCGTTTGCCGTAAAAAAAGCGGCCCGGACATGGCGTTCTGAGCGAGAGCAAAGAATCTCGGCAACCAATCGACGAGCAAACTCATACGAGATTCTTTGCTCTCGCTCAGAACGCCATATTTATAACAAGACGTAGGGAGCGCATTGCTGCCTCCCTACATAGTTGGATTGCCCTCTTTTATTATGTGATATTCCAGGTACGCGCTGCTATCTCTTACCCCTCCTTGAGCACGATCAGCAGTCCACCCATTAAGCCGAGGTTCTTGAGAAACTGCGTTTGCTGTGCCTTGCGACTGGCGTCATTTTCCTCCGTCCAGAAGGAATGCCCGACAAAGGTGGTGGGTACCAGGCTCCCAAACAGCATCAACGCGGCAAAGCGGGGGAAAATACCCAGCGCGAGCAACGTTCCTCCGAAAACCATAATAGCTCCATTGAGCGTGACCGCCTGCTTCGGCTGCGGGATACCGGCGCTCTCAACCTTCTGAACTCTGCCTCCCGGCTCTAGAAACGCCGACGACCCGCCAAAGATGAAGATGCCCGCCAGCATCAAATGACCTACTGCCTTTAACATTGAAACCAGAAACTCCTTTCATTCGCTATTATCAAGAAGTTGTTATGTGCCATAGTCACATACACTCCCTTTGCTTTTATAGCGTTTGTCGTTGCGGAGGAGTTTCACCACAGAAAACCATAAAGAAGGCGCTTGCTATCCAAAACTATCTTATTTGCAGTATATCATTTCCGGGGGATATAATGGCAACAAGAGGAGTAATATGATGAGCGGAATACAGATTTTACCGGTCACCGGCGTCGGCGAGATTTCCCCAGGCATGGACCTGGGTCTCGTTATCTATGAAGCTCTGCAAGCACAACAGGAAACTTTGCAGCAGGGCGACATACTCGTGGTAACGCAAAAAATCGTGTCTAAGGCGGAGGGGCGCATCGTCAAGCTGGGGCAGGTGCAACCTTCGGAATTCGCGCGCGCCTTCGCGGAGCAATGGGGAAAGGATGCCCGGCACGTGGAGGTCGTTTTGCGCGAAAGCCACCGCATCGTGCGCATGGATCACGGCGTGTTGATTGCCGAAACGCGCCACGGATTCATCTGCGCCAACGCCGGTGTCGATGAATCCAACGTCAACGGCGAGCACGAACTGACGCTGCTACCGCTCGACCCGGACCGTTCAGCCGCAGGGTTACGCGCCAACCTGCAACGACTGGTGGGCGAGGGCGAGTCATTCGATATCGCCGTGATTATTTCCGACACCTGGGGCCGTCCCTGGCGCAACGGGCAGGTAAATATGGCAATCGGTGTGGCTGGTATGGAGCCAATTGCGGATTATCGCGGCCAGCACGACCCCTACGGCTATCTCATGCAGGTCAGCGCCATTGCCGTTGCTGACGAACTGGCGGCAGCGGCGGAACTGGTGATGGGCAAGGTCGATAAGGTTCCCGTGGCGATCATTCGTGGCTACATATACACACCAGCCGCCGCGAATGCTCGTTCCCTTATCCGTGATGCCACCACCGACATGTTCCGTTGAATGGATACATCAAAAGGGTATATACACTTGTGACAACGCAATTCGAACAACGACCCGTCACGCAATCGGCACGCAGCGGTGATCTGGCAACGTTGTTGCGCAGCCGACGCAGCGTGCGCCAGTTCCAGAACCGCCCGGTTGAACGCGCATTGATCGAGCAGATACTGGAAGCGGCGCGCTGGGCACCGTCACCACACGGTCGGCAGCCCTGGCGCTTTGTCATACTGACACGGCGGGAGATCAAAGAGCGGCTTGCCGACCGCATGGGCGATACCTGGCGGCGCGAACTGCAAATGGATGGGCAGAGCGAGGAGATTGTGGCTATTCGCATGAGAAAATCACGCGAGCGCATCATCAACGCTCCCGTTGTCATTATCCCCTGCCTCTACCTGGAAGACCTGGATCGCTATCCTGACGAGCGCCGCAATGCCGACGAGCAAATTATGGCGATTCAAAGCCTCGGAGCCGCTGTGCAAAATATGCTCCTGATGGCCTACGATCTTGGGCTTGATAGTGGCTGGATGTGCGCGCCGCTCTTCTGTCCCGAAATTGTCTGTGACGCACTCAATTTAGATACGCACCTGATTCCACATGCGCTGATTACAGTTGGATACGCCGTCGCCGATCCCAAACGACGTGAGCGTCTCCCGCTGAGTTCTCTGATAGTCCGCTTTGATTGAGGTTTATTGACTATGATTGTTGTACTTGCCGGCGGAGTAGGCGCGGCTCGCTTCTTACAGGGCCTGGTGCAGGTTATCCCCCAGGAACGCATCACCGTCATCGGCAACACGGGCGATGATCGCGAGTTCTACGGGCTGCGCGTCTCCCCCGATCTCGATATCGTCACCTACACGATAGCTGGCGTGGTTGACGAAAAAAATGGCTGGGGCATACGCGGCGATACCTACAACACGATGCAGCAATTGACGCGCTATGGCAACGAAGACTGGTTCTTGCTGGGCGACCGCGACCTCGCGACACACATTCACCGCACCAATCGCCTGCGTGAAGGCAAGACATTGAGCGAGGTCACCGACGAATTGCGCCGCCTCTTCGGCCTGCAACTGCGGCTCCTGCCTATGAGCGACCAACCCGTTGCCACGCACATTCAAACCCCGGCGGGCCTGCTCCACTTTGAGGAATACATGGTGAAACGACAGAGTGCCGACGAGGTGCAGGATGTCGTCTTCGTGGGAGCCAGCGCGGCCAAACCAGCTCCCGGCGTCATCGATGCCATCAAGGAGGCCGAAGCCATTCTGATCGCGCCCAGCAACCCCATCGTCAGCATCGGTAGCATCCTCTCCGTTCCCGGTATCCACGACGCGCTGCACGAGGCGAGCGGCATGGTGGTAGCCGTCAGCCCCATCGTAGGTGGCGCGCCGATCAAGGGGCCTGCTGATAAACTGATGCGCGGCCTCGGCATCCCTGTCTCGGCAGTTGGAGTGGCGCGCTGCTATCGCGACTTCCTGGATGTAATGGTCATCGATGAGCAGGACGCCCAACTTGTGCAGGAAATCGAGGACCTGGGCATTCCTACCGTGACCACTGATACCATCATGCGAGACGATGCGGCCAAAGCGGCACTGGCACGCAGCGTGCTCACGGCGGCAGGAGTGGAATTTTAAGGCATCATGGGATATTACGCACTTGTCCCGATAAAAACACTGACCGAAGCGAAAAGCCGTCTTGCCTCGCATCTGTCGCCAACACAGCGCGAGACGCTCGTGCTGGATATGCTGCGCTACGTCCTGTGCATCCTGCATGCAAGTGAGGAGCTGGAACAGGTCGTTGTGGTCAGTCCAGACGAGCGCGTACTGGAGCGCGCACAAAGCTGGGGCGCAGAGGCGTGGCCCGAAGAGGCACACGGACACAATGCTGCTCTGGGTGCGGCAGCAACGCGCATACGAGTCATGGGAGCAGCGGGGCTGCTGACCATCTCAGCTGATCTCCCGCTCCTGCGCGTACAGGATATTCGCGCCCTGGTTTCTCGCGCCGCAAGGCATCCCGTTGTCATCGCACCATCACGAGAAGGCACCGGAACCAATGCTCTCTTCGTGCGGCCTCCGTTGACCATTCCCTATCTTTTTGGAGCCAATAGTTTTCAACACCATGTCCAGGCAGCCGGGAAGCGGCAACTGAGCGTTAGTATATACTATAGCACTGGCCTGGCGTGGGACATCGACACCATCGACGATATCCGCGAATTACACGAGTCTCAGGCAGGAGTTCAGCACGAACTCACAGCGTACTACTCGTAACGTTTCTTGTGAGAAGAAAGGAGCAATTATGCCAGAAGTTGGATATTCAGCAGCCCTTGAACAGTTCGGCCCTGATGAATTGCTGAAATGGTGTCAGGAGGCTGAGCAGGCAGGTTTCGGCGGTGTCATGGCCTCCGATCACTTCCAGCCCTGGACACCAGAACAGGGCAACAGCCCCTTCGTGTGGTCGTGGATGGGCGCGCTCGGTGCCACCACGCAGCACATGGACTTTGGCCCCGGCGTCACCACCGCCTCCTATCGCTATCACCCGGCCATCCTGGCGCAAGCAGCGGCCACACTGGAGAGAATGTTTCCGGGCCGCTTCTGGCTCGGCATCGGCACCGGCGAGGCGCTCAACGAGCACGTTGTGGCTGATTACTGGCCGGAAACACCCATTCGTCTTGAACGCATGATCGAATCCATCGAGCTTATCAAGCAATTGCTTTCAGGCAAGAAAGCGCGGTATAACGGCAAGTACATCAAGATGGAGAGCACGCGCCTCTACAGCCTGCCGAGCACACCGCCGCCCATCTACATCGCGGCTTCCGGCCCCAAAACGGCAGAAACTGCCGGACGCATGGTCGACGGCTTGATTACACCCGCCGCCGCCTCTGACAAACTGAGGATGCTGCTCGCCAACTTCGAGAAGGGCGCTCGCGAGGCGGGCAAAGACCCGAGCAAGATGCGCAAGCTGCTGCAACTGCACGTCTCCTGGGCAGACTCCTACGAGCAGGCAGTGGAGAACGCGATGAAGGAGTGGCCCAACGGCGGTATGAATTTCCCCAAGCAGGATATTCGCACGCCAGAAGATTTCGCCGCCATGGCGAAGATCGTGCGCCCCGAAGACTTCAAGGGTCGCGTCTTCATCTCAACCAACCTCGACGAGCACCGCCAGCACCTGCAAGGCTTCTTCGACCTCGGCTTCGACGCCGTCTATGTCCATAACGTCGGTCGCGATCAGAGTGCCTTCATTCGTGCTTATGGGGAGCATGTCATTCCAGCCCTGACCGGCAAGGTGACACAGACAACGCAGGCAACAGCTTCGCAGTAGTCCATTTTAGAAAGCGAGGAAAAACAAGGCAACAATGACAGCACAACTCTCGAAACGGGCGCGTGCCTTCTTGAACGAGCACCGCTTCGCGGTCCTGGCAACGTACAACGACGATAACACCATCCAACAGACGGTCATGTGGTATCTGCTCGAAGGCGATACCATCCTGATGAATACGAAAAAGGGTCGCAAGAAATACAATAATATGCTTGCCGACCCTCGTATTTCCGTCTGCGTTCCAGATGGCTACAACTACGTGACGCTCAAGGGCACTGCCGAACTCATTGATGACCAGGATATTGCCCAGCGCGACATTTATCGCCTCGCCGTTCTTAATCACGGCGAAAAGGGCGCTCAGGAGCAGATGATGGAGCAGTTCTCAAAAGAGCAGCGCGTCACCATCCACCTGCATATCGAACACATCATTGAAGACTTATAGGTCGCAGATTCGCAAAGACCTGCTAGAAAGCGCATTGTTGTAGAACAGAACAGATTCCCGAAAAATTGCACGACCTTTTTCAGAAGCGCGAGATAAACAAACTCATGGCTTGCGCCCCATGACCTCAAAAAAACAGAACGCAGCGAAGAAACGGCCCTGAGCGAAGCGCTGCTCCAGATCAGCCAGCCAGCGCCTGACCTCCTCTGCTGTCACCACGCCTGCCGCCTGCACATTCGCGAGGAAGGTCCGCAGGCCCAGCCGGGAAAACAAGGCATAATCCTCTATCACCCAGTTTCTGGGTGTGACTGTTACGTCCAGCAGGCCGCGCTCTTTAAATAGTCCGGCTAGCTGCCGCCCCAGCCAGCCATTCATTTCGTGGTCTTCGATAAAGCTTGTGATCCTGCGTGTGAGTGTACGGTCGGTCGCGTCGATCATCATCGAGTCTTCGGCGGTGATCTCGATACAGCCGCCGGGCCGCGTGACGCGAACCATCTCGTCCAGGGCGCGCACGGGGTCGGGCAGGATATCGAAGACGCCATCAGAGTGGCTATAGTCAAAGGTGTCGTTTTCGAACGGCAGGTGGTGAGCATCGCTCTGGTAGTACTCGATGGGGAGATTCAGACCCTTAGCGCGCTCGCGTGCCGATTGCAGCATCGCCTCGCTGTTATCCAGGCCGACGCTGCGCCCGCCGGGGCCTACGATCTTCGCAGCTACGCGCACACTCGCTCCCAGCCCACAACCAACATCCAGGATATCCCGATGACCATGCGCCTGCAGATGACTTCGCAGCTCCGACCAGTACGCCGGGTGCTCTGATTCCTTGAACGCATCCATGTAGCGGACGTAGGAAACCGGGTCGGCGGTTCGGTCGATCTGGCTCCAGGAGTCCTTAAAGCTGCGCATTTCCATCTTGATTGCTCCCGCTGGAGAGAAACGAATGAATATCGCCAATCGGCGTCGCGATATAGGTCACGAAGAGGCCGGAAGGGGTGGTGCGCACGCCAACATCGCAGTAGGTGAAGCCCTGGGGCAAACTGCCTGTGTTGACACGCAACTGATTGTTGATCTGGCCCTGGAAATTAGCGGCAAAATGTGTGACATCAATACCCTGCAGGTCAGCATGGGTGACACGTACCTGTAGCTGGCACGTGCGTGTATATGGCTGCAGAATGACAGTGAGACGTCGGGTAAAACTGATTCCCAGCATGGAAAATTGGTCATCGCCCTGCACGGTCATTCGATCCCCTGAAGCCAGCGTTACCTGCACATTTTTCACTGTACCCGGCAGACCCGCCGTTTGCAGGTTTTGTGCCACAAGGTGGGTGATATAGGACGGACCAATCTCTATAACGATATCTCCTCCTGATACTACTGGATTGCTGATGGTCGGCTCATCCCCACCAAAGCTCAGAATCACCAGCAATACGATAATCAACGCCGTCAGCATACCTGCAACGAAAGTAGCTATAGGAAAAATGACGCGACCTGTGCGGCTGCGCAACCAGGCACGCAGCCGACGAAGAACCTGCGGATGTGGCTCCGGTTCCGGCGGCAGCTTGACCGTAGGATGCCCAAGAGAATCCATGTTTTCCTCCCCCCTTTATCATTGCCATCATATTACCTTCTTCACGTACCAGAACGCAAGCCTGCTTTATTTTTGTGCATGTTGCACAAAAACGTGGCTATCACTTTTAGATAAACTAACTGTAGTCAGAACGAGACGAGGCAGGTATGCTATGTACAATGAATTAGCTCAGTATAGTGCTGAGCCAGTTATGATGCCTGTGCAAAATAGCTGAATGATGAAGATGAAAAGGCAACGCGGGCCAGGAGTTCTAGCAACGATGCCGGAATTTACACGATAACTAAGGAGGACGAGGGCATGACCCCGGAAGATGTACTACAGTTTGCCAGAGAGCGCGGCGCGAAGCTGGTTGATCTCAAATTTGTCGATGTGCCGGGTACATGGCAGCATTTCAGCGTGCCGCTGCATGAACTGAAGACGGAAACCTTTGTCGAAGGCGTCCCATTCGATGGCTCCAGCGTGCGCGGTTTCCAGACGATCAACGAAAGCGACATGCTGGTAATTCCCGACCCCGACACCGCTATTATGGACCCCTTCACCAGCGTCCCGACGCTGAGTCTGGTATGTAACGTCGCCCATCCCGGCCCCGTTGGCAGCAAGAAGCCTTATAGCCGCGATCCACGCTATATCGCCAAAAAGGCGGAAGAGTACCTGCGTTCAAGTGGCATCGCCGACACGTGCTATTTCGGGCCGGAAGCCGAATTTTACATTCTCGACGATGTCCGTTACAAGTCAACCGACAACATCCAGTATGTTGAAGTAGACTCGAACGAGGCGGCCTGGAACACCGGGCGCAATGGCGGTACTCCCAACCTGGGCCATCGCATGCGCGTCAAGGAAGGCTACTTCCCCGTCGCACCCAACGACACGCTGCAAGATATTCGCGCTGAGATGACGCTGATGCTTGAGGAGCTGGGTATCCCGGTCGAGGCGCAGCACCACGAGGTCGGCGCGGCAGGACAGGCCGAAATCGACATTCGCTTCAACACTCTGACGAAGACCGGCGACAACATTCTGCTGTACAAGTACGTCGTCAAGAACACGGCGCGCAGGCATGGCAAGACCGTCACCTTCATGCCCAAACCAATCTTCGGCGACAACGGCTCCGGCATGCACACCCACCAAAGCCTCTGGAAGGAAGGCAAGCCCCTCTTCTACGATCCCGATGGCTATGCCGGTATCTCGAAGCTGGCTCGTTCCTATATCGGCGGTCTGTTGATGCACGCTGCGGCCATCCTCGCCATTGCCGCCCCAACGACGAACAGCTACAAGCGCCTCGTTCCGGGTTTTGAAGCACCGGTCAACCTGGTCTTCTCGAAGGGCAACCGCAGCGCCGCCGTGCGCATTCCGCTCACCGACAATCCGGCGGCCAAGCGCATCGAGTTCCGCCCGCCCGACCCGACGGCGAACCCCTACCTGTTGTTCTCCGCCCTGCTCATGGCCGGTCTCGATGGCATTCGGCGCGAGATTGAGCCGAGCGATCATTGCTTCGGCCCGGTCGACCAGGATCTTTACCACATGTCCAGGGAAGAGCTGAGCAAGCGCCGCTCCGTTCCGGGTTCGCTGGACGAATCGCTGGCCGCGCTTGAGAGTGACTACGAATTCCTGCTGGAAGGCGGTGTCTTCACGCGCGACCTGATCGAGCATTACGTCGATCTGAAGCGTGCTCAGGCCGACGAGGTGCGCCTGCGCCCCGTCCCCATTGAGTTCGCCCTCTACTACGACGCTTAAAAAATAACTCGTTGCCTGATCTCCTTCGGAAACAAAAGAGCCGGAGAATCCACATGGTTCTCTGGCTTTCTTGTTTTTAAGAGGATACCAGGCCAGAAGTAGATTGACAGAAACTTTCGAGACACTTACACCTATGGCATTATACCCTGACCTCCAATTAAGCCTGGAGCGTCACAATATTCACCAGCCTGCCGGGTACATACACTACCCGGCTCACATTCTGCCCCACTACGAAACGCTGGATCTTTCCGGCTGACAATGCCCGCTGCTTTATCTCACCCTCTGAGGCGCTAGATGAAACCTCGATACGGTCACGCACGCGCCCGTTTACCTGCACAAGTATCGTTAGTATATCTGACTGGATACTATTGGGATCGAACGTGGGCCAGGAGAATGTGTGAATTGATGTTTGATGACCCAACTGCTCCCACAGTTCCTCAGTGATGTAGGGTGCGAAAGGAGCCAGCAGGCACAGCAAGGTTTCCAGTTCTTCCCGTGCTGGCGCATCTTGCCTGCTTTCCAGAGCATTCAGATATTCCATCAAGGCAGCGATGGCCGTGTTGTATTTCAAGGACGCTATATCTTCTGTGACCCGCTTGATGACGAGGTGCATGGCTCGCTTCGCCTCTCCAGGAGGCCCCTGCATTGGCGCATGAGACCCCAAACGCTGGATCAGCCGCCATACTCGATCCAGAAAACGTACCACACCACTGATGCCGCGATCACTGAAATCGCCGCCTCCTTCGTATGGCCCCATAAACATCAGGTAGACCCGGAAGACGTCCACACCAAAATGCTCGATGTAGGCATCGGGATTGACGACATTGCCCCTGGACTTGGAGATCTTTGCCCCGTCCTTTGTAATGGTGCCGTTGGCGCGGAAACGCTTGAACGGCTCGGAGAAATCCAGGTAGCCCAGATCGTGCAGGGCCATGGTGATGAAACGCACGTACATCAGATGCAGCACGCTGTGCTCGGCCCCCCCGATACACATATCTACAGGCAGCCACTTGCGCGTCAATTCAGGGTCCCACGGCTGCGTCTCATCATCACTGGATGGGTAGCGCAGGAAGTACCACGACGAGTCCAGGAAGTTGTCGCTCACATCCGTCTCGCGGCGCGCGGGCCGCCCGCAGATAGGGCAGGTGGTATTCACGAAGCTCTCGACGGCAGCCAGGGGAGATGCTCCTGTTCCGGTCGGCATCCAGTTCTCAACATCCGGCAGCACAACCGGCAACTGATCTTCAGGAACAGGTACAGCATCATGCACAGGACAGTAGATGATCGGAATGGGCGGTCCCCAGTAGCGCTGGCGACTGATCAGCCAGTCGCGCAGGCGATATTTCACAGCGCGCTTGCCCAGCCCTTGAGCTTCAAACCAGTCTGTCATCGCCGCACACGCCTGCCTGGATGTCATTCCCGTATACTCACCCGAATCGACCAGAATACCGGGTTGCACAAAAGCCTCTTGCTGGACACTCTCTTGAGAGGCTTGAGCGGGAATCACAACACCTCGCACGGGAAGACCCATCGCTCGCGCAAAGGCCAGATCCGTCTTGTCGTGCGCGGGCACGCCCATCACTGCTCCTGAGCCATGCTCTCCCAGCACAAAATCGGCCACCCAGATGGGAATGCGCTCACTCGTCAAGGGATGCCAGGCGTAGGCCCCGGTAAAGGCGCCGGTCATAGCGCGCTCCGGCCCTGCCTGCGCACTGCTGATCGTCTCCTGATAGCTGGTCACAGCCTTTCGATATGCAGGAGCCGTAATACGGGCAATCAGCGGGTGTTGAGGAGCCAACGCAACGAAGGTCATGCCGTAGATGGTATCGGGCCGCGTTGTATAGACCTGTACGCGCTCTTCAGGCATCCCATCAATCGCCATACCGAATTCCAGCCCTTCGGAACGCCCGATCCAGTTGCGCTGCGCGACCTTTACCCGTTCGGACCAATCCAGTTGCTCCAGGTCATCCAGCAGTCGCTGCGCGTAGTTCGTCAGCTTCAGGAACCACTGCTCCAGCCAGCGACGCTCGACTATGCTGCCGCAGCGCTCGCAGCGCCCATCAATTACCTGCTCGTCGGCCAGAACCGTCTTATCCCTCGGACACCAGTTCACGGGTGCCACCTTGCGCTCCGCCAGCCCACCCTTGAATAATTGCACGAAAATCCACTGCGTCCAGCGGTAGTAGCGCGGGTCCGTCGTGTGCAGTTCGTGCGACCAATCGAAACGGTTGCCAATGCGTTTTAATTGCTCCTCGCGAAAATGCCTGATATTACGTGCCGTCAAAATACGTGGATGGATGCCGCGCTTGATCGCGAAGTTCTCACTGTGGATGCCGAAGGCATCAAAGCCCATTGGCTCAAAGACATCAAAGCCCTGCATGGCTCTCCAACGTCCATGCACGTCGGAGCCGATGTAGGCGTAGACATTGCCGACATGCAGCCCCTCGGCTGAGGGATAGGGAAACATCATCAGATTGTAGTAGGGACGCTCCACATGGTACAAATCAATCCGGTACAGCTCCTGCTCTTCCCACCTTGTTCGCCATTTCGGTTCAAAGCTACGAAAATCATACTTTGGGCCAGGAACCCGCGCAATTTGATGTGCCTGACCTGCCGCAACAGTTTCAGCAATGCCTCCTGCCCCATCGCTGCCTCCTTTAGGAGACCGCGCCGCGCCGATAACAGCTTTTGAAGATTCTGTCTCTGCCATAAACCCTCCTTGTTTTTGCCTGAAAAGGACTTCACGCGGAGGGCATGAAAAAAGCGCCCTCCGCCCTGCAAGGGCGAAAAGTGCGCATAGACTCACTTCGCGGTACCACCTTGTTTCACCATTATCTTGCGACAATGGCCTCATGGGTGCCAGCACACCCGAACCCGTTAACGGGAGTACCCGGCGGCAGCTATTTCCGCTCTTGCGAGCGTTTCACTGCCACGGCTCACGAGGGAGCTTCGAAAGCACTTTGATACTGGCTTGCACCACCCGCCAGCTCTCTGCAATCGCCACGCTCCTACTTTCCTCGCTCATTGCCTGTATTCTATTCATCCCACCAGTAACAGTACATGCCTTTTTGCGCTTTGTCAAGTGTTTAGCAGCGGCACATAGCAAAAAGCCTGTCCAATAACGAAAGTGTTGTTCGGACAGGCTTTTTGTGGCTTTACGGGTGCTGACCCTTGCTTTTGTAAAGACTTTCTGCCCGTGTTATTGCGCAGCGACCTTATCTGCCGCTACAGGTTCCTTCGCCGGTGTCCGTTCGGCCAGATATTGCTGTAAGCTAGCCTCGGCATCTGGACTGACCAGGAACGTGACTAAATCGCCGGGTTCCACCACGGCATGCCCACGCGGGAAAATGAACTCGCCGTTGCGCCGGATCGAGACCACGAGGGTATTCTTTGGCAGATGAGCGTCTCGTAGTGCAATTCCGGCAAGCGGCATACCCGGTTCGATCTTCACCTCGACCATCACTGTCCCTTCGACCAGCCCACGCATGAGCCGCGTATCTTTCGCTACCGCCGCACGGTATGCTCGCACGATATCAGCCACCGACAGTATACCGACGACATGTCGCACTCCCGCGATAATCTCGACATCGACCACAGGAGCCCAGCCGACACGGTGGCTGGTGAGCTGCTCTAACGCATCGTCCAGTGTCTCATCCGGCGTAATAGTAAACACATCACGATTCATGGCTTCGCCAACCGTCACCTGATCGCGCTTATCCGGCGGGACACGCTCGATATCTGCGCGAGCGAGCACCCCCAGCAAACCACCACGCTCATCAAGCACAGGCTCACCTCCTAACCTCTGCTTATCCAGCGCGGCCAGCGCCGAAGCCACCGACTGCTGTGGGAGGAACGTCAATAAAGGTCTGGTCATGGCACTGAGCACGGGGATGTTTGCGAGAACCGGCAGCGAGTATTCCAGGCGATGGGCAGGGGAGTCGGCGCGCGTATTCACCTGGTTGATGTAGATGGTGTTTTTGCCAACCATCACAGAGGAGATGCCAACCGCGATCATAGCTGGAGCGAGCAGGGAGAGATTGCCGGTCATCTCCGCGACCATCAACATCACCGCCAGTGGGGCATGAGCAATGCCCCCAAAGGTCGCCATCATGCCAATGATGACAAAGGGAGCCGGAGTGGGTGGAACACCTGGAACAACATGGTAGCAGAGCCGCCAGAGCGCTGCGCCAACCGAGCCGCCAATGACCATGCCCGGCCCGAAGATACCGCCGGAACCGCCAGAGCCGATAGACAGGCCAGTGGCAAGTATCTTCACAAAAGGCAGGATGAGAATCACCCACAAGGGGATAGCAAAGACCCCACCAACACTCATTTCCTGCTGCACCCAGCCATAGCCCATGCCAAGAGCTTGCGGTATGAGGAGACCAATCAGGCCCACCAGCAATCCACCAATGCCAGGCCTGACCCAGTGTGGAAGAGGAATATGGTGGAAGATATCGGTCAGCCCATAAAAGCCTCTGGCATAGGCCAGACCCACCAACCCGCTTAAGAGGCCGAGCACCACGTAGAACAGCAACTGCGGCGGCGACGTGAAGGCCAGGTTATCCTGCAAGCCGAAAATTGGCACCCAACCGGACCAGAGGCCGAAGACGCTGTAACCGATAATCGAAGCCATCAGCGCGGGAATGATAGCCTCAATTTCCAGGTCATCCTTATACAGAATCTCAGCCGCCAGAATAGCTCCACCAAGCGGCGCGCGGAAAATGGCTCCGATGCCTGAACCAATACCCACTGCAATGGCGATACGCCGATCCTGCACATTGAGATGCAGCGCTGTTGCCAGCAGTGAGCCGAAGCCCGCACTGATCTGGGCCGACGGCCCCTCACGTCCGCCAGAGCCACCAGAGCCGATGGTGATGGCCGAAGCGACCAGCTTGATAAGCGGGATGCGCGCCCGGATAGGTTTTCCCTCGTGGAACGCCTTAATGGCGGCATCGGTGCCATGCCCCTCCGCCTCCGGGGCAAACGTGAAGACAATAATACCGGCGACCAGACCGCCAGCAGTGGTAATTACCGGCAAGAGCCAGGGACGCGCAGCGCTCCAGAACGGCATCACGACGCTGCCACCCTCGCCTGCCGGATTGGGTGGCAGATAGCCCACGATCCTGCCAAGCAGAATATCAGTAACAAACCCGATAGCCCAGAAGAAGGCTATTGCTCCCAGACCCGCGACAATGCCGATCAGCGCGCTGAGAAATAGCCACTTGAGTAAGTAACGGGGGCTTTCAAAATGTGTCCCTCCCCGACGCAAATGAAACAGCCGCCGCAAAAAAGTTACAAGGGTAGCATGTTTCAGTGGTGTTCGGTCGTCCATATGCTTTCTCCAAAAAGACCTGCCTGAATAGTCTGATAATACCAAAAACCATTATGAGTGGGCAGTCACCCATTATAAACAGCAAAAAAAAACATAACTTATCAGGCGGAAGAAGCGCCTATACCTGATAATACCAGATCGGCTACGTTCCGAGCCTGACGAGCAATCTCCGCCTGCGTTTGCCCAAGTACGCCCGCGGACAGAACATATGCCTCGGTCAGTGAGAGAATCATCAAAGCAACGGCATCTGGCTCGACGCGCTGTATTTCGCCTCGCGCCATACTCTCTTCCAGCACCAGCGCAATGACTGCCACATAATCACGCAGAAGCCGTGTAGCCTCCTCCTGGAAAGCGCGGTTGACGCCATAGAGCGCGCTCATATAGACGTTAAAGCTATCACTTTCCTCACGTGCCAGTTGGGTAAAAGCCAGGAACAGCCGCTCCAGGCGCTCGTGCAAGCTTCCATCAACTGCCAGGGCGTTACGAATTGAGGCCAGTTGTGCCTGCGCGATCTGCCGCAGCATAGCAAGAAAGAGTTCGCGCTTGTTCTCGAAGTAGAGATAGATAGTGCCTTTGCCAATTCCGGCCTGTTCAGCAATGGTATTGATATTGGTCTGCTCGAATCCCAATCGCGCAAACTCGCTCGCTGCCTCACGTATAATGCGCTGGCGCGTAGCCTCTCGCGCCTGATCATCAACCACTTTTGGCATGCGTCTCTCTGCTCCTCACGATACGTTTTTTGCTATAATTTATAATGGGTAGCGGGTCAATAATAATTATACCAGACCATAGAGATGTTCCGCAAGGTGGAGTTTCAAGAAAAAAGCGGCATGAGAAGTGTTTCCCATTTGTGGCCTGTTAAATTCCTATCCTGTGCCGGAAAACGCAGCAGAAACACCTGAAGAAAAATACCGCTTCGTTCGACAAGTACCTTCAGCGCGAATTATTCCTTGCAATTCCGTCATAAATATGGGTTTGAACGCCTGCCTCTCACAAAAATATGTGACTAACATTGATACTTCCAAAGATTTTCCCCTATCGAAGTTCTTACTCTGTCGAAAGTCAGCAGATAGACGCGATAGTGGCGCAATTGTGCTATCGGTGATATATTACTAAATATCGTTAGTCGTTGAGCATTCCGATGAAGAGGCAGCAGATATGGAACCACTCGTTGATAGCTACGGACGCCGTATTAAAAGCATGCGTATTTCCGTCACGGATAAGTGCAATTTTCGCTGCACCTACTGCATGCCTGCCGAGGGCCTGCCCTGGCTGAAAAAAGCTGAGATTCTCTCCTACGAGGAGATTGTGCGCATTGCTCGCGTCGCAGTGAGTATAGGCATTGAGCAGATTCGCCTCACCGGCGGGGAGCCACTGGTGCGACGAGATGTCCCCGAGCTCGTGCGCCAGCTCCACCAGCTTGAGGGCTTGCGCAGTCTCAGTCTGACTACTAATGGTATTCTTCTCAAACAGCAGGCGGGCGCGCTGGCTGCCGCCGGATTAACACGCATCAATGTGAGCCTCGATTCGCTTGTGCGTGAGAAGTTTGCGCAACTGACACGACGCGACCAGCTCCACCGCGTGCTCGAAGGCCTGGAAGAGCTGGAAAAATATCCTTCGATCTCCCCCATTAAGATCAACGCTGTAGCGATGCGCGGCTACACTGAAGAAGAGGTGCTCGACTTCGCCCGCCTGGCGCGGCGGAAACAGTATTCTGTGCGCTGGATTGAATTCATGCCGCTTGACGCCGATCAGATATGGCGCAAGGAAGATATCCTGACCGGCAGCGAGATCAAAGCTATCATCGAGGCCGAGTATGGACCGCTTGTCCCGATTACCGGTGGTGACCCCTCGGAGACGGCGCGTCGTTATACTTTCCCGGACGGCATCGGCGAAGTTGGCTTCATCAACCCTGTCAGTGAACCATTCTGCGCCAGTTGCGACCGCATCCGCCTGACCGCCGATGGACAGTTACGCACCTGCCTTTTCGCCACCGAAGAAACCGACCTGCGCTCCGTCGTCCGTTCAAATGCCAGCGACGAGGAACTGGCCCAGGTGATTCGACGTGCCGTCTGGCACAAAGAACTCAAGCACTATATTGGAGACAAGCGGTTTAAACGAGCAAATCGCAGCATGTCGATGATTGGTGGGTGACACAGCTATAAGCAACATTTCATGAATTTTCTACAACAGATCATTCTACAGCAGAACATGAGCAGCATGTTCTGCTGTATATTTTATTGAAAAAAGGTTGGTATTCAATGAGTTACTAAAAACGTGTACGTTCGTCGTTATAGTCAAATAGAACATGAGAAACACTTGAGTTCTATTTTCGGCTATCGTGCTCGTTAAGAACGATCTCTATCGTTCCCCGGTATAATACCAGAAAAGAGGACCACGTGGTAAACGACGAAGCGGATCTGCTTACTGTTCGCGAGGTTGCGCAAAGACTGCGCGTAGATGACACGACCGTGCGGCGCTGGATCAAAAACGGTGTGTTAGAGGCAATCACCCTTCCCCACAAAGGAACGCGCCAGGCGTATCGTATTCGCCGTGCGACACTCAATGCCTTGCTTACACCACCGGAATTACCGCCTGTCGCCAATGAAAACCAGTAATCCCCCAATGCCTCCTGGCTGCTAGACTGATAGCATACTTTTCCGACTGGTAGCAAGGAGGCATACGCCAGTGTATGCAACCTGTAATGAAATATTTTTCTATCATCTAGATGGAACGAAGACTCAGCTTTTGCAACTATTCACACACAATACACCATCACCCACCGGTGTATTGCATAAACGTAAATCGGGAGTCTCAGTATGAGTTTGCCCGAAACCGAGGCCATAGAGGCTAAAGGCTTTCTGTTACGTCCGGACTGGGATATGCGTTCTAAAAGTGGAAACGCTGAATGTGTTAAACTCTAAAGGCGCTTGAATATGAACCAATCTGACCCGAAAACAACAGGCATCCCACTGGAAAAAGAACTTATTAGCGGTCCTTATCGCTGGTTCACCTATTCGCCCGAAATCACAGGTTTACGCCTGATCTGCCTGGAAGACCTCTCTACCGGCACCGTCGTCACCACAACCGTCGCCAATCCTCGCAGGCGTACTGCCGCTCACAGGGCATGGGCTGGCGCTCGTCAATCACGCGCGGCTGGCTTCCCCTGGGAAATCTTGCGCGAAATGGGGGAAAAGGGCGTTGACCCGGATCAGAAGCTGGAAGAGATGTTCCGGGGATACGGGCATGCGTCGGTCGGGGATATGGCGCGAGTGGCCGTAGATATGGGAAAAATCCCCATGCACTTCTGCCTCGCCCTCTTTAACGAAGGCTCGCTCAATTCCGGTCAGGAAAAATCTACGCGCTACCAGTCAGCATTTGGCAAAGCTGTTCTGCACCCCATCAAAAACTATCTACCGGAGAGCCTGCCCGCTGAGGAAGTAGGGCAGCTAGAAGAGGCGTACCAGTCGTTTGGCACGCTATCGCTCGAATTGTTCGCGAAGTATAGAACCATGCTGCTGCGCTCCTTTGAGCACTACTATCACGTTGACATGGAACAGCGCGAGCAGAGAACGGCTCTCACCTCGCGCGTCCTGGACTGCGTGCGCTATTTCCTGCTGCTCGGTCAGTGGAGCGGCATGTCGTTTGAAACGTCGGCCCGCGACTGGTCCCGCATTCTCGCCGAGCTAAAAGCTGCCCCTCTTCCTTACTACCGCAAAGTTGCCAGTCAGATCGAGAGATTGCTTGCACCCTCACAGGAGGAGGAAGAGAATCTCGACTACAAAGCGGAAGCGCCTGCCTTAATCCGCCATACAGAACCTTTTCTTATCACAAATCACAATCTACAGTTCCTGAAGCAGTTTTTACAAACAGAAACCAACCTGCTTCAGACCATTCCACCGCAGAAAGGTGCGCCCGCGTTGACGAAACAGCAGGTCAGCATGATCGAAGCAATCTATACGGAGGGAGATCGCCTGGTTGCGCAATATATCCTGACCCTCTGGCCTGGTCTCGACAGAAACGCACTGCTGAAGTGGGTCCACGCGCAGAGAAATGATGTCAAAGCCAGAATCAGCGCCGTACTCTTCCCCGGTCACAGCAATTACGCCGAACTGCCGGGATTGGCGCGCACAACTCGTATGACGCTGGTCATCGAAAGCTTTCTGGGAGAGTTGCGCGACCTGAACCGTCACCGCGCCTGGGGGCGTTTCTTCACGCTCCCACTCGTCTTCGGGGAACCGCTCACAAAAGAGACATGTGAACAAATCCTTGCTCGCGGCTTCGGCCTGCCGCTCTACCTGACAGAGATTCCAGAATTTTCTTCTCTCAAGAATGACTTCGAGCAGGATCTATCTGTATATTATGACAGGCTCCAGGGTTTTCTTGAGCAGGTTGCGATAACATACCAGGGTAGCATCGACTATTCCTTCGCGCTCAACCTGCTGCCGCTCGCGCACCGCATCGACCTCTGGATGCATGGCGACCCGAAGCAGGCGCTGTACCTCACCATGCAGCGTTCTCGCCCCGGCGGCCACATCAATTACCGGCAGATCGCCTATGAGGCCAACCAGCTTCTCGCGGCATCCGACCCCTATCTCTGCGCCATACGCTTAAGCAGCAGACCAGACCCGGCCAGCAGGGACGAGTTCTTCGACAGGAGCTGACAACAGAGACGTCCAAGAGGCATCACAACTCCAGTTCGCGCCTGTAGAGCCTTGTCCTTTCCGGGGTGGGTTCGTCTGTCGGCACCAGTTCGCATTTAGCGGCCAGCTTCTCCGCCACCCCGTCGCCTTCAGGCAGCAATGCTTCAAAGTAGATGGGATAGTTTTGCTGCTCCGCCTCAAAGGCAATTTCTAGAGCCGCGATACGTACACGGTTGAGCGCGCTGATCAGCAGCGCCCAGCCTGCGCTTCGGCAGCGATGCCGGGGATGGACCGCGCCCTCGCAGAGAAAGTGATAGGCATGCTCGCTGCGCTGGTACTGCACGACAGTATAACCCACAATCTCGCCTTCTACTCCCTCAAGCGTGCCAGCCTGCCCCCACTCATTCGACTCGTCATCATCGGTAATCACAAACACATTGTGTTCCGGCTCAAGCTCAGACCGGGCAAACCACTCCTCAAAATCCTGCTCGCTCAAAACCTCTGTCCCATCCACTCGCGCCGCCGCCTGTTGAATGTACGCCAGCGAAGGTATATCCCCTAAGCGATAATTGCGTATGCGCATAAATTGCTTAGCTCCTCATCAATCTGGTATATCTTCATAATGAAGCCCAGAACGTTAAAATTGCTTCAAGAAATGGCTTCTGCTCAAAAATGAAAAATAAATGACCGCCGGAAAAAGTAACCATTTGCGAGTTCTTTATCCCCGCGTGCATTTCTTCTGCCAGCCAATAGGGCGCGATTGTATCTTTCTTGCCGTGCAGGATCAGGGTTGGCACCTGTATCTCATGCAGCCTGTCCATAGCATCATAACTCCTGGAAGCCTCAAGCTGCCGCGCCACAGCGTAATACGGATTTCTCCCTCTGACTGCCGGTATTTTCAGTTGCAGGTCAAGCAGGCGACGCGACCAGCTCCTGGGAACCTGTTTCAGACTCTTTACTACTGTAGAGACGAGGATCAGGCTTTTGGCCTGCTGTGGATGCTGAAGCGCCAGAGCCACAGCGATGCGCCCCCCCATCGATGTGCCGAGAATATGCGCCCGTTCGATGCCCAGCACCTGTAAAAGCCCGGCAGTATCCGCGGCCATCATCTCTATTGTATAGGGAATATCCGGCTTGTCCGTCTGCCCCACGCCGCGATTATCAAACAGGATGACCTGATATCTTGCCGCCAGGTGAGGAAGAATGCCCCGATACAGAGTATGATCGCTGTTCAGCCCCGCGATCAGGGTCACCGGCTCGCCTTCGCCATGAATCTCATAATACATATTGATATCGTTAACTCTTACGATTGGCATACTCTCTTCTTTCAGCCTCTCTCTTGTTTTGCGGTCTTATTTTACCTGAAATATCCTCTTTCGTCACCTGGCAGCGAGCATGTCATTCTTCGCTTTGCTCAGAATGACATGCGAGAGGTCCTTCGCGTGACATGCAAGCAGCGTTCTCAAGAGCTAGCCATTACGCCGTGCTATAGGATATACTGCTAATGAGAACTATTTGCTGGACAACACTCCGTTCGCGGCTCCCACAAAGGCTGGACGGGTCAACGGTTCGCCCAACTTGAACTGGAGTGGTTGTTTAGCCAGAGAACCGAACCAGAAGGAACGAAGGAGCTTCACATTGAGCAACTTGAGCGACTTGAATGATTCCACTCTCTTGCAACAGATACGCCGGGAAATGCCAGCCACTACCGCACACGCCTACCTCAACACCGGCACATTTGGCCCCATGCCTTCCATTGTTATCAAGACCATGGAAGCATATTTGCAGCAGGATTGGCGCGAGGGCCGACTGGGAGAGGAATCATTTCAGAGAATGGGCGATACCTACGCGAATGCCCGCAAAGCCGTAGCGCGCCTGCTACACGCGAACGAGGGAGAAACTGCGCTGACTGATAACACAGGCGAGGGCTTGAACATTATTATTAATGGCTTCAACTGGGCTTCTGGTGACGAGGTGATTACCACCAATCACGAGCATTTCAGCGCGTTGGCCCCACTTTACCAGATACGCAATCGTTACGGTGTTGTGATTCGCACCGCCGATCTCGGCCCGAAAGGAGACCGGAACGCGGCGCAAGCTATCGCTGAACTGATCACCTCCCGCACGCGCCTGATCGTGCTCTCGCATGTAAGCTGGATGTCGGGCGCAGTGCTGGATGTGGGCGAGGTAGCGGCTATGGCGCACGCACGGGACATCCCCGTGCTGGTCGATGGCGCGCAATCGGCGGGAGCCATCCCCATAGATGTCAAGGCGCTCGGCGTCGATTTCTACGCCATCCCGATGCAGAAATGGCTCTGCGGACCCGATGGCACCGGCGGTCTCTATACCCATAGCGACTCGCTCAATCGCGTCACCTGCACCTACGTAGGTTATTTTTCAGCCAAGCACGAAGAGAATGTGGAATGGGAGCTGGCAGATACCGCCCAACGCTTTGAACTTGGCGGGCGGCAGACAGCGGCGGTAGCAGGGCAGGCAGCAGTCCTGAACTGGATGGCCCAGACCATTGGCATGGACTGGATTTACAAACGCATCTCATACCTGAATGCCTACGCCTGCAACGAGCTGCAAACCATCCCTGCTGTCTCCTTGCTCACACCAGAACCAGGAGCAAGCGGCCTCGTCGCCTTTTTGCTCGATGGTCACGACGATGCGGAAGTGGTCAAACAACTCGCCCAGCAGCACAACATCTACATTCGTAATCTTCACTCAACCCATGCCCTGCGCGTCTCCACCGGCTTCTACAACACAGAAGAAGACATCGATAGACTGGTGCAGGCGCTAAAAGAGATGTGATCTCGGATGGCATTCTTCAGGGCTTGCCGAGTATTTTTCACAGTAAGACGAGGCACGGGTGCAACAGGGGGGATAGCTATGATCGATCCAAAGCAGGTTCATGTGGAAGCGGCCATATCAATTGAGCGGCTGTGGCCGCGCCTTAAGGCGGCTTTTCGTGAAGAAGCCAGCGCTTCTCCCGCTGACTGGCAAGCCTTCGAGACGCGACTGCGCCACGAGTGGGAACGGCTTTTCGGACTATTGCTGAACCTTTATGGCGCGCATTACGACTTCTTCTACCATCTTGAGGAAATCGTGCGCATGGCTGCCCAAAGCTGGTTCGCACGTCCGATGTGGCTTAAGCAGTTGGATGCGCGGCGTGAGACCGACCCCACCTGGTTCGAGTCGCAGCAGATGGTCGGGGGCACCTGCTACGTCGATCTCTTTGCCGGAACACTCAATGGCCTGCGCGAACGCCTGCCCTACTTCAAAAAGCTCGGACTCACCTACCTGCACCTCATGCCGCTCTTCGAATCACCCGCCGGTAACAGCGACGGTGGCTACGCAGTCAGCAGCTATCGCCGCGTCAATCCCAATCTCGGCACAACCGAAGAACTGGCGGACCTGGCCCGCGAGTTCCAGGAACACAGCATCAGCCTCGTGCTCGATTTCGTCTTCAATCATACCTCCGACGAGCACGAATGGGCGCTACGCGCCCGGGCTGGCGATCCTGAGTACGAGAGATTTTACTTTCTCTTTCCTGATCGCATGATGCCCGACGCTTACGAGCGCACGCTGCGCGAGATCTTTCCCACTGTGCGGCGCGGCAGCTTCACCTGGCACGATGACATGCACAGGTGGATATGGACAACCTTCAACAGCTTCCAGTGGGATTTGAACTACGCCAACCCTGCAGTCTTCCGGGCAATGGCCGGGGAGATGCTCTTCATCGCCAACCTCGGTGTAGAAATTCTCCGCCTCGATGCGGTGGCCTTCATCTGGAAACGTTTGGGAACGGATTGCGAGAACCAGCCAGAGGCACATCAGATCATCCGCGCTTTCAACGCCCTGGCACGTATCGCAGCCCCCTCGCTGCTGTTCAAATCCGAGGCCATTGTCCACCCCGATGACGTAATGAGCTACATCAGTTCGCGGGAGTGCCAGCTCAGCTACAATCCGCTGCTGATGGCGCTGCTGTGGGAAGCGCTGGCGACGAGCGAGGTCAAGCTGCTCGACCAATCGATGAGCCACCGTTTCCGCCTGCCGCCGGGTACGACATGGGTGAACTACCTGCGCTCGCATGATGATATCGGCTGGACGTTCGACGACAATGACGCCTGGTGGGAGTGGATCAACCCGAGCGGCCACCGCACCTTCCTGAACCAGTTCTACACCGGGCGTTTCCCTGGCTCTTTTGCCCGCGGGCTGCCCTTTCAAGAGAACCCGGCCACGGGCGATGTCCGCATCTCCGGCACCTTAGCCTCGCTCGCCGGGCTAGAGCAGGCGCTTCAATCCGATGACGAACGGCAGATTGACCTGGCGGTGCGCCGTATCCTGCTGCTCTACAGTATTATCTTCAGCATCGGCGGCATCCCACTCATCTACCTCGGCGACGAGATTGGCACGCTGAACGATTACTCATTCGTCGCCAACCCCTACAAAGCCGCCGACAGCCGCTGGGTTCACCGTCCCAGGATAGACTGGGCATGGCGGGAGAGCGCCGAGAACGATACGAGTTCGCCGCACGGGCGCATCTTCGCGGAGTTGCTCCGCCTGATTGCCCTGCGCAAACAACTTCCCGCGCTCTACAACACGGAGACGGAGTTTGTCGATACCGGCAACGGCCATCTCTTCGGCTACATCCGTCACGGCAGCGGCCAGCGCATCTTCGTAGTCGCAAATTTCTCCAGCTCCCCCCAGGAACTGGACGCCAACCAGCTACGCATGTACGGGGCCAGCTACCACTTCTGTGACCTGATCAGCGACCACCCACTGACAGCAGAGCAACCTCTGCGCCTGCAACCCTACCAGTGCATGTGGCTAGAGGCATGTCCGACGGGATAAGGAGAAATCCTCTTATGCCGCCGCGACAGCATAATCCTGATACTTCGCTTCGACCAACCTGTCCTCAATTGCCCTCAGCAAATCAGCAATGCCTTCATAATCTGAGGTCAGTATCAGGCTGGAGCCATCTTTCAGCGTGACGGTATAGGTGGTTATCTCGGATAATGAGAGCCGACTGGTTGTCCGGCATCCAGTTTCCAGAGAGACAATATCGTGCCAGTAGACGATGCCAACAGTGTGTCCCTCGTTATAGATGAACCCTTCGCTATATGCGTAGATGCCCCAGTTTCGAGCGCGGAAAGCGAGGTAGCCAACAAAAATCGGGCCAGCCGCCAGCAACGCCAGGCATAGCCAGCCCTGCCCCGCAAGCAGCCCTGAATAAGCAAAGGCAGCGAAGACGAATAGATAAATAGCTATACTGGCGATTAGATACTTGCCAAAGCCAGAGCGTGTATATTTTGCTTTAAATGAGCCTGATTGATATTGTTCAGCCAGTTGTTGCACAGAGATAGAACCAGTCATCATTGCATCTCCTCAATAAGCGTTTAGAACATTTTCGGAACAAGCATATTTTTGATTGCCATATATTCTCTGTAAAAGAGTATACACAATTTTTGACGTGCAGGCAGTGAATTATGTCACTTTTTTCAGGCATGATGGCAGTCAGAAAGGTTCGCATTGTGAAGTAGCTCACAGAATAGCCTCTCCCCAAGAGTTAGCATGCTCATGCGCAGCGTTTGCTTCCTGTACATACTCTAACTTCATGGAGAGGAACTATGTCTCACACCCATCTCCGGCGTCTTTCCCGGCATTTGAGCACACTCTTCTGCCTGCTTCTCCTGTTGAGCGCCTGTGGTCAACTTCCAGGGAACAGGCCCTCTACAACTCCTACACCGGCAGCGATAGCAACGGCTCCGACCCTCACGACTTCTACGTCTAAAAATTCACCATCCTGCACGCAATCAGCTTTCGTTTCACCCCTGCCAGCCAGCACGCATGCGACGCTTGTGTATGTTACACAACAGGGAGATAGCAGTCTCCTGCAACGCTACGATGTCACAACTGGTTCGCGACAGACTCTATTGAAGACCCCGGCAGGCGAGACCATCCAGAAAGCCAATATTTCACCAGATGGACGGTGGATTGTATTTCTCTCACTTTTTCACGGTCAGACAGCCGTGCAGGTAGTCGGGGCGAATGGTCAGCAATTCCAGACACTCTATTGCACACAAGATACCATTGATGACGCGCTTCTCTCGCCCGATTCACACACCCTCGTATTCAATCGAGAGATTCAGGAAGAAATAAGCATACTCTACCTCCTTGACATGAAGACAGGGAAACTGCGTATCCTGTTGTCGCCACTGCAACCCAACTATCCAGATAGCGCGCAGGCAACAATGCAGAACACCTTCATATCAGAGCATGCACCCTCTCCTATCAATCGCTCAACAACCGGCAGCCATACCTTTCAACTGCTCAACCCTCTGCCATCGAGGCATTCTCTGATTTATATTCCTATGAAATGGGCAACGAACAGCAGTCTCTATGTATATGGTACAGTAAGGGCCTCTGGCGCACCAGTCCATCAACTTGCTCTTCTGCTTGATACCCGCAAGGATGTGACGCAACAAGGCAGCAATCTGCAAGCCATTACGACATCTGGACGGAATTTCACCTGTCAAGACGATGCTGTGACGCCCGATAACAAGCAAGTGGTTTGCAGTGCGGCTCTCTTAACAGGGGCAGTCAACTTACCAACTGTTATCCAAATGTGGCCAATCACAGGCGGCACACAGCACGTGGTGTATCAAGGACTATCAAGACAGAGTATTCTCGTTCGGGTGGCTTCCAACTCCACCCTGCTCTTTCTCTCGATACAGGCTAACGGTATAGCAGCACTATGGAGAATCAAGACAGATGGCCGCGCACTGACGCGACAGATGGCCGCGCCGATAAGTGGCACAAACCTCGAATTTGCCTCCTCCAGCTATCTCCCCTGGTCCATCTCCTCACGTGATGGCTTGTACTATGCTCTCATCATGTATGACATGACAAGCAATACATCATCGTTGATCGTTGGAGAGCTGGCCGGTAATCAATCAAAAACGATTGCGACGAGCAGCAATCCGCTGCAGATCGCAGGTTGGGCGTAAGCTTGTCTCTCATAAAGAAAGCTTTTCCTCAATTTTGGGAGATTCCACATCACCCTGAACGCTTCCCGGTGCATTCGAGCTAAAACCTGCGCGCACAGGGGTCGCAGAAAGATGGCCCACGGGAACGGAAAAGATGCTGTAGGTGAGCGGCTGCGCGGGCTGCGCCTGGATGGAAATGGGCAGAATCAATGGCACGGGAAGAAAACCAATCAGCGTACTCACCGCCAGTACAACTAACACTCTCTGCGCTGACCAACACCTTCTGCTTGCCTGATAGCGTACAAGATCGAAGATGGCAGCGGCGAGCCAGGAGAACCACCCAGGTGTCCCGAAAACAACCGGCTCCAAACCCCCAGCAGGATAGAGCATTCCCTGCACGAGCAAGGGATAGTGTGGCATTGCTGCAATCCTTCTGCTATGAAAACAGGTATCTCATGTGGGTATCATAGCAGGCTTCTGGGTGACTTTCCAGACGAAACCAGCTCAATCCCTCGCTACTCACTCTCAACCGTGTTAAATAGCGCGGCAGGAGGCATCGTCGAGAGGACATTGCTCAGGACAGTCTCGTTGACGGATACTCCTGCGGCTTCCAGAGCTGAGAAGAGGACACCGATAATCGGCTCGTAGGGATAGCGCATAGGGCGTACTCCCGGCGCGTCTGTTCTCACCTGTGCGATAATAGTATCAGAGAACAACGAAGATGGATGACGGAAGAGGCCACCGGAGAGAATCAGCCGGTAGGGAGTGCCTTCAAGGCCAACGAGGCGCGCCGCCGCCAGCGCGAAGTTCCCAATGGCCCGGCCATGCTCCAGCACGATTGTACGAGCCACACTATCGCCCTGCTGTGCCTCGTCCAGCACGATTGGCGCGAGCAGGGCCACATTTTTTGTAGTACGCTTCAGCCGCGAGGTAGAGAGATAGAGGATATCTTCTACCTTCTCGACGCCATAAAATTTGAGGAATCTGGGTGTAAGCGAGGTTGGCGGCTCCATACCGATCTCTGAACGGTAGACGGCATCAAGGGCAAGCAGGCCGAGATGTGTAGCGCCTCCGGTTTGATCTTGCCAGCGACACGAAGCCCAGGTACGCCCATCCAGCCCGCGCGCGCCCGTGGCCGCTCCCGTACCACAGACAACAGAGACGCCTGTGGTATCCGCCGTCCCATCATAGAGCACGGCCATCGCGTCGTTCTGCACGAGAATGGTGCGTCCCAGCCCACACTCCTCCATAGAAGCCTGCAAGTAAGCGTAGTCCTCCGGCCAATCGGCACCAGCCATGCTGAACATGCTGGCAATAAGATCGGCTTTCTTGCGCTGCGCGGCCTTTAATGCGCTCATCACGGCGCGTTCAACATTGTCAATCGCAGTCTGCGGCGTGCCTGTATATCTCTGAGCCTGGTAGACATCACTGTTGCCGCCGCGTTCACTGCCCAGAATCCTCCCATCCAGCGCAGCCACCAGCGCGATCGTCTTACTATTGCCTCCGTCTACAGCCAGTACGCACATAGATTCCTCCCGGTGCTCCAGATTCTGATGATAAAAAATCCGATATATGCTCAATCCTTATTCAATGGAGTAAACGCTCCGACCGGTACTGGCGATGCGCGGCAGCCATCTCATCGTAAATGGCTTCCGCTTTGTTGAGCGGGTAGCGGAATGCATTCATCCAGATAGCGCGCTCCAAAGTCACCAGGACGGAAGCTAGCTAAAACGGCGTCACAGCCGACCAGACCTTCGCGTCTGTTCGTGGTTGATGTAATCGTGATATCCAGTCCCCTCGCTCGTGCTATCTTCCGCGCAATGGTACGCACAATCGTCACATGTTCCTCGCTCAGGTCGATCAAGAGGACTTCGGAACCGTCGAAATTCTTGCCCTGCGACAGAAATGAGGCCATCGTGCCAGCCGCACGGGTGCTGCCTCCACCAATATACGCCAGTTTAATACGTGCCATAGTGTATGTTACCCTCTTCTTAGATCGATAGATCGAGTGCCTGCGATTCCTTTTGACTCTGGTCTCTTTGCGCAGGCGCGGATTGGCGATTTCGTCGATGCCAAAGTTGATGAAGACGAGGCCCGCGCCCAGGATGGCGATGCAGAGGCCGGGCGGCAAGATCCACCACCAGGCCGCCGAGATAGCCGCCCGCCAGGCCAACTACAACGGAAATAATGGTGGTTATCACGCCCGTCACAAAGCCCAGCACCAGCGAAACCCGCGTGCCTACCACGACCTGGAGAAAGACATCCTGTCCGGTCTGCGTTGTGCCGAGCCAGTGGAGAGGCGATGGAGGCGCGAGCACATCATTCGTGAAGGCGTTGGGGTCCTGCCTGAAAATAATCGGGCCGAAGATGGCAACAAAGGCAAAGAAGCCAATAATGGAGAGGCCAAAAGCGACTTTGCGGTTCAGGACAATCATGCGCCACAGATCACGCACGCGCTGCGCCCCTGGAGATGCCAGCTTCACCTCAGGTTCAAGCAGGGTGACTGCTGGTGTAGGAATGCTCATGACTACAGGCTCCTTTCCAGACGCACGCGCGGATCAAGCAGCACATAGATCATGCCCTGCGCACCGTAGTTGGTGTTGGCGTTATAGGGGTTGAATATTCTGGTGAAGTCGCCACCTGTGTTGCCGACAATCGAGAGCGGCACCTGCTCAGCCGTCGAATTCGACGACTGGGAGCCACAGGCAGCCAGCGCCACCGTCAGGATCATCAGGGATGACAGGAGTAACGTTCCCCAGGTCGTCCTCCTTGACGAATTTACATGGGAAGCCATCGGAAAACCTCCTTCACTTTGGATGAACACAACAATTTCCACGGAGTGCCCGCTCAATAAAGAGATCGCATTACGATTGCGTGACCTGCTGCGCAAAGACCAGGATACCCAGGGCCGTATAATCGTCGGCAAGCTCGCCGCTGGGCCAATCAATAACGTTATGTAACAGGACAAAATACTTTTACTATCTAATAATTTCATCCACTAATTTCTATTCTTTTAGAGTACTCTGCCCTTCTTCCTGGGTCGGGGCTGGTCGGAAAGAGATACTGTAGTTCGCCCCACATGATGCCCGTACAATCAAGCGAGTGGGCAACTGGATATGGACAGCGTGGCTGGCCTCAGTATTTTGCTCTCCACCTTCATCTGCCCTCTCCCTCTCATCCATACCCGTTTGCCACGGCATCCAATGGCTATAAGAAGAAGGTTGCGGTTTTTCGAGCATAGATAACAGCAATTCAATGCCACGCTGCCCCATTTCATAGAGCGGCTGTCGCACCGTTGTGAGCGCCGGGTGTGTATGGGCGGAAGGAATGTCATCGTCAAAGCCAACGAGGGCAATATCTTGTGGCACGCGCAAGCCATATTCCTCGGCGGCAACCAGCACGCCATAAGCCATCTGGTCGCTAGAAGCAAAGATAGCAGTCGGGCGCTTTGTGGGCGGAAGTTCAAAGAGCTTGCTGGCACAGGCCCGTCCCGAAGGCGGCAGAAAGTCACCGACCAGCAGGAGTTCTGGATCAAGAGAAATGCCTGCTTCGAGCAGCGCTTTGCTATAGCCACGATGGCGGTCATGGGAGACCAGGTATTCCTGCGGGCCTTGAATGTGCGCAATGCGCTTATGGCCGAGTTTAATGAGGTGGCGCACAGCCTCGTAAGCGCCTGACACATTGTCGGCACTCACCCACGGCGTTGTCTGTGCAAGCTGGTCGTCGACGATAACAATGGGAAAGCCCCGCTGGTAGAGCCGCGTCAGGTGCTCGGAGACACGTTCGGGGAAAATAGCCAGCAGCCCTGCTGTCAGTTCAGTTGCCAGCAGACGGTTCAGCACCTCACTGCGGTCGCGTTTGATGTCCTCGTCGTTGATGCTATACAGCACCAGTTCGTAGGGGGTCTGCTTCATCACCTCAATGATGCCACGTGTCAGTTCCTGAATCAACGACCACGCCCACGCAGGGATGAGCATGCCAATCAGACGACTGCGCCCACCTGCAAGCCCGGCGGCAGTTGCACTGGGAACAAAATTCTGCTCGCGAATGACACGCAGCACCCGTTCCCGTGTAGCCGGGTCAACATCCGCTTTGTGATTCAAGACACGGGAAACCGTCGTTCTCGACACACCAGCCAGGCGCGCAATATCATCAATCGTCCTCTTCTTCGCCATAAGCTTCCTTTTTCCTACCCGGCGCGTAACCTGCTTGCCCACAATAGCGATAAAAAATATAAGTTGAAAACGGTTGCGGAAGCGATTGCGGAAGCGCTTCCAGGTTATGTATCAAAGTATACTGATGGATATGGTTGGTGTCAAGGGGAAAGGCCAACAAAAAACCGCCCGTGTGGGCGGGTGAGATGGCAACGTCCTACTTTCCCACGGGGCTGCCCCCGCAGTATCATCGGAGCTGGAAGGCTTAACTGCCGTGTTCGGGATGGGAACGGGTGTTTCCCTTCCGCTATGGCCACCATCTCACCTGCACATACAGGCGGCTCTTTTGACGAAACTTATTTTACTACAGTCGCGACACGCTGTCAAGGGTTTTCGCGGCACGAAAATGGATGAAAATCTGCCTTTATTCAAAGGTTCTTTTCTCCTTTGCAAAGTTATAGCTAGAGGAGGTGCCGAGAAGGATAAAAATAGCGGCTGTAATCAAACAGAATCGCTCCTCCTCTGCACTAACGGTCCCCTGCTGCTACCGGGGCTTCTTCGATTTTGAGCGAGAGCAGGCGGGAGACGCTGTCGCTGCCCATGGAGACGCCGTAGATGACCTGGGCGGAGGTCATGGTGACGCGGTTGTGCGTGATGACGATGAATTGCGTGCGCTGAGCCAGCCGCTTGAGGATGTCGCAGAAGCGCGTGACGTTGGACTCGTCGAGGGCGGCATCTACCTCGTCGAGCAGGCAGAAGGGCGGTGGGTTGATCTCGAGCAGGGAGAAGAGTAGCGCTGCCGAGACGAGGGCGCGTTCGCCGCCGGAAAGCAGGGACAGGTCCTGCACCTTTTTGCCGGGCGGCTGCACAATAATCTCGACGCCGCTGGGCATATTCGATGGCACAGTGCTGCCCTCTTCATCATGTTTCGCGCTGGTCAGTTCCAATCGGGCAGTGCCGCCGTTGAAGAGAGTGGTGAAATGCTCGCGGAAACGGGCGTTCACGGCCTGGAAAGTGCTCTCGAACTGGCGCGCCATTGTCACATCCAACTGGCCGATGATCGAGCGCAGGTGCAGGGCCGCGGCATCCATGTCGGAAACCTGGGTAGAGAGAAATTCGTAGCGGGTACGCAGTTCTTCATATTGCTGCGGAGCATCGGGATCGCAGCCACCGAGCGTCTTCAAACGTGAGCGCAGTTGATCGACGCGGCGGCGCAGCCTCCTCAATTGCGTCTCCTCTTGACCGGAAAGCCCTTCAGGTCCATCGGATGCATCGTCCAGGATTTCGTCTTGCTGCCCTTCCCGGCTATTTCCGACGCGAGTCATATAGCTACTCAATTCTCTGGGGTCGGAGACGCCCATCTCTTCGTTCAATTGCTCCAGCAGGCTCTCAACAGCATCTCGCGCCTTCTGGCTTTCCAGCAAGCAGCGACGATAGACTACCTCTAATTCGGCCAGACGCTGGTGTGTTTGCGCCTTCTGCTGCTCCAGAGCCGTGATCTGCTTCTCAAGAGAGGCAGCCTCTTCCTCCACGCGGCGCAACTCTTTTGCCAGTGTGTCTGCCTGCGCGTGTGCCCGTTCCAGTTCGGCGCGCCGTTGCGTGATGGTTTGCTGCAACGTCTGCTCCTGTCGCGTGGCCTCCTGCATGCGCGCCGTTTGCTGCTGCACCTGCGTCTTCAGGTCCTGCGCTTGCCTCTGCTGCGTCGCCAACTGCTGGCGCAGCGACTTCGCCTCCTGCCGCTTGACCGCCAGGGCTGTACGCGACCGACTCAGTTCATCCTGCTGACGACGATAGGCGATGGAGCGCTCCTCCATCTCGCCCTGCAATTCCTCGACCAGCCCGGCCATCTCGCGCTGCGCCTCTTCATGCGCCCGCACCCGCTCCTGTGCCGCCCGCATCTCCTGCTCAAGCCCGGCAAGTTCCGCGCTCAACTGCTGCTCGATGGAGACCGATAGCCGCATTTCGGTCTGCATGTGCTCCTGCTCGCGCTGTGTATTATTCACTACTTTGATTAGTTCAGCAGTACGCGACACTGCCTTCTGTAGCTCTCTATCCACTGAGGCGAGTTCCGCTCGACGTCCCTCCTGCCGACGCTGCACCTCGCTGAACATGCCATTGATTTGATTAATCAGCGCAATATGCTCTTCAAGCTGTCGGGGCAGTTCGCGCAGTTCGCGTTCGTGGGCCAGCAACCCCTGCTGGCTGCTCTCCTTGCCACTACCTCCGGCCAGCCAGCCCGCGCTGTGCAGCATCTCGCCACTGGTAGTGACAACCGTCTCAAAGGGCAGGTCGCCATACGACGAGAGGCGCAGGGGCAGCACCCAGGCGAGCAGTTGGCGGGCAGCATCGAGGTCTTTGACCAGCACGATGCCATGCAGAAGGCGACGGAAAAGCGGCAAGTAGCGCGGCTCGCACTGCACCTGTCTCCATGCAAAGCCGATCACGCGCCCCTTCAAAGCAGGGGACTCGTCCAGGAAACGCTGCAAAATCAATTCTTCGGGCTGTATCTGCGCTTCGTCAAGCTCCTCCGCCCCGCCCTCTTCATCGCCTTGCAGCCAGATCACCAGCGCCCTGCCCGTCTTCGTGGTTTGCAGGTAGCTCAAGCATGCATAGGCATTTTCCAGTGTCCGCACCACCACAGCCTGTAAATTGGAGCCAAGCGCGGCCTCAAGCGCCGTTTCCAGTCCAGCCGGTGCCACGCCAAGTTGGGGGACAGGACCGAGTAGACCGGGCAGTTTCCCAACCGGCGCGCGCAGGAGAGAACGCACGCCATCACTATAGCCGCTCAGGCTTTGCCGCCAGTTCTGGAGCATATTCAGCCGGTCCGAGACGATACGCCTCTGTCGTTCGGCCTCCGCCAGCGTGGATTTCAGCCGCTCCATCTCCTGCTGTGCATCGGCAATGGAACGTGTCAAGGCCGATTTGCGCTGCACAATCTCTTGCTCATTAGCACGGGCCTCATCCAGGCGTGCTCGCTGATCGATATGACGCTTTTCAAGCGTTCTCAGCGCTTCCTGGGCCTGGGCAATCCTTTCGCGCTGCGCGGCCAGGGTGCGATTACGATCGCCAAGATGCTTCTGCTGCCGCCCCAGGTCTGACTGGCTGGCTCCCAACCGCGCCTGCACCTGGATCAGGTCGCTCTGCGCGTTGCGCAGGCGGCGCTCATCCATCTCATACTCTTTTTGCGCCCTCGTCACCTGCTCTTCCAGGGCTGCCAGGGCCGTTGCGCCCGTGTCTACCTCCTCATCCGCGAAGTCGCACTGTTCCTCAAGATCGATAGTCTGCTGCTGTAAAGCAATCAAGCGTTCGCGCAGTCGCCGCTCCTCCTGCTGCATATCACTGCGCTGACGCTGCAAGCCCGTCACGCGCTCCTCAGCAACAGCGAGGTCGCGTTCGAGCTTGCGAGCGAGGTCGCTGGCTTCGCCGGAGGCAGCGCGCGCACCCTCGATGCGCGTCTGTGTCTGCTGTCTCTGCGTCCGCAGCCCATTGCCGCGCTCATCCAGTTCTTGCAGCGCCTGCTCCACCCGGCGCAGCGCGAGGGCCTGCTCCTGCTCAGCCGCCTCCGCCTGTTCTCTGGCAGCACGCAGCCGCCGCCATTGCAAGCCATACCACGCCATCAGCACATCACGCAATTCGTTGTTCAGCGCGGCATACTCGACAGCGCGCCGCGCCTGCTCCGCTAGAGGCTCCAGGCGTGGCTCGATCTCGCTGATGATGTCGCGCAGGCGATCAAGATTCTGCTCCGTCTGCCGCAGGCGATTCTCGGCATCAGCGCGCTGCACCTGGAATGGGCGAATACCGGCTGCGTCTTCAAACAGGCCGCGCCGCTCCTCTGCCCGCAAACTCAACGCGGCATCGATCAGGCCCTGCCCGACAACCGTATAGGAATCGTGGCCGATGCGTGCCTGCGCCAGCAACAAGAGCACATCCCTGAGACGCACTTTCTGTTTGTTGATGAGGTATTCATTCTCGCCGGAGCGATAGCTGCGTCGGGTGACAGTAATTTCACTGTATTCGGAGGGAACCCAGCCGGTACTGTTATCGATAGTGAGGGAGACTTCGGCCATGCCCAGCGCGGCCTTGCCATGACCGCCCGCGAAGATGATATCGTCGCTTTTCCTGCCGCGCAACTGGCGCATGCTCTGCTCGCCCAGCACCCAGCGCACGGCATCCGCCACGTTCGACTTGCCGGCGCCATTGGGCCCAACGATAGACGTAATTCCAGGACTAAATTCTAGCTGCGTGCGTGCCGCGAAGCTCTTAAAACCCAGCATTTCCAACCGCTTGAGATACACCGCTTTCCCTCACTCTTGCTTCTCTTCAGTCGTTGCTTCCACGATGATACCATAACGCGGCCCGCCCGTCGAGAGGGTATCTCTTGTGAGCTATTTCAATAATATTTCGTGAAGTTGATTACATTCATATCGCTGATATCCAACTATACTGATGATAGACGAGAGGTTCTCAAAATGGCTCTCTCTCGTCCGCTATAGTTGATACCAGGAGAAAAATGCCAGTTTCATGCCATCACTGCCTATCGCACTAATGGAAGGAGCGCAACAATGATTAGCTTGCTTCGTTTGCTCATCTTCATGCTGACCCGGCGCTGGGGCCTTATCGTGCTGGGCGTCCTGCTGCTCATCATCGGCCTCGTTGTGGGAGCAGGTTCGCACCAGGTCTCCTATCAAACCATCGATCACGGTACGTTTCAGAGGTATTCGAAGGATGATGGAACCGAACTTCTCCAGTTACAAAACACTTCAACCTTCTACGTTATCAACGATAGCGACTTTTCGCCTACATTTAATGGCGATACTGTATTTCAGGATTCGCCCTCGTTTATACTAATCGCCCGCAAGGATTCACAGAGCGTTGATGAGCAAACGACCGATGGCACGCAGCTCAGCGGCAATGGCTACCAGGTGGAGGAAATCACCATTCTAGATAACAACGGGCAACCCGCCCAGCAGTACACCACCAGTACCTACAGGCAAAACCCTAACGGCTACTACGAGAACGATTGGCCCGCTGGCCTCTTGCTGGCATTCGTTGGCCTTGTGCTGGGCATCCTGGCCTTCGTTTTGCCCCAACTGCGTGGCAAGAGCAAGAAGGCACAACCAGTAGCGGCAATGAGCGCACAGGCTCAGATGAATGTCAATCCCTACGCAAATCCCTACCAGCAACCTGGCCCGTATCAGCAGCAGAACCCTTATCAGCAACCCTACCAGAACCCTGCCCAGTACCCAAATCCATATGACCCCACGCGGCTCGCTGACTCCTACCAGCAGGCCCAAAATCCGGTCTACCCACCACCGCCTCCACCACAGCAGGGTTCATACGACAAAACACAACTCGCCCGGCCATACGACCAGCCATAAAAAAGACTCTCTCGTATGTCATTCTTCGCTGCGCTCACAATGACATACGAGAGAGTCTTTTTCATGACATAGTGTAGGGGCTGGGGTTACAAACTGTTTCCTCAACCACCAATGACACGTATTAATATTAGCCTCCAATGTAGAGGTAGTATTGACATATCATGCCAGCAGGCATTTTTCATAACATGGGGTACACGGCTTATGCTGTTGTTCTTTCACCTGCCTGCCCTGACAACAACAGTGCTGACGGCGTTGATCGCGCTAGCAACACTGGTCGGCATTATGACGCGCCCGTTTCGCTGGAACGAGGCGCTGATCGCGCTGGCCGGTGCCATCCTGTTGCTGCTACTGGGCCTCATCAGCCCGCTTGAGGCGGGGCGGACCCTGTTTCAGGATTGGAATATATTTTTCTTTTTCCTGGGCATGATGACGCTGTCGGCGCTGGCGGAGGCCGCCGGTCTCTTCGACTGGCTGGCGGCACAAGCTGCTCGTCTGGCCGGAGGCAGTTCGCGCCGCCTCTTCCTGAACACCTTCCTGCTTGGCTGCCTGATCTCGATGATTCTCTCGAATGATGCCACTGCGCTTATTCTCACCCCCATCGTTTATACGATGGTGACGCGGCTTCGTTTACCGGTGCTGCCCTTCCTCTTTGCCTGTACCTTCATCGCAGATACCGCTTCGTTCCTGCTGCCCGTTAGCAACCCCATCAACATAATAGTGCTGACGACATTCCGGCTCAGCCTCTGGACGTTCCTGCGCCTGCTGCTGCTGCCCGGCCTGGTTGTGATTGGCATAAACATCGGAGCGTTTTTCCTGCTCTATCGTCAGCAACTGCGAGGTCGGTTCGATGCCAAACGCCTGCCTTCGGCACAGGAATCCATCGCGCACCGGCCCTATTTTCGCTATACCTGCGCTGTGCTCGTGCTGGTCGCCATAGCTTACGTCACAGCCTCCGCGTTACAAGTGCCATTGTCGCTGGTCGCCCTTTCCGGCGCATTCCTGCTCCTACTGGGCGCGCTGTACTGGAAACGCATCACCTTCAAAGGCATCGGCGCGCACATTTCATGGTCGATCTTCGGCTTTATCGGCGGCATGTTCATCGTCGTGCGTGCCGTCGAGAATACGCATCTGACCGCCGCGTTCGGACAATTGCTGGTGCATCTCTCCGGTGGCAGCGGCTTCGGGGCTGTCATGGTCGGTACGCTGGGCGCGGCTGTGGGAACAAACTTGATTAACAACCTGCCGATGGCCGTTGTCATGACGAGCGCGCTGCATGGCGTGCAGCATATTTCGCCCACGGCCCAGCTCGGCCTCATTGCCGCCACCATGTTCGGCTGCGATCTGGGGCCAAACCTGACGACGGTTGGCTCGCTGGCAACCGTGCTCTGGCTTCTCATCCTGCGCCGTCGCAACCTGGAAGTCTCTGGCCTTGACTATTTCAAAATTGGTATAATGGTCACACCATTGATGCTGCTGGCCGGGGCGCTGGTGATCTGGCTACTACTGCCATAGGAGGGAACATATGCGCGTACTTTGTTGTCTGGATGGCACCAATATTGAGCAGGTGAGCAAAACTGTCACCACTATGCTTAATCCTGCTACGCTCACGCTCGGACTCCTGTATGTGATCGATAGCGGCCCACGGGAAGACCTGGCGCTGCAACGCGAACGTTTTCTGCGCGGCCCTCACCCTCCTAAACCACGACGCGACCAGATGCGCGAGGCCGAAGTCGCCTCCGCGCAAGATATCCTCGACGAGGGTCTACGCTATCTACCGGGTGCTGAACTTTTGCAACGTTCCGGGCGCCCGGAGCGCGAGATCGTGCAGTGCGCTGCTGAATGGAATGCCGATCTCATCATCATTTGCCCGCGCTCTCCACATATAAGCGAACCTGCTATCGGCCCCAAATCTGTCGGGCACGTCGCTCGCTTTGTGCTCGACCACGCTCCCTGCCCCGTCTTGCTCGTGCGTCCGCCGCATAAAGGTTCAGCTTGACACAAATGATATAATGCGGCAGAGGTCAATTTTGACCGAAACCAAAATAGCTGATGTGTATCGAGTAAGGAGGCTAATCTTATTCGTATGGCCAGGACAGTTTCGCCTTCGGCTACTATGGAGTCGGATTTATGCCAGCCCAATCTCTATTTCTATGGTTACGCCAGAAACCGTCTTCATCCTCAGAAAGTTAGCAAGCTTCTCCTTCCTGCGCTCCTGTTTCAGGATAGCTTCCTTCCCGATGACCATTCTTTTACTCGGAGTAAACGTATGGCCCAGGATCCTTCGTCGAGTTCCAGCGATGACGTGAAAATGATCCTGGTGGTGGAGGACGACGCCGGTATCGGTAGCTTCCTCGTTCAGGCCATCACCCAGGAAACCCCCTACCTGGCATTGCTCGTCACTGACGGCTTTCAGGCATTGAACGCCATCGCAAACGTCAAGCCCAGCCTGTTCATCCTGGATTATCAGTTGCCTCGCATGAACGGTATCGAATTGTATGATAAGCTGCATGCCACAAAAGAGATGGAAAACGTGCCAGCTATCGTCATCAGCGCACGCCTGCCGCGTAAAGAGATCGAGGAACGGCGAATCATCGGCATGAACAAACCGCTCGAGCTGGACGATCTGCTCAAAACCATCGAAAGGCTCCTCGCCTAGAAAGGCAGCAAAGGCCATTGACCCTTTGCTGTCTCCTCCCACTGAACCTTCCTATTTCCCCATGACCTCATCCAACACAGCTTACCTCCATGTCTTATGCAGGAGACCCCCACAAACAGCAGACGGCTGCCCACAGAGAAATAGAACCATGAGAGGGGGTACAGACATACCTGAAGCAAAAAAGCACGCAAGCTATCTGGCAACTTCACCCGTCCTCTCTCTTTCTCCCACTCGTCGACTCATTTGTATAGATAAATGTACATTTCAATGTACACAGCTTCTACAAAGTCTCGGTAGAGGAGTAATACTTGCAGTGTTTGTTAGCTAACCCCATCAATTGTATCACAATTAGTCAAGGTTGATGTGGTTCTGCTTCCCACCCCTTACTACCCAATTGCTACCCATCCCTCGTTGCACCGCACCCACAACACGTCCTCTACCTGGAAATATACCTCCTCCTGGCCGTCCTGTGCGCTATTTATCACTTCGTGCGCAAGTTCATGGCTATAAGATATTGCGCGCTTGACGGGGAGGCGTTCGCCGCCCGCGAGGAGGGTGAGCGGTTCTCCCCATTCTGCCACTCCATAGATGAAGTTGTAGACGTGGCGGGCGCTCCATTCAGTGGCAGGAATGACGAAATCCTCCTCCGAGGGATAGGGGTGGTAGCTGCTCCTGCGCTCGTCCTGGGGGACACGCTGAGCGCGGCCTTGCATCAGATCATGAACGCAGTCAGCAAGCAGCTTTCCTCCTCGTGTAGCGCACTGTGCTTCCAGTTGCGCGTGGGTCATGCCGTCGCGCACCGGGATGACCTCTTGCGCCAGGATATCCCCACTGTCCAGAGTCTCCTCCATAAAATGGATGGTCACGCCCGTGTGCTCGGCTCCCTCGCGAAATGTCCAGAAGAGGGGCACGGGGCCGCGATTGGCAGGCAAGAGAGAGGGATGGACGTTGAGGCAGCCGAGGCGAGGCAGAGAGAGCACAGAGCGAGGAATACGCAGCGGAAAGCAGGCCACACAGATGACATCGGGTTCATACACCGCCAGCGTCTCCAGCGTCTCAGCGGCAGAGAGGTTATTGACCTCCCAGACGGGGAGCTGCCACTCGCTGGCAAGCCGCAAGACATTCACATGCAAGGAAGAATGGACGACCGGGAGCAGCGGTCTGGCAGGGTGAAACTGCTCGTGCCGGAAAATGGCGGGGGTCTCACCGGCATGGTGAGCAGAAGCCGGGAGCACAACGGCGCGCACATCGATGCCACCCGCCAGCAAGGCATGCAGCGAAGGGGGCGAAAAACTGCCCTGCATCCCAAAGAAAACTACTCGCGGCGCGCGATGCCGCTCAAAGCTATTTGACATGGCTCCTTGAATCTTGTAGTATCTGTATTACATATACCTTTTGTCACAGGTAAATATGATCTGGAGTTTCTATCATGCCACGAATGGTTAAATGTGTCAAATTAGGGCGCGAATTGCCCGGGCTGGAAAAGCCTCCTTTCCCTGGCCCGCTGGGTCAGCGCATCTATGAGAATGTCTCGCAGCAAGCCTACGATATGTGGCCCGCGCAGAGCACACTGATTATCAACCACTACGGTCTGAATCTGGCCGATCCCGAAGCGCGCAAAATCCTGCGCGAGCAGATGGAAGAATTTTTCTTCGGTGAGAACGCGCAGATGCCGGAAGGCTGGATTCCCGAAGAAGAGGCTGGAGTGGGAGCCGGTCCTGCACGCAAAGGTGGTGGCGGTCCCGCACGCAAGAAATGAGATCACCCGGCGACATCCTGCTCATCTCGTGCTATGAACTTGGTCACCAGCCGTTCCAGCTCGCCTCACTACTGGCACTGCTGCGGCAGGCTGGCTATGCTCCTCTAGCTGTCGATACCTCCGTCGAGCCGTTGAGCGACGAGGCAATTGTCCGTGCGCGCTTCGTCGCCATCTCCGTTCCCATGCATACCGCCCTGCGCCTGGGAGAACAGGTAGCCAGGCACGTGCGCCTGCTCAATCCGGCGGCAACGCTCTGTTTCTACGGTCTCTACGCCGCGCTCAACGCCTCCCATCTCTTGCAGGAGATCGGAGATTTTGCCATCGGCGGCGAATACGAAGAACCCCTGTTACGGCTGATCGCCGCACTGGAGCGGGGCGGGCCGATCTTCATTCCCGGTGTGAGCACAAAGCAGGCTATGAGTGTTCCCTCTATCACGCGCCCCGCCTTCGTCCTTCCCGACCGCCGCCAACTGCCAGCACTCGAACGCTACGCACGACTGGAGTGGGACGGGCAGGCGCGCATTGTCGGCTACACAGAAACGACTCGCGGCTGCAAGCACACCTGCGCGCACTGCCCCATCACGCCCATCTACCATGGCCGCTTCTTTGCTATCCCGACAGAGGTCGTGCTGACAGACATACGCAGACAGGTGGAGCAGGGGGCGCAGCACATCACTTTCGGCGACCCTGACTTTTTCAACGGTCCCACGCACGCACTGCGCATCGCCCGTGCCCTGCATCACGACTTTCCTGACGTGACCTTCGATGCCACCATCAAGATCGAGCACCTGCTCAAGCACCCTCACCTGCTACCCGAACTACGCGACCTCGGCTGCGCTTTCGTCGTCTCTGCCGTCGAATCGCTCAATGATACCGTTCTGCGCAATCTCAAGAAGGGGCACAGCGCCGCCGACGTAGTGGCAGTATTCGACCTGATGGAAGAGGTCGGCATCGCCCTGCGTCCCTCGCTCATGCCCTTCTCACCCTGGGAGACACTGGACAGCTACCTTGCCCTGCTCGCTTTCTTCGAGCAGCGCCACCTGATCGAGCATATCGACCCGGTGCATTTCTCCATTCGCCTGCTCATCCCGCCCGGCTCGGCCATCCTCGATGCCCCCGACAGGGCGCTCTGGCTCGACAAACTCGACGCCTCCGCCTACACCTATCGCTGGCACCACCCCGACCCGCGTATGGACGTCCTCCAGCGCGTAGTCGCCGCCCTCGTCGAGCAGGCCGAACGCCAGCACCGCGACCCCATCGAGACCTTCTTCTCCATCAAAGCCCTGGCTCTCGCCGCCAATGGGCAGGACATGTCCGTCTCCTCCGCCATCGAGTACTACGGCGCGCGCCGCCCCATCCCTCACCTCACCGAATCCTGGTTCTGCTGAGCAGAGCCTACTACGGATCAGTTAGATCCTACGCCTTCTCTGTAACGCTTCTCGGGCCATTTCTCGCCCGGCGAGACTGGATGCCTGCTCGCTTTGCTGCGCAATTTATTCTGGGTGCGGTGAAGAGACTCTCATGAGTCTGGTTGATCGGTTGATCGCCTGTAATTCTTCGCCACGCTCAGAATGATATGTTTGGATCAGCTTCTTATATCACACCTCTGGCAGCCTCCGAACCTACCCGGCATGCCGTTGCAGGAAGGCCAGGGTCGTCTGGTTAAACTCATCTACTTTCTCATAGATAGGAGCGTGGGCGCATCCTTCAAAAATCACCAGTTCGGTATTGGCAATGTTTTGCTGCATCGGTTCGGCGAAGCGAGTTGAGGTGACCATATCGTAGCGGCCAAAGGTAACTTGCGTTGGTGCCTGAATTTTGCTGAGTTGAGCTGCCGCGTCGTGCGCAATTACGGCATTGGACTGCCTCATAAATGCGTCCAGCGGCTGGGTCGGCCTGCTCCTGACGAAAGCGGCCAATGAATCGATGTAATCGGGTCTGGCGGCATAGAGTTCAGGGGTAAAGCACCAGAGGAAAATACCGCTAATGACCATCTCTGGCACGCTGTTCTGACCCTGTGCCATTATCTGCCAGCTCTCCACAGCACTCTTGAGAAAAGGATCAGTTTTGTGCCAGGCGCTGTGAAGGGATAACGACTTGACTCGCTCCGGATACTTTGCCGCCAGCCATATGCCGGTGGCTGCACCCAGCGATAGGCCGGACACGTGAGCCTGTGAGATATCCAGCGCCTGCATAAACGCCGCGACATCATCGGCAAAGAGTTCGGTCGAATAGGGGCCATCGGGTTTGTCAGTTTCACCTGCCCCACGCAGGTCTACAGAAATACAGGTGAAGTGCTTCGCATACTCGGCGACCTGAAAAGCGTAACAGGCGTAATCAGCCGCCAGATATGGGATCAGAATGAGTGGCTCACCTGTTCCCTGCTGGTCATAGTTCATAGTGATCCCATTTGCCTGGACTTTTGGCATACTGCCTCCCCTTTCGTGACCATCTTTTTAATTGGTAAAATACAACAAGTGTGAGGATGGTTTTCACCACCCTCAGCCATTGTATCATCTTTCTCGATAAGCCGCACAATTTCTTTCTTAAGAATCAGGCCTAGAGATCGCGGCGCTGGAAACGCAGAGCGGCAAAGATCGGCAAAACGATACAATAGAGCACGGCCCAGATGAGGAGTGCTGGCGCTATTTGCTCTGAAGAGGTGAAGGGGGTATCGAAGCTCTGCGCAGATAATCCCAGTACGGCGAAATCTGCCGAGGGAGGCAACAGGTAGTACGAAGCACCGTGCCAGAGGGCATCGGTTGGGATAATGAGGTTAATGACGGTGACAACATTCTGTATCGACTGCAAGGCAGCAGGATTGACGACCTGCACGATAAAGCGCACAACGCTGGCAGTCGGCGCGCCGATGAAGAGCATCAGGGCGATTGCCCCGGTGACAATGGTGGGAACGAGCGAGCTACACAGAGTAGTAATCGCCAGCAGCACCAGCATAGCAAGCTCCAGCAGGCCCAGCGCATAGGGGGCGTATGGAGGCCAGTAGCCGGTTTGCCAGTAGAGCACGACGAGAAAAGCGAAAAACATCAGCGCGGTATAGAGACACACGATAATGGCATACCCCAACCATTTGCCGAGCACGATTTCAACGCGCCTCAGCGGTTTCGGCACGATGACGGCGAAGGTTCCTGCCTCGACTTCACCGGAAATCATATTCGCGGTGAAGACAATGGTCAGCGTGCTACAGAGCAGATAGAGCATCCACAATGTCAGCACAGTCATAACGACGCCGCCACTCAGCAACAGGATTTGCGTGCTCGTCTGCCCGTTATTGCCTTGCAAGGAGGCATTGATGACGAGATTGAGCAGCATAGCAAAGGCAACTATGATCAGGATACTCAAGATCATGACTGCCAGGAAGAGGCGGCGGCGCACAGCCTCCAACAAGGTGAAGCGAGTGATTAATAACAGTCCCATTGCAGATTTCTCCTGCTACTATCATGACTGGTGAGCTTCAACAGGAATGGGGCGACGAGATGCATCAATCGTACGCAAGAAGAGTTGTTCCAGCGAACGTTCATGCGGGGCCAGACCATACAGGCGCGCGCCACAGGCATGTACCATCTCGGCGATATCCGCCGCCTGCTCGTCTTTCTGCACTTCGACGTAGAGCATGTCAGGGTCATCTTCATCCTGGCGCACCGCCAGAGCTATCGCACCAAGCCGGTGCAGCAGTTCCTTAGTGACCGGATTGACACGCACGGCAAAGACAGGATACCCTTCGAAGAGCAAGCGGGGCGCACCGACTTTCAGGATGCGCCCTTCGTTGATGATGGCGACACGATCACAGAGCGCCTCCACATCGGCCAGCTGGTGTGAATTGAGGAAGATGCTCATGCCCTGCGATTTCAACTGGCGCAGCAGATCGCGCATGTCGCGCTGTCCGACAGGATCGAGGCCAGAGACAAGCTCATCGAGCAATACGAGATCGGGACGGTTGAGAATGGCTTGCGCCAGGCCGATGCGCTGCATCATGCCCTTCGAGAAGGTGCCCAGCTTTTGCTGCTCTCGCCCATCCAGTCCCACCAGCGCCAGCACCTCGCGACAGCGTTTCTCCAGTTCCACACCGTGCATGCCATAGAGTCGCCCGTGAAACTCCAGAAATTCCTTCGCTTTCAGCCAGCGATGAAAGTTGGGCAATTCCGGCAGGTAGCCGATACGCCGCCGCATCTCAAGATTGCTCAGCGGCTGGCCAAGCAGGCGCACCGTGCCGCTGGTCGGCAGAACCAGCCCGGCCAGAATCTTCACCACCGTGCTCTTTCCGGCACCGTTTGGCCCCAGAAAGCCAAAGGCTTCACCTCGATGCATGACGAAGCTCACGTTGTCCACCGCTACAAGACTGCGATAGACCTTACGCAAGCCCTCTACCTCTATTGCCGGTACTCTATCCATAGTTGCTATCATAACGCTCAACCTTTTACGCGAGGTCGAGCTAAACCCGACCTCGCGTACTTCTCACACGTAGAACATCTCTGCCCGTTATACGCTATTGAAGCGAATTGGCACTTGCCAGAAGCTGCGCGCCGTTACTCGTAGCACCGGCAACCGCATAAATGATACCATGCGCTTGCCAGATTACAGCCCCCAGTTTCAAGGAAGAATCTGTCATCATGACTCCTGTCACACCATGTGTGCTTACTTTCTGCGCCTGCACCTGTGGCGGGATAGGCAGGGGTACCTCACCGGTCGCCAGATTGACACTCTGCAGCAGGAGACGCGCTCCAGGCGAGAGTTTGGGCAGCGAGAGGGCAAAATCCAGCAGGTCTTTCAAAGAAGCCTTTCCGGTTGCCTTGATTACTGGACTGGGCATTTCAACGATATAAAATGGAGTGCCACCGCTACAGCCCAGCGAAGTGATATCCGAAGGCGAGCCGGAAGTGTTCTGCTGGCCCTGATTACCAGTACCGGCGGACTGCTCTTGCGATCCCTGGACATGCAGTATCGAAGGCGCAGGTGAAGTGCTCTGTGAGTTACTCTGACAACTGTTGCCGTAGTTGATGATAACGCCCGGCGCAAGATTAATCGCGTAGGTAGCCCCATCAAGCTGCGGCGGGACAGCGATGTTCCCCTGCCCTGTTTTTTTCAGGTAGGCTCGTGTCTGGGCCGCGCTAAAGGTGAAGGTTCCGCTTGCACTCTCAATCAGCGTGAACTGCACCGCGTGGCCCACGCCCGGCGGCAGTTGAGCAGGCAACAGGAGTTTGAAACCCAGGTCCTGTTCCATCTGCTTCTGATTCGGGTGCTGGATGCTGTTGAGGTTACCTGATTGGATGTTGATATCCCCGAAGTTTTGCAGATCCTCGCCGATGCCATTACGGAAGCTCTGTGGGTTGATAGAGACGGGTTGGAATTGTCGCACGCTGAACAACGCGAGAAACTCACTGGCCAGCGCTCCCGCATTTGGCAGCAGCACCAGAGCCAGTACCACGACGGCAGCAACGGCAATCCACCAGGGACTGCGGCGCCCAGGCTTTCCGCTCTGCACGGAACGAATTTTACTTTGTGCGGAAGATGCTCTGACTGCGTGTCTTTCTTCTCCATCTTCAGCTAGTTTGCTCTGTAAGGCTGAGAACGCAAGGGTTGTATCCGGTACCTCGGCAGGAGACGGTTCCAGGAAAGCCAGCAAAGCGTAGACTTCTTTGCTGGCCGTGCGCATGCTGCGTTCATCGGCACTGCAATAAGGGCAGCTTGCCAGATGAGTCTCGGCCTGCGCACGCTCCCCGGCGCTCAATTCGCCATCACGCAGGCTTACCAGTAAGCCTCTATCCAGACACGCATCATTCTGCTTTTGTGGCTGTAGTTCGTTCATGATATCTCCTCCGAAATTCACGTTCAGCACGTGCCAGTAAAGAGCCGACAGATGCCGGTGCGACGCCTGTTACCTGTGCGATCTCCGCGTAACTCAAACCGGCGCTGCGCAGTACAATGTATGCTTGCTGCCGTTCAGGAAGCTCAGCTAAAATAGTGCGTACCAACTCTGCCTGTTCGCGGGCGATTACCTGCTGTTCAGGATTAAGCTGTGCCGCCTCTTCCGGGACTGGCACGTTGCTGGCTTCTCCCTCGTAAGTCACACGGCGCTGCCTGGCACGCATAGCATTCAGACCGAGATTGGTGGCGACGCGGCAAAGCCATGCCCGTCGTTCTCCCTCGACCGTAGCGCGAGGCGGTGTGCGATAGAAGCGTAAAAACACTTCTTGAGCGATATCATCCGCCTCGTCTCTCTGCCCCACACAACGATAGGCGAGCTGGTAGACCAGTGGATAATAGCGCTTAAATACAGCCTCGAACGGCTCTTCCTCACTTGCGGTGACGATAGACTTGCTCCTTATATCCGAAGACATGTCCATTCTTCCCTTCATCACGCCTGAAACCCCTTTATTTCAAATCTTTGCTTTGTTCAATCATGCATGACGTATATAGGACACCGCCCATTCCGAGTTTGTGACATTGCCCCTCCTTGTAAAAGAATACAATAAGCTGTATGTTATAGCTATATGAAATATCGTTGATAACCCGTTGCCTTCATAATAGCATAGCGCTCCCTGCTACGACTGCCGCAACATGCTTTCAAGCAAGGATAGAGTAATTGGTCGATAATATTCCCGATGTGCTACACTTCTATTAGCAAAGAGAACATAAGAGACCCGGGACAGATCAGAGACAATAGCTATTTTGAAACAGGAGCATGGCATTTGGAAGGTGTTAAGAATTATTTGATCGACATGGATGGAGTAATTGTGCGCGGCGATACCCTGATTCCTGGGGCAGCAGAATTTATTCATCGCCTGCGCGACATGGGGATACCTTTCTTGATTTTCACCAATAACTCGCAATACACGCCGCGTGATTTGCAACTGCGGCTGCATCGCATGGGGCTGGAAGTTCCGTCTGAGGCCATATTCACCTCTGCCCTGGCAACTGCCCAGTTCCTCAATTCACAGCGACCCTGTGGCACCGCTTTCGCCATCGGAGAGTCTGGATTGACGACGGCTCTGCACGATATCGGCTACATTCTGACCGATCAGGAGCCGGAATATGTAGTTCTGGGCGAGACAACGACGTATAGCTTTGCGCGCATCACCAGCGCCATTCGCCTCGTCATGGCCGGGGCGCGCTTCATTGCCACCAATCCTGACGTGATGGGACCGGGCGAAGGCGGCATCGTCCCGGCAACAGGGGCCGTGGCAGCATTGATCAATTCGGTCACGAACGTCAAGCCCTACTTCATCGGCAAACCGAATCCGCTGATGATGCGCATGGCGCTGCGTACCTTGAACGCCCATTCCGAGGATTCGGCGATTATCGGCGATTCCATGAATACCGATATCGTGGCGGGAATCGAGAGCGGTCTGAAAACTATCCTGGTGCTCACCGGCATGACCTCACGCGAGCAGGCGGAACGTTTTCCCTATCGCCCTGCCTGGATACTCAATTCCATTGCCGATGTTGTGCTCTAGTTGCTTCCGTCTCTGACGGGAGGGCGGAGAGAATCAAGTTCCTGCTCTTTCCTTCCGGCTTCTCCCCGGAGGAAGTATGTCATCAAAACCGAAAAGGTCAAATATACAGGCACCAGGCTGTAGCGTGGTTACGCACCTTGATATTCTATCTGCTCAGAATGAAGTGAGAGAAGTGCTATGATTGAACAATCTGAATACCCAACGGAAGAATGGAGCGTCCGCGAGACCAGTTTCAACCTTGATACGCTGGCGCAGAGCGAGTCCATTTTCACCCTTTCCAACGGACATATCGGGCTACGAGGCAACCTCGACGAGGGGGAGCCGCATGGCCTTCCCGGCACCTACCTGAACTCCGTTTACGAACTGCGCCCTCTGCCCTACGCAGAAGGAGGATATGCCTACCCTGATTCCGGACAGACAGTCATCAACGTCACCGATGGCAAAATTATCCGCCTGCTTGTTGACGACGAACCTTTCGATGTTCGCTATGGGAAACTGGAGGAACATGAGCGAGAACTCGACCTGCGCAACGGGGTGCTGCGTCGCAAGGTGCGCTGGAGAGCCCCAACCGGGCGCACCATCAAAGTCTCGTCGACACGCATGGTCTCATTCACCCAGAGGGCCATCGCGGCCATTTGCTACGAGGTCGAGCCGGTCGACGCTCCGATACGTGTCGTTGTCCAGTCGGAATTGATCGCCAACGAGGCGCTCCCACCCCAGAGTCAGGACCCCAGAGTAGGGGCTGCCCTTGAAGCCCCGCTTGAGAGCGAAGAACACCAGGCAGTGGGTACTCGCGGGCTTCTCGTCCATCACACCAGAGTGAGCCACCTGTTTGTCGGTGCGGCCATGGATCACCAGATCGAGGGACCGCCCGGAATGGTTGTCGAAGCCGAGGGTCTCCCCGATGTCGTGCGCGTCTCCATCACCGCAAGGCTGAAGCCAGGTGAGAAGTTGCGAATCGTCAAATTCATCGCATATGGCTGGTCGAGTCTGCGCTCGCGCCCCGCTATCCACGATCAGGTCATGGCCGCGCTCTCTGCTGCCCGTATGACTGGCTGGGAGGGATTGCTCGCCGAACAGCGGAGCTACCTGGACAACTTCTGGTCTCACGCGGTTGTCGAGCTTGAAGGTGACCCGGAGATACAGCAGGCAGTGCGCTTTGCCCTCTTCCATGTTCTGCAAGCGGGCGCGCGGGCGGAAGGTCGTCCTATTCCTGCCAAAGGGCTGACAGGCCCGGGCTACGATGGACACGCCTTCTGGGACACAGAGATCTTCGTCCTACCGGTGCTGACAATGACCGACCCACGCGCCACCGCTGACGCTCTGCGCTGGCGACAATTGATTTTGCCGCAGGCGAAGGAACGCGCCCGCCAGCTTGGCCTGCGTGGAGCAGCCTTTCCCTGGCGCACCATCCGAGGAGCGGAAAGTTCGGGCTACTGGCCTGCCGGTACTGCTGCCTTCCATGTCAACGGAGATATCGCTTATGCAGTCACACAGTATGTCGAAGCGACGGGTGACGTCGAGTTCGAGAAGGAGGTTGGCCTCGAACTGCTCGTCGAGACTGCACGGCTGTGGCGTTCCCTCGGCTACCTCAATATCGCTACCAACCAGTTCCGCATCGACGGCGTCACCGGTCCCGATGAATACAGTGCCATCCACGACAACAATGTCTACACCAATCTCATGGCCCAGCACAATATGTATGCAGCAGCAAATGCCGCCGAGCGCTATCCAGAGCAGGCACAGGCGCTTGGTGTGGACGCCGATGAAATAGCAAGCTGGCGTGAGGCAGCGGAGAAGATGCACTTTCCCTATGACGAGCGGCTTGGCGTAACTCCACAGGACGAGGGTTTCACCGAACACGCGGTGTGGGACTTTGCTCATACCCGGCAAGATGAGTATCCCCTGCTCCTGCACTTCCCATACTTTGACCTCTATCGCAAGCAGGTTATCAAGCAGGCAGACCTCGTCCTCGCGATGCAGCTATTCAGTAACAAGTTCACTCTTGAACAGAAAGTACGCAACTTCGCCTACTACGAACCGCTGACTGTGCGTGATTCCTCCCTGTCGGCAAATAGCCAGGCCGTGATAGCCGCCGAGGTGGGCCAGTTGGATCTGGCCTACGACTACCTGGCCGAAGCAGCGTTTATGGACTTGCATGACCTGGAGCACAATGTGCGCGACGGGGTGCACATGGCATCTCTCGCCGGGGCCTGGACGGCACTGGTGGGCGGATTCGGCGGCATGCGCATGCAACAAGGAGAGCTTTCCTTCGCGCCACGCCTGCCCAAAGTGCTGAAACGGCTCGCCTTCCACATCCTGTTCCGTCACAGCCGCCTGCGTGTCGAGGTGAGAGCGCAGGAAGCGACGTATCATGTGCTCGACGGTTCACCACTCAAGATATTCCATCACGGAGAGGAGCTTCGCCTGCCCGTAGGTGAAGCGATTACACGGCCTATCCCAACTATCAAGGCCGGACCACGCCCCAGCCAGCCTTTCGGTCGCGAACCCATTCCACGAGCAGCCAGAGGGCAATCAGCACAAACTTCGGAGTCAAAGGAGCAGGAGGCCGACAAAGCACAGTGAGGCTGCTGGCTATAGTATAATGGGCAGTACTACAAACAAAATCTTAGTGAAAGGATTACTTGTGCGTACTATAGCAATCGAAGAACACTTCCTGGCCGATGGATTCCGAGAGGCGATGCAAAGAAACGCTGCGGATCACGTGGGCAACATGACATGGTCCAGTGAAATACAGGCAAAACTCGCCGATCTTGGCGAAATACGTTTGAAGGAGATGGATGCGGGCGGCATCGATCTGCAGGTCATCTCGCATAATACGATAGATATGGCTTCCTTACCTGCTGATGAGGTCGCAAGGTTAGCGCGGCAGGCAAACGATCAACTGGCTGCTGCCATCGCCGCTCACCCCACACGGTTCGCGGGCTTTGCCACTTTACCGGTAACCAGTCCCGAAGTTGCCGCCGATGAACTGGAGCGGGCCGTGCATTTGCCCGGCATAAAGGGAACCATGATTGGCGGTACAATCAACGGTCGTTTTCTGGATGATCCCGCCTTCCTGCCGATCCTGGAACGTGCTGCCGCGCTCGATGTGCCGATCTATATTCACCCCGGAGTACCACCTGCCTCTGTACGAGAAGCCTACTATTCCGGCTTCGATCCGGCAGTGAATTATGTCCTGGCGACGAGCGGGTGGGGCTGGCATAATGAAACGGCCATTCACGCACTGCGGCTCATCCTCTCCGGCGTCTTCGACCGCCTGCCTGGATTGCAAATCATCATCGGACACATGGGCGAGATGATCCCGTTTATGCTCGATCGCATCAATAACACCCTCACATCAGCGGCGAAGAATTTGCAGCGTCCCGTGCCTGACTATCTCTTGCAAAATTTCTACATCACGACCAGCGGCTTCTTCAGCGAACCGCCGCTCCTGCTCGCCTTGCAGACGCTGGGGGCCGACCGTATCATCTTTTCGGTCGACTATCCCTACAGCAGTAGCGAACGGGGACGAAAGTTCCTGGAGAACGCCCCCATTAGCCCGTTCGATAAGGAGAAAATCAGCCACCTGAATGCCGGGCGCGTCCTCAAACTTGCACAATAAAGCTCCCTCGAATGGCTGAACACATTGATTAGAAAGCAAGAGAGAAGAGGAGAGAAGCAGGCATGGATGAAATTTCGCCCCTTCCAGCCTCATCAGGCGAGCAAGCCGCGCAACAGACCCCGCCTTTGAGCCGCTGGCGGCGCGTGCAAATGGTACTGATTCTGGGATCTCTATCGGCGTTCGGGCCACTATCGATCGATATGTACCTGCCCTCGCTTCCATCGCTGAGTCGAGATTTGAGCGCGAGCGCATCAGCGGCACAACTGACGTTGAGCACCTGCCTGCTCGGTCTGGCGCTTGGGCAGATCATCGCCGGGCCGCTCAGCGACACTCTGGGCAGGCGTCGTCCCTTGCTAATCGGTCTGGTTGCCTACATCCTGGCCTCACTCCTCTGCGCCGTCACACCTTCGATCTATGGACTGATTGCGCTGCGACTGGTACAGGGAACGGCTGGCGCTGCTGGAATTGTGATTGCTCGCGCTATCGTGCGCGATAAGTACAGTGGGATTGCCGCTGCGCGCTTCTTCTCAACACTGATGCTGGTCAGCGGCATTGCCCCCATCGCAGCCCCGCTTATCGGCGGCCTGCTCCTGCGCTTCACCTCCTGGCGCGGCGTCTTCATCATCCTTGCCATCCTGGTCACCTTGATGTTCCTGGCAGCCACTTTCGGTCTGGGTGAGTCTCTTCCATCAGAACAGCGACAAAGTGGAGAATTGCGCGCCACCCTCATCATCTTTCGCCGCTTGCTGACAGACCGCCTCTTTGTCGGCTACGCGCTCTCCTGCGGCCTGTCTTTCGCGGCCATGTTCTCCTATATCTCCGGCTCGCCCTTCGTCATCCAGGATATCTACGGCCTCTCACCTCAGGCGTTCAGCCTCATCTTCGGCACCAACGCGCTCGGTATCGGCATTATGGGACAGGTCAGCGGGCGGCTGGTCGGGCGCGTCTCGCCACGAACATTATTAACAGGAGCGTTAACAACGGTTGCCATAGGTGGAACGGCTCTGCTCGTGGTAGTCATCGCTCACATCGGGCTAATCGCTATCCTGCCAGCCCTGTTTGTCGTGGTTGCCAGTCAGGGCATGGTTCTGCCCAACGCTACCGCTCTGGCGCTGGCCGACCATCCCCGCACCGCAGGCAGCGCCTCCGCCCTGCTCGGCACTCTGCAATTCGCCATCGGAGCCTCCGTCGCCCCGCTCGTTGGCATCGGTGGCACAGCAACCGCTCTACCTATGGCGCTGGTCATCGCTGTGCTGGGCATTGCGGCGCTCACGACATTCATTATACTTGCGCGTCGTGGCTCCGTGGCACGGAACGCAATGGCTGATCCAGATGGGGTGCAATGAAGACCTTTTCTTGTTTTACCCTTCTGTGAGCAAGAGGCCCTGTTTCTGCGCCAGGGCAATGGCTTCGGCGCGGGATTGCACACCCAGCTTTCCATAGATGCTGGTCAGGTGGGTCTCGACGGTTTTGACCGAGATGGAGAGGCGCTGGCCGATTTCGCTGTTGCGTGCGCCCCGCACAACCAGGCGCAGCACCTCCAGTTCGCGCGAGGTCAGTGGTTCGGCGCTGGCAAGAGCGTGGCTCTCGTTATCGAGCAACATGCGGCGCACTTCTGGTGAGAGGCTGCACCGGCCCTCGGCGACCTCGTGGACAGCCTGGCGAATCTCGCTGCCACGCGCACTCTTGAGCCAGTAGCCTTTGACGCCCAGCCGCATCATCGCATTGACGTAAGCGATCTGGTCATAAGCGGTCAGGACCAGGATACCCGGCCTGTCGCTTCCATCAGTATCCTGCAGGAGCGAGCGCGCAAGAGCAAAGCCATTGACATGTTTCATAGCGATATCCAGCACGACCACGCACGGCTTCAGGCTGCGGCAGAGGGGCAGCGCCTCGTCTCCATCCTGCGCCTCGCCGATGACTTTGAGGTCAGGGTCTTCTTCCAGCAAGCGTCGCGTCCCCTCGCGCATCATTGTATGGTCATCCACCAGGATAATGGTAATCGGCTGCGGTCGCAGCAGTCCCTCATTCTGACTCACGATAAAACCGCCTCTCGCGTGAACGGATACGGCATTTTCTGCTGCTGTAGCACATCATAGAGAGACACGGGGGCGCTGGATTTCTCACTGGAGGAGATTGCTCGAATGATCACACCTCGCCCTGGTCTGCTGCGGAGTTGCAGCGTGCCACCAATAGCTACCATGCGTTCGTGCATGCCAACCAGACCCAGACTCTCGGCCTGTCGCTGCTCTGGCTGGAAACCACGCCCATTGTCGGCAATCAGGAGGGAGATTGTACCATCCAGCCGACGCCTGAGACGGATGACTGCCCGGCTGGCTCCCGCGTACTTGGAGATGTTCGAGAGCGCCTCCTGTCCGACGCGGTAGAGCGCCAGTTCGACATTGGCCGACGGTCGAGGCTCCCACAGGCCGTGGCAATGTACCTCGATCTGGAGCGGGCTATCGCTGTGCTCCTCGGTCTGGCGCGCCAGCCAGTGAAAAGCCTCTTCCAGACCCAGTTCGTTCAACAATGGGGGGCGCAGTTGCAGACAGGTACGTCGCAGGCTGACCTCCACGGAGCGCGCCAGAGGCATGACCTCGGCCACTTCCTCCATCGTTCCGGCATCCGAGAGCTGCCTGACCAGCAGCATGGCCTGTTGCAGGGCTTCGTCATGCAGTTCCAGCGCCAGGTGGCGGCGCTCCTCTTCCTGAGCCGAGACAACGCGATGATAGAGCGCGGCCAACTGCTGGGCATCGGACTGCGCCTGCTCAAGATAGCGGCTGTTGACCTCCAGAACCGAAAGCTGCGAGGCCAGCGTACTCAGAAAACTCCCGTCCTGCTTGCTGTATGGTTCAAGGCTGAACTTCGGACCCAGGCAGAGGAAGCCGCTGCATCTATTGCCATCATAGAGCGGCAGCAGGAGCATCCCATCGAGCACAATCGGTCCGGTTGCGCGCTGATCCAGGTGAGTCAGAGCAAGATCGGCAACCCTGACCAGCCGCTCGTCTGAATACTGCTCTCCGGGTCGGCTGGCCCACGCGCTTCGTGTCTCTCTATGGCGATAGAGCCGCCAGTTCAGCATCTCCTCCTTGCGCTGTTGCCCGCTGGAAAGTGGCGATGGCAGTGTGCGCAGGAGCAGAGCGGTTTCCGTCGCGTTCAAGAGGGCGGCAAGGCGAGGAAGCATAAACGCGCTGATCTGCTCTATGCCCTGCAGGCGCGTCAGAGCCGCGCTCAAGTCCCGCAAGGACTGGTTGTAGCGATAGAAATCCCCGTAGAAAACCTGGTCGCCCACATCGCGTACCTTGCTCCAGACCAGCGGGAAGAGAGCAAGGCTCACCACCAGCAGGCCAGCATAGATATAATCCAGCGTATCCGACGAGACACCAAGCGTACTGATAAAGCGCAACCCTATGATGGCGGAGAAGACAAACACACTGGCAAGCAAGACCCACAGGAGGATGCGCATGGCCTGTCGGCTCAGCATACTCGTCGTTCCCAGTAGTTGTGTGCGGAAAAGGGCGTAATTGCAGGCAATTGGCAACACAGCCAGCGGAATAGCAATCAGCCGGAGCAAGCTCACCTGGATGATCTTCTCTTGATCGACGACATTCAGATCGAGGATACGCGGAAGAAGCAGGAAGAGAATGCCGATGACAACCATGCGCACAAACCAGCGCTCCTGCCAGCTCAGATGACGCAATCCCCAGGCCATGATGCTGATGACAACCAGTATACAGGCTAGAGAATACGCGAAGCTGATGATGGTAAAGGCCAGGCCAAGCGGGGGCGCGGCGAGAGGCATGGGCAAACTGACAAGTGCCAGAATGACGCCGACAAGCAGGGGGAGATATGGCAGCAGACGCACTTTCTTATGCACATTCCGTGCCTGTGAGGCGTACGGAAAGAGACAGACAAAGGTAGCGGCCAGGCCGCGTATCAGCAGCGAGAGCAGGAAGGCAAGCAGATTGATCCAGAGCACACTCGTACTGTGTGAATTGAAGAGACAGAGCGTCAATGCAATACAGTAGAACAGCGCATACGTGACCCGCGCCGTGGGGCGATTCTGCGCGCGCAAGTAAATAGCGATCCCCGTGACACTGAAAATGAGGGCCAGGAGCAGATTCGTTGCAATCCAGATGAAGTCTGTGGACGATGACTGGATGTCTACGCTGATCGGGTGAGCGGGAAAGCCTACCACCTCAAGTTGAATGTGCTGAGTCGTGACGGTGCAGTTACCTGCCTGTCCTGAATCCGCCACACGAACTCTGACCTGCATCCCCACCTGGATGCCATGTATCCAGGACTCACTGAAGGGCCGCACCGCGACAACCCGGCAGAGACCGGGATGCCCTGCGACCGGGGTCAGGCTGACATCCGGCGTTTGTGGCTGGTTTATCCCGCTCAACACCGCCACCAGTACGAATAACTGCACGAGCAAACCCACTATTACCATCGTCCAGCGCCGACTCAGGGAGCCGCGCAGATGATACTTTTGTGCCGCAAGTGTTGTATATGACATAACCTCTCTCTTCCCTTCATCACATCCTCCGCTCTGAACGCCGCCTGCTGTCGTCTGTTCTGCGGAATATCTGACGGGAACCGATCTCTAAGAGTGTAAAACATTTTTCTTGAGGGAGCATCAGGGATTCCCCTGAAGACATTTCCCACCTGTCAATGGTAAGCTACTTACAGTCTTTACGCAAGTCTGGTACAACAGTAAGTCCGCGTTGAAACAAGAAATAATGTGGGAGTGGAAGACGCAAGCCGAACACGGATGCGCCACCATTCAGGGGAAAGACACTAACAGGCTGCCTCTCCACTCCACCAGGATACGGAGTATGCTATGTCGTTTCTTTCCAGGCTAAGCCTGGCTAATCGCAGCCTTATCGCTCTGGCAGCAATCGCGATCCTGATTATTGGAGCGCTGGTTATCCCATCGCTCAAGCAGGAACTCTACCCCTCGCTGGAATTTCCAGCCGTGACGGTGACGGCAGCCTATCCCGGTGCCTCACCCTCGGTCATCGAACAGAACGTCACCGACCCCCTGGAACAGAGCATGCAGGGGATGCAGAATATTCAGTCAATAACCTCTTATTCGAACTCGGGCTACTCGGAGATTATTGTTGAATACAACTTCGGCACCGATATCAACCAGGCCAGCCAGCAGATCTCCCAACAGATCAGCCGCGTCCAGGCCAGTCTGCCTTCGGGTGTGACCCCGCAGGTACAGACCTTCAATATCAACGACCAGCCCATTATCCGGCTCGCTGTCACCTCCAACGAGAACCTGGCGAACCTGGCTACTGATCTCACGAACAAGGTCGTACCCTTGCTCAGTGGCATTAACGGCGTGGCGCAGGTGAGTGTCACTGGCGTGCGCAACCCGGTGGTCACCATCGATCTCGATCTCAATAAATTGCAGGCGGATGGCCTGAGCGTCACGACGGTACAAAGCGTTTTGCAGGCCAGCAATGTGACGCTACCCGCAGGCCAGCTTACCAACAACGGCCAGACATACTCGATTGTGACCGGCAATACGCTCTCTTCGCTCAGCGATCTACAAAACCTCGTCGTCGGCGCGAAGGTTAGCTCGAACTGTCCGCAAACCAGTACTGGTACTGGCAGCTTCAACGGTCTGGGAAGCGGCAGTCGCCAGTTTCCCACTCAGCTTCCCAGCGCCGCGTGTCAGACCACGAGCACGCCGATCAAACTGAGCGACGTGGCGACGGTGCAGCAGACTCTCGCCCCCTCGACGACGCTGACGCGCACGAACGGCAAACCCAGCCTGGGCATCTCGATCACGAAGACTTCAGATGGCAACACTGTCTCGATCTCGCAGGCGGTAAACAACGACATTACTTCCCTGCAAAACCAACTGGGCAACGGCGCGAAAATCATCGTGGTTTCCGATCAGGCTCCCTCGATTACGAGCGCGGTCAGCGGTCTGGTACGTGAGGGGCTGCTCGGGGCCGGATTTGCCATCGTGATCATCCTCCTTTTTCTCTTCTCGGTTCGCTCGACCCTGGTCACAGCAATTTCGATCCCGCTTTCGGTGGTCATCGCGCTCATTGCGCTCTGGACGGGTAATCTGACCCTCAATCTCTTCACGCTGGGCGGCCTGACCGTCGCCATCGGACGTGTCGTTGATGACTCGATTGTGGTGCTGGAGAACATCTATCGCCACCTTGGCAGCGGCGAAGAGAAAAGCGTTGCTATTCCCAGAGCAGTGCGCGAAGTGGCTGGCGCGGTCACGGCATCTACGATAACGACGGTTTCTGTCTTCCTGCCGATTGCCTTTGTGGGCGGCCTGGTCGGTGAGGTCTTCGGGCCATTTGCCATCACCGTCGTCGTTGCCCTCCTGGCTTCGCTGCTGGTGGCCCTGACGGTCATTCCGGTCCTGGCCTACTGGTTCTTGAAAGGTCCTAAGACACAGACAGGGGCTGCGACACAGCACCAGCCGGAAAAAATGACCATCTTGCAGCGTGGCTATATCCCAATGGTGCGCTGGGTCACTGCTCACAGAGCGATCTCGCTGCTTGTGGCCTTCCTGCTCTTTGCCGGTTCGCTCGGCATCATCCCGCGCCTGGGTACGAACTTCTTCAGTGCGTCGCAACAAAACACCTATTCGATCAGCCAGACGCTGCCTGTGGGTACGAGCCTGGATGTAACCAACAATGCAGCGCAGCGCGTTGAGCAGGTGCTGAGCGGTATGTCTCAAATCGAGTATTACCAGGTGACAGTCGGCTCAGGCGGGGGCGCGCTCGCGGCGTTCAGCGGGGGCAGCGGTGGCACGAATAGCGCCTCCTTCTCGATTACCACCAACCCCAACGCCGATCAGACCGCTTTCCAGAACGACCTGCAGAATCGCTTGAATGGGCTGACCAATGTGGGCAAGCTCCAGCTTTCGACCAGCTCGGGCGGCGGCTTCGATAGCTCCAATGTCGCTGTGAATATCCAGGCCCCCGACCTGGCGACGCTCACGCAAGCCACGCAGCAGGTGCTTGGCGCGTTCTCTAAAGTTCCCGATATTACGAATATCAGCAGCAATCTGGCAGCCGCCTCACCACTGATCAACGTCTCCGTTGACCCGGCAAAGGCTATGGCTCATGGCCTGACTCCCGCCCAGGTTGGGCAACTCCTGCGCGAGGTCTACACCGGCACGACGGTCACGACGGTCACGTTCAACGGCCAGCAGGAGAACGTGACCCTGCAACTGGGAACGCCCGCAACGACGGTGACCGGCATGCAGAATCTGCTCCTGCCCACGGCCACCGGCACTGTCAAGCTGGGCGACGTGGCAACGGTGACACAGACGCTTGGTCCGACGCAGATCACCCACATTGCCGGTCAGCGCTCGGCCACAGTCAGCGCCACAGCCACAACCAACAACACCGGCAGCGTGAACAGGGATATCCAGAAGCAGATCGATGCCCTCCACCTGCCTGCTGGTGTGACCGTTTCGACAAGCGGCGTGGGCCAGAGCCAGGCACAGGCGTTCAGCAGCCTCGGCTTAGCCCTGCTGATAGCCATCCTGCTGGTCTACCTTGTCATGGTGGCAACGTTCCGCAGCCTGGTGCAGCCGCTCATCCTGCTGGTCTCGCTGCCCTTCGCCGCCACCGGCTCGCTGCTGCTGATGCTGATCACCCACACACAGCTTGGTGTTCCCTCGCTCATCGGCCTGCTGATGCTGGTTGGCATCGTGGTCACGAACGCGATTGTCTTGCTCGACCTGATACGCCAGTATCGGGCAAAGGGCCTTGACGCCCGCACAGCCGTCATCGAAGGTGGCAGCCGCCGCCTGCGCCCCATCCTGATGACAGCAGTAGCCACAATCCTGGCCCTGATCCCGATGGCCCTCGGCCTGAGCAAGGACAGCATCTTCATCGGCGCACCCCTGGCAATCACCGTCATCGGCGGCCTGACTACCTCAACAATCCTAACCCTCCTGCTCGTCCCAACCCTCTACGTCATGATCGAGGGCGGCAGAGATGGCAATGACACTCCGAAGTCACCAGCCATCGAAGAGCAGGAGACAAGCAAACAGGAGGCAGTGCAGAGAGTATAAGCATCTGAACTGCGTCCCCTTCACAAGGACTGTTATGAAGGGGACGCAGTTCCTCGCCTCATAAATGACCTGGAGCCTGAATGACTTTTGCCCTCACAAGCTCTTCTTTGCCGTATGGACTGATGAAGTAGATGATGTTTACATAACAACACCTGGAAAAATTGCAAAGGCTCTTAAAGTCCCAATAACTGATCTCCTCACCCTTATTGATGAGGAAAACGAATAAAGTATCATGAAAGACATTTAGGAATAAGTTCTCCAGCCCTTGAAATTTCCCCATTTCCCATCTATACTATAAGCAAGCAATCGCCGTTTCAGATCGCTTGCCTTGATTCTCCTCTGTGTTTTGCTCCTCTCTCAACTTCCTCAACAGAAAGGTTCCTCGCATGGTTCGTGTACTGGATGGGCCGCTTACGGAGGCGGTGAATAGCGTGACGCGCAGACCGGCTATTACGCTGACAATTGAAGATCATGTGCAGCATTATGCCCTCTACCAGAGTCCCGACGCGGCTGAGGCATGGAATGATGCGTGTATCGCGGCAGATAACGCTATCGTGCGCGTGCAGCTCACTCGCGGGAGCAGTGCCTTTGGGCAGTCGTTCCAGTTCCAGCGCATCACCGACCCTTCACAGGCGTCGCAGTGGAGCATGTGGACAACACTGCCGGGCGCGGCAAGTAATATGTTTCAGGATGGCGGCTGCGCGCTTTCTAATAATAGTGGCGTGCTGCGCGCCTTTGCCCAGCGCGGCACGGGCGGCAATGACATGTGGGTCTGGACCTCGACCAATAACGGTGTGAGTTGGAGCGGGCCGGTAACGGTGCTCGCGCCGCCTTCGAGCGCGCTTACGAAGGGCATCGCCTCGGCAGGGACTAACGACGTGTTTTTTCTCTATGACGTGGTGGGGGGCGAGGCGATAGGCTTTAGCCAGTACAGCGGCTCGTGGTCGGCGCTCAACACGTGGCCGATGGCTCCCATCTCTTCGGGCGCTGGTATGGCCGCGACATGGACAGGCAGCGGCTGGACGGTTGTCTATTCAGATGGCTTCACACTCTACAGCGTCACACTGGATAACACAGCCAGCAACTGGAACGCCGGGCCAATTATCGCGCCCGCCACCAGCACGGCTATCGGACGCGCGATGCCGCGCCTCTCTTTCGCCGATGGCATCTATACTCTCGTCTGCGTAGAATCCGACACTGGCGCGCTCACCGGAACTGTCTATAGCTATCCGCGCCTGCGCCAATCCGCCGACCTGGTGCACTGGTCGAATGGAATGATCTTGCCTGACATGAGTTGCACCTGTGGCGCCGTCGCCTTCAAGCTCACCACACCCAACAGCGGCAGCGCAGGGCCGCGCTATTACGTGGCTTCACCGGCGGCGGTCTATAGCGCGCCCGCCTTTCAGAACAGCGATTCCGCGCAGTACCTGGATATCTCCGCTGCCGTTCTCTCCTACCAGCGCCACGAGCAGCCGGGCAAACCCGCCCGCCTCGAAGCGCTGATCGACAACGCGAAGGGCGTCTATAACAGCCTTGTTACGACGGGCAGCTCGTACCAGCCCATTGGCCCCAATGCCTCGCTCGTGCTGAGCGAAGGCTACAAAACGGGAACGCCGACAACAGCGCATGTGGTGAAAGTTGGCACGTACCACCTGGAGCAGGTCCATTTTGTACGCTCCCCACAGGAGAACCATCTGCTGCTGGTGGGGCTGGACATCACACGCAACCTTGACCTGATCTCCCGCTACCAGAACTCCTACCTGAACCAGACCCTGAGCTACCTGGTGGCGGAGATATGCGCACGGGCAGGCCTGTTCAACCTTTCTCTGCCGACAACGGCGCAGATGAGCCAGGTCATACCGGGTTTTGTGCTGCAAGCCGGGCAGAGCTACCGACACGCGCTGGACGAACTCTGTGAGACATACGGGGTGGTGTACTTCCTTGACCAGAATGAGGTGCTGCAATTTCGCGAACTCTCCACTGGCGATACAGCAGTGTGGAGCTATCAACCGGAGATCGAGCTGGTCAGCTTTGGCAGCAGCGATGCCCGCGCCAACCACATTATCGTCAGTGGCAAACCTCCCGCTGGCGGTAACGTAGGAGCGCTGACAGAGGCGGAAGCCTATGATGATGCGAACCTGCATCTCGTCGGCGTGGAGCGGCTGCTGCACCATGTAGATCAGAAGCTGACGAGCACAGCCCAGTGCGCGCAGAAAGCCTCATTCCTGCTGATGCAAGAAACCCGCACGCAGGTGATCCATACTGTCTCCGTTCCCCTCAATCCCGCCCTACAATTGTATGATGCGATTACCCTCATCGACAGCGCCGCCCCAACAGGCAGCGGGAACAACGCCACCGCTCGCATTGTGCAGTTGACCGGCCATTTCGCGGCACAGCAGGGAATAGATGAGATACAGATGGTATTAGAGGGATTGTGAGTTCAGGCTCTTCCTGCCCGGCGACGACGAGCGGCTGCCGCTTTCTGACGCCGTTCGCGGCGTTGTTGACGGGTCGCCTGGACTTGACGCTGCTGGCTCATCTCATCCCCATCGACGTTTGTGGCACGCTGGCTGACAACACGGGTGGGTTGCGCTGACCGCTGACGGTCTTGTCGCAGACTGGCGATTCCCTGGCGCACGATAAAACCAGCGAGTACGGCTGAAGGGACGAGCACGACGATATAGAATGGGATGATAAGGACGTTCAGGCTTTGAGGAATCCACCGATTCATAACCCCGATTCTCATCAGGAACACACATGAGAGCAGGATATATTCGAGGCCAATCAGCAAGAAGGTCTGCCTGTACCAGCGAAGTGGGATACCCTGCTCCCGTGCCTTGCGCAGCCTCTTATAGCCTGTAAAGACGTTATAGATGCCCAGCAGGAGGAAGACGAAACCAAAAGTAACGAGAAAACGTGGATCGGTCATAATTTCGCTTCCTCCCTTCAGGCAATGAGCTGCCCGGTTGCCCTTTCATCAGTCAGGGTGACTGGATACTCACAGAGTCCCTGTATTGCGCGCCATTGCCGCTGATGGTCATACCATAGACCTGGTTGGTCTGTACACCGTTGCATGTCAGCGGCAGTGTCACTGCTGCTCCTGGTGCAAGCTGACCTTGCAGGCTTGAGCTTGCTTTGCCATTGAACGTGAACATGATATGATTTTGCGCGTTGGCATCCATATTCACAGTCCAGGTGATGAAACTCGTACCCAGATTAATCAATGTCAGCGCTGAGCCAGGGCTACAGGTGCCTGCGCCAGCCGTTGCCAGTGTTCCCACGACAGGATTCGGGCTGAACACCATTTCGATCGGCGCATCCTTTACCAGCAATTCTACAGGCAATGTCAACTGCAACGATTGTTGCGGCTGCTGTGGATTGCTGGCACTGTTTAGTGTGAAGATAATGCTGCCGCTATACGGCTTTTTGCTACTCGTAAGCCCGGTTAGCCAGACGCCGATGCCAAGCGTACCACTACCATCTGCCTGTATGTAGCCGCCTGTATGATCATCGTCGATATGCAACCAGCTCAGATTGTCGTTCGTGACAGCCATGGCGTTCCAGTAATACGGGGTGCTGGTCGTGTTCTTCAAAGTAATATGCTGCGGAGCGGGATCGTCTTGTCCAGCAATACCCGTAAAACTGAGCATTGTGATAGGCCGATTTTGCAATGAGAACGCGAACGGCCCCGTAGTGGTAGGAGTACCGCTGAGCATAATGGTGATATTCAGGTAAGCGTCCTGCTGGTCGCGGTTGTCATGGGCTTCGATGATATGCGTACCGGCAGACCAGGTGGTAGATACCGGAATGGCGGCAGTAAATGTCCCCTGATCGCCCACCGTCACAGTTAGTTGGCGCCCATTGGAACCATTGATGGGGATAGAGGTATCCAGGTAAAAGATAACGGGGTCGCCAATTTCAAAATTCTTTCCCTGCACGCGCAGAATCTGCCCCTGTGTAATGGCAGCCGTAAGCGTTCCCACGACGGAAAGTGTTGGCTGTCCCGTACTGGAAGAAGGTGCAACCTGAGATGCCAGATTTTTACTCTGAGGCAGATATGTTGAGATGATATACGCACCCAGGCCCACAATGACGCAGACCATGAGGACGATAGAAATCCAGAAAGTGAGGCTGCCCCTGTCCTCTTTCTCCTTTTTCGGCAAAATGACGGCGCGCATGCGGGCGAAACTGTGCTGCATCGCGAGCAGTGGTCGAGACACAGAGGCCTGCCCACGCGAGACTGAAGTGGCTGGCCCTGCCTCATCATGCTGGCGTACGCGCCAGCTCTCACGCCAGCGTTCAGCAGCCTTACTCGTCGCGGCGATGCTTTCAAATCCCTGCATACCATTCGTGCCAGCCTGGATGATGCCCTGCTGCCCTTTGACAACCTCTACTGGTGGCCGTCCAACGGGCATACTGGCAGCTGCTGCCTCTTGCCTCATTAATCCTTGCTGGTCGGCAGAAGAAGGTACTGGTTGGTTAATATCAGGGCGAGGCGACAGAGGCCGCATGGGAGCTTGCGGCACCCGCGCTTGTGGCCCTGCCTGCATCGTGGGCGCACCGGTCGGAATAGCAGGCGCTGCTTGCCCCGGCAAGGCTGGCAGGAAGGAGACGGGTGGCGTCTTCGCGGCCAGGGGCGCCCCCGGATTACGCTGTGGGGTAGAAGGCGCATTCGCGCTAGAGGTGTTGGCTTTTGGATTTGCGGTTGGCCGCTTTGGTGGTTGCACCACTACCGGGCGTATCAGGCTGGATGATAGCCCTGCCGGTTTTGCAAGAGATGTGGGTGGAGCAGATATACCTCCCTTAGCTGGCTGAGGCGCAGGAAGTAATGGTTGACGCGCTGCTGGCGAATTCTGCGCTGAAACCGGTGGTGCCGCCGGCGGTATACCCGCTATACCTGAGAGCGAACCCGGCACTTGCTGGGATGCCGGTAATACGTGCTTATTCTCTATCTGTATTGTGCGTGGTGGTACCACCGGCGGTTGAGCAGGCTGGCCGGAGCCTGGGGCACCGGGAGCGACCGCATTACCCGGTGCGGCTGAAACAGGTGGAACTCCTGCCGCAGCATTTGGTATATTGAATCCGCAAAATCGACAAAAATGTGCTCCCTTTGGAAGCTCAGCATTGCAACGTGGACAGCGAAACATACCTTCAAACCCTTATATTAGAATTGGTCCTGTTGTACCTTTTCAAACTCACCTATCGCTATTCGTACAACGTATAGATGCACCAATATTGCCTGTTTCCCGCCCGTTTGTCTCGGTGGATATGACTTTTATACTAGTTCAGCCTGCACAATCTTCCCGACAATCGATGCCTGTAGCTGGTAGAGGCTATGAATTGTGCGTCAACAGACTCCCTATCCTCACGGGGAATCACACCGGGTGTCGATTTCTCATCAGCAAGAGACGGAGCAAGATGGCGATGAGCAGGCAGGCAAGCGGCCCGGTGATAATATCGAGAGTGAAGGTGAGCGGGTTGAGCAGGTACAGGGTACGTATGGGGAGAACAATGCCCGGCATTTGCAAGAGCCCCTCCAGTCCGCGCATAATCCACAGCGCGGCAGGAAAGACGATGAGCAGGCCCAGCAGGGCTTCAAACAGAAGATAATTCGACCATGCGGTCGGTGAGGCAGAGATCTCGCGCTGCGAATTGCTCATGAAGCGATAGGCCGCGAACAATAGCAAAGCCAGCGCAGCCCCATTGAGGATATAGGGTTCGAGAGCTACCAGATCGAACATGGTTGGATTGCCCAGGAAAAGGGGAATGCGCCAGTATTGCCATTCCAGGTAAATCCCGCTTTGCCCGCCAGCACCGTTGAAACCGATGGAGACCGGTATCTGCCAGGGCAGCAGTCCGCTCAGCAGGCGCAGCGTTGGATAGGGGCCGGGGAAAAACCCGTAGACCTTCAGCATGAAATCGAAAGCGGCGGAGAAGACATAGCCCGCGATGGTCGGCAGCAGCCCTAGCAGGAGCACAGCAACCAGGTAACTGAGCAGCGAACGTGGCCCTTCGGAGGTAGGAGCAGTTTTTTCGTTCGCCGTCTCCTCATCCTCAGCGCTTTCTTCATCTGTCGCGCCGGTTTTATCCTCTTCTGTTTCCGGCAGTGGCGCAACGTCCACCTCTTGAGGCCTTGCAGGCAAAGGGCGCAGGGGAGCAAATGCCAGGTGACCCAGCGTCGCGCCGATGACGCTGAAAAGCATTGAGAAGACGAGAATTAAGGCCCAGGCCGTCATAAAACCATGCATCTCATCTGAATTTGTGCTCAGCGCGGAGAGCACATCGGGTGCAGTGATAGCAGCCAGAAATGGGAAAAGAGCAAGGACGAAACCGCCAAGAGCAGCTTCCGCCAAACCCGGCCCCTTCGGTGTGCGCAGCTTGCGCAGGGCTGTAATCAACAAACCACAGCCCGTGGCGCTGAGTACCGCGATGGGGGTAAGCGAGTTCGGTGGCTGGATATTGAAACGTGACACAACGGCAAAAAAGGCCGCGACCAGCGCCACACACCCGACTGCTATCCAGTCAAAACGATTTCTGGTTTCTCTGCTTACCTGCGCGGAGAATCGTCCCTGATCTTCCCGCTCCTTCTCCGGGGCCAGAGGAGAAACCTCTGTCTGCTCGCCCTGAGCCGCTTCTGGCAACGCCTGTTGCCGTATTGCATCTGTCTGATCTGATCCTGGCATGACCTGTTCCTGCTCCTTCCAAATATGCTCTCTGCGGATACTAGCACAAACATGTCAGTGCGACAAGTAGGGCAAAAGAGATGCAGGGCATTTACTCATCGATCTGTCCATAATCAGGTATGCACCCGACAAAAGATGGGGTAGATACCTTAGAGGATATCCTATTGCAGACCCTTGACTATTCACGAAAAAACGCTAAAATCTCTATAGGTTTCCCAGATTTTTGAGAATTACGAGGTTTACTAAACGTATTCCTGTTAGCAGTAGGTTTCTGGGATATTTGAGAATGATGAGGTTTATGTGCGTATTGTTGTTATTGGTATTGATCACACCACAGCACCCATCGAATTGCGCGAGCAGCTCGCCTGCTCCCTTCGCCAGGTACCTCAACTTCTCCAGGCGGCGCGCACAATAGCGCAAGAATGCGTCCTGCTTTCGACTTGCAACCGGCTAGAACTCTACGCCGTTTGTGCCGATGCTGACGAAGGGCGGGCAAAGGCACACTTGCTGCGCGTGCTAAGCGAGCAGCGGCAGGTCGAACAGACAAAACTGGAGGCTTCCTGCTACTATTTCACCGATGAGCAAGCAGTTTCACATCTTTTCGGCGTTGCCAGCGGACTGTATTCGCTCGTGCCAGGGGAACCACAGATTCAGGGACAGGTGGCGGAGGCGCTGCAGGTAGCGCAGGGAGGGCGTTTCGCAGGCCCCATCACCTCTGCTCTCTTCCGAGCAGCACTGGTTACTGGCAAGCGAGCGCGCAGCGAAACAGGCATCAGCCGCAACGCGGCTTCGGTCAGCCACGTCGCGGTACAACTGGCACGACGACTTCTTCCCCATTTCAACGAGTCCTGCGTATTGCTCGTTGGTTCGGGCAAGATGAGCGAACTGGCAGCGCGCAACCTCTGCGACAATGGCGCCCGCCGACTGGTGATTATCAATCGCACAAAGGAGCACGCCATTGAACTGGCCGAACGCTATGGCACCGTCTATCGCAGCTTCTCCGAACTTGAGGAGGCGCTGGCCGAAGCAGATGTGGTCATCAGTTCCACCACGGCCCCTCATACAATTATTACGCTTGAACTGATGCAGCGCGTGCTGCCACAGCGCCCCGGTCGCGCGCTCCTGCTCATAGATATCGCCCTTCCGCGAGATGTAGACCCCCTGGTGGCGTCACTGCCCGGTATACACCTGTATAATCTGGATGATCTCCAGGCCGCGGTCGATGAGGGAATCCGCCTGCGCGCGCAGGAGGCCGAGCGCGTGAAAGCCATCATCGCCGGGGAGGTGGATGCTTTTGAGCGCTGGCTGCGTTCGCTCAGCGTAGTGGATACGATCAGCGATTTGCGCCAGCAGGCGGAGCAGGTGCGCCAGCAGGAACTGGCACGCGCCATGCGGCAACTTGCCCCCACCCTCTCCGAACGCGAGGCGGCCATTGTCCAGGAATTGACAACGCGCATGCTCAATAAATTGCTACATACTCCGACGCTACGTTTGAAAGAGGCTGCGGCTACCGGTCAGGGACACGTGTATGCCGAAGCGATGCGTTACTTGTTTGATCTGGAAGAAAAATATGAAGCGGATAACGAAGATAATCATAGGGACGAGAGCCAGCAAACTGGCGATGATCCAGACAGGGTCGGTCGTCGAACAACTGCGGCAGCAGTGGCCGACGCTAGAAATCAGCATTGAGCAGATTCACACCAGGGGCGATCATATCCAGGATAGGCCGCTCTCACAGCTTGGCGGCGACGGCGTTTTCGTCATGGAGATCGAGCGTGCCCTGCGCGAGGGACGTATTGACCTCGCGGTGCATAGCCTGAAAGATTTGCCGACAGCGCAGCCCGAAGGATTGTATCTAACAGCCGTTGGTTCACGTGAAGATGTCAGGGACGTAATGGTCTTCCAAAGTCCCTCCATGCTTCCCTTGCCGGAGCATGGCAGTCAGCAGGAGAAAGCGTCCTCGCTATCGCCTCTCCCCCTGGCAGCCGGAAACGGCCTTGTCGGCTATACTGCTCGGCCACTTCATCCGCTGCGCATTGGCACGTGCAGTCTGCGCCGCACAGCCCAGGCGTTAGCTCTGTATCCTGATGCCCACATTCTCCCCCTGCGCGGCAATGTGGACACGCGCCTGCGCAAGCTTGACGCAGGTGATTACGATTGTATCGTCCTGGCAGCCGCCGGGCTGCACCGCATGAACTTGCGGGAGCGTCTGGCCGACCGCCTGCTCTATCTGCCCGTTGACGCCATGATGCCCGCGCCGGGACAGGGAGCACTGGCGCTGGAGGTACGTGACGAATCGGCCATGCGGGCACTGATCGCTCCCCTGATCAACGGGGAGGAACAGGCCACGACGAGCGCGGAACGCATGTTTATGCGCCGTCTGGGCGCGGGCTGTTACCTGCCGGTCGCGGCATATGGTGAGGTTGCCGGGGATATACTAACGTTGCGCGGACTGGTCATCAGTCAGGATGGGCGGCAGCAAGTGCGCGTTCAGCAGAGCATGACCTGGACACCGGAGACGCCCGTTGAGCGGGCCGAACGGCTGGGTGCACTGCTGGCCGAGCAGGCGCTTGCGCAAGGGGCCGACGAAATTATCCGTTCGCTTATCGACAGAGAGATGCTGGAGCAGGAGAAAGAGCATGTCTGAAACTGCCGCCACTACAAACCTGCCCTTGCAGGGCAAGCGTATCCTGGTGACACGCACACCAGAGCAGGCAGGCGTCCTGAGCGAGCGGCTGAAAGCGCTGGGCGCGACTTCCGTTGAGTTTCCGACCATCCGCATCGCGCCCCCTGAAGACTGGCAGCAGCTTGATGCCGCGCTGCATCGCCTGTTTGCGACCGATGCGCAAAACGCGGCATATTACTCCTGGCTGGTTCTCACCAGCGCCAACGGCGTGAACATCTGCTGTCAGCGCATGCGCACGCTCGGCCTCGATCTAGAGACGTTGGGCGCAAATGGCGTGCGTATCGCCTGCATCGGCCCGGCCACTGCCACTGCCCTTGCCCGTTTCGGGCTGAATGCGGCCCTCGTGCCCGATGCGTACATCGCGGAAGGCGTCGCGGCGGCGCTGATCGAGGATGCGCAACAGCGTGCAGAGCCGCTGGCTGGCAGGCGCATTTTACTGGCACGAGCCGCCGGGGCGCGACAGGTGCTGGCAACAGAACTGCAACAGGCGGGCGCGCTGGTAGACGAAGTTCCCGCCTATTACACGCTTGCCGTTAGCGCCGACGATGAGCGAGGCCGCGACGTGCTGCACCTGCTCAAAACCGGGCAACTGGATATTTTAACGTTCACCAGTTCATCGACCGTACGTAATTTCATGCAATGGCTTGCTCATTGTGAGGAGCATGATGCGACTATCGACTCGTCGCTCCTCCTTCGCAATGGGCGGCTCCGTATCGCTTGTATCGGCCCTGTTACCTCACAGACCGCTCGCCAGCTTGGCCTCGCCGTGCAGATCGAGGCAAGCAAGTTTACTATTGACGGCCTGGTTGAGGCAATAGTTTCAGCAGAGGGAAAATCATGACAGAACAGACGATGGTATCACAGCCTGAACAGGTTACCACCAATACACTACCAGACACGACGACCAACGAACCTGTAACGACGCCAGCACCGGAGACGGCGAGGCAAAAACCGAAGCAGCCGCGCCAGCTCGTGCGCTTCACATTCTACAAACTCGACCCGCAGTGGTATCTGCTGCCAGCGCAGACACGCCAGCAAGGCAAGCAGCAATTGCTAGACGCTTACAATGAGCTTGCAGAGAAGCACGCCCTCATGCGCAGCTACAGCCTCTTTGGCTTGCGCTCTGATTGCGACTTCATGCTCTGGCAGGCCACCTACGCCGTCGAGGACTTACAGGGCCTGACCAGCCGCATCCTGCGCAGCGTTATGGGGCCATACCTGCACGAGGCGCGCAGCTTCCTCTCGATGACCAAACGCTCGGTCTACGTCGGCAAGAATGCTCGCGGTGCGCACGACCCCCGTCTGGTACTCAGCCCGCTCGACAAGAAATATCTCTTCGTCTACCCGTTCGTCAAGACGCGCCCCTGGTACGCCTTGCCGATGGAAGAGCGCAAGCGCATGATGAACGAGCACATTCGTAAAGGATTGACCTACCCCAGCGTCTCGATTAACACCACCTACTCGTTCGGCCTGGACGACCAGGAGTTCGTGGTGGCTTTCGAGACGGACAGCATCAGCGACTTCCTCGATCTCGTCCAGGATCTGCGCGAAACCGAGGCCAGCCAGTACACCCTGCGCGACACGCCCATGTTCACCTGCGTCGCCCAGCCACTGGATGAGATACTGGAAGCTCTGGGAGCATAGCCCTCGCATGTCATTCTCCGCCGCGCACCCCATGACATGTCCAGGTCAGCTTTCCAGAGCCTGCTTCGCCTCGCTCACAATGACATGGTCGGTCCAGCATAGTTAAAGGATGGTGTATAATGCCAGATATGGCGAATAGCAATGACTCACCCGATCAATACTGTCATCTGAACCTGAAACGTTCGCACGAACTGTATGCGCAGGCGCAGCAGCTCTTTCCGGGCGGCGTGAATAGCCCCGTGCGCGCCTTCCGCGCTGTTGGCGGCGAGCCTATCTTCATCGATCACAGCAGCGGGCCATACCTCTACGACGTGGATGGCAATCGCTACCTGGATTTTGTGCAGTCCTGGGGGCCAGTGATTCTGGGCCACGCCTTTCCCTCCGTCGTGGAGGCAGTGCAGAAGGCAAGCCAGCGCGGCCTCAGCTTCGGCGCACCCACGGAATACGAACTGCGACTGGGCGAACTCATCACCGAAAGCATGCCTTCCATCGAACTGCTGCGCTTCGTCAATTCCGGCACTGAGGCGACGATGAGCGCATTAAGGGTGGCACGAGCATATACAAAGCGCAGGAAGATCATCAAGTTCGCGGGCAACTATCATGGACATGCCGATATGCTGCTGGTGCAGGCTGGTTCCGGCGTGGCAACGATGGGCCTGCCTGACAGCCCCGGCATACCCGAGGAGATCACAACTCACACCCTCGTCGCTCCCTACAACGATCACAGGGCTGTTGAGGAGCTTTTCCAGACCTATCCCGACGATATTGCCGCCATTATTGTCGAGCCGGTGGCCGCCAACATGGGGCTGGTGCTGCCCATCCCTGGCTTCCTCCAACAATTGCGCGCACTGGCGGATAGATACGGCGCGCTGCTCATCTTCGACGAGGTCATTACCGGTTTCCGTGTCGCCCTCGGCGGCATGCAGGCACTCAGTGGCGTTACACCCGACCTGACCTGTCTGGGCAAGATCATCGGCGGCGGATTGCCGGTTGGTGCATATGGCGGCAACCGCAGAATCATGGAGCAGGTAGCGCCCATTGGCCCCGTCTACCAGGCTGGCACGCTCTCCGGCAATCCGGTCGCGATGGCAGCCGGTATCGCCACTCTGACCGAACTGCGCAAGCCAGGAGTCTACGAACAGCTCGATCACAAGGGGCAACTACTGACCAACGGTGTGACCGAAATCCTCAAAGAGATCGGCGGGCCGCTGGATTATCAGCGGATCGGCTCTCTGTTCTGCCTATTCTTCGCGCCGCAGCCCGTCACCGATTACGCGACGGCGAAAACAGCGGAAACGAAACGCTACGCCCGGTACTTCTGGCGCATGCTGGAGCGCGGTATCTACCTGCCGCCCTCCCAGTTCGAGACCTGCTTCATCTCATTAGCCATGACTGACGAGATGATCGAAGAGACGGTGAATACTATCCGCGCCGTCCTGCATGAAATGATCTGACTACAAAGCTGTGGACACAAGCAAGCTATGCCACTCTGGAAACGCACCTATCGCTGTAGTGCATGTGGACTCATCATAGATCGAGACGAAAATAGTGCCGTCAACATCTTGATGAGGTTCCTTGCCCGGCTGGGCCACACACGGGCGATCCCGTGCGGTGTGCGGAGGTTTTCACCGCAATCAACAATGTGAACTCTTTAGAACACATCTAGAAAGGCAGCGTCACGATGTCGACTTTCCCGACCGTGCGCATGAGACGCACACGACAGAACGAAAAACTGCGCGGCCTGGTGCGCGAGACGCACCTGAACGTTGGCCAGTTGATCTACCCTCTTTTTATCGCCGAGGGCATCGCCCAGCCGCGTGAGGTCGCTTCGATGCCCGGCGTCATGCAGTGGCCTCTTGAAGACCTGGGGCGCGAGATGGAGCGCGTTGCCAACCTCGGCATCCCGGCGGTGCTGCTCTTTGGCATTCCAGAGCAAAAGGACGAAGTAGGCTCCGAGGCATACAATCCACAAGGCATCATCCAGCAGGCTATTCGCCGCATCAAAGACACGACACCGGACATGCTGGTCATCACCGACGTCTGCCTCTGTGAATATACCAGTCACGGGCATTGCGGCGTCATTAAAAACGGCAGCGTCCAGAACGACGAATCGCTGGCGCTGCTGGCGCAGATGGCGCTATCCCACGCCGAGGCCGGAGCCGACATTGTGGCCCCTTCCGATATGATGGATGGTCGCGTCGGAGCCATCCGTCAGATGCTGGACGAGCACAGCCTGAGCGGCACGCCCATCATGGCCTATTCCGCCAAGTTCGCCTCCGCCTTCTACGGTCCGTTCCGCGAAGCCGCCGGTTCCGCGCCGCAATTCGGAGACCGCCGCTCCTACCAGATGGACCCCGCCAACGCGCGCGAAGCCCTGCGCGAGGTCGATCTTGACATCGCAGAGGGGGCCGATATCGTCATGGTCAAGCCCGCTATGGCCTATATGGATGTCATCCGCCGCGTGCGCGACCACTGCGATCTGCCCATCGCCGCCTATAATGTCAGCGGCGAATACGCCATGGTCAAAGCCGCCGCCCAGAACGGCTGGATCGACGAGCGCCGCATCGTTATGGAAGTGCTTACCGGCATTCGCCGCGCCGGAGCCGATATGCTCATCACCTACTTCGCGCCGGAGGTAGCACAGTGGTTGAAGGAAGGGTAGCACTTTTTGCTTGAACATAGTGCCTGACAGGTATAAAATCTGGTTCTGGCAAGAAAAGACGAGGGGATGATGGGACGCACATGAAAAAGTGCTGGCCTTTCACCGGGAGATCAAATCTGTACCGCACAGTCGCGTAAATGCCGCCGAACTCTGCGCGGACTATGCGTTGACAGGCGCGTGGGAAGAGGCTGCTGCTGATGCCTTGCAGGCATCAGCCAACCTGCCGTTCCCTTAAAGACAGAAGCACCAGACCAGCCAGAGAGCCTTTGCGCACCATGGCCGACCAGCAAGCCGCCGGTGGTCACTCGTAAGAGCAATATTTGTCTTTGAGCAATTGTCTGCTTACTGGCGCGAGATACGCGAAGCCAGGTAGCGACAGATGCCAACCAGAAAAAGTGCTTTGCCCGCTTCTCCCATGAAGGCCGCTAGCAGGCCGAAGGTCAGCCCTACGCTCAGGCCGACTATCCCGGCAGGATGGTGCATTACTTGCTGAATCTTACTCATGTGAACCCTCTCCATTCCGTATAGCTTAGAGCTACGAATAAATCTACACAACTTTCACGACAACCTCAACCCAGATGTAGAGGCCACCACGTATATTATGACTACTACAGGCCCGTGGGAACCATTAAAAAATCCGGCGCGTTTTCTATCGTTTGCTACTGTACTAAGGTAACACTTTTGTACTATCCTTGTCCAGATAGCATACCCTATTCTAAAAACGAGCTAAGGCCAGAGATTTTGGTAGTCGGCAGGAGGCTGGAGATTAAGGAATGTAGAGAGAGTAAGAGAAAGTAACGCTATCAGCAGATGACCAGCAGATGACCAGCAGATGATCTTATTTTCGAAACTTTGATGTGCCATATTTTGTATACCAGATCAATCGAACTGTTATCAGAAAAATACCTGCGATCTGGTAAGAAAGGATAAGGGAGAAAAAAAGCGAATATTTCACAATCCAGATGTGTTGAAATAGAGTGTGGATTGTTCCTTAGAAAAATCTGAGTACAACTCTGCAATTTCTCAGGTTTCTAAGAATGTTCTCTGGGAGATGCTCAGAAGCGGACAAAACTGGTGTAATTCGGTACTAATTTCTTGTTACCGTTGCCTCTGCTGTTCCGTTTACTCTTGATAAGAACCCACAAAAAGGATTCTTAAAAAAACTTTGGTTATTGTTCATTATCCTCCAAAAAAGGCGTGGTTGGGATGAAAGCAACTGATCGTACTTATCAACCTATTAACTCTTATGGCGTCATTGGGGACTGCCATTCTGTTGTGCTCATCGCCCCTGATGGATCGGTAGACTGGGGATGTCTCCCGGACTTTGATAGTCCGGCCATCTTCTGCCGCTTACTCGATGCAGAGCGCGGCGGCTACTTCCAGATCTCTCCCGCCGACCCGTCCATTCCCGGCTCGCAGCGCTACCTGCGCGGGAGTAATGTCCTGCAAACACGGTTCGCAAGTATAGCCGGGGAGATTGTCCTCACAGATTTCATGCCGGTCGAGACACTGAACGCGTGGCCGTACAAGGGCATGAACAATAATACGTGGACACGGGAAAATGGCTCCTGTCATTGCCTGGTACGCATTGTCGAATGCACGCATGGGGAATTGCCCATCAGCATGAGGCTCAGGGCAACACCTTGCTACGCGACAGCGCCGAGCGAGGTGTTTTTTGCGACCGAAAGCACGGGCGTCATCATCAGCGGCGGGCAACAGCACATGGGGCTGTCCATTATTGGCTCGCACCTTATTCCTTCATTTACTATGACTGTCTCGCGAGAGATTGATGATAATGATCCGCATCCAACAGTGAACGTGCAGGTGACACTGCGTGAAGGCGAGCGCCTCCTGTTTGCCGTGGGCATGGGCCGCAGCTTGCAAGCCGCCCGCAGGCTGGTTGAGGTCGAACTGCCACAGCGCAACTTCGACGCGGAACTGGCCCACACGCTCCATTGCTGGCGCAAGTGGCTCTCTAACTGCACATATCAGGGACCATACACCGAATGGGTACATCGCAGCGCACTGACACTGAAAATGATGACCTATGCTCCCACCGGCGCTATTGTGGCCGCGCCCACAACCTCGCTGCCGGAGGGTCTGGGCGGCGAGCGCAACTGGGATTACCGCTTCACCTGGCTACGCGACGCAACCTTCACCCTCTACGCGCTCAATGTGCTCGGCTTTACTGAAGAGGCCCGCGCATTTACCCACTGGCTGCAGAATCTCTCCTATGCTGATGGTGAAGATGTGCAAATCATGTACGGCATTCGCGGCGAACGCGACCTGCGCGAAATCGAACTACCTCACCTGAACGGCTACGCGAATTCGCGCCCGGTTCGCATCGGCAATGGCGCGGCTCTCCAAAAGCAATTGGACGTCTTCGGCGAAGTGCTCGATTGTATTCATATCTACCGCAAACAGGGCAGCTTTGAACGGTACGGAGAGAAGCTGGAAGGCCCACTCTGGGATATGATGCGCAAGCTGGTCGACCACGTCTGCGAGCACTGGCACGATGCAGATAGCGGCATCTGGGAAGTGCGAGGGGGCCTGCGCCATTTCGTCTATTCCAAGGTAATGTGCTGGGTCGCGCTTGATCGCGGCATTCGCGCCGCGCAGCAACTCCATCTTCCGGCTGACCTGCTGCGCTGGTGCCATGTGCGTGATGAGATTCGCGCCGACATTCTCTCCCGTGGTTACAATACGACCATTGGCGCCTTCACCCAATCCTACGAGGACACCACGCTCGATGCCTCGAATCTCCTGCTGCCCCTGGTCGGCTTCATCCCACCAGATGACCCGCGCATGCGCTCAACCGTTGACCGGATCATGGAGCAGTTGACGGACGATAAGGGCTTTGTTTATCGCTATCGCATTGAAGATGATACCTCTATGCAGAACCTGGATGGCCTCAAAGGTGCGGAGGGCACCTTTACCATCTGCAGCTTCTGGCTGGTTGATAACCTGGCGATGCAGGGACGCGTCGACGAAGCACGCTCGCTTTTTGAGCGCCTGTTGAGCTGCGCTGGTCGCCTGGGCCTCTTCTCCGAAGAGATCGATTCGGACAACAACGTCGCCCTGGGCAACTACCCGCAGGCCTTCACGCATATCTCTCTGATCAATAGCGCCTGGAACCTGCAAAAGGCCGAGCAGCGCCTGGCCATTCACCACACCGACCCGGTCATTGCCGCCATCAAATTGCAGGACAATCCCAACCCTCAGGGAAAGTAAGAACCTTTTACCAGAAGGAAAGCCGAATCTCTTTGATGGGAGATCGGCTTTCCTTTTGTATCTACATGCTGCTGGAGTAGTTTGACAAAGCCTCCAGTCATCTTCTAACATAGAAGAAAGATTTCCAGAAAGGGACGCAATCCTTCAATGAAGACTATACCCTACGAGGAACTGGACGAACTCGCTAAAAAGGCTCTTGCGGCTGCCGAGGCTGCTATGGAGCAAGCCTATAACCCTTACTCCCACTTCTATGTGGGAGCAGCACTCTTCACCGAAAATAGCACTATCATTCCAGGCACCAACTATGAAAGCGCGACCTACACGTCAATCTGCGCCGAGCGCACTGCTATAGTCAGCGCCAACACGATGGGCATACGCCGCTTTCAAGGCATTGCCATCATCGCTCGCGGAGAGAGCTATGCGACAACCGAGGTGACAACGCCCTGCGGCTCGTGCAGACAGATGCTCTATGAGGTCGCGCAGCTTTCAGGGACAGACCTGGCCGTCATCCTCTCCACGACCCACAAAGACAAGATCGTTCTTACCACTATCAAAGAACTGCTCCCGCTCGGCTTTGGACCAGCAGACCTGCAGATTGACCTGCAAAGATATAAATGAGCGTATGATTCTTCAGTCCTCCTCTGCTTCTACCTTTCCCGGCATCTCTGTCTGATTGGCAGCCCGTTTCTGGCTATCCTGGCTAGCTTTCCTTATACTATCCAGACGACGATAGAAGATACCGAGGATATAGGGGATGGGGGTGATTGCGTACAGGACGAGGCTCACCCAGGTGAAGAAAAAGGCGGAGATGATTGCTATGCTGTACATGGCTATCGGAAATATGGCAAGTTGGATGCCGAAATTGATAAAGCCTGTCGCAAGATCAGCATCCACAAGATGGCGGTCTCTGGTGGCGTGCAGCCACATCCCCAGGTGAAAAAACAGGCAAAATAGCAGGTTAACACCATAGATAATCACTGCTACTTTAAAGGTGTGATAATGGCCCATTAAACCTGCTGAGAAAGGAACAAGCGTTACGGCTAGCAGGAAGAAAAGGTTAAGCCACATAAGGGCATGATCGGCCCGCCGGATGGAACGAAACTCAGTGTGGGTAGCAACCCACAGGACGCCCAGAATCAAGAAGCTTATCACAAGACTGAGCAAAGAAGGCAGGAGGTTTCCCAGCGCGATATAGAATTTGTCTTGTGTCAGGTCATCAGGCACAGCTAACCCGAATACCAGAAGGGTCATCGCAATAGCGAAGACGCCATCGGTCAGCGTCTCTAAACGGCTCGTACTTACCCCTTCCTGATTGCCAGCGTTGTCGCGCGTACTCATCATATACCACTTCCCCCTAAGCTGTCGATGAAGTTACAGGAGATTCAATCTGTTGCGTACTGACCTTTTTGCCTTCAATCAGGATTGCCGCGCTGAGCGCGCTCACCAGTGCGAGTCCGGCTGAGATGAGCATGACGAGACGGAAACCTGAGACGAATGACATGTCGATAGCCTGCTGGATCAGCAAATGAGTCGTGCCTGTGAGGCTAGAAGGTAACTGTATGCTCACCAGTTTGGAACTCTGGTTATTGATCGCCTGCTGTATGGAGGGTGAGAGATTGAGGGCTGACAGGCGGCTGGCGAGGTCGCTGGAAAAGATGACAATGGCAAAGATGCCAAAGACGGCAACAGCCAGCAGGCCGGCGGTGCGCGAGACAGCGTTATTGATGCCCGAAGCCTCGCCAGCGTGACGGCTCTCGACCGCACCCATCACTGCCGTTGTCAACGGCGCTACGCTGATCGCCATACCCAACCCCAGCACCACGGCGGCGGGAAAGAAGGTTATCCAGTAGCTGCCGCCTATGCCTGGTACAGCAAAGAGGGCAAAGCCAGCCGCAGCAATGACCGGGCCAATGATGAGGGGCAGTTTCGCCCCGTAGTGGTCCACCAACCTCCCGGACCAACGCGAGAGGAAGAACAAGATCAGAATCATTGGTAGCAATGCCGCGCCTGCCGCTGTCGGCGAGTAACCCTGCACCTGAATAAGGTCGAAGGGAACAAAGAACAACGCGCCTCCCAGAGCTGCATACAGGAAGAGCGTCAGCAGGTTTGCTCCGGTGAAGGTACGAGAGCGAAACAGTGTCAGTGAAAGCATGGGGTCGGGAACGTGAACTTCAAGGTAGAGGAAGGCGAGAAAGGCGACTATCCCTATGACCAGGCTGCCCAGCACGAGCGGGCTGCCCAGTCCCAGATTCTCGGCCTCGATCAACCCGTAGACAATGCCGCCCAGTCCGACAGTTGCCAGCAGCGCGCCCCACCAGTCCAGTCCCCTTGCCGCGCTTTCATCATGGCTCTCCGAGACGCGCAGGAAGAGGATGATGAGCACAGCCACCGCCAGGGGGACATTGATAAAGAATACCCAGCGCCAGGAGGCATTCTGAACCAGCCAGCCTCCCAGCACGGGACCCAGTGCCGAGGTGATAGAGGTGGCACCCGACCACGTGCCAATGGCCCGCCCGCGCTGCTCCGGCCCAAACGAGGCGCTGATAATCGCCAGACTGCCCGGCACCAGCAGCGCGCTGCCTATGCCCTGCACAGCCCGTGTCAGAATAAGCACAAGCACAGTTGGCGCAAGTCCACAGATGATAGAGGATAGCGAGAAGACGACAACGCCTATGCCAAAGACGCGTCGCCTGCCAAAATGATCACCCATCGAACCGCCAACCAGGATCAGGGCGGCGAGAAAGAGCGAGTAGGCCTCCATCACCCACTGCGCGTCGCCGACAGTTGCTCCCAGGTCCTTCTGCAAGACCGGCAGCGCCACATTCACGACGGTGCCATCGATAAAGGCCATGCTTGAACCGAGAATGGTCGCGGCAAGCACCCAGAAGCCGCTGCTCACCCCGTGTGAAGCTGGTTTCGCCGCGATCACACCCTCGTCACAGGGCGGTTTCAGAATGTTTGCCATCTTCTCTTCCCTTTTAGAGGGCCTATCACCTCATCTAGAGCATTACCTCATCGATGTAGCACCAGCGCCAATCCTCTCCCGGCTGGAAGGATTGAATAATGGGATGGTGGGTCGCGTGGAAATGTTTTGTGGCATGTTTGTTCTTCGAGGAATCGCAGCAGCCAACATGCCCGCATTCCAGGCAAATGCGCAGGTGAACCCAGCTATCACCGGTCTTCAAACAATCCTCACATCCCTGTGCGCTGGGCGTGACATCATGAATATGGTCAAGGTGCGTACATTGCTTTGCCATCGAATATCCCCTTTCGCCTGAAAGAACTATACCAGGTATTTTCCGCTCTCTACTTTTGACAGGGAAAGTGTATCACAATGTGATAGACTGCTGTATTGAAGCAAGGCCACTCGCATGTCATTCTGAGCGAGAGCGAAGACATCTCGTGAGCCTGGTTGATCTATTGGCGGCCTCAGATGCTTCGCTCTCGCTCAGAATGACATGTCCAGGCCGGTTTCTCATAGCATGACATGTCCAGGCCGGTTTCTCATAGCATGACATGGCATCAGCGACAGGCGGTCTGTGAGGAGGCATTAATTTTCCAGAACGCTGCCCTGAACACTGATCATCTGTATCTCGCCGCCGCGTATCACGCGCATTTCTACCTGTGCGACAGCATCTTTACGTGCCAGTACATCAAGCAGCGTTGCTACATCGTCAAGGGCTTTACCGTCAGCCGCCAGCAAGATGTCACCGACCAGTATGCCCTCTTCATCTGGCTTGATACTGACTATAAGAAGGCCAGCGGACTGGCCCGCCTGCTGGCGAAAAGTGGCAGGCAATTCTACCCGATAAGCCCCTAAGGCCAGCATAACCTGTCTTGAAGGCAGGTTCGCCAGCCACGTACTGACCACGTTGCTGGGAATGGAAACGGCAAGGTCGCCGCCAAAGATCATAGCGTTGATGCCCACCACCTCTCCATCCGCGTTGAGCAGCGGGCCGCCAGAGTTGCCCGGCGCGATCAGCACGTCCGATTGAATATAGTGGATGGTTCCGTCACTGTCGCGCAACTTCACCTCGCTCATCCTGCCGAAGACCCCTGCCGTGACAACGTAGCGCTGTCCCCAGGGATGACCAATGGCAAAGACCAGCTCGCCGACGCGCAGCTTTGCCGAATCCCCGGCAAGAATAGCTGTCAGGTCATTTACTGGAATCTTCAGCAGCGCAAGATCAAGTCTGGGGTTGCCTTCGACAACTTCCGCATCGAAGGTACGCCCATCGTTAAGCAAAACCTGAATAACGACGCTGTTGCCAGTGATCACGTGAAAGTTGGTGATGATGTAGCCATCGTTTCGCCAGACGATGCCCGTCCCGGCTCCTCGATCTCCACGCCGCACCTGCACGATGCCCGGCTGCACCCTCTCCACCAGCCGCTCCAGCGCTGGCGAAAATACATCCGCCAGCGTGGACGCAGAAGAGGATTGCGGAGAGGAAAATGTATCCTGTTGTGTCATAGCTCTATTTTCCTGTGCCTGTGCTTTATCGCTTAACTACGCCGACCGATAGTCACCTGCAGAGCGACGAGCCGGCCGCCGCGAATAACGTCAACCGGTACCGTTTTGCCCACACGATTGCCGCCAAGCAACGCATGCAGGTCTTCGGAATCGCTCACGGCATGCCCATCTATGCCGACCAGGATATCGCCCATGAGGATGCCACCGTTCTGTGCGGGGCTGCCATCGTCAACTTTGACGATCAGCAGGCCGTGCTCCTGTGTGCGTCCCGCCCGCTGAAAAGGTGGGATCTGCACAATCTGGCTGCTGATGCCGAGGTAGCCGCGTTTGACATGTCCCTGCTGCGCCAGTGTCTCGGCGACACTCCAGGCAATGGAAGCGGGGATAGCCAGCGCGATACCATTGATCAGCCCCGTGGTGAGCACTCCGAGCACGGCTCCCTGGGCATCAATCAAAGGGCCGCCGGAAAAGCCGGGATAGGGTGTGGCATCGGTGCGGATGTAGCGTTCAAGGACGGTGTCGCGTCCCGCCCGCAGTGGACCACCGATGGCGCTGACAATACCGGAACTCGCCATTGGCCCCTCACTGGAAGAGCGGCCCACGGCCAGGGTGAGCTGGCCTACCCGAGCTGGCTCACTGGTCAGATCAGGCGCGGTCAGGCCAAGATTCTCCACACGCAGCACCGCCAGATCGCTCGATGGGTCGCGACCCACAAGCCGGGCTGGCAGCAGGCGCTTATCATGGGTCTCGATGGTAATCTCCTCCTGCCGCTCAAGCACATGATTGGCAGTCAGCACGAGGTCGCTGGCAAAGACGAGGCCGCTGGCAGGCTGGCGCTGCCGCCCATTCACAAGCACCAGGGAAGGCGCGACCCGCTCCACGGCATCGGCCAGTTGGTTTGATAGTATCCTCAACAGGTTCGTCTCTGTAGCTGGTTGTTCCATAGGGATTTTTCCTTGTTTGCTTCGAGCTATCGTACTCTCTCACGAAGAGTACGTGGGTCAGATTTGCAGATACTATATCCCACACACAAACATTCTACCTCAGTTATTTTACCAGTCTTATACCTGCATAAATGTGCAGGTTTCTGATTATAGATTCAGCCAGTTGACAGGAAATGGCTCTCTCCATTTTCCACAATTGGGTCAGTTGGCACTTGTCTCTTCCTGCTATGCCGATAAATAATGTCAACAACACCCTTACCTTGATCGGATTACCGGGAGGTTTTTATGGATGGCACATTGTTTACCCTCTTCGATTTGATCGCAGCCCGCGAGCAATACGGTGAGCTTTATCACGAGTTCCTGCACATTCCAGCTATGAGCGCCGGGATATATCAACTGGCGGCAGGAAGCGTTGACCCACAGGAGCCACATACTGAAGATGAACTCTATTACGTGGTGCGGGGACAAGCACAGATACAGGTGGGTACGGAAAATATGTCTGTTGAGCCGGGTTTGCTCGTCTTCGTGGCTGCAAATGTGGAGCATCATTTCCACAGCATCACAGAGGACTTGACCGTGCTCGTCTTCTTCGCGCCAGCCGAATACTCTCGCGCTGGAACAGAAACGCGGGATGAATAGATGGGCTGCACTCGCAAAAGTGCAGCCCATCTATTCATCTTGCTCTTGAAGAGCATCATACGGCTGGCTTGATATTCTGATTCACATGGAACAGGTTGTTCGGGTCATATTTAGCTTTGATCTGTGCCAGGCGGGCGTAGTTGTCGCGATACGCTGCCTTCACATTGTCCGTCCCCTCATCCATCATCATGTTGATATAGCCACCACCAGCCGAATAGGGATGCAGGGCCAGCCAGTAGTCTCTGGCCCATTGGATCATGCGCTCGTCGTTGGCCGGATCCGGGTCAACGCCAACGACCACCTCTGAGAAGTTAGCCTCGCGGAAACTGAACGCCGTCCCATCAGCCCCAATGCGATGTGCCGCGCCGTTGATCGGGTAGAGGTGCATAGTAGAATGCATCGTCGGTAGTTGCGCACCATACTTCGCGTGCAGATCGATTGCCTTATCATTCAGGTCGGTGAAGAAGTCGGCCTTCCAGTACCACTGCAAGCCTTTAGGATAGAGCGCGTCGAAGAGGCTCTGGAGCACCGGCCAGGGAATCGGCCCGGCGAAATCCACCGCAGGCGGGATGTTCGTGCGAATCGGTTGCAACAGCTTTTCGGCCTCCTTCTGCGGCGCGGTGGAGCACCACACGATAGCGCACATCTTCTGCAGGTGAACGTGTTCCGGGAATGGAGGCGCCGGTGGTATCGTGTGCAACCCGAACCAGCCGTTGATCTGCTCGGAAGCATTCAAGATGAAGTCGCGCCAGAACTTCAAGACGTCTACTAACTGTTCGATAGGCCAGAGCATCGGCCCGCCATAGACCATGCTGACGGGGTGCAGTTGGAAGAGAAATGAGGTGACGACGCCAAAGTTGCCGCCGCCTCCGCGCACCGCCCAGAACAGGTCGTCATTCTCCTCGGCGCTGGCCGTGACGAAGCTGCCATTGGCAAGAACCATATCAACGCTGAGCAGGTTGTCTATCGTCAGGCCAAAAGTACGCGAGAGGTAGCCAATGCCTCCGCCCAGAGTCAGCCCTCCGACTCCGGTAGTTGAAATGAAGCCGCTCGGTGTAGCCAGCCCGAAGGGATGGGTGGCATGATCCACCTCGCCCCACGTGCAGCCACCTTCGACGCGAGCCGTACGCGCAACGGGATCGACGCGAATCCCCTTCATTTCAGAGAGGTCGATTACCAGGCCATCGTCGCAGGTTCCCAGGCCGGGGCCGTTGTGTCCGCCACCGCGCACAGCCAACGTCAGCGCGTGCTCGCGAGCGAAGTTGACGGCTGCGATCACATCGGCGACATCCACGCTGCGAACAATGAGCGCCGGGTGCCTGTCGATCATAGCGTTATAGACCTGGCGGGCCTGTTCGTAATCCGCATCGCCGGGACGAATCAGCGCGCCGCGCAATTTAGACGCCAGTTCCTGAATCGCCGTATCTTCTAAAGCGACTGCGGTAGGTTGTTGTTCTTCAATCATAACTTTCTCCTTGCCTGTTCAGTTTCAAACGAAGACGGAAACTTTGTGCAACAGTTCGCTGCTAGAATAGCATAGGAAGCGTTATCTCAACGTTCTGAGAAGAGAGAAGAGAGGACAATTTCAGGTAAGATATTGACCTTCGCTGAAACCGTAGCGTTAGCAAAGCGTTATTGCGGCCTCATTTGCAGGCTATAGACGCTCAAGAAACGCCCGTGCAGCCTGCAAATCCGGTGTATCAAACCCCTCCGTGAACCAGCCATACACGTTATTAACCCGGTGTTTCGCGTCGTCCGATCGATTCTGCGCGCTCCAAAACCACGCCAGGCTCATGACCGCGCGAAGTTCCAGTGACCTGGCCTGCTGCGAACGTGCGATTTCGATTGCGCGCAGGAAGGCAGCTTCAACATCAGCGATATCCGCACCATGCATCAGCAAGAGTTCGCCGCGCAACCGGTGTAACTCAGCATCCCACCAGCGCTCGTTGTGCGTACGCGCCTCAGTCAACGCCTCTTTGATGGCTGCCAGCCCCTCCTCAACACGCCCGGCCTTGCAGCAAACCTGCGCGAGCAGCGAGAGGTAATATGGCAAACGCAATCTGGCGCTCGATGCTTTGAATGCAGTGATCGAATCGCGCAGCTTCCTGATGCACTCTTCATCTGGTTGCTCTAAGGCAAGCGCATAACTGACCAGGATGTCTGCCCACGCTCGATAGTAGGGTGCCTGAAACTTGCTCGTGAGCGCGAGCGACCCCTCCGCATGCACACGGGCAACTGCCTCATCAGCGCGCAACTGCTGGAGCAACGCCAGATAGGCTGAGACCAGCGCCTGGTTGAAAGGTTGATCCAGGTCTTCCACCAGCTTGACAGCACCGAGTCCCCGACTGAGCGCCTGCTCGGGATAGCCCAGACACCAGAGGGCGTGCGCCTGCCACGCTCGCGCAAGCGCCTCATAATTCACCCCCTGCGACTCCTGAAGATGAAGCAGTTGATCGGGATCGTGAGCCGCGATGATCTCCGCGAACTGTGCGTTTGCTTCAGTCACCCTCCCCAGATGCAGTCGCGCCCCGGCTAGCATTGTGTCGGCAAACGGCGGTGGCAAGGTCCCAAGCGAACGCTGATACAGTGTATGCAGTTCATCGGAAACCATTTGCACCCGTTCGAGTCTGGCCTGGACAACGTAGACGGACTGCAACCCATAGAGTGTCTGCGCCCGCTGGAGGTCATCACCGACCGTGTCGCACAACGCGAGTGCGCGGTCAAGCACGCGCTCCAGTTCCGGCGCTGCCCAGCCTTTCGTTACACGGTAGATAGGAGCCAGGGCGAGTTGCAGGCCAAGCTCCCGCCTGTCGCGTATCGCCTGGGCAGGTAATTGCTCAAGTTGCTCCAGACTGCGCGAGAGCAGGTTGATGGCATCCTCGTTCGCATACATTCGCTGCGCCACGGCTGCTGCGCGCTGGTAATAGGGGAGCGCTTGCTCGATCATCCCCGCACGCTCGTAATGCGACGCGATCTGACCGCTGACCGCATCGAGATCATGAGCGTAGATAGCTTCCAGTGTTTGAGCCACGCGGTGGTGCAGCAGGCGGCGCTGAGGCGCGCTGATCTCTCCATACGCCACCTCGCGCAGCTTATCATGCGTAAAATCGTAGCTATTTATACCATGCTCGCGCACAATCCGTTTGTGCCAGAGTTCGTCCAGCGCACGGACAGCACTTTCTGTATCGCTGTTGCTCACTCCAATCAGGAGATCAAGCGTGAATTCGCGGCCAATGATCGCGGCCAGTTCCACAAATCTGCGCGCGGATTCCGAGAGCTGCCGGAGACGGCCGACAAGTACCGCGTGCACACGCGGCGGCAGCGGTTGTGTACCATCAAACTGCGGCTGCCAGCGCTCAGCCTCTGCTGAGCTGGCTACTCCTCGTTCCAGATTGGCTCGCACCGTTTCGACCACGAACAGGGGATATCCTCCAGTCTCGCGAAACAGATGTAGCCCCTCGTCTATTCCCATCTGGCGCTTTGCTACCTGCGACGCCAGCTTCGCGGTTTCCGCCGCGTCTAACGGCTCGAGTGTAATGTCTGTCACAGGCATACTGCTGCGCAGGTGGAGCAAGAAGTCATGCAACGGATGTTGCGGTAGTAGCTCTTCCTGGCGAGCGCACCCGATGACGAGCAATCGCGCCTGGGGGTCGAAGCGCAACAGAAAATGCAACCATTCAAGCGTCTCCTGATCGCACCATTGCAAGTCATCTATCAACAAAAGCAATGGCTGTGACGTAAGGAGGACAGCACGCGCCAGGGCCTCGAAAAAGCGTTGGCGCTGCCCATATTCGGTTACCGGCTCGTAGTGTGGTAAATCTGGCTGCTCTGCCAACAGCTCTGGCAGGATGCGCACAACCTCGGTGAGCCAGACTCTGTCAAGCTGTCCGAGCTTCAGGCGCAGACTCTCACTCCTGAGCCACTGCGTCACTGGCGCGAGCGAGAGCTGGCCCTCGGCGGGATAGGAGCGGGTTTTCGCGGTAATGCCTCCTTGCTGGCCTGCCCACAGCAAAAACTCCTCGGCCAACCGTGATTTTCCCACACCGGCCTCTCCAGACACAAGCACAAAGTGGGGACCTCCGTCGCTGCTACGCTGCCAGGCATGGTGCAGGCGCTTCCACTCACGCTCTCGCCCGATGAGGTTCGGGGAGGCAGAGAGCAGCGGCTGATGGGCGCTGGCTTGAATGACCGACGTCATCCGCGGCTTCATGAGCTGCTCATAGGCTTCACGGGTCGCGGGATCGGGGTCGACGCCCATTTCACGCTGTAAAGTGCTGACACAGGTATGGTATACATGCAAAGCGCTGGCACGATCGTTATTCTGCGCGAACAAACGCATCAGGCGACGATAGGAGTCTTCAGAGAGAGGGTCAAGCGCAATCAAGCGCTGGGCATAGGGAATGGCAGCGATGGTGTTGCCCTGCCCTTCAAAAAGGCCGAGCAGTTGCTCCACTACCTGCCGGTGACGCTGGCGGAGCCCTTCCCGCTCAGACAAAATCCATTCATCATAGCAACCGGGGAGCAAATCACCCCGGTACAGACTGTCCGCCTGCTCAAGCGCGCTTTGCAGCGCGTGCTGATCATTGCGATGTCTGGCCTCATCGCCGAGCGCGAGCTTCTGCTCAAACGCTGCAACGTCGAGGTGAAACGCTGTGATGGAGTGCCAGAAGACCACCTGTGTATCGGTATAAAGGAATTGCTCAGCATTCGGAAGGACCTGGCGCAACTGGTGGAGCAATTGGCGCAGATTGTTGCGTGCCTGTGCCTCGGCTGTATCGGGCCAGAAGAGAAACGCCAGGTGCTGGCGCTGTTGAGGAACATCACGATGCAGCGCAAGATAGGCAAGCAACGATTGCAGGCGCGGAGTATTGACGCCAGTCACCTGTTGATCAGCGTAAATCAGGCTAAAATCGCCAAGTAGGCGGAGGCAAAGGGATGGCATTGTCATAATCATCTACCTTTTCTCCTCTTTAAGCTCAAGCGATAGCCTCATTATCTGTACAACTAATAGTTTTCTTTGTCTTTCAGTCTGATTATTCCTGACAGACCATGATTTTTTGTTCGCATTGAAAGTGTACCCGAGAGAGCAGAGATAAGGAATATCACCAACTTATCACTCGTGATAAGTAAACATACTCATGAGAAGTAGACAGGGATGATATAAAATAGAATGGAAGACGAGATCGATGAGGGAGCCTGTTGATAGGATAGTGCATTGCTGATGAAAGAGGGCGAAAAGCATATGGTCAAGAAAGCAGCGCATGCTACCCCGAATCACCTGCTGCGTGCTGCACGCAAGGAGCGCGGCTGGACACAGCAGCAGGTCGCGGATTATATTGGAGCTCCCCTCGCGCTCAATGTCAGTCGTTGGGAAAACGGCACAGCGTTCCCCAGTGCCTACTACCTCCAGAGGCTCTGCCAGCTTTTCGGCAAAAGTGTTCGCGAGTTGGGTTTAAGCCAGCTTGAAGAAGAGATACAGAGCCAACAGGTCCCTCAAATTGAGCCAGCGCTCGAACAGAAACATGCCTTTGCAGAGATAAGGACTGACCGGCAAGATCATGTTCATCCCCAGACAACCTCCAGGATAGGAATGCTTCCATTCCCACGGAACCCATTTTTCGTGGGTAGAGATGATCTACTTACCCGACTGCGACAGCAGTTTCTGGCTGGTCAGACGAGGGGGCGCTCGCAACCCCTGGCGATTAGCGGCCTCGGTGGTGTCGGTAAAACCCAGTTGGCCTTTGAATATGCTTATCGTCACGCCGACGACTATCAGGCGCTCTTCTGGACACGAGCCGATAGCCGTGACACGCTGGTGACGGGCTTTCTAGAGATAGCTTCTACCCTGCGACTGCCTGAGCGGGAGGAGCGCGATCAGCGCATCGTAGTGGCAGCCGTTAAAAACTGGCTAAACCGACATGCAGGCTGGCTCTTGATTATGGATAATGCCGATGAGCCTACCCTGCTGCCCGAATTCCTCCCTTCATCGTTAGCCGGACACCTGCTGCTCACAACACGGGCACGGGCGCTGGGCGGGCTGGCCGACCGCATCGAGCTTGAGACGCTGGACGTAGACACAGGACCACTATTGCTGCTGCGGCGAGCCGGATTGCTCGCCCTCGATGCTCCACTTGCTCAGGCAAAGCCAATCGACTGGCAGGCGGCAGTGCAACTCTCCCAGGAGATGGGCGGCTTGCCCCTGGCTCTAGACCAGGCGGCGGCTTATCTCGAAGAAACCGGGTGCAGTCCTCAACAGTACCTGGAACTGTATCGCAATCATGGGGTGAACTTACTGCGCTCCCGTGGGGGCGTCGTTCTCGACCATCCCGACTCGATTACCACCAGCTGGTCACTCTCCTTTGCCCTGATCGAGCAGCGTAGTACATTGGCGGCTGACCTGCTGCGAATGTGCGCCCTGCTTCATCCTGATGCCATTCCCGAAGAGCTATTCCTGAAAGCAGCTACCCACATGGGGCCTGCGCTGGCAGCTATTGAGGCCAATCCTCTCGCATTCAATCAGGCACTCGCTATCGTACAGAACTACTCATTAGTGCGGCGCAACGGGCACGAGCAAATGCTTTCGATGCACCGCCTGGTGCAGGCGGTGCTGCTCGATGCGATGACTGGAAAGGAGCGCGAGCAGTGGAGAGAGCGGGCTATAGCAGCTCTCAACGCGGTCTTTCCTGAAATGATATTTCAGGGCTGGGAGCACTGGGAAGTGTGCAGTCGCCTGCTGCCACACGTACTTACCATTGCGACGAACGCCACCGATCAGCAACAGGAATTGGCTTCCTTACTCACCAAAGCCGCCGACTATTTGTGCCAGCGCGCCCAGTATGAACAGGCTCGACCGCTCTATCAGCGCGCCCTGTCCATTTATGAACAGACGCTGGGGCGTGACCATCCCCAGACTGCTTTTCCCCTCTATGGGCTGGCCGGACTCGCTCTTCAACAAACTGACCACCGGCAAGCCGAGTTGCTCTTCCAGCGCGCGCTAACTATCTGGGAGCAGGCGCCCACTCAATATAGCCGCCAGATCGCTGCCCTTCTCAACGACCTGGCAATCCTCTACGCTCAACGGGGACAGTTCGAGCGCGCCGAGCCTCTCTTCCAGCGCGCCTTGCTCCTCGATGAGCGACCGCCCGCCAATAGTTATGGCAAAGTCGCGACCCACCTCAATAACCTGGCGATCCTCTACTGTCAGCAGAGGCAGTTCGAGCGCGCCGAACCTCTCTTACAACGCGCCTTGCTCCTCGATGAACAGGAGTTCGGGCCAGAGCACCCCGAAGTTTCTTACTCCCTCGTTAATCTGGCCGAGTGCTATCAAGACCAGGGCCGTTTCACAGAGGCCGAGCCACTCTTGCGGCGTGCCCTGTCCATCCGCGAACAGACACTGGGCCGCGACCACCCCCAGACAGCTTTCCCTCTCAATATCCTGGCCAACCTTTATCGCAATCAGGGTCGTTTTGAGGAGGCCGAATCCTTCTACCGGCGCGCTCTGGCTATTCGACGCCAGCAGCGAGGAGATCAGCACCTTGAAACGGCCATAAGCCTTGCTGATTTCGCACGTCTCCACGAACTACGAGACCAGCCGGAGCAAGCCCTTGCCCTCTACCAGCAGGTTCTTTCCATTCGAGAACATCTTCTGGGGTCAGAGCATCCTGAGACGAGAGAAACCCGTGAGTCCTGCGCCCGCCTCTTCATCGCATGCGGACAACCTGAGAAAGCCGCAGCCCTGAAGACAGCCTCTAACTCCTGACAGAGCAGCAGAAGAACTATTCTATTCTAAGCGTTGTCGCGCAGGATGGGCCGCGTCAGGCAGGTCGCTCCGCCCTCGGCCTTGAGCGAGATTTCGTTGCCGCGATAGGTGAGGACGTTGCAGCCCGCATCCTCCAAACGCTGTTTCGTGACCGGATTGCCTTCCAGCATGATGCACTGACCAGGAGCTGTTGCCAGCACGTTAGGACCCATCGTGGCAAACTCCTCTTCAGGTACCTCGACGAAGTTGAAGTCGCGGTTCAGCAGTTCTTGCCAGAAGGGGACGGCGAGCAACGGGGGATAGACGACAGCAAGGCGCTGGTCGACAATGCTGATGAGCGAGAGCAGATGCAGGCAGGCCTCCGGGCCAGTATAATACGGCAACTCGACAGGGATGATGCTCACACCGATAGGCTCAAGCGCCTCGCGTAGCTGGCGCACCCCCTCGGCGTTCGTGCGGAAACCAAGTCCAACGGCTAACGTATCGTGATCGACCCAAAGCAAGTCGCCGCCCTCCGCTCGCGCTTCGCCATGCAGCGTGTAGAGAATGGGAACGCCAATCTCTTGCAGACGCTCGGCCATCACGGCCTCCTCGCCGCGCCGCTGCTGCTTGCCCATCGAGAGAATGACCGCGCCTGCGTCGGTGATGAGCGCCGGGTCAAAGGTGAAAATGGCATCGGCATGATCAGGCTGCGCCTTGTTGTGATAGATCACTTCTGCCCCCGCCTGGCGCAGCAATTGCACCAATGCATCGTGCTCCCGCCGGGCAATTGTCAGGTCCGGCCTGCCCGTGTAATGCCACCCCACCGGGTCATTGACCGAGAATGCCTCATCCGGTCGCTTCACCAGCACCTTCCGTAACGTCCCAATCATGCTCTGACTGCCATACTGTCTCATGCAAAATGCTCCTTGTGGAATGCTGCAGGGTTGATAAACACGCGTGGACAAACCAAATGCGTAAAAACTCATGTCTACTTACATCGCAGAATTGAGCATATAGACCCGGGTGGGTTTGACTTCCCATTCATGAGAACGGCTATTTTGCCGGGCGCGCTGCAACGCGGGGAGCGCCGCCTGGAAAGCTTCTCGAGATTCCCAGATGGAGACGCCCGTGAGCGTTCCCTCTTCAGGGTCTTTAAAAGGATAGGGGGCCTGGAAAATATTCCCAGGCTGCTGCTTCAGCAGCTCACCAAATTCGTGCATACTCTGAACCAGCAACTCTTCCTTCTCTGGATGCGGGTAATGGATAGAATAGAAGATAAACATGATCTAACTGCCTCCTTCAGCGACTCCTTGTTTCTCATCATTGTACAACCTCCGCAAGCAGTATATCATTCCATCCATCTTCATCAAAAATGGAGAAACTTTCGAGGTGCCAGGAGATAAAGTGATCTTTGTTGCCCTGGCTTTGATCATGAACTCTGCCCTATATTCTTTAGTAGAGAAAACATAGCAGAGAGGTTAAACACATGAGTACACACATACAGAGAGACTACTGGCCTACAATGGGCTGGCGCGAATCCTCTCCAGAGGAACAGGGTATGGACCCGAAAGTGCTCTCAGGTCTGGATACCTACATCGCAGAAACTCGTCCCTATCTCAACACACTTCTCATCGTCCGGCACGGGCATATCGTTTTTGAGCGCTACTATAAGGATTACAACCTGTCGAGCTACCAGGTGCTCAATTCGGCCACCAAGAGCATTGTCTCCGCGCTCATTGGCATAGCGCTTCAGGAGGGGTATTTGAAAAGCCTCGATCAGAGGTGGGAAGAACTGCTCCCGGAGTATTTCACGGCAAAGAGTGATCGGCGGAAGAAAGAGATCACCATTCGCCACCTGCTCAAGATGACCAGCGGACTCAATCCCGATTTCCTTGCCTATCCTGGCCGCTTTGGAGATGCCTCAGAAGATTGGGTACGCTATGCCATCGAAAAGCCGGTACGTGTCGGCCCCGATCAACTCTTCATGTACAGCTCCCTCGGCTCGCACCTGCTATCAGTCATGCTGAGCAGGGTCACGGAAATGAGTACAGTGGATTTTGCCCGACACTATCTGTTTGCTCCACTCGGCATCGATACGGATGAGCAGGCAGGTTTCCTCTGGAAAGCAGACCCGCTTGGATATGCCATTGGCGGAGTCGGGCTACAACTCAAAGCGCGAGATGCAGCAAAGTTCGGCTACCTTTACGTCAACAATGGTACGTGGGATGGCAGGCAAATCATTCCCGCTGCGTATGTCCACGAATCGACGCGAGAACACAATAGAGGTGGTCATCCTGAAGCAACTGGCTATGGCTACCACTGGTGGGTAACTGAGGTAGCAGGACATCACAGCTTCTATGCTGCTGGCTACGGCGGTCAATATATCCACGTCTTCCCCGATCTGGATACTGTCATCGTCATGTTTGCCCCTGATGAACCGGCTTTAGGTGTGTATCACCGGCAGTTCATCCCCACGCTCTTTGTCATTCCGGCAATCAAGGAAAAGGGGATGTGATATACTTTCAAGTGGGGAGCTTTCCCGGTTATTTTGTATGAAAGAGCCTGTGGAGGATATGTATGGGGGTTATTCACCGCCTGGATGAGAGCGAGGAGGGAGAATTTCGCTGGCAGGGAGTGTCGGTGCGGGCGTATGGGCCGGAGAACAGTGGGGCTGAGCGGGCCACGCGGCAAATCTTGATCGGTAACGAGGAGAACGCGCCTCATTTTCACCTGCGCTATTTCGCCGTTCAGCCCGGCGGGCATACCTCGCTCGATCAACACGCCCACGATCATGGCGTCTACGTGCTGCACGGACGCGCTCAACTACGATTGGGAGAGGAGACGCACGAGCTACAGGCTGGAGATGTAGTCTACATCCCCGGTAACGAGGTACACCAGTTCTTCACGCTGGGCGAGGAACCCTTTGGCTTCCTCTGTGTTGTTCCGGCCAGACGCTGAGCGAGGCCGACAAGGGGAAAGGGAAGGAGAGATATGCTGGCTGTTGAGTATCATACAAATGAAGACGTGCGCGTGGTGGATCTGCCGGTGCCGGAGATAAGTCCCGGTGAGCTGCTGGTGCAGATGCGGGCCTGTGGGCTGTGCGCCAGCGATGTCATGGAATGGTACATGGCTCCTCGCGCTCCCCTCTATCCGGGACACGAGGCGGTAGGAGTTATTACCGCCGTTGGCGAGGGTATCCCGGAGAAGCGGTTCAGCGTGGGGCAGCGCGTCTTTTTCCATCACCATGTTCCCTGCATGGTCTGCCACTTTTGCCAGCGCGGCTCGTTCTCGCAGTGTGCCACCTTCCATGAGACACGGCTGTATCCCGGCGGCCTGGCCGAATACATCCGCGTTCCCGCGCCGAATGCGCAGCTTGATGTCCTGCCCTTGCCCGATGATCTCTCCTTCGAGGCAGCCACGCTCATCGAGCCGCTGGCCTGCTGCGTGCGCGGTATCAATCGTGCCGGAATACAGCCCGGCGACAGCGTGCTGGTGCTGGGCGCTGGCAGCAACGGCCTGCTGCTGGCACAACTGGCGCAGCAGCGCGGTGCCACTCGCGTCATGATTGCCGATCCTATTCCCTACCGCCTTCAGCGAGCGCGCGATATCGGCATCGACTACGCGCTCAATCCCGCAACTGGCGAAGACAATTCCTCACTGTTGGAACAGGTCTTTGCTGCCAACGATGGCCGGAAGGCAGATATCGTAGTGGTCACGCCTTCCAGCACCGGCGCTATGGAACTGGGACTGTCGCTGGTCGGGCCGGGAGGAACTGTGCTGCTGTTTGCGCCTCCACCGCCGGAGGCAACACTGCCCATCAGACCCAACCCTCTCTTTTTCCAGGAAATCAGCCTGCGCACCAGCTATTCCGCCGGTCCGCATGAGACGCGCCAGGCACTGGAACTGCTGCGCAACGGGCGCATTCGCCCGGAAACAGTCATTACACACCGCTTCCCCCTGCTTGACGCAGCCCGGGCGTTCCGCCTGGTAGCGCACCCGGGTGAGGCGCTCAAAACCGTCATCGTGGCAGGTGAATAGGGCGGCTGCTCGTTTCTTGACTCTCATCGTAAGATAATCTTATAGGCTACTTGCTTATTGCGCCATTTTGTGGCTGTTGATACGTGTTACATTATAGAGCGCCAAAACCATCAGCTTGCGCATCACAGGCTCATGTTTTACAATGAAACTGCATCTAACAAACTGGTAACACATCATTTGTAACTTTTGTGAGAGGTGAACAGTTGACAACAACGCAAACGAACCCGCAGGTGCAACAATGGACAGAACTCGCCCAGCAGTTGCGTGTGGATAGCATTCGCAGCACGACCGCCGCCGGATCAGGCCATCCAACCTCCTCCATGTCGGCAGCAGATCTCATGGCTGTGCTCATGACGAAATACCTGCGCTATGATTTCCAGAATCCGCAGAACCCGGATAACGACCATCTTATCTTCTCCAAGGGCCATGCCTCACCGCTCCTGTACTCGATGTACAGAGCCGCAGGCGTCATCAGTGACCAGGAACTTTTGACGCTGCGCAAAGATGGAAGCCGCCTTGAGGGGCACCCGACACCGGTCATTCCCTGGGTCGATGTAGCCACCGGCTCGCTCGGTCAAGGCCTGCCTATCGGCGTCGGCATCGCACTGTGCGGCAAGTACCTGGATAAGTTGCCCTACCACATCTGGGTGCTGCTCGGCGATAGTGAGATGGCCGAGGGGTCCGTCTGGGAAGCATTCGATCACGCCTCCTTCTACAAGCTCAATAACCTTATTGGCATCCTTGACATGAACCGTCTGGGTCAGCGCGGCCCCACAGAACTTCAATGGAACGGCGAGGCCTACAAGGCACGTGCCGAAGGCTTCGGCTGGAATGCTATCCTCATTGATGGTCACAACCTCGAGGAAATCGACAATGCCTACGCCCAGGCCGAGCAATCAACCGAAAAGCCTACACTGATCATCGCGAAGACCTTGAAGGGCAAAGGCGTCTCCTTCCTGGAAAACAAGGAAGGCTGGCATGGCAAGGCGCTCAACCAGCAGCAGGCGCAGGAGGCTATCAAAGAACTGGGTGGTGAGGTAAACAAGACCTTCTCTGTACAGAAGCCTGAGCATAAACAGCCCGCGCCGGAGCCGCAGGCAAAGCCTCTCGAATTGCCGAAGTATTCGACTAACGACCAGGTCGCGACCCGTAAAGCTTACGGAGATGCGCTGGTGGCGATCGGTGCCGCCAATCCCGATGTCGTCGCGTTAGATGGCGAGGTCAGCAACTCGACCTACTCCGAGGAATTCAAAAAGGCTTACCCGGATCGCTTCTTCGAGATGTTCATTGCCGAGCAGCAGATGGTCGCGGCTGCGGTTGGCTTCAGCGTGCGCCACAAAGTGCCGTTTGCCTCAACCTTCGGCGCCTTCTTCAGCCGCGCTTACGACTTCGTGCGTATGGCCGCCATCTCTCGCGCCAATATTCATCTCGTCGGCTCGCATGCCGGTGTCTCAATCGGTGAAGATGGCCCCTCACAGATGGCGCTGGAAGACCTCGCGGAAATGAGAGCCGTTTTCGGCAGCACCGTTCTCGCCCCAAGCGACGCCAACCAGACGGCAAAGCTGGTAGAAGAGATGTCCAGGCACGAGGGAATCATCTATATGCGCACGACACGCGAAAAGACGCCCGTCATCTATAGCCCTGATGAGCAATTCCCCATCGGTGGCAGCAAGGTTGTGCGCCAGTCCAACAACGATCAGGCAACGGTGGTTGCTATAGGCATCGCCGTGTTCGAAGCCCTGAAAGCCTACGACCAGCTCAAGAACGAGGGCATCACCATTCGCGTAATCGATGCCTACTCGGTCAAGCCCATCGACACACAGACGCTCTTCACCGCCGCAAAGGAAACGGGAGAGAAAATCGTCACCGTTGAAGACCACTGGCCGCAGGGCGGTCTGGGAGAGGCCGTATTGAGCGCCTTCACCGGGCGCAATGCCCCGCTGCCTCGCGTCACCAGGCTGGCTGTGGACCACATGCCCGCTTCCGCCACGCCCGATCAGCAGATCGAAGAGGCCGGTATCAGCGCCAGCCACATCATCAAGGCCGTAAAGGACCTGCTGTAAAGCTAAGCTGATACAAATTCGCTCCTGTGTGCGTCTGTTATGGTGTAACCCGCAAACGAACAGCATAACAAACGCACAGGGAGTTTCTTATGAAAGATATTGTTTCATCACAATCCACTTCCAACCCTGTGGCTGAGCAACAGGCAAAGCCGCAGGGCATCGGTATGGCGGTGGCTTTCGATTGGGGCCTGACCGTCGAATTATTCCTCCTGCCACTCTTCCCCTCCTTTACGCGCACAATGGCCAACCAGCTTCATCTCAATCCCACACTGGCAACGCTTGTCTCCGTTCTCATCCTGTGGCCCATCGCCCTCTTCTTTGCCATTTTTGGCAATGGCATACGCAGCGGTTGGAACTGGGCGCGCCGTGTGCAAATCATCGGCAACACCCTCGGTTTCTTAGGCGGCATTGGCCTGGCTATCAACTCTGTGCAGGCACTGCGGGCTGGCGACTACCTCTCACTCGTGCCGACCTTCATCCTGTTCATCATCTCACCTATTATCGCCTGGCGACTCAGCCGTCCTGTCACCGCCCGCTGGTTCAAGCAGGTGAGCGGCAAAGAAGCTCGCAAACGACACAGCGGCATCTGGCTGCTTTTCATTATCCTCTGGAGCATTCTGGGCGGCGTGCTCGTCGCTCTGGGCGTTGTGGTAAAATAAGCCATAATCTTATGTTCAAGGAGGGACGGTATGGATTTCAAGCAGATGATACAGGAATTCATGGAAGCGGTGAAACAGCGCAACATGGAACGATTGCTCTCGCTTGCCGCGCTGGATGAGGAAATGAACTTTGTCATTTATAACGGCGCGTACCTTCATGGCAGGCAAACTATTCTCCAACTCCATACTGTCTGGTTTTCCGACCCCGAGTGGCAACTGGATTTTAAGGTGCTACAGACGATTGAGACACCTGAAATGGCTTATGCTTTCATTCTCGTGGACTACGCCGACCCCAACCTGGGTTCTGAACCCTACGCAAAACAACACTACCTGAGCCTCGTTTTTCGCAAAAAAGATGGTAAATGGTCCCTTGTTCACGATCAGTCTACCGTCGCGATGGATTCTTTCAATGGATAAGCAGGAGGATATGTGAGCGTAATAGACGATTCATCCTTAGAGTGGCATTCGGTAATGGAGGCATTAGAACGCATATCGGCCAGCGAGCGAGCCATTTTAGGCAAGGGGCCAGTAGTGGCATATACCGATGGAGCCTGCATTAAGAATCCCGGTGGCCCTGCCGGTTGGAGCGCCATCTTACTGGCAGCCGACGACCTTGAAGGCAATCAGATCCGCAACGGGGCACCGAAGATCGAGAGTCACGGGCATATTCCGAGATCCCCGAACACGACAAACAACCGGGCGGAAATTAGCGCCGTCCTGGCAGCCCTCAGCATCGCCCCGCGTGACCAACCGCTGACCATCCACAGCGATAGCGAATATACCATCAAGGTCGCGCAAGGGGTCTACAAGATGAAGGCTAACCCAGACCTCTGGTCACTCTATCGCACCCTGGTTGGTCATCGTAGCGCGCCGCTCGCCTTCGAGTGGGTGCGCGGTCACGCCGGGCATGACCTCAACGAACTGGCCGACGAACTGGCCGGCCTCGGTGCCTGGAATGACGATTACGAAGCCTACCGGGAGTGGCAGGAATCCAACGCGCCAGAGGCCCATAACGTTCCTTCGTCGCCAGAACTGGCAGCACTGCGCCAGCAGGTACAACGGCTGAAAAAGCTCTTCGACAGCCTGGATGCTGGTAGTGGCCGCGTTCGACCCAATGAGCGAGAATTTATTAACGACATGGCAAAACGCCTGCAAAAGAATAATTTCGCCCCCACCGAAAAGCAGGTCAACTGGGTCAAAGGCCTGGCAAGCAAATACAAAGTCTAGCGTGTCATAGAATACACATGATTCTCTTAGAAAGAAGGACGATTATATGATTACGCCGAATCTCGAAAAGGTACGTATCGATTTTCACCAGCGTGTTCCCATGCGCGACGGCGTGCTGCTCTCTGCTGATGTCTACCGCCCCGTCGAGGCGGCGGGAGAAGAGAAAACATACCCTGTTGTCTTAATGCGCACACCCTATATGAAAGCAAATCAGCGCATCCTCGAATATGCCACGTACCTGGTAGAGCACGGCTATGTCTTTGTGGCGCAGGATGTACGCGGGCGAGGTGATTCTGATGGAGAGTTCGTCCCCTATTTCAACGAGGGACGCGACGGCTACGATGCCATCGAGTGGTGCGCGGCCCAATCATGGTCAAATAACAACGTCGGCACGGTGGGCAGTTCTTATCCTGGCCGCATCCAGTGGCTGGCTGCCCTTGAGCAACCACCCCACCTGCGCACAATGATCGTGCGCGTTGCCCCCTCTGACCCGTTTGTCGAGACACCCACCGGCCTGCCCAGCCCCATGCACCTCTGCTGGCTGCATCTTGTCAGTGGACACACCAACCAGCTTATGGAGGCCGTGGATTGGCCGCGAGTCTACGAACATTTGCCCCTGCTGACCATGGACGAGCAGACCGGACACCACAATCCCTTCTGGCGTGCCGACCTGGAACACCCGCAGCTTGATGCCTACTGGGAGCCGCTGCGCTACCAGAGCAAATTTGAGCAGATCGCCCTGCCGGTGCTCCACATCTCCGGCTGGTACGACGATGAGCAGATTGGCACTCCCCTGAACTATACTGGCATGTCCACCTGTGCCGCCACGGCAGAGGCACGGGCGAACCAGCGCCTGCTCATGGGGCCGTGGGGACACGCCGTCAACACGGAATCGAAGCTGGGAGAAGTCGACTTTGGCCCGCAATCGCTCATCGACCTGCGCGGCGAAGAACTGCGCTGGTTCGATCGCTGGCTCAAAGGCTCAACCAGGCCAACGGGAGCGCCGGTACGCATCTTCATCATGGGCACGAACCGATGGCGCGACGAGCAGGAATGGCCGCTCGCCCGCACGCAATGGACGCCCTATTACCTGCATAGCGCGGGTCGCGCCAACAGCCGTTTCGGTGATGGCGCCCTTTCCACCACACCCCCGGTCACACAGGAGCCGCCCGACAACTACCGCTATGATCCCGCCCGTCCGGTTCCCTTCATCACCGAACCCACCTCATCCCAGATCGGCGGACCCGATGACTACTCCGCCATCGAACGCCGCGACGACGTGCTCGTCTACGTCACCGCACCTCTCAACCAGGAGATCGAAGTCACCGGCCCCATTCGCGTCGAACTCTACGCCTCCTCTTCTGTCCCCGATACCGACTTCACCGCCAAACTGGTTGACATCTGGCCCACCGGCTTCGCGCAGCGCCTCTGTGACGGCATGGTTCGCGCCCGCTTCCGCAAAGGCATGGCTCACCCCACCCTCATCGAACCCAACAAAATCTACCACTACACCATCGACTGCTGGAACACCGCCCAGGTCTTCAAACCCAGCCACCGCATCGGCCTCGAAATCAGTTCCAGCGCCTTTCCTAAATACGACAGGAATTTGAATACTGGCGCACCGCTTGGATTGACAACGGAAATGGCAGTTGCGGAACAGAAAATCTATCACGACGAGGAGCATCCATCAGCGCTGGTGTTGCCGATTATAGCAGGTGAATGAGTTGCTCTGGTTGTTATGCCATATCCATTGGCCTTTTCACCTCACAGGAGGCTCCATAAGCGAGGCAGAAGGCTCCATAAGTCAGCGGGCAGGAAGAATATGCTCTCTGGGCCGCTTCATACGAGCAGGAACATAATGTGATCTGGATTTGAGATATATCAGAATGAATTTCTTTTACTGATAGCGCTTATAGCGCGGCAGACCTGCTTCACATTCTCGTAGGTGTCGATGTGATCGATATCTTCTGTGGGGAACCAGCGCGCATGCGCTACCTCCTCAGTTCGTAAGTTAAACGCTTCGAGAAGAGGTATTTCGACAACATATACGAAATCGATATGCATGTGTTCTTCGCCCTCGGCTCCGGCAGGAATTTTCTCGTGCAGGATACAGAAAGGAGCGGGCAACTGCGCTACAGATGGCGTTCCGACTTGAGGGGTCTCAAGGAGATTGAGTATGCGACCTTCCACCCCGATTTCTTCTAACAGTTCTCGCAGCGCGCCTTTATATGGCTCCTCCCCGCTGTCAAGATGCCCACCTGGTGAGAGCCATTTCCCTGACTTCCTGTGCCAGATCAGAAAAAATCTATCACCATCCCGATCATAAACATAACTGGTTGCGACATAATGATTGCGCACTGGCATAATGTAAGCTCCTGCTACTTAATCGCCCTGCTCACTTTCCACCCTGACAACCTGTTTAAAGTAGACGCACTCCACAAGACCTTCATATCCCTTCTCCAACATCTCGATCTCCAGTGTCTCTATTGAGGAATACACCTTCTTCACCTTCCCACGCCATTGCTTCTCAGGATAGGCAGGAAACTGGTCCTCTCGCAATACATATACGACTACCAGGCCAGGCACAAAATCACTTCTCGCCCTATCTTGCGGCACGTTCTCTGCCATACCGTTTGGAGAAAACTCCATAGTGTTTATCTCTCCTCAACCGGTAAAGAATGGGCATGGATCATGAGTTCCAGTTTCTCACACAGGTCGCGAATGTGGAAGGGCTTGATGAGAACGTTTTCGCATCCCAGGTGATTATAATCGCTTTTATCTGCGGTGAGAAGAATGATCGGGGGAATCGGCACAGGAGCATCCCAGCAAGCACGCAGCGTCGATAAAAATCGCGCTCCGTTCATCACAGGCATGAGCACGTCAAGGAGTATTGCTGCCGGATATTGTCCTGTTTGTGACGCTTTCTGTATCCATGCAAGCGCTTCCTGGCCGTTTGAGGCACAAACGGGCTGATACCCATGAAGGGTCAGCGCACATGAGAGTATATCTAGTATGGCAGCCTGATCGTCAATCACGAGAATCACGGGGCGATCCATGCTCTTGCCTTTCAGGCCAGGAGTTGTGGAAAACTGTACCAATTGCATACCGTTTGCCCTCCACGTACTATTGCTGCTAATCTGGCTTCGCCAGTCTAACCCCCTCGAAACAAACCTCAGATTGCTATCGACTCTCTTCGCCGATGTATGTATGACTTACGCCCGCACCATCTGACTTGCAAGAGCTACTGCATCTGCTGACGAGAGAAAGGTGCGTCCCCCCTTTTGCTCGATCATCAGAAGCAGCCTTTGCAGGCGCTCTGTATCTTCATAGCGCGTCCATGTAGGAGAGTGAGCGGACCAGGAGACGCTGCCTGTCTTGCCCGGAACCTGGGCAAGGAGCGCCGGGGGGATGAAGCGCACATATCGTCCTTTGGCGTCAGCGTAAAGTGGTCCCAGAATAAATCCCTCGCATCCAGCACGGACCCCTTCTTCCGCAATGTGCTCATATTCGCTATCAGGAAGATGCGGTAATACTGGCCGGACAGCTATGAACGCGGGGATACCGATGCGTTTGAGATTCGCAACGGTCTGGATGCGCTCAGATGGAGAAGGCGTGTGCGGCTCAACGCTAGCGGCAGAATCCCAGCAACTGAGAGAAACCAGGGCGCTGAGCGCAGTCCCGCTAGCTTCCATTTGAGCGCGAATATCGTTCAGGTCATCCAGAACGGACCCGTGAAGGAATGCCTTTGTACTGAAGTTGACATGCTTCCCCATCTTTGCCAGTTCTTTGAGCATAGTGATACCACGCTCAGGACGAGCAAATGGGTCACCGTCATAGCCAAACTGAATTGTTTCGAAATCCGCCTCACGGGCGAACTGCGCGAAAGGGGTGAGGATATCTTCGGCCTTGACACGTGAGAGTCCTACCTCCCCATTACGGGTATAGCAATAGCGGCATCCAAAAGGACAGGGTTCTCCGACAGGAACGAGTACCCGATTCTTTTCTACAGTAAATAAGATGCGCCTTTTCATAGCAAACTTCCTTATCTGGAGTCGAAGGAGAAGGGCAGCTTCTCACAGCCGCCTTTACATCTGAGCCTTCATCTCATCTCTACTAAGAAGTATAGCGTTCTAAAAAGGAAAGTCAAGAAAAACGCGAAAATTTGCTAAAAATGTAGCATCTGCGCGATAATCGGGAATTTTTCAGATGATGCTTATTTTTGAGGGAATATACAGATATGTCAGTGATATCTTTATTTTGAACAGTATGTACAGGAATAGCACTTTTATTGGTAGATGACTCATATTTGCTCAAACACGACACATCCGTTCTGATTGGCATAAAATAGCCGACTGGTATGTAGAGGTCTGTGCTTACTCCAACAGCGTGAGAACTTGCTCTTTAAGGCATTTTGCTGTATGCTGTGTTTATACGGGAGCACGGTGGTAAAACAGGTGCGGAGGGCTACAACCCGCCGCACACAGACTCGTCTTTTTACATCTTGTATCGTTCTTGTTGCGCCTGATCAGGATATTTGAGAAAGGAGAGATACCATATGCCGGAGAATATGCAGGGGAGTGGCAATGAGGCAAGGCTTCTGGCTGATGAACGTTTCTTACGCAAGGTCGCCTACATGTACTATGAGGATGGGCATTCCCAGGAGACCATCGCGGAGATGGAGTTTTGTTCCAGGCAAACAGTGAGCAAGGCTTTGCAAAAGGCAAAAGACCGGGGTATAGTCCGTATTTCTATTATTCCCGATTTACGTACTGGCTACTTGCGCAATCTCTCACGTGAGGTGCGGGTACAACTCGACCTGGAGGATATCGTCCTGGTTGCGGGCCAGAATATGAACATGATTGCCGCAGGTGATCTTATAGATGACGTAGCGATGGAAATCTCGAATGCGGCCGCCGAGTATCTTGATCAGATGCTCACCGACGCGGATATCCTGGCTATTTCTGGGGGAACTACATTTATGCGCAGTCTTATCCGCTATTTGAAGCCAGGTCGTGTTCTCCCGCACATGCAGGTGGTTGCGACCATCGGGTTCGTCGAAGCTCGCACCAGCGCCGGAGACGCAAATCTGGTAGCTCATGACCTGGCAGAGGCGTATGGAGCTAACCACCTGTGGTTCCCCTGCCCCGCATTTCTTTCCAATGCCGAGCAAGTCCACAGTACACGCCAACTGCCCATTATTAAAGAGGCTTATGAGATGATGACACGGGCAAACATCATAGTGATGAGCCTGTGGACTCCCTATACCCATAAGGACTTGATTTCCCGAGGCATTCTTACACCAGAGCAATTAGATGCGATTGAGCAATACCACCCTGCTGTGGACATCAACCACTGGGTGTTTGACGCGATAGGAAGATGTATCAACGAACTTGTGGAACCATTTCCCTACGCTCTCACAGGATTGGAGATACCCGGCATAAAAGACAAAATCCAGCGGAGTGGGGCCAAGGTGATTCTCGTCGCAGGAGGAAGTCCTTCCTTTGTGCCCGCTATTCGGGCAGCCCTTAGAGCCGGCATTGCGAATATTCTAGTGACCGATCACGTCACCGCGCAGCTTCTGCTTGAAGAGAGCTAGAGACCTTTACATCTGTTCAAGTGAATGCACTCTAAAATAAGATTTTTGAATAACACAGGCGGGCAGAGTATCGACAGAAACCAACTTCAGAGGTATAATGGGAGCAGATGAGCTTCATAGCTTGCCATGGAAGACAGGGATCGGGTCAGCCTGAGGACAAGGAGTGAGTATAGTATGTCTAGTCCAGCCAACCCTCGACGGGAGCGTCCCAGTACCTATTTTGTGCAAGACCGTTCCAGTGAAGAGGAACTTACGCGCCTGCTGATTCAGGATCAGATGATGACCGCAGGGATGGGTGGAGTACTGCCGGAACAGCCTGATCCCACCATCTTCCGGCGTGTACTTGATGTGGGCTGTGGTCCTGGAGGCTGGATTTTCGAAGTGGCCAGAACCTATCCAGACATGTCCCGCTTTGTAGGCGTGGATGTAAGCAACCGAATGGTGGAATATGCTCGTGCGCAGGCAGCGAATCAACATCTGAACAATCGCGTGGAGTTTTACGCAATGGATGCTCTGCGCATGCTGGAATTTCCCCCTGATTCTTTTGACCTGGTGAATCAGCGAGCAGGGGGAAGTTACCTGCGCACCTGGGACTGGCCCAAATTGCTGAGTGAGTACCTACGTGTCACTCGCAAGGGTGGGGTGGTCAGGATCACAGAAGCCAACATTATTGAGAGTACCAGTCCGGCTTTCACACGTCACAGCGATCTGCTTTTCCAGGCTCTCTGGCAGTCTGGGCATTACTTTACGAAAGCCTGGAATGGGTTGACAACCGAACTGGTACCTTTGCTCCAAAGGGCGGGGATTCAGAATGTGCAGACACGCTCCTTTAAGCTGGAGTATCGTAGTGGCACTGATGAAGGGCAGCGCTTTGCTGAAGATATCGGACATTTCTTTCACACCATCCTGCCTTTCTTACGGAAATGGACCCAGGTGCCTGAAGATTACGAGGACCTTTGCCAACAGGCACTGCAAGAGATGCGGCAGCCTGATTTCGTGGCGACCTGGAACATGCTCACAGTATGGGGAAAGGTGCCACCCAGCAAGTAAAAAACACATTCTCCTTCACACACGGCCTTCTATCATTGCACAATAACCGTCAAGTTCATACCGGGATGCACGGTACAGTAGAGATGAAAGGTACCGGCGGTGGTGAACGGTCCGATGGTTTGAGAGGCATTGCCGCCGATTTGCTCATTGTTCACCACCGGCGCGCCCGACTCTTTGCCCGGCTGCGCCGAGCCATTGACCCAACTGCCGTTGGCGATGATATGTGTCGCGGAGGAATTATTCACCAGCGTTACGCTCTGCCCCTTGCTGATGGTGATGCTCGATTGCTCAAAATTTGTGCCACACATATACACTGGCCGTACATAAACAAGACTGAACAAGAGAAAGCGAATGGTATGACTTTTTCACGGCATCAGAGTTACATCACCAACTGGAATATGACGAGGCGTTCTCCCTGCTCTGTCTTCAAAGCACAGGATAGCGCTGGCATCAGGCAGGCGCTCACCATTGCGCGTATAGAGGGTCTGCCGGTGATCCCACGCGGGGCCGGACATAGCTATACCGATGCAGCACTGAATACCGGCGGGGTCATCATCGACACAACAAGTATGCGCCGTATCCTTTCCTGGGACCCTGAGCAGGGAATCTTGCGAGTTGAGCCAGGAGTGACCTTGCGTGATATCGTTCGCGTCTGCCTGCCAGATCACTGGTGGCCTGCCGTTACCCCATCCACGGCGGAGGCCACCATTGGCGGCTGTGTTGCCATGAATGTGAACGGGAAAAATGCCTGGAAATGCGGTCTTTTTGGAGAACATCTCCTCTCCCTCACTGTGCTGCTGGCGACAGGGGAGACGCTTACCCTGTCGCCCACCACCGAGGCGCAACTTTTCCATGCTTTTGTCGGGAGCGCCGGTTTGCTAGGCATTATCACCTCTATTACACTCCAGCTACAACGTATTCCCTCGGCAAGCGTAGATATGCTTGTACGAACAGCCACCTCGTTCAGGGAAATCCTGACGATCTTTCAGGAAGAGCAGTCGGCAGACTTCCTGGAAGCCTGGGTAGATGGCTTTGCAACAGGACGCTCCCTGGGTCGAGGGTTTGTTATATGTACCCGGTACAGCGAAATGTGTGATAGGAAGACATCGGCGAGAGGACAAGCTTCAACGGTGCATCAGGAAGTTGCGGAGATTCAGGCGTCTCGCATACCAGATCAACTCAAGACATCATTCATTCGCTCCGTCAGCAAGATGGGTAGACCATTCGTGAAGAGCAGCGTGTATGGCGGCAATAGTGTTGCGTATCAATGGAGCAAATGCTGGGACAGAAAGGTCATACCAGACAGGTCTTTGCTGCACGCCACTTACTACTCGCCAGCAGCATTTGCAGGATACCGCGCACTGCTGCCGCAGGGGACCGAAACGCTTCAGGCATTTGTCCCCCGCGACCAGGCAGAGGTTCTCTTCAAAAAAATCATGTGGCACTCGCAAGAGAACCATTTCATACCGATATGGTGCATCGTCAAGCAGCACCGGCGTGACCCTTTTCTCCTCAGCTATCAGGTCGATGGCTTCTCGCTGGAACTCAATTACCAGATTGTTCCACAGATGGAGCAAAGGCTACACGAGGTGCTGCGGGAATTGATAGAACTCGTGATTGCGGCAGGAGGAAGATTCTATCTTGCCAAAGACGCTCTTCTCACCAGTACCCTCTATCGCCAGAGTATGGGAGATGCTGTTGTTGACGCATTTCTTTATCTCAAGCAGGAATACGACCCCGAAATGCTTCTCCAGTCAGACCTGTTTCGGCGCGTGTTTCAGCCATCTTTTCAGTAAGATGTCGCATATTTCTTAAGAGGAGGAGAATTTGCTGCCACTGATCTACACCAATGCAGAAGCGACGGCGCTCTTTCTGGCCGCCTGCCTGGTATGGATTGTTCCTGAAATGGGAGGTACAATCCGGCAAACTGCCAGAATAACGAGAAAAGAGGCATCCGTCCAGGATCGCGGTTCGATGGGTATCCTGATCGGCTTGCAGTGGAGCGGCCTCACTTTGAATTTCGCGCTCGCTGCGTTGTTCCCGGCAGCCGCGATGCGCTGGCAGCGCGCAACACTCTTTTCGCTGGGCATAGCTTTCATCCTTCTCGGCGTGGCCTTGCGCTGGTACGCTATCTGGACGTTGGGGCGCTACTTTACCCGTGATGTCGCCGTCTCCATTGGTCAGCAAATCGTGCAAAACGGACCATATCGCGCTCTTCGCCATCCCGCTTACAGTGGTACGTTCTTGACCATGCTGGGTGTAGGTCTCGCTATGACAAACTGGGCCAGCCTGCCTGTCCTGTTCACAGGTGTCCTCGTCGGTCATCTGTACCGGGTACATGTTGAGGAGAAGGCGCTTGTTGAGACCATCGGGCAGCCCTATATTGAATACATGCGCCGTACAAAGCGCTTTATCCCCATGATATTCTAAGCGCGAAAGCAGGAAAACAATGCTGATCTTTTTAAGAGTATTCCTCATCCTCCTCTTCATCCTCCTCCTTCTCTGGCTGGCAGGCTTCCTTTTTGCCACCGATTTCTCCGTTCCTTCGCGCGCTGTCCGGCAGTTTCGCCGCGTCCTCGTGATTTTCCCTCACGCCGACGATGAAGCCATCAGTTGCGGAGGGTTTCTCCATCAGCTCACGAGCAGGGGCAGCATCGTGACGGTAGCGCTGCTGACGAAAGGAGAGAAGGGGCCAAACGCAACCCACGCCAGCAGCTTGAAGGAGGTGCGCACGCAAGAAGCTCGAACAGCGGCCAATATTCTTGGCATCTCCCGTCTTGTTCAGGAAGATTTTGGCGATGCAGCATTACAGCAGAAAAAGCAGGAGCTGAGGATATTCATTGCCGCGCTTATCGAACAGGAAATCCCTGATCTTCTTGTCACCTACGATCTCGCAGGCTTTTACGGACACCCGGACCATATTGCCTGTTCCGAGGTTGTCTCTGAACTCCAAAAAACCAGCTTTCCTGAGATAGCGTTATGGTATGTGACATTTCCCAGAAGGATACTGGCAAAAGTCAAAATGCCTGAAGATATAGCTCTCGATCCACATGTACAGGAAAAACGTGCCTATGCCACACATAAAATATTTATAGGAGCAGACATTCTCCCAAAGATCAAAGCATGGTATACCTACAAGAGCCAGCTTGTCTCTCTCTCGAAAGGTATAGGCATCTTCTCTCCCAGGTGGTTCCTCTGGTTTCTCCTTTCTCTGGTGCTCTTCGAATACTTTGCCGAGGTGAGCTAGACATGCAGAAAACACGAAAAGTCGCACCGAACATCTTGCGCGCTGTTGTTCCCGGTATTGGCGCTGTAAGCCTGCTCGCATTAGCGCTGGCATCAGAATTTCGGCTGAAGCGGGCCACTCAACCCCTGACCGATGTATGGCAGCGCCTCCCTGTCGAACCACGCGGCTCTACACTGCTTGGCATCAGCTTTCGCTCACCACAGGTCGACGTGCTCGGATTAGAGGCACAGGCCAGCCTGCACACATTGCTCGACTATCCATTTCAACTCATCCGCCTGGGAGCCTATTGGAATCGGATAGAGCCTGAACCGGGAACATTTTATACGGATGAGCTTGACTGGCAGATCGATGCAGCCGAGCGAGCGGGAAAGCACATCATCCTGTGCGTCGGCCCCCTGAAGACCTTCAGCTATCCCGAGTTTTTTGTGCCAGCGCACCATCTCCGTCACCCTTTCCCGGAACACATGCTCATCATGCCATCCGCCTACCCGTCGCTGCTGGCGGCTTCCACCGAATTCATCGCCCGTATTGTGGAACGGTACAAAAGCCGGAAAGGGATTGTCGCCTGGCAACTGGAGCACGAAGCCGTTGATCCGCTCGGAATGGAACATAGCTGGCGTCTGGCTGCCTCCTTTGTCGAAAGAGAAGTCGCGGCCCTCAGAAAAGCCGACCCCAGCAGGCCGATCATGATGAATGGCTTTTTGCCCACCTCTCTGCCCGTGCGCCTCTCTCAATGGTGGCACACACACGATCAAGGTGACTCACTCACAGTAGCACAGCACTGCGCCGATATCGTTGGTATCGACTACTATCCACGCCATGCATTGATGAGTATTGGCACAAGAACGTTGTATCTGGAGGGTAGCAAGCGCCCCTGGCAACAGCAAAGACGAAAACAGTTGTTCTCATGGACGCGCACGCACAGGCAGAAATTGATGGTTGCTGAGGGACAGGCTGAGCCGTGGGAAACTGTCACAACTCCACCCAATCCAGCCGGACAGGGCATGTACAGTTGTCTGCCTGAGCACGTCATCACGAACTATAATACCTGCCTGCGCTGGTCTCGACAGAAGGCTCCATTATATGCATACCTCTTCTGGGGAGCCGAGTACTGGCTCCTGCGCAAGCAAAACGCTGATTCCAGCTATCTGCAAGCATTTGCGCGCATTCTTGAGAACGCCTGACTATGAAAAAAGGGCCTCTCTCCATAACCAGCGCGAGTGGGCACGCACCACCGTTTTGCCCTCTCGCGTGATCTGTTGGAGCTGGCTAAACTCCTGGCCGGGTGAAGGAAATGGTACGAGCCATGTTTGTATTTCGAGCCGGTCATCGAAGCGCGGACTATCGATATATTCAATGTCGTAGCGCAGGGCATCTATCCGGGCCACCTCCGGTGTTATGCCTTCCGCCGCATACGCCTCCCAGGCCGCGTTATCCAGTTTCTCCACGGCTGATGCGTTATTCAGATGTCTCACCAGGTCTATATCGGAGAAGCGTACAATCGTGGTAACGGTTGCTGGCTTGCTCTCAGGAAAAGCCGGAAAAGGCGCTTCTGGAACCTGTGGCCGCGGCCCATCCGGCAGCCAGATCTCCCCCGTCCTTTCCGGCAAGCGCGTCGGGCGACCACGAGGATCAATGTAGACCCAGAGCGAGCGGGCCGCAATGACCGGCTCAGCAGAGGGTTCACCGGCAATGCGTGCTTCGTAGCCGCGCTGGGCCGTGATACGGGTAAAACCCATGCCGAAGGTTTTCAACGCGAGTCTTGTGTGCATCTTCACAGGGGCGTTGAAAGTCATCACCGTCCGTCTGATGACCCAGTAGCCGTTGCCCGCGAGCCGGGCGTCCTCAGCATCGCGGGCGGCAATATCTTGCGTAAAGCGTAAGAAGGCGGCGGGAGTAAGCAAGCCAAAACAATTACACTCATCATAACGCACAACATGCTCAAGGCCAAATTCTCGTCTCATATCCTCTCCACTGGTTTTCTGGTCACTTCTATTCTATTGTAGCCTATCAAGCCCTCTTCTGTATCATAAAGCCTCCGCCAGCAATTCCCCATCTGGCAATACCTTCGTATCATATAATAGAGGCAGATTTCTCATTCCCAGATATCCTTGCGAAGCGAACAACCGATCTGCAAGAAAAGCGCATATTTCATAACACATCCCGCTATGAAAAAGGAGTAACAATTATGGCTGACCAGGTGGTACCATTGACGCAGCGCCCACAGTGGAAGGCGCTGGAAGCACATTACCAGCAGATACGCGATGCGCATCTACGCACTCTCTTCGCGCAGGACCCGCAGCGTGGAGAGCGCATGGCGGCGGAGGCCGTGGGCATCTATCTCGACTATTCAAAGAACCGCATCACCGACGAAACACTCCGCCTGCTGCTCCAACTGGCGGAGTCGGCAAATCTGCGCCAGCGCATCAACGCGATGTTCAGCGGCGAGAAGATCAATGTCACCGAGAACCGCGCCGTACTGCACATCGCCTTACGTGCGCCGAAGGGTTCGGTCATCATGGTAGATGGCAAAAACGTTGTGCCAGAGGTTCACGCCGTGCTGGACAAGATGGCAAATTTTTCCAACCGCGTGCGCAGTGGGGAGTGGAAGGGCAAGAGCGGCAAGCCGATGCGCAACATCATTAATATCGGCATCGGCGGCTCCGACCTCGGCCCGCACATGTCCTACGAGGCGTTGAAGTTCTACAGCGACCGCAACCTGACCGTGCGCTTCATCTCCAATGTGGATGGCAACGAGTTTTACGAACTGACCCGCGACCTTGACCCGGCAGAGACGCTTTTCATCGTCTCCTCCAAGACCTTCACCACCCTGGAGACGCTGACCAATGCACAGACTGCTCGCCAGTGGATTGTAAATGCGCTGGGCGAAGATGCCGTCTCCAAACACTTCGTCGCCGTCTCAACGGCAACAGAAGAGGTGCAGAAGTTCGGTATCGATACCAGCAACATGTTTGAGTTCTGGGACTGGGTCGGTGGTCGCTACTCCTATGATTCGGCCATTGGCCTTTCGCTGATGATCTCTATTGGCCCCGAACGCTTCTACGAGATGCTCGCCGGTTTCCACGCGATGGATGAGCATTTCCGCACGGCCCCGTTCGAGCGCAACCTTCCCGTGCTGCTGGGCCTGATCGGTATCTGGTACGACGACTTCTTCGGCGCGCAGACAGTTGCTGTGCTCCCATATGACTTTTACCTGGGACTGCTGCCTTCCTACTTGCAGCAGCTTGATATGGAAAGCAACGGCAAATCCGTGACCCTGCAAGGGCAGCGCGTGAATTATCAGACCGGGCCGATTATCTGGGGACAGCCTGGAACCAACGGCCAGCACGCCTTCTACCAGTTGATTCACCAGGGAACAAAGCTGATCCCCTGCGACTTCATCGGCTTCTACCAGGCGCTCAACCCCATTGGTCGCCATCACGATCTGTTGATCGCGAACCTGATTGCCCAGACGGAGGCGCTGGCCTTCGGCAAGACAGCCGAGGAGGTCGCTGCTTCCGGCGTCCCCGCATTCCAGGTGCCACACCGCACCTTCGAGGGCAACCACCCCTCAAATACCATCATGGCCGAACGGTTGACCCCGGAGACGCTGGGCAAGCTTATCGCCCTCTACGAACACAAAGTCTTCACGCAGGGCACCATCTGGGATATCAACTCCTTCGACCAGTGGGGCGTTGAACTGGGCAAAGTCCTCGCTAACCGTATTATTCCCGAACTGGAAAGTCCCCAGGAGCCAGAATTCACCCATGATAGCTCAACCAACACCCTGATTCGCCTCTATCGAGGGCACAGAGCGAAGTAGGGAAGACATGTCATGCCGAGCGCAGCGAAGAACCCGGACAACCACCTTTGTGCAAAAGTGGCTCCTGAGATCCTTCGCTACGCTGAACTGCTCTCGTCTGGAAAAGAAAGAAGGGACACACCTCATGGACGCCGTTGACAAAAAATTCCGCAAATATGCTCACCCTGAAGTCGAACGGAAATTTTTAGTAGCTACCATTCCACCTGGTAGCATTTTCCAGGCAGACATTACCGACCACTATATTCCCAATACCACCCTCCGCTTACGGAGGATGCAGGCCGGGGACGAAGTCACGTTTAAGCTTGGACAAAAATTACGCCTTCATCCTTCCGAGACGCGGGTGATTTTCCATACGAATTTTTACCTCTCGGAAGCTGAGTATGTTTTCCTGGTTTCTACTCTGCCTTCCCATCAACTTAAGAAAAGACGCTTCAAGTTTCATGGAGCTGGGATTCCCATAAGCATCGACCAATTTCAAGGACCACTCGAAGGCGTAGTGATCGCAGAAGTGGATTTTGGCCCCGATGATCCTGCATCTCTGCCTATGCCCTCCTTTGCGCTTGCAGAAGTGACGGACGATGAGCGTTTTACCGGAGGGCGTTTAGCTCTGACAACCTGCCCACAAGTAAAAACACTTCTCGATGAGTTCAACGTGAAATGATCCCACCGCTGCCGGGAAAGGCAATGCTATACGTCAGTTACTCAGTAATTTCCAGACACGAACAGAAAAGCGCGAGCAAGAAAACTTTAAAAAAATTGCCGGATATCAGCAGGCAGGGCTGTTATGGAGACAGTAGGCTTTGGAGGATGTTCCAAGATTCCAGAGGGCCACAGCCCCCCATTGTTGCCCGGAGAGCAGGAGAGAGGAACCGTCGGGGGACCAGCGCAGGATGCCAACGCTTCCTTGCAGGAAGACCTGGCGCGCCGGGGGAGGTAGCGAAAGCAGCTTGCGCCCGCTGGCAGCATCATACAGGGTTAGCAGCTTGCCCGGTGCGTATGTTGCCAGGATACGCCCATCGGGATTCCACGCCACGGCAGTCATGATGCTTACAGACTTAGTAAGCGTATCACTGGCTGCCGATAGCAAAGGGGAGACGCTCGTCTGGAAAGAAGACACTGCCGGGAAAGGAGTTGTTTCTCCGTGCTGCGCCACCTCTCCTTGTAGACCAAGCCCCTCCACAATGTAGCGTCCGTCGGGGGACCAGGCGGCGAAAGAGGTGCTGAAGCGAAACACGATCAGCCCATTACTCAAAGAAATCGGATTCGCCAGCCCCGGCTGCCAGACAGTGAACCATTGCCCGCCATCAGGGCTTCCTACCAGGCCGGGAGGCGGCGCTGGAGGCATTGCTTTACTGCTCAGTGGCGCCTGCGCGATCAGGTGTCCCTGCCCGCCCCAGCGATAGATCAGCGCAGGGGCGGGCGGAGGGAGCCGCACCGGCACGCCTCGCACCACATCCCACTCGTCATCAAAGCGAGCAGAGGCAGTACGCGGCTGCAACAACACCTGCACATGCTTGCCGCTCATATCCATGAGCAACAGGCCATAGAAGAGAGAGGGCTGCTCAGTATCGACGAATGTCACCGCCAGCCGCTTGCCATCGGGTGACCAGAGCACATGCATGTATTCGATAGACAGTCCGCTGCGATCGCGTGAAAGTGGGCGATTGTCAAGCGTTTGCAAAATAAGGTAATCCAGGTGCAGGTGTTCTAGCGCCTTTCCCGTGGAGCGCACATCATACACATTTAACAACCCCGGCTCATGGACATAGCGTGAGCAGCTACCCTCAGAGCCAAGCACAGCAAAATAGCGGCTATCAGGAGACCAGGCATTATCGGTAATGCATGCCAGCCCGTCCTCCTGCCCAAGCGCGACATTCAGAGAAGGAAGCGATTGCTGTGGATTTACGAGGCTCTGAGCGGCTTCTGGCTGGCCTGGAAGCGCCGACAGATAGCTTCCCAGATTCGCCAGTGCAACAGCGCCAACCAGCGCCACTATGCAGACAGCGATGCCCACTCGCAGATGCCGCCTCTTTACAGAACGCTGCCAGTTGAGAAAAGCACGACTGAAGAAACCCGTTGCCCCGTGTGTGTTATCCTCCGGTTCCAGGTCAGCCAGTTCGATCTCAAATTCGGTTTCTGCATGTTCGCGCTCAACAGGCTCAGAGGCGTCCTCCATAGCCCCTCCAGGAAAGCTAATCGCCGTCTTCCGCTACCGTGGCTGCTATGAAAACGATATTCTCGTATGTGCAGGACGTTTTTATGGCATGCATTACGGGGTTGTACTGCCTCTTATTTATTTTGTCCCATAAAAACTTTCTTGTAAAGAGGGATTGGGTCCTGCATCCCCGCTCAGTTGCTGCGCCGCCCGAACGCATTGTTTGAGCAGGACGACATTGGTAAGTGGACCGAGGCCGCCAGGGACGGGAGTGATAGCACCGGCAACTTCGCGCACGGCATCAAAATCAACATCGCCCACAATGCCGCCTTCGGGCAGGGCGTTGATGCCGACGTCGATGACGACCGCGCCGGGCTTGACCATGTCGGCAGTGACCATCTTTGCGCGCCCTGCCGCCGCCACCAGCACGTCTGCCTGCCGTGTAAACGCCGCCAGGTTCCCGGTACGCGAATGGCAGATTGTCACGGTAGCGTTTTTCTGCAAGAGCATCATGCCCAGTGGCTTGCCCACCACATTGCTACGGCTGATCACCACCACTCTCCGGCCCTCTAGCGGCGTCTGCGTGCGTTCCAGAATCTCCATCACCGCCGCTGCCGTCGAGGGCAGGAAGCTGGGCAGGCCCAGGAAGAGATTGCCAGCGCTACGCGCGCTGATGCCATCGATATCTTTGTCGGCGGCAATCGTATCGGCCACCATCTTTTGCGAAAGATGTGCGGGGAGTGGCATCTGCACAATAACGCCATGCACGAATTGGTCGTTGTTTAACCGCACCAGCAGCGCCCGCAGGGCATCGGCTGACGTGCTGGCAGGTAACTGTTCGAGGCGAGCGTTGACACCCACATCCTCGGCCACGCGCAAAATTGCCTTGCTATAGACCCCCGAAGCGGCATCGCCACCCACGCGCACGATCACCAGTCCGGGAGCCTGCCCTTCCTTCCCTTGCGCCTGCTGTCTCTCAGCAAAACGCCGCACCTCGTCGCGCAACTCCGCTCTGATCTGCGCGCTCATGGCCCGTCCATCCAGAATCTTTGCTGTCAAACTCGCTCTCCTACAATCGTTGTAACACGCTGGTTGCCCGCCGTAATGGTATCAAGCGCACGGCTCAGCCGATCACTCAACACCCTCACCAGTTCCGTGTCTTTCATAGCCTGTAAATTGATACGCACCATCCAGGAAGCGCCCGCTCCCGCGCTCGCAGCCAGCATTGCCCCTACGACCACATCGCTCAAGACGCTCTTATTGCCGATCTCGGCGATGCGCTCGCAGTAGAGCAGCAGTTCCGCCGCGTTCTCCATCATCTCAAGCGGCACCAGAGCGGCCTCGACCAGTTGCGCCTGGATCGCTCTGCTGCGATCCTCCTTCTCCTGGTCCGTCACTCGTGGCATCTTATACGCCTTAGAGAGCTGCCCATACGCCGCGATATCTTCCTGCATCAGTTCCTCAAAGCGATGGCGCAGCCGCTCCGTTTGTTGCAGCAACCGCTCCATCTCCTCATGTACAGGCGCGTAATCCTGCCGGTGGAGGGTCAGCCGGGCCACCATGCTCGCCAGTGCCGCTCCCATTGCCCCCGTTACGGCGGAAGCCGAGCCGCCGCCCGGCGTTGACTTCTCCGAGGCCAGATCATCCAGAAACGCCTGCAAAGGCTCATCTACATACATATCCACGCTCATTTCTATAGAGAGACCACTCGCGACACCGGCCGCAAGTAATCCGTTCTACGCATAGTTTGTATTCGCAAACAGCATCTTAACCACTATGCATTCTAGCACCTGTTCGCCCATGCGTCGAGGTATCGCAAACAGGTCAGGTCGATGGAACCCTTCGCCATGAAAAGAGCTTCTCGCACGCCGTAATAACAGAGAAACAGGCATTCGTTCCAACCGGAAAGGTGCGATAACGTATAGCGTATAGAATAAGAGAATAGGCCAGCAGACATGCTATGCGGATGCAGGAACCGGAACCACAGCAGCGATGGCAAGCAGAACAGGAATTTGGACTGGCATGCTCAATCCTCGTCATGCTCCTGTGCATCGGCATATTCGTAGTCTCCGTCGTCTGGCTGGCGCGGCGTTCCTTGAGAAGGAGGACGAGAGCGTGCAGGTGGGTATGGCATTAAGAAAGGAGTGGCACGACTATTCCCCCAGCGAGCAGGGGTTGACTTTGCGCAACGGTGGTTGGCAGCCAGAGGCGTAGAGAGTAAGGAGTGTCCTTACTCCCTGGCAAGCAGGTGTTGCGGAACGCTGGTAACAACGATGCCTGGACGGAAAAGCAGGGCGGCCTTCAGGCGGAAGGCAGTCTGGTTGTGCAGGAAATGTTCCCACCAGCGTCCAACCACAAATTCGGGCAGAATCACTGTCAGGGTATCATTGGGGAAGAGTTCGTGTACTGTATCGATGTAGGCAAGCAGGGGACGCGAGAGCGAGCGATAGGGAGACTCAATAATCACGAGTTGAATATCCTCTTCCTCCGGCACCCTTTCCTGCCACTCATGCCAGGCCGCACGCACTTTTTCTGCCTCGTCTTTATCAACCGCCACATGCACTGCCGTCACGTGACGGGTGATCGAGCGCGCATACGCCAGGCTTTGCAGGGCCGCACGGTCAAGCCCGGCAATCGGCACGATCAGCCGGTGGTGAATATTCTTCGGGTATATGGGAATAGCCGCTGTGCGCTGCCGCTCGACACGCATATAGTGACGGTGAATAGCCATGAACATCAACACCAGTAGAGGGATGAGAATGACCACAATCCAGGCTCCCTCAAGAAACTTGGTGGTAGCGATAACCAGAGCCACCAGCAGCGTTGTGACGGCCCCAGTGCCATTGATAATCATGCTGCGCTGCCAGCCTTTGTGCTGACCGCGTAATCTCCACCAGTGACGCACCATGCCACTTTGTGAAAGCGTAAAGGACATGAAGACGCCTACGGCATAGAGATCAATGAGATGTGTCGTATCACCTTTGAACACAACAACGAGCAAACCGGCCAGGCAGGCCAGAAAGATAATGCCGGTGGAAAAGGCCAGGCGATCACCCCGGAAGGCGAACTGGTGCGGCAAAAAGTCATCTCGTGCCAGCAGAGATGCCAGGCGGGGAAAGTCCGAATAGCTGGTATTGGCCGCCAGGGTCAGGATGAGCAGGGTAGCGAAGATGAAGACCGGGTACATGAAGACCAGAGGTCCATTAAACACCTGTTGCGCGATCTGAGCGATGACGGTGGGATTCCCCGCCGGGTTGGCCTCGATATGGTAGGAGGTTGCCAGCAGGGTGATGCCAATGAACAGGGTGCCGAGAATGACGGCCATCCAGGTGAGTGTGGTTCTGGCATTGCGCGTCTCCGGCTTCTTAAAGGCTGGCACGCCATTGGAGATGGCTTCCACACCCGTCATAGCCGAACAACCCGCCGCGAACGACTTGAGAATGAGGAAGAGCGAGAGCGGCTCGACCGAAGCAACATAAGCGAAATGTCCGATGATGGGGTGATGCTGGAGAAAAAAGGATTTGACCAATCCGACAGCTATGAGCAGCAACGCGCTTACGATAAAGACGTAGGTAGGAATGGCAAAAATCGAGCCAGATTCGCGCACGCCACGCAGGTTGACGACCGTTACCACGATAATCAGCGCGACATCGATGGCGACGACATAGGGCGCAAGTGTTGGAAAAAGCGAGGCAAGGCTCTGCACACCGGAGGCGATGCTCACCGAAACAGTCAGCACATAATCGATGAGCAGCGAAGCGGCAGCTACCAGTCCTGGCAGCGTCCCCAGATTATCTTTCGCCACAATATACGAACCACCTCCGTTAGGATAGGCCGGGATCGTCTGCCGGTAGGAGAGCGCGACTATGGCGAGCAAGGTCACAATAGCAATACTGATGGGAATAGTCAGCCCCAGATAACCAGAGCCAGCCGCCACCAACGTAATGAGAATGGCCTCCGTCGCGTAGGCAACCGAGGAGATGGCATCCGAGGAAAGGACGGCCAGAGCCTTGAATTTGGTCAGACGTTCGTGCTCTGCCTGTGCCGTAGCAATGGGTGCACCGAGCAGCAGGCGCTTGACATTGTAGGAGAAACGAGCCATCCCCTTCTCCGGTACCTGCGCCTTCTCTGTTGCCTCCAACACCCCTTCGCGCACACGTTTAAATGATGGTTTTGCCGGGTAGACAAGGCGAACGCGCACATCGCCCGGTTTCGTCCCCTGGCGCACCTCTGCCCTACGGAGCAGCGTCATATCCTCATTCTCAATCACCCCCCGACCACCCTGGACAGTATCCGTCCTCTGATCCCCTTGCTGAGACTCGTCATCCCTTTGCTCCATTGGCAACTCCTCCTCCGCTTCCAACAAGCTGCCTGCTGGCAGCAAAACAGTCTCGAAAGAACATACTGGTTGATGAACTGGTAATGAAACAAGCAAAGCACAGTCATGAATAAGTGCTTCTCCAGTATATGCTTTCCCGGGCCGGGGAAACAAGAACTATTGGACGGAATCAAAGAAAATCAGGGAGCTTTTGATATGTTCTTTATCTCTGTTCCCGATTCCTTGAGGATTTCTTGAGGATGACGGACCTATACTCTATACAGTACTGCATCTTTATGGGCAGTACTGTATCTTTCTGGAGGTTTTTATGGTTAGTAAAGTAGCGCCAGAAGTGACGGGAACGCAAGAGGTGGTGGTTGGACCGGAGGAAAAACACGGTTTACGACGCGCAGTTGGCGTCTGGGGGTCCTATACCTGGGGTTATGCGGACGTCGGAGCGGATGTGTACGTCGCCCTCGGCATTGTCATGGCAGCAGCACAGGGCGCTACCAACGTCGCCTTTCTTTTCGCGGGACTTGTCTACATCATGGTCGGCCTTGCCTATACCGAACTGGCCGCCGCCTATCCCATGGCCGGCGGAGGACAATTCTACGTCTTGCGCGGCCTGGGTGATTTCTGGGGCTTCGTCGCCGGTTGGGCTGTCCTGCTGGATTTCACGATCGATATCTCGCTGTTCGCCCTGGCATCAGCAGGCTATATCAATTTCTTTATCCCCGTGCTGGACACCCGTGTCAACTTCAGTCTGCTGGGCATAGGCTTTCCAGGTGTCCAGCCCCTGCTGATTCTGGAAGCGACACTCCTGGTAGTCTTTCTCACCATACTGAATATTCTGGGCGTGCGCGAATCCTCGCGCTTCAACGAGGTTCTCGGCGCGCTCGATGTTGCCAGTGAATCGACGATTCTCTTCTTCGGCTTTCTCTTCGCCTTCGATCCCACCTTGCTCGTTCACCAGATGACGACACAATGGCCCAGTCCGTATAACCTGGCCTATGGGGCCTCGCTGGCGATCATCTCATTTGTGGGCCTGGAGTCGATCAGTCAGGCCAGCCAGGAAACGGTACGGCCCGGAAAAGTGGTACCGCGCACTTCAATCGCCCTCATTTTGACCGTACTGATTTACGCGCTGGCGTTTTCTAACCTGGGCCTGGCTATGCTGCCGTGGCAAAGTATCGCGCTGCATAACGGTGACCCCGTAGCGTGGCTGGCAAGCCATATTCCTATTCTGGGCCTCTTTATCGGTCCTTATGTTGCCCTATTAGGAGCCACGCTCCTGTTAATCTCCTCTAATGCCGGGGTCTTTGGCTCTTCGCGCATCACTTACTCAATGGCGCGCTTCAACCTGCTGCCAGCCTGGTTCCACAAAGTCCATCCGAAGTTCCGCACGCCGGTGCGCACGCTCATTGTCTTCTCCGGCATCGCGCTGCTCGAACTCTGGCTCGCGGGTCTCTCGCAGAACGCCTACGACACACTGGGCAATATGTATGCCTTCGGGGCAGCAACCGCCTACATGCTCGTGTTTGTCTCGCTGCTGGTGCTACGTTTCAAAGACCCGTGGACGCCGCGCCCCTTCAAAGTGCCGCTGAACATCCCTATACGAGGCAAAGATGGCGAGGTTCGGCTTTTACCCATCGTCGGCATCCTCGGATTTCTGGGCATCAGCAGCATCCTTATTATGGTCGTGCTGACGCACGCTATCGGGCGTATCGCCGGTCCAGCGTGGATTATCCTGGGCCTCTGCATCTACTTCTGGTATCGCCACCATACTGGAAGACCACTGTTGAAATCGTTGAAACGAAACTGGGTACAGGAGCAACTCGATGTCTATGAAGATGCAGGTGAAGGCGAATTGGCCGACGAACTGCGGGAGAACCTTGAGCGCAAGCAGCGCCTGCATGGTGAGACTGAAAAAGTCAGCACGTTGCCAATCGGAACACAGGTCGTTAATGTGCCTGTGGAAAATAATGGTGAGAAAAAGCAGAATGGCAGCCAGGAAAAGAAGCAGAAAGGAAACGTAGAATGAAAAACCGGACGCAGAACCTCAACGGGCGCGATCGCTACCGGGCGCTGGTCAGCCTGCTCATTATTCCGCTCGGCCTGATTATCAGTGTGCGAGCGGCAATGATCGGGCCGCAGGCATGGATGCTGGTCGTGTTAGGGCTGGCTTTTGTCGCGTTAGGAATTGTCAAACTGCGCTCTCTGATGACAGGCACACCGCTACAGGCTGCAACATCCAGAAGAAGAAAGCGAGCATAGCATATGCCAGTGATGTGGCTTGTTCTGGCAGTGACGAATCCTCTAAAGATTACCCTCCCCGGCGTAATCATCGCTCTGGCCTTTGTCTCCTCCATCGTTGGAGTGCTTGGCTGGATGCTACGTCTGCCTGAAGAAGGAGAAAACTTTCGCGACGCAACGAAAGCTGTCCGTTCTGTACATAAGTTGAGCCGCATTCTCGTACCACTGCTACACAACAGCGAGGCTTCGGGCCGCGCCGTCGTTCTGGCAACACAGATGGCGCTGCATCGCAAGGGCAGCGTGGAGGTGCTGGCTATTATTCGCGTCCCCTTCACTTTGCCGCTCAATGCTCACATGGAGCAGGATGAGAAGCACGCCAACGAGGCATTGGAGCGAGCAGCAGACATTGCTGCCCGTCTTGGACCTCATACAGGAGGTCTCGTCATGCAGAAGCGCATCCTGAAAGCACGAGATATCGGAGCCGCTATTGTGCGCGAAGCAGAGGATCAGGCAGTTGATCTTATTCTCATGGCAAACAGCCCGGTTCATACACGAGGCGGCATACAGCAGATCGATCCAGTCGTTGAATACGTGATGAGACATGCTCCCTGCGAGGTGCTGGTATTGAGCCAGACGCACGAGCGCGAGCTCGTAAAGAGCCAGTTGAACGGCGCAGCGCCGACAAGCAAGATCGAGCAAACAGAGAAAGTCACCATTCCATAAAGCAGCGCTCTATGGCAGGGACACTGCTAACCGGCATGTTTCTACTAGAGAATATATCTTGTCGGCCAGGTTCTCAAGTTCTTCCGTCAGTAAGCGCTTGATAGCAGGCGCGTGACCTTGCCAGAAATGATTGTCCGTGGTATCTAGAAATGAACGCAGGTCTTCAAAAGAATAGATAATCCTTTTGCGGATGTCCTGGTTAATGCGATTAGAAGAGTCGTAGTGAATAATGGCCGCATCAAGGAGCGAAGTCCACCGGCTTGTCTGATTGTAGGAAACAGGTAAAAACTTGTAAGGGATTCCGGCATGGACCAGGGCAAGAGCAAAGGCAATTTCTTCAGTGTGTGCTTTGCCTTCAAACGGCCCCGACAGCTTCTCCGCCCAGAAATGCCAGTGTTCCTCCAGCAGGCGACAGTATAGCTGTGGTACGAAAATGACTCCACTGTTGAAGTAATGAATCCGGGTCCACGGCGGCAAATCAGTAGCAGAGAGGGCTTTCATGTAATCATTCCCCAGCACATGTGCTAAGTGATGTTTGTAATTTCTTCGTGCATAAACCTCATTTGTTAGAAAATCGCTTAGATCATTAAGGTGCAACACAACGGTATCGTGATCAAGGAGAATGAGATGGCTGAAAGGCAGAAAATCGCCCAGGCGAAGCCCGATCAACTTATTCAGATGTGGGATCGTGGGGTTCCGGCTGGTACCAAAGATGAATAAGTGCTGATCTTCAAAGATCAATTGCAGCTTGCTGGTTATACCCGCTACGCATATGACAAATGGCCTCTGCGCATACTGCCCCCCGTTCAACCGCAGCGATTGGACCAGTAGCGCGGCTGTATTGATCCAATTTTTGTGTGGTTCAATAACAGTACAAAAAAGTGGGTCTGTATTGCTCATCGACAGTCCTCCAGGTATTCGATACGTACATCGCTGCTCATAATCCAGTATCACGGGTACCTAGCTTTTGAAGCCACCTCCCTCCATCCCATCGATATGCTCCTGTTCCATTTTCAAAATGACGTTCAGAAGAGCATTGACAGCATCGTTCCTCTTGCGATAAAAATCTCGCTCACTCATACTAAGGTATCCGGCCAATTGCTGGTTGGAACGCCGCTCTTTCTTAAAGTAAGACCTGGCGAGCAAACTATACATTTGCCATTCGGGAGTGACAACGCCGGGAGGAGTTGTGGGGCGTAATTGGGCCAGCGCATCTTGTAAGAGCTTTCGAACACGCATCCCTCTTTCGACCACAGTGAGAGTTCCACCCTGGTTCTCTCCCGCAACGATATTCAGATTGCTCAATTGACTCTCGCCCAGGAATGTAAGATTGTCCAATTTACTGAGGGCGCTATGTAAAGCGTTAAAGTCCAATTCTCTGTATGCCAATTTTGCCTTATCACGCACAAACATACGAAATAAGGCGCTCTCACTGAGTTCAGGTATCTTTCTTTGCACCGAGCCCTGCGCTACTTCTCGTTTGAGCTGTTCGAGTTGTTCTGTATCGCAATGGTTCCATATGTAGGAAAAATGAGGGAGTAGTTCATCGTAGACCTGGCTGATGATTTTCTTCACATCAAGCGTCGGAGATTGACTTTTATGCTTGAAGAGAAAGTAACATGTACGCTGAATAAAAAAGGGATGCCGACCGGCCTGTTCCACTACGAACTGAACTTCAGTCTCGGTGAAAACACACCCAGCCGCCTTTGACGGTAAGGTGATGAGTTCGAGAGCATCATCTTCCGTCAGAGGGCCAAGATGATAATGGCTAAAAATATTAAAAAAGGGCGAGCCAACGATCTCCGAATGACAGATCTGGTCAAGTGTTGCAAAAGAAGCGGTGATATAGGAAACCTTCCCTGCATTCGCCTGTGCTCGCAGAAATGAGAAAAAATCAGGGTTGAATTGCTGATTACGCACAACAGAGTCGAACTCATCCAGCACTAAGACAGGATGCACTCCTTGCGCCTGCATTTCTCCGAGCAATTGACTGAAGCGATCTGCGCCCCCCCCATGATACATATCGGGCTGGAGTTTCCCCCGGCTTTGCCGTAATAGCTGCTCGCTGACAAAAGTAAAAAAATCCTCAGGAGTTCTCTGTAAATGCTCTTCCAGGTCCAGATAGACGAGGAGGGACCGGCTCAGATCGCAGCGCACGCGCTGCTGAATTTCAGGTAGACCTATGCAAGCTAACAATGATGACTTGCCGATGCGGCGCGGCCCTATGATAGCAACACTTTGTCTGTCTATGACAGCATTACAGACATACTCAGCGGCTTCCCTGCGCCCAAAAAACATCCTGGCAGTACGAATCGGCGTTATGTGACTGTAAGGATTATGAGATCGCGCGTCAAAGACTTCAGATACCATGCTCTACCTCCCTGAAAGAACATACTGCTCCTCTTTCTTTATGATTGGCCCTGTGTGAAGCTAGCTATAGTCTTTTTGAGCATATCACGTTCCTGCCGCACCACCTCAAGTTCTTGTTTGAGACGGCGGTTTTCCTCTTCCAACACCGTTTGTGGCTGGCCGTCAAAGGAATCTTCAGCGGAAGAGGTCGCTTCTGACTCAGCGGCCAATCCTCGCCAGCGACGCGAAGAACCAATAATCCACGGAGCACAGGCACCTGAAGGAAACTGTTGCCGATCCTCCAGCGACCTGGCTTCCCCTTCGCGATCAGGAGTGTCCAGGCTCACCAACGCTATCAAGCCATAGCAGGCCCACAAAATGGTCCATCTGAGATAAACACTGGTTACGTCAACTTTTTTTAGCCTGGCTCCTGTCAGATTAGCTCCGGTGAGGTCGGCTCCTCGCAGATCCGCCCCAGTGAGATCGGCTCCTCGCAGGTCGGCCTCGGTGAGATCGGCACCCCAAAGATTAACCCCTCTCAAATTGGAACTACTGAGATTAGCGCGGTAAAGATCAGCTACACTCAAGTCAGCCCCGCTGAGCGTAGATCCGGTAAAGTCAGCGTGACAGAGATTGAGCCCGCTCAAGTCCATTCCCTGGAGGTCAGCCTCTCTGAAATCTGGTTCCACCTCTGGATGTTGCCATCTCCACTGGCGCCAGGCATCTTTTCCCTGTTTAAGAATGTCGAGATGTTGCTGCATTGCCATATCGTCTCCTCCCCGGTTTACTCCATAGCTTTCTCGTCCATCATGATGCTTGCCATAAAACTGCTCGAAATTACTGACACTCGTATCTCCTTCGCTTTTTTCCCTGTTCTACCCGATCAATGGGAAGAAAGATTCTCCTCCAGCAGCACTCTTCTGAGGGGCTTGTCCGCAAGCAACCACTTGCGGACAAGCCCTATGGGAATCCTGAAGCGCATACCCTCCGCAACTCTCTCAATGATATCAGCCTCAATGAGTTTCTCAAGGGTCTGTAGAACTGTCTCATGATGATAGAGCAAACCATTAGCTTGATACACTTCTTTAATCTCATTGAGAGACAGGGACTGTCCCTCTTCCCCGCCCTCTTGAGCCACAATTGATAAAACCAGATGTCCTTCCAGTGTCGTCTGCCCCCACAACCATTTGAAATGAATCTGTCCGGTCTCCATGACTTCATCTTGCACGGTATTTACATCATTGATCGTGATATAGCTTTTGCGGTTTCTATTGCAATGAGAGACAAGAGAACGGCAGAAAAGTTGGATGAAGTACGGCTGGTCAGCCGCCAGTTGCCTGATCTTCTCAATAGCAAGAGGGTCATACTCTATAGAGCCTTTGACCGGTTCTGTAATGAGCTGCCTGGAAGCCTCCTGCTGAAGCCTGGAAAGTTTGTGATGGCGCGCAATGTTGAAGAAGACAGACCAGTAGCTTCTCGTAAGCTGTTCAATCGTGTGAGTTCCTGAGAGCAGAAAATTCATGCCCCTTCTATGCTGCATCAAACTGCGCAAGTATTCAAATATCTCCCAGTCGAGAGCCTTCTCATTGACCTTCTGTTCCAGGATTTCGAACTCATCGATCATGATGATGAGCTTACATTGTCCACGGGCCTCTTCAGCCTCATCCAGGAACTGGTCAAAAGCGAAAGTTGGATCATAAGTAAAATCCTGGGCAGATGGAAGGGCAATAATGATCCCTTTCGCTTTGAGACGGGCATGAATAGCGAAGGCGAGACGATAGAGAAACCTGCTTGTCGTGAGGCCAAGCGTCTCGCGTTGCATATCAATATAAACGAGAATATGGGAACTCAGGCTTTCACTATTCAGCAACTGATAAAGCAGGCTGGATTTTCCCGTTCTTCGTTGGCCATATAAGACAACCACCATATTCGCTGAGGGAGAGGTCAGGTCCTCTCTCAATCCCTCAAGATCTTGCTCTCGTCCGTAAAACATCTCACGAGTTTGAATGGGGACTCCTATAGAATAAGGATTGATAACAGGTTTGAATACCCGATTATTCTCGCGCATCTCCAGTTGATCAGCAAAGAGAAAAGTTTTTTCTTTAGATTCAGCGTCGTCATAGATAATCTCGAAGGCGAGACGAAGTGATTGAACTCTGGGAATGATCGTAAACTCGATCGCCGCTGTACCAGAAACCGGTACGGTTTCCAGTTCACACAAGGGCTTCCCAACAATACCAAAATCAGCGCTTTCCCTCAGCCTCACCTTGAGGTTATCAGCCGGGCTGCGTCCCTCATTGTGAATGTCCAGCCAGATACCGACCTGCGCCTCGAAACGAGCGGTCTTTGTGCGCAGTTCTGGCTTGAGATTTGCTTTTCCTCTCAATCTTCTCAACTCTACCACGACGATATCGCGCCAGCGCGTCAGGAGAATCTCCAGAAGCAAGTGGGCGGGGAATTTCGCCTGCTGACCTTTTTCCCCCAGAGATGCTCGCTCCAGGCCAAGTCGAATACTCTCAATGGCAGAACTGGCCTCCAGTAAACTGGCGAGACGGTCCCCAAGACCTTCACGCTTTAAGTAGGACGCCAGAACGACGGAAATCCCCGTTAACTGCTGGAGTATCAGTATTATCCCGTCAAATTGCGCTGTACGGCTCAGATCTTGCTGACAGATATCGCAGCTATATCCGGAGATCTCGTCAATACTCCTCATGCGATGCAAACGGTAGAGTTCTCGATAGACCTGCCAGGTTTCCTCGCCATAATTGAGCTTCCTGACCTTTCGGAAGACCTTTAGTGCCTTCTCCAGTTTCTGCAGGACATTCGTTTCGTCGAGATCCACCAGGAGATCATAGGTCACAGAGAAGACACCCTGTACATCTGGTCTGGTCGAACAGTGAGCAATCAATTGGAGCAAAGCAAAATCAATATCATGTGCGACGAGGATGCCAGACTCCTCAATCAGGGTCTCTTGATGCAGGTCAAAATAGTGAGCGAGAGCTCTTGCTGCTTCCTGACATACCCACTCCGTTTCGTCGGCTATCAGGCCCAGCAGCAGGCGAAAAACCCGCTGAGGAAATGTGTCTGCCAACTGATAGAGTTTGCGGGCAACTGCGCGTCGTATCCAACCATCAACACTCCTGGTTAGACGTTCAAGGTATTGAAAGCCAAGAGAGCTATCAATCCGGGTGAGCGCTGCCACGCTCTCGGTCAGGGCTAATCTCACGTCACGTTCCTGATCGGCTAACAGGATATCCAGAAAGAGCCTGGTGTGATCTGGTGAGGCTTGATGAAGTTTCGTTATCTCCCGGGCAAAAGTAGAGCGTACCTCACTGGACGGATCACTTACCAATGATTGAAGGATTTCAAGATCTTCCTGCTGATACACAGGCCTACCGGCAACTTTGATAAGCGCAAAACAGCGTAGGGCGGCGCTAGAACTGCCTGCCATTTCGTAGAGTAGCTCCTCCTGGTTTCCAAATCTGGATCGAAGAGCTTGCCACCCCTCCTCCATTGCACGCGACATTTCCTCCTGATTCAGTATCTGAAGTACGTAGAGCACCTGATCTTCCGAACCCACGGCAATTTCGATATCGCCATCTCTGTTTAAATCATCGGCCTGGATACCTCGCACACGCCCGCCGACCTTATATTTCCAGAGTAAATCGCCTGTTCTACTCAAGAAGTAGACGTATCCATCATCAGTTCCCAGGAATACTTCTACCGCTCCATCCTGATCAACATCCTGCGTATTGACACTGAGCACGCGATGAGGAGTGTAATAGCACCATTTGAAGTGACCGGCTTTGTCCAGGATATGGACGTTACGATCCTCAGAACCGATAACAATCTCTACCTGTCCATCGGCATCAATGTCTCTCAAAGAAAGCCCCTGCGCGAGGTCTCCAACCCTATCACCAACTTTATATGACCAGAGTAAAACGCCATCCCGTTTATAAGCATAAACACGATCATCCTCACCAGCCGCAATAATATCGGCCAGGCCATCGTCGTCCAAATCGTGTAGACCTACAACCTTGATGCTGTGGGAAGTAATAATAGGCTCAATGACCGGAGAGAAATGATGATCGTATATCTGTATCCGCCCCTGATTTCCGCTTAAGCCTACGACCATTTCAGCATAGCCGAGCGACTTTACCTCATTGATATACACACTTTCAATCGGGTGATCGAACCGGGATTGCCACTTTTCTTCCCCATCCTTGCCGAAGATGCGCAGCCAGCCGTGAGCAGACCCTACAGCAATTTCGAGCACACCATCAAGGTCGATGTCTCCTATATAGACGGTCAGAATGCGATCGTCATACATACGAGACCAGAGTTTCTCTCCCCGCGCATCAAAAACATACAAACCTCCCTCGTTCGTGCCTGCTACGATCTCCAGCCGCCCATCATTATTCAGATCACCGGCATAAATGGCGCGGATATGACCTATTTCCCTGCTCCATAGTATCTGAACTCGTTGCTGAGCAAGCAGCATCAATGTTGAGAGCATTTCCAGGTAGTTTCCCGACTGGCTGTACTGTTTCACGCTGGCAAGCGTTAGAAACTGCTTATCAAGGGCGCCTTCATTGGTAATCTCTTGCAGGAGGGTAATCTCATTGGCTGATAAAGGGAGTTTTGGGGCCAGTGGTCTGCCGAGCATCATATGGGTCGCGAGAATACTTTCGCGTAAATTCCTTATCAATTCAATACGCAAAACGCGTATGCTATCCTCAGTGCCAACAAGAATTTCTACGAGACCATCGTTGTCGAGATCAATGGCGTAAACACTGAATACCTGGCTATTGAGCGAATGGCTCCAGAGTAACTGCCCTTTCTGATCCAAAAAGTAGAGATGCGTATCTTCCGCGGCCGCGATAATCTCCAGTTGTCCGTCCCTATCGAGGTCGGCTATGGTAAGTGAAAGAACACGCTTATCGAGCGGAAAGTGCCATTTTTCTTGCAACTGGGCAGTGAGAGCATAGATGCCCTCCGCGTTGGAAGCAAGGAGGATCTCAATCTGGCCATCTCCATCGATGTCGGCGGCAAGGATCGAGAAGACCTCGGCGTTCCTGGCGGACTTCCACTTTACCCGACCCTGACTATCCAGGCTGTACAGGTGCGCGTCCCCAGAAGTGACGAGAATCTCAATCTCGCCATCCAGATCGATATCGTCGGCATCCACCGCATGGACTACGCCGCCGGTGGCATACTTCCAGAGCACCTCTCCGGTCTCACTACTAAGGACATGGAGGCAGTGATCTTCAGAAGCCACCAGTATCTCACTTTTCCCATCACGATTTATATCACAAGGACGCACTTCACAAATCTCACCACCGGCCAGATAGCTCCAAAGCACCTCCCCATTTTTATCAAGCGCCTGCACTCTGTTATCCCTTGATCCCACCACAATATGGGTTTTGTCGCTATCTCCTGCATTGTCACCGCCTCGAATCGTCCTGATCCATCCTCCGCTCGACCGGTATTTCCCTTCAAGCGTTCTGTCCTTCGCCAGAATATAGATGTTGCTGTTCCTTGAGGCAAGCAATATCTCAACATCTCCATCCCCATCAATATCAGCAGCATGCACACTCGACACCCAATCGCCGATAGGATAGCTCCATATCTCAGTGGCAACAGTCAAGCCTAATCTGAGCGATTGTTGTAGGTTCCATGCAAGATTACTGGCCATTCTGCCTCCTCACAAGTCTTTCTGAATCGTCACTCCTGACCCTAATATAAATTGAGTGTGCCTGAAAGCAACTGCAGACTCTGCCACTTTTCTGCCAGAACAGAAAAACAGTGAGAAGGCTACACCCTTTACTCTTCGCCGTTGAAGCGATAGCCAACGCCGGAGATGGTGAGGATGAAGCGAGGATGAGCGGGGTCTGGTTCGATCTTGCGCCGCAACTGGCCGATATAGACGTGCAGGTAATGAGCTTCGGCCCCGTAGCCTGTTCCCCACACCTGCGAAAGCAACATCTGACGCGTCATGATTCTGCCGTTATTCTTGATAAGTGCCTTGAGCAGGTCATACTCGGTGGGCGTCAATTTGACCTCCTCGTCGTTGAGCGTCACAAGCCGCCGGGCAAAATCGACCCGCAGCGGCCCGGCTACAAAGATCGGCTCCGTTCCGGCCTGCACCTGCGCAGCATGGCGCAAGGCCACGCGAATACGCGCCAGTACCTCGTCTATGCCAAAGGGCTTGGAGACATAATCATCGGCTCCCAGGTCGAGCGCCAGTACTTTATCGCGTTCGGTATCCTTCACTGAAAGGACGATAATCGGCAAACTGGACTCAGCACGCACGCGCTTACACACCTCCAGGCCGCTCATGCCCGGTAGTCCCAGGTCAAGCAAGATGAGGTCAAGGCGGTGACGATTGAGGGCCTCTAAGGCTTCCTCGCCGCTTCCTGCCGCGAACACCTCGTATCCATGCGCAACCAGGCTGCGCTGGAGGGCGCGCACAATCTCTATCTCATCATCAACAACCAGAATACGCGCTCCACTCTTACTCATATCTTATTCCCTTGAACAGTACAAACTGGTAATGTGAAACGGAAGATGGCTCCTCCGCCAACTCGATTTTCCACACGGATACGCCCACCATGCGCCTCCACCAGCCCTTTGCACACCGCTAAACCCAGGCCAGAACCGGTAGCACGTGCAGTAGCATCGATAGCCCTTACACGATAGAATTTGTCAAAGATGAAATTTATCTCAGCAGGAGGAATGCCTGGGCCACGATCCGCAACGCTGATCTCTATCTGCCCATCCCCGGCTTGCGCGCCCACCTCAATCGGTGAATGCGCAGGCGTGTAACGCAGGGCGTTCTCGATGAGATTGGTGAGTACCTGATCGATCTCCAGATAATCCAGTTCCACGGGCGGCAAATCGTTGGGAAGATGCGTCTCCACTACGCGGTCGCGAAGCAGCGGTTCCATATGGCCTAGAACGTCGTGAATCAGTTCATCGACTGGATACCATTCCTTTTCAGGCTTGAGCGCCCCGGCCTCAATGCGTGACATATCCAGCAAGTTCTCTACCAGGCGATTGAGCCGGTCGGCCTGCCGTTCTATCGACATGGTGAAACTGCGCCTCGCCTCCTCATCCCACTGTACATCATCCTGCAAGAGGCTGCTGGCCGCCGCTTTGATTGACGAGAGCGGAGTGCGCAGGTCATGTGAAACGGAGGAGAGCAGGGCAGCGCGTAATGTATCTGTTCTGCGCAGCACTTCGACCTGCAAGCTTTCCTGCCTCAGTCGCGCACGCTCGATGACAGCGGCAGCCTGATCAACAAAGGCCCAGAAAAAAGCGGTCCTGTCATTTGCGCGATCACGCGCTCCACCCAGGCGGCTTTCCACATCGAATACACGCGGGTTGTCTTCAATCAGCAAACGCATGACTCCCACTACCTTTTTCCCCATCATCAAGGGAATCATACGCACATAGCGGCGCATCTCGTTCGGTGAGGAAGTACTGCGTACAACAGCACGAGGAGCGGAAGTGGGAGATTTCTGTGATACCAGCGCGGAGTCGTATAACTCGACCGTCTGACCATGCTGCATTACCCAGCAAGCTGTTACCCGCTCATCTGGTGGAAGTGGCATTCCCTTTCCCGCTTCGTCCGCGCTTCCCTCCACAAGCAGATTCCCTTCCTCATTGGGAAGCAGTATGGTACAATCACGCATTCCCCAGAAAGAAAACACTTTAAGAACGGTGTCCGCGATGATGTTGAGTTGCCGCTCGAGGTTTTCCTCTTTATTGGTAGCCTGCATCAACTCGTAGAGGATACGTGTCTCCTGTTCCTGCGCCTTCGCCTGGTCGGCCCGTTGCCGCAGCGCAACCGCCAGTTGACTGGTAATAATAGCTGTGACAAGGAATACAAAAAGGGCCAGCCACTCCTCAAACTTATCCACGGTAAAGGTGTAGAGTGGAGGAATCATGAAAAAGTCAAAAGAGAGAAAGGCGATAATCGAGGCCAGCACAGCCGCATACAGGCCACGAGTACTTGCCAGCGTTAATATCACCAGCAGATAGACTAGTGAGATATCGGGAATGCGCGGGTAGAGATGGAGAATATAAATGAAGACGGTGACGAGAAGCGTACTGGCGATAGCCAGTATGCTGTCAACACCATACTGTTCCCGCTGCGGCTTCCGGCGCAGGCTCAGCACCGGCAATCGTTGTATCTGTTTCATCATTTATGCTCAAAGATATGGTAAACATCAGACTATATGACAAGTTTAGAAGACGCATGGATTGCTGTCAATAGCCCACTTTTTTTGCATTTTTCTCTGCTGATTGCTATACTAAGCAGGTAATGCAGGACAAAGGTCATAGAGATGAAATCAAAGCTTACCATTATCTTCCTACTGCTGCTCCTCATCGCGTCTGGTCTGGCGGCGTGCAGTCCCGGACACGTGGGGGGAAACGAGATTGCCTTTGTACGCGACGGCCATATCTGGACGATTGACCCGGATGGCGCGAACGCTTATGAGATCGTGTCACAAAACACACCCGTGGTTGGCTATAGCTGGTCGCCCAACCATCACATCCTCTCATTTCGCACGCTTGATGAGAGCTTTGCGAAGACAGCCGCCGCGAAACACCTGTCGAGCAATCCTATCACACAACTCCCCGGCGACGTGCCGTCTACCCTCAACACGATCGGCATCGATGGCGGCTCTTCCATCCCGATTCTCTTCTCCGACTCCAGTACCGCGTATAGCAATGCGTGGTGGGTTGTGGATAGCAACCACCTGCTCTATCGCGAGGAATCGGTATCGCCGCCTCCCTATCCCGACAGCGTGCTCTGGTGGATCGCGCAAAGCGACCAGCCCGGTGGCATCGCTCGCAAACTGCTGCCCGGCTCGTTCTCCATCCCCTCGCTTTCGGTTAAGAATAATATGGCTATAGGAAATTCAAAGGCGGGACTGTTCACTGTGACGCTGTCTGGAACAAATCTCCAGTATCTCACACACGGCCCGCTGCCCGGCCATCCCTTGCCCGCGACGCTTGAGCGTGTGCTCTGGCAGCCTGCGCAACCGCACCCGGCTATCCTTTATGCCATTGCTCCGACCAGTCAGGCCTTTAATGCGCCGCCTGATACCGTCCAACTGGTGCTGCGCTCTCCCAATGGACATACTACCACGCTGACCACCTGCACCTGCACGCAATTTGCCTGGTCGCCCGATGGCAGGCATATCCTGTATAGCAGCGGCACAACCTACACCGTACTCAACATGGATGGCAGCCTGTTCTACAGCTTCTCTGCCGAGGCGGACAGTGTTCCCTACTGGTCGCCCGATGGACAATTCCTGCTGCTCGATGGTCTACATACCTTGCTGCTTGCCAAACCCGGCAGTAAGCAGTCACGTATATTGTTGAGTGACGGGAGCAGACCGGGGTCGCCCGCAAACACGGGCAATTCCTCCGCCGGGGTTTCTACAACCGGTAGCATTAATGCGCTCTTACAACCTGCCTCCAATAGCCCGTGGGCTGCCGATAGCCGCCATTTTCTCTTCCTCACGCGTGGCCGCCTGCTCTGGCAGGGCAAAGTATTGCGTTCTGGAAGAGGCCTCTATACAGTGACCATCGACGAGCAAGGGAACGTGCAGGGCACACCCGCGCTTGTTGACAACGGCAATGATATCCAGGCCGGGTGGTCATACGAAAACCCGGACACATCCTTTCTGTTGCAGTGATTATTCATGATTGCTGTTGTTCGTGCCACGCTTGCAGGAGTCGCGCTTCCTGCTCGGGCCGCAACCCAGCGCGCAATGGCACCGATGGCATTGCTGCCTCGCGCCAGCCCAGCGTGTCACGGACAGTACTGCTAAGAGGGCGAAACACCAGGCCCGCCTCGAAAGCCTTGTTACAGTCAACCGTGGCTACACCTGTTTCCCTGGATGGCGCCCAGATAGGCAGTTCCACGTTATGTTCGGCAAGGAAGGACTCACTCACCCAGACGAAGCGGGCATTGCTGCCGCTCACCTTCCTGCACGTTTCCAGTAAATCCTGCATGGTCAGGGTATAGTTCGGCCCGGTCGCGTTATAGACGCCAGTCTGCCGGTCTTCGATCATGCGCACAATCCAGGAGGATAGGTCGCGCACATCGATGAACTGGAGCGGGGAATCCGGTTTGCCCGGAGCCAGCATAGCGCCGCCACGTGCGACGCGATAGGGCCAGTAGGTGAAGCGGTCGGTGGGGTCGTGCGGGCCAACGATGTAGCCTGGGCGCACAATCAGTACGCGACCGGGCATAGCCTGTTCTGCCGCCCGCTCGCATAAAACCTTGAGCGGCCCATAGGTTTCGGCGGTAATCTCCTCGACCCCTTCATCCTGCAGTGTGCCTACAGGAGCACGCTCGTCCATACCGGCTTTTGTAAAGTCTGAGTAGACAGAGATGCTGGAAATAAAGCTGTAGCGGTCGACAGAGCCAGCCAGCTTCTCTGCGGCGGCGCGCACGACACGGGGAAAGTAACCGGAAGTATCGACAGCCGCATCCCAATATCTGCTCTCCAGTGCCGACAGCCCTCCATCGCGGTCGCCGCGCAACTTTTCAACTTCAGGAAACAGGTCGCTATTATGCTGCCCTCGATTGAACAGGGTAACTTCATGCCCCCTGGCGAGGGCGGCTTCGACGATGTGGCGACCGAGAAAAACCGTGCCGCCGAGGATTAAAAGCTTCATAGAAAATTTCCTTCCGCGCAAGTATATGATACGCGCTGCTATGCTCGCGCTTTGAATCATTGTACAATACAAAGAAAAATATGCGAAACGGAGGAACTACTGAATGGATAACCGCAAGCAAAATAACCACTATCAGGAAGACGAGTTGGACAAAGAGGGCTTCGACCAGGAAGAATTTGATGAGATGGAACTTTTAGAGCGACTGGAAAGCCTGCGCGAGGACATGGAAGATCTGGGCGTAAGCACACTGAAAGAAGTTAGCCAGCGCATCGCGGAGCTGCATCAGAAGCTGGATAACGGATAAAAATATAGAATGTGGCAGTGGTCTCACGGCATGATAAGCTTTTTACGACCAAAATCGGAGATCAGACCACTCCCGTAGGCCCTATCGTGGGCACTGGCGATAAATCGGGGCCTACGAGATTGCGTTACCATTTTTGAGAGCAGACAGAGGACCTTTAGGCGCCACCGAGGTAGGCCTGGCGCACAAGGTCGTTAGTAAGCAGGTTGGCTGCGGTATCACTCAGGACAATCTTGCCAGTTTGCAGGACGTAGCCACGGTCGGCGAGGCTGAGCGCCATGGAGGCGTTTTGCTCGACGAGAAAGATGGTCATGCCCTCCTTACGGATCTCAAGGATAGTATTGAAGACGGTTTCCACCAGGATCGGCGATAACCCCATCGATGGCTCGTCCATGCAGATCATACGCGGGCGCGACATCAGGGCACGGCCCATCGCCAGCATCTGCTGCTCGCCGCCCGACATGGTGCCAGCGACCTGCTTCAGTCGCTCTTTGAGACGGGGAAAAATCTGGCAGACATGTTCGATATCCTGCTTGATCTCTGTCCGGTTGCTGCGAATAAACGCGCCCATTTCCAGATTCTCGAGCACGGTCATACGCGGGAAAATACGACGCGCCTCCGGCACCAGGGCAAGGCCAGAACGCACAATATCACCGGTGAGCTTATGATCGATAGGCTGCCCCTCAAAGACAATGGAGCCGCTGCGAGGGCGGACAAGTCCGAAGATGGTTTTCATCGTCGTGGTCTTACCGGCTGCGTTTGCGCCCAGCAAGCAAACAATTTCACCTCTGTTCACACGAAGTGAAACATCATGCAAGACCTGGCTGGGACCATAAAAGGTGTTGACCTGAGTCAGTTCTAGCATTGCAGTGCCGGTTCTGGCTGCTGCATCCTCTGTATAGGTTGCGGGAGACTGCAATTCGTCTGCCATCCCGTTTTACCTCCTGCGCTTTGCCGTTGGCTTCTCTTGCTTGTTTCGACTCCCACCCGACCCTCTGGTCAGGTGCAATACAACGAACAGTATCAGAAAACTCTCTTGATGTACCTATCAATTCACCGTCGCTGCTTTGCCCAGGTACGCCTCGATGACGCGAGGGTTGCGACGTATCTCTTCGGGCAGACCTTCCGCAATCTTGCGTCCATAGTCAAGAACGGCGATACGATCTGACATGCCCATTGTAACCGCGAGCTTGTGCTCAATCAAGAGAATAGTCAGGCCCAGTTCGTCGCGCAGACGCCGTACATACTTGACGGCTTCCAGCGTCTCCGCCTCATTCATGCCCGCCGTTGGCTCATCGAGCAAGAGCAATTTGGGATTGGCCCCAAGTGCTCGCGCAATCTCAACGCGCCGCCGGTCGGCATAAGAAAGGTTAATCACATATTCTTCCTGTCGCTCAACCAGCTCCGAGCCGAAGAAACTTAACAATTCAACAGCACGTTTACGGGCCTCGGCCTCCTCGTGCCGTACATGAGGAGTACGGAAAAGAGACTGTAGCACGTTGCTCCTGAGCTGCGTATGCTCTCCAACAAGCACATTTTCAAGCACCGTCATGTTGTTGAAGAGACGAATATTCTGAAATGTGCGCGTGATGCCCCGTTTCACCACCTCATCAGGGCTTATCCCAACAATTGAGCGCCCCCCCAGACGAATATCGCCCGAAGTGGGACGATAGATGCTGGTAATCAGGTTGAAGACGGTGGTTTTACCGGCCCCATTGGGGCCAATAATACTCACAATCTCCTGTGGCCAGACCTGGAGATCAACATCCTGCACTGCCGCCAGACCACCAAAATACTTGGTGACTTTGCTCAGGTTCAGTAGTGGCTCACCGACCTGTCGGCTCGATTGTTCCATAGAAAACTCCTGCTCTGTTACTTCTATTCTCTCACGTTCCCCGCGTCCTCAGACTACTCCACATGCACTTCAGACTCGAAAGCGGGGGTGCCGGGCGGGACATCCAGAGAGCCGACCTCGACCTCTTCATCGTTGCCATGACGCAATTCGCGCCTGCGGCGTGCGCTTGGAATCAAGCCCTCCGGTCTGAAAATCATAATCACGATGAGAATGATTCCGAAGACCAGGTTACGGATGTTGCCAAAGGTAAAGGCCGGGAACACATGGGTGATAGCGACTAAAACCGTATGCATGAAGTTTGTTGGGTCCGCAGCCAGCGTATCGAGCTGTGCCAGGATAAACTCGTTGATCGAGTAGACGACCAGCGCACCGACGATCACGCCTGGGATGTTTCCGATGCCTCCAATGACGACCATGGCCAGGTAAATCACCGAGTCGCCAAAGCTGAAATTGTCAGGAGAGACGCCGCCCAGCTTGGCGGCGTGGTACATACCGGCGATACCCGAGAAGAAGGCACCGGAAGCAAAGGCGAACAGCTTCGTTCTGACAAGATTGACGCCGGAGGAAGCTGCCGCGATCTCATCCTCACGAATGGCGATCCAGGCACGACCAAGACGAGAGTCGCGCAGGCGGATGTTCGCGAGGATCGTGAGGCCGATTAACACCAGGATGAGGTAGTAGTAGGGAATCGGCGTAATGAGCGACCAGATCACCCCAGGGAAAGACGGCGATTGGACACCAACAATGCCGTTAGCGCCATTGGTATACTTATCCATCTCCAGGAAGACAACCGGAACAATCTCGCCAAAACCGAGCGTGACAATAGCCAGGTAGTCGCCGCGCAAGCGCAGCGTAGGCGCACCGAGTAGAACCCCCCACAGAGCGGCAATTAAAGCCGCAACGATAAGGAACGGCCAGAAGAGCCAGGACATCAGAGTAGCATTGAATGGGATATTGAACACGTAGTTCAGCTGCGTTGAACCAACCATACCCCAGACATAGGCGCCAATAGCAAAGAAAGCGACATATCCCAGGTCGAGCAAACCGGCGAAGCCTACCACGATATTGAGGCCAAGAGCGAGAATAACGTAGAAGCCCGCATCTCCATAGCCCGCCAGGCGTCCATTCGTGCCGGAACCAAACAGGATGGGGTCCAGCACCGGATAGAAGAGGAGGAAAACGACCAGCAGTACCATGAAGAAACGCTGCGCTCCCGCGCTCCGCAAGGGCAGATCATTTGGCACCAGGTCCTTTGCCTCTTCACGAGCGCGAGTGGTTGAAAGCACCTCCAGCTCGCGTTTGCTGATCGTACTATCAGAGCCATCAGCACCATTTTCACCGCTCTTCCCTCCCTTCGCCGGAAGAGCGCGACGCAGGGCAATGGTGCCACTGAGCCTTCCCAGAAAATAACCCGCTACGGGGAGCAAAATAGTACGAAGGGCGACCCAGATCAAGAGGATAACCGGGAGAGTGCCACTAAAGAAGAAAATCAGGTCTACTACCAGCCAGAGGACAGCGAAGACAGTAGCGAACCAGAAACCTCCCTCGACAGCTCGTCTCTTCAGCGCTGCTCGCTGCTCCGCATTGAGCACCGCGAGATTTTGTAGCGGTGGTGGTGGTGTAATGTGGGCCATCTTGCGCACAAGATTGCGCACGTAGAAATAGATGCCCCAGATCAGCGCGCTCAGCGCCAGACCGATGATGAGACCCAACGTCATCACGAGAAAGAGGGGAATGACAGCGAAGATAAGGACATCCAACCAGACTTCCAGCATGCCACGCCGTCCTGTATCCACCGCAATCAGGTACGCGGCGAACGCGATGGCAGCCGCATAGAAGAGCAGGATAAATAACGAGAGCTGGATCAGGGTTGGAGTGTCGTAGTTTGAGCTTGCGGGTGAGATGATGCCCAGCAAGGTGGTATTAACGATAGCCTCCCCGCTCCAGATAAAGGTAAATACAATCAGTGGAACCAGCAGCGCCACCGTCCATTTGATGAGCAGCGTGCGTGTTTGACGAGCAGGGAGCAGCGCAGCCGCACTTACAGGCATAGACATACTGGCATCACCTCACTTCCGCTTTCATTGCAGCCTGTTGACCGGGTTGAACAGAACAAAGCATGTGCGTGTCCTTTAACTCACACCTTTTCAGGTGTCTGTTGACCAAGCAAACCTGAGGGACGAAATACCAGAATGAGGATCAGGATAGCAAAAATGATGGCTTCAGTCCATGCGGCACCACCATGGGGCAAACCAAATCCTCCATTATTTGAGTCAGGAATGAGCGAGGCAAGGGCAGAGATGACGCCAATGAGCACGCCGCCAAGCATCGCGCCCACCAGATTCCCGATGCCGCCAAGCACCGCCGCCGTAAAGGCGATCAGACCAAGCTGGAAGCCAATATAGAAAATGGTGCTCCCATACTGCAGGCCGTAGATGAAACCGGCAGCTCCGGCCAGAGCTGCTCCTATGAAGAAGGTGATCGCGATGATACGATCAACATTGACGCCCATCAATGCTGCCGCCTCGCGATCCTGGGCAACGGCACGCATAGCCCGCCCGATACGAGTACTGCTTACCATCCACTGTAGGGCCACCATAAGAATGAGGGAGATCACTATTACGAGGATATTGACACTGGTAATACTAATAGGGCCGATATAGTAGTAAACCTGGGGAAAGATTTGAGGAAAAGAAACGTAGTTAATGCCCTTCCAGAGCAAGCCTACATTCTCCAGAACTAATGATACTCCGATAGCGGAGATCAAAGGAGCGAGTCGCGGAGCATTGCGTAGGGGCCGATAGGCAATCCGCTCAATCACAACACCAAGAATAGCGCAGCCAAGCATGCCACCAAGGCAGGATACGAGCATAATGCTGATCAGGGCCCAGCCCGTCGGATGAGAAGTCGTTGTAACACCCATTAAATTCATAATACTGATGCAGAACAACGTCCCCATCATGAAAATATCGCCGTGGGCAAAGTTAATGAGTTCGATGATGCCGTAGACCATCGTGTAACCCAGAGCAATGAGAGCATAAATGGCCCCGGTGGCCAGCCCGACGACCAGTTCTTGTACGAACAATGTCATAAGCGTTCACATCTCCACTTTCTTGACTTCATTCGCTTTGACAGTTATGAGTTTAGCGTTATCAGCACCTGACGCCAGGAGAGAACGCTCATAACAGGCAGGGGTGTAGCCTCACAGAAAAGCATCTGCCGGACTACGCCCCTGCGCTTCTATGATCCTGATAGTTTTTCTATCAGGCCAGAAGAGCGATATCCCTACCTGCTAAGACTACGCGATGGTCTGCTGCGTGATGAACTTCCAGCCGGGCGAGCCACTTACATCAGCAAGCTGATAGATCGAGATGACTTTATCAGTTGTGTCACCATTCTGGTCAAAGGACTGGTGACCGGTGACGCCATTGTAGGAGATATTCTGAATGGCGTTGATGACGGCCTGGCGGAAAGCGGGCGCATCAGCAGTATCGCTGGAGCTTGTCGGAACCTTCGCGCCATTCTGGATGGCGGTCTTGATAGCCTGAATCATGATGTTCATGCAGTCATAGGCAGCGGCGCTGTAGGCACCGTAGGCAGATGCGCCATAGGTCTGCTTGAACTGCTGGATGAAAGTCTGGGCCTGAGGCAGCACATCAGCATTCGCGGTAGCAACGGTAGAGTAAATCGGGCCACCTTTCAGACCAATGGTGCTGGCGAACGTGCTGGTTTGAATGCCATCACCACCAGCATACGGGGTATTCTGCAGACCGGGAATCTGCTCCATCTGCTGGCGCACCAGGATACCACCTGTGGAGTCCAGACCGGCGAAGTAGATCACATCAGGATGCATCGCAGCAACCTGGGTCAGCAGGGAAACATACGAGGTGGTCGTGCTTGGCTCGCTGCTATGGCCGAGAACCGTGCCACCATCTGCCGAGAACTCCTTGATAAAGGCGTTAGCAATACCGATACCATAGGTCTCAGCGTCATCGATGACGTAGGCTTTCTTATACCCCAAAGTCTTATAGAGGTAGTCAGCACCCACGCCACCCTGGTGGTTGTCGGTGGTGGCAATACGGAAGTATGTGACCTTGCCCGTGGGGCGCACAGTCTTGATTATATCATTTTTGCCCGTGCAACCGGTATCCGGCGTATCCTGCGTGAGGCAGGTGTTCGTATTGGCCGGGCTAATCTGAGCGATGGGGGCCTGATTGGTAATCGGCATCTCCGCCTCTGCCACATTACTGTTAAATGGCCCTACAATACCAGCAACCAGAGCGTCGCCGATAAGCGCGGTCACATTCTGAGCGCCCTGCGCGGGATCATGAATACCACTGGGGCCTACATCATCCTTGGGAACAAACACCAGTTGGTAACCTGGGATGGTATGATTTGCGTTTGCCTGGTTAAGCGCCAGAGCCGCACCATCCTGGGCCGGCAGCCCACTACTCTCATCCTTACCGGAAACCGGCAGATCACTACCAATCTTAATGATTTTGGTGGCAGTAGGCGTCGAGCCACCGCTGCCAGTGGTGCCCGTGGTACCAGAACCACAGGCTACCAGAAATGCCAGCAACAGGGGAATCCCCAGTGACAAGGCAAAGATACGCGACCAACTTCTACGCATGTTGTCGTCAGCCTCCTTCAGCGATACGAAATAGATTACGTCCACACTACGAGAGTTCACGGCTTTCAGGGTGCGCTCCGTAAAAAAACCGCTTCTCCCTCATACGATATACGTCAGGAAACCGGTAAAACTCACCAGTTTCAGGAAAACTGCTCAGGTTAATGTGAGAAAGAAATAAGCAACGGATTTGAATAGTCATAGATTAATCATTAAGCTTCAGTTATTGACTGTGAAGTATTGTGCGCATTTAAGGAGATCTGATTGTGCAGATTATACGCACTGAAATTTCTCATGTCAATAGCCGAAAAAAAACTCTTTTTTTGTGGATAAGTTCCAATCAGACAGGCAAGCAAACAGCCTACAATAAGCCGACCGAAAGCAGAGGCATCTCATGCAAAGCTCTCTCATCTCAAGCGGGGAAGCGTTTCGCGAAACGCTCGAAAGCTGCCTCAACCTGACGGCGTGTCTCTTCAAACGAACCACCGTTGTCGATAACCTCATCAACCAGGGCAAATTTCGGACCGAGCGAGGGCTGGGCGCGCAGGCGCGCTCGCGCCTCCTCCTCACTAAGATGGTTACGGGCTATCAAACGGGCCAGTTCTTGCTCCTCCGGACAGATCACCAGCCACTTACTCTGAGCGAGTGTACCAGAACCCCCTTCCAGTAGCTTGACGGCATCAATAACGGCGATACCTGTAGGACTGACCTGGGAGAGTTCATCCAGCAGGGTCTTGCCGACGGCGGGGTGAACAATTGCTTCCAGCCGACGCATAGCGCCAGCATCGTGGAAGACCAGTCCCCCCAGCGCCTTGCGATTCACGCTACCATCAGAAGCTATAACAGCAGGTCCGAATGCTTCCGCCACCTTCACAGCTATCGGCTGACCACACTCATACAGCTTATGCACCAGCGCATCGGCATCGATATAGCGTTCGGCTCCCAGCTCCAGCAGCATCTTTCCGACCGCCGTTTTCCCACAGGCAATATTGCCTGTGATCCCGATGATACGCGGCATGTATCTCTCCACCCTTCTCTTAAGCAAATATTCCGGCTACCACAGTATATCATGAAAAAGCCTCATCCGCATGTCGTCCTGAGCAAAGCGCAGGAAGAATACTCATCTTGTGTCAGAAAGTCCCCTGATATTCCTATTTGCTACTCAAGAAGTCATCAGTATCGTACAATGAATCCGTTGTATTCAATAAAGTAGGATAGATCAGGAAATGGAGCAGTTATGGGTAGGCGTCTGGGCCTTGTCATCGGTGTCAATCAGTATCAAGATGCAACCTTTCGACCCTTGCAGTATGCTGAAACGGATGCGAAGGCGCTGGCTCAGTGGCTGGTCAATGATCGCGGGGGCAGATGGCAGCCAGCCGATGTGCAACTGGTTCTGGGCGCACACGCGACAGGCGAACTGGTCGAGACACTGATTACCCAGGTCTGCGTCAACGTCGCAGGCCCCGGCGACCTGGTACTGATCTATTTTGCCGGGCATACTTTTCTGGATGAAAAAACCGGTGATGGCTACCTTGCCCTGGCCAATACGCGCTACCAGCAGGCAGCAAACGGGTTAAACCTGCTCCAGGTAGCCCGGCGAGCCATGGGGCAGAGCCGCGCCACCAATATCGTGTTTCTGCTTGATTGCTTTCAGACAGGTCAGCTATGGAGTATACGACGTCAATCCCCCTACGACTCGCGACCACTGCTCGGACCCGTTTTGCTGAACGCGCTGCAACAGAACAGCGGGCGGCTCATTCTCACTTCCTGTCGCGGCAACGAAATGGCTCCGGAAGTCGGCGAGAAAAATCTGGGCGCGCTGGCCTACCGCATGATTATCGGCCTGTGTGGCCCAGCCAGCGACCCCGACACCGGGCAGATCACCCTGCAGCGGCTGCACGCCTTCCTGTTTAACTCACTGGGCGAGCAGCAACGACCACAGCTTTTCGGGCAAGAGCAGGGCCACGTCGTCCTGGTCGGCCATAGCTCTTCCTTACCCGTGATCTCCTCACCATCGCCGCCTTTACAAAGGCAAAACGAACCGCAAGCAGCCAGCTTTTCAGCAGCGCGAACTGCCGCCAGCCCTGCCAACATGTCCGGCGGCCGACGTACAGCTACCGCGTCATTACCCGGGCAGATGTCGCCTGCATCGCTAGAAAAACAGCGGCAGGAACAATGCGAAACATTGCTACAGCAGGCCCGTGCGCTGCTCCAGATGCAAAACCCGGCTCAGGCGCTGCAATTGATCGAGCAGGCACTGCAGATCATGCCTGATTATCTGAACGCCCTTATCCTCAAAGGGCAACTACTCGGCACAGCCGGACGTTTTCAGGAGGCAATCGCCGTCGTTGAACAGGCCATGCGCATCGATGCCCAGAACGCCTTGCTCTGGAGTATGTACGCCGCGCTTTTGACCAACACCGGGCGCTACCAGGAAGCTCTTGCGGCCATTGAGCGCTCGCTCGAACTCGATTCTAGCAACCCTGAGACATACGCGATCAAGACTTCTATTATGGGCCAGATTGCCAGGGTAGAGCAACTGAGCGGGAAGCAGCAGGCGTTTGCTCCTGCCAGACGCGGTGGGCCAGCCTCTTTTTTTCTGGCAACAGGCATCTCGGTGCTCGGCTTGCTTATGGGGGTCGCAGGCGCGGCAATTCCTATCCTCCAGCCCAATCTACCCATCGCAGTCGCCATTCTCCTGGAAAGCCTGGGACTGGCCCTGCTCTGCGTCAATGCCGTTCGCGGCTCGTACCTCTACGGCTTTACCCGCTTGCTGCTCACGACCTTCTTCAGCCTGCTTTCCGCCGGGATTCTGGGCGCGCTGTACCTCCTCAAACCTATTTACAACAGGATCATCGCCGCCATCCAGGATCACCCACCCATGCTGGTGCCAGTTCTCTTCCTCGCCGCCTGGCTCATCGTGGCAGCAACGCTTCCGCTGCTGCTCTCCATCGGCGGCCTCATCACCGGCTTCATTCGTGGCGTGAGACGCAAGCGATAGACGGATTAGCGCGACGATTCGGCTTCTAAAAGGCGCTCCCACTCGGCAAGAAGCTCGTCTACACGCACTTTTGCCTGATCGTATTCAGTGGAAAGCCGCGTGAGTTGGGCGGCGTCGGCTTTGAGAGCAGCTTCAGAGAGGGCAGCTTCCAGAGTCTTGACGCGCTCCTCCGCCTTTTCGATGTCGCGCTCTACATCCTCTACGCCACGAACCTTGACTTTCGCGGGCTTCTTATGGCTTATCCGGGTCGGTGCGGCCACCACTTTTACCGGGGCTGACACACCTTTGCCATTGGTGGCAGGCCTGGCCGGCTCGGGGATGTCGAGCACGATGGGACGTTTGCGCGTGCGATAGTCGGTGTAGTTGCCATAATAGGGGATCAGCACGCCGCCATCTTCAATCACCCAGAGTTTGGTCGCAAGGCTATCGATGAAGTAGCGGTCATGGGAGACAAAGAGCAGCGTCCCCTCGAACTCGCTCAGAACCTCTTCCAGAAACTGGCGTGATGGCAGGTCAAGGTGGTTGGTCGGCTCGTCAAGCACCAGGAAATTGGAGCCTTGCAGCGTCAGTTTCGCCAGGGCGACACGGCTGCGCTCTCCACCGCTCAGGGTGCCGATGGTTTTGAAGACATCATCGCCCGAAAAGAGGAAACGGCCCAGGAAGCTGCGCACACCCTCCACGGTGAGTGTCGTGACCTGGAGAATCTCATCGAGAATGATGTTTTGCGGGTTGAGGCCCGCGTGCGTTTGCGAGTAGTAGCCGATGCGCACATTGTGGCCGAGATTAACCTGCCCGCTCAGCGGAGCCAATTCGCCAATGATGGTGCGCAGCAGCGAGGTCTTGCCCGCACCGTTGGGACCGATCAGGCCGACAAAATCGCCGCGCAACAACTCCAGATCGGCCACACGTACCAGCACATTCGGTTCGGCAGCGGTCGCCGACTCATTGCGATGGTCGATGCGCAGGGTACCGGACGCATTGCCGATGGCATTCGGTTCGGCAGCGGTCGCCGACTCATTGCGATAGCCAACCGCGAGTTTCTGGGTGGAGAGCACCATCTCGCCGCTATTGACAACAGGAGTGAACTCGAAATGCATTTCTGGAAAATCTTGCGGGCGCTCGACACGCTCCAGCCGGTCCAGCAATTTCTGGCGACCGCGCGCCTCGCGGCTGCGCTGTCCGGCCTTGTAACGACGGATAAATTCCTCAGTATGGGCGATATGCGCCTGCTGCGCCTCGTACTCGCGCTGGCGACGCTCCATGCGTTCTTCACGCAGCCTTAAGTATTTGCTGTAGTTGCCAGGATATTCTTCGATACGCCCAAAAGCCAGCTCGATGGTACGCGAGACGACTTTATCGAGGAAGTAGCGGTCGTGCGCAACCACAACCAGCGCACCCTTCCAGCCGGTCAGATACGTTTCGAGCCATTCGAGGGCTTCGAGGTCAAGGTGGTTGGTCGGCTCATCAAGCAGTAGAAGGTCGGGTTCCTGCAAGAGGAGCTTGCCCAGCGCCGCTCGCGTCTGCTGCCCGCCGCTCAACTGCGTTACCGGCGCTTCCTGCTGCTCGCGGCTGAAACCGAGGCCGTCAAGCACCTGCGCCACGCGATTCTCGTAGGTATAGCCGCCCGCGTGCTCAAAGCGGGTCTGTAGCTCGGCGTAACGCGCAAGAAGGTACTCGTGCCGTTCAGCACCAGCAGGCACAGCAGCCAGCTCCTGCGCGAGATCGTTCAGTTCCTGCTCCCATTCACGTACCTGTGCGAAGACGGTGAGCATCTCCTCGCGCAGCGTGTTCTTTGGGTGAAAGTCGGCAGTCTGCGTCAGATAACCAATGCGCATATTGCGGCCAATCGAGAGCACGCCTTCGTCTGGCTCCTCGCGGCCTGCCAGAATATTCAGCAGCGTAGATTTACCGGCCCCATTCGGACCAACCAGCCCTATACGATCCTGTGGGTCAATTTGAAAGCTTATCCCGGAGAAGATACGCTCAGCCCCAAACGATTTTCCAACCTGTGTCAAACTTACTAAAGGCATATATATTTCACCTGATTAAGATTTTTATTGTTTTTTTCTTGCACGAACAGAGTACCATAAGTATGTTGCCCACGCAAGCTACTCTTGCTAACCATTTCTTCCTTGACAAACCACAGCTTTGCAGCTAATATTTCAATGAATGCTGAAATATTGAAACATTGAAATGGGATGTCGAGATGCTTCAGCAGAAACAACCGGCTGAAGTGAGAAAAAATCTGAAAGGACAGTACAATGGATATAGCGCAACAAATAGTCAGCGAAGTGGCGCGGGGGAATTTTGACGCGGTGGAGCAACGGCTGGCGGAGAACATCAAGCCATTCATCCCTGCGGGGGCAATCAAGGCCACATGGCTGGGACTTGAGCAGCAGTATGGAGCGTTTCAGGGGCAGGGACAAACAGCTACCGTACAGACGCCAGAGGGCCAGGTACATGTTGTCACCTGCAACTTCGAGCGGGCAAGTGTCGACGTGAACATCGTCTTGAATGGCGCGGGCAAGGTCGCCGGTTTAACGGTGGCACCTGTGGGAACAGTCGAACAGCAGGCGAATGCGACCTATGCGCCTGCGCCCTACGCGCATCCTGAGCGTTTTCACGAGCGAGAGGTACAGGTAGGGCATGGCAAATGGGTTCTGCCAGGCACACTGAGTATTCCACAGGGTGAAGGACCATTTCCGGCGGTGGTTCTGGTACATGGATCGGGGCCAGCCGACAAAGATGAGACGATCCCGCCCAACAAACCATTCCACGATCTGGCCTGGGGACTGGCATCGCAGGGCATCGCCGTGCTGCGCTACGAGAAGCGCACGCAAGTCTATAAGCGTGAAACGAGCAGTGAGTTGGATACGTTCACCGTCAAGGAAGAGACCATCGATGATGCGCTGGAAGCGGTGGCCCTCTTGCGCGCACAGCCAGAGATAGACGCGCAACGCATCTTTGTGCTGGGACACAGCCTGGGCGGCTACCTCGCACCACGCATTGGCGCTGCCGACCCGCAAATTCGCGGCCTGATTATCCTGGCCGGTTCCGCGCGACCGTTAGAGGATATTCTGCTCGACCAGATGACCTACGTGCTTTCCCTGAGCATCCCCGATCCAGAGGTGCGGGCGCAGCAACTGGCGACGCTCAAGAAACAGGTGGCGCTGGTCAAAGATGCCCGGCGCCTGCCGACGGCCAGAGCTTCCGACCTGCCGTTCAACGTTCCGGCGGCCTACTGGCTCGACTTGAACGCCTATCATCCTGAAAAAGTAGCACAAACGCTGAACATGCCCATGCTCTTCCTGCTCGGCAGCAGCGACTACCAGGTCACGCAAGATGATTTCCAGATCTGGCAGAACGCTTTAGCCGGGCGCAGCGAAGCGCAGTTTATCCTCTATCCCGGCCTCAGCCATCTCTTCATACCCGTGGAAGGTGGGCGCAAGGCCACTCCCACGACATACACCATAGCTGGTCACGTGGCCGAAGAGGTGGTAAACGATATCGCAAACTGGGTCAGGCAGCACTGAAGCACATTGTCTTTCCTCGCGGTTTCCTGATACGGTTGGAAACCGCAAGGAAAGGGCAAAATTGTTAGTGAATGAGGCCATACTGCATTTTGAGCAGCAGGATACGTTCCACTGACTGATCTATACGATCAATGGTCAACTGACCATCCTGAAGCGCCTGCTTAAAGGCGGCAATGACGCTGGCCACCAGCGCCGGTGTATAGGGGCCTTCTATCAGATCATCACCCGCTTCGATGGCAAGCACTGCCGCCTGCGCCAGCGTCCAGGTATCGCTGATGCCCCGCATGTAGAGACCATCAGTGATGACGACGCCGGTGTAGCCCAGTTGGTCGCGCAGGATGCCGGTAATGGCTTTGGGAGAGAGTTCGGCGGGCAGATTGGGGTCGATGGCAGGCATCAAGACATCAGTAGACATAATCATCGCGGGGTTGTCCTTGCCAATCAACAGTTTGTAGGGTTCAAGATCGATACTTTCGAGCTGGGAGAGGCTGCGATTGACAACAGGCAGATCAGCGTGCGGATCAGAGGTTATGGCCCCAAGTCCGGGGAAGTGCTTCAGGGTGCCCGCAACACCGTTTTCTTGCAGGCCGTTGAGAAAAGCGCCCGCGTAGGTAGCGACAGTCTGGGGATTGCTGCCGAACATACGCGTCTCCAGAACCGGCGGATTCACCGTTTGCACATCGACAACAGGAGCGAGGTCTGCGTTCATGCCCAGTTGTCGCATCCATTGCGCAGCCTGCGCGCCCTGTTGCAGGGCCACATCGGGATTGCCGGTCGCCGCCATCTCGGCAGCCGAGGGCAAATAGCCGTGAAAGGTGTAGAGACGATTGACCAACCCGCCCTCCTGATCGGTCGCGATGAGCAGCGGTATGTGTGCATCGCTCTGAGCCTGCTGCGAGAAGGCAGCCAGGTTGCTGGCAACATTGTATGGAGGATCAAAGTTGCTGTTGCTCTCCTGGTACATAAAGCCGCCGACAAATTGCTGCGCAATCATCTCCTGCAAGCCGCTGGCCTCGTAATTATTGCCCAGGTATTCCACAATGATCAATTGACCAAGCTTCTGATCAAGCGTCATACCATCCATGAGCCGCTTCACCTTCTCCAACTCATTCCTGGTAGCCTCTTCTGAAATATAGCTATTGCTATCCGTCTTGGGAGCAGGCAACACTGCTACTGGAGTAGGCGTCGAATGCGCAGGCCGCTGTGTGGGCGTGCTGGCGGGAACCTGGGCGGGTAGAGTATTCGAGCAAGCTGCAAATAACAAAACCATACAACACAGCAAAAGAGATTTGAGCGCCTGTATGGAAGTCAGCCGTGGCTTGTGCCGAACGAGAAATCGCATTATAGAAGCTCCAGAAACGCGATACAGAGCGAATAAATCAATCAAAGAGATTATAAGAGACTGTTACAGAACAGCTTGCAATGGTAGCCTCTGGTTCATACACGTTATCGGTCAGGAAGATACTTACACCTCCCTATAGTATCATATTATGATGACGGAAGGACTGTGATCCGCATCACACTTCAAGCGAGCGATCAGACAAGGACGATGATCTCTACTGACGGTCAGGCCATATAAAGAGCCAACTCTTTGCAGAGTAATCATATTTGTGCCCGTAACCTCTCGCGCAGTACAATACGGTGGAGAAACTATGCAAAGGGGGTAAAGACTGTGGCCCAATTAGCTGATGTCGACTTGACCGAGCGCCTGCTGCTCAAGGCATATCCTTTCAACAGATATGCGCCTCGCCCTGGCGACCCTGTCGCGATGACGGTGACGCCCTTACGCAAACCGTTATCGGAATGCACGGTTGCGCTTGTTACCACGGCAGGCTTAAGTTCGCCCGGTCAACCTCCGTTTGATACCTCGATACGCATGGGAGATAGCTCGTTTCGCGAGTTTCCCGGTGATATCTCGCCACAGGCATTACAGATGAACCATCGCAGTTGGGCATTCGACCAGACGGGCATCCTGCGCGACCGCAACCTGGTGCTGCCACTTGATCGCCTGCGTGAGATGCAGACACGGGGAGAAATTGGAACTATAGCCCCCCACCACTACAGCTTCATGGGTTCCATCATTGGCCCGGCAAAGCTGATCAGGCAATCGGCCCCGGAGGTAGCACGCCGCCTGGCAAGCGATGGCGTCGATGTTGCGCTGCTCACCCCCGTCTGACCGATGTGCAATCAATCAGTTGGATTGATCGAGCGTGCCATCGAATACGCAGGCATTACGACGGTTTCGATCTCGCTGCTGCGCGAGATCACGGAGCAAATCCGGCCTCCCCGTGCGCTTTTCGTACCCTTCCCACTCGGCCACCCGCTCGGCGAAGCAGATAACCCCGAACTGCAAACACGCATAATGCGCGCCGCCTTCGCGCTCCTGCCGCGCAATGATACTCCCGTACTGGAAACGTTTGCGCCATAGCTTCGTGACACAGCGCAGAGCCACCCATCAGGAGCAAAATTCGTTGATAGTCGCGACCAGCACATCGGCGCAGCGTTGCAATTGGTCGAGATCGGCCCACTCGACTACGGCGTGCGCGCCAGCGCCGCCGGGACCAAAAATCACGGTGGGAATACCGGCAGCTGCGAGCAAAGCCGAATCCATCCAGCCAAAAGCGCCTCCGACGCCGGGTTCTTTACCAAGAACGGAAGTTGCCTGCCGCAGCAACGTCCTGACAATCGGCTCGTCCTCGCTGATCTCAAACGGCACCTGCGTCAACATAGTCTTCATTGTTGCCTGAAACTGGGGGTCGCTGGCGGCTATGCGATCGAGGATGACGCGAATCTGCTGCTCGACAAGCTCTCGCGTTTCGCCCGGCACCGTGCGACGCTCCACACTGAGCAGGCAGCGTTCGGGATAGCTGGAAAGCTCCTGGCCGCCGGTAATCAGAGCAGCATGCAGGGAGCCGGTGCCCAGCAAGGGGTGAGCGGGTCCCGCTTGCAGCGAGCGGTCTAATTCCTCCAATCCCACCAGCACTTTGCCCATTTTGACGATGGCATCAACGCCCACTTGCGGCAGCGAACCGTGCGCGGCAACGCCTGTCGTCTCAATATCGAGCCAGCAGAACCCCTTATGGGCAATACATATGTCCAGTTGCGTCGGCTCGGTCAAAATAGCGGCATCGGCATGCCAGCGTTTGACGACGGAGGAGGTGCCGATGCTGGCAAATTCCTCGTCACAGACGGCAGTGAGAATCACGTCACCACGCAACGATTGCCGCCGGGCCATTGAAGCGGCTATCATAATAGCGGCCAGACCAGCCTTCATGTCGTATGCGCCACGTCCATAGAGACGGTTGCCTTCGATGTACGGATCGTGCGGTCGCGGCATGCCTGACACTCCGACGGTATCCAGATGGGCATTGAGCAGGAGAGAACGCCCACCACCAGTCCCACGCGCCAGCGCGATGACATTCGGGCGTTCTGGCGCGGCCTCCTCTATCCTGACCTCTAAACCTGCCTCTTCCAGCCAGCTCGCCACGAAGCGGGCAATCGCGCTCTCACCAGCGCCGCCTGCTACAAGATCGGGATTGACCGAATCGATAGCAACTAACTGCCACAGCAGTTCGGTAATTTCACTCATATCTTCTATCTTTCCTCTGGCGCTGACCGGGCGACGAGTTCCTGGGCGATATAGCTGGCGACGGTCAGCGCCGTCGTGCCGGGGCCAAATCCGGCATCGTAGCCCAGCTCTTTCGCAAAGGCGTGGGAGATGCGCGGGCCGCCGACGATGAAAAGGTAGCGGTCGCGCACCCCTTCGGCCTCAGCCAGTTCAATAAGTTTGGTCAGATTATGGACGTGTACATTTTTCTGCGTGACCACCTGAGAAACCAGAATGGCCTCGGCCTGCTCGCGCCCGGCACGACGCAGCAGGGCCTCACATGACACCTGCGCCCCCAGATTGATGGCGCGAAAGGCGGGGAAACGTTCCAGGCCATAATTACCGGCAAAGCCCTTCGCATTGAAAATAGCATCAATGCCGACTGTATGCGCATCACTTTCGATAGCCGCGCCGATCACCGTCACCCGGCGCTTCAAGCGCCGCTCGACCAGATCGTTGACAGCCTGAAAATCGAGTTCGTCATGGGCCAGTTCGTCCGCAATCACCTGATCCGGGTCGATGGTATGAGTACAGGCCCCGTAGATCACGAAAAACGAAAAGCGAGGGTCAATGCTTTCCGCGTGCGCCACTATCGGGTTGCTGATGCCCATGAGCGTGGCATAGCGGCGCGCTACCTCACGCGCCTTTGCCCCCAGAGGGAGCGGAAGCGTAAAGGAGAGTTGCACCATGCCGTCATTGGCGGTGTCCCCATAGGGACGTATCTGCATAACGAGACTCCTCTCCAGCAAAGAGAAGCGAAAAATTGTCACAAGCACAGTATAGCACGGGGTCTCATACAATCTCTACCTTATAAAAGCTGATAGGTTGTCTCATAATATTTTTATAGATGACTTGACATATTTTGTCAGATAATATACAATTTTCTGAGGGAGAGCAAGCGGCGCAGCGCTGTGTAGAGGGAGCAATAAGGAGCGCGAGGCGCCTGTGTTGCAATACTCTCCACATCCTATTGAAGTTCGATGGAAGCAAATCAGAAAGATTACGAGGAGGTAGATCACTATGGCACTGTCACGCAGCAACAATCCTTATGGTCTGAGCCTGCGCAACGCAATGGATCAACTCTTTACACAGAGCTTCGTCAACCCCGCTGTGTTCATGGGGATGATGGGTCCGCAGAGTGTGGTTGCTCCTATGAACGTTTACGAGACGAACAACGGCTACGAAGTGCAGGTTGCCCTGGCGGGCGTTAAACCCCAGGATATCGACCTGACGGTACAGCAGAATACGCTCGATATCAAGGGCAAATTCAGCTACACCATGCCACAGACCGCACAGGCGCAGCAGGGCAACGTCGTTGAGTCAAAGCCCGTCCAGCAGAGCCAGACACAGCAGACTCAAGGACAGAGCCAGCAGGGGCAGGCAAATTTCAACACCTTGATTCAGGAGATCCCCAATGGCACCTTTGAGCGCACGATTACCTTCCCTCGCGCCATCGATGCCAACCAGATTCACACCAATTTCGAGAACGGTATCCTGACCATCTGGGTTCCGGTCAGTGAAGCGAGCCGCGCCCGCAAGATTAGCGTTCAGAGCGGCCAGGTCGGCCAGTCGCAACATGTGTCGGTCAGCTAATCGGGTTCATCCCTTTCAGGAGAGGATCGTCTTTGCGGTCTTCTCCCAGTGCTGCTTAGCTGGTATTTAGCTGAGCAGCCAGCATTATCAAGCAGCCCTGACAGGGTGGAGTCCCTCGATTTCTTTCGTGTAAAAACCACCGGGAGAAGCGATAGAGGGATACCCGTCAGAGCGGCTTTCTTTCTATTCCGCCACAATATTTCTTCTGCCCGCTGCGAGGAACTTTTTTTACTCCTTTGTCGTCATCTTTGTTGAAAAGATGGGTCAGTTGTCCCATGCAGCTAACGCAATGTCCGTCTATAGTCTCCCCAGTACCCACTTTTATTGAGATGGCTATGAATGAAAACTATTGGGACAGCGACCAGAAGGAGCTACACATATGGAACAGGCGAAAAAACATTTCAGGTGTTCTGTCCTGCTGTGCGGAGGTCTCGTCATGCTGGCATTATTGCTTGTTGCCTGCGGCGCTTCGTCAGCTTCAACGACTGGTTCTGCCAGCATGGCTAAGATGCCTGCCAGCTCTATGCACGCACCAGCCAATTATTCAACGTTGCAGGGGTCCAACACGAACGCGAGCGGCCAGAGCACAGGAAACTCGTCGAACGCTTCCAGCACCTCGTATAGCCCGCGCTACCTGATCAAAGCCTTACAGGTGGATATGGCAGTGAAGGACACGGTGAAAGCCGCCAGCGACCTGCAGAGTTGGATCCAGACCACCGACCCCCGTTCCACCTCGGAGGGCCTCAACTATCAACAGGACCCCAATAACAACAATCTGTACGACATCACACTGACGTTTGCCGTCGAGGCGGCGGATTACCCACGGGTTGAGAGCTATCTGAGTGGTTATGCCGCGCAACACCAGGGCAGGCTGCTCGACCTGCACGAGACTGTCCAGGATGTGACCACCAACTACATCGATACTCAATCCCAACTAAAGAACCTGCGCGCCGAGCAACAGCGTCTGCTGACACTGATGGGTCAGGCTCAATCACTCAACGATATCCTGACGGTTGAGCAGAAGCTGACCGACGTAGAGGGGCAGATCGAGCAGATTGAAGAAAATCTTAACGCGCTCAACGGGCAGATCACGTACTACAACGTCACTATTAACCTGCACCCCACCGACGTCGCGACGCCTGCTCCTGTTCCTACACAGCCAGGATGGAATCCCGGCTCCGTCTTCCACGGCGCGCTCTCAGTCGCTCTCGCCATCGGTGAAGCCCTGATTTCGCTCATCATCTGGCTGGCCGTCTTCAGCATCTACATCGTCCCCGCCGCCATCCTTGCCTGGTTCGGCTTCCGTCTCAAACGCGACCACGACCGCCGGGCTGTCCCGGTTCCGGTAGCAGTCCCATCAACTCATCCAAAGGACACCTCCGGGGTAGAATAAGGTTTTTCTCGCATCAAGGGAAACGGAAAGGCGAGCTTTGCTGGATTGCATACCAGTAAAGCTCCCGTTCTTCGCGTTTCTCTTTCAAGCAAAACCCAAAAAGGCGCTCTCGCATGTCGGCCTGATTTTTTATGAGATGTAAAGATCAATGCTCATAGTAAACAGCAAGGTGGCATACTCAGCTTTATGGATGATATACTATCCCCATACGTTACACAACGTCGTTTACCATCCAAAGGAGTCTTACCACATGGCAAATCAGAGCGGGCAATACGATGTTATCATTATTGGGGCCGGACATAATGGTCTTGTCGCGGCGGGTTATTTAGCTCGTGCAGGCAAGAAAGTCCTTGTTTTGGAACAGCGTGACCGTGTAGGCGGCGCATGCACACTTGAGGAGCCATTCCCCAACTTCACCATGTCACCGTGCGCGTATGTCGTGAGCCTGCTGCGGCCTGAAATTATTCGTGACCTGGAGCTGCATCGCTACGGCTTTGACGCCTACGTCAAAGACCCACAGATGTTTGTTCCCTACCCCGATGGCAACTATTTATTCTTCCGCGCCAGCACGGAGAAAACGGTAGAAGGTATCCGCCGCCTCTCGCCACACGACGCGGAGGCTTACCCAAAGTTTCTGGAGTTTTTCGACCGCGCCTCGGAGATTCTCAATCCCATTTTGCTCGAAGAGCCACCCTCGGTAGCTGATCTGGCAGGGCGTTTCCGGGGCAAGGACGAAGAGATTTACCGCTATCTCATGTTCGGCAACCTCTACGATATGCTGGCTGACTATTTTGAGTCCGATTACCTGCGTGCCGCCTTCGCGGGCCAGGGCGTCATTGGCAGCTTTATCGGGCCTAAGACACCGGGGTCGGTCTATGTGATGTGGCACCATATGTTTGGTGAGGTGAACGGGGAAAAGGGAATGTGGGGCTATGTGCGCGGCGGCATGGGACGCATCAGTTTCGCGCTGGCAGCCTCCGCCGAAGCACATGGAGCCGTCATTCGTACCAACGCTCCCGTCGCGAAGGTGCTTGTCCACAACGGGCAGGCCGAGGGGGTGCGGCTAGAAAATGGGGAGGAGTTGCGCGCCAACGCCGTATTAGCCAACACTGACCCCAAACGGACATTCTTCCAACTTTGCGCGGACGCCGATCTCGATAAAGGCTTCCTCAAACGCATCTCTGAGTTCAAGACGGAAAGCGCTGTGATTAAGATCAATATCGCGCTGAAGGAACTGCCGAGCTTCACCTGCCTGCCCGGCACGGAGCCGGGTTTGCAGCACGCCGGTTCCTGCGAGATCAGCCCGACGCCCGACTGGGTGCAAGAGGCATACGAGGACGCGGCACGCGGCGAACTATCGAAGAAGCCATACATCGAAGCATACATGCAGTCGGCCACGGATCCCACGGTTGCCCCTGCCGGATATCATACCATCTCCATGTTCTGCCAGTACGCCCCTTACCATCTGAAGGGGCGCGAATGGTCGGAAGAGGTGAAGAACGAGATGGCCGACCGCATCATCGCCACCATGACGCAGTTCGCGCCCAATTTCGCCGATGCCGTGCTGCACCGCCAGGTGCTCAGCCCCGTCGACATCGAGCAGCGCTACGGCATGCCCAACGGCAACATTTTCCACGGTGAGATCACTCCCGATCAGCTCTTCTCGCTGCGGCCTTCCCCCGAATGCGCCCGCTATCGCACTCCCATCGAAGGGCTGTATCTCTGCGGCTCCGGCACCCATCCCGGTGGCGGCGTCATGGGCGCTCCCGGTCACAACGCCGCTCAGGCCCTGCTGAGCGATTGGGCCAAACAAACAGCTTAGTCTCAGATCGCGAGACATGACCGGTGCTTGCAAACTGGCCCGGACACGTCATTGTGAGTGGAGCGAAGAATCTCAGCGACCACCTTTGGAGAATAGTGGCTCAGATTCTTCGCCGCACTCACATCGTCCTATTCCCCCTTATGAGGAATACGTTCCATTTCACGTTCGGCCTCTATTGCTTTATCGTAACGGCAAAACTACGACAAATGTGCTGCCCCTGCCAACCTCCGATTCGCACCAGATGCGTCCCTCGTGTTTGTCAACAATCTCTTTGCATAGAGCAAGACCGAGACCCAGACCCGGTTTCAGCGAATGGTGTGCCGCTGCTGTACGATAAAACAACTCGAAGATACATTCTCGCTGATCGTCAGGGATGCCCGGTCCACTATCAGAGACACGAATCAGCGCCTCACGCTCCTGCATGTCGACAATGACCCACACGGGAGCCTCTTCAGGAGAATACTTCACAGCATTCATCACCAGGTTGGTCACTGCCTGGCCGAGCCGACGGTAATCCGCCAGCAATAAAACAGGCAGCGGGGGAATTGCCAGCTCAATTCCTCGCCCGCTCACCAGCCGCTGCTCCTCAACTACATCGCGGCAGATAGCCACCAGGTCGCACTGTGTCAGATGAAGCTCCATCTTCCCTGAGCGAATGCTGCTCCAGTCGAGCAAATCATCTACCAGAGCATTCATACGCTCCGTTCGGGCCTCGATCTTTGCAAGGTCTTCACAAAGGCTGGCAGGCGCGGAAAAAGCAGTTGCTTCTCTTTTCAGAGAACGCTGCAGCAACTGCGCTTGCAGGAGAATAGCGGTCAGCGGTGCCTTCAACTCATGCGAAACAATGGAAAGGATTTCGATTTGCCTCTGCTCATCCGTAGCAGGCCGTTTTCTATCTATAATGCTCTTCATCGCCCCTTGTCTTTCTCTCAACTGTTCCACCAGTTCATCCGTAGACAACACCGATGTGGCGTTGCATCGGAGTAAGCATAGTATAATAGTTGAGTATGAGACAGGTCTGAACCATCACTGAGATGAACCTGAGAAACTGTCGCATCTCTTCAGGCAAGGGGCAGCCAGACGCTAAAGGTGCTCCCGTCACCAGGAGTGCTTTCGGCGGTGAGGCGTCCACCAGCCTGCTCCGCCAGCGTCTGTGCGATAGAGAGGCCGAGACCGGTTCCCTGACGGGAACGAGCACGATCAGCACGATAAAACCGTTCAAAGATGTGTTCCAGGTCTTCGGGTTCAATGCCGATACCGCTATCATGTACGCGCAGCACTGCTTCTCCCTGCACCAACTGCAAAGAGAGAAGCACTCGTCCCCTTGCCTCTCCGCTCGTTGGTGTATACTTGATGGCATTATCAAGCAGGATAAGTATCACGCGGCGCACACTTTCTTCATCCGCGCGAATACGCACCGGTTCAACATGGCCCAGTTCAAGTTTCAGCGCTGACCCTTCTACGGCCAGTCGGCGCCGCAGCTGGCGCACCAGTTGCAACAGCACGTGATCCAGTTCAATCAATGGCTTTGCGCCCTGCTTCTCCGCTAGCTCTGTTTCCTGCACTTCAGTAGCCGTACCCATGCTTGCATCGGCACGAGCCAGGAGCAATAACTCTTCCACAAGTTTTGCCAATCTCAGCGTTTCCTCGTGCGCATCTGCCAGCATCATGCGGCGTTCCTCGCCAGGAAGCTCATCATAATGATGCTGCAAAAAAGCCAGATTTCCCTGAATGGTCGTTAAAGGAGCGCGCAATTCGTGGGAAGCATCAGCGACAAAACGACGTTGGGCATTCGTTGCGCTTTCCAGCGAGGAGAGCATCTCATTAAATGCATCAACGAGCAACGCAAGCTCATCACGGCCAGATGGACGCGCCACACGCTGATTGAGACAGCCCAGGCGCGTTCCGCGCCGGGTCGAGGCGACAATAGCGCGAGATGTCGTCACGATACCGGCAAGAGGACTCAATACGCGTGAAGCAATAAGCCAGCTCGCGATCAATATGGCGCCCAGTGTCGCCAGCCCCGCGAACAGAAGCAGCGATTGCAGCAAAAGCAACGTCGAACTCACATCGTTGAGTGTTCGGGCAACTAGCAAGACTCCGATCAGAGAACCTCCCTTACTGCTCTGTCCCTCGCTTGCTGTATCGCCGACTTTCCCATCACCGCCGACATCTGGTGCGTACACCGGCAGGGCTTTCACCTGCACATGCTCGCCATCAACAGTGGCTTTGTACCACACAGGAGCCTGACCGGTCATTATTGCGTGCTTTGTGGCAGCGCTGAGAGGAATATCCTGGCCTGAGAGGGTGCTGTATCGTTCATGGCCCTGTATATCCTCAACCTCAACCGCAATGCCCGGATCGTGGTAGGTATCTACGGTGTTCAGCGACAGCCTGTCCGGCCAGTATGGCGGGCGCGAGAGCAACTCACGTTTCACATTCAGGGAGGCAATTCTGGCTTCCGCATTGATGGCACTCATGACGCTTTGATTGAGTGCGTTGGTAGCCAGAGCCAGCACCAGCAGGGAAAAGAAACCCAGCGCAATAGCCAGCAGCGCGCCGTACCAAAGCATCAAACGCAGGCGCAAAGAACGCGGCTGGCGCAGAACAGGCGAAAATGTACGTATGTTATGCGATTTCCTTGAAAACATAGCCAATGCCACGCACAGTGTGGATCAGGCGCGGCTCGCCTCCAGCTTCCAACCTGGCACGTAAGTACCCAACATAAACCTCCATCACATTAGAGGAACCTTCAAAATCCAGGCCCCAGACACGATCCAGGATAATTTCACGAGTCAGTACCTGACGTGGACGGCGCAGAAAGAGCGCGAGGAGTTCATATTCGGTTGGTGATAGCTCAATTTCACGCGCTCCTCTATGAGCTACGCGAGTGCCGGTATCCAGTTCGACATCGGCGTAGCGCAGCACCTCGTGACGCTCCTCCTGACTGCGCCTGAGCAGAGCCTTGACACGCGCCAGCAATTCCTCCGGCGCAAATGGCTTCACCAGATAGTCATCAGCGCCGGTCTCCAGACCAGCGACACGGTCGGGAACAGCATCGCGGGCCGTGAGCATGAGAATGGGCACGTTATCGCCAGCAGCCCGCAGTCGCCGCGTCACTTCCAGGCCATCCAGACCCGGCAGCATAATATCAAGCACGATCGCGTCAGGGGCATGTTCGAGTGTACGTGTCAAGGCCTCGCTGCCGTTTACCGCGATAGCAACACTGTAGCCTTCATATGCCAGAATACGACGCAATAACTCCGTAATGCGCGGGTCATCATCAACAACGAGAATATGTGCTTTCACCCTCTTTTTGTCCTCTCGTATCAGAACCAGCTGCGACAGATTCTGCATACAACCTGCCACCGCTCACCTGGCCCCACTCCCTTTTCACTACATGGCGCAAATATAGCACGTTCAGGTGAGGTGATACTGAGACGAACCTGAGCCGAAGCTGAAAATCCGACCTTTCTCCTGGCTAACGCAGTTCGCCACGCACAAGCGCCCTTGCAATAGCATTATGACGACCGACGAGGGCGGCCAGGTCGACATCGAGGAGGGTCTGATCCTGAACGCGCACGCGGCCATTGATGACGCTCAAATCCACACGCGGAGGGTGGCAGAAGACAAGCGAGGCCAGTGGATCGTGGGGCGAGCCGCCAGCAAGTTCCAGCGTGTCCAGGCGGTAACCGATGAAGTCAGCAGCCATGCCGGGGGCGAGATAGCCAATATCGTCACGTCCGAGGACAGAAGCGCCTCCTCGCGTTGCCAGCCAGAGAGCTTCTCTCGCGGTCAGCGCGGCGGGGTTGCCCATGACACGGTGCAGGAGCAGGGCCTGCCGGGCCTCGGCGAGCATGTGCGAGCTATCGTTGGAGGCGGAGCCATCCACGCCGAGTCCCACCCGCGCTCCGGCAAGCCGGAGCGCGTTAAGCGGGGCGATGCCCGAGGCAAGGCGCATATTGGAACTGGGGCAGTGCGCGACGCCGGTACGTGTCTGCCCTAACCGGTGTACTTCGTCCGCCGATGGGTGAACCATGTGCGCGTGCCACACGTCCGCGCCCACCCAGCCGAGGTCTTCCGCCAGTTCCACCGGTGTGCGGCCAAAGGTTTCGGCGCAGTATTCGGCCTCATCAAGTGTTTCGGCCAGATGTGTGTGCAGATGGACGCCGTAAGCACGTGCCATCTCCGCGCTCTGTCGCATCAACTCCGGCGAGACCGAGAAGGGCGAGCAGGGAGCCAGAACAACGCGCAGCATGGCATAGCGGCTGGCATCGTGATATTGTTCGATAACACGTTGCGAGTCGCGCAGGATGGCAGCTTCGCTCTCCACTACGCTATCCGGCGGCAGCCCGCCCTGAGATTCTCCTACTGACATGGAGCCACGAGCAGCGTGAAAGCGAAAGCCCATCTCAGAGGCAGCCGCAATCTGGTCGTCGAGGCGGGAGCCATTGGGCCAGATATAGCAGTGATCGCTGGAGGTGGTACAACCGGAAAGCATCAACTCGGCAATGGCTGTTTGCGTGCTGACAGAGATGGCTTCGGGCGTGAGACCGGCCCAGATTGGGTAATGAGTGCGCAGCCAGTGAAACAGGTTGGCATCCTGCGCCTCAGGAAGATTGCGAGTGAGCGTCTGGTAAAAGTGGTGATGAGTATTCACCAGGCCGGGCAGGATGATCATATCCGACGCATCGATCACACGCTCCGCATCCTGTGGCAGTTTCTCCATCGGCCCGATTTGGCGGATGACGTTTTCCTCCACGTAGATACCGGCATCTTCCCATTCGGTACCGGCATCGTCCATTGAGACAATATGGGCAGCATGCTGTATGAGCAGCGATGTCATAATGATGAGTCCTCTCTCATGGTCAGTCTAAAACAAAACTTGCAAACAGTATATTACCACTTCAGGAGGATTTCTGCCCCCAGACGGTGAGCAAGTAAAAGCTGGCAGAGAATTCATCATCAAGCATGTCTGCTAGCACCAGATTATAGAGGTGGTCCAGTTCCTCCTGGTCGGGTATTGCGGCATCAGGAAACTCAGCACGGACACGCCTCTGAAGAGGCTGAATGAGTTTCCAGCAGTACCTGATGCATGCCTGCTCCATGCGCACACTATTTCCACCTGAAATAGAAGCAACATGGCCCATGAACGCAAACATAGCAGGAAACCCCGCACAAGTCAACTATTCGATCGATTCTCTGAATCACTGGCAAAGGTCCAGAAGCGCATCCAGGCGTAGGAGATAATAGTACCGACAACTATGGCTATGAGCTTCGCTGCATTGCCCCAGAGCGTGGGATTGGCAATCACCGGCTGCAACGCCTTCCCTGCCAGCCAGATCAGCACATTACTGTAGAGAACTTCAAAGAAGAGAGTGATGATAAAGCGCCTTACTTCTTTCCAGGTTGCCCTGTGCGTGCGCCCGAATGTCCAGTACTTGTTCAAGAAGAAGCTGCTAACCGCGCCGCCACAGTAGGCGACGGAATTGTAGAGCACCAGCACCTGCACGTTGTTCGTAGGGAAACGCCAGAGAAGAATATTGAGAATCAGCAGGTCAAAACCCGTGTTAATGCCGCCCACCAGGCAATAGCGAATAAACTGCCTGATCGTCTTGCTCCAGGCATGAAAATGTGACTCACCGTCATCCTTTCTCTTCATGGCTACCTTCGCTGCAATCGACTCCTCTTTCGTCTCTCTCAAAGATGCTGCCTCATTTAATCCGTCTCCTAAATACCCCGCTTACATAATTCCGCAAACGAAACAGCGCCAGCGCAACTTTTGGTAATGCCAGCGCTGCGCTGGTAACAAGATAGCGACTCTCCCAGCAGGGATGAAACTTCTGCTTGAAGTTAAAAAGGGTCTGGCGATTCTCCAGTATGCCCAGCCGGTTCGCGATAAAACTGGCAAGCTGCCGCTGTACCGGCGCCATTTCCTGTCCCGTATCGGTCAGGGCAGCCATACCCATACTGACGACCTGCGCTCCGCGAGATCGGAAGCGCTCGATGGCACGCACAAGCAGGAGTTCCATCACCCCGGGCGGCGCATCAGGAACCCGGCGCATTAAATCGAGCGTCCATCCCCACTCCTGCTTGCTGCATTGAGCACCTGGAGCAGTCGCATCAACTGTCAAATAACCATAGATGGGAGTAAAGGTCACAAAGGCGCAGGCTTTCCCCGAACTGGTCGTTGCAACTCCGACCACAAGTCGTGGGGCGCAAGGACCGTTTGTCCCCACAGAGTTTGTGGCAATGATATCGGCCTGTTGAGCAAGATAGATTAACTCATCAAGCCTTCCCGTACTGAAACCGGTCTCTGAAGCATTTTTACCGGCTTTCTGCATTAACCAGACATCCGAAACGAGCCGCAACTGCTGCATCACTTCCATAGGAGGAACGCCTTCATACCAGTCGAGCGTGACCCCATCACGCTCGGCACGCCTGCAACTCGTTCGTACATTCGCCATAGCCGAGCCGTTGAGGGTAAAGGTCTGAGGATGGAGTATCGCCTCCTCACCTATCTTGAATGCCTGCAATTTGAGGGCGCGATACATATCCAGATACCGGGAGGAGGCCTGGTAGAAAGCTACGCGCCACTCATGACGCGAGCAAAAATCCAGGAAGCTGCGAGTCACATATTCAAATGCTTCCGGAGCACACACAGGATCGCCAGGCACAATTGCCACATTGTTCACCAACCGGTAGCTCACCAACCCCTCTCCATCCGGTGCCAGAAAATGACGATTCTGTGGTGTTAGACCAAAGAAAGCGAGGCTATTGCCTCCATAGCGATACGTCAGTTCCGCCTCTGTATGGCAGCTCCGTGCAAGCTGCTCCTTTGTATAGGACATTAGCAATACCTTCTCTACTGTTTCCATCTCAAAATTTTCAAGAGATTTTAGAAAACCTGTACACCGGTCAGCTCCCGTTCCTCACGCCGCCACTTCCTGGCATACACGAACAGTTCGCGCAAGGCGCGAAGAATCACACGAGGGCGCGCTCCGGTGGCCCGTCCAGCCTTACGGGGCAAGTGATGCACCGCGAGTTCCTTATAGGTAAAACCGCTTCGCATTAACTTATACAGCAACTCCGCGTTGATCATCGCTCCCCGCGTCTCCAAAGGATGCTGGTGGAGAAAGTCTGTATGTAAGAGTTTAAAAGCGCAATCGATATCGCGTGCATGAACGCCTAATACCATGCCAACAAGGAGACGCCATCCCCAGGCATTCAGCTTACGGACCCAGGAATCCTGGCGATCTTGCCGGTAGCCGATGACAGCATCGTAGGTATCGATGAACTGGAAAAAACGTCGTAGATCGTAGATATCAAACTGCCCATCAGAATCCATGAAGAAGGTCAGTTCCTTCGTCGCCGCGGCAAAGCCACTCGCCAGAGCAGCGCCATAACCCTGATTGGTCGCATGTGTGACCAGACGAAGTCGTGCGTTCGTCGAGGCGAGAGCAGCAACAATAGCCTCTGTTTGATCCGTGCTGCCATCGTTGACAACAATCACCTCAAAGTCGCCGACCCAGGCAGGCAATACGTCGAGGATAGTCGAAACGGTGCGAGCAATAACTTGCTCTTCGTTGTAAGCGGGGAGAACAACAGAGAGGCTATGATTGCATTGAAAGGTATCCCTGTCCTCAACCGCAAGGACAACGACATGCTTGCCAGATACTTCAGTCTGCGTTACAAGCCCCTCTGTCTCTTCTCTAAAAGCATTCACGTCTTTCTGGCGCGAGACCTGCATAGAGAATCCTTCCTCCAACCTGATACACGAGAACACCTGAAGCCCGGCAATAGTACCAGATCAGTGATGTTCATCTGCGTTGTTATGTTGTCTCTCAGTACACTGGTATTTTAGGACAGACTTCTCTAAAAATCGTGAGAAATCCTTAAAAGAAATGTAAAATTTCTGGCAAATTACTGAAATGCTAAAACGTGCAAAAAGGACAAAGAGAGACAAAGGAGGAAAAAGCGACAAACCATTTTCTTGACTAAAATGCTAGTCGTATTCAACGGCGTATCGGATAAAGCCACTACCCGTCTCACCGGGATGGAGTTCAAGCAGATGAGCAATCCCTCCCATGCCCCGCTGTGCCAGGTTGACAGCATCGGTTGAGCAGGTCTGATTTTCAAGGCAAAAGTAGGAGATGTGTCCTTCGGGAGAAGGCGTGTAGATCACTATGTGCGTAAAATCTTCGGAGGTTGAGATGCGCAGTTTCAATCCCTGTTTTCTGAACTCAACGAGCGCGCTTGCATCCTTCTGTAAATCCGTGTAGACATGATCGAGCTTGAGGTTACCAACCGGCACCGGTTGGCGCAGGTCAAACATAGCATACATCACGCCCGTCACATCAAGCACCCGTCCGGTTGGCAACAAATCCTCATCCGCCTCCATCACTGCCCGAGCGGGCAGACTGACCAGTGTTTCATCTCTCCCTGAGAGGGTAGAGAAATAGGGATGCAACGCGAAGCCAAACGGCATATCTTGAGTGCCAGTATTCTCTACAGCATAGCCAACAGTCACGCCACTATTCGTGAGTGTATACGTCAATGACAGGCGGCTCTCAAAGGGATAACCCTCCCAGAAAGGACTCTCCGGCGTGATCTCAACAAACGTTCTGACACTGGCAGCATCCTGCCCCACAACAGGCATCTCATACTGCCAGCGCCGATCAAAAACCAGCCCATGCACCAGAACCTCATTTCCACGAGGTCGCTTCAATCCAGCCAGCGCATAGTGTTTCCCCTGATAGACATACGATTTATCCCTCACCCGGTTCGGCAGCGGCCACAACACAAAGTTTCCGGTAAAATCCCTTTGCCTGAGCAAATCGGGATCAGCATAGATAAGATCGTATTGCCCTACCCGGAATCGAAACAGATTGCTGCCCAGATCAGGAACGATGCCGACCTCAAGACTTCCCGCCGCATTCCCTCCATCCCTGTATGAAAGCGTTATTACAGAGGTATCTAACCGCTGGTCGAATCCGACTCGTGCCGAGAATAGGCTATGGTGTGCCTGTGATCGATTAGCTGATTCATTATCGTTGGGATTACTCATTGTCTCAACCATTCCTTTTCAAAATGCTTCTGTTTCAGGGGATTGCATTGCTCAACCAGGAGCAGAATATCCGCTAATCATCCTATCACAGATAGCCACAGCGACCAAGTCGCTGTTACATCCTCCTGTCAGATTCGTCCTCTAGCTGTTGCGCAAGCACCATCTACCCTCTATAATATGGCCAGCAACTAGACAGAGGACGGACTATGACAACATCAATTCCAACCGCAGCCCACCTGGCTCGTGTCTATAATCTGCTCATTGAGGCGTATGGCGAACCGAGAAACGAACCTGATTTCGACCCGCTGGGTGGCCTGCTTGGCACCATCCTCTCACAGCACACCTCTGACATCAATTCTGAGCGCGCATACCGGAAGCTGGTTGAGACCTTCCCGAACTGGGAAGCTGTGCGCGACGCTCCCACCGCTGGAGTCGCGGAGGTCATTCGCTGCGGAGGGCTTGCCAACATCAAAGCCGTGCGCATCCAGGACGTTCTGCACACCCTGACAGAGCAAAAAGAGGGCGAAGGCTTTAGCGGCGCGCTCACGGAATATCTTTCCGCAAAACTCGCCACACTCGCGCCAGAGGAGGGCTGGCGCTACCTGCGCACGCTGCCGGGCGTCGGCCCCAAAACCGCCGCCTGCGTGCTCATGTTTAACCTGGGTGAGCCTGTCATGCCGGTCGATACGCACGTGCATCGGGTGAGCAAACGACTGGGCCTGATTGGCCCCAGAGTGAGTGCCGATCAGGCTCACGAAGTCTTCGCGAAGATGGTCCCCCGGCAGTGGGTCTATCCGTTGCACGTCAATCTCATTCGGCATGGGCGAAGAATCTGTCATGCTCAGAAGCCAGAATGTGATACATGCCTGATCTATCGAGAGTGCGCGTTTGTAGGGAATGGCAAAGGGTAAGGGGCAGGCTGGCGGGGGGTGCCCGTTGGTGACAATGATAGAAGCGCCACAACGTCTGTCTACCTCCCTGACCCAGGCTTCGACTTTCTCCCGTTCTGTCATCGGCTCTCGCCAATAAATGAGAATCTGAGAACTACGCAAGACCTACCGCGACTACGCCCGTGGACGTCCCTACAAAGAGACGGCCATTCGAAATTGTTGGCGTTGCAAAGTGCGCAACAGCAAAGCCCAGTGCGAGTTGTGTAATCATCTGGCCTGTAGCAAGGTCGACGGCATAGAGAGTACCCTCCTGATCGAGGCTGTAGACTGTGTTCCCTCCCACGACAGGAGGCAGGGCTATCTGTGGCAGAGTATGCCATTCAATCTTCAGCTTCGGCCCTGGCTCGACCTGGACGGCACGCAGGCCATCGGAGCAGGGTACCAGGATGGTTAAGCCGACGGTGGCGGCGCCGCCCAAAGACAAGCCATCGCAGATTTTCGCCGTCGCGGCTTGACCTCCTACCCCCCCCAGGGCGTCGGCATGCAACAGGTAGCCATCACCAGATTTGCCGGCAACGAAGAGGTAGCCGTCGGGCAGCAGGACTGGTCCCATTGAACCCAGGTCTTGATTGCCTGTGTCTTGCATGCGCCAGTTGGCCGGGGCAAAACTATCCTCCAGTTGCAGCGTGGGTGAAAGTCGCAAGACAGCATTACTTAAATCCCAATTCCAGTACTGGGTCATGTGGTCTTCATTGCCCGTCACTTCATACACCTTCCCATTTTGGTCAATGACAGGGCCGGAAGTTCCCCAGAATCCGCCTGAGTCGTGAGTAGGAACCTGATAGGAGAGTAATGGCCCCTTGCCATCTGTCTGCGCGGCAACAAGCGTTCCGTGGTACTGCCCACAGTCATCGGCAAGACCTCCGAAGGCGATGTAGACCATTCCATGAGAAAGGGCCAGAGCGGGACGCTGTAAGTATATTCCGGGCGGCTGCATTTCCGGCACGTCCACCCGGCGTTGGATGCGTATCTTGCCGGTCTTCACATCGATGCCCACCAGCAGATGCTTCGGACCGGTGACTTCCGCAACCGCGAAGACCAGTCCGCTGGCAGGGTCATAGACAGGAGTTCCGGTGATCCCGATCAGGTCGATAGTCCCGCTACAATTCAGTGTTGACAAAGGAACGGGTTGCCCAATGCTGGTATGCCATTGTATCCGCCCTGTCTGAGCACTAAGGGAGTAGATGGTATCTTCTTCCGTGGCAATGATGACGTGGTCACCAATGACCAGCGGTTCCGCATACACCGCACCACCCAATTGCGTCGTCCAGAGCCGGAAGAGCCGGTGAGGATCAGGCTCATTTGCTACATAGCCGCTATGCATGTCATCATCATGATAGTTCAACCAGTTAACATTTTCTGAAGTCGCATGGAGGAGGTGTGGAGGATTTAGCCTGGGGTCCTTCGTTGGAACTTTGCCGCTATGAATAAAGGAAATACTCAGCGCATTGCTGCTAACCACAAACGCCAGGAGCAATGCGACGCCGACCATCCAGAACATTCTCTTGTAAGCAAATCTCCTCTGTTGAGAAATCCTCCACGACAGGCGAGTAAAGACGTAGCCGAAAAGAAGGCTAGCCAGTATCGCAACCGCGAAAGGAACAGCACGATACATTCTTCCGTACTCCTTTGTTATACTAAAAAGATAATTGTCGGTAGAGTTTGAATTACCTCAACTGTGGGTGAGACCTCAATCATGTCTTCCACAACCGACTGCACTTAAGTCCTCGCGGCAGGAAGTATATGTGAGAAAGCGCCATGAAAACATTAGAAGCATCGCAATGAGAAATAACCTCAGTAATACTGAGGTGGCAGAGAAGGGGGAATAATCCGGCCGAGAACAAAAATCGCCTCGGCTGGCGACGATGATACGGTGCAAGTCTGGAACGCGATCACAGGGGAACTTTTGTGCGTGGCTCTATCGCTGCCGGGAATGGGCCAATGGAGCCGCCTGATCTGACGATAGGAAGTAGTATCGCCTCAGCCAAATTCAACAGGACCGTTCAGAACTGGAACGGTAAAACGGGCAAGTGCGCGCTCAGCCGCGCCAACCAGCGTAGCGAGATGGTAGCAGTGAGATGGTCCCCTGACGAAGCGCGCATCGCATCGGGTAATGGTGACGGATTCTGTATGAGCAGTGCCAACGCTCAACAAACGGCTATCCCAGGTTCATAGTAGAAGGAGGCATGCAAGAAGGCATGTCTTGCATGCAAGAAGGCATGTCTTGCATGCCTCCTTGCATTCCTGAGTTCATGTTTTTCCACTGTGCATTCAAGATGTAGTTCACAAAGGCCGGATGATTCTGCAGGAACTGCGAGAAGGTGGTTGATTGTGATTGCGTCAGGTCACCTTTGCTGACCGCTGCAGTAAGCGCGCTCTGGATCGAAGTGAGCACAATTGTATGCAGTTGCGGGTTGCTGACATGTTGCATAGCAGCGATCTGGCTCAGGCTGCGCCCGGATCGCAATTGCTCTGTAAGCTGAGCACCGGTCATATGTAGCCCGGATGCAATCGAGTTCTCAATCTGGCCGTGATATTTGCTCATAAACTGCCAGGCAGCGAGAGCAAGGATTTTGGCATTCCAGTTCCCCGTGCAAACCTGATGAGATTGCATATGCTGCCTGATACCGGTTGCCTGAGACTGGGTGAGCTGACCGTCTCTCACCAACCGGTTCAGCATATCATCGAATGCGGACCGTTGACTTTGCTCCAACGTTGTTACCGAGACATGCAGGCGGTTTGCCAGATCGTGCAGGTATTGCTCGCAGTAAGGATTCGTAGCAGTCGAAGTTGCGCTGTTTGCCGGTGCATTACTCCTGGCTGAAGCCAGCGGAGGATGGGCAAAGAACGTGCCGAAAGCAATTGCCGCGATCAGGAGAACTGCACCGCTACCAATCAGCAAGTTTTTTTTCATGTGTCTTCTATCCTTCCTTGTGGGCATCTCCCAACTTGACCGGGTAGCGTCAGCTACTCCAGCCTGCCGTCGTAGATTGTTCCTTGTCTTCGTCTATGGCAACGCTAGAGTTGCTGACCTCTCTGCCTACAGTATAAGAAGGATGCGTCATGAAAGCGTTATGAACAGCGTCATGGGACCTCTCACAGACGCGGCGAGGCTGCCTCGTCCCCCCTCCTTGCTTATTGGACCCACCTGCTATTGAGTCTTCCCGGAATGCAACTTCGTCCGCCACGCTTCAGCCTGGAGGACTGCGGCCTGCCGTGGAAAGACTTTGGACAGCAGAACGCGCTGGACTTCCTCATCGCTATCAAAACAGCAATCGGCCAGCACAGTCAACTGGTAATCTTTATCGGCCGCTTCTCGCAGGGTTGATAAGACGACTCCACTGGTCGCTATGCCAGAGAGCACCAGGTGCGTTATGCCCTGTGCCCTCAACACCACCTCTAAGTCGCTCCCGCTAAAGGCGCTCACGCGACGTTTCGTGACCACAATGTCGGTTGGCTGTGGGGTGATGGCGGGATGAATTTCTGTCGCGGTCATAGCTGCTGGCAGAGAAGCTTGTTGCTTGATAGCGGCGAAGGACTTATTCCTCGGACTGATCTCAGGATAGCCCGGACGGAAGGCTACAGCCACGTAGATCACGGGAATCGATGCTGCGTGAGCAGCATCAATAGCTACGCGTACAGGCTTGAGGACAGCATCAGACTGCGCGAAGCGGTTGACAATTCCTGGCTGCATGTCCATCACTAACAGGGCAGTGCGCGAATGGGTGTCCATATCAGACATTTATTTTTCCTTTCCTACATGTGCCAGAAATTGCTAGAGATTCTGGCCTGTAACATACTCAGGCTTCATGTATAAGATTACACGCTGATCGCCACGGTAGCCCCAGGGCGCGTTATAGTGTTTCGCCAGCGTATTGTAGAAAGCGCCGGTTGGGTCCTCTTCAATCCGCTCAACAACACCACGAAACTCTGCAGCGATATAGGGGTCATCTATATCGGTGATAGAAACAGCGACACGCGGGTCTCGCTGAATATTCTTATACTTCCTGCGGCTGGGAGTAGTTGTGAATTTGATGTATTCACCATCCCATAGAAACCACATGGGAGAAGACTGTGGTGCTCCATCGGGTCCAATGGTCGCAAGGTGCGCAAACTGCCTTGAATGCAGGATTTTCTGTACCTTCGGGTTATTCAGGTCTGCCATGAGAAAATCACCTCTAACTGTTCAACAATCTCTTCCAACGTTTCAGAGACTTCCCCTACTCAATCAAGAGCGGGGTGCCCCGTACCCATCGTACCACAGAGAGCTGTTTAAACCAAACTGGAAGCGGGAACGAGCAAGAAAGCGGGATATCAAGTGAGGGGTTATGAGAGAATATCTCAGTAATTCCGTAGACAAAGCTGTAAGCCCGGCTTATAATATTACTATCGCTTCCTTCCTTGATTTCAGGAGGGAGATACACACTTCCGGGGATTTTCTTTCTAGAAACTAGAGCTTATGCAAGACTACCACGCACTAGCAGACGAGGCGAAGGCGGTATTAGAGCGCAATACAATTACGGTAAAGGTCCATGGAAAGTCGTATGAAAGAGTCATTCCATCGCGAGACTATTATGTGCATCAGTGGCTCTGGGATAGTGCTGGCACAGCGATGGGACTGGTACACGTCAATGAAGAGATCGCCTTCAACGAGCTTCTAGCATTGACCGCGGGACAGTGGAATAATGGGCTTATCCCACATATCATCTACAATCCAGATGAGACAAGATACTATCCGCCATCGGGTGAATGGCAGACAGCAACCTTTACCAGGCCGGGCATAAAAACGTCGGGCATTACCGATCCTCCGCTGCTGGCAATTGCGGTTGAATATCTTTGTACGCATAGCACAAATGAGCAGCGGAAACAAGATTTTCTCAAAATCATGCTGCCATCCCTCACAGCGTACCACGATTATTTGAAAGAGTATCGCGACCCCGAAGAGTGTGGATTGCTCACCGTCGTCCATCCCTGGGAAACCGGAACCGATGACTCCCCGCGCTGGGATAGCATCCTGAAACGCATTGACCTGAACGATATTCCTGCGCGCATCAAAGACAATGTGGATCGCAATAGAAAGGATACCCGGATTCACACTTCTGAAGAGAGGCCCACAGAAGAAGATTACTACAGGTATATCTACCTGATCGAATGCTTCAAAGAGCTTTCGTGGGACTATAAGAAAATCGTTCAGCAATCCCCGTTTGCCGTAAAAGATATTCTCTTCAACGCAATCTGGCAAAGAGCGAATGAAGCCCTTGCTGCGTTACTGCATACATATGGACGACAGGAGGACGCAGATAAATATCAACAATGGGCAGAGGAAACACGGAAAGCGCTCATAAATACCTGGAACACGGCATATAATCAGTTTTGCGATATTGATGTGACGCAGGGAAGCCATCGAACGATCGCCGTTCCGACGATTGCCATGTTCGCGCCACTGTACGCGGGGGCGGTGACAGATCAACAGCTGGAGATGTTACTGAGCCGCCTCTGCCAGCCCGATCAATTCTGGACCGCCTATCCCGTTCCCTCTACTGCCATCAACTGCCAGTATTTTGATAAAGACCGCTACTGGCGCGGACCAACCTGGCCCATTACGAACCATTTCATTATCGAGGGACTGAAAAGATGCAGAACGCGACACAAAGACGCGGGGAAACTGGCGGATTTTCTAACAGCCAGAACCATCCAGATGATCAAAGATAACGGGTTCTGGGAATATTTTGACCCCATAGAGGATGGCACAAAAGCTCCTGAGAAAGGCGAGGGGTTCAGCTCATTTAGCTGGACGGCAGCCATTCTCATTCAGCTTATACAGCATTTGTAATGGACATTATCCCTGGTTCTTACTCCACGCGCTGGCACCATCGAGCGCGGCCATCTCTTCCGCGTTCAGTTTCAGGCTGACCGATCCGAGCATTTCGCGTACCTGCGCCACCGAGGTGGCGCTGGCGATGGCGGAGGTAATACCGGGCTGGGCCAGAATCCAGGCAAGCGCGACCTGCCCATCTGTGGCGTGGTGGGCCACTGCTACATGATCGAGCTGCGCGAGGACTTTGAAGCCGTTCTCGTTCATGTAGCGCTCCTGTATTCTCTTTGCGCGCGGACTGGTGGGCAAAGACTGACGTGGGCGATACTTGCCGGTAAGGAACCCACTTGCCAGCGAGGAGTAGGTGATGACGCCAATGTCCTGTTCGATACACAGGGCCTGCAGACCACTTTCATACTCTCCCCGATTGACCAGGTTATACGGCGGCTGCACGCTTTCAAAGCGAACGAAGCCGTGGAGCTGGCTGATCTGGAGAGCCTTGAGCAGGCGAGCAGGACTATAGTTGGAAGCTCCAATATAACGCACTTTGCCCTGCTGCACCAGTTGCGTCAACGCGGACAGCGTCTCATCGAGCTGAGTATTCTGGTCATCGCGGTGCGTTTGATAGAGATCGATGTAGTCGGTCTGCAGGCGTTTCAATGAGGCTTCAACCTCACTGAGGATATAGCGCCTGGAAAGGCCCTTCATCTCTGGATTATTATGCATCTGGCTGCCAACTTTTGTGGCGAGAATGACACGTTCCCGATTGTTGCGCGCCTTCATCCACTTTCCGATGATGGTCTCGGATGCCCCATTTCCATAGACATCGGCGGTATCGATAAAGTTTCCCCCACCCTCGAAGAAGGCATCAAGCACCGGGAAAGCATTCTGTTCGTCAACAGTCCAACCAAAGACATTTCCACCAAAACAAAGCACCGATACGGAGAGGTCTGAGCGACCCAATTTGCGCTCTAACACAAGCAAATTCCTCCTGGTTAAGCTACCTTTCGCTATTTCTCAGCCTGGGGCGTTGCTTTATTCTAGCAAATACTTCGCAAAGGGGGCAAGCAGTACAATAATCCGGTTCAAACTCCCTCCTTTTGCCAGAGCCTCAACTCTTTTTTGCTCTTTTACACAGCGTGAGACTTGACTTATCCTCAATCTTTGATTACACTACTATATGTACGAATAATTTATTTGGACCTGGTGCTTCACTTCTTTCCTTTTGTTCAAGGTTACGGGAGGAACATGTCTGCTCACAACACAACAAATGATCTCCCTCGTCGCTTACTGTATGCTTTGCGAGCCGAGGATAGCAGCATGCTCAAAACGCTCTTGCCGGAGCTTCAAGCGTCTCAAGACCGGGCCGTCTTTGAGGTTTTGCACAGAACAGCGCGCAATGATCGCAGTGTCATTGCCCGGCAAAGAGCGGTAAAGCTCCTGGGAGCGCTGGGGTATCCTGAGGCACTCGATGATCTCCATTTTGCTCTGGGAGAGAGAGAAGCCATTGTACGCCAGGAAGCGGCAAAAGCCTTAGGGAAATTCAAATATGCCCATTCCATCGATGATCTCTCGCAGGCCATGCGCCATGATAGCGATGAGAAAGTGCGAGCTGCCGCGGCTCTGGCGTTGGGACAGATCGGGCATGGCAATGCAGTAGCGCCCCTTCTCAAAGCTCTTCAATACGAGCCATCATTACCTGTCTGCCAGGCAATAGTCAGGTCTCTCGCCTTAATTCCAACCGGATATTACGCTGCAATACCAGAGCTTTCTCGAATAGCCCTGGATGAACAGAAAGAAATTGCTTTCCGTCAGACAGTTATTGCGGTCCTGGGAGAGATGGCTGATACCAGCGTGATCTCTACTCTTCTTAAGACCCTCTATGACAGAAATACCGCTATCAGTAAAGCGGCTGCGTTAGCACTCGATCACATCGAGGGCCTTCAGATAGTACAGGTCAGTGATCGCGCTATCCTGACTTCTCTGCGCAGGACGCTACGTCGCAGTAATGACTCCGATGTACGTCGCATTACAGCCCGCTTCCTGGGATATATTCAGGATCCGGACGCCATACAGGAATTGCTCCAGGCTCTTAACGACAATGATGCAGCCGTAAGCCGGGAAGCCGGGCTTGCACTTGGCAAATTCGGCATTGCTGCCGAATACGGACTCATCGATACGCTTCTGAACAATCCCAATCCATCCAGCCGCATTGCCGCTGCTTGTGGCCTGGGATTGATCGGAAGCGATAACGCTGTAGATGCACTCGCACAGGCTCTGGATGATAGTTATGTACGCCGCACAGCATGGAAAGCTCTCAGCCAGATACCCACGGCCAGAGCGAAAAATATTCTCTCACAACAACCACTGCTGAGAAGACTGTGGTTTGGGCTATCGGGCTAGCGATATACTCCATCACTACACGGACATCTTCCGTGTCTTGCCTGCGGCAAAAGCGAAAGGATCATCTTTCTTATCTTGAAATTCATTCATTTCGATTTTTTTAATGAAAAATACACTCCCTTGCCCTCCCAAATTCATTGATATGATGGTATACTACCGGGGTAGTAATATGTCCCACACAGGGCATCACCAGGACTACATGGGTGGAGACAGAGGTAGTGATATTTCACTTGCGAAAAGGCGCAGGAAGGAATTGACGTACAATGGGCATTGAGAAGGAACTTGCCAGACAGTCCAGGAAGCTGAGGGGAGCTTCAAGGACAAAGACGATCCACGAAGCTGAGCTACCATACGGGTCAGATGGATCAGAGCAGGAAAACAGTACCTCCGGTTCGCCAGATATTTTTACTGATACACCCGCTGTATTTTCTCTTTCCCCATCTCAGGCTTCCGACTACGATCAACCAGCTTCCCCTGACAAAGCATCTCTTTCATTATTTAGCGCAACCCTGCGTGCTCTCCTGCCAACTCACCAGGATGTAATTGCCCTCGCCGCCCGGTTAGGAGTTGCGGAGAACACTATCTATCGCTGGATCAAAGGCGATTCTGATCCACGTCCCACTCATCTACACAACCTCGTACAAGTCTTCCCAGAACACTTCCAGCAGCTCTCCACAGCCATCCAGCAAACCTTTCCTGGCGCGCTCGAAACAGCCATCTCCAACATTCAGGAGATACAGAAAGACCTGTACCGGAAAGTTATTGAACTGCTCAGCATAACAGGCGAAACCGAGGTACGCTGGAAAATTATGCAGACGATTTTCGAAGCCGCTATCACCCAACTGGATAGCGAACGTCACGGTCTGTCAGTCACGTTCGCGCGACTCATGCCTGAGCGCGAGAACAGTATCCACTCCCTCTACGAAGTGATGACCTCCGGCACACCGCCCTGGCTTCCCACCGCAGAAAGCCATGTGTACCTGGGTAGCACCTCGCTGGCAGGCATGGCAGCCATGTCCCGGCACACGCAAAGCTGGAACATTCTGGATGACGATGAGCGGGCGCAGGTCGATGTCGATATCTACGAACAGAGTGCTTGCGCTCACCCGGTGACGCGCGGCAGCAAAATCGCCGGTGTCCTGGTCATTTCCAGCACGCAGCCCACTTTCTTCGATGATGCCCTTGCTCGCCAATCCGTCGTTGAATACGCGCAGTTGCTCGGACTGGCCTTCCGTGACGACGAATTCAAATCCTTTACCAGCCTGAATCTCATGCCATTTCCAACCGTGCGCTGGCAACGTGCAGAAATCAACCGATCCTACATCAATCGCATCATCACCTGCGCTCGCCAGCGCAAATTGACCCGTCATCAGGCAGAATTGCTCGTACAACAGCAAATGGAAATCGAGTTCGAGCAGTATATGCAAACCGGAGGCCCGCCGCCTGTCACAGACGAATTGGAACAGGTCGAAGAAGAAATGAACTGACATCAGGAGAGTAAGAAACCGCGCCCCAGTTCATCACGCGGATCGATGATCCACTCGTGCCGCCCGGTGATCCATGCCCGTCCACTGACTTCTGGTACAATGGCCGCGTAGGGACCAACCTGGGTCAAACCTGCGACATATCCACCAAAGACACTCTCAGCCCCCAGAATACTCTCAATGACGATGTGCTGACCATCAGTAATTTCGCCTTTCGCGTGATGCAGCGCGAGACGAGCAGAAACACCGGTACCGGTGGGCGAGCGATCAATCTCGGCATTGGCAAAGATGCAGACGTTGCGGCTATGATGAGCCGGGTTCTGAGGGGGCCCGGTAAAGATGGTACCATACAGGAAACCAAGGTCTTCTTCAAATGGATGGTTGATGGGCAACACAGCGTTGACAGCTCGTGTAATGCTATCTCCTGCCGCCGCAAGCTGATACGCCTGCTCCGGCGCAATGCTCAGCCCCATCTGCTCGGCTGGAAGAAAAGCATAGAACGCGCCGCCAAAGGCTACATCCACCCTCAACCGTCCGCAGGCAGGTACGTCAATCTCCACATCTCGTGCATAGAGGAACGAAGGGACATTCAGAAACGAGACGTATTCGACATGCCCGCTCTCATCGAGGTGGGCCATCGCGCGCACCAGCCCGGCAGGGGTATCGAGGGTGACTGGCGTATGCCGTCCCTTCGCGGGTAGCGCCCCCGTTTCAACCAGCGTCGTCACCAGCGCAATCACCCCATGCCCGCACATCGTGCTATACCCTTCGTTATGCATAAATAAGACGCCCAGATCAGCTTCTGGCGTCACCGGCGGAGTCACGATGGCACCATACATATCACGATGTCCGCGCGGCTCCCACATCAACGCCCTGCGCAGCGCATCGTAGTGCTGCTGCATATAACGCCGCCGCTCCAGTATCGTCTCCCCTCGCAATTCGGGCATGCCACCGATGACAATGCGCAGTGGCTCTCCCGCCGCGTGCGCATCGATGGTGGTAATCACAGTGGCATGTTCGGTCAGCGGGCGCGTGTTCCAGTTCAGTTTCATCTCTTTCCTCCTGTCCCCTGTCTCAAAACAGCGAAAGTCGTTGGTGATACAATGAAGAAGGTAGTAGATTATATCACTCAGGAGTAAGCATTTATGGTTGTAGACTTACGTAGCGATACCGTAACACTGCCCTCGCCAGCGATGCGGGAGGCGATGTACCGTGCTGAAGTAGGCGACGACGTCTATGGGGAAGACCCCACCATCAATCGCCTGCAAGAGATGGCTGCGGAGCGTCTGGGCAAGGAGGCGGCGCTCTTCGTACCCACCGGCACGATGGGCAACACCGCCTCCATCCTGGCTCATGCCGGGCGCGGTGAAGCGATTATCGTCGGTGATCAATCACATATTTACCATTTCGAGGTCGGCGGAGCCTCCACACTCGGCGGCGCGCCCATGCTGGCCGTTCCCACCGATGCCTATGGCATGCTCGACCTGCACCGCGTCGAGGCGAGCATCAGCGATGGCAGCGACGAGCACTCGGCCCCCACCGTCCTGCTCTGTATCGAGAATACACACAACCGCTGTGGCGGCGCCGTCCTCAGCGTCGAGCAGGTCGAAGCACTGAGCGCACTCGCGCACAGACACGGGCTGGCTGTTCACATGGATGGCGCTCGCGTCTTCAACGCAGCCACCGCTCTGGGTGTACCAGTCGGCGAACTGGTGCGCAGCGTCGATTCAGTCACGTTCTGCCTCTCAAAAGGCTTGAGCGCGCCCGTCGGCTCGGTCATCGTGGGCAGCAGAGAGTTCATTCGGCGCGCACATCGCATGCGCAAAGTGCTCGGCGGTGGCATGCGGCAGGCAGGCATCCTGGCGGCAGCAGGCATCATCGCCCTTGAGCAGATGGTTGACCGCCTGGCCGAAGATCACGAGACCAGCAAACAACTCGCTCGCGGCCTCGCCGACTTCCCACAAATCGACATTAACCCCGAGCGCGTCGTGACCAACATACTTATCTTCTCCGTCTTCGACTCCCGGCAGCAGCCACTCGATGACGCTGGCATCACCCGCTTTCTGCATCTGGCACGCCAGCACGGTGTCCTCATGGGCGGCATCGGCGAAGGGCGCATTCGTGCCGTCACCCACTATGGCATCGAACCCACAGACATTGAAACCGCCCTCGCAGGCATTCGACGTGCTTTGATCGAAATGCAAACGTAACAGATAAAAAAACAGGTCAGAAATGTCATTCTGAAGCGTAGCGAAGAATATATGGCCGCCTCTGCTCGACATGGGAGTCTGAGATTCTTCGCTGCGCTCAGAACGACATGCGAGAGGATAATCTGAACTTTTGATAGCCCTCGTTCGTAGATATTGGAGTACAATACGTGCCAGACATAAGAAAAATTTCTTCGGCGTCAAAAGGAGTTGACTATTATGAATCCGATACGAGGCATTACAAATGCACTGGCCTGCATTCTGGCGCTTGCGGCTGCCGGGCTGGCCTTTCTCTTAGGTGGGGGTAGCTTTAACCTGCCCATTTTCTTTTTTGTGATGGCTTTCGTCATCATTGTTGGCTCGCTTGGATCGCTGCGGCCACGGGCCATCTACGGCAGCCTCTACGGCGCGGCATGGATGTTTATACTTGCCCTTTTCTTCCTGACCGGTTCCTGGCTCTGGTTTATTGTCGGAGCGATCATCAGCATCATCTTGAGCGCATTGATGAGGCCGTTAATGGCCGTACTCCTCGGCATGGGCTTGTTTGCCGCGTTCTCAGCCACTCAGCAGCAGCAACAACCCTACCAACCTTATCAGCAGCCCTATCAACAACCGTACCAATCCTACCAGCAGCCTTATCAGCCCTACCAGCAAGGGTATCAACCGCCCCCGCAAGCAGGAACCTATCAGGAGGGTGGTCAGCAGTACCAGTATCCTGCGCAGCAACAACAACAATATGAGCAACCCCAGACACAGTATCCGCAGGAGATGCCGCCACAGCAATAAGACCCGGTCAATAGTATGGTTTGCCACGAGAAGGGACTCTGGCATGACATGCTTCGCTCTCGCACAGAATAACATATCCGACGTTGTCAAGGGCTCGGGGCAGCGTTTTCGTTGACATGTAGCCTTCCAAAAGATAGATTGAGGTGGTATAGAATAGTTGTACCACCTGATTTTTATGTGAGAGGAGCCGGAGAATGGCACTGATAGACTTCGCGGGAGCAGTCACGGTGATTACCGGGGGAGCAAGTGGTATCGGGCTGGCAACGGCCCGCGCTCTCCATAGCAAAGGCGCGCACGTGGTGCTGGCGGACGTTAATCGCCAGGGGTTGCAAGAGGCAGAACAGCAGATTCGGCAAAGCAGCATTCCTGAAGCGGCGGCAGATGTGCAAGGCATTTACACGGATGTTACAGACGAGGCCGCGATGCGGGCGCTCATGCAGCAAGCCGTTGACGCTCACGGGCGCATTGATCTTGTTATCACGAGCGCTGGCATCGGGCGCGGCGGCTCGATTGATACCTTCACGTCGCAAGAGATGCAGACCATGATGAATATCAACTTCATGGGCACCTTTAACGCGGTGAAGGCAGCCCTGCCGACCATGCGCAAGCAGCAGAGCGGGCATTTCGTCTTCTTAAGCTCTGTCGCGGGTAAGCTCGCTGTTCCGCTGCTTAGTGGCTACTGCGCCTCGAAATGGGCTGTGCGCGGCTTCTCCGGCGCGCTGCGTGCTGAACTGTACGGCAGCGGCATCGGTATTACCACCGTCTATCCCGCCTGGGTGGATACACCAATGATTCATCAAGAGGCTGATCCAATGGCTCAGATGAATATACAGGCGCTGCTCACGCCCGAGCAGGTGGCACAGGAGATTCTGCAAGCAGTACAGGAAGGGCGCAGCGATCTGACCCTGGCACCCAACCCAGATATTGCTTTTGCTTTGCAGCTAATGCGAGAAGACCCTGAAAAAGCTGAGATACTTGCAGGAAAGGCATACCAGAGAAACCTGGAACGACAGCGGCAGGCAGAGCAGCCATAGCGACGGTATTACACGCACAGAGACAAACACAATGGTAGAGAAAGCGGGTGACTCATATGCCAGACTCCCGGTCAACAGCAGGAAGTGTCACCTGGAAGATTGCGCGGGAGGCTATTATCAATCTCGGAGGGGCACGAGCCGTGCTGATGCAACTGGCTCACCCTCTGGTCGCAACAGGGGTAGCGCAGCATAGCACCTACCTGAGCGATCCCATTGGTAGATCAGATCGCACCTTTGTGCTGGGCCAGTTGCTCACCTTCGGCAACACGGAGAAAGCATTCAAGGCAGCGCGCACCATCAATCGCCTGCACACCCATGTCCACGGCTCCCTGCCAGCCAGCGCGGGTGACTTCGCTAGCGGCACATCCTACAGGGCACGCGACCCCGAACTTCTGCTCTGGGTCCACGCTACTCTGATCGATACCATCCTACTCATCTACCCCTTGCTGGTCGGGCCGCTCAGCGAAGAGGAACAGGATCAGTACTATCAGGAATCGAAGGAGCTGGCGCGGCTGCTGGGCCTCTCAGCGCGTGATATGCCCGCGACCGCTGATGACCTGCGCCAGTATGTCCATGATATGGTCTACAGCAATAAGCTGGCTGCCACACCGCAGGCCCGGCAAATCGCTCGCGTCGTCCTCTTCCCACCTGTTCCCAGGATATTCCATCCCCTGTTCCTGTACAACTTACACTTCACCATCGCCACGCTGCCGCCGCCCATACGAGAAATCTACGGTCTAGAATGGAGCAAACACCAGCAGGTCGCCTTCGATCTCTCGACTCTGGCTATTCGTACCGCTGTCTCTCACCTGCCCCCAAAGCTACGCGTCTTGCCTATCACACAGCGATTGATGCAGGAAACAGAGAACCAGTTATCAAGCGCATAATCATCGCAGCAGAAAAACAGACCCCGACATGTCAATTTGAGAGAGATTTTCAAAGGAGAAATTCGATAAATCTGACCTTTTCCGACGCATCATTCGACTACGTGCTGGGCAGCTTCGCCTATTTTTTCTTTCCCGATCTGCCACACGCGCTCGCCGGGTTCTACCGCGTCCTGCGCCCACAGGGAAAAGTCGCCTTCAATAACCGCCGACGACAGATTTTCACCATTGGCACAAAACCTGTGGTTTAAGGGTGGTCTATTCAACTTTCCAGTAGTTCGCAAACATCTCACTTGCTTTTGCTACTTCGACCCCCAGCGCGTGCAACCGTTGTCGGATAGTCGCATCTCGCGGCTGCCCCTCTTCATCAAAAGCGTTGGGGCTATTGGGTACGGCGACCATTGAGGGCACAACCCAGGCACGCATGGCGCGGGCGGCAAGGATCATCGTTGTCAGCGTATTGTTGCCCGTGCCGGAGGTGCCAAGCTGCACTGAGATGACGCCCACCACTTTGCCCTCAAGCCGGGGAGGATGGTCATTTTTCAACAGTTCCATATAATCCAGCGCGTTTTTCAACGAGCCGCTGATGGTGTTGTGGTAGGTGGGAGAGGCGAGAATAAGGCCATTGGCCTCGCGTGTCGCGTTCAACAGTGTGAGAATAGCCTCGCGCCCTTCGGGGGTATAGCCATCCAGCTCATAGGTGCCATTAAACATGGGCAGGGGTACCTGCGCCAGATCGATGGTGCGCGTCTCTGCCCCCACGCTTTCTGCCCCGGCCAGCGCAACCTGCAAGGCCAGCGCGGCGATCGAACCGGGGCGCAAACTGCCGCCGATACCAAGAATAATTGCCATATATGCTCCAGATAATCGAGTGATGGTGTTAGCAATTACGGGAGCTTTTCTGATCTCAGCAGAACAAGCCCCACTATAGTTATAAGGCATCTTGAGCGCTTCGTGCCAATCTTCAGGACTTTACCCTTGCACAAAAGGGGTACCCTATGCTATACGTCATAGGGAACAGTTTCTCAACAAGAGGTTAGGAAAGGATAGTTACAGCATGTCAAATCAGGCACAGCCACAAAGCGAACAGCAGCAGGCACACATACTCCCGTTAACGTTAGTGGTCAACGGGCAATCATACGCGGCGGAGGTCAATCCACAGGAGATTTTTCACGAGGCGCTGGAACACACCCTGCCGGAGGGTTTGCTGGTCGGCCATCGTATTCGCATCAGCACGCCAGGAGGTGACGAGGTCTTTCCTGATATGTTCATCGGCGAAAGCGTCGCACACTTCAAGACCAGTACGTTTCATGTAGAGGCAAAGCCATTAAGCGAGGCAACCGCGACGGGGCAAGAACGCACATGGACAAACTTTGGCTTCGATCACCTGGCAATCACCGTTGCCGACCGCGAGGATGCGAAAAACTTCTTCAGCGAGGTACTGGGCATGACCATCGTGCGCGATGATCGCCACCAGACGGTGCTGACCACGGGCAACACGGCCCTCTTCCTCTTCGCGGCTGAAAAGGCCCCGCTCTCCGATGGCCTGCCCAGCCGCTGGCACCACATCGGCTTCGTCGTCGACAGCCTGGACGCCGCCTATCACCACCTCGCCCGCCATGCAAAGGAACGCCGCGAACGCGCTGGCAATGGCTCCGGCTCCATCTCGTCCGATTTCACCCTGCTGGAACGCAACGAACGCTGGTCCCTCTACTGCCACTATCGCAACGGCGATACACGCCTGATGATCCAGCTCTCAGAAATCAAGCCTGAGAATCGTGGCTTCATCGACCCACACCACTTCGCCGACAAGATGTACGATTACCTCAGCGGACGCTACGGCGTCCGCTTTGAAGAGCCTCAACCCCAAACGGGACGCCAGGCCCCGGCTGGGGAAGAAGCTTTTAGACAGCAAGATCAGTGAGCAACCGTGGCGAAGAAAGCGAACACGATCAGCCAGCTGAGCACAAAGGCAATCAAAATACGTAGGGCCAGGCCGGAAACGATTACGCGAGGGCGGCGTGCCCGATCCTGCACAGCCGGAACCTCGGCGCTAACACCATTCATAGCCATAACATTTCTCCCGTCTTTACCGGAAGCCTCCGGCATAAAAGCGCCCGGAAGCTTCCCTGCTATTCGCATCTTCCAGTAGATATAACGGGATTCGTAACAGATGTTAACGGGGCTAGCGCATTAGTCCTGACCGTCTGCGACACTGCTCGCACTCACAGCTTGCCCGCAGTTTCTCGTAGGTGTAGATACCGGTGTGGTGGCCGTCCTCCCAGACGGGGGTCAGGCCATAGCGGCCTACGGGTTCGATGTTGACCAGCGTGGTTTCTTCAACGCTCAGGCTCTGCTTTTTGGAAAGCATGCCGGGTAAGCCACCTTCGCCCGCGCACCAGGCACAGGGACAGGCCCAGCGCAGCGCTTCCCAGCTATGAATACTCTCGTGCTCGTCACTCCATGTCAGAATAAGCTTCCGGTTCTCCTCATCCAGCAAAAACGAAACCGGCGATGGATGATCGTATGGCATATGGACCGTTCCTCTTCGTGCAAATCTATCGAATAAAACGCGAACCTGCGGACAGGCTTCACCAGTAATAACACCATGTCTATTATAGACCCATCCCTCTCAGGAATCCATCACTTGCTCCGACACTACCGTATATGAGGTAAATTGGTGAAAAGTTACCCCTCATAGCTCAGTCACGTTGTACTAAGCACAGGTAATCGGGAGTTATTTTTAATGAAGATATTTGTGTATTGAAGTACGGCAATATAGAGTGGGAGAAAATGCTTTATGTTCGGGATAGTGATTGTGGCCGCCGTCACTGCTTTACTGGCTGGCTTTCTGGGAACGTTGATAGCGCTCAAAATCCAGTACCGTTATTTACAGAGGTCACAGGCTCAGCGCACCGCCTGGGAACACGCTCAAGAGAGCGGGCAACGCAACTGGGAGATCAAGCAAGAGAGACGCGCCCTCGCATGGGACGCGAGGCTGACAGCCCGTATCCAGCAGGTAGAGAACGATTGGAATATCTGGAAGCAGAAAAACGCGGAACTTGCCCAGACCGTTGCGCAGCAGCACGCCGAGATAGCTACTTTCCTGCATATTGAGCGCGAACTGGCGCGCATCCCGCTTGTCGAAGAGATGCCTATTGCCTTCGATAGCAAAGGGCAGCGTCTGCCAACATCGTCACGCTGGCACCCACTCTCCCTCGCCCGTGTCGATCTCTCCGACCGCGACCTCTCCCGCCGCTATCTGAGTCAGGCAAATCTGCACGATGCCAGGTTACGGGGTGCCAACCTCTTCATGGCCGATCTCTCCGGGGCCGATCTCTCCGGGGCCGATTTAACCGGCGCGAACCTTTCTCATGCCGACCTGCACGATGCCATCCTGGTCAACGCCAACCTGCAAGTTGCTGATCTACACAGCACCATCCTCTTCGGCGCAAACCTGCGCGGCGCCCGTAACCTCAGCCACAGACAGCTCGACACCGCCATTTACGATGCCACCAGCCAGCTTGATACGGCCTTCGATCTCACTATTCCCCGGCTGCCCGGTGTCAACCAGAACATGCTTACGTCAACATCAAGCATGCCCACTCCAACCACCCAACCGAGGCTCTCCGATATGCACCTCACATCAGACACTCCTGCCGCAAAAACAAAGAAGCAGGTCCACGAAACAGCAGTAGGGGGAGATTCTCTAGAAGCAGATATCCCTGATCTGGATGTCTCTCCCACTCCTGTATTACGACAGGAAATTCCTTCATCTCCAGCGCCTTCCGCAACCGATGAGGTCATTGAGGGCGAGATTACCGAGATCTCCGAAGCCGTTACCCTCGATGTCGAGGTGGTCGCTGCTCCCGACGCGCCAACCGATGCCGAAATTCGTGAGATCACCGACACCGAAACTCATGGGACCAACGACACCGCAATCCCTGAGATCACCGCTTCCGAAATCCACGATACAGCTCAGACAGAAAAAACGCCCGCAATCAGCACAATTGACGAGTTGGCATTCTTCGCAATTGGTGAGAACGGCAGAGGGGCAGACAGCAACGATAGAGCAAGCCTCAGCGCAGCCGGTGAGGCCGCGTCGGATGTAGACAGTGAGCCGACCCTGGAGCATACGGAAGAGGCCGAAACGCCTGATCTCGTCCCTTCATCAGCACTAGAATCCTTTGCATCGCCCGTCAACCAAAGCGAGCCACCCGTTCCTGAAAGCGAAACCGCAAACGCACTGCCTGCGGAGGGGACAGGCAGTTTTGAACCTGATGTGCTGGCAGAGACTTCTGTGTCTGAATCTGAGCTTGTGCCGTTTGAAGCCGAGCAGAGCACAAATGAGAGCGAGCATACAAATGGAAATGGGAACGGGCATACCAATGGGAATGAAAAGAAGCCTGATACATCGGCAGGTACAACTATGCAGAAGGGCAAAAATAGTAACAGAAGGCGAACAAGAAGCCGGTAGCGCCCACGAAGAGAGGCAGCTTTATTTCCTTCTCTGGAAAACCCGGCAAAGCTCGTCACAGGCAAGACCTAATGTGCTATACTAGCAACGATGGGCCGTGACGAGGTTGGGAAATGCCCTAAGAGGAGGAATGATGTATGTCGAATGAAGAACAGCTGCCTCTGGCAGGAAAAGTGGCAGTCGTAACCGGCAGTGGTCAGGGCATTGGCCGTGCTACTGCTTACCGGCTCGCCCAATCAGGGGCTGATATTGTAGTGAACTACCGCAGTAACGCGAACTTCGCAGCCGAAACAAAAGCGAGCATTGAGGCGCTGGGGCGGCGCTGTATAGCCGTTCAGGCCGACGTCAGCCAGGAGGAAGAGGTCACACGTCTTTTCGCCGAGGCGAACTCAGCCCTGGGTCCAGTTACTATTCTGGTCAACAACGCGGGAACCACCCGCGACAGGCTGATTATCCAGATGTCGCTCGCCGACTTCGAGCACGTTATGAATACCAACCTGCGCTCGGCATTTCTCTGTACGAGAGCCGCCCTGCGCACTATGATGAGGGCGCGCTGGGGGCGCATTGTAAATGTTTCTTCTCCGGCAGGATTGCTTGGCAATGCCGGTCAGGCGAACTATGCCGCCTCGAAAGCAGCTATCATTGCCCTGACCATCAGCACGGCCAGGGAAATGGCGACCCGCAACATCACCGCCAATGCCGTTGCTCCGGGCTTCGTGCCAACCGAACTGACCTCTAACCTGACCGAGCAGCAGCGGCAGTACATGCTCTCCGTCACCCCGATGGGCTATTTCGGCAAGCCGGAAGACATTGCCTATGCTATCAACTTCCTCTGCTTACCAGAAGCAGGCTATATCACCGGGCAGATACTCGGTGTCGATGGCGGCATGACCATGCATATCTAGCGCGAAACTTTGCACCCAATCAATGAAACAAAATGGGTGTAGATCTTCTCTAAGCCTACAAGACATTCCCTGGTAAAGGAGACTACACCCATGAGTTTAATCGAAACTGATGAAACAAACAAGTTTACATTCGAACCAGTTACCGTTCATCCCTTTTATACCATCATCAATCGTTCGCTTGTCCGGCAGGCGCTGGCCCATTTTACAGACCGTCCCGCCAGCGAGAGCCTGACTATCGTCGATATGGCTTGTGGAACTGGATTAGTGACACGCCTGATCGCGGAGGAGATGGTTCGTCAGGGACGGCAGGCACGCCTTATTGGTGTCGATCCTTCCGCCGAGGCGCTGCGCCGCGCTTATAGAAGCATGCAGGAGATAGGGACAGAAGCAGAATTCATCCAGGGTGAGGCCGACGATCTCCCCAACATCATACGCAGCGTCGACGCCGTCTTCTTCTGTAACGCCATTCACCTTGTCCCTGATAAGGTCGCAGCATTCCGGCAGGTCGCTACGATTCTCACACACGGAGGCATATTTGCCTGTAACAGCGCTTTCTATGAGGGTACCTATGTGCCCGGTACAGAGCGTTTCTATCGCCTCTGGACGCGCCGTGCCGTTGGCTGGCTGCGCAAGGAACACCCGGAAGTGAAGCTCTCGCGCGAAGCTAAAGCGGTCGCCAGGCAATGGCTCACACCGCGAGAGTACGTTGACCAGCTCAAACAAGGCGGCTTCAGTCAGGTACAGGCCATTGAGGAAGTCATTGATGTCCCCGTCGACGGGTGGCGCGATCTGGGACGCTACTGGCTCTTCATTGAAGGAGCCTTGCCAGGCGCACCGCTCGCCTGTGGAGCCGATGCCCTCAGCGTCGCCGTCTACGAGGCAGGAGAGGAAACAGGCCTGACCGCCGTGCCGCGCAACTGGCTACAAATCGTCGCCGCAAAAGGCGCATAAACGGCAGCATCTTACGGGGAAGCAGCCGTTGCTAGCTGCACAATGACACCATCTTCTCTTCTCATTGTACGGGGCACCCGAACGGCACCGCAAGGGTCGTGCGTGATTACAACAAGCGTCATAGCGCATGCCCGCTACAATTGCTGCAAGGGGTTCCATTCGATGAACTGCTTTTCGTCGCCTGCTGGCTTCCAGCCGTCGTTGTTGTGTTGCTATTTTCGCAGGCTGCCAGCCCGATAAGAGCTAGCAGGATGCAGCATGCCAGAACAAGCCAGAAAACGCCTGCGCGCGTACGCATTCAGTCAATTGTCGTCTCATCCGAAGCTCCCTCATCATCTTTTTGAGCAATTACCTTCTTCCTCTCGTGAATTTCACGAGAGATTTCTTCGCTGCGCTCATACTGACATGCGAGAGGTCCTTTTCCAGGGTATCGAATACGACCTCTCGCACCTGCGCTGACAGAATAAACCAGGCTGCTCCACGGTTTTGCAGCAGACTGGCACAAATGGGTAGATCAGCCGATCAGTCCATGCCCCCTTTTCAGAAACAGCGTGGGGAAAGGGATTGACAGAATTTATCCATCAGTGTTATATTTTGACCATGCGGACAAAAGATAAACCAGATAGACAAAATAAGCTTACTTTCACCGAGACGGCCAGGCGGGCACAGATCATTGAATGCGCTATAGAGGCGCTTGCTACTCTGGGGTATGCCCAGGCATCCCTGGCGCAAATCGCCAAACGAGCGGGCATTAGCAAAGGTGTGATCGTCTACTACTTCAACAGCAAGGAAGAGTTGTTCGAGCAAGTCATCAAAGCGATCTACACAGACGCCGCGTCCTTTATCGGACCGAAGATAGCGGCACAGCCCACGGCCACCCTGAGGTTGCAGGCCTATATCCAGGCACATGTCGAGTACATCAGCACCCATCTTATGCAGATGATGGCGATTATAGAGATCACCATCAACTTTCGCACCGAAGGTGGGAAGCTTCGCTACGGCTTTGCTACACAGGAACCGGTGTTGATGGCCTTAGAAGGCCTTTTACGCAAAGGTCAAGAAGCAGGCGAGTTCAGAGACTTCGATCTGCGTGTGATGGCGGTGTCCATCAGACGAACTATTGATGCGCTGCCCCCCCTCTTTATAGCCAACCCAAACCTTGACGCGGGTCTGTACGCGCGGGAGCTGGTGACGCTGTTTGACCGGGCAACCCGGAAGGAGTAAATCATATGATTACATTCGCGATCCATGGATACGAGGGTGTTAACCCGGCAGGGGGATTCGGCCCGTTGCGGGCCGAATTCGAGAAACGCGGCTTCCCGTGCCGTATTTTCCTGTCCACGAGACAGCGAATCTATCGTTCCACTCCGGGACAGCAAACGAAGATGACGAATCAAGGCCGTGTCACTTTCAAAATCGAGGCAACAAAGACGCCAAATCAGGACCGCGCAAAGTTCATGGTCGAGGCTCTGCGCGATGTTGAGGGCGAGATTGCCCTCATCGGCGTCTCCAACCAGGGGCTGTTCATGCCGCTGGTGGCAGCGGCCAGGCCAATCCGACGCATCGTGATGATCAACGCGGTGATTCCGCACCCGGGTCAGTCTTTCATAAAAGGGTCCAAAGGCGAACGGGTCTGGGCGCATTTTCTCACCGGCTTCATAGCGCGGCGTGCCATTGGCATGAACGAAGTCTGCCCGCTCACAGAGCTACCGAAGGTGGAGTACGTCTACATCTGCGGGGAAAAAGATGACGCGATCCGCCCGGAGTGGGAGCAGTGGGCAGCACGCCAGTACCTGCACGTAGAACCGGTCGTCATCAAAGGCGCGGGACACGCCAATATTGTCCTGGACTATGTCGGTGAAGTCGTCGACGCCGCGATCAAAGGGCTATAACCGAATTGACAGGAGAATCGGTATGGTTACGCAACAACATGGCAAGATGAGACTCCAGCTTGTGAGACTGGCAATCAGCGGCCTTTCACCTCTGCTCGTCTACTTCGTCATCCGCCCACATGTGGGAAACGACACCGAGGCGCTTGCTCTCGCCTGGTTTATCCCGGTCGCCTGGACGCTCGGCTCCTCGGTGTGGCAGCGCCGTCTCGATGTGTTCAGCCTCCTCGGTGTTGTGGCATACGGCATTGCCCTTGCCATTGCGATTTTCTTTGGCGCGGGCGCGCTGCCGCTGAAGCTCCACCACGCAATAGTAGCCGGTGCAATTGGGCTGGTGTGCCTCGTCTCGGTGGCAATAAATAAACCGATCTTCTTGCTCTTCATCCGCCGCTCCACAGAAAAAACGGACTATGCTACACAGGCCGCATCTGCACTTGCCAATCCACTGCTTGTTAAGAGAATATCCTCTCTAACACTGATCATCGGCATAGCCACGCTCACCGACGCAGTCTTACAGACTGTGCTGGCACTCGTCCTCTCGACGAGTGCCTTCCTCATCGCGACAACCGCTGTACATATTGCGGCCATTGTCGGGATCGCCCTCGGAGTGTTTTTGCTCATCTGGATAAGGTCCCGCAGACAGGATGATATTGCACAAAGCGGGGAAAAGCGCGAACCTATGTTATAGGTGCTATAAAAGCGCGCAACATTCGAAAGGAATCCGCATAATAGTTCTTCTCACACGTGGTTCCTATTTATGCTGAGCAGGCTGGTAATTACCGGCAAGCGTGCGGAAACTGACATTGAGGCGGTTCCAGCCGTTGATAGCGACGATGGCGAGGGTGAGGTTCACCAGTTCTTCTTCGCTAAAATACTGGCGGGCCTGCTCGTAAACACCATCCGGCACGTGTCCGTCGGCGACGAGGGTAACGGCCTCCGTCCAGGCGAGGGCGGCGCGTTCGCGGTCGGAATAGAAGGGGGCTTCGCGCCAGGCATCGAGCAGGTAGAGACGCTGCTCGCTTTCGCCTTCGGCCCTGAGGTCTTTCGAGTGCATATCGATGCAGTAAGCACAGCCATTGATTTGTGAAGCCCGCAGCCGGACAAGATCGAGCAGTATCCGTTCCAGCCCGCAATTGTTCACATATTCTTCCAGCCCCAGTATTGCCTTGTAGGCTCCCGGTGCAACTTTAGCATACCTGATTCGTGGCTCCATAAACATCCTCCTTTGCATTTGTAGCACTATCTTCATTGAAGATCATCTTTCCTGTTTGTACTTCTGAATATAGCCGCAAAGTGGCCCTGAGACAAGAGCCAATTTCGTTTACAACGCAATGCCCATTAAACCAACATTAACAGGGAATGGAACGTGTCATATATTGGAACCTCGGAACAGGACGCGGGGAATGTGCTAGAATAAAAGGCAGGACATTTCCCGCAGATACAACTGTGAACATCGCACGGTAGAACAGGAGCAATCATCTATGGAACTGGCATGGCCTGTCTTTGTGGCCGCGTTTCTGGCTTCGGCGGTCGAATTCGTCGAAGCGTTTACCATTGTCCTTGTCGTCGGCATTACCATCAACTGGCGCAGTTCGGTGTTGGGGGCGCTCTTAGCGGCTGCTACGTTGGCGGTGATCGTAGCAACGCTCGGCGTGGCCCTCGTTACCTATGTACCTATTGTCATCTTACGTCTCGTAGTAGGCATCATCCTGATTCTCTTCGGTCTGAAATGGCTCAAGAAGGCCGTACTTCGCTATAGCAAGCACAAGGCGCTGCACGATGAAGAGGCTATCTATGAAGAGAAGGTCGCCGAACTGAAGGCACGCGGAGAGAGCATACAGCGTGTGGATACCTTCGGCACCGTCCTTTCCTACAAAGCCGTGCTGCTGGAGGGACTTGAGGTGGCCTTTATCGTGATTACTTTTGGCAGCAGCGCGGTCACCAATACCTGCTCCAGCGCCTGCGGCATCGGATCCGCTACCATCGGCGCAATCCTGGCCGGTATCCTGGTCATCCTCCTGGGCGCACTGGTACGAGCGCCACTTACAAAGGTCCCGGAGAACACCCTCAAGTTTGTTGTCGGCCTGATGCTGACTACCTTCGGCACCTTCTGGGCAGGCGAGGGCTTCGGCATTACCTGGCCCTTCTCCGATGCCTTCCTCTTCGTTCTGCTCGCCATCTACCTGCTGACCTCGTTTATCCTGATTATGGCGCTCAGCCAGCATAAGCAGCGACAACTGGCGGCACCAGCTTCTGATAGCATGGTCAAACCCCAGGAGGTACGGCGGTGAAAGTCATCAAAGCCATCTACAACTTCTTTGTCGGTGACATGATCATCCTGATCGGCGTCGCCATCGCCGTCATCCTGCTCGCGCTCATCAACACAATCAACGCGCTCTCACCACTGCGCGGTACCGTCGAGGCCATCATCTTCATCGCCGCCGTCATCATCAGCCTCACCACCACGCTCATCCGCGAAGTGATGGGGTAATAGAGCTACCGCAAAGGGCCGGTTGATCGCATACAGTGCCGGTTGATCGGCCCCCGGCCTCATATACCCGATCAGGAGCCTCCGCTGGCAGCTGTCTCCCGTGAAGTGGACGACCGCGAGGCACCACATGCTTCACGCATAATCAAGCGCGGCTGTATATGTACCACCTGTGGTGGCGCGTCACGCTTCTCCAGCCGCTCAAGCAAGAGCTGAGCAGCTTTTTAGGTTGGCTGGCATACCGTTGTCAGGCGAGGATGCATGACATCCGCCCATGCAAAGTCATCGCAACCAACCAGCGCCAGATTCTGTGGGCAGCAATGAAGAGGGCACGACCACTACACCGTTCGACATGGTCGTGCGCAACGAGACGAGCCGCTACCATCTCTGTATTGAGGCGATGCAACAGGCAACCCGTGTGCGAGGGCTTACAGCGCCCCTGATCGCAGAGCGCAACGAATTGCTTGCGAATCGAACGGTATGCCGGGCAAGCAGTGCTACAACGCTCCTGAAATGAGAGCCAGAGCAACAACTACCCGGTTTACTGTTACCTGATTACACCGCCGGAGCGGCCCCGGCGTCAATTAGAATCTCTGCTCCCGTGATGGAGGCGGCGAGGTCGGAGACGAGGAACAGCATCATGGCCGCGATCTCTTCCGGCTGCACCATCCTGCCCAGTGGCATCGCGCGCAACCGCTCGGCCTTGACCTCCTCTACGCTTATCCCGCGTGCGGCGGCTTGCTGTTCGGCGAGTCGCTCCGCACGGGCGGTAGCCGTGTTGCCGGGAGAAATAGCGTTGATGCGCACATTGTGAGGCCCCAGTTCTTTAGACAGTCCTCGTGTCAGGTTCAACAAGGCAGCGTTGGTCGTGCCAGCAGGCAGCATTGTTGACGTTGGAGCGCGCCCGGCGCCGCCGACGATATTGACGATACGCCCGTCGTGCCGCTCGATCATCCCTGGAGTGACAGCTTTGATCAAACGAATATAGCCAAGCAATTTCAGGTTCCAGGCATCTATAAAAGCCTCTTCGGACAGATGCAAAAACGACCCTGCGCGTGCGGACCCTGCGTTGTTCACCAGAATATCGACCTTTCCCAGCTTCTGTAGTGCGACATCCACCACACGCTCGATATCAGCCCCCCGGGACATGTCACCCTGTACGGCAACGACCTGCGCCTGGCTTGCCGCGCCGCCCCTGCCGCGAATTTCCTCTCCCGCCTTTTCCAGCCGCTCACCATCGCGGGCAGTAATCACAACGTTCACCCCCTCGCTATACAGCGCGCTGGCGCAGTCAAAGCCAATACCCGCGCTGCCACCTGTCACAATAGCCGTCTTGCCGCTCAGTTTGAGATCTAACATCGTCGTACCTCTCTTTCTATCTGTTTCGCTACGGACAAACAAAAAGGTTTTTTGCAGTACAGTATAATCACATTCCTGGAAAGGACGAAAGAGAAGCTGCTGGTTGTAAGCCAGCAGCTTCTCTTTCGTCTCCCCATGTAGCTAAAACATCAGAATTGGGATTGTTGAGCGGCGGTGCCGACAAAATCGGATGAGATGGGCTTGACACCCGCCGGGGCGCTCGCATCGACCTGGTAGATGATCGAATCACGGGTGGGGACGCGCTGGTTCGGAGAGGAACCATAGGTCACCGGAGGATAGAGACCGCCAAGACTGACCGTTTTGAGCGACTCGAAAGCCTTGAAGAGGCCGTCGCGGGTGAGGTCTTTGTTGGCCAGAGCCTGCTTCAAGATATCGTAGGTGATATATGACTCGGCATAGCCGAACTCGAAGTAGCCATCCGGTTTCTGGTTCGGATAGTATTTCTGGAGGTCCTGCAACATCTGCGCCATACCGGGAACGCTCGTATCGCCCCATGCCGCGCCCTGTCCAACTACCCACGCATTACTGAGCAACGCCTTCAAAGCCGGGACCGCCAGCAATTCTATAGCGAAGGCCGGGCTTTGCAGTATCCACTGCGGGTTATAACCCAGTTTGTAGGCGGTGCCGATGATGCCAGCTGTCGCGCTCGGAATCGTCGTAAGGAAAACATACTTCGCGCCTGACGCCTTCAACTGGGAAACCTGCCCGGTGAAGCTGGTATCGGTCGCCGCGTAGGTCACTTCGGCCACATTGTGCAGGTTATAGGCGCTGATCGACTCTTTATAGCCCTGCAAGCCATCCGCGCCGTAATCGTCGTTCTGATAGACAATCGCGGTAGAGGGATTCTTGACGCCGAGTTTGTTGACGATGTAATCGAAAGCATTCTCGACCTGCAGGCGGTAGGGCGTTCCCACGAGAATGAGATATTTCTGGCGCGCCAGTTCCGAGGAGAGCGTGGCGGCTGAGACCAGCATGTGATCGGCGGTAGCCAGGTTATTGATGGCAAAGGTCGTAGGCGTTCCCAGACTATCGGCAATCATCAAGACCTGATTGTGAATCTGGTTGTATTTCTGCACCTCTATCTGCGGGTCGTACTGGGTATCCTCTTCCAAAAATTTGACTTTGAAGCCGCCGAGCTGATTGTTATCGTTCACATGGTCGAAGAAGGCTTTCACGCCGTTCGCCAGTGGAATACCAATCGGATCGGCCACAGGACCGGAATACGGTGAGAGAATACCCAGGGTAATCGTTTTGTGCGTGAGGTCAACGCCAGGGCCAGCTTTTATGCCGCCTGAGCTACTGGTCGAGCCGCTGTTGCTGGCACAGCCGGAGAGAATCAGCAGCGCCGTGACAAGGGTGAGAATACAAGTGGAGAGGAGCTTTTTGCTTACCATGCGTGACACCCTTTCGTGAACAACTGAGATGACATTGAAAAGAATGGAGTGCGGCCCCGACCCGGTTCCTGCCGCAATGAGCCTGCAAGCATCCGAGAGAGTTATTCGCTGTCTCCTTTGACAGGTGCCGCATCTTCAAGATTCACCGAAGAACCAGGGCCAGACGAGAGGTCAATGATTTCGGCAGGTTCACCTCCTTCCGCTTTAGCACGATTGGATTTGTGTAGCAAGGCTTGAATCCGGCGCACCAGGCCGATTACCCCTTCTGGCTCGAAGAGCAGGAAGATAATAATCAGCGCGCCGTAGATGAGCGCGTTCAGGTTGCCACTGGTCAGACCACCGGAGTTGCTGCTGGTGGGCAGCAGCGAGAAATAGTCGATGACCTGTGGCAGCCCGAAGACAAAGGCCGCGCCCAGGATCGAACCCCAGATAGTAGCGATGCCTCCGACGATGATAGCAGCTACGAACTGGATTGCCAGCGTCAGACTCCAGTAATCCGGCGTGACATAGCTGGTGTAGGAAGCCAGCAGCGCGCCCGCGATACCGGCCAGGAACGACGAGAGGATGAAGGCTCCCATCTTTGCCTCGAAGAGGTTCACGCCCATAATGGAAGCGCCTACCTCGTGATCGCGCACGGCCCGGAACGCGCGCCCGGCCCGCGAGCGCATCACATTGGCAACAAAGAGCGCCGACAGGATGAGGACAAGCAGGATCAGGGCAAAGTATTGCTGGCCTGCCGTAAAGGCGATGCCGAAATAGTCATTCTGTTGATTGAAGGCGAGGTCGCCGAAGCCCGGTATCGGAAACGAACGACCCTGCGGGCCACCCGTGATCGGCGCGACGTTCATGAAGATATACTGCCCGATGAAAACCAGGGCCAGTGTCACAATCGCCAGGTAGAAGCCCCGCAGCCGCAGCGCAACCGGGCCGACCAGCGCACCCACCAGCGCCGCCGCGACACCGGCAGCCGGGAGCCAGATAAGAAATGACAGGCCAAACCCCTGTGGATCAAGAGGACTCGTCGGCGGCGTACCACCAAGCAGAGCGGCGGTGTAGGCCCCGATTGCCATGAAGAATGTGATACCAAGCGAAATCTGACCGGCATAGCCGGAGAGCACATTCAGCGACAGCGCCGCAATGGCCGTGATCATCGTGTAATTGACAATCGAGAACCAGTCCTCGCTGGCGAAGGAGAAAAACATGATGACCAGCAACACCCCGATACCGAAGCCAAGCCAGCGCGAGCGACTTCCCAGAAAGCGCGGCGGCTGAGCGCTGGCGTGTGTCTTTTGTTCAGTCGCGGTAAGGCTCATATGCGCTCCACCTTTCGCGTGCCGAAAAGCCCATATGGTCGAATAAGCAGGATCAGAATCATGATGATATACGGCGTAATCTCGTGGATGCCCGCGCCCAGGAGGCTGGCAACATGACTCTCATACCCGGCAGTCAATAGCTGGATGACACCGATCACAATACCGCCGACCACCGCGCCACTGATCGAATCGATGCCGCCGAGAATAATGGCGGGAAAGGCGATGAGAGCGGCGCCGCCGAAGGTCGGGTCGATGGCAAACGAGTCGATGGCGAGAAAGACGCCGCCAATAGTTGCGATGGCGGCGGCTATGCCCCATGCCAGGGCATAGATAGTGCGAATATTAATGCCAACTGCCAGCGCAGCTTCTTGATCGAGCGCGGTGGCGCGCATCGCCAGGCCATAGCGCGTATAACGAAAGAAATAAAACAGGACAGCGCACAGGACAATAGTGACGGCGATAGTCCACAGGTCGTTGGCCCCAAAATGCACGCCGCCATAGTTGATACCGCTGATGGTATTAAAAGGGGAGGCGGCGGGAATTTGCTGCGATCCCCATATGATAATCACAGCAGTACGCAGGATAATATCCAGGCCAATTGTGATCATGAGGATAGAAAAGACAGGACGACCGATCATGCGTTGCAAGATGATGCGTTCAAAGAGCAGGGCAATAAGGACGGTGACGACCAGACCGGCAACAAGAGCCAGCAGGAACGGCAGGTGCCACTCGAAGACCCCGGCTGAGACGACATAAGCCCCTACCAGCAGCAGCTCCCCTTGCGCGAAATTGATGACTTCGCTGGCCTTGAAGATAATGGAAAAGCCCAGCCCGATGAGCGCGTAGATACAGCCCTGCGCGATGCCAGCAAAGAACAACTGGATAAAATATGCCATGTGTCCTCCTATCTGTACCTCACGCCCCTTCACGATCATTAGCGTCTGGAAGTGCGACGTTTGCCCCATTACCGCCGCTCACAGCCTTCTCCCCGAACTCTTCACCCAGATAGGCTTTGATCACATCGGGGTCGGCCTGGACTTGCGTCGGTGTACCCTGTGCGATGGCGCGCCCGAAATCGAGCACCAGCACGCGGTCGGCAATACCCATCACCAGCGCCATATCGTGCTCCACCAGAATCTGGGTCACGCCGAGCTGCTCCTTGATATCCAGAATGGCAGAGGCGATTTCCTCCGATTCCCGCAAGTTCATGCCCGCGACAGGCTCATCCAATAGCAGCAACTTTGGCTCAAGTGCGAGAGCGCGAGCGAGATCGGCCCGCTTTTGCAGGCCATATGGCAAAAGCTTGAGAGGAATATTCGCGTAACGCTCCAGGCCAAGCAGTTCCAGCAGGTGCATGCAGTAGGCGCGATTTTTGCGCTCCTCGTCACGCGTCGGGCCGAGATAGATACCGCCCAGCAGAATGCCGCTCCGCATACGCGTGTGCCTGCCAAGAAGAAGGTAATCAAGGACGGGCGTGTTGGGAAATTGCCCCAGGTTCTGGAAGGTGCGCGCAATGCTGAGACGCGCTACCTGGTGTGCCCGGTAACGCAACAGGTCATGTCCATCGAAGGTGACTTTTCCTGAAACAGGCTGATAGACCCGCGAAAGCACGTTGAAGAGAGAGGTTTTGCCCGCGCCATTAGGGCCAATAATGGCAAAGAGTTCCCCCGACTGTACCTGGAATGAGACATCCGTCAAGGCATGGACACCGGCGAAACGTACCGATATCTCCTCAACCTTGAGCAAGGGCGAAGCGCCTGTTGTTGGAGAGGGCGCGTTTTCTGCTGCTGTGCTGACATCGCTCACGGAGTCCACCTCCTTGCGGTTCTGCGCTGGCGGAGGGTCGCCATGCTGCTGCGTTCGCTGCCCTCGTGCAGCCCGAGGTAGAACTTGCGCACACTCTCATTCTGAAGCAGGGCGGCGGCGCGCTGGGCCAGCACAACCTTTCCCGTTTCGAGTACATAGCCAGAATGCGCGACGGAGAGGGCCATCTGCGCATTCTGCTCTACTAACAATACGGCAGTACCACCACTATTTATCTCAACAATGATGTTACGAATTTGCTGAACCATAAACGGCGCGAGGCCGAGCGAGGGTTCGTCCAACAGCAGCAACCTGGGGCTTGCCATAAGAGCGCGAGCGATGGCGACCATCTGCTGCTCGCCACCGGAAAGATAACCGGCAATACTGTTGCGGCGCGCACGCAGCACCGGAAAGAGTTCCATCACCCACTCGTAGGCGCGGCGCGTGGCTGCCACATTGTGGGAGGCAATGGCCCCGGTGCGCAGGTTCTCGTCAACGGTCAGATCGGCGAAAAGACGGCGCCCCTCCATGACCTGGGCAATACCGCGCTGGACAATTTGCGTGGTATTCAGGGTATCGATGCGGTCGCCATTGAAGAGAATAGAACCGTGTATGATGCTGGCTTTGTGGATGTTGAGCAGCCCGGAAATAGCGCGCAAAATCGTCGTCTTGCCTGCCCCATTCGCGCCCAGCAGCGTCACCACGCTCTTATCCGGCACCTCCAGCGAAATGCCCTGCACGGCAGGAACAACGTTTTGATAGGTTACCGCAATGTCCTGAAGCTGTAACATACAGGCTTCTCCCTCGCGCTGCATCTTCGCAGCAATCGGTAATTTTATCAATGAATCTCAGGTGTTACCAGTTTTAATTATACTGGTTCTCTGTAAAAAAGAGATAAACAGCCTGTGTGAGAATATAAACAGATGTATAAATATCTGTTCGCCCCTCGATAATTCCTCCGTGCTCTCCTGCAATTTTCATATGCCTGCTGTGCCTATTGTATAGAAGCAGGAGCATAGTATACAATGTTCCCGTCTCCAAATTGGAGGCGAGTATTTGTTCGTGCGCACAAAGGCGGCTTGTATGGAAGAGAAGCAACTCGCGGCCTGGACAGCGGTAACGCAAGCCCTGAAGAACGCGGCACTGCAGCCACAACAGCGTGATGATTTCATCTCGTGCGCCCTGGAGCAACTGCTGATCAGTCTTGCGGCAGCCGGTACGGCCTTGATCTGGCCGCGCTGGAACAGAAAAATTCCCTGGAAGGTCTACTACGCGGGCATCCAGCGTAACGCCATGCAGCGCTGGCTCTCGGCTCGCCTTGAACCCTCAACGGAGGTAACTATCGAGGTGATCCAGCATGATCTCGTGAGCGGTCTGCCAGATATGCCAGCAGCCATGTCGATACGCCTGCAGCCGCCCCCTCCTTCCCCTCACGGCCTATGGATCATCTGGGCCAAGCCGCCCTTAATGTCTGCTCAGCAAGGCCTGGTTAGCGATTGGATAGAGCGTATTCACAACACATTGGAGGCTGTGCTTGAAGTTGAGGATCGAGAGGAACAATATTTTTCCGCCAGTTCTCCCCTCTATGATCGAGAGCTTATCAGCGCGCTGGCACACGGCGATACTCACGCACTGTCTGCCCTGCTCAGCCTGACACGAGTGGTTACAAAGGCGGATTTCACTTTCTGGGCGAAGGCGTATCAAGATATTATCGAAATCGCCGGACACCTGGGCGCGAAAAATGGAGGGTTTGGCTTCGCCCTGCCGCGTGGGCGCGGAGTAGGCGGGCGCGTCGCCGCCTATGGCAAGCCGATAGAGCGCGGCGATTACCTCAACTCACCCTACCGCGACCCCAGTGTCAGCGATATTGTTGACGCGGAGCAGATTCGCTCAGGCATGGCCCTGCCCATTCGCTATAACACCACACCCGGTACCAGCGCCCAGGTCGCGGCAGTGCTCTACGCCACGCGGCGCAATGTCGCGCCCTACTCCCTTGCGGAACGCATGCTCGCGCAGCGCCTGGCACACATGGTCGAGCCATTGCCACTTGAAATTCGTCCTTCCTCCTTCTCCTTGCTCGCCGTGGAGCAGCTTTCCGATGCCAGAGCGGCCTGGTACGATATCGTCCTGCATGCTAACCGTATCGAGGCGGTTGAGGCCTGGGCCAGCCAGCTTATCAAAGGCACGGTCATCGTCACAGATAAGGATGGGCAACCCTACGTCTTTGCCCATAGCGAGCGATTAGAGCAAATGAAAGTGGCTCGCGACAGTCAGCCAGAGGCAGTGCAGGTGCTCTCGCTGGCTGCTCCCGGCGTAGATTTGCCTGGGCAGGTCTATCTCTGGCCCTCTATCCCCCTACCTCCTCCTCACTGGCCCGATTTCTGTGTCGATCTGACGCTTGCCTGCAATCTAGTAATCTCACGTATGGAACAGGGGCAAGACCACCTGAGCCGCCAGCGCGGGCAGTGGCTCCATGCCCTGTTAAAAGGGCAGTCAACGCAGTATGTCGAGCAGGAGGGATATCGCCTGGGCCTGCCGGTTGAGCGCGGGCAGGTCTGGGTACTGGCCTGGTCCGCCGGTTCCTCGCAAACGAACAAAGTGGCTCGCAGGCGCGTAGTTGCCGAAAGTGTCGTGCTGGATACCTTGAAAAGCCCTCTTATCTTTTTCGATGATGATACTGCCATTATCTTACTGGAAGGGCAAACCTCGCAGCTTCCTTCAAAGCTGCGTGACACCTTGCTTAAGCATTGCGGACCTTGCCCGCTCTGGATTGTGCATGGGGCACGCTACCAATCCCCGCACGATCTGAAAATGACGCTCACCCATACAATCGCGCTTGCTCAAAAGGCCCGGCGCGAAGAGTACGGCCAATACCTGCTGGACATCTACACCTTTGGTCTGGACGGCCTGCTGGAGAATCCCCGTCTGGCCGCAGACCTTGACGCCTTCGCCAGAAAATTGCTCTCCCCATTAATCGGGTACGACGCAGCCAACGGCTCGCATCTTACCGAAACCTTCGTACTGGTACAGATACTCGGTTCGGTGCAGGCCGCCGCCGGGCAACTTGCTATACATGTCAATACCGTGCGCTACCGCCTGCGTAAAGCGCAGGATATCCTGGGCATAGAGCAGGCTTCACCAAAAGAGCTAACCGCGCTGGCCCTGGCCGCCTTTTGCTGGCAGCGCTTTCATACATAAAGCATGAGAAGAGGGTATATCATATGCCGGAAGAGAGAAAGCTGGTCACTATTTTGTTTACCGACTCATGTTCTTCAACGAGCATGGAGCGCCCTGTCCCGAAGCTCTTCTCAAGCTCATTGCGAAGATGGGATCTACTGATGGTTTTCTATGTCCTCATGGTCGTAGCCAGTTTGCCTGGTAGCGTACTGGGAGGCCGAAGGTAAACAGCTTTCACGGGCAACGGTTTTTTCCTCAATTGGTATCTATCTCCATCGCCTATTCAGCAAATTATCAGCAACCCTCAGCCCATTTTTCAGCTACAACCTGCACAATATTGACGACAATTACATGTCGCACGGATGCAGGTAACTATACAAGACGGTGGGCGACCGGAGAGCTATTCTCCAACCTGCACTCACCGGATGTATGACGAAAGGTTGTACCGGTAGTAGATGAAAATATTACTCAGTTGTATTTCAACAAAACATTCGGTTCTCAAACAGCATTGGGCGGAGACGGGTCAGGTCAGCGCCTGCCCCCTTACGACTTTAGGTAGTTACCAGAAGCCGAAAGATGACACAGGCGGACTTTTATGCTCTTTTGACGATGGCGACGGCTCGCAAAAGACCATCGATCTCAAACTGGCTGCTGGCATGGTTCCCACAGACGATGGCGTGCTGGTCACTTCCTTTGGCAGCGTCCACAGGCTCGATGCCAGCAAAAACATGCTGCAACACGACGTGGTGAGTTCACTCCTGTTCAATGCCCTGCACTCCATTTCCCGTACTCACCAGGGATACCTTGTAGCAAGCACCGGACTTGACCTCCTGGTAGAATTCGACAGAGCGGGGAAGATTCTCTGGACATGGTGGGCTACTGATCACGGTTTTGATCTGACGCCCAACGGGCAGCGCCGCATCATTGACAGAGACGCCGATCATCGCACCATTCAGTACGGGACGCTGAGCCAGACCACCCATGTCAACGCAGCAGCGGAACTGCCTGACGGGAACTTGCTGGCTTCCCTGTTCCATCAGGGCATGGTGATTCTCATTAATCGGAAAAACGGCGCATGGCAACCGGTACTGGAGGGCCTGGACCATCCCCACGCTGTGCGCGTCCTGGACGAGGAACATTTTACCGTCGCAGACACGGTTCGGGGTAGGGCCTTGCTGGCGCGAATAAAGAAGGATGGCGGGCACATCGAGCAGGTGGTAGAGGCAGAAACAAACTGGTTACAGGACTGCCGCTACGATGGGCAGTACCAGTGCTGGGTTCTTGTTGACGGCAAAAACTCTCGTATCCTCCTGCGTCGCGGACTCTCTGGCGAAAAAACCCTCGCCGAATTCAATTTCGATCCCGAATGGCGGCTGTACGAAGCATACATTCTGGCATAGCCTGATAACAAAGCAAAGGAGCCGGTTATCATCGACTGGCCCCTTTGCCTGTGATATACTGATTGAGGTATTAGCTAGAATTCACTTTTTAATCAATCGAACAGGGAAGAACATCTATACGCCTCTATTGTTCTGTAGCAGTGCGGTCTGATAGGGAGACTCCAGCATGTCTACATTAGAAGAAACGACCATCGAGGAAAATATATACGCTTCTGTCGTCAATGCCTACCTGGATAGTGAGAGAACGCTCATTGTCAAGCTCACTCACCCACTCATATTACCAGTCGCCACGAGCAGTGTGACGCTGACCGACACAACAACGGGCGAGATAATACCTGTTGCCAATGTCGGTCTGCCTCAAACTGCTCCGATAGTCGTTTCCGGCAATTTTCCGCATGCGGCAGGAGAGAGCGCACTCCTCACTGCTGTAGGCATAGAGACAGACCTTGTGGAGGTGATACTGGAGCGAGCACCCGATGGGACCCATAACCTGGAAATCGCCTTCGATGGCTATATGCACGGAACCGCTCGCATCAGCGAATGCAAGCAGATGATCCAGAGCCTGCACACCGAGGGTATCGGGGTCAGCATGGATGTGGTATACAACCACACCTTCTCCTGGTACTATTCCGACTTCAACAAGATCGTCCCTGAATACTTTTATCGCACCGACGACGCCGGAAACTACACCGATGGCTCTGGAACCGGCAATGAGTTGGCATCCGAGCGTTCAATGGTGCAGAAATTTATCCTCGACTCGCTTGAGTACTGGACGAGAGAGTACCACGTGGATGGCTTCCGCTTCGACCTGAAGGCCTTGCTGGGCATCGAGACCATCAAAAAGGCGCAGGAAATGCTCTATGCCATCAATCCTCATGTCCTTCTGTATGGAGAGCCGTGGACGGGCGACACTTCCGGCTTGCCCCATAGCGAGCAACTCACGAAAGGGCGGCAGAAAGGACTGGGCGTGGCCGTCTTCAACGATACCCTACGCGGCTTACTTTGTGGCAGCGTTCTGGGTCAGGCTTCGCGATGGGTTGTAGTACCACCCCTCTCGTGTATGATTCTCTATCAGGGATAGCTTCAATTTCTTCGGCTTCCTCGCTACCATAGGCTCTCTCGGCATCCTGGTAGCCATTTCAGGCATGGTCTTCTTCTTACGTTCGCGCATGGACACAGGATTAACCCTCGTAGCCGATGCAATATTACCGGTGATTGCCATTCTCCTGTGCGGAGCCACGATATACAGTACCATCACTCCTGTACCACCACCTCCGCTCAACCCTGCCCCTGGTCAGGATCAGAACTGGAGAAAGTCGTGAGTAATCCACCGGGCATGTGACGGTCATCCATTCCTGGACTCCGCCAGGCCGTCTCCAAGACGCTCATATTCAAGAACCACGTTCGTCTTGAAGAAGTCACGGAGCCGCTCCACTTCGGCTTCAATCCCCTTCTGGATCACGGCTGTGGGTGAGCGGAACAGCTGAACCTTGATGATCGTTTGGGAGCGCCCGGTGGTATATTGCCAGACTCCTTGAATGGTGCCGTTGATCAGAATGACCGCAGAAATCCATCCCTGGAGCAGGTCTTCACCAGAGTGTGATCCTGCCAGAGAGCGGATCTAATATCTTCCACAGACAGTCCTTCCACCCGGGTACACAGTGCCAGTTCAGCCGCAGACATGACCTGTGCCTGCACCCCACCTGTGCGCTTCACAGCCTGAATAACATCCTGCGAGTTCAAACGCGGGGTGAGGCCGTGTTGGGACAAACGCCAGGCATAGACCTGATACCACTTCAGTTCTTTCATCTTTATTCCTTTCAATCCAAAAACGCCTGCCTGGGCCGTACCCTCGTGACGGGTGCTTACTCACCGCCCTCATTGGCTTTTGCCTGCGGAACCCAATCAGAGACCCCATCAACAGCGTTCTGTCCGAGAAACAGATTCAACTGGGCCGCGTGTTCTTGCACATGACGCATGTTGTACAACTGAAGTTCTAAATAGCTCACCGGATTTCCTTCCATCCAGGGGTAATCAACCTGCTGGCGCGCTTTCTCGTCTGACAGCCCGGTAACCGCTGCCTGGCATTTCTGACGCAGATACACCAGGTAGGCGTGCAGTTCCTCCCGCGTATAGGGTCGTTGGGGCGATACAGGGGGGTCTAGCTCAGTCCAGATAAAAGGAGCATGGGGAGTGAAATCCTCTTCCCGGGCTCCAGAGAGATATAGGTCGAGCCAGAAGAGCGTATGATAGGTGATATACCAGAACTCCGCGAACTCCGATGGCAGGGAGTTATCCGAAGGTGCGCGCCAGAGCTGCTGACTCCAGAGCGAGCCAGGACAGGCAAGCAGAGCGTTTTCGAGCATGTCTATCGTCGCGCCGAACTGCTGCCAGAGGGCGCCTCTCCATAATGAATCCATCTGTATACCTCCAAATCTCCTTAAAAACTTACAGACGCAGTGCTTTTGAGCAGCATAGCACACATGTTCTGCTTTGTACATCGTTGCCCGAAATGTATCCGTTGCGCAGATGCAGCGCTGGCACAAATCGCCGTACAGCAACCCATTCTCTCAGCCAGGGAAGAAAACGGTAAAAGGCATCAAATCCCTCACACTATTTGACATAATCGCCATATTGTGATAAAATGAGAACACAATTTCAATGTATTTTGTACACTAAGTAAGATATACCGAAAAAAGGTTCGTAAAAAGAATAGATAGGTAGACAAAGAGCAAGCCGAGGCTTGTGAAGGAGAGGAGCTGAGAGAGATGATACAGCTCACACAGACAATACAATTTGTACCGCCGACGCTGAACAGGCACAGGAAAGGAATCGTGCAACCGATGCTCCCAGGCATGGAACCAGAAGAGGTGGCACCAACGATTGTGACGAACCGGCAGATTGCCGAAGTGCTTTCGAGCATTGCCGACCTGCTGGAGTTTCAGAATGCCAATCCGTATCGCATTCAGGCGTATCGCAACGCGGCACGCGCAGTGCTGGACATGACCGAACCGGTAGCGTCCATTGTGGAGCGAGGCGAGGAACTGAATATTCCCGGCATAGGCGAGCGCATGCGCGGACACATCGCGGAACTGGTCGAGCATGGCACAGTGACGTTCTGCAACGATATCGCCACCCAGACGCTGCCCCCGGAGGCTCGTGCGTTGATGGCTATCGAGTACGTCGGCCCGCACACAGCCATTCGCCTCTACGAGGAACTGGGCATCGACTCGCCGGAGAAGCTCTATCGGGCCGCGCAGCAGCAGCGCATTCGCCAGCTCAGCGGCTTCGGCCCGCGCAGCGAGGCCCGTTTGAGAGATGCTGTAGCCCGCTACAGAGCCAGCCAGCAGCCGACAGAGCTGGACGGCGTCGCGTAACACGTTTTCTATAAGTCCATAGCAAGCCCTGGAAACCTTTCTTTCCGGGGCTTTTTTGTACAGGCTTCCTCTGGTATACTTGAACCGAAGGGTAATACATTCAGGTTAACAATTCTCAAAGGAGCCAGATGATGATATCTCATCCAGAATCTCACAGCGAGCGGTTCGCGGTTCGTTTTCAGGACCAGAGCGTGGTGGATCGTTATCACCTGCGTCCCACTTATCCGCCAGAGACCTTCACTATTCTGAACGAATTGATCGTGGATGAGCCGCGCACGGTGCTTGACGTTGGCTGCGGTACAGGCAACATCGCCCGTCCTCTGGCCGAATACGTCGAACGAGTTGATGCTGTCGACTTCTCGCTACCAATGCTCTTACGCGCCAGGACACTGCCTGGAGGCGATTCGCCAAAGATTCGCTGGCTGCCTGGTCGTGCAGAAGAAGTGGAAACCCAACCGCCTTACGCCCTGATCACAGCCGGTGAGAGCCTGCACTGGATGGATTGGGGAGTCATCTTGCTCGTTTCGCACGGGAAATTTCGCCCCACGGTGTGCTCGCTATCTTGTATGTGGAGGAACAGTCCATTCCCTGGCGCGATGGTTATTACCAGATTGTGCGGCGTTTCTCCAACACCTCCAGCTATGCGCCGTTCGATTGGATCGGCGAACTGGAGAAATACCAGCTATTCCAGAAACTGGGCAAACGCGAGACCGCGCCCGTGACCGTACAACAAACGGTCGAGGACTATGTCGCGGGCCAGCATGCGCGTAGCGGCCTCTCGCTTGAAACCATGGCAGCTTTACAGGCAGCACAGTTCGACTCGGAGATGAAAGCGCTACTCTTATCTTTTGCGCAAGATAGCCTACTCACCCTCAATGTGGTTGCCGGGATCATCTGGGGCAAACCGTTGAGCGGGAAGAGTTGAGCGGCGGAGAGCAAATTAGCCGGTACCACCACGACCTTGCCGTTCTGCTCTCCACGAAAATATGGTACAATTGAGCAGAACGGTCTCTTTTCCCGCTCTGTCTATGGTACACCGTCTTCTCAATCCAGGAGGCTCGCATGTCCGCTACCAATCCATCTATCCCCGGAGAGAAATCGCGTGAGCTTATGGCACGACGCCAGGAGTTTGTCGCACGCGGAGTCAGTTCGTACACCCCCGTTTTTGCCGCGAAGGCCGAGGGAGCCATCGTCTGGGATGTCGATGGCAATCGTTATATCGACTTCGCAGGCGGGATCGGCACCATGAATATTGGGCATACACGCCCGGAAGTGACACAGGCCATTATTGAGCAGGCCCAGAAGTTTACCCATACCTGTTTCAGCGTGATGATGTACGAGCCATACATTGATCTGGCTGAGCGCATTGTCAAGCTGACTCCCGGCAACTTTCCCAAGAAGGCTATTTTCTTCAACAGCGGGGCCGAAGCCGTGGAAAACGCCGTCAAGATAGCCCGCTACGCTACGGGTCGACAGGCAGTGATCGTCTTCGACAACGCCTTCCACGGACGCACGCTTATGACTATGACCATGACCTCGAAGGTGAAGCCATACAAATTTGGCTTTGGCCCCTACGCGCCGGAGGTGTATCGTGTGCCATTCCCCTATCCCTATCGCATGAACATGACGCCGCAGGAAGCTTCTGACTTCTGTATTGGGGAGATCGAACGCATGTTTACGAGCAGTGTCGCCCCCGAACAGGTCGCGGCTATCGTCATCGAACCGGTGCAGGGCGAAGGCGGTTTCATGCCCACGCCGCCGGGATTCCTGAACGCGCTCAAGCAACTGGCCGAGAAACATGGCATCCTCTTCGTGGCCGATGAGATTCAGAGCGGTTTCTACCGCACGGGCAAGTTATTTGCCGTCGAGCACGACAACGTAGAGCCTGATCTGGTGATTATTGCCAAATCGATGGGCGCGGGCATGCCGATCAGCGGCGTGGTCGGCAAGGCCGAAATCATGGACGCGGCCCCACCTGGAACGCTGGGTGGCACCTATAGCGGCAATCCCCTTGCCTGCGCCGCCGCGCTCGCTGTGCTGGACCTCTTCGAGAAGGACGACTACGCCGCCCGTTCAACACAGATCGGCAAAGCAGTGATGGAACGCTTCCTGAAGTTGCAGCAGCGCTATCCAAAGCTGGTAGGCGATGTGCGCGGCCTGGGCGCTATGGTCGCGATGGAACTGGTCAAAGATCCCGTCACCAAAGAGCCAGACGCGCACGCTGCCAGCGATACCCTGACAGCCGCCCTTCAGCGTGGCCTCGTATTGATTAAGGCAGGCATGTACGACAACGTGCTGCGCATCCTTGTCCCGCTCTGTGTCACCGACGAGCAACTCCAGCAGGGTCTCGACATCTTTGATGCCGCCCTCACCTCCGTTGCAGACCCTGCACCAGCAGTCACCTCTGCCGCCGACTAGATTTTTAAAGCAACAAACAAGCTCAGAGCGCAGCTTTCCTGAGCTTGTTTGTTGCTCTCTCCAATATCTCCAGAGAAAAGTTCTCCTCTTCCCCTATGCTGGAAGACGAGCTATGTGGGGTCCAGTCGCAACCCCATCATAAACACATCAACAAACTGCCCATGTAGATAGAACTCGCGTGTCCGGCAGCCCTCGCGCACAAAGCCGTATTTTTCATAGAGGTGGATAGCGGGAAGATTATCGACGCGCACTCGCAGGTCGATTTTTCGAATGACGTGGGTTTGCCTGGCCCACTCAATGAGGTAGGCCAGCATTCGACCGCCTATCCCTTGATTCCAGTACTTTCGCAAGACAGACATCCCCAATTCCCCCACATGCTGAACGCGAGGCCGCTTCTCCGCGCTGAAAGTGAGCGTTCCAGAGATTTCGCCCCCAATTTCAGCAAGGCTGAAGCTGGTTCGCCAGCATCACATGTTGGGCGAATTTTTCAACCATTATCTCAAAACTTTCCACCATTCACCATATCGATGAAACGCTGCTCCAGTTCAGTTGTGCGCGAACCGGGTTTGCCGGTACCGATCATGAGATCGTCGATCTGCACCACCGGCACAATCTCTTTCGAGGAGGCCGTCACAAAGGCTTCGTCGGCTGCGGCCAGCTCTTCAAGGAGAATGGGACGCTCCTCGACGCGAAAACGCTCTCGCGCCAGTTCCAGCACAGTATTGCGCGTGATGCCCATCAGGACCCCCTCACGCGGCGTTATCAGCGTATCGCCCTTGAAGATAAAAAAGTTACTGCGCGTCGATTCCAGCACATGTCCCTGTTCATTGACGAAAAGCGCATCCTCCGCTCCCTGCCGGGCAGCTTCTTTCAGAGCGCGCACGGCAGCCACGTAGCTGGTCGTCTTAGCTTCCGGCGCGACTCGCTGCAAGCGCGTAGTAATCAGCTTATAGCCTCTTGCGAAACGCTCCATATCGCGCTCCGGCAGCGGCGTAATCAAGACGTTCAACGTTGGTTTATCCGAAGGCAAAATACCATCCTCGCTCACGCCGCCCGTGACAAGGATGCGAATTGCAGCGTGCCGGTACGGATTGCGCGCAATGACCTCGCGCACCACGTCGGCAATCTGCTCCCACGACCACGGAATATCCATCTCTATTATTTCCGCTGAACGATAGAGCCGGTCAAGATGCTCGTCCAGGTGAAACGGGCGACGATCATACGTGCGCAACGATTCAAAGACGCTATACGCCCGCAGCAGCCCAATATCATTGATGGAAATGCTAGCTTCGTCCGGGTGTACCCAGCGCCCATTAACATACCATAAAGCCGTGTTATCCATGCTTTTATATTACAATATTTGTGACCTTCTCGTACGCTTTACAAGCGGAGGGTGAGAAACAATGACAGTCCTGTTGTTGTAGCACAGTTTTTCCTCGGTCCCATTTTTTAATGTCATCTCTCCCTGTATCTCCTATAAGCCACGATACGTGGTGTAGATAGGACTGTTTCACGCCACAACAAGAAGGAGAAGATCCGATATGAGCAAGGATTCAAAGGAGACAAAGCAAACTTCTGGTGGGACAAAGACGCATGTCGAGATCAAGGCGGAAAACCTCACGCCGGAAGAGCGAAAGTTCCTGGAGGAGCACGCCAGTGAGTTATCGCCGACCACGCTGCGCGCGAAGTGGATTAACAATCTGAACGAGCACGAAGACCAGCCGGGGCAAACACTGGCAACGCAAAATCCCGAAGTCATCAAGCACTGGGCAGAGGAGCGCGGTGGCACCCCGGCAACGGTGCCGGGAACGGAGCATGACAATCATCTCGGCGTGCTGCGCATCAACTTCCCGGGCTATGGTGGTCAGAAATTGCAACCGGTGAGCTGGGATAAGTGGATGCAAACGTTCAAGGACCGCAACCTTGTGTTCCTCTTCCAGGAGCGCATGAGAAATGGTCACCAGAGCAACTTCTTCCACATGGACAGCCCCTACCGCGAACACAACTGATAGTAAACGCAACCTTATGTCAGGGAGGAGGTGAACACAGGTAGCGTATATTCCGATGGACGATATAAGGGAACTGTGGTCGGAAACGCCCAATCATAACTGGTCAGCCCTACAAAAAACGTTGAATGCACACAGAGGAAAAGCTCAGGGCATCAGCGATGCTCTGGCCCGCTACGAAAAATACCGCGCAGAATCTGAAGCGATCCACCGATGATCGGTGGATCGCTTCAGATTCTGCGCGGCGTTCAGAATAACATGTTTGCACCTGTTTTTCTATGGTTTATTGGTATTCCGCAAGGCAACGTTAGAAGGCGCTTTTCTGCCATAGCCATCCTATCATGTTATCGGAAAAGCTCGTGGTGAAGGTATAATAAAGGAGAGATCACGATAGTTCCATCAATCAGAACAGTCAGCGAAGAGGTAGCTCTCTTTTTTATTTTAGCCGATGTGTGCAGCGTTCAGAGTCTCCGAGCGATAAGGGGAAACGGTTGCCAGCTGAGGATTCGTATCCGGGAGACGCAGAGAACCGGGCATGAGATGATAACGGACGGTCATGTCCCAGAAGCGGCGATAGGGTTTCACACCATCATCAATTTCTGGTCTGAGGTAATCTCTTTTGATGAGGAGCCTGCAATTGTTGCGATGCGCACGATCAATGGGACTGTCAGCAGGGAACACATCCTGCACATAGCAGTAATTCTGGCCCCAGGCTCGCAACAACCAGAGTGCTGCTGTCTGTTCTGGAGTCGGCAGTATCATCCTTTCACCTCTTCACAGGCTCAACGCTCTACTTATACACTACTCAATACAACGTTTTCTCTTAGAAGATTGGGGCAGCAGAAGCGCACATTTCCGCTACCCCGGAAGGCCGGGGCCACGAGCAGCATGCATCCACGAGAACATATATCGGTGCCATCACGAGCAACCTGCCTTCCACTAATTGCACGTATGACCGTTAGAAAAAGAGACAGGATTGTGGCCGCATCTCCTGAAAAGCGTTCAACCTTTATCAGGTGTCTCCGTATAGTAAGTGTAGCCGTGATGATAAGAGATACGACTGCAACCAGACAGGTCTCTCCCGCTTAGAGCAATGGCAAACCTGCTCTGGAGGTTGATTGTACTTTCCTGCTAAGTCAGTGATACAGAGATAAGGAGAAGGAGAAACAGCGTATGACACAGAATGATACCGGAAATGTGGAGACCAAAAACTACACGGATGAACTGCAAGTGATGGGCGAGCAGTTGCTCTCGAAGGTGAAGGAACTGGTTCACGAAGGCAATGTGCGCCGCATCATCATTAAGGACCAGAACGGCCACACCATCCTCGAAATCCCCCTGACCATCGGCGTCGTTGGTGCCATCCTTGCGCCAACAGCCGCCGCCATCGGCGCCATCGGCGCCCTGCTGGCCCAGTGCTCAATCCAGGTTGTGCGCAGCGAACCCCCCGGTTCCAACGAACCCCCACAGGGATAGGACCTGCGTAGATCGTTAACACGGGTCGGCTGCCTTTGCTGGCAGTCGGCCTTATTTTATTACTCAAACCACCAGTCGGTTCGAGTTCCGACCGTCCCGTACTCCCAGGTCATAACATGTTTCACATCTACGCGGTAGAGATCAACATTTTCGTGAAAGATGGTATCCCTGGCCCCACTGTGTGGGTCCACATATTTTTCCTGGTATGCCGCGTTGATACGGTTCAGTTCTTCCTCGTCGGTCACAACCTGCACTCGGCCTTCCAGAATAATCACATCATCGCCATCGCCTGCGTGGACGATGACCCAGGGCTGCCGGGCCAGATTCTTCGCTTTTTGCATATCTCGCCGCGTAATAAAGTAGATATTTTTGCCGTCCCAGATGAACCAGACAGGCACAGCATGCGGTCGCCCATCCAATCGCGTAGTGCTGATCCAGATGGAGCGCATAGCACGCAATGGCAAATCCACCTTGTTCCAGGGAATAAAGCCGGACATATCACCCTCCCTTTGCTGCGTAACTTGCATTGACGACCTCTCCCTCAATGAGAGTACAGAAGTTCTCTTTTCTGCCTACGAGAACAACCAATTTTGCCATACAAAAGAAAAAATGCATAGAATAGAGGTGACGGTAAACACTGTCATGCCCTTTCGTGTAACAGAGCGGAAGCTCTATACAGCAATCTATTCTTTGTGAGAGAGCATATTATGGCAAAAGCTTTGAGGGAACTTCCCTTTGCGCGCGCCAGAAATCGTCGGCAAGCCTATGTATTGCTGGCTCTGGGCGTATTATTTCTGATCGCGGCTATCATTGTGCATCTTGTGCTACGCATCAGCCCATTTACCGACCCGCTTGGTATCTTTCTGCTGGGCATCGGCCTGCTCATCGCCATGCTCTTCAATCCTCGTCGGCTGGCGGTCGTAACATGGATGGCCCTGTTTATCGGACTGGAAGTTTTCTTGCTCTACAAGAATATCATTCCGGGAAGGCAGACGCTCCCAACGTTTATTCTCGCCATCGGGCTGGCGTTGCTCGGCATCGCCCTCATGGGCAAACGCGGCTATGTCAGAGCGGGAGCGATATCATCAGCAATCATGGTGCTCGCAGTGGGCGTCGTCGAATATTTTCTGTTCGCCAACGAGTTACCATCATTCGTGGTTTCATTCCTGCTCTCGCTCTGGACACCCACCGCCGGATTGCTGCTCTTCGGACTCTATTATCTGACGACAGTGGGCGGAAAGTAGTTGTTTTACCACATACACAAGGAACATGTTATGCATACATTTACCCCTGAAGTCCGCACTTTCCTTTTGACAGGAACGCGCACCGCAAAAGTAGCCACAGTGAGGGCGGATGGACGCCCGCACGTAGCCCCGGTCTGGTTTCTTCTGGATGATGATAGCATCGTCTTCACCACATGGCACACAACGGTCAAGGCGAAAAATATACGACGCGACCCGCGAGTATGCCTCTGCATTGACGATGAGACCCCCTCCATACGCCTATGCCTTGATTGAGGGAACAGCAGTAATGAGCGCCGACCCCGACGTCCTGCTCTACTGGGCCACGCAGATTGCCGCCAGATATATGGGAGAGGCGCTCGCCGAGTCCTACGGGAGACGCAATGGAGTTACTGGAGAGCTACTGGTACGGGTCACGCCCACAAAAATTCTCTTTGAGAAAAACATCGCCAGCTAACCTGGCACGGAAATGCGCCTGGACGTGTCCTGTTTCGCTGCGTTCAGCACGACACATTCAGTCCTAATGGCTTGACACACCCATCAGGCCCATGTTACTATTCCGATCAGATGAAATGTAACCATCCTCACTCCAGAGGAGAAAGCAGACAAACACATGGGAAATCTCGATCAGGTACAGATACAAATGAGCGATTTTGCCGCGTAAGCGAGCAGGCCAGGGCTTGCGCGGCAGGATATGGCGCTCACTGATGCACCCTCTCACCTACCACAGGTGAGAATTCTCTATACCGGTTGAGCAGCTTCTACTTTCCTTCCCCGTTCCAGGACCCGGCGTGTCTCGCACAGGCAGGCACGCCTTGTCGTTGATTCCCCCGTGATTGACATTGCTACCCATCGTCATTCACCGCCGTTGTTCCCACAGTCATCCACAGGCGCGTGTCTTCCCCGTTTTGTACCCATTCTATACGCTGGTCGGCCAATGGCTATAAGAAATCCGTGAGAGGGAGCAAGCATATGTCAACAATGCGCGATGATTCGAGAGAAATTGAGGATGTAGAGCAGGCGGTAGTGCAGGCGGGGTCAGCGGAAGCAGGAGGGCAGCAGGAAATCGTGCCGCTCTGGCGCAACCGCGATTTCCTGCTGCTCACAGGCGGGCAAGCAGTTTCCCTGATGGGTTCGCAGGTATCACAACTGGCATTTCCACTGCTGATGCTGGCGCTGACGCACTCACCGGCGCAGGCAGGTTTCATGGCTGCTGTGCGCGGCCTGCCTTTCGCGCTGCTGTGTTTGCCAGCCGGGGCGCTGGTAGATCGCTGGAATCGCAAGCGTGTGATGATCCTGTGCGATACGGGACGGGCGCTGGCATTGGGCAGCATTCCCCTGGCGCTGCTGCTCGGCCACCTGACGTTTGTGCAGCTCTACCTGGTCGCGCTAACCGAGGGAACGCTCTTCGTATTCTTCAACATGGCGGACGCGGCCAGCCTGCCACACATTGTGGCGAAAAGGCAGTTGCCAGACGCCACCGCGCAGGCATTGCTGGCCGAGTCAGTGTCGAGCCTCCTCGGTCCCGCGCTTGGCGGCCTGCTCTATGGTATCGCAACCATGCTGCCTTTTGGAGCCGACGCCGTCTCCTACGCCGTCTCAGTCTTCTCGCTGTTCTTCATCCGGGCAGAGTTCCAGGAAGAGTGGGCGGTAACGCAGAAACAGAATCTCTGGAAAGAGATCGGGGCAGGTCTGCACTGGCTCTGGCACGAACCGCTGGTGCGCTTCATCGCCATCCTCACCGGCGGCATCACCTTTCCGGTAGTGGGCTACGGGCTGATACTGATCGTGATAGCGCAGAGACAACACGCCTCACCCTCAACCATCGGCCTCATCTTTGGCTGTGGCGGCATCGGCAGCATCCTTGGCGCGCTTCTTGCAGGACCACTGCAGAGACGCTTCAGCTTTGCACAAATGTTGATCGGCGCGACATGGGTCTGGGCGCTGACATGGCTGCTCTTCGCCATCGCCCCCAACCCCTTCGTCCTGGGCATTGTGACGGCCTTGAGTTTTATTGTTGTGCCTATCTACACAGGTACACAGTACAGCTACCGTATGGCGGTCATTCCTGATGCTTTGCAGGGGCGTGTGAATAGCGTGTTTCGCCTCATCGCCTTCGGCACGCAGCCGCTCGGCCTCACACTCACCGGTGTGCTGCTGCAAGCCATCGGCCCTGTTGCAACCGTGCTGGCGCTTTTCATCCCGCAGTTCATCCTGAGTATTGCCGTCACCTTCAACCAGCATGTACGGGATGCAAAGCCAATCAGTGAGATGAAGTAGGCAAGAATCTATTTCACCTTCACCCTGAGTAGATTCGGCACGGAGAAAGCAATGATGATGGTAGCGATGATGCAGACGAGGCCACCGGTAACGACCGAGATTTCGGGGGTGAAGATGCCCGCAACAAGGCCGGACTCGAACTGGCCGAGCATGGGTCCGCCAATGACGAACATGGCGTTGACCGCGCTCATACGGCCACGGAACTCATCGGGCGTGATGAGCTGTATCACGAGTCCACGTAAGATCATGCTCACCATGTCCGCCGCGCCCGCCGCTGCCAGGAAGACGACGGAGACCCAGAGCGGGCCGATGAAAACGCCGAAGCAACTGATAAAGACGCCCCAGGCAATGATCGCCAGCACGATCCCCAACCCTTGCCGCGAGATGCGGCCAATACGCCCCGTTAGCGGCGTGAGGGCGACCGCTCCGATGGAAGCTGCGGCAGCCAGAATACCCAGGCCCTGCGCCCCGACATGCAGGATAGAGCCAGCGTAAACTGGCAGCAGCGATCTCGGCGAGCCGAAGAAGGAGGCGAAGAAGTCGAGCGAGAGCACGGCCAGGATGATAGGGTGAGTGCGCAGAAAACGAATACCATCAGCCAGCGCGCTCAGATCAGTCTGAGCGCGCTTCTCGACGGGCACGCGGGGAATTGTCATGAAGAATAGGGAACCAATGACGACGAAGTAAGAAACGACATCGACCCAATAGGTATTGGCAATGCCTATCCAGGCGATGATGAAGCCCCCTGCCATAGCCCCGACGATCGTCGTCAACTGCATCATCGCCATACTGAGCGAAATAGCATCGGCCATCTGCCAGCGCGGCACAAGCGTGGGAATAATCGATTGCTGCGTGGGGAACTCGAAGGCCGAGAAGGCAGCAGCCACCAGCACCACGGCATAGATGATGAACATGTTGATAACGTGAAAGATCGTCGTGAGCGCGAGCACTGCCGATGTCGCTGCCAGCGCAACCTCAACGACGATGAGCAGTCTGCGCCGGTCCAACGCGTCAGCAAAGACGCCGCCTATCAGGGAGAGTATCAATCGTGGAATAGCCTGCACAAGTCCAATGACGCCGAGGGCGATGGCGGAATGGGTGAGCAGATAGACCTGCCAGGCGACGGCTACCACCTGCATCTGCGTGCCTGCCGAGGAGATCATCTGCCCCCAGAACAAAAGCGAGTAGTTGCGATTGCGCAGCACACTCCACGAACCGGGCCCTTTTACCGGCAACGTGGGACTTTCAGGATACTCCTGCGCAATCCTGTCGGCAAACGTTTCTTTCTGCGGTTCAGCCTGCATCTACAACCTTATCTACAATGAACGATGGGAATACGAAAAGAGAAGACTTCAGAAAGTATATCATAGAAAGCGAGACTTTGCTGAGCGATGAAGGGCCAGTTCAGAAGCATTGCATACACATCCTCAATCTCAGTTTACTGCATCCGTCAACAGCCCACATCGTCCATACGGACGATGTGGGCTGTTGACGGATATTCAGGTATGCTTCCCACATCAAGAGAGAAGGAAGGTCTATACGATGCCTGAAACCGATTTTTTCCTGACGCTGTTGCGGGAGCAGTACGCAGTAGACATGGAAAGCATTCGGCATATTGCTCAGCTTGCTATAGAAGAGAATTACATGCTGGCGCGAGTGCAATTCCTCGATGGCACATCGTGGCTTGCCAGGGTCTATCGGCGTTACCAGCCAGCAACGGACTGGTTTCGCTACTTTTATCCCTGGCATAGCGGTGATATGGCCGACTGGCTCACAACGCGGGCAGGAACGCTGGCATCTCTGGAAAAACAGAGCTATCCGGCGCCTCGCGTCATCAAAACCAGTGTCGGCAATCTTGTGGGAGTAACCGCAGACCGGGCTGTTCTTGTGACAACATTTATTGAGGGCAGCGTGCTTCAACCAACATTAGAGCAATTGCGGCTACTCGGTGAGACGGTCGGTCGGCTCCATGCGCTGCCTCTGGATAATGTATCAGGCAAAACGCCCTTGATTGGGAAATCTTACTGGCCTGCACCTGATGCGCTTTCCCGTGTGCTTGCCGTTCTCTCCGCGATAGAAGATCGCTTACCTGCGGAGTGGGCGGCACTACACGCTGCTTTTCGGCAGACATTTCAGCGCCTGCAAACCTGTAGAGAAATACCTGGAGTGATTATTCACGGGGACGTGTGGGCCGCCAATGCCGTGCAGGTGGCGACGAATCTGGTAGTTCTAATTGACTGGGACTGTGGTGGAACAGGACTGTCGGTGCTTGATCTGGGCAAACTGCTGCTGGAATGTCACCTGGATAGCAACCTCGCGCCAGAAGTTCCCTCAGTGTGGCACATCCAGCCCGTCGTAGAGCGTATCCATGCCGTCGTGGATGGCTATAGCCAGCAGCGCATGCCCACCACTGCCGAACTGGATGTGCTGCTTGAGGCCGTGCGTTCCGGCGTTGCCTTCATCGGCACACTCCATTTTACTCAAATGTTAGAGGAAAAGACACGTGATGATGTGTGGAAACGCGGCATGGAGCAACGCTTCGCGCGCATTCAAAATCGCTGGACCGTCAGCCAGGAGATTGCTGCCATTGCAAGAGAGCAATTCGTGGAGATAGAAGCTACGAGCCAGAGATAACGGGCAGGACGATGATTTCCTGGCCAGACTTGAGCGGGGTTTGCAACCCATTAGCGCCGGTAATGAGTTCGTTGCTGACAAACATTTTGACGTGTTCGCGCAGGTGGCCCTGTTCGGTACACAGATGCTCCCATACGCTGGGATGCTCGCTGGCAAGGGCGCTCAGCAGTTGCTCGACAGAGTTGGCCCGCAACTGTATCTGGCTCTTGCCCCCGCTATAGGCGCTCAGCGTAGATGGCAACCGTAACGTCACCTTCGCTCGATCATCGTCACTCATATCTTTCAGCGCCTCTCTTCCAGTGCAGGTTGTCACTCAGAATTGCCAGTCAAAAACCGAACCATTTTCATACACGTGTTCTATCTGGCTGTTCATAGTATACTTGTTATGAGAGAACGTTGGCAAGTAGAAACCGGATAAACCCAAGAGGAATAAAAAATGAAGTATATCAGTCAGCAGATCACCTTGTTGCGCTGGACGACAGAGGAATTGTGGGATTTGTTGCAACACAGATACCACAACGGCAGAGCAATCCACCTGCTACAAAACCAGGTGCAGGTAAGATAATGCAGCATTACTCTTCACTCGCTAATACCCCCATCTTCCTGATAATCTCTACCACTTCCCCTACCGAACCAACCACAATAGCACCAGCTTGCAACAGTTCACGCATACACTGCACCCCTTGCCCTTCTGCATAGTCGCGAGTGAGAATGCCCGTTTGTTGCAGGAGCATTTCTTGAGAGGTTTCTGCATCAGGCTGCACGTCATTTTGAGCAGGGGCAAGTATGAGAACGGGCAAGCCATTGCGGGCGGCGGTGACGGCTGCTTGCAAAAGCGCGAGATTGCCGGTGCCGACAGGGGTGGGGCAGATCACGAGCAAGGAAGCATGCTGGAGACCGGCGCGTAGCTGCTCCAGGGTTGCGGGTGAGATGGGAGCGTAGGGCTGCTCGGTAATGACTGCACTGGCAAGACGCAGGGCGAGGGTGTGGTCACTGTCGCCGATATTGAGCGCGCCCGCGACGAAAGGGAGGCGGGCATCGGCCAGCGCACGCATCAGCAACTCGCCGGAGCCACCTCCAGCCATGACGTGAACTCGCGGGCCGGAATGGTGCTCTGCCTCATTTTCCGTGGGTTCGCTGCCAGGCGGCAGGACGCTGAGGTGTTCGGCGCCGCGCAGGATGCCCACCTGTACGTTGATGCCGTAGACGCGACTGAGCAGCGCGGGATCGAGCACTTCGGCTGGCCCCGCGTCGGCGACGATGCCGCGCTGGAAGAGCAGCAGGCGCGGGAAGTAACGGGCGGCAAGGTTAAGGTCGTGCATGGCCGCAATCACCGTCACCCCGCGCTCGCGATTGAGTCGCTGCACAAGTTCGAGCGTCTCGATCTGATATTTTATGTCAAGATGAGAAGTTGGCTCATCCAGCAGGAGCAGGCACGGCTGCTGGGCAAAGGCCATCGCGATCATCACGCGCTGCCGCTCGCCGCCGCTCAGTTCGTTGAAGATGCGCCCTGCAAGCGACGCAATGCCCGCCGCTTCCATCGCCTCCTGCACAATCTGATGATCCTGCTTGCTCAATGTGCCAAACGCGCTGGTGAAGGGGGTGCGACCGAGGCTGACCATGTGCTCAACGGTGAAGGCAAAGGGCATGTGCAGTTCCTGTGGAACCACTGCGATGCGCCGCGCCGCTCCACGCCTTCCCAATTGTTGCAGGTCACGCCCTTCCAGCAAAATCTGTCCCGAGTGAGGGCGTAAAACGCCGCTGATGAGCCGCAGCAGCGTGGTTTTGCCGGAACCGTTCGGCCCCAGCAAGCCGACGAGTTCTCCCGCGCCCACCTGCATAGTGAGATCATACAGCAGCGGCTGCCGCCCATAGCCAAAGGTAACGTTGTGTACCGCCAGCAATGGCGCGTCAGATGACGATTCTCGCGTTGTGAATTGCGACCCCATGCTCACCACCGATATTCTCGCCTGCTGCTTCTGAGCAGGAACAGGAAAAAGGGCGCGCCGACGAGGGCGGTAAAGATGCCAACGGGCAGCACGGCGGGCGCAATGAGGACCCGCGCCAGCAGATCGGAGAGCGTCAGGAAGATGGCCCCGGCCAGCGCGGAAGCCGGAAGCAGGAGACGATGACGCGGGCCGAGCAGCAGGCGCATGGCATGCGGCGTGACAAGGCCGACAAAGCCGATCAGGCCGCTAATGGAGACGGCGGCAGCGGTGAGCAGCGAAGCGACGACGACGATGAGCAGTTTGCGCCCCTCCACGTGAAAGCCCAGGTGCGCCGCGCCCTCCTCACCAAGCGCAAAGGCATCGAGCACTCCTGACAGGGTACACGAGTAGGCTATGCCTGCCAGAATGATGATTGCCACCACCACGACCGGCGGCCAGCTGGTGACGGCAATGCCGCCAGAAAGCCAGTTGAACAGCCCCTGTATGCCAAACTGCGCGCGCGGGCTGAGCGTGAGGATCAGCGTCTGCATGGCAACCAGCACGGCGTTGACCACGACTCCCGCCAGCAAGAGCGTGACGACAGGGGTATGCCCATCCGCGCGGGCGATGCTGTAAACTAACAGCACGGTGAGCATGGCCCCCCCGAAGGCCAGCAGGGGCGTCAACGGGAAGACGGAGCCAAAGACGGTATCGAACGGCAGGACAAAGGCGATGGTAGCGCCCAGCGCGGCCCCCGACGAGGTGCCGATCAAGAAGGGATCGGCAAGGGGATTGCGCAGCATCCCTTGAAAGAGCACTCCAGCTACCGCCAGCGCGCTTCCTACCAGAGCCGCGCCGATGACAACGGGCATACGCACCTGCCAGATAATCAATTCGTCCGTCGGATCCCACTGCCGGGCAAAGTGGAACAGCCCGGTGCCATTGAGCAAAATCCGCACAATCGCACTGACCGGTATCGAGGTCGAGCCGAAACTGACCGCCACGACGATGACGACGAGCAGCAGGCAGCAGAGCAGCAGCAGAACAAGAGGAGCAGGTAATCTACCCGGCCCGTACCGGCGCTGTTGCTCTGGCCTTTGAGCTTTATTCAGTTCAGGTTTGCGAATAGCGAGTTTCACGTTTCGTTACGACAACCTGTTACTCCTGTGTAAATTACGACTATGCTGTACAATAAGCAGGTAGCGGGATGCCGGAATATTTGTCTGGATGGATAAGCTGGGCAACACATTGCAGCCCCTCGACGAGACGCGGGCCGGGACGTCCGATCAGGTCGGTGTTGACGCGATAGACCTGGCGCAGTTTGAGCGCGGCAATGTTGCCCCAGTTCGGGCGCTTGTAGACGGCGGAGGGGTCGCCGCCGTACTGCGCTGGTTCCGTAAGGATGATGAACTGTGGATTATCGCTGATGATGGCCTCGTCTGTCACCTGCGGATAACCAGCACCACCGGTGTCATTATGAAAGATGTTGATGCCGTTGGCATCCTGCAGAAGCTGGTCGCCGTAGGAGCCACCACCGAAGACGTAGGGCTTGCCGGGCGTACTGTCATCCAGTTCAATCATCACCTTCGGCGCGGTTGTGCCTGCCACTTTTGCTTCGATCTGCTTGATCTGCTGCTGTAGTTGATTGACCAGGGTTGTCGCTGTGGACTGCGTGAGTGTCAGGCGACCAACTGTCAGGATTTCTTGCAGTATCTGGTCAAAGTTCGCGATAGGCAGGTCGACCACGTGCAGGCCAAGATTGGCAAGCTGCGCATCGTACTGCCTGGTCGATTCGCCGTAGCTGAGCACGAGATCAGGATGCTCGGCCACGATCTGCTCGACATTGTATTGCCCGTCGGCGTTCGAGACTTTCGGCAGCTTTGTCAGGTCAGCCGGGTAGTCGGTGTAGTAGTCGACGGCGACAACGCGGCTGTCCAGGTGCAGCGCGCCGAGAATCTCGCTGGTCGTAGGTACCAGCGAAACAATGCGCTGCGGGGCCTTTGAAGGAAAGGTAATGGGCGTGCCATAGGCATCGTGTGTGATGGCAAGCGTAGCAGTGGGCTTCGGCGCTGCACCGGAACCCGTACTGGACTGACCGCTACAGGCCGTCAGCAACAGGAGAAAGGCCAGCACAAATACGAGAACAAGGTAAATCCGGTGAGTTGGGCGAGTAGAGATGACATGAGAGCGCATCTTTCTTCAACCTCCGTGTAATGTTGAACGCTCGCTGTGTCACCTCGCGTTGACGGAGATTCAGCAGAGACACGAGCAGGAAGAGGCTGGCAAAACGATGCGAAATATGCTCTTTCTGACCCGGTGGCTTGCTCCTCTGACGCGAAGGAACGTGAGCCGGGCGACACGTGCAGCGAGGCTAGAAATGATGCTTCGCCGGACAGGTCGCCTTTACAGGCACCGGGCAGGTCTCCTGACTCCTGGCTGCGAACGCTACCCACCCGACCTTCCCATCTCCACTTCCAGGTTTCCCATTGCCCGGAAGTTCTCGACAGTGGTGTATTTCGTGCTCTCCGCTTACCTCCGTGCGCGGATATACGCGGATATGCATGAGGATGGGCACTGACCAGTTACAGTAGCGCGACTGTGGCGGGTTCTCACCGCCTTCCCTATTCTGCCTGTCCGCAACGAACAGGCCACCCGGTGCCGACAGCCACATGCTGTTCGTGGACATAGTATACGAGAGAGGTGAAGGTGGTGTCAACAATCTTAATAGCCTCCCTGCCCACTGTACTTCTGGACAGTTGACAAGAAAGGCGAAGAGGATGATACTACTAATAAATGGTTAGAAGCAAGAACTGGAAGGGTCAATGGCGAACCCCGCCCGGATAGCCCAGTCAACAGCAACTCTCACCAGCACCGTACCCTGTGTATGAAGTTCCATCATCATAACAATGGGTACATTTCTTTGAGGAATAAAAGGATTTTTTACTAGATGGCACTCGAAAAAGATTTTTTCCGGCAGGTAATGGGCCGGTTTGCGACGGGCGTAACGGTGGTCACCGCAAAAAGCCCGCACGGGGTGGCAGGTTTAACCGTCAATACTTTTTGTTCAGTCTCCCTCAATCCGCCGCTGATTCTGGTCTGTGTCGATCTCAACAGCCAGACGCTGCCATACATTCGTGAAAGCGGCGCCTACGCGGTCAACATGCTGACAATTGAGCAGGAGCACCTTTCGCGCTGCTTCGCCACCCCTTCCCTGGAACGTTACGAACGTTTTTGTGATGCCGAGTATACCGAGGCTGTGACCGGATCGCCCATTATCAATGGTGTGCTGGCCTTTGTCGATACTCGCGTCGTAGCCGAATATGCGGGGGGAGACCATGTCATTTTCCTCGGCGAAGTGGTGGCAATGGGGACGGCGGGGCAGGTCGCATTCGCAAACGAGGACGACGCAAAACACGCGGATACTCTCTTAGCCCGGCATAACGGCGAAGAAATCACCGTCGACAAACCGCCCCTGGCCTACTATCGCGGCCAGTACCGCCATCTCACCGGCGATTATTCCAAACCTAGTCTCGCAACAACCTCGAATGAAGTTCTTGAAAGAAGATAGTGATACAACACCATCAGACGTGCAACAAGAAACGCAGCACCAACTGAGCAAGCAAGAGGCAGCAGTCACGCGGCTGCAGCAGCGTATTCGCGCCTGCCGCCTATGCCAGGAACATGGTTACATCCCCCAGGCGCACCCGCTTGTAAGTGGGCGCGCCAGCGACTGTATTATGGTTATAGGACAGGCACCCGGCCATCGTTCAGTGGAGAATGACCGGCCATTTAGCGGCCCCGGCGGGCGCATCCTGCAAAAATGGCTGGAGCAGGCAGGCTTTCCACCCGGTTACCTGCACGAGCACTGCTATCTCACCTCGCTCACGCACTGCGATCCCGGTAAAAATCCTCGTGGCGATGGAGACCGCAAACCATCGCCGCAGGAAGTGGCGCTGTGCAGGCCGTGGTTAGACGCGGAGATACGCCTGGTGCAGCCACAGATCATTCTGCTGATAGGGACAATGGCGATCGAGGCCTTTTACGGCAGAGCGCGCCTGGAGGATATCATTGGCACCTACAAAGAGCAGAACGGCACTATCTTGATCCCACTCGCCCACCCGTCGGGGGTCAGTCGCTGGCTCAACGACCCCAAACATCAGAAATTGCACCGGCAAGCGCTGGAAGTACTTTCTAACTGGCGCGTTAAGCTCGGACTTTAGAAGCATTGCCAGAGTTTTCTCTTGTCCATGGCCGTTAACCTGGCACATTCCATGCTCGCCTCTTTCCTCTCCGCACAGTTCAGGTCACTGCCCCTGACGATGCTCATGACGCTTTCATGACGCTTCCTCTGTATACTCCGGCCAGAGAGAGCGAAATGTCTCACTTGAGGAAGGAGACCGAACTCCTTGCGGGTAGGTCTTGCAGTTATGAAATGCTCTCAGGAATACCCTTTATATTATGCCAGATTGTGCCATTTTTATAGGTGGCAAGAGAAATAAGAGTGTTGCTCTCTTGATACCTCTTCCTCTTATGCGTCAAAATAGTGTAGGAATGAGTAATTTATAGTAAAGCTTTGTTGTAATCAATCAGGCTACGATACTCCATAAGGAGGTTCCATCATGCGAGATGATCAGTGTGTATCGCACTGAAGGGAGAGGTATGCGAGAGACTTTGCATTAAGAGCATCGCTATTCTCTCCTTTCTGGCAAAGGACTGGTAGATTTTCAAGACAGAAAAGCTATGAAGGGAGAAATAGTTCTTATGTTATATAAACCTGAGAGGAATCATTGGGGCGCTGCTGCAACAGTGATCGCCATCTGTTTGTTGCCTGTCATCGTCTTCATACTGATCGCGCTCTGGCCGCAACGAGTGCTGGTAGCATGGATCTTACTCGGGCTTGGAATACTGGCAGTCCTTGTAAAGCTTGCTCAGTGGCTGATCAAAAGCGGAACCGCCGCAAAGATACAACTGGCAGAAGAAGCACTGCGATCGGGACGACTCTATGCAAATGAACGCCTGATAGAGCGTGATGCACGGCGCAAAGAGGAATGGGCCGAGCAACGGCAGTTGATGGATGAACCGGAAGAGCCATATATACAACGGCCATACACGCATTCTTCTCGCCGACGCGAACCCACGCCCCACGAAGCGCCTGATGTTCCCTATGATGGCGGCCTCCCACCTATGAGTATCCGTAGTGACTGGGAAGACTACAAACGCTAGATTGCGAATACATAAAGAAGCTTCGACTATCGAAGTACGTGATGGTCAAAGCTTCTCTACTTGTTCGTTTCGGTTTTGTCTGTCCCGGCAGCTTTATGCATGCGATATTCATGTACGCCCTGTTTCAGGGTGCCGAGGGCGAGCGTAGCGCAGGTGGGGCGCGTCATGACCAGCTCTTTGCCAAGCTGCTCCATGAGGTCTTCAAAGCTCATTTGCTCAACCTCTTCGGCTGTCATGCCCTGCGTGATTTCCGTCACGTAGGATGCCGCCGCCTTGCTGATGGTACAGCCTTCGCCCTCCCAGTTCACGGCCTCCAGCCTCCCATCCTTGTCGAAGCGCGCATGCATCGTAATGATATCTGAACAGCCGGGATTGCCGCCCGTGAGACTGATGTCGGGATGCTCTAAAGGCCCGGTATTACGCGGATTCTCATAGTGATCCATTAAAAATTCGATAGCTTCTTGTCGATCCATGTATTTCTTTCCTCAATGCTCGCGCAGCGGCCTGTTTCGCTATGGGGTGGGCTGCCAGGCTGCGCCGCTTCGCCGCGCAGCCTGGCAGCCCACCCCATAGCGTTGGCGAAGCGCCACAGGCGTTGAGCGGGCAACGCATAGAAACATACCTATCAGGCTGCCATCTACTTCTCTATAGGGGCGCGTACCATGTTGCCCCATTCCGTCCAGGAACCATCATAGTTACGTACACGTGGGTAGCCAAGCAATTGCGTCAGTACGAACCATGTATGGGCTGAACGCTCACCGATGCGGCAGTAGCTGATGACATCGTTTTCAGGAGTGATGCCCTGGCCGCCATACAGAGCGCGTAGCTCCTCGGCTGATTTGAAGGTACCATCGGGGTTAGCAGCCTGCGACCACGGAATATTCTTCGCCGTCGGGATGTGACCACCGCGTTGCGCGCCTTCCTGCGGATAGTTTACCATGTGAATCAGCTCCCCTGTGTATTCCTGTGGGGAGCGCACATCGATCAGCCGCCGCTCCGGGTTGTTCAGACCGCTCAGTACATCCTCACGGAAAGCGCGAATCGACTCGTTGACTGCCGGTGCCTCGAAGTTGGTCGGCTTGTAATGCGGCACCTCCTTCGTCATCGGGCGGCCTTCCGCCTCCCACTTCTGCCGTCCGCCATTCATGATCTTCATATTCTTCAGACCATACATGCTGAACAGCCAGAAGGAATAGGCGGCGTACCAGTTGTTCCTGTCACCATAGAGCACAATGGTGGTATCGTTATCGACGCCATAACGCCGCATAAGTTGCTCAAACGCCTCCCGATCGATAAAGTCGCGCGTGACGGGGTTCTGTACATCGACATGCCAGTCGAGTTTGACCGCGCCGGGAATATGGCCCGTCTCATATAGCAGAACATCCTCGTCGGCCTCGATCAGGCGGACGTTGGGATTATTGAGATTCTGAGCAACCCAATCGGTCTCTACCAGCACCTCTGGATGGGTATACCCGGAGTTCGCGTTCTGGTTAATTGCCTGCGCATCTGTCGTCATTTCCGAAATCCTCCCTCAAATACAAGAGATTCTGTCTACTAGCCTGACCCGCTACCCGTTTGTAACGGGCCTATGTCACGAGGCCCCGCCTCGTTGAAGATAACAAAGTTGATCTAATTTATATTCTACCTTTTTACTCGGAATTAGGCAAGCCCCCACGCATCCTGTGCGCTACAGGCGAGAGCAGGCAAAAGTTTCCCTATTCTGCCCTTCATATTAAACTTACGTGCTAATCAAGGTGCCGCGTACTGGTGGAAGTTCGAGCGTTTAGGAGGGGTTGCATGGAGGAGGTAAAGCAGCATCACTGGATGCTTGTGCTGTTTTACTTCCATCTGACAGTATTTTTTAGTTGTCTTGCAGGGTCATATGGCTGCTATAGCGCCACCTGTCCTGTTTGTTGGGGAACTACCCTGGCCTCCTGAACATTCCGCCACTATCAAATGGCTTGAAGTGGAGGCCATGTCCTACGTTGAGATCAACGTCTATCAGTAGATGATCGAGGTGTTTGTCGAGGGTGATGTCGAGCTTCATCTCGTACCATATCCATGTGCCGCAGGAGATAACCTCTCCAGACGGTTCGTGCTATCGACTTTCACGAAGGGGATACCTTCAATGAAGCTGCGTTAAAAGCACTCCTTCCGGGAGCTGTGGGGCCGAACAAGTCAAAAGCAAATGAGCGCTCATGCTACGAAAGCCATCATTTATGATGACCTTTTAGATTGTTTATCGAGCACCCACTGTACCGAAGGGCTGACTGCCTTATCCGTGCGGTGAATACAGCCATACCAACAGCAAGGTCGGCGCATGCCCTCTTTGAGTTCGGTGCGCACCCTTTCAATGTGCTGCCTTCTGGTTTCTGGTTTTTTCACGGAGATCGCCCAGCAGATCCATTCATTGCGCGCAAGAGGCGTCAGATCCTCCCATGCCGCGAGCGCCTCTACGTCAGAAGCGAGGGTTTTCCGTAAATCCTCTGGCAATTCGTGGACAACACCGCCGGAGATTTCATTGGTGGTCATGGTCATACCTCTATCCGTGTTTAGTTGGTATTGTAACAGCTTTCCATAGCAGGGAAACGACTCAACAAGTGACCGGAAACTAAGGGGTAAAGCCCAGTTGTAAGCCTACCCAGATACTATAAGCAGCTATGGCAACAAAAATAACGACTGCTGTCGGCGTTACTGTGATCTCCAGTTTTCGGGAAACTGGCTCTCGTTCGTTTATAAAAGGAACTCCTTTCTTGTTTTGTTTACATCGTAACAGATTTCTGGTTGTCTTCTCAAAACGGAAGTCCCTCCATCTCCATAAGGTCGTATAGCGCCCGCCCATTGCTCTGCGGTTTCAGGCGCTCGGCAAGGCCCGTGTTGCGCTGCATCACGCGCTCGTTTCTGACGGCGAGGCGCAGGGCGCGGGGCTGGCCAACGAGGACGCAGAGACGTTTGGCGCGAGTAATGGCGGTGTAGAGCAAATTGCGCTGCAGGAGCAGCCCGTGCTCGGTTGTCAGGGGGATGACAACGGCGGGATACTCACTGCCCTGGCTCTTGTGGATGGTAATAGCATAGGCAAGCACCAGTTCGTCTCTCAATTCGTGAAAATCGTATTCGACCAGCGTTGTGCCTGATTCCTCCACGAACTCGACTTTGAGCATCTCGTCCTCGCTATTGATATAGCGGATGCGCCCCACGTCGCCGTTGAAGACGCCTTTGTCGTAATTGTTGCGCACCTGCATCACCTTGTCGCCCACACGCCAGGTTGCCCCGTGCAGTTCCAGTTGCCCGAACGTTCTGGGATTGAGCCGCGCCTGTAGTTCCTCGTTCAGACTGGTAACACCGGCAGGGCCGCGATACATGGGGGCAAGCACCTGGATATCGGTGAGCGGGTTGAGGTGGAATGTTCTGGGCATGCGGTTCTGCACCAGATCGAGCAGGAGATGCTGGATGCGAATCGGCTCCTCCTCTGGAAAGAAAAAGAAATCGCCCGTCTTCTCCTTCTGGATAAGCGGCATCTCCCCGCCATTGATGCGGTGCGCGTTGACGATGATCTTGCTCTGCTGCGCCTGGCGAAACAGGTCGGTCAAACGCACCGAAGGAATGGCCTCGCTGCGCAGCAGATCGCGCAGGACATTGCCCGGCCCGACGGAGGGAAGCTGGTCGGCATCGCCCACCAGCAGCAGGTGGGCATCCCTCGGCAGCGCCTTTAGCAGGTTGTAGAAGAGGAAAATATCGACCATCGAGAACTCGTCGACGATCACGAATTTGTACGGCAAGGGATTGCTTTCGTTGCGCAGCCAGCCATTGTCGTGCGGGATATATTCGAGCAGGCGGTGCAGCGTCTTCGCGGGACAGCCCGTCGCCTCGGCTAAGCGCCTGGCAGCACGGCCTGTTGGCGCGGCGAGGGCGAAATCGATGTTACGCTTGCGCAGCAAGAGCAGCAGCGCCCGCAGCGAAGTCGTCTTGCCCGTACCGGGACCGCCCGTGAGAATGCTCACCTTCTTGTTGTACGCCATCTGCACGGCCTCACGCTGCTTATCCGTCAACTGCATCTTTCGATTCTGCTTCAGATAGGTGAAGATGCGATCCCACTGCTGCTGCGAAGTGCGCGGCAGGCTGCTCGGTGAGTGCAACAGGATGCGCAGGAGACGGGCAGAGCCGTTCTCGGCATGCCAGAATGTGCCAAAATAGACTCGTGGCTGCGCTTCAGGCTGTTCCAGACCCTCAGTATCAACCTCAACCTCGCTAGCGGGGACGAGGGCAGCAGGTGCATTGGCCTGTGTATCCGCTTCAGATTTCTCCATGGCTGGCGGAGGCTCAATAAACATGTCGCGCTCGCCGCGCAGGAGGTCCATGCCTGCTGTTAGCGCTTCGACAGGAACTTTCAGCGCACGAGAGGCACGGGCAAGCAGTTCATTCTCCGGCAGGAAACAGTGTCCATCCTTCTCTGCCGCGTCTTCCAGCACGTATTTGAGGCCAATGGCGAGACGCTGCGCGCTGTCCGGCTGAAAATCCAGCTTGAGCTTATCAGCAACCTTCCTGGCAATCTCATCGGCCATGCTGAAGCCAATACCGGTCACTTCACGAGCCAGTTGATAGGGATTCTCGCGCAATACCTTGATAGCGTCTTTGCCGTACTGTTTATAAATGCGCGTGGCCTGATTGATGGAAATGTCGCAATCCTGTAAGAAAAGGTGCAGTTCCTTGATCTCACCCTGCTCTTGCCAGGCGTTGATGATGCGGTCGCAATCTTTCTGGCTCAGCCCCTTGACCTCGCGCAGGCGTTCAGGCTGCTGCTCGATGATGGCCAGTGTCTGCTCCCCGAAGTGCTCGACAATACGCTCCGCCTTTTTCGGCCCGATACCCTTAATCAGTCCCGAACTGAGATAGCGGACAATGCCCTCCTTCGAGGTCGGAGGCCGCACGGTATGGTTGGTGATGTGCAACTGGAGGCCGTAGCGCGGATCGTTCTCCCACTCACCCTCAACTGAGAGCACTTCCCCGATGTTGACACGGGGCAGCATCCCCACAATAGTGATTACATCATCACGAAAAAGCCGCCCGCCGTCATTCGGGCGGAAGCGTGCGACGGTATAGTGGTTATCCTCGTTGCGAAATACAATATTCTCGATAGAACCTTCAAGGACGGGCATACGTAATCATTCCAGAACAGGCTTGATCTTCCGGCAATGGCGCTGGTATCTGTATCTTAACACACTGTATTCTAATCGTCGAGACTTTAAGACAGTGGCTCGGAAAATCCGTTCTAAGAAAGAAGGACAGATATTTATAATGATACAGCAGAGCAATGATGCTCAGAAGAGCAAGGTGATAGCATACCGCGAGTTCTTCCGCAAGACGCACGATTTTGATGACCGGACGGCGCGCTCGAAGATGCCGGTTGAGCAAAAAGAGCAACTGGCGCGGTTTATATTAGAGAGCAACGACCGAATCAAACAATACTTCGAGGTTGTGCAGCGAGCCGACAGCTCACTGGAGAGCTTTACCAACGATTTTATCCCGCTCAAGGGTAGGAAAATCTGAGTATTTTCTCCGGTGGGGATGTACTCACTATCTATATTTCCAACTGGACTCTCTTTTAAGGTTGACAATGTAACAACTGTTCAGTATAATATCGGTAACGACTGTTACGAAACCATTTGCGCGCATCATTATAATACATTCTGGATAAACATTTTGTGGGAGCATGACCGGTATGAATCAGTATATGAACACTTCCCTGTCTGGTTATTCGACACGCATGATGGCATTGCTACAGCATATGCGGCGCAGCGTAGCCCAAATTTTAACACGCTTAGAGAAAGTGCCGCTTTCTGAATTGATCGTACAGATCGAGGAAGTGACGACGCCGGAACAGTTGAACAGGCGTGTGAACCACGTACAGGAACAACTCTGGAACATGCCGAAGCAGGAGCACATATTGCTGCGCCGGAACCTGGTCGACGCGCTCACAAACCACGTCCTCTGCTCACCACAACGCTCTGTGCGTATCGAGGCCGCGCGCTGGCTGCGCTTGCAGGTACAGGCGGGATTTGCTGCACGTCCCGCAGATATTTTCGTAACGCTCGTTACTGCCGCAGTTCGCGTACCCGCAACTTCCGCAGCAACAGCAGCAGTGAAGGAACAGCGCACCTACCTCAAATTGCTCTTCGAGTGCTTCTGGCCTTTTCGTCACCCATACCCGGCATATACATGGGAAGAATTTCCCGCCAGCGAAATCTTCTACCCGCTTGCCTCCTTGCTGACAAAGGTTGATGGAAAGACGCAAGAGATTCTCATGACCATTTTCGCGGAACTGCCAGCATTAAATGACAGAGAAATTACCGATGTATTGCTGCCAGTGGCCTTACAATGGGCGCGGCATAGCGACCCCGAGTACCGGCGCATCATTACCAATGTCCTGGCCCGTATAAGCGCTCCCCAGGCCCACGAAACCCTCCAATGCCTGCGCGCAGACCCGGACCCCGCCGTGCGGCTCAGCGCGCAGCGCGTCTGCTCCTATCCGCAACAAGCCTGAAATCTCCCTCATCTTTTGCCCTCTTTGCTCTTAGATAGGTAAAAAATACTGCCTTACCTGTACTTTACAGGAAAATGAGACAAGAGAATTGTAGGATGCATCTCATCTAGTATATAATATGTTTGTCTTATCTAAGACTTTGTCGACAAGAAAGTTGTGGGGAACAACTTGACCTGTGTGGTTGTTTTAACTTTCTTCTCCGGCATGAGCGCTCTTAGCTTAAAAGGGAGCAGGCGTTGAGTAGGGCAAATAAAGTTACCTATCGTCAGCAGTATACACGCTGTGGTAAGCAGCGTTGTCGAAAATGCCAGGAAGGAAACGGCCACGGGCCATACTGGTACGCCTATTGGAGCGAAAATGGGCGCACTGTCAGTAAATATATTGGGGTAGGGCTTCCCGATACTATCAAAGAGGGAAATCAGGCGCAAATCCTGGAAGTCGCTGCCAGTCTTACCCGTGAAAATAGCGGCGCTCGACCAGATAGCAATCAGGGAAAGGCTACGGGGCAGGTCGAGATAGCGTCCCACCTCCCATATACACAGGATACACAGATATTGCGCGTCTACCTGTTGGGTCAGTTTCACATTGAGCGGAAGGTCGGCGATGAATGGCAACAAACCGATAATCAGTTGTGGCGCAGGCGCGCACGCGCTCTGCTCGGCTGCCTTCTCAGCAGCGCGAAACGCCGCCTGGGACGCGAACAGATTATGGAAGCACTCTGGCCCAACCTGGACGCTATTACGGCAACTAACCGCTTGAACGGGGCAGTTCATGAACTGCGCCGCCTGCTTGAGCCGGAGCTGAGACGCCCCGCCACATCGGGTATGCTGCGACTGGAACAGAACGTTCTGGTACTGGCAGATGCCTCTCTCATCTGGGTCGACGCCGAAGCTTTTGAAATGTTGCTTGGTGAGGCCTTTGCGCTGCTGAATAATGAGACTGCCAGCGCACCCTCCTGCAAAAAGCAAGGAGAGCGACTGCTTGAGGAGGCGGAGAGGCTCTACAACGGCGATTACCTGCTGGAAGAACTCTATTCAGAATGGTCGTCTTCCCGCCGTGAAACCTTGCGCCGCGCTTATAGCAGCCTCCTCTTTCGCCTGTCGCAGCTTCGCACGCAGCGAGGCGCATTCGCGAGCGCCATTGAACCACTCGATCGTCTGCTTGCCAGTGATCCAGTAAACGAAACAGCCGTCCGCCAGCTCATGCTACTGCTTGTCAGGCTAGACCGCCGTACCGAAGCCTTACACGCCTACCAACGGCTCGTGACAGCCCTCCAACGCGATTATGACATGGAGCCACTGGCGGAGACACGCGAACTGTACGAGTCAATGAAGATGGGGAAACTCAACACGCTTTTGCAGGCAAGTGTGATCGATCACTCCCCTACAGGTAATGCAAAGGGGGCAGGTGCTGTCGAGCGCGGCTCTGTAGAACAGCGAGCACCGGTTGAGGCCCAGCCAAAGGTTTTTCCCCGTCCGGTTTTCCAATCAAGCCGCCATAACCAGAGTCCCCTGGTCGGGCGCAGCCGGGAACTGGCTACAATGCGAGAGTTAATGCTCTCAATAGAAGGCGCTGCCAGTACCTCACGCACAAGCAATCATAGCAGGACCGTCACCCCCCACTTCTTACTCCTGACAGGAGAGCCGGGTATCGGCAAAACGCGACTGGCAGAAGAATTGAGTCTTGAGGGCAATGAGCACGGCTGGGCCGTTGTCTGGAGCAGGTCTTACGAACAGGAGAGCACGCTTCCCTACAGAGCGTGGACAGAACTGCTGCACACACTGGTCCATGATCTCTCTCCTGAACAGCTCCTTGCCATCTTGAAACACTACGTCTCCGGCTTTGAGGAAACAACGCCTTTCCGGTTTGACAGGCTCGCTACCCTGCTGCCCAGACTGGCGACGCTGGCCGACAATGGACCACCAGCTCATCACCCTCAAAGCAAGGTGCCTCCTGAGCAGGAGCGACTGCACCTCTGGGAAATCACACTGGGTTTGCTGAGCGCCTTCAGTCAGGAAGCTCCCCTGCTGCTGGTAATCGACGACCTGCACTGGACTGACGAGAGCAGCATTGACCTGCTGGCATACCTTGCGCGCCACCTGCAAGGCCTGCGTATCTTGCTGGTAGGTACCTATCGGGATACAGAGCAGCCTTCAAGTACTAAACTGCGCACACTCATCAACGACCTCAGGCGAGAAGAGACTATTTTGACGTTGGCGGTACAGCCTCTGACCTCGACACAGATCGGCTCGCTCGTCTCCTATTTGCCGGAAGAGGTTGTGCGCCGTATCCAGACGCAGGCAGGCGGAAATCCCTTCTTCGCGGAAGAACTGGCCCGTTGTTCTTTCCCCGACAGCTCCTATTCCGGAGGGACAGCCGATGCAACAGACAGTAGTGACGAGAGTGATTTACCTCCAGCATCCGCTGTAGAAGCTGTCGAGAGAGATCGGATCCCTGAAGCGATTGCCGCCGTACTTGAGCGCCGCCTGGCAGGCTTGAGTAGCCAGTGCCGGGGTCTGTTGAGCAAAGCAGCCGTTCTGGGAGGGTCATTTGAGCTTCGACACCTGCTGGCGATGACGAACGACTACGACGAGGACACATTGCTTGATCTCCTGGAGGAAGCCCTGCGCGCCGGATTGCTTTCCGAAGAGGGAAGCGGAGATGGCATCGCCTATCATTTCTGGCATCCCTTGATCGTCAGTCATCTCTATGAGCACCTCTCAGCAGCGCGCCGCGCCCAACTGCACCGCAGGGCGGCGAGCATGCTGGAACAACTCTACGCGGAGAAAGGACACGAAGGCGCGGCTGCGATTATGTACCATCTGAGCAGAGCAGGCAGTGACCCTGCGCGCCTTGCCCACTACTCCGTCCTTTCCGCCAACCAGGCCTACAGCCTCGCGGCATACTCCGAAGCAAAGCAATACTATGTTCAGGCTATCCAGATTCTCTCTCGCGAGTTGAAAAGTCCTGATGCTTCCTTGCAACTGGCTCGTCTAGAGGAGCGGGTGTGCGAATGCTGCATGGTCCTGGGTGACTACGTTGAGGCGCGGCAACGCTACGAGCACATACTGGAACTACGCCATGACATTGATCACAGCCCGCAGGAGATACAGATTCAGGCGCTGATCTGGCGCGAGATCGGGCATACCTGGTCGGCTACCGGCGACTACATGCTTGCATACAAATGCTTTGAGCAGGGCAGAAGGGTACTATCCAGCGCCGGGATAATAGGTGGCCCGGCCTGGGCCTGCCTGCTCATCCAGCATGGAGCGGTCTGCTGTTTGCAAGGCAGTTACGAACAGGCGCGCCGCTATGTCTACGAAGGATTGGGAATACTTGAGCGAGCTATACAGGACTCCCAGAACATGCCGCGACACATCACGACCGATTTTCAGACACGCACAGAACAGGCCATTTCCGGCGACCCCCTGGTGTTAGGACAGGCCCACGAGTTGCTGGGCGTCGTCGCGGCCAGCGTCGGGCAGGTTCCGGAGGCGCTCAAACACCTCTATACTGCGCTAGATATTTTTGAGCGGCACGACCTGGTGATCGCTATGGCGAAAGTCTGCGGCAATCTGGGCGCGGTTTATGCCATGAAGGCCGAACACAGGCAGGCTCGTCTCTATATGCATCGCTCGCTCGAACTGGCTGAACGCATGGGAGACCTTCCCAACATGGCCTTCGTCACAGGCAATCTGGGTGAGATGGCGAGTCGCTGCGGTGATCTACAGGAGGCTGAAGAATGGTTTATCCGCAGCCTGGCAATTTCAGAACAGATCAATGATCGCGAGCACTCAAGCTGGTGTAATGTGGCGCTGGGGGCGGTTCGACAGGCACAGGGCAAATTTCATGAAGCTGCTGTGAATCTAAGGCGGGCGCTTGCCCTCGGTCGGGCTATGCAAAATCAGCGCTGTATCGGCTCCGCGCTGGTCGCGATGGCTGATTTACGCATCAACCAGGCTGTGGCCATAGGCATGCAATATCTCCCGTTCTCGTCAGATGACCGGTCGGAAGGACCATCTTCCGTACAGAAGGCACCTTCCACGCCCACTTCATACCCCATAGCCCAATGCCAGCGCCTGCTCTTACGAGCACGTGCCACCCTGCACAGGGCGCTTGCCATCGAGGGGCTGGAAGCCGAAGCCATCACCGAAGGTAGATTCCTGCTGGCAACAAGCAGTTTCCTGCTTGGCCAGCTAGAAACCGCGCAGGCGCAGGCATTACAGAGTTTGCAAGAGTCAGAAGAGCATGAAATTACCCGCATCCTTGCTCGCTCTCATCGCCTTCTTGGGCGTATAATGGCAATACAGGGACGTGATGAGCAGGCTAACGCCGTCTTCGAGCAGTCGCTGCATATTTTTCAGGAAAATGAAATGCGCCTGGAGTATGCCAGCACTCTGCACAGCTACGGCCTCTCACTCTTGCAGCGCGAGCAGGCGGGAGAGAATGATTATCGGCGAGGAATGGCCTGTTTGCGGCAGGCGCGTGACATATTCACCGCCTGTCACGCTGCCATCGACCTGGAGTGGGTTACAGTTCAGCTCGCCGGATACGAACAGAGAGAGCTAGCTTTACTGGCAAAGGAATTTTGAATGAGCGAACACAGCAACGACACGACGCGATTGGAACAACTAGAACAACAAGAGAAGATTCGCAACGCTATTGTGACTACGATTAACGAGCGCTTTGCCCCCGAAGATGAGGGGTTGCGCTACGCGCTAGAAGCAGGAAAAGCGGCAGGACTGCCCCAGATCCAGATTTCACCCAACCAGGGCCGCTTCCTACAATTGCTCGCGGTTGCCTGCAATGCGCGCAAGATTCTGGAGATCGGCTCGCTGGCTGGTTATAGCGGCATCTGGCTGGCGCGCTCGCTGCCAGAGGGTGGTCGTCTGATCACGCTGGAAGTCAGTCCGGTTCACGCCAAGGTAGTACGCAATTCCTTCGCACACGCGGGCCTGGCGGATCACACCGAGGTGCGTGTGGGCAAGGCGCTTGATCTGCTGCCACAGCTTGAGAACGAAGCGCCCTTCGATCTCGTCTTTATCGACGCCGATAAGCCCCCCTATCCACAGTACCTCGAAGCCGCCTTGCGCCTGACCCGTCCCGGCAGCATCATCGTCGCGGACAACTGCATTCGCGGTGGTAAGGGTCTCGGTCTCCAGTCCTCAGAGGACGAGGGCAACCAGGGCGTCATTGAATACAACCGGCGCATCAGCAGCGACCCACGCCTGGTCTCGCTCCTGCTGCCGATGGATGATGATTACATGGACGGATTTGCCGTCTCGATTGTGAGGTAGACAGCGCAATAAGGGAAAACCACTCGTATGGTTCTCGATAGCGATTTTCACAGCCACGTCTCGCGCAGTTCGGCTTTGCAGATGGCGCGGAGCGCCCATGCAAAAGGGCTGCGCGTGCTCGGCATCTCCGAGCACATTTTCCAGATGCACGAAGCCCATCCCCTACTCGACCACATGCCGCAGGAAGGCCCGATGATGGCCTTGGCCGACTACATCGAGGCGGTGCGCTCAGCAGGGCAACAGGCGCGGTGCGATGTGCGGCTGGGCATGGAAGTGGACTTTATCCCGCAGCAAAATGAGCAGATCCAGACCATCCTACAGGGTCACGACTGGGATTTTCTCATCGGTTCCGTACATGAGGTCGACGGACTTCAGTATGAGAACGACCTGCACGTGAAACGCGAGGAGGGCGAAGCTCTGTGGCAACGCTACTTTGAGCTACTGCGCCAGGCAGCGAGCAGTGGCTACTTCAGTCTCGTCAGTCACCCTGTGCGCATGCGAGCGCGCAACCCCTTCCTGCCACCCAACATCGACGAAGAACTCGAACGCCTTGCGGCAGAGGCGACGCGCCATGATGTTGCCCTCGAAATCAACGGCTTCGATATACTAACCTATCCTGGTCTCGTACAGCGCCTCGCCCGCGCCTGCGCCGCGCAACAGACACCCATCTGTGTTGGCTCCGACGCCCACGATCCCAGGCAAATCGCCCGCGCCCACGCCGAAACGGAGACGCTTTTGCAAGCCGTTGGCATTCGCAAGATCAGGATATGGAAACAGAGATTGCCAGAAGAGTACATAATTTAATAAATTTAATAGTGCCAATTACTTGCGCCACGCCCGGTACTTATGGTATACTCATGGTGGCTTTTTATGTGCCTGACACTTTGCAGTACGGATTATCCGTAGAAAGGCGTCCGACATGGCCCTCAGAAGCGATGAACTGAATTATAACCTGCAACACCTGAATGGTATGTTGACTACCCACGAAGCAGCACGCCAGCTTGACCTCAGTTACTGGCATTTCATGCATCTCGTAGAAGCAGGACGTATCCCCGGTGTGCGCGTTGTCGACCGCTGGCTTTTTTCCCCCGTCGACCTGGATGCATACAGACGAAGTAAGTATGGAGAGCTGGAAGACCTGGCGAAGACCGCCCTTGAGCACCCGGCAGTAGACCTGACAGAGAAGCAAGAAACGATTTGCCGCTACCTGGTTGACAGTCACCGCCCATCTGACATCGCCCGCAAGCTTCAGCAGTCCCGTCAGGCAGTTCACTCACAGATAACCCTGATCCGCGAAAAAGTCTCCCGTATCCAGTCTAGAAAAACCTCCTCACCCTCCGCTCAAGCCCGGCACTCATCGAAGAAAGACCCTCCCACCAGACGCAGAAAGTAGCATTTCTTTCACAGAAAATACCCGGGCAGAAAAAAGCGGGCTAGCTCAGATCATTTGACCCGTGCCTCCCATATCCTCCACACTTTCCAGGAGGTCTTTTTGTCTCTCAGCAACAATACATCCTTGAAGCAAAAATCTCAGCAGGTATTTTTAATGAGCTTGCCCCCTCAAAGAGTACTATCTGGAGATTTTTTTTATCGTCCAAACGTTGTTACAGGTGATGCCATTTTTCACTGTTTCAATCGGGTTTCAGGATTTCAGGGATGTGTAGATCGTGCAATTGAAAAATATGCTTCAGTCCGCAGGCAGGTGGCTGGGGGCTTTACTGGAAGACAACAAACCGAAAAATTCGATAGCAGTCCTCGACGGAGTACGAGCCACAGCCATCATCTTCGTCATTGTGTACCATATCAATCGCCAGACAGGTGACAACCTCTGGACGCAGTTCAAGTACCCGTTGCTCTCCTCGATCTCTACTTCCGGGTCATCTGGCGTCGTGTTATTCTTCGTGCTTTCCGGCTTCCTGCTCTTCATGCCCTACGCGAAAGCCCTGCTGTTTGAGGATAACTGGCCCTCGGCAAAAGTTTTCTACCTGCGCCGCGTCCTGCGCATCATGCCTGGCTACTACCTCTCGCTTTTCCTGCTCATTCTCATAACAGCCCCCCAATATCTCCAGCCCGGCCATCTCCACGAGCTGCTGCTCTTTCTAACTTTCTGGATGGATTCTTCCTCTGAAACCTTCCGCCAGCTCAACGGCCCCTACTGGACACTGGGTATCGAATGGTGGTTTTACATGTTCCTGCCATTCATCTGCCTGGGCTTGTATGTAATTGCCCGGCACATACCGCTCAAAAAGCGCTTGCCGGTATTGCTTTGCTGCCTGGTGGCCCTCATGATCTGGGGTCTATTCCTTCGCTACTGGGGTTACTACCTCTTGAAGCATCCAGGTGTGACCTTGCTTGTCCCACGTCATATACTTGATACTGTCATGTTCTTTCTCTTCGGGCAGTACGGGAAGTACCTGGAAGTCTTTGCCCTCGGCATGGCCGTCAGCCTTTGCTATATCTACTCACGCTACGCCCCCCCACAAAGCCGATTTAGTGTGCAAATACGCAAGAGCAGCTACTGGCTCTGGGGGGCAGGCATCCTGATTCTGGTGTTTGCAGATATGTGGCACTTTGTCCACGATTACAATTATCAAGGTTGGACTTTCTTCAACGCCATCGTGAATCACTACTTTTTCCTGGGCGATTTCACCAGCGGCATCGGCTACGCCCTTTGCATCACTGCGGTCCTTTTCGGCCCACTCCCTCTCAAGATAGCGTTTACATGGGCGCCACTGCGCTGGGTTGGCCTGATTTCCTACGGCCTGTATATCTGGCACCTTCCATTCATCTACCTTCTCAAGTACGAATTGCTTCCTCATGTGCACATTACGAATCGCTTCATCTCCTACAGCCTCTACTGGCTCTGGCTGCTTGTCATCATCGTACCCTTTGCCCTACTCATCTTTGTGCTGGTTGAGAAGCGCTGGATAAAGCTCGGTGACAGGTGGCGTGCTCAACTTGAAAAGCAGCGCCTCAGACTCCTCTCTGAGGCCTCTCCCACGTGATGCCTCGCTCAGAAAGGCATAATACGGTGCGCTTCTAGTTATGGTGGACCCTTTTGCCAAGACAGTGGTCGAAGGATGTTGAAGGTGTGTCCTCCTCTCTTTACTAATGAGCCAAGTTACATGGAGCCGTTCACTTGTGCATACTGGCCTCATTCAGCGAGTATGCGTTGACTGCTACGATCGTGAAATTGAGCGGTATGGTGGGCCTAAAGCAATTGATGCTAGAGAGAGTCTTTACCGCTAATAGTAATGCCACTAGCAGGTTAGTTGCAGCGCCTTATGCAAAGGAAATTACGCTTGATCCCATTGCGATTGCCATCTTCAGCTTAGATCAGTTCTTGGCAGCTTGGGGATTTGATATTGCCGAGAGATTGCACTATACACAAACGCAGACAAGCAAATACATGATAAGCCAGGAGTTCCATACACAAAGAAGGCTTTTGTGCGAGTTGTTGTCGCCTTGGGACCCCAACTATGATCCTATAGCAAGGGAACAGCGTAAAAGAATATCTACGGTCCTCTCGAGTCAGGATTGTGTGCTTAAGGAGACGGCTACGTATATTCGTGAGTTGGCTTCACAAGGAGAGTTGTGGCAGCCAGAGGAGAAGATCATCAGCAGCCTTATGCATGTACACCTGAATCGCCTCTTGGGAGTCAACAGAGAGCAGAAGATATATGTGATCTGGCGGCGAACACTTGAAAGTTTGCAGCGGCGTCCTGCAAAGAAAGAAGCGCAATAATTCGTGATTAGATGCTCACCTCAAGCTGTGCTCTGCCAACCTTCATGACAAAGCACAGTAATCGGCAATACTAGTGGTTTCATTTGTGAGCCTTAAAGCGAAAAGTTATGTGAGAAAAAACAACTATATGGTCTGATTGCCGAAAACAGCGTGCCAAACACAACTTGGAAAAAAGTTATGCGAGAAAAAGAAACAGCGCCGTTTACCAATGATGTTCCTTGCCAGGCGACTTGAGGAAGTTTTCTGGAAAAGTTATATGAGAGAAAAACGAAAGGTATTCTGAGAAACGTCAATCAAGGCCATCATCCAGTTCACGCGCAACAGCTACACTCTGCAACTGGATGACAGGCAGGAAACAATGATTCCGCTTAGCAAGCAATCCGAGAAAGAACTCCAGACGTTGCTGGATTATTAGTATGGAAAATCAGAGGGCGAAAAGACTGGACAAAATCGTTCTTCCCGTTTATACTTAAAAGTAAGCGAGCAATATTACTTACTAATTGCTCTCCTCGTCCCACAGCCTCGGCAGCTTGCTCATTCCTCTAAGAGCAACAGTTCTCAACTTCCCCGAAAGGAGATTCCTCACGACTATGTCACCCTCTGTACAGATTGCCCTCCTCCTCCTACCCATCATGCTGCCACTGTTCATCTCTCTCTCGGCACTCCTCTACCAGCACCTGCTGCAAAAACTGCCGGAGAAGCGGCGCGCAGCGGTCGAGCAGGTGGTACATACGGTTGTTTCCGCCGTCGAGCAAGCCTCCACGACGCTAGAAGGTCCGGCGAAGAAGGCGGCGGCGATGGAGATGGCAGGCGAGATGCTGGCCTACCTGCACATCTGCGTTCCCCAGGAAATCCTCTCCTGCCTGATCGAAGCCGCCGTCTACTCACTGCGTCAGGGCAATGAACGTGCGTAATAGGCCATCTGTGTGGGAGCTTCCGCAACACCTACAGTGATGGTACGCAAATTTGAGATATCATACTCGCCCAGTAGCCGGGACAGCTCATCGCAAATATATTCGGCGAGCCGTTCGGCGGTTGAGTTATCGATGGGCAGTTCGACAACGTCGCTGCGAGGGAAAACATAGCGTTTGCTGCCGAAGCGAATCTCCCACTCTTCGAGCGATTCGGTCAGTTCCAGGTGGGGATTGCGCATCGGCAGCAAGAAGCGATGATTCAATTGCTGGCAGACCTCTCTTGCCAGTCGCTTAATGATGGTAAAATCAAAGACCAGCTTATCACTATTGAGCGTTCCCTCGATCTCTACCATAACGCCGTAGTTATGTCCGTGCAGCCGCTCGCATTTGCCGCCGAAGGTGATAAAATGGGCGGCACTGAACTTGAGATTCCCGCCCTCCACCCTCACCTTGCGTAGATACTGTTCGCCAGCCATGAAACCTTTCCCTTCTTCCTCAATGACACGCCGACACAGCGCCAGCCAATCCTTCCATCTTCGTCTACCAGCATATCATTGAGGAGAAGGAAAAGACAAGAAAGAGGATTTTGTGATCTGGTTAACTCTTCTGTAGCACAACATGTGATATCATATGCTATACTATAGCAGTTTCGACAGGACGTTCCTGTATGTTAACCAGAGAAGGAGATAGAAAATTATGACTATTGCAGAGGCATTTGAGGCAATGCCAACCGTATTTAATCCGGCGGCGGCAAAGGGGCTGAACAAGACTTTCCAGTGGAACATCACCGGCGAGCAAGCCGGTAAGTGGGCGGTAAAAGTCGAGAACGAGACCTGCACCGTTATCCCCGGCGGCGTTGAGAAGCCCGACATTACCCTCACCGTCAGCGACCAGGACTGGCTCAACATCATCGAAGGCAAGCTAGATGCCATGAACGCCTTCATGACCGGCAAGCTGAAAGTCTCCGGAGACATGATGCTCGGCATGCGTCTTCAAAACCTCTTCCCCGTTAAACGCTAATATCACCACCACGCCAGATACCACGCTTTCATCGAGAGAAGCTTACGGAGAATGCCCTTTTCCTGAAGACATTCTCCGTAGTGTATTCTTTATTCTCGCCTCCCTCTTCTTAATTGCCTACTTCACAGACATCGTATCCCACCCCGGTAAGGCTATCTGCGTTCCTGGCTTGACCGTGAAGAGCAGCGTTTGATTGCCCTGCACGAGATCGTAGGAATAGACCTTGCGGGTGCCATCGGCGTAGTAGGCTTCGACGAACAGGGCGTGGCTGTAAGGTGCGAGGGCGATGCTGTTGTTGCACATGGGAGTGACGCCGGGCGCAACGCTGCTATCGCAGAGGGCGAGCGCATTGGGAGCGACATTATCAAGCACCAGCACATCGTCCTGCGGCGTATTTCCCAGCTTGTAGAGTTGGAAGTCGCCGTTGTTATCGCGCATAATCATCAGGGAGCCATCAGACGCGAAACCGACGGGGATGCCAGAGGGGCGCAGCAGGCGCGGATTGTTGCCGTCGCTGTCGACCGCGTAGAGGCCCGGCCCGGCAGCAGAGCCAGTGTTGACGTAGTAGATGGTGCTGCCATCGATGCTGTGCCAGAAAGTTGTGCCGGGCGATCGCATAGTAATCTGCCGTGGAGTGCCGCCGGAAAGGTTGACGCGGTAGAGCGAGCCAGTTGCCAGGTTCGCCCCGCCAACGAAGTACAGGTAGGGAGCTATGTAGAACGTCAATGCGCCGGTCTGCACGCCGCTCAGAAACTCTTGCGTCTGCCCCGTGTTCACATCGATCTGCTCAACACCTCCATTGAGCATGGAGATGAGCACAGTATGGCTATTGATCCAGATGGCGTTGCCTGCATTGGCGTCGTTCAATTCATAGAAAAATCCCGTGCCGGGCAGCGACTTCAGCGTCCAGTAGAACGTGTGGCCGCTACTGGAGTACTGGTAGAGCAGGTTCTGCCCATCCGGGGAAACACCGTCGAAGCGCGTATCCGGGGGCAGATTCCTGGGAACCAGCTGGGCGCTGTGTCCGTTCAAGTAATTGTAGTTGGCAATCGTCTTCTGACCCGAAGCAGCAGTAGTCACAACCACTCCCGAACTCCACGTGTTTGCAGGCGTGGGTACGCCGGGCACGGCAATCGTATCCCAACCCGGCAACTGCACCCCGATCTGCTGCTTATGAAGGGCCACAAGCAGATGTGTTTGCCCCTTTAGCAAATCATCATAGATGACCTGTGAGGAGCCATCGGGATAGTAGGCGTGCAGGAGCAGCCCGGAGCCATAGGGCGAAAGTGCCACATTGCCGTTGCATATGGGAGTGCCACCGTTTTGCTCATTCGGATCGCAAAGTGAATCAGCACCGGGCGCAGCATCGGGCATGACAACCGTTTCAGCCTGCTGTGGCGTCGCGCCCAGCTTCACCACCTGGAATCTGCCATTGACCTCTTGTAGCAGCATCAAAGCAGCGTCAGGGGCATAGCCGATTGGTATGGCATTGCCTGAACGCAGCAGTTGAGGAGTACCGCCTGCGCTTTGTACCACGTAGATGCCTACGCCCTGGGCCCCATTGCCTTCATAGAAAACCGAAGTGCCATCGCCACTGATCCAGAAGGTTGAGCCGGGAAGCGCCGGAGGTGCCACCTGCTGCACCTTGCCACCACTAAGAGCTACTCGATAAAGCGCCCCTTGCTCCAGATTTGAGCCATTGTTAGCAATAAAGTAGAGGTACGGGGCGCGGTAAATCAAGAGTTGGACAGCCCTGATATTGGGCAGGATAATCTGCGCGTTCCCTGTCTGTGTATCAACCTGTATCACACCCTGGCTCGCACTGGCAATCAGAGCAGACTGGTTGTCATACCAGATGGCATTACCCGCGTCACTACTCTTGATGCTGTAGAAGCTGTTGCCGCTCGTCGCAGGGGTAGTAGCGTAGTACATGTGCCCGTTCTGAGCGTACTGATAGAGCAGCTTCTGCCCATTATGCGAGATAGTGTCAAGCTGAGCATTGACAGGGAGCGCGAATGGCACTAACAGGACGCTCTGACCGCTGGCGGGATCATAGTTGGCGATGGTGATGTGACCACCATCAGCACCAGGATAGGAGAGGCCAATCACGGCAGAGTTCCAGCCAGATTCACCCGAAGTAGGTGATGTAGTTGGCGTCGGCTGCTTTTTGTTTCCGGTCGTCGGAGCAGGAATGACAAATTGCCTCAAAATGAGGATGGCCGAGATAATGATGACGGCAACCATTGCCAGGGAGAAGATATTGAACAAAGTTGTGCGCGTTTTGCGGGAAGATGGATCAGTTCCGGCATGCCGACGCGGCCTGGGCCTGCGCGGAACCGGTTGTGGTCTCCCCTGTATCGAGATAATCTGTGGCTCTTCCTGCTGGAGCGTGGGCATGTCGTAGATATCCTGATGATGATTCGTTCCAGCAGCTACCGATCCCTGTTCGCGAGCAATGGTTTGCATGATGGAGGCGACAGTCGATGGCACAGCCTTCTCACTATCCGCCAGCAAGTCGCGCAGCACAGCGTGTTGCTGCTGGCGCACGCGGCGGGCCTCTGCCAGGGTCGCAGTGCAGGTTGGGCAGGTGGGGACATGAGAACGCAGTTCTGCCAGCAAACGAGCATCTTTCTCATCTTCGCCGGCAAGTACCGGCTGGACACGTAGCCGGTTCCCGCTCGTATCCAGTTCATCGACGAAGCGCGGGCACTCAATGCTGAGAGGACAGGGTGGCAGATGCTGGAATCTGGATTCGCTCATGCTCCTCCCTCCTGACTAAGCTGCCGGTAAAGACGCTGAAAAGACTGTCGAGCACGTGAGAGGCGGCTGCGCACAGCAGAGAGTGAATCGTGCAGCGTTTCGGCAATCTCATTGTACGAGAAGCCCTCGGCATCCAGCAGCAAGCACAGAGCCGAGGTTGGCGGTAATTGTGCCAGTACCTGCCGCACCAGATCAAGTTCCACTACCTGTTCCTCAAACTGCACTTCGCTCACTAAGAACTCCTCACCTTGCTCGTTAAAAACCTCCTCATTTCCCTGCGGAGGCAGAAAAGGGATCAGGGACACGTGTTTGCGCCGCCTCCACTCAGTGCGCACCTGATTCAAGGCAATACGATAGAGCCAGGGCGCAAAGCGCAGCTCCTCGCCATTCATGCGCGACAGAGATCTGTACGCAGCCAGGAAAGTTTCCTGGCACAGGTCCTGTGTCAGTTGCATATCATTCGTCATACTATAGATCATGCGCCTGATGCGAGGTTCATAGGCTACTACCAGGCTCTCGAAAGCAGCTACTGATCCTCGACAGGCAGCAATGACCAGTTGAGACTCATCCTCTACGGCATCCATAAGTCTCCATTTATATACAAGTGCTGAATTCAGGTGCTCTGTTTATAACAATGTCTGAGCAGGTGCTTTTGTCTCGTTTTCTCCCTCCGTAGCCAGTAAGATCACCTACAGGCCCCGATTGATCGCGGGAAACGCCAATTTATTGGCCCGCCTTGCCGATTTTGCCAATCAATCGGGGCTACCTGGGATCAATCGGGGCCTACGGCCTGGTTTGATTACCAACCTTGTTCGTCAAAGCTCATAATCGCGACCCTACAGATTTTATCTCACCACTGGCGAGGAGGCAGAGGGACATCGATGAGGGTTGAGCCGGGATGTGTTGTTGCATCCTGAACGGCCTCGCTCAACTCCCGCGGAGATTCTACACGCACGCCCTTCATATTGAAGGCACGGGCAAGGGCAACGTAATCGGGAGCCTGCAAATCGGTCGCGATGTAGCGCCTGCCAAAACGCCGCGCCTGATCGCGTTTGACAGCGGTATAGGTGGAATCGTTGAAGATGACCACTACCACGTCAAGTTGCTCCTGTACAGCCGTTGCCAGTTCGCCTACGTTGAGCAGGAAGCCGCCATCGCCACAGAGCGTCACGACAGGACGTTGGGGCGTACCCGCTTTCGCGCCAATTGCCATCGGCAGTCCGCAGCCAATGGAGCACAATTCGGAAGCATGGATATAGCTGTGTGGCTCATAGACAGGCAGATATTCGGCGCTGGCATAGCCGAGCATAGTCATATCCGCCACGACCAGCCCGTTAGGCGGCAGTCCCTCACGCACAGCAGCGAGCAGGTCGATAGATTCGCCAAAAACACGCCGGACATTTGTCTGTATCGCTTCCCGCGCAGTCGCCACTTCCGCTGCTCGCGAAACCCATTGACGAGGCGTCTCTTGCAAAGCAGCGAGCAGGGCATCCAGCGCAAGGCGAGCATCGGCCATTATACCCAGGCTGACCGGATACTGGCGTCCAATTTCCGCCGGGTCAATATCGATCTGCGCCAACGTCTTCGGCAGAACTAATCGCCCGTTACTGGTGCGTCCCGCGCCCAGTTTACTGCCAACCACCAGTGCCATGTCCGATTCAGCTAGCAGCGCGCGCATCTCATCGGGCATGCCATAGCTGGTCATAGTTATAACCAGCGGATGATCAGCGGACAGCACATCGTGGCTCTTGTGACCCAGCAGGACAGGCGCTCCCAACCGTCCAGCCAGCCGCGCCAGATGGTCGTTCGCTCCCGCCCGAGAGACACCCGCTCCCGCAATAATCAAGGGGCGTTCTGCTTCAGTCAGCATCCGTACCAGCGCGGCAACCTGCTCCTGTGAGGGACAGGGAGGTGTAGCGGGGGCAGGTTCGGGAATCTCCATCTCGGCCTCGACCATCAAAAGGTCCAGCGGAATTTGCAGGTATGCACCACGCGCGCGGCTGCTGCGCATCGCCCGAAAAGCTGCGCGCAGGGCATCGGGAATCTCTTCCACCTGCGTGACCACACGCGCCCAGCCTGCCAGTGCTTCCATCATCCCAAACTGGTCCTTGACCTCGTGCAACTCACCGCGCTGCCTGCCAACAGAAGCGCGTGGCAGACTGGTGCTGATAACAAGCAGAGGCACGGAATCGGCATAGGCGCTGGCAACCGGCGTCGCCACGTTAGTTACACCCGGCCCGGTAATGGTACACACGACACCTGGTTTGGCACTGACACGAGCATAGCCATCAGCCATAAAGCCCGCTCCCTGCTCATGGCGAGCCAGAACATGCCGCAGGCCCGGTTCTCTATAGAGCACATCATAGATGGGCAGCGTATGCACACCGGGAATACCAAAAAGCGTGTCGACGCCATGAGAGCGAAGCGTGGCAATCAGCGCTTGAGCGCCGGAAATAGAGGCCATGATAGAAAACTCCTTTTCGATGAACACATGCGCGGAACAAAGATATGGTATTAACGTCCAGCCAACAATGTTTTCTCTCACCATTATATTGTATTTATCAGCAGGCGTCTCCTGAAACACACAGCAATCTGTTCCATGTTCCTCCTACTCCTCTGCATTTTTCACCCTACCTGCCACCTGGAAATACACGAGCAACATGGCTACCAGCGATTGCATCATCTCCCCGGCATCTTGCTGGGGGAATCGCAGCGCCTCCTCACCCTTGAAGACGTGAAAAAGGTGGCCGAGCCGCTGGCCGCGCTGCTGATTGAGCTGCCACAACGCGAGATCGGAGGGCAGCTTCCTGCATGGGAAGACCTGACTGCTCTCACAGATCGGGCAAGGGAACGAGGTATTGTGCTTCATCTGGATGGTGCGCGGCTATGGGAATGCCAGCCCTTCTATGGACGCGAATACAGGAAAATCGCAGCCCTCTTCGATACGGTCTATGTCTCTTTCTACAAAATCCTGGGTGGTATTGCAGGCGCGGTACTGGCAGCGCCGAGATGGCGGCAACCTCGTCCAACTCTTCCCTTACGTGCTCTCTGCCTGACAAAACACGTGAATCTGGTTAAGGTGACCATGAAATCTTTACCAATATTCAACTAGCTCTTAACCACCCTACCATTCACAAACGACGAGGCTATACAGCATAATTGTAGGTGAATGTAAGGCAGGTTGGAACGAGGTAGTGTTAGATCGCGCTCCTCTTCTGACGTCGCCACTCTATTCATATATTGATATGTCTTTTGCGGGCCAGGACAAAAGACAGCAAAATCCACGTAAGATTGTTGAAAATCGTTACGAAAAGGAGGGATCTTCTCTGTGAAGAATCTCAAGACTTCCGGTCGCTTTGTGAGCGCAGGAGTAGCGTTCGTCTTGCTCCTCGGCATTCTCGCGGGCGCATTCTATTTCCACGGGGTAGGCTCGGCTGTCCACGCAGCAGCGCCTTATAAATCTCATCCCATTAAAGTGAAACCTGCTACTACTCCGACAACATTCGATGGCAAACACAACCTGTTTACCTGCCAGGAGCCGGGCGCTCTGGTGCGCTGCTACAGCCCCTATCAGATGCGCGTTGCCTATGACACCCAGCCTCTGCTCAAGGATGGCGTGGACGGCGCCGGGCAGACGATTGTGATTATCGATGCCTTCCAGAGCCCAACGGTCCGACAAGATCTGAAAACATTCAACCTGACCTTCGGTTTGCACTTCTCAACATTGAACATCATCGCACCAGACGGCCTGACGCCGTGGAATCCGAATGATCCCAATCAAGTGGGTTGGGCGGAGGAAATTTCTCTCGATGTGCAGTGGGCGCATGCCATTGCTCCTTATGCCACCATCGACCTTGTACTGGCGAAGTCCAATCAAGATACGGACATTTTCAACGCCATCCAGTATGCAGTGAAAAACAATCTCGGTTCCGTTATCTCAATGAGCTTTGGTGAAGCAGAAGCCTGCATGGACCCCACCCTCATGGCAGCACAGCACCAGGTGTTCCAGAATGCTGTCGACAAGGGCATCACCATTTTTGCCTCCGCAGGCGATAATGGCTCTGCACAGCCCGCCTGTAACGGCAATGGTTACATTCAGGCAGTCAGCACCCCGGCCAGCGATCCTCTGGTAACGGGTGTTGGTGGCACCTACCTCAACGCGAACACGTCTTCCGGCATCTATTATGGCGAGCAGGCCTGGAACGAGACAGATATCGTTGATGGAGCCAGCGGCGGCGGCTACAGCAGCGTGTACTCACGCCCCGCATACCAGGTCGATTTTAACCATAATAAGACGCAGCGCGGTGTGCCGGATATTGCTTACAACGCAAGCGTGAACGGCGGCGTGCTGGTTCATCTGGGTTTCCTGGGCAGCAATAGCGGCTTCTACATCTTCGGTGGTACAAGTGCCGGTTCTCCGCAGATGGCTGGTGAGCTCGCGCTGGTCAATCAGGTGTTTGGTCGCCAGGGCAACATCAACCCTACTCTCTATGAAGGATTTGCCAGGCACGGCTACAGCGAATACTTCCACGATATCACTGTAGGTACCAACGCCCTGGTTACTACCGGTATCCCTGGCTACAGCACCACTACCGGTTGGGACCCTGTTACAGGCCTGGGCTCTCTCATTCTCGGTAATACCTTCGGCCTGACGTCCACATCAAAGACAGCCTTCAAGTGGTAATGTTGCGCTGAGCATTCAAGTGCCCCTGCCTTGATAGAGAATAACAGCTTCCAGGCGCAGGGATGAGGATTAATGCTCTCTACCAGTGACAACGCTGCCCTCTTCAAATGAGGGTAGCGTTGTTGTCTTTCGAGTCTCTCAAACAAACGTTTTTCCTCCCGCTTCTGATCTTGTCACGTAGGAGTGTCATGGCCCTGCTATACTATGCGATTTGAAGAAACTTGATAGGGATAATATCAGGTTTTCTAACAAAACTCTTACAATTCACATACGTTCTTCTAACGTCCCTCAGGTTATCTTATGGACAGAGAAAACAACCGACTCGTTCAAGTGAACAAGGTCGGTAAGAACAAACAACAATAACGATATAAATAAGCAAACCAGTAAGTGAAGCGAAAGGAGATACTTTTATGGCAAACCTGACGCGGTACAATCCATTCAACGAGGTTGTTTCCCTGCGCGAGGCGATGGATCGCCTGTTTGAAGACAGTTTTATCTCTCCCCGCCAGTTTGGCTGGAATGGGCGCACAGTGAACGCCAACCTGTATGAGACGCCAGAAGGTTTCATTTTGCAGATGCCCATGCCTGGAGTTAACCCGGAAGACGTCGACATCACCACACAGCAAGATACGATTACTCTGAAGTGGGAAGTCAAGATGCCCGCTCCCGAAGGCGCGACCGCACTGTGGCAGAGCTTCCCGTCCGGGCAGTTCCAGCAGACGTTTACGTTGCCCACCCCCATCAATCCTGAGCGCGCCGAGGCCACGACCAGCAATGGCGTCCTCTACCTGAACCTGCCCAAAGCCGAGCATGTCAAAGCCCGCACCCTGAAAGTCAACGCAAAATAACAGTTTTGTAGCTTGTTACTTTCGTAGTGCTTCTCTATAGATCAGGCCAGCTAGCCACGAGGCTAGCTGGCCTATTTTTGCAAGCGGGAGAAAAATATCAAGCAAAACATTCGCTGAAGCCCAGACCATCAAGGAAACTGTAACTAATACTCAGAGGCGGCTTCGGGGGACATTTCGCGTAATTTGCTGAAGACGTGGTAGAGGATGATGAGCTGGGTGAGGGCCAGGGGATCGCTCTGGCGCAGGACGTTGCCGACGTAGAAGAGGCCGAGATGGGCGAGACGTTCCGGGCGCAGGTGGCTGGCTTCTTCCATGTGCGACCAGATGCAATCTTCCAGTTCGCAGGCTTTCTGATGGCTAATATTGCCGTCGATCTCAAGTACATCGCGCATCTCACCGGCATATGCCTCTTCGAGGAGGCGCAGGGCCGGACGATGGCCGTTTTGCGAGACCTCCAGCACATCGCTGAGGTCGATTTTGGGAGCGTGTTTTGCCTCGATGAGGCGCACATCCAGGTGGGCGAGGTCGTGCGTGCGGTAGTAGAGGCTGCCCCGCGAGAAACGGATAACGATATCGGCATAGTGCTTTTGCGGCTGGATGTAGAGCTTGCTGTCACGACGGCGGGCCGCCATCTGCTGGCGTACCTGCTCAACAGTATAGCCACGAGAGGTGCTGTCGCGCATGATTTTCCACTGCTGCAACAGGGCAGTCTCCGGGTCAAGATAAATACGTACATGAGAGAGGCTGCGTAACTCCTCTGTGAATAGTGGGTGCAGACCGTGGACGATGAGGATATCGGCGGGATGGAGTTCAACCGGGCCGCCAATGGTGCCAGTTTTATGGTCATAAACCGGCTTGATGATGCTTTCTCCACGCGCAAGACGGCGAATATGTTCGGTCATTAAAGGGATATTATTTGCCTCCGGGTTCAGGGCGGTAATACCTGTACGCAGACGCGTCGCACGATCAAGAGTGTGATAATCATCCAGACAGAGGTGGGTAATTCGGTCTTGACCGAAGACACGCACCATCCCATCGGTCAAGGTTGTTTTTCCCGACCCGCTATCGCCACAGACTGCGACCACCAGACGCTGTTGCATACCTGTGCCACTTCCCATTGGCTACTGCTCAGCAGCCAGTTGTTTCTGAATTGCCGGGTTGTTTGAAACTCGTAATGTACCTGCACTGCGGTGGACGCCTTTGTCTGTCTGCATGCATTCTCCCTTTCTACTTTGAGCACTTGCCGTCAGTGGCAAAAGGAGTTCTCCTCTCCCTCCTATCAGAAAAGATACTATCATAAGTATAGCAGAGAAAGCCTGTGTTCTGCTATAGAGCCTTCTCTCATATTACGTTTTGCCAGAAAACACGGTACAATAGAGGCGACGAGTGTTATCGATAGATCAGCAGGGAGTATTTTTATGGAGCACCAGTTGCTTGAGCAACTGCAACAGCGCCCATTACTCTGTGATGGAGCAATGGGAACGTTGTTATACACTCGCGGCGTTACGTATGAGCAGTGCTTTGATGAGCTAAATTTGACACAGCCGGAACTCATTCAGAGCATCCATCGCGAATACATTCTCGCGGGGGCGCAGATTATTGAGACCAATACCTTTGGGGCAAACGGGGTGAAGCTGGAAGAGCACCACCTGGCAGATAAGGTGCGAGCCATCAATCTGCGTGCGGTGAAGCTTGCGCGCGAGGCCAGAGAGGAATCGGGTCTGCCCGTTTTCATCGCCGGGGCGATCGGGCCAAGCGGGCGACCGCTACGAGCGCCGGATGAGCAGCGCCTGAGCGAGCTGCGTGATATCTTTCGCGAACAGATCGTCGCGCTCATAGAGGGCGGAGCTGACCTCTTGATCTTCGAGACATTTTCGAGTCTGGTGGAACTACGTCAGGCCTTGCTGGCGACAAAAGAGGTCGGTAGTGTCTTGCCAGTAGTAGCGCAGATGAGCTTCTACGAGGACGGTCACACCCTCTCCGGCCAATCGCCTGCGCGAGTCGCGGCGGTACTCAACGAGTTGAATGTCGAGGTGATGGGCGCGAATTGCAGCGTTGGGCCAGCCGCTACGCTGGATGTGCTGCAAGAGATGATCGAGGCCCTCAAGCAGCAGGCGGAAATGGTACGCTCCACACCGGCTCTCTTTTCCGCCCAGCCCAATGCCGGTCTCCCTGCCCGTATCGGCAACCGTTTTTTCTATATGGCAACGCCCGACTATTTCGCCGATTATGCCCTGCGCTTTGCTCGCTCCGGTGTCCGGCTTATCGGGGGCTGCTGCGGTACCACCCCACGCCACATAGCGGCCATGCGCAAAGCCCTCGACGAACACTACGGGACACAAGCGCGCCTTAACGTTTCCATTGGTGAAGAGCTGCCGCAATCCAGGGCAAACGGGAATGGTGCCGCAGTTTCCAACGGCAAGACTCTCATCGCCAATCTGATCGAAGAGGAGATTATCTTACCGCCGCAGGGGTCAATGACGAAGCTGCAGGAGAAGTTGACTGCCGGTGATTTCGTGGTAAGCGTGGAGCTTGACCCGCCAAAGGGACTGAACCCGACAAAGATTCTGGAAGGGGCCGCGCTCTTGCAACAGGCAGGGGCAGATTGCATCAACATCGCGGACAGCCCGATGGCGCGGGTGCGCATGGGCTGCATCGCCATGGCGCGCCTGATTCAAGACCACCTGGGCATCGAGACGATTATCCACTTCACCACGCGAGACCGCAATCTGATGGCGCTGCAGTCGGAATTGCTGGGCGCGCACGCTCTCGGCATTCGCAACATCCTGGCCTTAACGGGCGACCCCATCCGGGCCGGTGACTACCCGAATACAACGGGAGTCTGGAATGTGGATTCGGTCGGCTTAATCGGTGTCTTGCACGGTATGAACGAGGGTCACGATGCCGCAGGCTCGTCCATCGGGGCACGGGCCAGCTTCCATATTGGCTCGGCGCTCAATCTGAACATGACTGAGGAAGAGGCTGAGCACGAAATTGAGAAGTATCGGCGCAAAATCGAAGCAGGCGCGCACTTCATTATGACGCAGCCTATTTACGAGCTGGCACCGCTCTTGCGCTTCCTTGATAGAGTGGGAAAGCCGCCGATACCGATGCTGCTTGGCTGCATCCCGCTACACAGCTCGCGACACGCAGAATACCTGCACAACGAGGTTCCGGGCATTACCATCCCGGACAGAGTACGAGCGCGCATGCGAGCAGCCGGAGAACACGGACATGAGGAAGGTCTGCGCCTCGCCCAGGAACTGCTGGCTTCTGCTCGCAGCATGGTACAGGGCGTCTATCTGATGCCTTCGTATGGCCGCTACGATGTCGTCAGCAAGTTGACGGAATTGCTGAAAGCAGAGCAGGCTGCCGGGTAATGCAGAGATTGCATTACCCGGACATTCACACTAGAGCCAGCCGTTCTCTATGACCTGGGCGACGACACAGGCATAGATCGCCCCCAGGATACCTGTACGACGGTACTTGTCGAGGCAGCCGTAGAGAACCAGCAGGCCGGTATCGCGCAGGTGAGAGCGCTTGCTGTAAGCGGCCATACGCAGCAGGCATTCGGCAGCGAGGGCATTTTCGATTAATGGCTGCTCGCGCAGGCAGAGACGCCCTTGCGCATCGGGACTCTCTGGATAATCATAAAACAGGTCGTTTTGCCCGTCCAGCAGCTCCTCACAGGCAAAATGCATAAGCGCGATGGCCGTCTCCAGGTACGCTTTGCGTTTATGCAGATCGTAAGCGTCCAGCAGGGCACGGGTCATCCAGACCTGATCGGCAAGCTGGCCGGGCAAGCCGGTATAGCCATTGAGGAAATAATGATACATACAGCCTGCGCGATGCACCATATGTTCGCAGAGCCAATCCAGGGCCCGCAAAGCCTTCTTCTCCATCAAGGCATCGCCCTGTATCCGCGCGCCGAGCAGATAGGATGAGATCGCACGGGCGTTCGAGGCTGTATAAATAGCCGTGTCGACGGGAGGAGCTTCGCGGGTGGCTCGTGAGTAGAGGCCAGGTTCGTAATATTCCTCGTCAGCGCTCTGACTACCGCTAAAGACGCCCATGCCCTCATTCCAGAGCGTCGTGTTCATGTAGCGCACGAGACGGTAGGAGAGGTCGTGCCATCTACGCGAACCAGTGGCTTCAGCGGTCAGCAATAGCAGACGAAGCATGGCGGCATTCTCATCCAGCATTTTCTCCGTATGCGGCATGCTCCAGTCGCTGGCAGCCGAGTAGCGAAAGAACCCGCCATCCTCCTTATCCCACAAACCACCCTCACACATCTGTTCGAGCGAGTAAGAGACCATGTGCAAGGCGTCTAGCAGCTCCGTCTGGTCAACCTGCCCTGATGGTTCATGCCGGGCAAGCATGAGCAGCAGTTCCAGCGCCTCCGGGTGAGGAAATTTCATGTGCGGATGAATGCAGAATCCGCCATAATCGGCGTCATAGAGGTCACGCAGCACGCTGCCTGCCTCAGCGGGGAGATTGGCTAGCTCGCTGCGTTCTTCAATCAGTAGAGAACGCAGGCCCGTCCTGGGAAGTGCTTGTGAAAGCTTGCGCGTGAAACGACGATCTTGCAATTCTCGCACCTGCACCTCAATCTCCTGAGCATGTTCACCATAGTAGCGGCGCACGTGACCCAGGTAATAGAGCATCTGCCTGGCAGGAACATAGACCCCACCCCAGAGAATCTCACCCTCCGGCGTCAGCAGCAGGACACTGGGCAGGCCATTCTGGTTGTAACGCTGGTTGACGTCGGGGCGCAGGTCACAATCGACCCTGATGGGAATATAATCGCCATTGAGAATGGAGATGATGGTCGGCTCAGAAAGGGTTGTCTCGTCCATGATATGGCACCACTGGCACCAGAGAGAAGAGATGAGCAGAAAAATCGGCTTTTTCTGCTCCTGCGCCTCCTGAAAAGCCGCCGCCCCCCATTCACGCCAGCGAATCAGGTGAGCATGATGAGGACGAGGAGAAAAGCGGAAAGTGGGAGGAGTCAGGAATGCTGACCGCCTATGGCCAGCATCCACATCACCGCTCATAAGAGTTCTCCTTTGATCTCTTGAGGCCAACCCTGCCTCTTGCAGAGAAGATAGTCATACATCTGTGTAGAAACTCTAAGGAAACGATAGAGCAATAGCGCCACGCAAAGGTCTGGGAGTTCTTGTATCAAGTGTACCAGAGGATGGAGAGATTAGCAAGGCCTGTCACCTTCATTCTCTTGCAAAAGGCACTTCGCGATTGACTGAAAAATTTCATTGACTTCACAGGAGTGATATGATACACTTTATGAGGCCCATTAGACGTGCCGTACAATTTCATTAGAAAAAAGGGAGGATTAGCCTATTAACAGGGATTTTCGGGGGAACGACCGTACACGCGAAACCCGTATGAATGAGCGCATTCGGGCGCGTGAAATCCGTTTGATCGATGAGAACGGAGAAATGATCGGAGTCATGCCCCCAGCGCGTGCGCTCGATATTGCTCGCGACCGGAACCTTGATCTGGTCGAGGTCTCACCCAATGCCGTACCGCCGGTCTGTAAATTGATGGACTATGGCCGTTACAAGTACGAGCAAGCCAAGAAAGAGAACGAGGCCCGCAAGAATCAGAAGACCATCACCTTGAAGGAAATTCGCCTGCGCCCACGTACCGACGAACACGACGTGAACGTGAAGACGCGCAAGATTCAAGAATTTCTGGCCGAGGGGGATAGAGTGCGGGTGAGCGTTCAGTTCCGAGGCGCAGAGATGCGCCACCCCGATATTGGCCGCAAGCTCCTGGACGAAGTCGCAGAGGTATTGAAAGGGTCGGCAGTGATCGAGCGCTCACCGACGATGGAGGGACGTATGATGTCCATGATCGTCTCACGCGCTCCCGGCTGGGAACCACCAAAGAAACAGACACCAGCAGCCGGTAAACAGAAAGCTGCCCCACAGTCCGCTCCCGAACCTGCTACCGTACCAGAGAGCAACGAGACAACAGGTTCCACATCGGCAGAATCGTGAAATCTTATTCATACCAGAATCAGTAGTCCGTGCGTATCCAGCATAAGCGGCAGCAATAATCCAGCAAGCATAATGAGGTGTAGTTCATGCGCATGAACTACACCCTTTTTTTCTCTGAACCCATACATTGACTTTTCAATGATGGAGGATTACGATACGACAAACGTCATCTGATTGTATGGGATGGATACGAGCAATAGAGCTTCACAATCTCTATCCAACTGAAGAAAAACACAGGGAGGCTATCGGTGAGCAGCTACGACGATCCACGCTGGTATGAACAGCCTGAGCAACATCAGATAGATACATCATCTCAATCTCAACCTCAACAAGCGCCACATGACGATTTTAGCCCGTTTGCTACGCCCCCAACCAATACGCAGCAGGCCGCGTCTGGGACAAATTCCAATCATCGCTGGTACAGACCCAATCCGGGCAACGATCGAGAGCGACGACCACTTTTCAGTTTCTGGCAGTTCGTGATCGTTGCCGTGCTTATCATACTTTCTTTTATAGGAGGTTGGTTCAGTCATCAGACCTTCTCAGGCACTTTCGTGGCGAGCAGCCAGTCACAGAAATACGAGAACCTTTTTGATCAGGCCTGGCAAGATATTGACCAGAATTATGTCGATCGCAAAGCCGTTAACTATCAGCAGATGTCATACAGCGCCATCCAGGCGATGGTGCAGGTACTACACGACACGGGACATACCCGCTTCCTGACCCCACAAGAGGTGAAGTCTGAGAATCAACAACTGAGTGGACAGTTCGTTGGCATCGGCATCTCCTTGCAGCAGGACGCCACGACCGGAAATATTGTCATCATCTCAACCATTCCCGGTTCGCCAGCGCAGAAAGCGGGTATCAAGCCGGGAGATATCATCACCGCCGTCAACGGCACGAGCGTTTCCGGAAAAAGCCTCGATCAGGTAACATCAATGATCCACGGGAACGCGGGAACCAGTGTCTCCCTCACCATAAAACGCCCCTCTACCAATCAGACATTGACGTTCAAGATGGTGCGCGCACAGATCAATGTGCCGAACGTGCTGATGTACTACATTCCACAGGATCATGTCGCCGATATCCAGATCGTGCAGTTTGCCAGCGGCGTCTCCGCCAACCTGCGCCAGGATCTCGATAAGGCCAAAAAGGATGGCGCTACCGGCATCATCCTTGACCTGCGCAACAATCCGGGCGGCTACCTGAGCGAAGCCGTCGACACCGCCAGCCTCTTCATGTCAAAAGGCGTCGTGCTGATCGAACAGGACAGCAGTGGAACACAGACAAAAGTGTCAGTCACCGGCGCTACAGACAATACCACCACCCCGCTAGTCGTGCTGACAAATGGCAACACAGCCAGCGCAGCGGAGATCGTCACCGCTGCACTGGAAGATAACCACCGCGCAACCGTGATCGGCACCAGGACCTTCGGCACCGGCACCGTCCTGCAAGAGTTCCCTCTCTCAGACGGCTCGGCCCTGCTGATCGGGACACAGGAGTGGCTCACACCCGACGGCCAGTTCATTCGCGACCACGGGGTGCAACCCAATATCGATGTCACATTGAACGCGAAGGCCAACCCGCTCACACCAGACATTGAGCAGGAGTCGAACATGACGGTGCAGCAAATCCTCAAAAGCGGTGACAACCAATTGGTGTACGCCATTAGCTACCTGAGCACACATAAATAAATGGACAGGTGAAGGAACTATCTTACGAAAAGCTGTAGGGACGAGCGCCAGGCAGCGTCCCTACAGCTTTTCGTAAGCTTCCTGCAATTGTGCTGCCAGCTCTTGTTTTCTGCTTTCGGGGAGGAATGAGGCGCGGATAGCTTCCAGATTGCAGTGGAGAAAGTGCAACTTCTCCCAGCCGAAGAACCGATGCAGCTTTTCGTACTCCTGGGTTAGCGTAATGTCGGTGATGGTACGGGTATCGGTATTGACGCTTAAAGAGAGATCGGCTTCGTAGAGACTGTTGATAGGATGATCAGCGTAGGTATCATAGATATTGGTTTGCAGGTTAGAAGTGGGGCAAACCTCTAAATGGATGCGTTCTTTCCTCAAATGCTCGACGAGAGTCGGGTCCTCGCTACTGCGCACCCCGTGACCGATGCGCAGAGGATGCAGAGAACGGAGGGTTTCCCAGACGCTTTCGGGGCCGCTTGCCTCACCGGCGTGAGCGGTACGTGGCAGGTTGCGCTCTTCAACATAGCGGTAGGCAGGGATATGGGCCTCGAGCGGGAAGCCAGCCTCGTCACCCGCCAGGTCGAGCGCAGCGACATGCGTACCACGAAAACGCTCAACCAGCCTTGCCGTGTGGAGACTCTGTTCGGCTGTGAAGTGGCGCAGCGTACAGAGAATTAGCCGGGCTTCGATGCCGGTGGATGCACTGGCCTGTGATGTCGCTACCTCAACGGCCTCGACAACCTGCTCCGGCGAGAGTCCTTGCTCAGTGTGCAGATAAGGCGCGAAGCGTATCTCCGCGTAGAGCAGGTTGTCACGCCGCAATTGCGCGAAAACGTCTGTAACGACCAGATACAGGTGTTCTTCAGTCTGCATGAGAGCAATAGCATATGGCGCGCGAGTCAAGAAATCGGCCAGGTTGGTACACTTCGCAGGCGCAATAAAATCACGCCGGTACGCCTCCTCGGTCACAGAAGGATCAATCTTGCGCGCAACCTCGTAGCTTAAGGAGCAATCGAGGTGAAGATGAAGCTCTACTTTAGGATAAAGATGAAAATTCATTCCTGTCTCCTTGTTTAGCCGATGGACAACACTCTCTCGCATGTCATTCTGAGCACACCTCCAATAGCCCCTCTATGGAAAAAATCTCTGGAGTATGCCCTGGTGGACTTTCTTAATAGCATGCCTCTGTGCCGGAACCGACAGCAGCCTGATAATACTTGCTGGTCGGGGCATGACCAAGCAGAGGGGCAATGAAACTGGTGGCGGCAACCACTTTCGCGAGATCAACGCCGGTAGAGATGCCGAGGCCGTTGAGCATGTAGAGGAGGTCTTCGGTGGCGAGATTGCCTGCCGCGCCCGGAGCGTAGGGGCAACCGCCGAGGCCACCAGCGGAAGAATCGACGATGCTGACGCCCATTTGCAGGGCGGTGAGGACATTCGCGAGGGCCGTGCCGCGCGTATCGTGGAAGTGAACGGCCAGTTTCTCCACAGGAATACCACCCCCGCCCATCAACAGGTCAAGCACTTCAACCACCTGATTGGGCGTGGCAACGCCAATGGTATCACCCAGTGAAAGTTCGTCGATGCCCATCGCAAGCAAGGCCTGTGCCACGTCGAGCACCTGGCGAGGAGCTACTTTGCCCTCGTAGGGACAGCCAAAGACGGTGGAAATATAGCCGCGCACGGAAATACCCTCTCGCTTCGCCAGCGCGACGACAGGGCGAAAATTGTCGAGGCTTTCCTGAATGGTAGCATTGATATTGTGACGGGTGAAGCTCTCACTGGCCGCCGTAAAGACCGCGATGGAGCGCACACCGGCTGCCAGCGCCCGTTCCATGCCTTTCAGATTCGGAACCAGCACAGGATAATCGGTGGTGGGCAATCGCTTGAGGCGAGCCATGACCATGCTGGCATCGCTTAGCTGGGGAATAGCACGCGGACTGACGAAAGAGGTTGCCTCGACGACAGGCAAGCCAGCATCGGCCAGCATCTGGATGAACTGTATTTTCTGCTCCGTCGGAACGAGCGCCTTCTCGTTCTGCAAACCGTCACGCGGGCCAACTTCAACGACGCGTACCGTGCGTGGAAGAGATGTCAGGTCTGGTTTCACCCCTATGCTCCTCTTTTCAAACCTTGCTGAGAAGATCGTTCAGGTGAGAGATTCCCGGATTGTGGCCGCTGCATGTGATCAGACACTTCCGGGTTATTTGCCTGTTGCTGCGCCTGTTCAGCCTGAGTTTCAGCAGGCTGCTGAAGATTTCTGGTCTGGCTGGGGTGGCGCACTACCTGCACCTTGGTAATGCGCCGACCACGCGTGGCCAGGACCTTAAAGATTGTATCGTTAAAAGTGGTGGTATCGCCGGCGACGGGAATCTTGTCAAGCTGCGCGTAGAGGAAGCCCCCGAGCGTATCATAGTAGGTATCGTCCAGGTGCATGTCTGTAATGTCGTTGAAATCGTTGATACTGATTTTCGCATCAAAGATATACTCATCGGGGCTAACGCGCTCGTACAGGTTCTCCTCACGGTCAAACTCGTCTTTGATATCGCCGACGATCTCCTCTACCAGGTCTTCGATAGTGACGAGACCGGCGACGGAGCTATATTCATCGACGACAATCACCATGTGAATGCGGCGCTGGCGTATCTCGCGCAGCAGGTCATCCAGGCGTTTGGTCTCCGGCACGAAGTAGGCCGGGCGCAGTAGATCGCGAATAGGCGTGTGATCGTGACCCTCGCGCAACTGCTTGAGCATATCTTTGGTATAGAGAATACCGATGATATTATCAATATTATCTTCGTAGACGGGAATGCGCGAGAAACCGCCTTGCAGGGCAAGGTCAACTGCCTGATCTACGGTGGCATCGCTTTCCAACGTCACCATGTCGATACGCGGAATCATCACCTCGCGCACAGTCGTATCAGCGAACTCGAAGATGCTGCGAATCATCTCAGTCTCTTCCTCTTCAAGTACCCCTTCTTCTTCGCCCACCGAGACGAGCAGGCGCAGTTCTTCTTCGGTCACGAAGGGACCGCGATGCTTCATCTGTCCGCCTCCCAGGAAACGAACGAAGAAATTGGTGATCGCACCCAGAGACCAGACAACGGGGTGCAGGAGCCAGGCGGCCCGGCGCACGGGGCCGACCATCAAGCGCGCCCAGCGTATCGGATTCTGCACAGCAGCCGTCTTGGGCGTAATTTCACAGAAGATCAGTACAACGAGTGAGGTAACAACGGTAGCAATCACCTCGCCGAAGGAGGCTGAGAAGGTCAGAGCCAGTACGGTTGCCATACTGGATGCGACGATGACGGCCACACTGTTGACAACCAGGATGGTGGAAAGAAAGACATTGGGTTCTGCGAGCAGGTGATCGATCTGTATGGCTTTTTGATCGCCCTCCTCTACCATGTTCTTGAGCTTGATGCGGCTCACTGAGGTAAGAGCGGTTTCAGCGGCGGAAGCCGTCGCGCTGAGAAAAAGAGAGATGATGAGTATAAAAAATTGTAACCACATTTCCCCGGTAAATTGTGGGAAATGAACAGCGATTGCGGCGGCTATACTTGCTAAGCCAGGGCCGTCCATAGAAACATTTACTCCTTTTTGCCACTTTCAGGCACCGTGTCTTCAGAAGACCGAGATTTTACCCGCCGTATCGCTCTTGCCGGAACTCCGACAACCAACGCACCGGGTGGAACATCTTTTGTCACAACGGACCCGGCCCCGGTATGGGCCTGATCTCCTACAGTAACGGGGGCAACCAGCATCGTATCGCTGCCGATAAAGGCTCCATCTCCAATGACTGTACGATTTTTGTGTACTCCATCATAGTTGCAGGTAATGGTACCTGCGCCAACATTGACATGTTCGCCTACAGTGGCATCACCAATATAGCTGAAGTGGTGCATATCTGTTTCTGCACCGATATGTGAATTTTTGACCTCTCCAAAGTTCCCCATACGTACACCACGCGCAAGATGGGCACCGGGACGACAATGGCTGAAGGGACCAATAGAGACCTCATCTTCAAAGACCGTCTCCTCCAGTACCGAGTTGCGGATGACGCAGCGGTCTCCAATAGTCGAGGAGTCGATGGTCGAATAGGGGCCAATATGGCAACCTGTTCCGATGCGCGTCTTTCCCGTAATCATGGTACCGGGCAGAATAACGGTATCGGGGCCGATCACTACTCCATCCTCGATATACGTGGTAGCCGGGTCGATGATGGTCACGCCTGCGTACATGTGCCGTTCCAGAATGCGGCGGCGCAGCACCTGCTCAGCATGGGCCAGTTGCACGCGATCATTAATGCCCATCGTCTCTTCAAGGGAGCCACTGACGGTGCTAATTGTACGTCCCTGCGCGCTGGCATAGGCAATGAGATCGGTCAGGAAGTACTCGCCGCCAGCATTGCGCGGCAGCATCTGCAAGGCAGGCCAGAGCCACTTGCGTTCAAAGCAGTAGACGCCAGAATTGACTTCACGAATGCGTTTCTGCTCCTCCGTTGCCCGCTTAAGTTCGACGATCTCGCGCACCTGGCCGTTCGCGTCTCGCATGATGCGCCCATAATCGCCCGGTCCCTCGGCTATAGCGGTCAGAAAGGTGATCGTGGCCTTGCTTTCAATATGCTCGACCAGCACACGTGCCAGCACCTCACTGCTGAGCAAAGGGGTATCGCCATAGCAGACCAGCACGGTATCCGGCAGGGGAACGAGCGAATCGACAGCATCTTCTGCTGCCAGCAGCGCATTAGCGGTGCCAAGCGGCTCTTTTTGCAGGGCGTAGATGTAGCGATTGCCAAAGCGGGCTTCAACCTGCTCCGCCTGGTGACCAAGCACGACGATAGGGCGAAAGGTCTCAATTCGCGTAACAAAGGGGGCAAGAATAGGGGCGGCGGGAATAGCCTCAACGGCATTCAGTACATGCGCCAGTAGTGGCAACCCGGCCAGAGGATGAAGCACTTTCGGCAGGGTTGAACGCATCCGTGTACCTTTGCCCGCTGCAAGCACTACGGTCGCATATGTATTCATGATGGATATTTAGTTCCTTTTTAACCCTTATCCCAATCAGATAAGAACACAACCCAACCTTGTTTCCAAGCCAGGTCGGGGTATTGTTATGCTGTCCACCGCCTTGATAAAAAGATCGGCTCGGGTGCCAGGATTCGAACCTGGGAATCGCGGATCCAAAGTCCGCTGCCTTACCGCTTGGCCACACCCGAATATTCTGTGAGAGACAGGTCGGATAGTTGGGGAAAATTGGCATTACCTTGTTCCATCCCCTCTCCCGTTTCGCACGCACTTTATGGTACACGAAATCAGGTATTTTGTCAACAGCCGCTTGACCAGAGAGCCTCAAACCTCTATACTCAAGAGGCGCAAAAACATCCTGGAGATAGAGAGGTTGAGAAGCTATGCAACAACCCGGCCCTTTCATCGAGCAACCCCGCTTTAGCAGCCTGCCTGAATTTGCCCTTCGTCTCTCGCAGGCGTATGCTGGCTGGCATGCTCCGGGGTCAGATGAAGACATCTTTGCCTATTTCGCCTCTTCCTCCACACACAGCGGCGATGAACACAGCCTGCGCGCCAGCCTGATACGGGAACGTATCCTGCCCGTCTTTCACTACACGCCTGAGCAGATTGAATATGAAAGCCAGCAACGCTACGATCTCACCTTATGGAATCGCAATCCTCAGGCCAGGAAGCGCATTGCCATTATCGAAACCAAAAGCTCATCCTCCCACAATCTGGCCGTCATGCGGCGCGGGCGAGAAACGCCGGTGGAACAACTTGAACGCTATCTGACCCAGGCCGGTCTCTATCTTGGCGTCCTCACCAATGGCGATGAATGGCACCTGTTCGACTTCGCCGTCGGCAACGAGCCGCTGGCCTCCTTCAGCCTGCTCGCGCTGGCGCAGCTCCTGCAGGGCGCAACTACCATAGAAACGGTCGAGGAGCGGCTGGCAAGTCAGCCATTGCTGCAACAGGCGCTGGCTATCAACCTGTACTATCTCGACGCCCAACGCTGGGAGCATACGGATGTCTTTCGCCAGCGCCTGGCCGACAGAACATATCACCGCGTCGCCTCCCTGCGCGACCCCGCCATTGTGGAGACGCTGGTGGAGCAGATCAAGCAGGTACTTGGCACGCTGCGCGAGACGATTCGCGCCCAGTTCGCCTTGCTGCAACAACGCTACGCCGAATACCAGCATGAAAGCAGCTTCACCGGCGCCAGCGATAGGCGCCCCTTCAACGAAACGCGGCAGGCAGCCATCGATCGCGTCGTGCAATTTGGCACCGCCTTCCGCATAGACCTGGACGGGCAACTGCGCAATGATATCGTCAATCTGCTACTGGAACTCTCCGACCAGTACCTGATCGATGGCGATATCTCCAGCTTTGAAAGCGAGTATCTGCGGCGCGCCTCCGATATCTTCGGCAAGCACCAGATCAGTCAGGCATCGTTGATCGAGAAAAAAGGCAAAGCTGTGCGCCTCTCGCCGCCGCCGCGTGAGGGGCTGGATGAGTTGAAGGCATTGCTGCAAACGCATTATCTCTACCTGCAATCTCTGCACGAAGATTACGCGCTGAGCAAGAAGACGATGGACGCTTATCAGGCGTGGCTGGCAAGCGTGCGCGGCGTGTTTGGCAATCCACAGGACGAGTTTTGCCTGCAAACCTCCTACATTCATTTCGTGCGTCTCTTTTTCGTGCGCGTCTGCGAAGACCACAACCTGATCCCGCGCCGCATCTCCGACGGCCCCTTCGCGCGCTATGAAGAGTACCGCACGGAACTGCTGACGGGCCTCAAGGATACGTATCTGCGCCTGCTTGAAGAGACGTACCAGCGCGCCCGTTCCGTCTACCACAACTTTTTCGGCCATCAGCAATTCTACGACTGGTTCCTGCTCGACGAGTACACCATCCTGGCCCTCTTCGATCTGCTTAACGGCTACGATTTTCAGGGCATCAGCGCCGACGTGCTGGGCCGCGTCTATAACGAGGGCTATATCGAAACCAAAGAGCGCAGCGAGAAGGGACAATTCTATACGCCGCCGCAGGTCGTCGATTACATGCTCGACGCGATCGGCATTCCCGGCAGCGACGAGCCGGACGAGGGGAAAGCGCGGGCGTTTCTGGAAAAGAGCGTCGGCGACCTCTCCTGCGGCAGCGGCACCTTTCTGGTCGCGGCAGCCGCGCGCAAAAGCGCCATCCTGCGCCGTCTCGTCGCCGCCCGCGAGGTCGATCCCGACTATGCCTTGCAGGTGCTGACCGATACCTTTCTGGGCTTCGATCTCAACCCTTTTGCCTGCTACCTGGCCGAGATGAACCTGCTCATTCAGTGCCTGCCCTTCCTGCTCGACGAGAAAGGGCAGCTCTGCCGCAGCGTTGACCGCTTCCACATCTACTGCGCCGATTCGCTCGAACCCACTCCGGCAGAGCAGGCCCGCGCCTACTTCGACGGCAGCGCGACCGACCGCCTGGTCTTTCGCCCGCGCCGCTCGCGCAATCAGCCCCTCACCACAGACGAGCAACACATCATCAGCATCAAAGAGGCAAAGGGACTGCCCGCCGAACTGGTGCAGCTTCACAGCGGCGGCCAGGGCATCGACTATCTGCTTGGCAACCCGCCCTACGTCAGCGCGGGCGAGGGCACCGAAAACCTGCGCTACCGCAACGAGGTCTGGAACTTCGGCATCTATCACCTGCTCTACCAGCGTTGGGATCTCTTCGTCCCCTTCTTCGAGCGCAACCTGCACTTCCTGCGCCCCCTCACGGGACGACTGGCCCTGATCGTCTCCAACGGCATCGAGACGGAGGGCTACGCCGAACGCCTGCGCCAGGCGCTTAGCCGCGACTATCGCCTGCTGCACATCGACTTCTTCCCCGGCCTGCGCCTCTTCCAGGATGCCGCCATCGAAAACACCGTCGTCATCCTCGAAAATCAGCCGCCAGACGAGGAACACGAGGTCATCCGCCGCCGCCACCTGCACACCGATTGTCGCCACTATGAGACGCTGCCGCCCGCGCTCCAATCCACCTCAAACGGCCAGATCTTCCGCTGGCGCTACGACCCCATTCTCGATCAAAGCCTCTCCGAAGGCACCATCCTGCTCTGCGCCATCGTCTATATCGGCACGGGCGTCGAGGCACAGAGTAAAGAGGATCTCGACCCGGTTGTGAATGGCAAACGACAGAAACTTTTTACCGTTGATAACGTCTTTCTGTCACCAGACACGGTAGCAAAACGCCCGGCGGACTATCCCGACGATGGCGTACTCGGCGATGATGTCGATTACTATTTCCTGCGCCGCAAACGCTACGTGGCCTATGAAAAATACCAGCCACAGATACGTCGTCCGCGCAGCCTCGCGCTTTTCAAAGCGGAAGAGAAACTGCTGCTAGGCGAGACTTCGGGCGGCTATTATGATCGCGACGGTCTGTTCGCCAATCACAGCGTGCAGGTCGTCGTCTCCTGGAAAGCATTGGAGCAGGCAGGCGCAATTGAGGAGAAGGGCATCAAGACGGTGCTGCGCGAGTCGCGGCAACTGGCAGGCATAGCCGAGGAGACAAATCTGAGCGAGATCGCCGCATTGTTTGACCTGCGCTACCTGCTCGGCATCATCAACAGCCGCTTCATTCGCCGCTATATGGCCGCGAACATGCTTGAGGGAACGCGCGAGGGGCGCATCTACCCCGATGTCTGGAAACGCCTGCCCATAAAAATCGCCGCGCCAGAACGCCAGCAGCAGATCGCGCAACTGGTAGACGCCGTGCAGGAACGTTACCGGCAACTCGGCGCGCTGGCAACGTCTGAGACGCTCATGAATGACCCGACCATCCGCCGCCGCGACGTGCAGGGCTACCTGGCTCAAGGCATCCTGCGCTTCACCGGCGACGTGCAGAGCGCCATCGGCGAGAGACCTGCTCTGCGTGAAGGTCGGCTCATGCTGCGCCGCCAGCCCCAGGCATACCTGGAATCATCTTCGCCGGAACTCGCGCGCTACCTGGAACTCTACCTCTCGCTCCACCCCGAACTGCGTGGCTGGACCTGGGCCGAGGCGCGCAAGCGCATTCAGGCCCCCGCCACCCTGGAAGCGGTCAGCAGCCTCATGACGGCCATCGATAATCTGGCCGCCGAGGCCGAGAGCATCCGCGCAGCCATCGATGCCCTGCGTGATGAAATCGAGAAGCAGGTGGAAATGGCTTATCGAGAGCGTGCCGATGCCGGGTTATTGAAACGCATGTATACGAAGAAGACGAATGGGAACGGTACGCCGTTGTTCTGAAAATAAGACGATACTCCACCCTTGACGCTCCTCTCAGGCAGTGCTATGGTAGCAGAGGAGGTGCAACGGCGCACTTCTGAAAGCAGAGCCATTGAGAGGAACAGGTTGTTATGGCTATCATTGAGACGCATATAGACCGCAATAGCCCCGAATTTCAGGAAAATACACGCTACTTTGAGGAACAGCTTGTGCTGTTACAGCAACGCATTGAGCAGGTGCAGCAGGGCGGCGGGGCGGAGGCGATAGCGAGGCATCGCAAGCGCAATAAGTTGCTGGCCCGCGAACGCATTCAACTCCTCTGCGACCCCGATACGCCCTTTCTGGAACTGAGTCCGCTGGCCGCGTGGGATATGTATGAGAATGAGGCCCCCTCGGCGGGCATCGTGACGGGTATTGGCCTGGTCGAAGGGCAGGAATGCATGATTGTCGCCAACGATGCGACGGTCAAGGGCGGGACGTATTACCCGATGACGGTGAAGAAACATTTGCGGGCGCAGGAGATCGCCGAGCAGAACCACCTGCCCTGCATCTATCTGGTGGATTCGGGCGGCGCATTTCTCCCCTTGCAGGCCGATGTCTTCCCCGACCGCGAGCATTTTGGGCGCATCTTCTACAACCAGGCCCGCATGTCGAGCCAGCGCATCCCGCAGATCGCTGCCGTGATGGGTTCCTGCACGGCAGGCGGCGCGTATGTCCCGGCCATGAGCGATGAGACGGTGATTGTACGCGGCAACGGCACCATTTTCCTGGGCGGCCCGCCGCTCGTCAAGGCCGCGACGGGCGAGGAGGTGAGCGCGGAAGAACTGGGCGGAGCAGACGTGCATTCGCGCATCTCCGGCGTCACCGATCACTACGCCCTCAACGATGAACACGCGCTGGCGATTGTGCGCAGCATCGTCTCCAACCTCAACCGCCGCAAATATATCCCCTGGGAGATTCGCGAGCCGGAGCCGCCGCGCTACGACCCCGCCGAACTGTACGGCATCGTCCCCCGCGACAACCGCAAGAGCTACGACGTGCGCGAGGTCATTGCCCGTATTGTGGATGGCAGTCAGTTCCACGAATTCAAGCAGCTTTACGGCACCACGCTGGTCTGCGGCTTTGGCCGCCTGATGGGCTTCCCGGTTGGCATCATCGCCAACAACGGCATTCTGTTCTCGGAAAGCGCGCTCAAGGCCACGCATTTCATCGAACTGTGCGCGCAGCGACAGACGCCGCTCATTTTCTTGCAGAACATTACCGGCTTCATGGTGGGCAAGCAGTATGAGAACGGCGGCATCGCCAAAGACGGCGCGAAGATGGTGATGGCCGTCGCCAACGCGCCCGTGCCGCGCTTCACCGTCATCATTGGTGGCTCGTTCGGCGCGGGCAACTACGGCATGTGCGGGCGCGCCTACTCGCCCCGGCAGCTCTGGATGTGGCCCAATGCCCGCATCTCGGTGATGGGCGGCGAACAGGCAGCAAGCGTACTGGCAACAGTGAGCGGCAAACAGATGTCGCCGGAGGAAGAGGCCGAGTTCAAGCGCCCCATCCTTGAGAAATATGAAGCCGAGGGTAACCCCTACTACAGCACCGCTCGCCTGTGGGACGACGGCATCATCGACCCCCGCGATACGCGCGCCGTGCTGGGCCTCGGCATCGCGGCCTCGCTCAACGCACCCATGCCCGAAACGCCTTTCGGTGTCTTCCGTATGTAAAAAAGCAAGCAATGGCTATAAGAAAACATAAGGAGCAGATATGAGCGACTACACCCATGTCAGCGTTGAACACAGCTACCAGGGCAGGATCGCCACCGTGACTATGCGCCGTCCTGAAGTGCACAATGCCTTCAACGCGCAGCTTATTTCCGACCTCAAGGCTGCCTTCACCACCCTGAGTAGCGATACGCGGCTGCATGGGGTGATCTTAAGCGGCGAAGGCAAGTCATTCAGCGCGGGGGCTGACCTGAATGTGATGCAGGCGGCGGTACACTTTACGCAGGAGCAGAATCTGGAAGACACGCTGCAACTATCCGACCTGTTCGACACCATCAACCAGTTCCCCTGCCCCGTCATTGGACGTATCAACGGCACCGCTATGGGCGGTGGCTGCGGCCTGGTCGCAGTCTGCGACATCGTCGTCGCTGCCGAAAGCGCGCGCTTCGCCTTCAGCGAGGTAAAGCTCGGCATCGCCCCCGCCGTCATCTCACCCTACGTCGTGCGCAAAATCGGTGAGACACATGCCCGCGTCCTCTTTGTCACCGGCCAGCGTTTCAGCGCCGCCTACGCCCGCGAGATCGGCCTCGCCCACATCGTCACGCCGCTGGAAGAACTCGACGCGGCGGTTGAAAACGTTGTCAACGAACTCCTCAGCAGCAGCCCGCAAGCCATGCGGGCCTGCAAAGCTCTGGCCCTCAACGTCGGGCATGTGGACCACGATACAGCCCGGCGCTACACAGCGGAAACGATTGCCACCCTACGAGTGAGCGAGGAGGGACAGGAAGGCTTGAAAGCGTTTCTAGAGAAGCGAAAGCCGAGCTGGACACAATAATCAAAACCAACCTGATTCTCTTCTGTAATACCGCCTGCTTCATTCAGTTCAGCTTGACAAGCGACAGCAAAAAGTGAACAATGTGAGAAAGCCAGTATCCTTTACATGGAAGAGATCAGGTATGAGGAGATGTTCAAGAAAGTTTTAATTGCCAACCGGGGAGAAATCGCCGTTCGCATTATGGCGACGTGCAGGCAGATGGGAATACGCACAGTGGCTGTGTATTCGGAGGCTGATCGCAACGCGAAGCATGTGCGGGAGGCGGACGCAGCCTATTATATCGGCCCCGCTCCCGCCGCGCAGAGCTACCTGTGCATTGAGGCCATCATTGAGGCCGCAAAAAAAAGTGGCGCGGAGGCGATTCACCCCGGCTATGGTTTTCTATCGGAAAATCCGGCTTTTGTGGAGGCGTGCGAGCAGGCAGATATTGTGTTCATCGGGCCACCGGCGGCTGCTATGCGCCTGATGGGGTCGAAGATCGAGGCGAAGAAACTGGCACAATCGGTGGGCGCTCCTACCGTGCCGGGCTACAACGGGGAGAGCCAGAAAGAGTCTGTGCTGCTGCGCGAGGCAGAGCGCATTGGCTTCCCACTCCTCATCAAGGCTTCGGCTGGGGGTGGCGGAAAGGGTATGCGCGAGGTACACGTGGAGAGCGAGTTTCTCGACCAATTAGCGGGCGCGCAGCGCGAGGCATTGGCCGCTTTTGGCGATAGCACCGTCTTTCTTGAGAAGCTGATCGGGCAGCCGCGCCACGTCGAGATACAGATACTGGGTGATCGCTTCGGCAACCTCATTTCTCTGGGCGAGCGCGAATGTTCGATCCAGCGCCGCCATCAGAAGATCGTCGAAGAAAGCCCCTCCATCGCGCTGACCCCTGAATTGCGCGCAAAAATGGGCGAGGCGGCTGTGCGGATAGCAAAGGCTGCTGGCTACGTCAACGCCGGAACAATGGAGTTCATGCTGGACACTGACGGGCAATTCTACTTCCTGGAAATGAATACCCGCCTGCAGGTCGAGCATCCCGTGACGGAACTGGTTACGGGCCTTGACCTTGTGCGCCACCAGTTGCTCATCGCGGCAGGCCAACCGCTTGGCCTGACACAGGAGCATATTTCTCCTCGCGGCCATGCCATCGAGATGAGGCTCTATGCCGAGAATCCCGCACAGCAATTTCTTCCCTCTACCGGCACAGTCACCCTTTTTCACGAGCCGCAGGGACCTGGCATTCGTGTCGACTCCGGCATCGAGAGCGGCGACGAGATTACGCAATTCTACGACCCGATGATCGCCAAGTTGATCGTCTATGGCGAAAATCGCCCGGCAGCCATCGCGCGCATGTGTGACGCGCTGGAACAGAGCGCCGTTTTTGGCGTCACAACCAACGCCCCCTTGCTCTATGACATCGCGCAAAATCACGCCTTCCAGCAGGGCGAGACCTACACCAACTTCTTGCTTGAGCAGCACCTGATCGACGACAACGTGCGGCAGAATGAGCGCTCTTTGCGCGATGCGCTCATTGCCGCCGCCTTACGTGACATCGCAGGCGAAACCCGGCCTGATATCTCCCATGATAACGCGCTGCCAGAGGCCGTGTCGCGCAACCTCTGGAAAACGCTGGGGCCATGGCGTATGATTGGAGAGAACGTCTACGCCACCTACCGCTATGGTGATGAGGAACATCGCGTAGCCATCCAATCGAGACAAGACCTGAAGGGAACCTGGAGCGTGCAGGTGGACGGGCAGCCAGCCGAGACGATAGCGTATACTGCTGCTAAAAACGATATGATGCTGCTGCGACGCGGGCCTGAGCAGGTGAGGGCCTATGTGCAGCGCACCCCCGAAGAGACTGCGGTCTTCCTGAGCGGGCAGATGTATCGCTTACAGCGCAAACAGCCGCCGCAGGTAGAGCGAGCCGCGCACGGTGCCTCGGCAGGGGGTGCGCAAAAAATGCTGACCGCGCCGATGGCGGGAACGATTGTGAAGGTGCAGGTGCGCGACGGCCAGCAGGTGGAGCAGCGACAGGTGCTGGTGGTTCTGAGCGCGATGAAGATGGAACATACCATTACCGCTCCATACCAGGGTACAGTGCGCCGCGTCCACTTTCAGGAGGGCGATGTCGTCAAAGGCGGCGCGGTCGTCGTGGAGATGGAGTGATTTCAAGAATAAAGTGAAAGGATAGGATAGAAAGCTATGCAAGTTGGATTTATCGGCATAGGCGTCATGGGCCGACCCATGACGCTGAACCTGCTGAAAGCGGGACACCAGGTGACGATTTTCGCGCGTCATCCAGAGAAGCCGGAAGTGCAGGAGGTGCTTCAGGCGGGCGCGCACCCGGCTCCTTCGCCGCGAGCCGTAGCTATGGCTTCAGAGATCGTGATCACCATGCTGCCGAACTCGCCACAGGTTGAGGAAGTAGTGAGCGGGCCACAGAGCATCTTAGAAGGTGCGCGCAAGGGACTGATTATCATCGATATGAGCACCATTGCCCCCTCAATGAGCCGGAAGCTGGCGCAAGAAGCTGCTGCACGCGGCGTCCATTTCCTCGATGCCCCGGTCAGCGGCGGCTCGCAGGGCGCGATCAAAGGCACGCTGACCATCATGGTTGGCGGGGAGAAAGAGGTATTTGAGCAGGCGCGCCCGGTACTGGAAGCAATGGGCAAAAAAGAGAATATTTTCTACGTCGGGCCAGGCGGCTCAGGCGAAGTGGTGAAGATCGCCAACAATATTTTGACCGGTGCAATCGCCGCCGCCACCGCCGAAGCGTTGGTGCTGGGCGTCAAGGCCGGGGCGGACGTGGAGACGATGGCAAAAATCATCGGCGTGAGCACTGGCGCGAGCTGGCAGCTCTCCAACCAGTTTCCCCTGCGCGCCTTCAACGGCAGCTTCCAGCCCGGCTTCATGACCGATCTGCTCTACAAAGACCTGGGCCTCGCGCTCGATCTCGGCTCTGAAAACAAAACACCCTTGCTCATGACCGCCCTCACGCGCCAGATGTATGATATGGCACGCGCCGAAGGCTTTGGCCGCGACGACTACACCTCCGTCCTGAAAGTGCTGGAAAAGATGGCCGGAGTGGAGGTAAGAACGAAATAGGTTACTATCGTCGGAGTAGAGAAGAATTGAAGGGCGTGAGCTTCCCTCCGCCCTGGTTTCTTGCGCTCCTCCGGGTCAGAACATCCTTGCTACCCACCATAATAGAACATCAACCCACGCGAGACGGTCATACCCAGGATGAGCAGGGCCGCGAGACCGAAGTAGAGCACGCCTATGAAGATGCGCTCTTTGAGAGAGACATTGTAGTATGCCTTCCCCTCCTCCGTGTCGGGGATAGAACGGCGCGACCAGTACTGCGTCGCGGCCAGGATGAGGAAGAATAGCAGCCAGATGGAGAAGTCACCGTTGAGCCAGGACCAGCCGAAGTAGGCAGCCAGACCCACCAGACCTACCAGCCACATGCGCTTATCAATCGCGGCCACGATGCGTCCTCCATCGAAGGGAACCACCGGAATCAGGTTGAAAAGGTTGATGAAAAAGCCAAAGTAGGCGAGCGGCGCCCAGATCGTCTGAACGCCGGGGCTTTGCTGCGCCAGGAAGAGACAGACTCCCGCCGCCAGCGCGCCCGCTATCGGCCCGGCAATCCCCACTTCGGCCTCGTCTCGCGCATTTCTCGGCATATTACGCATAATCACCGCCGCGCCCAGCATCGGCACAAAGATCAGACCACCAACGGGAATACCCTTCAGCTTCATAACCAGCGCATGCCCCATTTCATGAATGAAGAGCATGGCAACAAGTCCAATGGCAAAGGGCCAGCCGAAAAAGAAGGCATAGATAGCCACAGAGGCGACAGCGGTGATGCCCGCCCACCCGAACTTGAGCAGGAAGGCCAGGCTTTTCAGTTTGAGCAGCAGCGCGCCAATTGTAGCGCCAAGACCACCGAGACGCGCCAGCAGCCCTTTCCGGCTCTTTCTCCCCTCCGCCTGCCCTCGCTGCGCCGCCTCGCGCTGTTCCGCGCCCGCGTCAACGGTATAACCCTCCAGACTTGACGGCCCGCGATACTCCGACATCAACGCCTGCTGATATCCATTGCTGGCTGGCGGACTATTTCCAGGGTCAATATACGTGTCATGCTGATCTAGCGGATCGGACAGATCAAGGGGGTGTACAGGTTGAGCAGAACGAGCAACTGGCGCATCCGATTGATAATACGAAGGATGAGCATAATCGGTTTCGTAGGGATTATCATTATAGTCAGCATACTCACCAGGGTCTGTATACATAATGCCTCAATTCTGCTCTCCTCGTCGGGCCAGCGCGATACAATTCATGCCCTCATCATAACACACCTTTGCATACTATGCACAACAAGGCCAACGGGTTGCCTTATTCCTCTATTGCCAGTATGCGGGCGTTTTCCCCAGCAATGCCTCACCAACAAGACGATGAACGACGGCACGAAAGCGGCCCCAGGCATCCAGATTCCCACGCAGTTCGGTGCTGTAAACGGCTCCAAGTGAGTCCAACTGCCGCGCCATTGTTAGCAGGTCGGCAGGCTCAATCTCACGATAATCCTCTATGCGTTCATGCAGGTCTGTTGCGCCAAGCGTACCGCCCATCTCATCAAGCAAAAACGCGAAGGTGTAGAAGCGGGGCATATCCGCCTGCGCCTCCCGATACGCTATGGCAGCCAGGAAGCGGCGCACCTCGACCTGAAGCCCCGTCTCTTCATAGGTTTCACGCAGCAAAGCATCTAATATACGCTCACCATGATTGATGCCCCCTGTCGGCAGGCGATAAACCCCTCGCGGATAGAATGTCTTTGTCATGGTAAGCAACTTGCCAGATGGTCGGCGCACGACCATACAGACCTCACCATAACGGTCTGTACTGTTAAGCGGATCGGCCAGCGCTCCCGGTACAAGCTCTGCCGTGTGTGCTACAGGTTGCCCATAGCTGCGCGCAAGCTCCTGCAATTCGTCCCGCGTCTCCTGTGGAAGATTTGAAAACATTGCTACTATCCTTTATTCTCACAAGCCCTGTTTGACACCTTCAAGATGAAGCCGGAACAGATTGAGAGCGGCATAGGTTGCCATACGCCTATGATCTTCGCGATTCCCGCGCCAGCCAGGACCCATGTCGGTAACGACCCCTTCCGGTCCCTCGATAGCGATATAGACAGTGCCAACCGGCTTGCCTTCCTCTGGTCCAGGGCCAGCAACGCCCGTGATGCCGATACCGAAATCCGCGCCGAGCTTCCAGCGCACGGCGTGGGCCATTGCTCGCGCCGCCTCTTCGCTCACTGTGCCATGTTCCGCCATAGTTTCGCGTGGCACACCCATCTGCGCCTTCATGTCGGGACTGTACGCCACCACGCCGCCGATGAAGTACCTGGAACTCCCCGGCTCATCCGTCAAGGCGCTTGAGAGCATGCCGCCCGTCAGCGACTCCATCACGGCCACCCACTGCTGGCGTTCCTGCAAGTGCTTGCCAACCACGCCCGCCAGCGTATCTTTATCAGTACCAAAGATATGATAGCCGAGAATCTGCCGCACCCGCGCCTCCACCTCGCCTACCTGGCGCTCGGCCTCTTCCTCCGTCCCGGCTTTCGCTGTGACACGCACATCTACCGCGTCGGGCCTGGCATAGGTAGCAATGGTCGGGTTAGCACTATGCAGCAACGCCTGCAGCCGCTCCTCGACGGTAGACTCGCCGAGGCCGGAGACGCGCAGCAGGCGGGTGAAGATCACGCCGCCGGTATAAGGGCGCAGGCGCGGAATGGCCTCTTCCTCCCACATGCGATACATCTCTCGCGGCACACCGGGCATCGCCACAATAATATGGTTATCCTTCTCCACCCACCAGCCGGGTGCGGTGCCGCGAGGATTAGGCAGCGCCTGCGCGGAAGGGATGAGCGTGGCCTGCTTGACGTTGCGTTCAGGCATTTGAGCACCGCGTCTGGCGAACGTCGCCCGCAATTCTTCTTCCAATCCGGCGTCTACCTGCATCTTCTCGCCCAACAGGGCGCTGATCGATTCACGAGTGAGGTCATCCTCCGTTGGCCCCAGCCCGCCCGTCATGATAATCAGATCGGAACGCTCCCAGGCCCGTTTGAGCGTCTCCACGACGCGCCCCTGGTTATCGCCAACCTGCGAGACAAAGTAGAGATCTATGCCCAGAGCGGCAAGGCTCCGGGCAAGGTAAGTTGCATTGGTATCAGTAATATGGCCCAGTAGTAATTCAGTACCACACGAAATGATTTCAGCGTGCATACGTCCTCCGCTAAGATATGATGACACCGGCACTATGCCGGGCATTGTTCCCCTTGTTTGCTCCTATCATACCACAGTCCGAGGCCCATCATCCGGTAAAATCAATATATTGTGTCCAGCAACATTAGAAAATCAAGATGTTGTGCCAAAACCCTTGCCAATCTCCGTTTTTACAGGTATACTGGTGTGTGGTAGGACAAACACGGACGAGAAGCCTACCACCCTGGTATGCCTGCAAGCGCGCAAAAAGGCTATTTCATTATCGTGTAGAAAAGTTCAATAAAGGAGCAACACAGGATGGTGGAGCAACAGAAGCAATCTCCCGTCCAGACCGCTATGGATTCCCGGAAGCAGACGAAATTAGAAGGCATTCGCCAGAAAGTCTTCATGGATAGATATTCGCTCAAAGACGCCTCCGGGCAGCCGCTGGAGTTCTATCCAGAGCAACTCTGGGCGCGAGTGGCGCGAGGTATCGCCGCCGTAGAGCCAACGGAAGAGCAGCGTGCTTACTGGGAAAAGCGTTTCTACGAGGCGCTGGACAACTTCCAGTTCGTCCCCGGCGGACGCATTCTCGCCGGTGCCGGCTCAGGCCACCAGGTCACATTTTACAACTGCTATGTCATCCCTAGCCCCGAAGACAGCCGCCAGGGCATCCTTGATAATCTAAAGACCATGACAGAGATTATGGCACGCGGCGGAGGCGTCGGTATCAACCTCTCCACGCTGCGCCCACGTGGTTCCTACATCAAGACCGTCAACGGCACCGCTTCCGGCCCTTGCTCCTGGGCGCAGTTGTATTCTGTTGCGACCGGAGATGTGATCCAGCAGGGGGGTTCGAGGCGAGGAGCTCTTATGCTCATGCTCAACGACGACCACCCCGACATAGAGGAGTTCATCACTGTCAAGCGTACAGAGGGCAAGATTGAGCATGCCAACCTCTCCGTCTGCGTCTCCGACCGCTTCATGGAGGCAGTCAAAAACGATGAAGACTGGAACCTGGTCTGGAACGGCGAGGTCAAGAAAACCATCCGCGCCCGTTATCTCTGGGACCTGATCTGCAAATCCGCCTGGGAATCCGCCGAACCCGGTGTCGTCTTCATGGACAGGTACAACAAGCTATCGAATACATGGTACTATGAAGATATTCGCTGCGTGAATCCGTGCGTGACAGGCGATACACTCATCTATACTGATAAGGGCTTGTTCACTGCTCGTGAACTGGCAGAGCATGGAAAACCCATTACCGTCGTCTCATCGGTGGGTGAGACTGTGACCACGAGACAAGCGACCCATGTCTTCTCAACCGGTGTCAAACCTGTATATCGTCTGCAAACAACAGAAGGCTACACGGTACGGCTCACGAAAGACCACAGGGTGCTCACAGGTAGGGGCTGGAAAGAGGCAGGTGACCTTGTTCCGGGAGAGAAGATAGTCTTACTCAACGGTGAAGGAGGATTCGGAACCTCTGGGAGTGAAGACCTGGGACGTGTCTTAGGCTGGCTCATCGGTGATGGCTATATGAACACGAGACGCGAGGGCGCAATAACACTCTCATTCTCTGGTTGCGAGCAAGCAATTGCCCCACACTTTGCTGAGACAGTCAATCGTCTGCTGGCAGTACCAGAAGTGAAGCAGCGCAATCGGGAGTATCTTGTCAGTGTGCAGAAAATCGAGGAAAGAAACGAGTCGCGTATCGAATCTACGCGGCTGATGCGCTTCGTCGACCCCGAACTGCGCGAAAACAAGTTGCAAGTTCCGCCTTCAGTGTTGCGGGGATCGCACGCGATGCAGAAGGGTTTCCTCTCTGCACTCTTCACAGCAGGTGGCTCAGTGCAGGGCACACCAGAAAAGAGCTTTTCAGTGCGGTTGACCTCGATCAGCGAGAAACTTCTTGAAGGGGTACAGTGCTTACTGCTGAATTTCGGTATTGCATCGCACATCTATAAGAATCGCCGCAGAGCAGCAGTACGAGAATTGCCGGATGGCAAGAGTGGAAGAGCCTCATACAATACACAGGCATATCATGATCTCGTGATTTCTCGCAGCAACCTGATCACTTTCGCAAAGCAGATTGGCTTTCTCACTGTTGAGAAACAGGGCAAGCTTGAAGACGCACTTTCCGGTTTGTCATGTGGGCCACATCGTGAGAACTTCCTTGCCACTTTCGAGAGCCTTACTCCAGAAGGTGAAGAGGAAGTTTACGATTTGACGGAGCCAGTGAGTAATCGTTTCATTGGCAATGGAATTGTACTCCACAATTGCGGTGAACAAGGCCTGCCACCTTGGGGCGTTTGTAATTTAGGCGCGATAAACCTTTCAGCATTTGCGGAAAATGGGGAGATGGATTGGGAGCGACTGGCCGAGGTGAGCAAGATTGCTATGCGTTTCCTGGACAACGTCATCGATGCTACCGAGTACTTCATTGAGGAGAATCGCGAGGCGCAGCTTGGGACGCGGCGCACGGGCCTGGGGACGATGGGACTGGCCGACGCGTTGCTGAAAATGCAGGTGGCCTATGGCAGCGAGGAGTCGCTTCCGATCATCGAGCGTATCTATACCACAATCCGTGACGCAGCCTACGAGGCTTCGGCGGATATCGCGCTAGAGAAGGGAGCGTTCCCCAAGTTTGATCGTGAGAAGTATATGCAGGGGCAGTTCATCAAGCGGCTGCCGAAGGCTCTTCAGGAGAAGATCAAAAAGCAAGGCATTCGCAACGCCGTGCTGCTGACTCAGGCACCGACAGGGACGACCAGCCTGCTGGCGGGCGTCAGTTCGGGCATCGAGCCGGTTTATGACTTCGCCATGGTGCGCCGCGACCGCACGGGCGAGCACATTCTGTACCATCCGCTGCTCCAGCAGTGGCGCGACGAGCATCCCAACGAGCCGACGCCGGGCTACTTCGTTGCCGCCAACGATCTGACGCCGGAGGAACACGTGCGCGTGCAAGCCACCATCCAGCGCTACACCGACTCCAGCATCAGCAAAACGGTGAACGCGCCGAATAGCCACACCGTCGAGGACGTGCAGAAGCTCTATAGGCTGGCCTACGAACTGGGCTGCAAGGGCATCACCTATATGCGTGACGGTTCGCGCATCGGCGTGCTCTCGCACATTGAGGAGAAGAAACCCGAGCCGCAAGAACAGCAAGCACAACAGGAACAGGCAGTGATGATTGAGCCTGTCGTTTCCATCCAGCAGGGCATCAAACCGGTGCCGGAGGTGACGCATGGCTACACGCGCCACATTAGCGCGCCGGAGGGCAAAGTCAATATCACTATCAACAGCGACGAGAATGGGCCGTTCGAGGTGTTCGTCAACGTCGGCAAGGCCGGAAGCGACATTGCGGCGCTAGCGGAAGCTCTGGGCCGCCTGATCTCGCTGAACCTGCGCATCCTCAGCCCGCTCTCTCAGACGGATCGCATCAAGGTCATCGCCGAGCAACTGCGCGGCATCGGCGGCAGCCGTTCCGTCGGCTTCGGCATGCAGCAGGTCCGCTCCCTGCCCGACGCCGTCGCCCGTGCGCTGGAAATGCACATCGACGGACTGGAAAAGCAAGACGCGGAAAAGGCTGTCAGCAACGGCTCCGGCTTCACTCTAAGCACAAACGGCAAAGCCTTCGAGCGTGAGAACACAGGCAACGGCATCCACAGCGAGTCAGGTCCGCTCAGCCTCAGCCATCTCAGCGTTACCGGCAATCTCTGCCCGCAATGCCACAACAACACGATGGTCTATGAAGAAGGCTGCCGCAAATGCTACAACTGCGGCCACAGCGAGTGCTAACCGGAGCCTGCTTCACGAGACTGCTTACCTACGGTGAGCAGTCTCGTGAAGAAATATTGTCTTACGACGAGGAAAGGGCTGCAAGTATGTATCATCCCACCAGCCGCGTGCTGACTGTACTCGAATTGCTCCAGTCCAGGGGAGCTATGAGCGGCCCTGAACTCGCTGCTCGACTGGAGACGGATGTGCGCACGGTACGCCGCTACATCATGCATCTCCAGGATGTGGGCATTCCTATCGAGGCCACCATCGGTCGTCACGGCGGCTACCGGCTGCGGCCCGGCTTCAAGCTGCCTCCGCTGCTGTTTACGGAAGAAGAGGCTACAGCAATCATGCTGGGATTGCTGGCAAGTTCCTGGCTGGAGATCGGACAATCTCCCGTAGCCATCGAGGGCGCTCTGGCGAAAGTCTCGCGCGTGCTGCCAATGCGAGCACGAGAACGTTTGCAGGCTGTTTCTGCACACCTTGTTCTCGTGCCACACGAACAGCAAGCGGGACCTGACGCCTCTTTGCTGATCGATCTGAGCGCAGCCATTCACGCTTCACAACGCATTGCCATCGATTATCGCTCGTATCACCATGAGGACACGCACCGCAGGGTCGAGCCGTATGGCGTGACCGGCTGGAGAGGACGCTGGTATCTCATCGGCTACTGCTGCTTGCGCCTGGGATATCGCGTCTTCCGCTTAGATCGCATCCAGAAGTTAGAGGTACTTGATGAAACCTTTGACAAGACAGAGGATTTCGATTTTGAGACGTTTCTGCGCGAGAAATATAAGCCAGAAGGCGTACAGATAGAAGTCGAGTTTCAAGCAGACCTCTCTACCGTGCGGCAAAAGATCCCAGCATCTTATGGCACGCTGACACCTACCGTTACAGGCGTGCTGTTTCAGGAGCAGTACGAAGATATCGAGGGTATGGCACGCTACCTGATGGCGCTGAACCTCCCGTTCGCCATCCATCATCCTCCTGAACTACGCGATGCCTTGCAGCGGCTGGGCGAGCGCATGCTTGAAATCGCCAACGCTTCGAATGAAATCGAGAGAAAGTGACTTTTTCAGGCTTGTAATGGTTCTTCCACCGGCAGACCGGCTTCCTTCCATGCCGGATAGCCGCCATCTATTGTTTGCGCCTGGTAGCCATGTTCGCGTAAGAGTGCCGCAGCACGTTCACCGCGTGACTCACCAGGATGATGCATATTGCAATACGTCACAATGGGCTGATCTGCCGGAAGTTGCTGGAGCTTCCTGGCAAGCTGGCCCAACGGAATATTCCTGGCGCCCTGCACATGACCGGCGGCAAATTCGCTCGCGCCGCGCACATCGATGATTATGGGTGGTCGCTCTGTGTTGCTGCTTGCATAGAGTGCTCGCGGGCTGATGAGGCTGCTCACCGGCGCTTTCGCTGCCAGCGAAGAGTCCTGGTAGATTGCCTCGAAAGCTGAATCGCTGCGCAACGAATCCAGGTCGGAGTCGTGTTTCGACCATTCGATAAGAGTTGGTCGGAGTCGCACTGCCTCCGGCAGGAGCAGCAGCGCCTTATCGGGCCAGCCATTCGTGGCATAGAAACAGGCCTGGTTATAGATACAAACAGCGAGTTCTTCAGGTGGTAGTTCAGCCTGGCGCGCAGCCATCAGCAGCGCCTCTTGCAGGTGAAGGGCGGCTTGCCTATCCCCACGCTGGAGATAAAAGGCCGTCATCTGGCTGCATGGATGCCAGAGACCGTTACCCAGCGTCTCTTCCCACAGCGGCTCTCCTTCCTGCCAATCGTAAAGCTGAGCATCCGTCAGTTCCTCTTCACTCATGCTCTCAACCTGCGCAATGAAGGCGTTGAAAATGCGCTCAGATTCCGCCAGTACGTTCTGAAAAGAATATGCCTGGTAGCGGGTGAACGCCTCGTTGTTGATCTGGTGAACCAGTTGCATATCGCGCCAGGCAGGAGGCGTTTCGCCGCGTACTGCGGCAGCCAGCTTTTCAGTCTGCAACTGCTTCCAGCGCATGATATTGACCAGAAAGTCTTTAGCAGCCCAGGCATCCGGCGTGCCCATCGCATTCCGCTCAGCTTCGCTGAGTCCGTCTACAAGCTGCTGCTCCTGCTGCCGAGCAAAGGAGAGCAGAGCGAGGATTCTCGGTTTCATCGGTGCGTTGTTCATGAAGATAGCTTCCTTTCAAATGTTCACAATCGTAATGATGAGCTAAACTGTCTGTGCTAGATAAGCTCGAAGTTTATCACACAGAGCGCTAACCTCCTCTGGCCCGCCTCTAGGAGCATCGGGCCAGGCAGAGATATTCGAGCGCCAGTATTCCGGCGGTGTATCTGGATAGCGGGCGGTGACGAAAACGTGGAGGTGAGGAACTACTTCACCAAAAAAGACTACATAACTGCGTTCGGCACCCACACAAGCCTTGAGCGCCCGGCTCAACCGTGTCACCAACAGCCCCACAGCACGGGCCTCACAATAAGTAAGATCTGCGAAAGTCGGCGCGTGCCTCTTTGTCTGCACTACGAGGTTACCCAGGTAGACTGGCATCGTATCGTAAGAGTAGTGCGTGGCACAGACAAGTTCATCTTCATAGATGAAGCCGCCTGGAACAGGAACCTGCCCCTGCTGAATCTGACAAAACAGGCATTCCATTACATGTTTCCCTCCATTCGTTGAAACAATATCTGTCCCTACTGCTGATGGCTGCGATTTTTCGCGTCCTCACCATTTTCTGCTCTCTCATCACTTCAACAGCCCAATCCTTACAGTAATTTTTGGGATTTTATTTCTTTTCCCGTGAAGAGTTTTTGTTGTTCAAGAAATCCCTCACAATCTGCAAAAAATTGTGTAAGAGAAAGGATATTGAGGTGATATGATGGAGGTGAAATGAATGAACGGGAGATTGTTATGCCGGAAACCTTTGACGACGTGCAACAACAGAGTTTGCCAGGAGAATACCAGCGACTCAAATCCGCTTTACTGAGCGATCAATCTGGTATACTGACGGCAACACGCCAGCGCCTTGCTCGTATTGCACGGGCACGAGGCGTAGAAAGTTCTGCCATCGATGATATCGTTCAGGAAGCATTGCTCGAAGCCTGGAGCCATCTGGAACGGCTCACTGCTCCTTCCGGTTTTCATCTCTGGATCGATGAAATCTGTCGCAATGTCTGCCGACGCTATGCTCAGAGACAGCAGAACAATCTGCTCAGGCAGCTTCCTCTCTCAAGAACAGTTCAGGACAATGAATTCACTTCAGGGGAGGATGATACATCTCTTCCCGCCAGTCTCCTGGATTCCTCTGCATCCGATCCACTTGAACTGCTCAACCAGCAGGAACTGGCGCGACTACTCGATCATGCAATGAGCTACTTACCACAGCAGGCACGCCAGATGGTGGAGATGTGTCACCTGCTTGAACTCCCTCACAATGAGGTGGCGGAGCGACTGGGCATCTCTGTTGGCACACTGGACACACGACTACACCGGGTACGACGTCAACTGCGCGCAGTGCTCAGTGGCCCTTTGTATCAGGAAGCTGCTTCCTTCGGGGTGGTAGCAGTCCATGAGAACAACGGCAACTGGTTTGAAACGAGCGTGTGGTGTTCGTACTGCGGTCGCCATCGCCTTCAGGGCAGCTTTTTCGAGACGGCTGAGGGAAGTTTCAACCTCCATGCGCGCTGTCCTGGCTGCTCGCAGAGATATGGTCTCGATACCGTCCACAGCATGGGGCTGGTATCGTTAGGAAGATTACGAACATTTCGCCCGGCCTGGAAACGTACCATGCATGGACTGTCAGAACTGGTGTTACAGGCGTTGCGCTCAGGCAATCAGCCCTGCCCGTGGTGCGGCCATCCTACCTCTTTAGAGGTAACGAACGCAGCGACGGAAGAAACTACCTCGTCCTCTCTGCCATACTCTTTCTGGATTCGCTGGTCTTGCCAGCATTGTGGAGAGAATGTCTGTTCTCAGGGCGACTTGCCTTCAGTCGACCAGATAGTCTACTGGTCTCATCCCCAGGCACGTCAATTCATGGAGCAACATCCTCGCTGGCTGAGCACACCTGGAATCCTGTTTGAGTTTGCCGGACAACCTGCTCTCAGCTTCCAGATCAATGATAGGGGAAGCGCTGCCAACATAACAATTCTTGCTCATCGCGATACCTTGCGCGTTCTCGCGACCTATTGAATGGCAAGGTTGAGCGCCAGCAGAAGGACCCGTGCATGAAAAAGGACTCTCTTTGCTCTCAGGGACAGCCTGTTCCTGAGAGCATCCCTGAGGGGGAAATGCCCACAATCAATACGCCGCTACAGGTGATGCCGACAAAAAGGTTGCTACAAGCCTTTACTTCCTTGAGACATCGCAATTTTCGCCTGTACTGGTTTGGTCAGTTGATCTCACTCATGGGTACCTGGATGCAGGCTACCGGGCAGTCCTGGCTGGTGCTGGAATTGACGCACAGCGCCGTTCAGCTTGGCCTGGTAGGGGCACTGCAATTTTTGCCTGTGTTGCTCTTCTCGCTCTTTGGCGGCGTCTTTGCCGATCGCTGGCTCAAACGCAGCGTCTTGCTCGTGACTCAAACTGCGGCCATGCTTCAGGCTTTCGTGCTCTGGCTATTGATTGCGACCGGCACCATCCAACTCTGGCACATTTATGTCCTGGCAATCCTGCTGGGCATCACGAGTTGCCTGGATCAGCCAACACGTTCGGCGTTTGTTATCGAGCTGGCAGGACGTGAGGACTTACCTAACGCTGTTGCCCTGAATTCTTCACTTATGAACCTGGCGCGTATTGTGGGTCCCGGACTTGGCGGCATCATCATCGCCATTAGCGGTGTCGCCATGCTCTTCCTGCTCAATGCGCTCAGCTTTCTCGCCGTGATCGTGGCTCTGGCGCTGATCCGCACTCATGAACTCTTTGCCCAGCCGCTTGAAGACAGGACGAACAGGCGGCAGAATACGCAGAATACATGGCAAAGCCTGCGCGAAGGTCTGGATTATGTCTGGAAAACGCCTGCGGTCGTGCTGGTGATCGTGGTAGTGGGCCTGGTATTGCTCTTCGGCGCGAACTTCAGCGTCGTGCTTCCGCTCTTTGCCACGGACGTGCTGCATGCCGGCGCAACTGGTTTTGGTTTTCTCTCCGCTGCGATGGGCGTTGGTTCGTTGGTCTCGGCGCTCTGGCTGGCATGGAGCAACCGGCGGCCCACGATTCGCGGCATACTGCTCGGCACGCTGATCTTCAGTGTGTTGGAGGCGTTTTTCGCGCTCTCGCATATCTATCTTCTCTCACTCGTGCTGATCGCGAGTGTGGGTGGGGTAGAGACGATCTTCGCCGCGATGGCTACTACCATGCTGCAAGCGATTGCTCCCGATCATCTACGAGGGCGCGTCATCAGCGTATATATCCTCTTCTTTACTGGAAGCATCCCGCCGGGCTATCTGCTGGCGGGCTGGCTTTCAGCCTCCTATGGCGCTCCCATCGGCCTGCTCATCTGTATTCTCTTCAGCCTGATCGTCACAGGAGCTGGCTGGACATGGCGCAAACCGGCAGAGAACGATCTGGCGAATGCATCCCACCTGTAAGTGCCCTCTACTCGCGCCCGCGGTCAGCCAGCATCTCGCCCTGTTATAGCTTCTCTTTCAGAATGAGCAGGGCCAGGAGGAACAGGCCCATCGGCATCTAGTAATTGGCGCAAGTAATCGTTGAGGAAAAGACCTTGTGGATCAAGGGCCGCTCGTATGCGGCGAAAATCGTGCCAGTGCGGATAGAGGGTCGCCAGCCTTGCCGCATCCAGAGTATGCATTTTTCCCCAGTGAGGGCGCCCCTGATAGTGCTGCAAAATCTCCTCAATGTGCTGGAAATAGGATTGGTAAGCCATGCCCCGGTACATATGCACGGCGATATAGGCCGAATCACGTTGATAGGCCGGGCTGAGCCAGATGTCATCGGCCCGGACAAAACGACATCCCAGGGGACAATGAACCTGGAAACGGTGCTGACGAATGCAAGCCTCTATCTCACGCAGCGCTGCTTGCGCATCCTCAATTGGAATAGCGTACTCCATCGCCTGCACACGTACCACACGAGGCGCTACATACGCGCGCTGGCTATAGTTGACCTCGTTCACAGGCATGATAGCCATTGTTGAGAGAGCGCTGACAGTTCTGGAAAGCGGTGGAAGTAACCGGCAACATTCCGACAATAGCCAGTACATACCATTTTCTAACACCACCTTGTTGAAATCCCCCCGGATGCTCCTCTTGCTCACAGGAAGATTTGTCTCATTCAGAAACTTGACCTGCACCCAGGAAGTATGAGGAAACCAGAAGATCTCAAAATGGCTATTTTCCTGGTTGTAGTGTTCAAAATTGGTCAGACAAGAACCGAAACGCTCGCGCTGGCTCCTGAAATGGAGGCGTTTGGCCGGTACAACACGCAGTTTTACTCTGACAATTACGCCAAGCGTGCCTAGAGAGACCTGGGCAGCCTTAAACAGATCACGATTATGGTCTTCTGAGCATTCCAGTACTTCACCGCTTGCTGTGACCAGCGTGAGACCGGCTACCTGTGCAGACAGCGTGCCAGAGCGTCTCCCTGTGCCATGCGTGCCGGTACTGATCGCCCCGGCAATAGTTTGTGCATCAATGCCGCCAAGATTCTCTTGCGCCAGTCCATGTGTGTGTAGAACCTCTCCCAGCATTTTAAGTGGAGTTCCAGCCAGCACCGTCACCGTACCGCGTTCAGTATCGATCTCTTCAATGCCCCGCATGTGATGTAGAGAGAGCAAGACATCATCCGTTTGTACCAGCGGTGTGAAAGAGTGACCGGAACCAACTACTCGTACATGCTGATTGTCCTTGCTACAGGCTCTGATGATCTGTACCAGCCCCTCAATACTGGTAGGCTGAGCAATTTGCTGCGGTCTGCATGCTACAGACCCAGACCAATTGTGCCAGCGTCTTTCCGGCAAGGGAGCCATCGTGATATCCCCTCTCTTCCCTGTCTATAAGCTCGCTTTGTCAAAACCTGTCAGGAACTGCCTATTGGATGAGCAAAAGGGCATTTCTTACCATCTTTTCGCGCCTCAATGCTCTCAGCAACATTCAATGGCGAGTTCTGTACAGGCTCCAACCGGACGGGCATTCCATTTTTTGAACGCAGCGTAATGAGCGGCAAAGGCTCGACGATATGACCGGGCAGCACACGTGGAAAGTAGCGCTGCAAGAGTACAGGCAATATCAGGGACAATTCCAGTAGAGCAAGTGACCTGCCCAGGCACACGCGCGAGCCGCCCCCAAAGGGGACATAGGCCCATTGCAGTCCTTTCTGCTTCAGATCTGGCTCCCAACGCTCTGGACGAAAGGTATCAGTGTCCTCCCAGATATCAGGATTTCGATGCAGCGCCCACTGACTGAACATGAGCAACGTCCCGGCGGGAAAACGATAGCCATCCAGTTCAAAATCCGCAACCGCACAGCGCCCCTGCGTCCATCCAGAGGGATACAGGCGCATCGATTCCTTAATGACCTGATCCAGGTAGGTCAATTGAGGTAAATCGCTCAGTCTGGGATCGCGCCCGCCAAGAACCGTTCGCAGTTCGGCCTGTACCTTCTCAAACACCGCAGGATGCCTTGAGAGCAGGTACATTGTCCAGATCAGTGAGTTGGTTGTCGTTTCATGACCGGCGGCTGTCAGTGACACAAGCGCATCGCGTATCTGCTTTCTCGTCATCTTGTTGCCATTCTCATCCTTACTCGCAAGCAAAGTAGAGAGGACATCCCCAACCTCTTGAGAACCGGCAACACGCCGATCAATGAGAGCGTAAAAGAACGTATCTATTTTAGAGATGGCGGCATTGCGTTTGCCGAAGGAGACGAAGGGAAGATTCAGAGGCAAGCTCAATAACCCTTCAATCATGCTGGTGGGCTGGCTCATAATAGTGTTAATATAGCCGACGATGTCCGTCTTCTCTTCAAGAAGATCGATATTGACCAGTATTTTGAAAATCAAGCGCAGAATAATGCTCTGCATCTCTCTTGCAAGGTCGATTTCCATCCCAGGCCGCCATGTTTCGACCGTCTCTCGAGTATACTGAACAATCAAATCAGTATAATTTTCGACATACCGCCTGGAAAAGGTTGGTTGAAGGAGGCGGCGCTGTTGATCGTGATACTCGCCATCGGTCGTCAACAGCCAGTCTCCCACCAGATTACGCAAACCTGTAGCGACTTTATCAGAGAAGATAGGTGTCAGTAACGAAAAGAGAAACAGCTTGCCGAAGATGAGCCCGCCTGCAACCTCACGATTCGTGAAATTGCGCGGATTTTCCACCAGAACATAGCGGATATGCTCAGGCCGGAAGAGAAGGACGATAGGAGTTCTCCCAATATGAATGGTTGCCATCCGTCCATATTCTCTTTGCACGTCCAGTATGAAGCCTAGTAGATTGTGGTCCATTTGAAACACATTGCCAAGAAACGGTAATCCTTTAGGGCCAGGAGGAAGCACAAAGTGATCCATCAACGGAACCCCTCCTTATTAACTCGGGAAGACGATCTTTATACAAGATACGCTTCGAGTCTCCTTTTTTTGGGTTCCATTTCTTCGCCCAGGTTCTATTGCCCTGGAACGCAGCGCAGCCGGGGGAGTATTAGAAAGAGCTAATCACCGGTATATCCACACACGCCCGTCCGTGGAGAGTTGACGATAGGCAGCATTTCTTCATATGACCACTCAGAACGCTCCTTTTTCGCGCACTTCTCGCAAAGCGCGCTCTCCCAGGCGCTGTAGTATCCCGGCTCGCAGACAACGGCTGGCTGGCCGCATTCTACACAGGGAATGACGGGAGGATTATTCCTGGCAAGCACCTGAATGGCCTTACTGCCTTTATGCGCCACACCCTCTCGCTCCCCAAGCACTTTCAGGCCGAGATACGTGGTGGAACCGAAGTCATAGTCGTGGGTAAACTTCTGGCCCACCTTAAGCGCCTCGTCCAGTGTGATATCCATACTGCGTTCCTGCGGAATATTCAGCTCCCTCGGTTGCAGAAGACGCATGAGCATAATTTGCGTATCAAATTCCTTAAGCATCTCCTGTATCTCTTCTCGCGTTTGATTGGAGACAGGAGGAGCACCCGGTACAGGCTCAAGTACCTGAGTGAAAATGTCTCGCAGCTTTTGCAGCAGGTCTAGCGGGGTGATCTCCACTTCCTTATCTGGAAATGCAGCCTGTACCAGTTCGAGAAAACGGGTCTGAATCTCTGCTGGAACCGGGGGAAGTTCGATATCTGCCTCTTCACCCTCCTCGTCCTCCTCGTCCTCCTCGTCCTCTGCTGGCACGGCTCCAGCCTCTTCCTCGCCACCGGGCAATGCCATAAACGGGTCACCATAGAAGTCTTCTGTCGCTGAGACATAGGAGATATTGCCAATCCTGAACTCGCTTAGATGGCCGCAGCATTCCAGCCAGACTCCTCTGAGAAAATCATCCAGATCAGCGTGAGCGAGGCTGGCATTTCGAGATGCATCCAGTACATAGGAAACTCTCTTCCCTCTACCAGGATATGAAACAGTTTGCTTTTCTTCGGTCTGCGCGCTTTTCCGGTCTCCTCAGCCTGGATGGCGGCCTGCCGCGCCTTGCAATATTTGAGATGCTGGGTCATTTTCCCTTTGTCAAACTCGCCTTTGCAGAAATTACAAATACCGGTCGAAGCGATCTTTGCCCTTGCCATCTGAGACCTCCTTCATCTGATGGTGGCATCACATTAATTATGTCAATTAGAACACCATTTATAGCTTCTTCACTGGAAAAGCATCATAAATGAGTATAGCATGCTCGTCTAGCCTACATCTTCCTCTCCTGATACTGTTGGCGAAAGATTTCCCCTGACGGCTCGTCGCTGCGCGACTCGCTCTTTCTGGAGGTGGGGGCTGGTTAGCGCGGCTAGGAGCCGCGCTAACCAGCCCCCACCTCCAACACCGTGCGAAGCGCACAGGCGCTGAGCCGTCAAGGCAAGTGATTCGCCAAGCGTATCCTCCTTGTGAGCACCTGCATCCTTGACACTCCCCCTTTCTCCGTCATATGCTATTTTTGTATCACTTCACTTTATGAAGTGATGAGTTCACACAATGGCAATACTTGAACAAGGGAGAGTTGATTACCTGATGGTTACGAAAGCGAATGCACCTGCCACCATTAATTTTCACTTTGACCCACTGTGCCCACTGGCATGGCGCACAGCATTGTGGGTGCGAGAAGCGCGCAAGGAGCGCCCGATTGATGTCAACTGGCGCCTCTTCAGCCTGGAAGTGGTGAACCGCAAGGAGGGCACCACCCCTAATTTCCGGACAGATGGAAGCTGGGCAGCCGAGCGTACGCTGGCCCTGGCGCGCAGGCAGGGTGGCAATGAAGCAATCGAGCGATTGTACGTGGCGATGGGCGACGCGGCACACGGGCGCAAAGAGAGTCTGAAAGACTTGAACGTGCTGCGGGCCGCGGCAGAACAGGCGGGCCTCAATCCTGAAATCGTCGATGAGGCTCTGGCAGACGAGAGCACGATTAATGATGTGCTGTCCGATCACGAGGAGGCGGTGAGCCGCTATCATGCCTTTGGTGTGCCAACCATCGCCTTCGAGGGATCGAATGTTGGCTTCTACGGGCCGATCATCAACACAGTGCCGAAAGGAGAAGAGGCCGCTGAACTCTGGGACTACACTTCCTGGGCGCTCGGCCAGCCGAATCTCTTCGAGTTGAAACGAGACCGTGCCCAGGCCAAATGGGGGCCAGTTCCTGCGTAACTGAAAGATGGCCTGGGCATGTCCAGGCCATCTTTCACGACATATCGTCCCTTTATGAACGATGGTTCTGCAAGAAGCGTTCTATGCGCACAAGGGCTTCTTCAAGTTTATCGTAGGCGGTGCAATACGAAGCGCGCACATAGCCCTTTCCTGCGGCGCCAAAGGCACTCCCCGGTACAACGGCCACTTGCTCCTCGAAAAGCAGCTTCTCAGCAAACTCTTCGTCGCTCATGCCGGTATCGCCCACATAAGGGAAAGCGTAAAACGCCCCACGCGGCTCAGTGGTTAGCAGACCGATGCGGTTGAGGCCATCGATGAACATGCGGCGGCGTTTCGCATAGGCGTCGTGCATCATCCGCACATCCTCCTCACCGTTGCGCAGCGCCTCGATAGCCGCCTCCTGCGCGGCAGTACCCGCGCACATGATGGCGTACTGGTGTACCTTCATCATCGCCTCAAGAATATGTGAAGGGGCAGCCGCATAGCCGACGCGCCAGCCGGTCATGGCATAAGCCTTCGAGAAACCATCCAGCAGAACGGTGCGATTGAACATCCCCGGCAGCGACGCCATACTCACATGCTCGGTATCGTAGACCAGGCGGCTGTACACTTCATCTACCACCACAATCAGGTCGTTCTCGATGGCAACTTTCGCAATACCTTCCAGTTCGGCGCGTGGAATGACCGCTCCAGTCGGGTTGTTCGGGTTGCCCAGCAGAATCATCTTGGTGCGCGGTGTCACGGCAGTGGCAATTTCGGCAGCGCGCACGGCAAAGTCATATTTTGCGTAGGTCGGAACGGGAACGGGTACGCCTTCCGAGAAGAGAATATCGGCCTCATAGGCCACGTAGCCGGGGTCAGGTACGATCACCTCGTCGCCCGGATCAATGAGCGTGCGCATGGCAAGATCGACGCCCTCGCTGACACCGACGGTGACAAGAATTTCATTGGTCGGATCGTAGGTCAGCCCGTAGCGGCGATTGAGCATGGAGGCAATTCCCTGCCGTAATTGCAGGATGCCGTAGTTGGAAGTATACTGCGTATGTCCCTGCTCAATAGAGCGAATACCGGCCTCGCGGATATGTGCCGGTGTTACAAAATCAGGCTCACCCACGCCCAGAGAGATCACTTCGGGCATTGTGTTGATGATATCAAAAAATTTGCGTATTCCAGAGGGTCTGGCCGAACGCACTCGTTTCGTTAACACTTCTCGTCTGAGCGTATCCATTCTCTAGTACCCCTTCTCTTCCGGCATCAGTGTGGGAAGCAACACGGCAACATCTTTGTTGCCCACGTCCACAAAGCTATGCTAATCTAATCTATGAAGTATTCTGGTAGGCGCATGTATCACCTATCCCTTCTTTCACACTGTAACATAAAAGGGGGCAGCTTGACAACGAGCCATTCTCACAAATTGCTCTCAGAAAGCGAGCCAATTGGTGACACAAACCCATCACATCCTGGTTGATACCGACATCGGCGATGACATCGATGATGCGCTGGCCCTCGCCCTCGTCCTGCGCTCGCCTGAAGTCGTCCTGCATGGCGTCAGCACCGTCTTCGGCGATACCACACTCCGCGCCCGGCTGGCGGCTACCTTGCTCAAGGTTTGCGGGCGTGAAGACGTACCGGTCGCAGCAGGCGTTGCTCTACCGCTCCAGCCGCGCCACCGTCCATCCGGCGTTCCACAGGCCGCCGTTCTCGATCCGCGCGAACCCCTTCCCGCGCTCACAACCCTCTCTGGTCCGCAACTCATTATTGAAACGGCCCTCGCCCACCCCGGTCGTCTCACACTGCTCTGCCTCGGCCCCCTCACGAACGTTGCCACCGCCCTCCAACAAGAGCCTCACCTGTTTATGGCTATAAGAAATCTCGTGATGATGGGCGGAACGAGCGGGGTGCCGTTTGCCGAGTGGAATGTGCGCAGTGATGCACGCGCCGCCCAGATCGTACTTGATTCGCCCATCCCCATCACGATGATCGGCTGGAACGTCACCGTGCGTTGCCAGCTACGCGAGAGCGATGTTGAGTACCTGCGCCGCCAGCATTCACCAGAGATACATTTCCTCTACAAACTACTCGCCCTCTGGCAGCGCCATCGCCCGCGCTGGCATCCCGCGCTCCCCTACCTGCACGACCCCCTGGCCGTGGCGGCCCTCTGCCAGCCCCAACTTCTACGCTTTGAGGAGATAACGGCGCGAGTGCTGACCCATGGGCCGCTGCGCGGCTACATGGTGCCGCGCATTATGAGCGGCCCACTGGTACAGGCCGCCGTGGACATTCAGGCGGACGAGGCGCGGATGTGGGTGATGCAGCGGCTTCTGACCACCGTCCCAGGCCAGGAGACTGCGTTGTTTCGACAGGTATGATATACTACTGAGGTTCTTCACGAACTTCACTAAATAAGTCAGGAGGCAATTATGCAATCTCAACCTCAAAGCTCAACACGGCGCTTTGGCAAAGTAATACCAGCGCGCGCAGAACCGGTTGTCCAGTACGAGTTTGAAGCCGCAGCAAAACAGCCCTCGCAACCCTTACCACCACCCACAGGACCATCGCCCTATCACCTTCCCCTTGACCAGGTACTTCCCGCTTCGACCATGCAATCCATTCAATCAGCAGGACGCTTCGCCTTCCATATTGTGGGAGACGTTGGCGGCGTCAAGGACCCGCAAGATCAGGATATCGTCGCCGCGCATATGGTAGAAGACCTGGCTGCCTCTGACGAGAGTACCCGTCCAGTTTTCTTTTACTGCCTGGGCGATGTTGTTTACTACTATGGGCAGGCAGGCGATTATTACGCGCAATTCTACGAACCATATATCCACTACAATGCTCCTATCTTCTCCATCCCCGGCAATCATGACGGCGACATTGACCCATCAAATCCCTCAGTCCCCTCGCTTGCCGCTTTCGTTGAGAATTTCTGCGCTACAGAGCCACACCTTTCGAGCGAAGCGGGAGACAGCGGGCGTGATACCATGACCCAGCCCAACGTCTATTGGACACTGGAAACGCCCTTTGCGACGTTCATTGGCCTGTATACAAACGTGCCGGAAGGCGGCTGGATGGACAACGATCAGATAGCGTGGCTTCAATCGGAACTGAGCAGCGCGCCACAGAACAAAGCGCTGCTCGTCTCTATGCATCACCCCATTTACTCGCTGGATACCTATCACAGTGGCAGCGCCTATATGGGAAATATTCTCGATCAGGCCATTCAGGCCAGTAGACGCACACCAGATATTGTTTTCGCCGGTCACGTTCATAACTACCAGCGTTTCACCCGCTCACTCAACAGTCGCAGCGTTCCGTATATCGTGGCAGGAGGTGGTGGCTACTGGAACCTGCACAAGATGCAAAAAGTGAATGGCTCGGTTATCGAGACGCCATACCAGGTTCCGGGTGAAGACGTGACACTGGAGAGTTACGACGCCACTAACCATGGATATCTGCTTATGGAAGTTGATGGGCAAACGCTCAAAGGCCAGTACTACTCTGTATCAACTTCGCAAGCATCCGCGCCTGCTCAACTCCTCGATTCCTTCACGCTGAACCTGCAAACACACACCTTGCAGTAGCAACATGCGCAGGCGGAAGACGTAACATACTCTCGGCACGCTACCGCCTCCGCAATGTTTTCAAGCTCTATGATGCCAGCAGGCTCAGACCAGAAGACTGCGCTGCTTCTCGATAATCTCCGGCAGCGCGGAGAGCAGCGTATCGACATCGGCCTCAGTGTTCTCCTTGCCGAGTGTCAGGCGCAGGCTGCCGTGTGCCAGCGCGACAGGCAGGCCCATAGCAAGCAGCACATGCGATGGATCGGCTGAGCCGGAGGTGCAGGCCGACCCGGTCGAAGCGGCAATGCCAAGCAGGTCGAGGCTGAGCAAGATGGATTCGCCCTCGACACCCTCGAAGCAGAAGCTGGCGTTGTTGGGCAAACGCTCGCTCGGATGACCGGTGAGATGGCTACCTGGAATCTTCATGATACCCTCAATCAGCCGGTCACGCAGGGCTGTGATGCGCGGCGTGATCTCCGGCAGATCCTCGTACGCCAGTCGCAGGGCAGTGGCCGCGCCAACAATGCCCGCGACATTCTCCGTTCCGGCGCGCCGCCCGCGCTCCTGTGAGCCGCCCTGCATCTGCGGCAAGACGCGCACACCCTGCCGGATATAGAGGATGCCGGTTCCTTTAGGACCGTAGAACTTGTGGGCCGAGAGTGAGAGCAGGTCGGCGTTGAGCGCGCTCACGTCGAGCGGCAGCGCCCCACCCGCCTGCACCGCGTCGATATGAAATGGCACCCTACGCGCCCGGCAGATACGCCCGATTTCCGCAACCGGCTCGATAGTGCCGACCTCGTTATTGGCATACATCACTGAAACCAGGACTGTCTGATCGGTGATGGCCCGCCCCACATCTTCAGGATTGACTCGTCCATAGCCATCAACAGGCAGATAGGTGGTCTTGAAGCCGAGGCGCTCAAGGTACTGACAGGTGTGCAGTACCGCGTGATGCTCGATGGACGAGGTGATGAGATGATTGCCCTTCTTTTGCGCCGCCTGCGCCACACCCTTGATCGCCAGATTGTCGCTTTCCGAGCCGCAACCCGTGAAGGCGATCTCCGTCGGGCGGCAATTGAGAATCTCGGCCACCTGCTCGCGAGAGGCATCAATCGCCTGCATCGCATGTCGCCCCAGCGTGTAGATGCTGCTGGCATTGCCATATTCCGTTGTCAGATACGGCAGCATCGCTTCCAGCACTCGCCGATCAAGCGCCGTGGTCGCTGCATGGTCTAGATAGATAACACGGTCTGACATAATCTTTTCTTTATCCCGTTTCTATTCGCCAATATACGTTGTTATAAAATGCTTACTTTAAGCCGATTTCGCTTCCTTAAAATGATAAAGTGGCACAGTCCTCACTGGAGGAGCTGGAGTATGGTGCAATGCTTCAATCCGGCGCACCGTCTCTGGAGTAAACAGAACATCACGGCAAACTGAACAAACTTCAGCAGGCACATGTAGCTTGAGTAGCAGCCATTACCTTGATTTCCTCAAGCACTTTATCTATCGATTCGGGCATCTACAACACACCGATTTTTCTACCACTATATCATAATACCTTTATGATGTGCAACGGTATGAAGCCATCTTCCTGCCTCTCACCATCAAGGCGGAGGGAATTTCGCGGTAGCCACGAAAGCGGGGGTCAACATCGGGTGGGGCCTGAGGTTCGATGAGACGTTCGAGAGTAAAGCCGGTGTCCAGGAGGGTGTTGAGATAGGTGCTGAGGGTACGATAGTAGGCTCCCACTTTGCTGCGCACCTTTGAGGGATTGTCCGGCAGGCGAAAACCCTCTTCAAAGTAGCCGCGTACCTTGCGGCTGAGCCTGCCATCTGTTTCGCCGATCCAGCCAGTGTAAGACGTAAGATAGCAGGGATGGAGGATGGAGAAAACGAACCAGCCCTGGTGACGCAGAATGCGGTAGATGGATTGAAAGGTCGCATAAAGATCAGGAATATCCATCAAGGCGAGGTTGCAGAGGACGCCATCGAAGGAGGCATCGACCTGTGTGTCGAGGGTGCGAGCATCATCTTGTATGTAGATGATGCCCGATGGCTCGTACTCCTCAGCAACACGGGCGTAAGCAAGCATATTGGCAGAGAGGTCTATGCCAACCACCTGCGCGCCTCGCTCCGCCAGCTTACGAGAGAGATAACCCTGGCCGCAAGCCAGGTCACAGATACGCAGACCAGGCACGTCCCCCATGAGCGCAAAGAGATGTGGCAGGAAAAGCTCCAGGTACGCCAGCAGGGAGCCATCTTGCATGCTTTCGTTGTACCAATCGGCAATCTCATCGTAGCTGCTTTGCTCTATCGTCTGTCCTCCCATGTAAGAGAAGCCCGCTGGAACTTCAGGTGCGTTTCTTCTTGAAGAAGCCCTCGTTCATACTGCCACTACGGAAACCGAGCAGGTCGACAGTCACATAGGTATAGCCAATCTTACGCAGTCCGTCGGTGACGGTGCGGCTCATCTCCTCTTCAATCAGGCGCGGCAGTTCGGCTCGTTCAACCTCAATGCGAGCAACGTTGCCGTGGTGGCGCACACGCAACTGGTGAAAGCCCTGCTCGCGCAGGAATTTTTCCGCCTGGTAGATCATTTGCAGCGTGGCGACATCGACTTTGCTGCCATAAGGGATACGTGAGGAGAAGCAGGCCATGGCAGGCTTGTTCCAGACAGGGATGCCCAGCATCCGTGCTACCGCCCGTATCTCCTGCTTGCCCATCTCCGCCTCTTTCAGCGGCCCGCGCACCCCAAATTCTCGCGCCGCCCGCTGTCCCGGACGAAAATCCCCCAGATCATCTTTATTGATACCATAGGCGATATATTTCAAATTGTGCTGCCTCGCCAACGGCTCCAGATTGCTAAAAAGTTCCGTTTTGCAGAAGTAGCAGCGATTGATATCATTGGTGACATAGCGCTCATCTTCCAGCTCGTGCGTCTCAAGGGTGAGCAGGGGCAGGTCCAACTGCTGCGCCACCCGTATCGCCTCTCGCGTCTCCTCTTCGGCATAGGCAGGAGAGGAGGCAATGGCCCCCAGCGCACGCTCGCCCAACACGTCATGCGCCACCTTCAGCAGCAGCGTGCTATCAACTCCACCCGAATAGGCCACCAGTACCGACCCCATCTCGCGCAAAATAGCTTGCAGGCGCTCATATTTCGCGCGTGTCCCGCCATCCAGAGCCTCGACACCATCATTGTTCACAAACTCAACTGTAGCATCTGTCTCCCCGACAGAACGGATATCCTGCATAGTATGACAATCTCCTGACCAGCATCGCAGTAACGAGAACGAAAGCCTCTATTGTTCGCTTCAGTTCTTTGATATACTTTTCTCATTATACCATCTAAGGAGATGAACGCTATGCCTACCACTGGCTCAATCGCAGCCGTCATTCTGGCGGCGGGCAGTTCCAGCCGTATGGGAGAAGGACGACACAAACTGCTCTTACCCCTGGCAGGTCGCCCTGTGCTGGCTCACGTGCTTGACAGCGTACTCGCCTCGTCCGCTCGCCCCATTATCCTCGTACTTGGTCACCGGATCGATGAGGTGCGCGCACACATTGCCAGCTATCTCAATAATTCTGCTATCACTATCGTCGAAAATCCAGCTTACCTTCAGGGCATGAGCACCTCCATGCGGGTCGGATTACAGGCGCTAATGGCACAAATGACAGGCACATCGACAGAACAATCCATCAGCGGGGCAATCATTCTGCTGGGAGATCAGCCACTGCTCACTCCGCAGATCATCGATGCATTAATCAGCACGCGGCAAAAGACAGGAAAACGCATCGTCGCACCACTCTACGAAGGCAAACGTGGCAATCCTACGCTCTTTGACGCCAGCCTTTTTCCTGAACTGCTGCAAGTGAGCGGCGACGAGGGCGGACGCGGTGTGCTTGCACGGCACAAAGAGGAAGTAGCAACCGTCGAGGCGCGCGATACACTGGCAAATTATGACGTGGACACGTGGGAAGCGTACCAGCAGGTAGTGGGAATCTGGCAACAGGAAGGCAGGCAAACATCATGAATACTCCCGAAGAGAATGCAGGCAAGCAGCGCGAACAAGAGGAGCAACGGCAACAACAGGCAGCATTCTGGCTCGATTACAGCCATCAGCTTGCTGCCAGCATCCGCTACAGTGAGGCGCTGGCAGCGGTAGAACGCGCGCTGGCACTGAACGAGGATAACGCGGAGGCGTGGTATCTAAAAGGCACATGCCTGGGTATGCTGGGCCGCTACGACGAGGCGCTGGCAGCTTTCGAGCACGCCCTTGTCGTGAATGCCACCTACGCCCCGGCCTGGGATGGCAAAGCCTGGGTACTGGGCATCCTGGGCCGCAAAGTGGAAGCTCTGGCAGCCGTCAACCACGCCCTGGAACTCGACCCTGAGCACTTCGAGGCCCAGAAACGCAAAAAGCGTCTTGAAGCCCTATGAATTTCCTTTTTTGCCGTGTCTACGGTAGAAATACCATGCATAAAACCGTCAGTTCAAAACTATTCTCCCTGCCTGAACGGCAGAAAGTGCGCTGCTACTCCCAGCGTCGATCCCCATACAACATGGGCAGCAAGCATCATCAGATTCCGCCGCCCCGACTCCTTTTCGCCCGTTTCAGCGATGCCCAGCAGTGGAAGCAGCACAAAATAGCTTGCTGCCCACACGAAAAAGCCAAAGAAGATACCCCTCAGAGGTGGAGGCAGAAGAATTCTCTGCCTGACAGGCTCATACAGTATCCCCATCGTCGTACCATAGCCAGAGTGTGCCAACAGCGTCGCGACTAATACCGCCACCTTATTCATATGCCAGCGCGCGTGCATCTTGCGCGCCACATCTTTCGTGATGAGTTCCGGCGGTAAGTCATAGTGCTGCCCCTTCGGCAGGAAACGCTGCGTGACCAGCATGAAGATCGTCATCGGGATTGTGGCAATCAAGCCGGAAAGCGCGCCATTCAAGAATGCCTGTTCCGCCTGTTCGGGTTGAACCGCCGCCCGGTCTTTCAGGTGTACCATAACTTCCTCCACTATACTTTCATATAACTTCTTCAACCTTCTACACGTACACCGGCTGGAAAACGCTTACATTCATTCGCATCCGGGTGACAAGTTTCGTGGCCTCAAAAGGAGCCCCCCCTTGCCCCAGACGAGCGACAGGGCCAGGGAGGCTTGCTGAGGGAGGCCTTACTATCATATCCGCAGAACATCAATAGCCAGAGTTTGTACTACTGCTTGCATTGGAAAGATCAGGGGTTGCGACAAACCACTTTCCAAAGAGTCCTTCGCCATTGGTCTGGCCGGGAGCGCTATCTCCCGCATAGGTATACAGCATGTGGCCGTTGTATTCAACCTGACTCCCATTGGCAGTGGTCTGCACGCTCAGGCTTCCAGGTAAGGATGCGGCACTGGTAGGCGAGCCTGAGCCTGTCATCAAAAGTGGGGGCCAGGTCTGCGCGCAAGAGCCGGTACAGGCAGAGGTGGTAGCTGTATCGGGAGTAAAGTAGTAGAGCGTTTTGCCCTGAGCATCGGTCAGAATCGTTTCCGCTTTGCCTTTCACTGTCGCACTCGCGGTCTCAATCAGCGCGTTAGAGGATGGACTTGTACTGGTAGGACTGGGACTGGTGCTGGTAGGAGTGCTGGCACTCGCGGCGGTGCTGGTGCTCCCGTTGTTGCTATTCGTGCTGGTAGAGCCAGTGGTGCTACCGGAAGTGCTAGAACTACCACAGGCGGTAAGAGCCAGCATGAGAAAAAGGACAAAGAGTGGAGCAAATGTGCGTTTGAGAATCATCTTTTTATCTCCTGATAGTTGGTCCGAAGCGGGTCTTTCCGCTTCCAGTGATTCATACGGGACCAGTTACAGGAGACGCGAGAAATAAGATAAACGCCCTGCCCTCATGATCATATGAGCAAGCAGGACGTTTTTGCGCCTTAGTTCCCTCTACTATTTTCCGCTACCTGAAGAGGCTCACACGTGAGTCCGTGCTATCATAGCCCCAGCGCAAAGCTGCCACATCAAGGACGATTAGCAAGGCCACAATACTCAGTGCTGCCATCAGCATATTCGCCTCCTTCTTGTTCAATCGAACATCATATATAATACCGTTTACCTCTTATAAGTTTATAGCAATCAGGGCATATAATACAGACAAAAGGAAAGGTAGTTCTGGCTTTGAACTTAGAAAAGTGAGGTATAAGTGAGCTATGGCTTTAGAAAATGAAAAACTACTGGATGAAACTGGCTGGCAATTGTTGCACGAGCTTCAGCAAAACGCCCGTCTCTCGTTCAGCGAACTGGGGCAACGCGTGGGACTTTCCTCACCAGCCGTCGCCGAGCGCGTGCGTAAGATGGAAGACGCTGGCATCATCACAGGTTATCATGCCGAAGTGAATCCAGCAAAACTTGGCTTTCCGGTCATGGCCATTATTCGCATGACCTCTCTGGCTCGCTCGGGCAAATACGCTGGAGCCTCCTCAAAACAGGTCAATGCGCTGGTAAATCAATTCCCGGAAGTAATCGAAAGCTACCGCGCCACCGGCAGCGACATTACCCTCATGAAAGTCATCGCCACCTCCGTCGAACACCTGGATGATGTAATCGAGCGCCTGGCCGAACTCGGCCAGACCACCACCTCCATCGTCCTCTCACCTCCCATGATAAAAAAGATCACACCAAGGCCAGAGGACATGCACATCGCTCATGCAGATCACGAGGTAAGTTGAGTGGCTTGACTAATGAACATCACCATCTGTCTTTTCAGGGGTCGCTGGCAGCAGAGGGTATAAAACAGGGCCGGAGCTTCTTCCTGGAAATGCTTCCGGTCCTGAGAATGGGCGATCCCGAGAGGATTCGAACCTCCGACTTTCAGTTCCGCAAACTGACGCTCTATCCACTGAGCTACGGGATCGTGTTGTTTGCAAGTGTTATACTATCATAGCTCTTGCGACCTGTCAATAGTTTTTTGGGAATATATCCCACTTTAGACCACAGAAAGCGGTGGGTGAATTATTCTACCTGCCGCTTTCTGTGGGAAGGCCGAGTCTTCATTTGCCCTGCTGCCTGGTAGAAGACGAGGCCGGGTGGGAAACTTCCTCGATGGAGGTCGCAGCCCCGGAGGTGGGATTGATACCGACAGCTACCGCTCCGGTGTCAATCTGATCTTCGCTGATATAGCGCTGGCCGCGCAGGAGCGAGGCGACCGCAGCGATGATGCACAGGACGGTGGCAAGGTAGAAGACGGCGTGCAGACCGGTCATGAAGGGGCCGGAAATGGTGTTCGGGAAAAAGGTCTTGCCAGGCAGGAGCGCCTGGCTGGAAGCCGGCAGGGCGCGCAGCACCTGTGGCGGCAGCAGCGTCGCCATGGGGTTATAGCCGAGGAAGGCAGCGAAGAGAGCCGCTGTCGGCGGCAAGTGCGAGATTTGATTGGCTACGGATGCCGGTACACCCGCGCCCGTGAGGCCGCCGAAAAGCGCGCCAGGCAGGCCGGAGGCCAGACCGATCGTGACAATGGTGAACAGCAGACCCATACTCAAGACGGTAGCGGCGTTCTGGCAGGTTGAGCGCATACCAGAGGCTGCGCCGCGCTGGGTAGCCGGGACGCTGTTCATAATCGCCGTCGTGTTCGGCGCGGCAAACATGCCTTGCCCGATACCGAGCACGATGAGCACGATAGCAAACAGGACGTAGTTGAAATTCGCCGGGAAGAAGGAGAGGACAATAAAACCCACTGCCTGAATAGCCATGCCCAGCGTTGAGAAGGTACGAGCGCCAAAGCGGTCGGAAAGGTAGCCACTGAGCGGCCCCATCGCGATAAAGCCAATCATCAAAGGCAACATGTAAATGCCTGCCCACAGAGGCGTCTCTGCGAAGCTGTAGCCGTGCAGGGGCAGCCAGATACCTTGCAGCCAGATGATGAGCATAAATTGCAGGCCGCCACGTGCTACACTTGCCAGGAAACCACTGATATTTCCTGCGGCGAACATACGTATTTTGAACAGGCTCAGGCGGAACATCGGCTCACTAACGCGCAGTTCGATCCAGACGAAAGCGGCCAGCAGGATCACGCCCAGCACCAGGGAACCGATGACGAAAGGATTGCCCCAGCCCATCGAAGAGGTCCCATACGGCTCAATACCGTAGGTGACGCCGAGTAGCAGGGTGGTCAGGCCAAAGGCAAAGGTGAGGTTGCCGGGCCAGTCAATCTTCCTCGAACCGGTCAGCACTGCCGTCTCGCGCAACATCAGATAGGCCCAGACGGTACCGAAGAGACCAAATGGCACGCTAACCAGGAAGACGAGCCGCCAGTTGACAACTGCCAGCACACCACCCAGAATCAGGCCAATGATGGAACCCAGGATAGCGGCTATCTGGTTGATGCCCATTGCCAGCCCGCGCTGGTGTGGCGGAAAGGCATCGGTCAGGATAGCCGTGCTGTTAGCAAAAAGGAAACCTGCACCAACGGCCTGCACCAGGCGGAAAATGATTAATTCAAGCGCGGCAGTATTACCGGAACCCGGCGTAACGAACAGCAGAATACTGCCGACAATGTTCTGACAACGCGGAGACAAAAAAAAGAGGCTCCCAGTCTTTGTGGGAGCCTCACGATGATCAAACCTGACTGCTATTATGCCAGAGCGTTGATTACCTCTCGCGCACGACTTAGAGCTTCGCGGCGCACGTAGTAATAAGCCCAGAGACCTTTCTTGCGACAGTCCACCAGCCCGGCATCCCGTAAAATACGCAGGTGATGCGAGATCGTCGGCTGCTCCAGCGTGAAGCTCTCCACAATCTCAAAGACACACACCTCCCCTTCATGGCGGCTCAACAGGCTCAGAATGCGCAGGCGTGTGGGGTCGGCCAGAGCCTTGAGCAGGCGAGCCTGCGTCACAGCTTCGTCCTCAGTCAGAGCAGGCGCGAACTTCGGGCCTATAGGGGCAATAGCAGTCTGACGATTCAAAACACCCACTGTTGTGGATGACCCGGTGGCTCCATTGCGGTCCACATTCAGATTATTCATCGATACCATTTCTTCTCCTTCCATCCTCCCAACCGGATGCTCTCTTCTATTTCTTTGTATTATCTCTGGGGGTACACCTACATCCATTATACTGAGATATCCAAATGTGAAGGGGGCATAATCCCAAAAGTCATACTCTTCAGTACGAGAAAATGCCAGAGCGCGCTCTGGCATTTTCTCGTACTGAAGAGTTATTTACTTCTTTTCCATTGGTCGGACTTGCAGATGCAGTTCTTCCAACTGCTTCTCATCGACGGGGGATGGCGCATTCATGAGCAGGTCGATGGCGCTCTGCGTCTTGGGGAAAGCAATCACTTCGCGAATGCTCTCCTCGTCGGCCAGCAGCATAACTAGACGATCGATGCCAAGAGCAATGCCGCCGTGGGGAGGCGCGCCGTACTCGAAGGCTTCGAGCATGTGGCCGAACTGCTCCTTGATCTGCTCATCATTCATGTTCATGAGCGAGAACACCTTGCGCTGTAGCTCTGCGACGTTGATACGCACGCTGCCGCCGCCGATCTCGTAGCCATTGCAGATGATGTCATACTGCTTTGCCCGAATGGCCAATGGATTGGTGTCGAGCCGCCCGATATGAGCCTCGTCCATGCCGGAGAAGGGATTGTGCTCCGCCTCGTACCGCTGCTCCTCTTCGTTAAAGTGCAGCAGGGGGAAGTCAACGACCCAGCAGAGGGCCATCTCGTTCGGGTCGATCAGATTCAGGCGTTCCGCCAGCCGGACGCGCAGGCGATAGAGCACGTCGTTGACCACTTTGGGGCTATCGGCGACGAAGAGCAGGAGGTCGCCCGGCTCGCCCTGGAGGCGGTCGATAATGGCCTGCACTTCTTCCGTGGACATGAATTTCGTCAGTGCGGATTTGACCTCGCCTGACGGGCTGATCGCCAGTGAGACCAGTCCCTTCGCGCCGAGCATGCGCGCAAATTCAGTCAGTTCCTCGATCTCCTTACGGCTGTAGCCAGCAGCGCCGGGAACACGTATCCCCTTAACCATGCCGCCAGCCGCGAGGGCATTCTTGAAGACACCGAAATTGCCCGCCACCGCGAGATCGCTAACGGGAACCAGAGGCAGGTCGAAGCGCAGGTCGGGATGGTCGGTGCCATAGCGTTCCATGACATATTCATAGCTCAAACGCGGGAAAGGCACCTGCTTAATGCGTTTGCTGGTCGTCTTCTCGATCAGGAAGATCAACAGGCCCTCGATAAGGGACATGACGTCTTCCTCGGCCACAAAGGACATTTCCAGGTCAAGCTGCGTAAATTCCGGCTGGCGGTCTGAACGCTGGTCTTCGTCGCGGAAACAGCGAGCGATCTGGAAGTAGCGATCCATTCCGGCAACCATCAGCAACTGTTTGAGTTGCTGCGGCGACTGTGGCAGCGCATAGAACTCGCCGGGATAGAGACGGCTTGGCACAAGATAGTCACGCGCTCCTTCCGGCGTACTTTTCATTAAGATGGGTGTCTCGATTTCAAGGAAACCACGCTCATCGAGATAGTCACGTATGGCCTTGACTACCTTGTGGCGCAGAATAATATTGTCGCGCATCGTTGGACGGCGCAAATCCAGGTAGCGATATTTGAGCCGGAGAGATTCTTCGACCTGGATGTTATCAGAAATGGGAAACGGCGTGGTGCGCGCCGGGTTGAGAATTTCGATCTCATCGGCAGCCACTTCGATAGCACCGGTGCTCAGATTGGGGTTCTCGGTTCCAGGCAGGCGATGTACCACTGTTCCAGTGACCTGGACGACATATTCGGAACGCAGCGCAGAGGCGACACTATGCGCTGCGGAAGAGCGTTCAGGATCGCAAATGACCTGTGTCATACCATAACGGTCACGAATATCAAAAAAGATCAGTCCACCATGGTCACGGCGGCGATTGACCCATCCCGCCAGCTTTACCTGCTGCCCAACGTTCTCTGCTGTCAACTCTCCGCAGGTATGGGTTCGATATGCAACTTCATAATTCACACCAAAAACTCCTTGTGTATTGCAAAAAAGATGATCTCCAGGGGAAAAGGGATGCGCGCGGCAAATGTTTGCGGAACCGGTAACTCATCCGGTTCCGCAAACATTTGCCGCTCTTTGTACCATGTAATATTACTACCAATCGGCCCTATGCACAACTCCCCTTGAAAGCACTGGGATCGAGGGAAACCAGACTAAGGGAAGAATTAGTTGCCTTCTGAGACGCTGTCTGGGTCAACATGTAGATAGGCAAACCCTTCGGGTCGGTGACAACATTTCTCATATTGGCGAAAAAGTTGGTTGAGACATATTGTTGATTGAGCGCCACCGTTACGCTGCTTCCCCCTGCCACCGAGCCACCGTTGCCTGTGCTGGCAGTAGCGGTAGGAGTCGGGGTCGGCGTGGCAGATGTGGAAGCACTGATCTGCAGATCAAGCAGGCGATTATTGGCCGGATCAACGACGTAGAGATGAGGCTGGGTCTGGCCGCTCACCGCACCCGCCGTTAACTGTGATGCATCCACCACATTGAGAGGAACATTTCCACTTTGCGTAGAGGCCGTCACCGTAGGAACTGTCATACCGGCATGGAACTCACTGGCAGTCACTTTCAAAGGAGTGGCAATAGAATCGTGAACCAGGACGCTGATAGGAGCAGGATTTTTCACATTCAATTGTAAATTCCAGATCGTGCCACCTTGCAGCAGCAAAAATAACTCGTGATTGGGAAAAGCGGCCACGCTGGTCACCGTGGTGGAAGCCGCAAGGGGGAAACGCGTTTCGTTGGCACTGAGCGTGTTGTTGGCGCCAACGGTGTAATCCAGAATGACGATGTTGCTGGAGCTATTGGAAACGGTGGCAGTTTGAGTGAGTACAACATACAGATCATTACCCCAGGCTGTCATCAGTGTGGGCTGCAGACGTCCACTTTGAACGTCACTATCAGTTACGGGCAGCGTGGATTTAAGGGTACTTTGACCGGGCAAAAGCAAGCCAAGTTTATACCCATTTTTATTCGTGCTCGGCTCAGAAGTGAGCAGGAACAGGCGGTTATTGTCGCCCGTGATAGCAAGCACATTTGTCCCGTTGGGCAGATTGAGCCGACTGACGAGGCCAAACTGGTTGCTAATCTGATACAGACCGCTATCGTTGGCACGGGTATAAAACAGAGTACCCTTGTTGCCCTGCATAGCGACGGCGGCAAGAGACTGCGGCACGGCATTGGTACTGCCCTCATTGATTATGCCGACCGTGGGTTGGGATGCACAGGGCAAAATAGAGATTTTCGACTGTTGATTATAGTTCGTAATCGCCTGCTGGACCGCGCTCGTCAGGTTTGTTTGCAACAACGAGTTGACGGTTGTCTGTTGATCGCTGCTCAGTGTATCTGATTGCAGGCCTTGTAAGATACTCTGCGCGTGGGATAGATCCTGTAAAGCGGCTGCCCCGTTACTGCTGCTCACGGACTGAGCCTGTGTAATCAAAGCACGAGCCTGCTGAATAGATTGAGCCGTAGTATCCGAACGAGCGCCCAGGAAATAATAAGCGCCAGTGCCAACGAAGGCGACGACCAGGAGGATACAGATGGCAAGGCTTGGATATAACAGGCGAGAGCGTCGGGGGGAAGGCGCTAAAATGGGTTGGGGAGCGGTAACGCTATCAGCGAGAGGCGAAAGAGGGCCGCTGGAATAACGCAGGGGTGCGCTGGGAACACGTCCATCGACGGCACGTGGGGCACCAGGTTGCACACCCGGAAGCATACCCAGTATAGCTGTATCCTCACCTGTCTCACGCCCGCCCACCCCAACAGGATGCCGCACACCGGGAGGTTCTACACCCACTTCTATGACGCGAAGCACGATAGCGGTAATGTTATCCGGGCCGCCGTTATTATTTGCCTGCTCGATCAGATGATAAACACTCTCCTGCGGAACATACTGCTCCACGATGCGCCGTATCTCATCATCGCTTACCAGACCGGAGAGACCATCGGTACAGAGCACGAGCGAATCGCCTTCCTGAAGCTCTTCGGTAAAAACATCGACATCAACATCTGCCTGCGTCCCCAGACAACGCGTAATGACGTTGCGCTGCGCATGCGTTCTGGCCTGGTCATCGGTCAAAAGACCGGCGCGCACCTGTTCCGCAACCCAGGAGTGATCCTGTGATACCTGCTTCACCTGACCGTGGCGCATAAAATAGGCGCGACTATCCCCAACATTGGCAATATAGGCCATATTCCCGCGCAAGACAGCAGCCACGCAGGTTGTTCCCATGCCACTACGCTGCATATTTTCTGCAGCACGCTGATGAATCAACGCATTTGCGCGCTTAATCGCCTGTAGCAGCGAGACGGCGACATCCTCATTGTCATCCTGGTAATATGCATTGCTCACCGTGTCAACTGCTATTTCGCTTGCTACCTCACCCGCTGCATGGCCGCCCATACCATCGGCCACTATGAACAAGGCACCCTTCCTTGCCATCACCTGCGCATCCTTAGGGATGACATAGGCCATGTTATCTTCGTTATGTTCGCGCTTACGTCCAACATCTGTTAGCTGTGCAACATCGAGACGGAGTTGTTTGGCCAACGCGATTCTCTCCCGTTTTTAGTCGCTTTTGCTTTCGCCCTTGCCCCATCAGATACGTACTACATAAGATGTAGTCTACATATCAGGCAGTTGTTCCAACTTTAGGGTATAATACACCGCCACAGAGAAAAACGCAACGGAGTATGCCTTTGGTATATGACCTATTTCTCTGCTAACCTGCTGTTGGGCCTAACGAAATCACTAAAGCTGAGTATACTCCTTCTCAGGCCAGTGCGCAAGGCTTTTTCAAGCGAGAAATTTCAGCACTGGCGAAGAAAGTATGGAGCGCGAGCATCGATAGGACTTCCTGCTCCATTTGCCCTGAAAGCTTAAACTTCTTCGTTCAAGAAGAACAGGTTATGGTAGAGGCATTAAGTGGCTTCACTAAAAGGCCCAGCCTGTTACCTGTTGAATTCATGAGACGTTATATGGCAGTGAGGAGATGAAGAAGCATGCACGTCGGCATCAATGCGCAGTTGCTCTCCTACAGTCAGAATTACCGGAATGGAGGCGTGAGCCGTTACATCCGGTCTCTGCTGACAGAGCTGGCACGGCAGCCGGGAGAGCACGAATATACCATTTTTACGAATGGGCAGGATGTGGTGGAACGCCTTGCAGCCTACCATCCCCAGATTACCTATGTGCCTGTCTCATGGTCGGAAGAGCGGCCAGCAGCACGGGTGGCATGGGAACAGTTCGTGCTGCCTTCGCTTATCCGGCAAAAAGGCATCGATGTGCTTCATTCACCGGTAAATGTGCTGCCAGAACTTTTACCGCGTTCGTGCGCCGGGGTGATTACGCTGCACGATCTGGCATTTCTGCGCTTTCCGTACGTGCTCACACGCCCGAAACGGCTGTACCATCGCACATTCACCGTGCGCAGTCTGCGTCAGGCGACAATGATTATTTCCGTCTCGGAAAGCACGCGGCAGGACGCTATTGAACTGGTGGGCGTTGACGCGGAACATGTGCGGACTGTGTACCCATGTATTCAGCAGCATTTCTCGCAGGAAATAGACGCGAGAGCAATCGACGGATTCCGGCAGAAATACGGATTAGAAAGTGGCTTCTTGCTATATCTCGGAACACTGGAGCCACGCAAAAATATTCCCACCCTTATCGAAGCCTACGCACGACTTCGAGAGGTGCAGCAGCGAGCGGAAAAATTAGTACTGGCGGGCGGTAAGGGCTGGCTGTACAACGAAATCTTTGACAGAGTACGGCAATTGGGATTAGAATCAGTAGTGATTTTTCCTGGCTACGTGGCAGATGAGGAACAGGCGCTCTGGTATCATGCTGCTTCAGCTTTTGTGTATCCATCCCTGTATGAGGGCTTCGGGCTGCCGGTAACTGAGGCTCTGGCTTCTGGTACTCCAGTTGTCACTTCAAATGTTTCGAGCATGCCGGAAGCAGGTGCGGGTCTGGCGCTCTGCGTAGAGCCGCATGATGTACAGGCAATGGCAGAGGCACTCCATCAGGCGCTGACAGATCAGGATTATCGGCAGAAATGCCGCGCGATGGCAAGCAGGATAGCCGAGCGATTTTCAGCCCGGCGTATGGTCGAACAAACACTTGCTGTTTATGAACAGGCAGCACAACTCCATGCGTCGAATAAAAACTTTCAACGAACTTCATACGTTCATTAAATAAGCATAATGTGAACTTGAACAGATTTCTGAACTGAGATAAGATGAGAGCGAAACCGTGAATAGAAGCGAATTTTCCAGGCTGGCCAGTACCGGCACCAACCTGCCAACAGATACCGACAGGACAGGTACCCTGGATATTTCCAGAGGGGCCACCGGTCCGATTATGGCGGCTATCTCTAAACGGCGTTCTCACCGCCGTCAATGGTGGATATTTGAACGTATCGCTATGCTTATTCTCGATGCGTGGCTTGTAAGCGTCTCCTTCGAACTGGCTTACTACCTGCGTCTGTATCTTATTTCACAGAATAACTTTCTCACCAAACTTCTCAACAACATTCGTGATAACGTGATCGATACGAACGGGCCACATGGCAAAGCGGTACTTGCGCCTCTCAGCAATTTCCAATCGCTCCAGATTGGTATTGTTATCGGGCTGATTATCATTTTTGCCTTCCGTGGTCTGTATAAATATCGTCTCACGGGAACCTGGTTTCGCCAGGTATGGACGATTGCCAGTTCCGCGACCATCGGCCTCGCCTTCCTGATTACCTACTATTTCGTTGTACAACCAATGGCTAGCTCTCGCCTGCTGGTGCCGTTCGTGTGGGTTGCGGCCGTTGTCCTGCTATCAACAGGACGCCTCATCGTCGGCTTAGGCATGGGCATGCTGTACCGGCTTGGCATGGGCGAGACACGCCTGCTCGTTGTTGGCTCCGGGCGATTGGGCAAGATGGTTATGCAACACATTGCCGCCAATCCCAGTCTCGGCTACTCGATTGTTGGCTTTCTGCACGACATGAACGAGCCACCCAGCGATTTCGGACGCTTTAAGATGCTCGGCGCATTGGAAGACCTCGATCTGGTGATTCGCTCCATGCAGATAGATGAGGTTATCATTGCGCTGCCGTCTCGCCTGCACGAGCAGACGATCAAAAGCGTGAAACTGTGCGAGCGGCTGGGCGCATCATTCAAACTTATTCCCGACCTGCACGAATTGAGCCTGTCACGTATCGATATGGCGGCCATCGAGGGCATTCCTCTCCTCAGCATCAGGCAAAGCTCGCTCAATCGCTGGCAGCAGGCAGTCACACGCTTCGTAGATGTAACCCTCTCCTCGCTGATCCTGCTACTGGGTATTCCTCTCTGGATATGCATCGCACTGGCGATTCGCCTCGATTCCCCTGGGCCGATCATCTACAAGCAGACTCGCATTGGCTTGAACGGCAGACCCTTCAAGGTCTACAAGTTCCGCTCGATGTATCAGAATGCCGATCAGATACTGGCAAACCTCATGCAATACAACGAGGCGCAGGGGCCACTCTTCAAGATGAAAGATGACCCGCGCATCACGCCAGTAGGCAAATTTCTGCGGCGCACAAGCTTTGATGAGTTCCCACAATTGATCAATGTTATTCGAGGTGAAATGAGCCTGGTGGGTCCGCGCCCTCCACTACCACAGGAGGTCGCGCAATACGAAGAATGGCAGAAAGGACGACTGGCGATCATGCCGGGTTTGACCGGGCTATGGCAGGTGCGCGGACGCAGTGATTTGAGCTTCGATGAGGGCGTACTGATGGACCTCTATTACATCTCGAACTGGTCACTGCGCCTGTATTTCCAGATATTGCTACGTACCATTCCGGCTGTATTACGTAGAAGAGGGGCTTATTGATGAAAGTTGCGCTGGTTCACGATTATTTAAACCAGATGGGCGGCGCGGAGCGCGTGGTAATAGCGCTGCACCAGATTTTCCCAGACGCGCCGCTCTACACATCGATCTACGACCCAGAGAGGGTTGACCCGGTCTTCCGGCAGATGGATGTTCGCACGACGTTCATGCAGAAGTTGCCGCTGGTGACAAAACACCACCAACCCTATCTGCCGTTCTACCCTTTCGCGATGGAAAGCCTGGATCTGCGTGGCTACGATCTCGTTTTAAGCAGTTCCAGCGCCTTCGGTAAGGGAGTGATTACGAAGCCGGAGACGATGCATATTTGTTATTGTCACACGCCGATGCGCTGGTGCTGGAATTACAGTGAGTATGTCGAGCGCGAGCAGTTGGGGAGTATAGCACGGCGTGTTTTGCCGTTTATGATTACCGGCCTGCGCGTCTGGGATCAGACCAGCGCCATGCGCGTCGATCATTTTATCGCCAACTCGCCGGTTGTGGCTGAGCGCATAGCCAGGTATTACCGCCGCGAGGCAGTCGTGATTCCTCCGCCGGTGGAGGCTCAGCGCTTCCCTTTCAACCCGGCAACACAGCCAGAAGAGTATTTCCTGATCGTTAGCCGTCTGATCCCCTATAAGCGCATCGACCTTGCCATTGAAGCCTGTAACAGGCTTCAGTTGCCGCTGGTCATCATTGGCAGTGGTCGCGACGAGGCACGCCTGCAAAAAATGGCCGGGCCTACCATCCGCTTTCTGGGGCGGCTCTCCGATGAGGAGGTGCTTCACTACTACACACATTGTCGCGCATTTCTCTTCCCCGGCGAAGAGGATTTCGGCATTACACCGCTGGAGGCACAGGCCTCGGGTCGGCCTGTTATCGCCTACGGTGCGGGTGGCGCGCTCGCTTCCGTTGTCGAGGGTGTCACCGGTCTGTTTTTCCATGAGCAAACAGCCGAGAGCCTGGCAACGGTGCTGGCCGCCTTTGACGAGCGGCAGTTTGATCCACAGGTAATTCGCAATCATGCATTAGAGTTTGATTTGCCTCGTTTCCATCGTCGCGTCCTGCAATTTATCGAGGCAAAGATGAGCGATCGCAAAGCAGGTTCATTGCGCACACCGACCAGCGAACTGCTGCGGTAATCTTTTTATCTATATCACGGAGAGAAAGGCTTAAAAGAGTGGAACTACGCACCTACTGGGCCATTATCTGGAGACGTATCTGGCTCGTCGCCCTCGTTGTCATCGTCGTAGCTCTGTACGCGGGCTACCAGTATTATCATTTGCGCAAAACCCCCGGCGCGCTGACCGCATATCACTCCAGTGTTACTATAGAGATCGGCTTGCAAAATAACCTGCCAGCCACGAACAATCAGGCACCCAATTACTCGGATGAGCTAAACGTTGCAGCCACACTCGCCGATTCGCTGGCAACGGGACCAACGCTTACCTCAAGCGAGTTTGATAGCGCGGTATCCCGGCAAATTAGCCAGGATAGCGCACTCATTGCTCAGCACTATGGAACCAATGCCGACCTGGGCGACTGGCAGAATGCAGGTGCCATCGGAGGCGCATTGTCAGCTACTTCGCTTCATAATCTCGTCACTGTAACTGTGACGTGGACAACGCCAGCAGGAGCGTGGGCTATTGCCAATGCGGTAGGGGAAGTCAGCGTTGCTCACCTTGGCGACTACGTCAATTACACCGCTGGTAAAATTACAGCGAGCGAACCAGCGGTTTCAGCAACAGTCATCAGCAATGCGACACCCGCCAGCGCAGTGCCGGGACCAGAGAGTAACAAGAAGACATTTTTGTTGCTGCTTTTGCTGGTAGGGCTGCTCATCGGTATCGCTCTGGCGTTTCTGGCCGATTACCTGGATGATCGCATCCGCGACAAGAACGAAGTGGCACAACTTTTGCAATTGCCTGTTTACGGCGATATACCACGCCCGCCCGTCGCAGGCAAGAGCGAATCGGTACGCCGCTAGTGATCATCACCATCATCATGGATGGTAATGAGACAAAAAAGCTTTTCGGGGCTTACGTCTTGACAGTATTCTCGTAAAGCAACTATAGTTAACAATGTTGACGGCGGAGATATTCCCGGTATCATCTCCGCCTGTTTTATGCATAAAGTGGAGAGGAGTTTCCTTTTGAGCATTCGTTCGCACGAGCAGGTGGCGCTGCTTACAGATTATGACGCCAACTCCGCTTACAGCGAGGCATTTCGTACACTCTATGCCAATATTCGCTTCAACTGGAATAGCGAGAAAGACAGGTTGCTCACGCTCCTGATCACGACGCCTGCCTCATTTGCAGGCCACACAGCGGCGGCAGCGAATACGGCCATTGTTGCCGCGCAGAGCGGCACCTCCGTTATTCTTGTCGACGCCGACTTACGCGAGCCAGGCCTTGAGCAACGTTTTGGCGTTGGGCAGCACCAGGGACTTTCCGATTTGCTGGAAGAAGAAGAGATCACACCGCAGAAAGTGGCTTCCTGCTTGCAACAAACCTTCATTCCTGGCCTGCGCTTGCTTGGTGCAGGCAGCAAAAGTGGGCCAGCCGAACTGTTGCACCTGACCCGGCTTGAAGCTGTCTTCTCCGGCATACGTTCTTTGCTTGCCGAAGAAACCGCTCCAGCTATCGTTATTTTTCACAGCGCGCCCGTACTGCTGGGCGCAGACGCATCAATTCTCGCGGCATTAGTCGAACAGACGCTGCTGGTTCTTGCTAAGAATCGCACAACGCGAGCGCAGGCAAAACAGGCACAGGAACAACTCGAACGGGTACATGCCCATCTAGCAGGAGTTATCCTGCTGGATATATAGCCAGAGAGATATGTATCAATAGCAAGAGAGTAGCTGGCATAGCTCTGATAGAGAAAAGACGAGGAGGATCGGTATGCAGGGACCACGAGGCAACGAAAACGGGTCAGATCGACCTTATGCCCCGCGACTTGCTCCAACTAACGGAACGGGTAAGCATCGCCCAGTGCCCCGGCGACCACCAGGCATGGCGCGAATCGATATCGAGCATCCCCCTGCAACTCCTCGCGTGGCACGACCGCGCCGAGAGAACCCGAAGCCGGTCAACCTGCGGCGGCGGATTCTTATCCTGGCTGCTATCTTCGTCTTTTGTGTCTTGCTTGCATGCGGTTTTGGTTTCGTGGCGTTCAACCTTATTTCAGCCACGAATGCAACATCAGGAGCAGCAGCCACCAGTGCGGATTTTCTGCAACAACTTGCCACCCGTAACTATGGACAGGCATACGATGATCTGGGTGCCAACATTACTGTCGAAACAACACAGGATCAATTTACGCGGGCCGCGCTGCTCGACGACAAATGTTACGGCCAGGTGATCAATTACACAGAGGTTCCCAACAGCGCGGCAGTGCAAAACAATACGCAGGTCTATCGCTATAACATCAAGCGTAGCAAGCTCTCGAAGCCCTATCAGCTCCAGCTTACCCTGCAGCAAGATAACTACGGCGACTGGAAAATCACCGACTACGGCAGTGACCTCGGGCCCAAGGTGCCTACGTGCTAACACACAGCAAGCGCTGGCTTTGCATCCTTGCAGGGGAAACGGCCTGTCCGTAGGGGCGATGCCGCGCGCTCGCCCGCTGAGACAAAGCCACCAGGAGGGCGAGCGCGCGGCATCGCCCTCAAGGATGGATATCCTATGCATTACATTCTTCCATTTTCCACCTGTTCCCGCACAATCTCTTCTCCAACCTGAATCGCCTTGCGCCCGGTGTACGGTGCGCACAATTCACCAGGCAGCACAGCATACGGATCTAGCAATGAAAAGAGGTATGCTATGCTGTTAACGACATACAACCTGGCAAAAACATATGGCGCGATTACGGTTCTCAACGATGTTTCGTTTGTCATCAATGCTGGCGACCGCGTGGGCCTGGTGGGTGGAAATGGTGTCGGAAAAACCACGCTGCTGTGGGTACTGACGGGTCAGGACGTACCCATGCATTTCACCTCAACGTAAGCGCCCATACCCTACGATTTTACCCACCAGTTGTTAAGAGCATTATCCGTTAGATAGGCCAGACAAATCAATACTTTTTTCGTCCGCCCCACATACGATGGCGTCGGTTAATTGTAGGGGGCGAATATGGTCAAAAAAGTTCTTGCCCCTGGCATTGTACGATTCTTTGACGATGCCGGGCCGATAAGCAGCCTGCTCTTTGCGCCCCCTGCCCAGGATAGTGGTGTGCCTGCTGTAGCCATAGAAGGCAGGATTGGTGCCACCGAAGAGCACGATGGTCTTCAAATGGTTGCGCGGCATGTAATACGGGTCATCGTCCGGCGCGAGACGCTTGCGGGCGACCGCCAGGTGCATGAGGCCAGTATCGCCGGTGACAAAGAGGTCCGTCTGATCGAGAAAGGCGGTAAGTTCCAGCAGGCCTACTCTGGGCGCGTGAGGTCGCAGGAAGACACGACCGGGAAAAAACGAATGCAGGCGCTCCATCAGGTTCTGTGCCGCTTTTTTGTTGGTGTAGCCTGGCAGAATATAGGCAATGAGGTTGGGCATAGCACGCAGGGCATTGGCAATTCCCTCGGCCAGCAGGTTTGTGGGCGGTCGGGTCACACTCGAGGCTGTATCGGGAGCGACGACAAGCAATTTGCTCTCTTCTGCGGGAACCTTCGCCAGCGCTTTGATGGTCTCCACAGCGGCGATAGCGCGCCGCACATGGACTGAACCAAGATAGAGAGAAGGGATTTCACCGGGCGATGGCGTTGGCAGGAGATCGTCAAAGTATCTGTTGACGATCTGGCGTGCAAGAGTTCCAATAGGCATGTCGGTAAATGAGCGCAGTGAGAACATATCTTTGCCAAGCTTCAAAAGATAGGGATACATGATGGGCGTGGCCAGCTTGTAGAAGAAAACCGGGGCGAACATACCAGGGAAAATTGCTTCATAGCGACGATCACGCAGGAAGTGTACCAGTTGTGCCGTCTGTGCATCCATCACCACGCCTTTGAGCCACGTAGCAATCTCAGGAGGAGGAAAGAGCGCTCTCTGCGCCCGAATAACACGGTTCACACGAGGATCGTGCTGAAAAATTTCGGCCTGTATATCATTGCAGAGCACATCTATAGCACCATAGGCGGCGGGATCATTTTCGATAATTTGCTCAACTGCACTCAATCCGACCGTCACAGCATCACCAATACCGACATACATCGTGACAAGATAACGAGACCTGTCCACCCTATCCACCTTGCCCGCCTCACTCACCACCACTCCAGCAATACGCTTTATCAACTCATCAGTAGAAGGGGCCTGTTCTTCATCCATTGATCGCAAGATACGACGCTCCTTTACACAACAAAAATTCGTGAACAACACTCCTTATTACGCGCCTCACGGCAAAAACGAAACAAAAGTTTGTGGTATCATGCAAAACAGCTTGAGAAGCAGGGAAAATGAAGGACTTTCACAACCAGTACAAGCCACAGAATCTCGCAGGCGCGCAATTGATTGTACGCGCTGCCAATAATGAGGCTTTACCAGATAATCCGGTCAAATTGCCAGGGCCGATCCAGCGGCGCCTACAACTTCCCTGCCTCAGCAAGTGAGGCGGCGTGGAGAATGAGATTGCGCACGCGAGTCCCGAAGGCGGAGAAACGCGGGTCTTGCGTCTGGCCACGTTTCCAGCGCACATAGATCTGCTGCAAAATGACGGCCAGCTTGAAATAGGCAAAGGTCATGTAGAAGTGCATGGACGAGAGGTCGCGCCCACTCTTGCGCGCATAGAGTTGCATGAACTGCTCACGATTGATGAAGCCGGGATGATGCGTAACGACAGGCAGGATACTACGCAATTCTTCAGGATCATCCCCCGTCACCCAGTAGCTGAGAGAGATGGCAAGGTCGAAAAGTGGATCGCCGATGGTTGCCATTTCCCAGTCCAGCACAGCAACGGCCCTGCCGAGATCCTGTTCAGCGAGGAGCATATTGTTCAGTTTGAAGTCATTGTGAATGAGCGTGGGAGCCGGACTGGCGGGGATGTTTGCGGCAAGACAGCGCGTGAGCGGCTCAACCTGGGGAATATCGTCAGTCTGGGCGCGGAAGTAGCGTTCAATCCATGACTTAACTTGCCGTTCGAGGAAACCAACCGGATGACCAAGTTCGCTCAGTCCAGCCGTCTGCCAATCGATAGCGTGAATCTGGACCAGCGTATCGACAACAGTTTCAGAGATGCACTGGCAGAGAGCATCATTGACGGTAACGTCGGGCGGAAAACTATCGTTGAGAACGATGCCTTTGCGTCGCTCCATGACATAGAAAGGCGCACCTAAAATAGAGAGATCGTCGCAGAACACGTAGGGTCTGGGTGCCAGAGGAAAGACAGGCGAAATCTTCTGCAACAGGCCCGCTTCGCGCTGCATATCGTGCGCTCTGGGCGGCAGTGGGCCAAAGGGCGGACGGCGCAAAACCCCTTCCCAGTCGCCAACCCGTAACAGATAGGTGAGATTTGATGCTCCTGACGGGAACTGGCGCACAAATAACCGGCCCTCACCGAGACCCTCTACATGCTCGCGCAGATACGCCTCTACCTTTTGCAGGTCAAATTCTTCTCCTGGGCGAACGGCAATAGTTTCTTCCTCAAGCTCCATGCATTGTGCTCCCATCCAACAGGCAAATAGCTATTCCTCCAGATTATACACCAAAAAGTTGAGGCGTATCTACTCCAGAGGCCAGGCCGTTCGTTTCCCTTCAGTGATTCCGTTTCTGCTGCCACTGTTCGCGGATGGCAGCGATATCGCGTCGGAGAGCAGGATTAGCCGACAACGTGCGATCAATCTTTTGCCAGGCATGGAGAACGGTCGTATGGTCACGTCCGCCGAAAAGCTGCCCGATTTCGGAGAGAGAGGCCTGAGTCTCCTGGCGAATCAAGTACATAGCAACCTGGCGCGGCAGCACGATATGCTTATCGCGCTGCTTGCCACTTATCTCCTCAATGGAGATGTGATAGTAGGCGGCTACCACCTCGGCAATTTGCCTGCCATACTGAAGCGGTGGTTGAGCATTATGCTGTGATGGAGACATGTCAGTACGTACTACATTCATGATAAGTTCCGTTTGGTGCAACAGGTGAGCTGCCTGAACACTCCACCGCACCAGCAACACGTGGGGCCTGCCCTACCGAGTTTCGCTTTGCTTGCGGGCAAAGCGGCGCAACCACCGGATCAGACATGAAATGCCCTCCTTTGTGAAAGGTTTCTGCCCGTTTTCTTGCCTGGCACGAGCTTGTTAATTAGACGGTTTCTTGCTCTAAAAAGTAACATATTGATCAGTTTTAGAAAGATATTCTTAAAAAATATTCTATAAAATGCCTCTCAATAGTATATAGTCTAATGATATAAGAAAACGACTCTTTAAGAGAAATCAACCCGTGGAGACACAGGAATTCGGATATCGCATTTCCCATCGAGCATGAGAACATGCTATACTGATTAAGAAGCCGATAATGAAAGGAGCAGGGTTTGTTGGAGTGCAGAGTAGGATGCGGGGCGTGTTGCGTAGCCCCGTCCATTTCGTCGCCACTACCGGGCATGCCCGGAGGAAAACCGGCAGGGGCGCGCTGTATTCATCTGACGTGGAATAACCGCTGCAAGCTGTTCGGAAAACCGGAGCGCCCCACCGTTTGCAAGGAATTGCAACCCTCCGAGGAAATGTGCGGACACTCAGTGCGAGAAGCATTTATTCACCTTACCTCTCTGGAACGCGCGACTGCTCCTACCAAAAAGTCACGTTGATCTACCAGCACGGGGCACAGCCAGCACAACGACACAGCAACCGAGGCCGTCGGAAAGGCAGCTAACTAATAAGAACTATACAAGCGTTTACGGGAAAAGGCAAGAGGAAAACGTCCTGTTGTCAGAGAGCTGCACCGGCCAGGCACGGTGGTCGGTGCGGCTCTCTGACAACAGAGAAAAGTACTGCTAGGGTTGTGGCAGGTACGGACCGGTGATGCGCTCGAAGTTCGGGCGATAGCGCGTGGGGTGATAATCGGCAGGGTCGACGCGGCGGGCCGGGTAGTCCTTGCCGGGAATGTCGGTCACGACAAATGCGCCACTGCGATAGGCAGCCATGACGCCATGCATCCCCGCTTCAACCTGGCTCATGATCAGATTGGCGTAATAGATAGCCATGTGCTTGTCATATACCTCTGGCTCGCCACTACGCAAAAAGTAGGTCAGGTCGATGGGCAGGAAACGAACGCCCGGCAGGCGCTCGGAGAGCCGCTCGGCCAGATATTCTGCCACATTGACCTTCTTGCGATGACCGTAGGCATCGGGCGGGCCAACCTCCGGTACGGGCATGCCCAGATTAGCCCCCTCGGAGAGTACCACAGTAGAATAGTTGCGCGGGTTCTGCCGATCTTCGACGATCAGTTCGGCCAGTTTATCGACATTGACGGCTACTTCGGGAATCAGCACGCGATCCACCCAGGCAACGATAGCGGTTTCAAGGGCGGTGAAACCTGCGTCACGGCCAAACATGCGGAAAAGGATGGTCTCACTGTGAGAACCTGCTGTGGAACGGATGCGGCCAATAAACTCAGCCGCCCGGCTGATGGCCGTCTGGAAGCCGATGCAATACTCAGTGCCGGGCACGTCGTTATCCATCGTCTTGGGAATGCCCCAGACTGGAACACCCTTTGACGCCAGCACAGCTCCGTAGCTCAGCGTATCATCGCCTCCGATGACGACAAGGCCATCCAGTTCCAGGAAGCGCATATTCGCCAGCACTTCCTCGGTGAGATCAACACGCTCCTCCGGCGCGTGACCTTCACCATACGAGGCCAGATAGGGGGGCAGATCGGCGACTTTCACCCTGGCAGGATTGGTGCGCGTCGATTGTAGCACGGTGCCACCCTGCCGGTCAATCGTGCGCGTATTGCGACGAGTCAGGGGCAGGATGTAGCCACCTTTCCACGTCGCCGGTACATCCGGGCGAAATATGAGCGCTTCGAGACCACGCGAGCGATCCAGGTATGTAATACCTTCCCAGCCCTCTCGAATGCCATACACGCCGATGCCCATCTTTTCCGCCCGGTAAACCAGCGCCTTGATAGCCGCATTGAGACCGGGCACGTCTCCACCGCCGGTCAGCACCCCCAGGCGACGAATTGGATGTGATATATGTTCTGGCATAAAATATCCTTTCTTACAAAGCAATTCAGGATCGAGCTGAATAGTTCCATGAGAAAGAATACCACAACTTCCCGGCATCCAACAGTTCACGACTCCTCTGTCATCGCAATTTGAGACAAGGCTGTGATAATATGTTTTGGAAAAGGACTTTTTTATGGCATGTCAGTGCGGATGACGATGCCGTCGCGCCCGAAGCAACCTTTCCCTGCCCGCACTGTAGTCAGCCTGTCCCAGAGATCAGCATGGCCCATTTTTCCTTCAATAAGCCTGAAGGGGCCTGCCCAACCTGCACCGGGCTGGGCATCATCCACCAGGTCACCATCCACGGCGCTCGCCAGCACAACCTCCAGAACATCAACGTGCGCCTGCCGCCGGGCTTGCTGATTGCTGTAACGGGAGTATCCGGCTCGGGCAAATCCTCGCTGATCTTCGACATCCTCGATCGCACCATGCGCCAGCGCCTCTATGACGCGAGCGACACGCCCGGAGAACACGACACCATCGAGAGCTACGCATATCTCGACAAAATCATCACCATCGACCAGGGACACATCGGGCGCATCCCGCGCTCGAATGCTGCGACCTCTTCCGAAACGTTCACCCCGATCCGCGAAGCATTCGCAGCCACCCCCTGAAGCGCGTCGCCGTGGACTGACCGCCCGGCATTTCTCTTTCAACGTCCCCGGTGGGCATTGCGAACGCTGCGAAGGCCTTTTAAGCCTCAATGTACTAGCCGCAGCAGCTTCACCGCATTTTCCTTTAAAATCAGTGGTCGCACTTCTGGTTTGATGGGGATTTGCTCGAAGTCGGCGAGCCAGCGATCAGGGGTTATCATGGGATAGTCGCTGCCGAAGAGCATTTTGTGCTTGAGCAGGGTGTTAGCATACTGGATCAGTTGCGGCGGGAAGTATCTGGGCGACCAACCAGAGAGATCGATGTAGACCTGCGGCTTGTGCAGGCAGACCGAAAGCGCCTCATCCTGCCAGGGAAAGGATGGGTGCGCCATGATGATCGGCATAGCGGGGAAATCGACCGCGACATCATCCAGGTAGATCGGGTTCGAGTACTTGAGGCGAATGCCGCCACCACCGCGCATGCCCGCTCCGATGCCGGAATGGCCGGTATGAAAGAGGGCCGGTAGCCCCGCTTCGGCAATTACCTCGTAGAGGACATAGGCACTACGGTCATTGGGGTAGAATGCCTGTACGTTGGGATGAAACTTGAAGCCGCGCACGCCGAAGTGTTCGATGAGGCGGCGCGCCTCACGCGCGCCCATCTTCCCCCTGGCCGGGTCGATGCTGGCGAAGGGAATAAAGACGTCCGGGTTGGCGGCAGCAGCTTCGGCCACCTCTTCGTTCGGCACTCGCACGATGCCGGTGGTGGATTCCATATCGACGGGGAAGATCACACAGGCCAACCTGCGCTCGCGATAGTAGGCGGCGATCTCCGGCAGCGTCGGCTGCTTTCCCTCGTTCTTGAAATAGGTGGTCGATGCTTCGCGCGCCTCTTCTCCCCAGCCATGCGCTTCGGGGACGCGCTCCGATACCTCGGCGTGGACGTGCGTGTCAATCGCCACCAGATTTGCTATGTCCATAGCCATCTTCCTCTCTTTCCAGGCCAATCAACCCATGCGCTCGCGTTCCATCTCCTTAAGCACGCGTCGCAATATTTTCCCCGACGGATTTCTGGGAATGGCATCGATATATTCTATCTCGCGCACGTGCTTGTAAGTTGCAAGTTGAGCATTGACCCACGCCATCAACTCGTTTGCCTGTTGTTCTTCATAGCCCGCCCGCAGCACAACAAAGGCTTTGGGAATCTCGCCCGCCTCCTTATCTGGCCTGGCGACAACCGCCACGTCGGCGACGGCGGGATGCTCAAGCAAGAGCGCCTCGATCTGGGCCGGGGCAATGCTGAAGCCCTTATACTTAATCATCTCCTTCTTGCGGTCGGTAATGACTACGTAGCCATCCTCGTCGCGCCAGCCGATATCGCCGGTATAGAGCCAGCCATCGCGCAGAGCCTCCGCCGTCGCTTCCGGCGCCTTCCAGTAGCCCTGCATCACCTGCGGCCCCCGCACAATCAACTCGCCCTCTTCGCCCACGCCCAGTTCAATAGTGCCGGTCTCGATATCCACAATTTTCTGCTCCGTATCGTGAATGGGCAGGCCGATAGTCTCCACTTTCATGAAGCGGGGATTGTAGACCGGGTTGGAGTGCGTGCCAGGCGACGCCTCGGTCAGTCCATAGGAGGTCATGACCGGAATGTTGGTGAGCTGGGTGAAACGCTTCGCCAGTGGTGGAGGCACAGGAGCCGCGCCGCACTGGGTAAAACGCACAGTGTGCAGGTCGTAATCGTGCAGCGTGGGCCAATCATTCAACACAGCCAGCACCTGCGGAACCGAGTACAGGATTGTGATGCCCTGCTCCTGTATCAGCCGCAGGCAGGTCTCAGGCTCGAAACGTTCCATTAGCACTGCCCTCGCACCCGACAGAGCAGCGCAGCCCATCAGCATGATGCCGTAGATATGGTAGAGCGGGACAAAGATCAACATGCGATCATCAAAGGTGAGACGAGCCGTTGCAATCGACTGGACAGCATTGTAGACGAGATTCTTATGGCTGAGCATGACGCCCTTGGGCAAGCCCGTTGTCCCACTGCTGTACGGCAGCGCAACCAGCTCCTCCTCACGTATCTCTCCAACGGCAGGAGAAGTAGCCGGATAGCCTCGTATCAGGCGACTAAAGGAGAGCGACTGCGCGCTCTCTTCACCGGCATCCACAACGATGATATGGCGCAATGCAGGCGTTTGAGGCAGTACAGCCTGCACTATTGGCAGCAGGTTCGCCTGCACCACGAGAGCCACCGCCTCGCTGTTGCTCAACTGGTAAGCAACCTCGCGCTCCCTGTATGATGGGTTCATAGGAGTGGCAATCGCGCCGATGCGGGTAATAGCAAACCAGCTAATCAGGTATTCAGGCCGGTTTGTCATGAATAGACCCACAATCTGCCCCTTCTCAATGCTCAGATCGAGCAGGGCATTGGCGAATGAGTTCACCAGGGCATCCAACTCGCGGTACGTCAGGTTGACATCCTTGAACACAACGGCGCTATGCTCCGGGTAACGTTCGGCAGTGCGAGCCAGCATCTCGGCATAGGGATACGAGGGATACGAGAGCGAGGGACGAAATAACTCCATCGGCAGGCGAACCTGAGTGGGTTGCGTGGAAACAGGTTGATCGGCCATGCGCTTCTCACTTTCCAATCAACTAAGTAAACGGACAAATAAAAGGCAGCCCCGACGTTCTCTCTTCTAGAGGGTAAACGAATTGTTCAACTACTACGAGCATTGTAGGAAACATTCTAAATGTTTGTCAAGCAAATAGCATGTATGCTATTGAAAACCTGTTCCCATGTCATGCTTCGCTCTCGCTCAGAATGACATGTGTGGTCAGCTTTATTTTATGGCAAGCCATGCAAAAATGGACTGAATATGTCATGCTTCGCTGCGCTCACAATGACATCCCAGGGGGTCTTTCCCATAGCATGCGAAATGAGTTCCATTTTATTTCCGTTTAGAAATGCAACAAAAAGAATGCGTTGCTAACAAGGACAAGAAGTCGAAAAAATCCTGGCTTATTGACAGGTTGCCCTTTCCAAACTATACTTGTTTTAGCAATTGGCACACATGTTCTAACCTCTGGCGCTACGTTCGTTCTGCATTACTCTGATGAATGAGGAAAAGATTATGGCGGACACGACAGCTTCCGTTCCGGTTGTGAGGGTTGCTTTTCCGGGCGCATTGCGCCAGAAGGTGGGCAACAAGGCCATTGTGATGGCCGTAGGACATACGGTGCGCGAGGTCATTGATGATCTTGAGCAGGCCTATCCGGGCATGCGCTTCCATCTCTGTTTTGAGACAGGCGAACTGCGTACCTTCGTCAACATTTTCCTCAATGCAGAAAACATCCGCTACCTGCAGGGGCTAGATACGCCGCTGGTTCACGGAGCGACGCTCCACATCTTCCCTTCGGTTGCTGGCGGCTCGCTCTAGCTCTGGCAACTCTTTTGTTTGCTACAATTTGATACAAGGAGGATACCTATGGCTCAACACCTGATTTACCCATCAGGGACCGTCGTGCTGCTGGTGGGAACGAAGAAAGGCCTGTTTTTGCTCTCATCGAAAGACCGGGAAAAATGGGAGATCCAGGCGACCACGCTGAAAAATAGCCGCATCTTTTTCGCCGCCCTTGACCAGCGCCAGGGCATGCGCCTCTTCGCCGCCGACAACGGCGATTTCTTTGGCACCTTCCTGCGCTACAGTGACGACTTTGGCGAGACATGGCAGGAACCCCGGCAGGGCATCCAGTTTGCAGAGGATAGCGGACTGAAACTCACCAACATCTGGGTCATCGAGCCGGGCCGTTCTACGGAGCCGGGAACAATCTACGCAGGCGTTGACCCGGCCAGCCTGTGGGTCAGCCACGATGATGGCGAAACGTGGCAGATTAACGAGGCACTGGCAACCCATCCCACGCGCACACAGTGGAATCCCGGCGCGGGCGGTCTCTGCCTGCACACCATCGTTGCCGACCCTACCAACCCTGATCGCATGTGGATAGGCATTTCGGCGGTGGGCTGCATGCGCACGGACGACAACGGGAAAAGCTGGGTCTTTGCCAACAAGAACACGCGAGCCAGCTTCCTGCCTGATATTTATCCTGAATTCGGGCAGTGCATTCATCGCTTTGTACAGCACCCGACGCAGCCGGATGTCCTGTACCAGCAAAACCACTGCGGCATCTACAAAACTACCAACGCGGGCAATGACTGGACAGATATTCAGGGCAATCTTCCCTCGGAGTTCGGCTTCCCCATCGCATTAGACCCGCATAACCCTGATACGGTATTCACGATTGTCGAGGAGCCAATGGGACGCTTTAACACGGGGGATCAATTCAAGGTGTATCGCTCGCAAGAGGGCGGCAATACCTGGGAACTGCTCACCAACGGGCTGCCCGAAGGACAGGGAGTGAAGCTCGGCGTACTGCGTCATGGTATGTGTACCGATACCGTCGACCCCTGCGGCGTCTACGTCGGTACCAACACCGGCCAGCTCTTCGCCAGCCGGGACCGTGGCGATAGCTGGAACCTGATCGCCGATTTCTTGCCATCGATCTACTCGGTTACGGCGACGGTTCTTAGTTAGGAACGCGCTCCGCCTTTCTGGTCACAAACCGCATGGCGCTGAATTGCGTGGAGATAGAGCAGATTTTGTTGTCCACTACTCCTGCCTCTTGTCCGGCAGCAATCAGCGCTTGCTGGTTGATGTAGCCAGGATGGCCCCGTTTGGCAGTGAGCAGCCAGATGCCGCCATTGGGTCTGAGACGGTTTTTCCAGCGTCTGAGCACTGCCGTAATGTCGGTCCGCTCGTCGACGAGCGCGAGCACAATATCAACCATCTCCTCAGACGCAGCAGGAGGTCGTTCCGTGCGTGCAAGGATGCGTTGGCGCAGGTCATTTTCGATCTGCCCTGCTCCATGAGCAAAAGCGACGGTCTGCCCTGGCTTGATCTCCAGTTTGTCCAGTATATCCCGCTGGCTGTAGTCTTTTTCCGGCACATCTCCTCCTCTCACGCCTGCTTATCGATATCCTTATCCGCCTCTGCGACCTGACTTCGAGCAGGTAGCCTTAACCATTCAGGGGAAGGACTCCAGCTTATCGCAAGCACACGCGCCGGGTGATCAGACTCCGTTGCCATCACGCTGACCGAGGCATTACCAATAACAAAAGCGCGAGCGTGTTCCAGCTGCAGGCCAATATAGTACGCAAGCAGCACCTTGATGACATCATCATGTGTCACAAATGCCGGGCAGCGACCTATGGAATCGTTGCTAAGCCAGTGCTGCATAGCAGCCACGACGCGCTTTTGCAGTTCGGGAAACGACTCCACGCCCGGTGGGGCAATCGTTGGATTGCGCACAAAGACCCGGCGGGCCGGGTCATTCGCCAGCAGCACCTCGCCAATCTGCCCCGCCCACGGACCAGAGTTAAGGTCCATCAGCTCCGGGTCGAGTTGAATAGTCAGTCCTCTGCCCTCGTTGAGATAGTCCGCGGTCTGAACAGCCCGCTCCAGTGGGCTGCTGATAATGGCGCTGATGGGCAAGGGGCTCAACGCCTCGGCCAGCCGCGCTGCCTGCTCTCTCCCCAGAGCAGTCAGTGGAATGCCGGGGAGTTGTCCGGGCAGGCGATGCTCGACATTCCAGGTCGTTTGTCCGTGCCGAATCAGCAATACCAGGCGTTTCATCGTTGTTTGCCTTTCCTAGTGCTTCACCTCGGACCCGCTAAAGGGAAGGAAATCCGGGCCATTGACGCGCCGTATCGTCTCCTCTTCTCGTTCCCAGATGCGGTAAGCCGCCTCGACAACCTGCTCCGCGCATTCATCGGGAATATGCACCACGCCATTGATGTCGCCGTGCAGCAGATCGCCGGGCCGCACGCGCATCCCCGAAATAGTTACCTCCTCGCCAACACTGACACAGACGGGGTTGCCATGCGAGACAACCAGCCCGGCACAGAAATACTGGAAGCCGCCCAGCGCACGCACCTCCTTCGCGTCGCGCAGCCCTCCATCCGTAAGAATGCCAATCGCACCGAGGCGCTTCATGGTGGTAGACATCACCTCACCGGCATGACACGAATGCAGACGGTCAGGCCCAACATCCTGCATGACCACGATAGCCGGTTTGGGGGCAGCGGCAAGCAGTTCGTACAGCCGGTTAAAGCCGATGCCTTGCCTGCCCTCCGTCGTACTATCAACGGTGCAGGTGACAGCGTAGCCCACTGTCGGCGGCAGCTCCGGGAAGATACAGCGAATGTCATACCCGACATAGCCCGCCACACGCGGACGCACATTGAACGTCTCGATAGCGTTAGAAATAGTGGGACTGTCGATACGGCGCAATGCGCTCAATTGCTCAAAACTCAGCCTTACAACCATAAAAATACTCCTCCACAAGAATTTTCATCATCCCCCACCCGGGTCGACTGGGGATGGACAATTACCAGGCATAGGCTTCCGGGGCCTGACCACCGGGGCCAGGGAATATCTGGTCGAGCCTTTCCAGAACGTCCGGCGTCAAGGGAATCTCCAGAGCGTGTACTGCATCATCAAGCTGCCTGATCGTGCGCGGGCCGATGATCGGGGCGGTGACAATAGGGTTGGCAAGCAGCCATGCCAGAGCAATGGCGGCAGGTGGCTCCCCTATCTGGGAGCACAGCGTCTCGTATTCCTCCAGCTTCGCTCGATTCTTCTCGATCTCTTCCTGCTCACCACTCCCGGAGCGCCTGCCTCCCTGCGCCTTCTGCAACGCTCCGCCAAGCAGGCCCCCGGCCAGAGGACTCCAGGGAATAACGCCCAGACCATACGCCTTGCAGACCGGCAGCACCTCAAGCTCGACGGTACGCGCCAACAGATTATAGAGGCTCTGCTCGGAGACCAGCCCCAGGAAGTGGCGATGGCGGGCAATCTCATTCGCCTGCGCAATGTTCCAGGCGGCAAAGTTGCTGCTGCCAACATAGATAATCTTGCCCTGCTCGACAAGCACCTCCATCGCCTGCCAGATCTCCTCCCACGGCGACAGACGATCGATGTGGTGCATCTGGTAGAGATCGATGTGATCAGTCTGCAAGCGTCTGAGGCTGTTCTCGCTGGCCTGACGAATGTTGAGCGCCGACAGCCGCGACTGGTTGGGCCAGTCCCCCATCACACTGTACACCTTGGTCGCCAGCACGACCCTCTCGCGCCGACCACCACCCTGCGCGAACCAGCGGCCAATAATCTGCTCGGTGACGCCCTCGCCTCTCTTGCCGCCATACGAGTTCGCTGTGTCGAAGAAATTTATGCCAAGTTCGAGCGCACGATCCATAATGGCGAAGCTCTCCGCTTCGCTCGTCTGCGGCCCAAAATTCATGGTTCCCAGACACAGCCGACTCACGAGTAGGCCTGTTCTCCCAAGATGAGTATACTCCATAGATAAGCTCTCTTTCCATTCATTTCATCAGGAAACGTATCAGCAGGCCGGGTTCAATCACATCCCCGGCCTCCATCTCTCTAAATGACCGAAAAGGTGAAAGGGATGCTGCGCGTCCCACCATTTCTGCATATTATACGTCCAACGAAGGATGGATGTAGCTCATGGGAACCAGCCGGTAAGAAACAGAAGAAGCTATCAATACTCTCAAGAGTGTGATATGCTTATACTAGTCAGGCCGTGCAAAGGGACTTGCACTCGCAGCGAGCGAACGAATACAAAAGGTTAGTGGAGGGAATCATGGAGGTTCAGGACAGGAGAGTCAGACGCACACAGCACCTGCTCGCCAAAGCGTTGATCGCATTGACGCTGGAAAAAGGGTACGAGGCAGTAACGATCCGCGACATCACAGAGCGCGCCGATGTCGGCTACGCCACCTTTTTTCGACATTACCGTGATAAAGATGAACTACTAAAAGATGTCTCGGACGTTGTGCTGACCGAGCTGACCGACCTGATCGTTGCCATTACCGATACTGATACGACAATGGTTGGAACGCTACTGTTTCGCTATGTGCAGGAGCAGAGCGAAATTGTGCGCGTCCTGCTACACAGCCATGTCCTGCTCGATCGTATCACTGAAGTGGCCACGCAAAGCATCGTCAAAGAACACATCGAGCCGCCTGAGAGTGTCATTCCCCTTGAGATCGCCGCTTACCACATCGTGACCTCCTCTATCGCCCTCGTCCAGTGGTGGCTCGATCACCAGATGCCCTATCCCCCCGAACGCATGGGAGCTATCTACTACGAACTTATCATACACCCAACGAGTGAGGCAGTTTTCTCTTCGTGAATCTTTCTGGCCCGCAGCAATGATCTAAGCTCCTGATTTTTCCATTTCTTTAAGTCCAGGAATGGCGGAAAGGGCGGCTCGCTTTTTATGATATACTGAAGCATAATTTTGGCGGAAATTGAGAAGAAAGAGATGCTGATGAGCAATGATGAGATGCATACACTTGACCAACGATTGGAACAGGTTGCTCGCTTTTCACTGCTAGATGCTCTTTTTGGACGCCGCTCGCGTCGTTTTGGCTATGGCATGGCGATCCCTTCCGGGCCGTTAGCACACACCTCTCACCATGATCCTCTACCGCTCGATGACCTTGAACGGGCGCTGCTGATTGGTGCCGCGACGGGCGTGACGGGCTGGAATTTTGGCATTCCCTTCACCGCGAATGAAAGGGATGCACTGAGCAACTATAGCCTGCGGCTGACCGGTCGCACCATTCCGTCTGCCGCATCAATCGGTACGAGCGAACTCTTTTTCACCGATGATAGCGGCATCTACCTTGTGCGTACCCGCGACCTGACGCCTGAACGGCTGCGCGCATTTGAGCAGAGTGACGATATCATCCGTATCATCGGCGTCTCGCAGATGGCAACGACACAGATCAGCACACAGCGTTTGACGCTGCCGCGAGAAGCGCCGCATTACGATGAGCACAATTTCTGGAACAGCAACGTGCCCGGCTCTACACTCTTCATGCCTGTCGGCGACGTGGGAGAGCAATTGCTCGCGCTGCTAGCGATGTATGTCAGCAACGGCTATACCCTCTATGATGACTACACAGGAAGGCTGGGCGGCAGGCTGGAGCCGTTTATCCGCGCAGGAGTGATTAGCGATACCCCGCAGATGCGCTTCGCCCTCTCGCATATCGAGCAGGTGGCCTACTCAACTGTAGCGATGGAACTCGCCTTGATTTGCCAGAACATTGTGTTGATGATGCAGGCTATCGGCCTGGGCGGCTGGATGTACACCGGAATTTTCCCCTACAGTGTGCTGGGCGCGTTCGCTGACGAAGGAGTGCCGGGTCTCGGCTTCCGTTTTATACGGCACGAGGGCTGGACCACGCCCAATCCTATAGGACTTGACGGCTACTACGAATCGGTTTGCCCGCCGTATGTCACTGATATGTACGAGGCCGCACAGCGGTTCGCGGAGAAAAAATTTGGCCCCGGCGGCACATATGATCCGGCCACAGGTGGGCCATACCTGAGAAGCAATGAGATCAAGGCAACGGCTCAGCCATACACACAGGCACAAATTGACTGCATCGGCGAAATGGCGCAGCACATTTACGGCACGTATGGGCGTTTTCCGGCGCGCTATCCCACGATTCTGCTGCGGATTTACGCGCAGGCGCACCACCTCGAACTTGCCTATTATGACCGGTTCTTTGGTCAGGAAGCGTATCTGCAAACACACAAAGAGCACATGGAACGCTGGCATGGCATAAAAAACGGTTCCTACATGGCACCCTGAGGACGGAGGAGAATCCCTTGCGAGCCTGATGCCCGATTGATAGCCTCGGATTCTTCGCTGCCCTCAGAATGACACGCGAGCGTGCTTTTGTTTGCTAGAGCGGCATCTCTTCACAGAGATGATAGAATAGTAGCATGCATGTACCAATCTCGCCAATGGACAGGCAAATTAGAGGTGACAAATGACATATGTGCAATACCATGCCGAGCCGGAGTTGAGAAATCCCGTGTTGGTGGCCGCTTTTGGTGGGTGGAACGACGCGGCAGACGCGGCAACAGCGGCAGTGAAAATTCTCAGTGACCGCTGGCACACGGTAAAACTGGCTGATATCGAGCCGGAAGATTTCTTTGTCTTTACTGAAACTCGTCCGATCGTTCGTTATGTTGATGGTATCGAGCGCTCTATCACGTGGCCAGTAAGCCAGTTTTCGGCGCACCAATCTCCTTTCATGAACAGGGATATCATCCTGTTCCAGGGTTCGGAGCCACAATTGAAGTGGAAGACATACACGAAACAATTTCTTGCGATCTGCAAACATTATAAAGTAACAGAAGTTGTTTTGCTCGGTGCTCTACTGGCAGACATTCCGCACTCGATCACAGTTCCGATTTCCGGCACAGCCTCGAATGGCGATTTGCGGGAACGCCTGCAAGACATGGATGTGCATCACTCGCGCTACGAAGGACCGACAGGGATTGTTGGCGTGCTTCAGGATGCTTGCAGGCGTGCAGGTATTCCAGCGGCCAGCATCTGGGCTGCCGCGCCCCACTACCTTGCCGCGACGCCAAACATCAAAGTTACGGCTGCTCTGCTGACCTACCTGAATGTCTTCCTCTCGCTCGGCCTGGACCTGAGTGAGATTCAATCAGAGGCCATCCGTTTTGAAGAACAGATTTCGGCACTGGTAGCACGTGACCCGGAAGCCAGCGCCTACGTCCAGAAACTGGAGGAACAGGTAGCCGGGCTGGAGGAGGACGAAGACGAGGATGAGACAGGCGAGCTAGAATTCAACCCGGACAAAGCGGCAGGCACCGGACCATTGCCAAGTGCCGATACACTCATTCGCGGCGTCGAGGAGCTTTTGCGTCAGCAACGCGAGAACAATCAGCATAAAAACGATAGTGATGAGGATGATAGATGAGTGGCATTCTTTACTCTCTGCAGGAGGTGCTTCACCCCCGTTCAGTTGCTATCATTGGAGCATCACGCGCTCCCCACAAATGGGGACATGTAGCAGCCAGGCAGCTTATCGCCGGAGGTTTTCCCGGCGATATTTATCTGATCAATCCTTCAGTTCCTGAGATACTCGGCAGACAAACGTATCCGAGCCTGCGTGCTGTACCCGGCGCGGTCGATCTGGCCGTCATCTCCACGAGTTTTAGCCAGGTGCGTCAGGCCGTCGATGATTGCGTTGCCAGAGGAGTCAAAGGCATTGTCATTATCACAGCGGGATTCAGCGAGACGGGGCCGGAAGGCCGAAAACTGGAGCAGGAAATGGTGGCGCGCTGCCGCGAGCATGGCATTCGCATCATCGGCAGCAACTGCATGGGATTGTACGTCCGTCAGTCGAGGCTCAACGCGCTGGGCATGGCATTTCCTCTGCCTGCCGGGCCAATCGGGCTGGTCTCTCAGAGCGGCAACCTCGGCATGTATTTCTACGCCCAGGCTGAGCTGGACGGCCTCGGCTTCACCACCTTCCTGAGCCTGGGCAACGCCGCCGATGTCACGTTCCCCGAATGCATGCACTACCTGGCCGATGACCCGGAAACCAGCGTCATTGCTGGCTACGTCGAGGCCATCGAGGAGGAAACGCTGCGGCAGGTGACCAGGGAATTGCAGGAACGTGGCAACTATAAGCCCGTGGTGATCCTGCTGAGCGGCGCGACAGAGGTAGGAGTACGGGCCGCGCTGGCACACACGGGATCGATAGCGACGCTTCGTCCCGACAACGATACCAGCCTGCACGGCAGTGGCGTGGTGCGCGTGCTGCGCTCCGACGAACTCTTTCCGGTCGCGCAGGCTCTCGCCATGCAGCCACCCACTCCACACGGCGGTCGCCACATCGCCATCATCGGAGACGGCGGCGGCAGCGTGGTTGCCAGCGGTGATGCGGCCATTCGGGCCGGTCTCCAGGTACCGGTGCTTTCAATGGAGACACAGCAGCAACTACGGGAACTCATGCCCGCACGAGCCACATCCACCAACCCCATCGACGTCGCCGGGGCAGCCGATGAAGACCCGCTGTCGTTTGCCTGGCTGGCTGAGGTTTGCCTCAAAGACCCCGCAGTCGATGGAGTGCTTATCACCGGCCTCTTCGGCGGCTATCGCTGGCTGCTCTCAGCAGATTTCGGGCCGCGTGAAGATGCAGCCGCCCACGCGCTGGGCGAGCTGGTGCGCAAATACAAAAAACCGGTCCTGCTGCAATCGGTCTACGCCCGTCACGATATTTCCGCCCTGCGCATCCTGCGCGACGAGGGCATTCCCTACTACGAATCGGTCGAAATCACCTGTCGCGCCATGTCCGCGCTGGCGGAGATAGGCCAGTTTCTGGCACAATATTCATAGAGAGGGAGCATATGAGCCGTCGAGACCTCATCCGTATGAACGATGACGAAATACGCGCTTTCCTTGAGGAGCAGCGTACGCTTCAAGTCGCCACGATTGACCACGACGGGTGGCCCCACCTGGTAGCCATGTGGTATGTCTTGATAGACGGTCAGATCGTTTTCTGGACGTATGCAAAATCGCAAAAAGCCGTCAACCTGCGCCGCGACCCCCGGCTTACCTGCCTGGTCGAGTCCGGCGAACGCTACGACGAACTGCGCGGCGTCCAGATCAAGGGGCGGGCCATCCTCAACGCCGAGCGCGAAACTGTCCAGCGCATCGGCGAGCGTATCTACGCGCGCTACAGCGGCGGCACCCTGAACGACGCCACGCGCCAGATGGTGGCAGCCCAGGCCGCCAAACGAGTGCTGGTCTTCGTCGAACCCGTCGAGATCGTCTCCTGGGATCACCGAAAATTAGGCGGCGTCTACTGATAGCAGGCGAGGAAGATGGTGCTCGTACTCGTAGATGCTCGCCTCTTGCTCCTCCGTCTCAATAGAGCCGGGGCGCAATCTTCTGATGGTTTCGATAGCCTCTTGCGCCGACATCCCGCTTCTTGTAAGATACGCGGCGATGATCGTCCCGGTCCGTCCCAATCCAGCTTCACAATGGACGGCAACGGGCTGACCGCTCTTTAAGGAGGCCTGAATCATTGAGGTCGCCTGATGCATTTGTTGCAACGTTGGGGGCTTCATATTGGCAATGGGGATATGGTAAACAGTGAAGTCAGAAAGCCCCGGCGCGTCGTCAACATAGCCGGTAAGGTTGAGAATAGCCCGTATGCCCAGTTGCCACAATATCACATACGCATCTTCCGTCGCAGGAAACGGCATGGCGGCCAGTTCACGCTCAAGCACCCAGGTGAACTGTGGTATAATGATTTGCCGTTTCTCATCAAAGCTCAGGTCAAATTGCTCCAAAAATTGAAGCGGATTGGCCGCCAGTTTCCGGCGCACTACAGGATCTAACTGCGAGCGTAACCTCAACTCTTGAAAGACTTTAGCCGACATGGACTCTCTCCTTTATCGCCCCGGTTTCACCCAGATTCCTCTTTCGTGCATCAGGTCAATCTGAGGCTGAATGACCTTTTCACGGTACTCGGCATGCTTCATGGGTTCCCTGTTCAGATAAAGGTTCTTTGGATAGATAGGCTGCTCGTAAAGCATCTGGTAGAGTTCGGTGCGCAGGTCTTTCATCCAGTTATCCCACTGAGCGCGGGCACGGTGGTCGCGCAGGGCCTCGATATCAATGACGCCGCCGACATAGGTTGAGCCGGCGCCGTATTCCTGCCGACCCACAATCTGGCCCTTGTAGTTGATGATGAAGGAGCGCCCGCCGAAGGTATCAATGGGCGTATCCTCTTCGGGGAAGAGATAGTAGGTACCCATGTTGGGAGCCACGATGTACATGTTATTGTCGAGGGCGCGGGCGCGGCTCTGAATCTCAAATATCTCGTTGCCGGTCGCCGGATGTGGATAGGAAGCGCGGTAGACCACTTCGGCCCCGTTCATAGCAAGGGCGCGCGCGTTTTCCGGGTAGGAGCCTTCGTTCGCCATCATGATGCCCAGGCGACCGATCTCCGTGTCGACCACGGGCCAGAACGCATTGAGGTTGCGACCATACCGCTCGACCCACCAGTCATAGATATCGTGCGGGCAGACGGAATGCTCGACGGGGAAAAGCGGCGAGACCTTGTAATGCTGTAAGATGACTTCCCCATCCGGGTTGATGATAAAGCCAACGTTGAAGAAACGGTCTTTGATCTCCGGGTGGCGCGCCTTCGCCTGCGCCATGATGAAAGCGTTGTACTGCTTCGCGATCTTGCCCAGTTCATAGGTCTCCTCGCCAGGAATATCAATCGCGCCTTCCCTGGCGAAGGTGACATGATCGAGATCCAGCACCTCATCGTTGAAGCCTTGCAGCGCCCCTTCTGGAAACGCGATGAGCCTGACTGGCAGATCAAGACTTGAGAGCCAGGAAGCCGCTTTGACGAGGTGGGTGAGGTGTTCGAGGTTGCGTTTGATATCGGCGCGGGTGCGAATGCCGCGCACAGTGGGAATGAGTCCGACGGCAGTGTAGGGCTGAATCATTGTTTGCTCCTTTATTGTGTCAAGGACATCAATACCGACAGCAACAGTATCATACAGGCACTACTCTCCAGTCAAGGGAAAACCCAACTACGTCCCGGATATGCTATGATAGCTACACACGGTCTCGATGTATTTTCTCAATCAGATTGGCAACCAGTATATCATTCTAAGCAAAGATATTGTTGGCGTACTGCTTGTGCTGCTTGCTCAGCGCCACTGGCGCTTCGCAGCAGTTCTGGCTTGTGGGCGAGCCATCAAAGCAGAAAGCTCGCCAACCGTATAGAGTGAAGCGAAGAATGACATGTCCAGGTTGGTTGCCAGACTCACTACTCACAAGGAGTTCACGTATCAATGGGGTTTCGTTACGCGGTAATTGGCTCCGGTCGGCAGGGAACTGCCGCCGCTTATGACCTTGCTCGTTTCGGCGAGGCCGATTTTCTCTTGCTGGCCGACCAGTCTCTGGCTTATGCGCAACGCGCCGCCGAACGGGTGAATGCGCTGATCGGGCGCGAGGTGGCGCATCCAACACAGGTGGATGTGCGGGACGAGGGTGCGGTCGCATCCACGTTGAGCAAAGCAGAAATTCAGGTCTTCGTCTCCGGCGTCCCCTATTTTTTCAATCTGGGGCTGACACGCGCGGCACTGCGCGCTCGCGCCAGTATGTGTGATTTCGGCGGCAACACGGAACAGGTGCAGCAACAACTGGCTTTCGATGCTGAGGCGAAGGCGGCAGGCATCACACTCATCCCTGACTGCGGGCAGGTGCCGGGCCTGGGAACTTCCCTCTGCTCCTATGCCATCAGCCTGTTCGATGAAGCGCACGACATTCTCATGTATGATGGCGGCCTGCCTCAACGCCCGCAACCGCCCTGGAACTACATCCTGACCTTCAATATCGAAGGGCTGACCAACGAATACTTTGGCACCACGCTCTTCCTGCGCGATGGCGAGCAGCGCACGATCAACTGCTTCGAGGAATACGAACTGCTCGATTTCCCCGCGCCCATCGGCCAGTTAGAAGCTTTCACAACCGCCGGTGGCACCAGCACGATGCCCTGGACATACAAGGGCAAGCTGCGCACGCTGCACAACAAAACCCTGCGCTGGCCCGGTCACTACGCCCAGTGGAAAGCCTACAATGATGCCGGGCTGCTCGGCCTGGAACCGGTCATGGTCGATGGCAAAGAGGTCATTCCACGCCACCTGCTGCACGCCGTGCTGGAACCACAACTGCGCGCAAAGCCAGACGAGCGCGACATGGTCATCATCCGCATCCTCGCGCGCGGTCTCAAAGAGGGGCAGGAATGCGAGGCCATCATCGACCTCTTTGACTACTACGACGAGACGACCGGTTTCACTGCGATGGAGCGCACAACAGGCTGGCACGCCGCCATCATGGCGGGCTTCATTGCCCGTCACCAGACACCCACCGGCGGCGTCCCCGTCGAACTCGCCGTCCCCGGCCCTACCTTCGTTGAGGAGTTTCGCAAGCGGGGCTTTGATCTAAGGGTAGATTGGACGAACTAGAGGATGGAAACGTCCAAAAATTCACTCTCATTATGGAGGAACCGCGACTATCTCTTGCTCTGGGGTGGGCAGACGCTTTCCAACATCGGCAGTGGCATCTCAGGCATCGCCTACCCTCTGCTCGTCTTAGCAATTACGGGTTCGCCAGCGCAAGCTGGTCTGGTCGGCGGTCTGCGCTCGCTGATGTACATCCTGCTGATCCTGCCTGCCGGGGCATTGCTTGATCGCTGGAACCGCAAACAGGTAATGATTATCTGCGATACAGTGCGGGCAATCAGCCTGGCGAGTATCCCGGTTGCCGCCTTACTGGGCCACCTGATGCTGGTGCAACTCTATGTTATCGCCTTCATCGAGGGAACATTTGAAGCCTTCTTCGATATAGCAGAGGTTTCCAGCGTCCCACAGGTCGTCTCGCAGGAACAGTTGCCAGCCGCGATGAGCCGCGTACAGGTCACAGCCGGATTGACAACGCTGCTTGGTCCATCGCTCGGTGGCATCCTCTTCGCCATTCGCTCCCTGTTGCCCTTCCTGGCGGATGCCATCTCTTACGTCATTTCTGTCGTTACGCTCTCGTTCATTCGCGTCCCATTTCAGAGGCAGCGCAGCGCAACAGGCACGACGAAACGCAGCCTGCGCCGGGAAATCGGTGAGGGGCTGCGCTGGCTATGGAACCAGCCAGTGCTGCGCTCCATGGCCTTCATCACGTCCGGCAATATTTTCTTCGGTGCGGGCCAGGCCCTGATCATCATTGTGATTGCGCAGCGCCAGCACGCCTTAGATACCACCATCGGCCTCATCTTCGGCATCGCAGGCATCGGCACTATCCTGGGAGCCATCATGGCAGAAGCCGTTTCTCGCCGTTTCAGCTTCGCACAGAACATCATCGGCGTGCTCTGGCTGTTCGTGGTGTTCTGGCTCCCACTGGCTCTGCTGCCCTCGCCTCTCATCCTCGGCTTGCTCACCGCGGCCCTCTTTTTCATCGGGCCATTCTACAGCGTGACCAGCATCAGCTACCGGCTCGCCATTACGCCCGATGAGCTTCAGAGCCGCGTGAACAGCGTTGCCCGCCTGATTGCGCTTGGCCTCTCACCCATCGGCCAGGCGCTAACCGGCATCCTGTTGCAATATAGCGGGCCACAAACCACCGTCCTGCTGCTCACCGCCGGACAGGTCGTCCTGCCACTCGTTGCGATGGTGAACCGCCCCATTCGCAACGTTCATCTGCCAGATAGATGTCCTTAGCAGCAGGGCTATTGACATAATCAAAACTCCGGCGTAATTTGGGAATGGTTCGAGATATGCGTTTTATAAATAGGGAGACGTTTCACGCTCCTCATTGCTTTGTATTGAAGGAGCTAAACCTATGAGTATATCTTTACCCGCCCTCTTAGTGGTCTGTGGAGTGCTAATTGTCGCTTTCCTCGTCTTATTCCTGCCCTTTCCAGGTTCCAGAACAAAAGCAAGCACACCTGTTGAACGCCCGGAGACGGATATCATTTACCGAGACGATGACCGCTACTGGTACGGTGGCATCTTCTACAACAATCCCGGCGACCCTGCCGTGTTTGTTCCCAGGCGCTACGGCTTTGGCTGGACTATAAATTTCGGCAACCCTCGCGGCAGGCTGTTCATGATCGTCATACTGCTCATGGTGCTGATATTCGGAGTCATCATCCCTGTTCTCGTCCCCGGCGCGGCATCATCTGGATGCCACCCATCTGGATGCCATCTGCTTCCGTAAAAATGGAGCGGTGAGCTACAAAAGGAGAAAAAGCCTCACCGGAGATACCATATCAATTCGCAAGTCTTGTGTAGAAACCACTTTATCAGTATACTTGTATATATAGCCCGCTCACGGGCAGGTGGTTTGTCCCTTTTACCCCTGATGAGGTGTTGCGCATGAGTATCTCTTTTCATCCTGAGACTTCCTCGTATCTGTCGACGCTCCCTGGCCGGTATTACTACGACCCTGCGCTCTATGAGCAGGAGCTTGAGCGTATCTTTTCAGAGATGTGGGTCTGCGTTGGCCGGGCCGAGGCATTTCTCGCTACCGGGTCATACCAGGTGGTGAGCGTCGGCCGGGAAAGCGTGATCGTGGTGCGTGATCGAGAGGGGATGCTGCGAGCGTTCCTGAATGTGTGTCGCCATCGTGGTTCCCGCCTCTGCACGCAGGCCAGCGGACAACTGAAAGGCTCCATCCAGTGCAAATATCACGCCTGGACATACGGGCTGGACGGGCGGTTAATCGGCGCGCCCAATATCCTCTCCGACGAGCAGTTTGATCGCACGGCTTTCGGCCTGATACCGGTGGCGCTGGAAGTCTGGGAAGGGCTGATCTGGCTCAATCTTGCCGATAATCCCGCCCCCATCGAAGCGCAGATTAACGGCCCTGTCATCGAGCGTTTTGGTTCGTTCGAGCCGTTTACACGTTATACATTGAGCGAACTGAGAGTTGGCAAGACCATCTCTTACGATATACAGGCCAACTGGAAGCTGGTGGTTGAGAACTTCGAGGAGTGCTACCACTGCGGGCCGATGCATCCCGAACTCTGCCGCCTGCTGCCTGGTTTCCGTTCTGGCAAAACGTATGTGGCAGGCGATGCCGCCGTCCTGGCAGAAGATGTCGAAGCGTTCACCATTACGGGCAAGGCCAGCCGCCCACCGCTGCACGGGCTGCTGCCCGAAGACCTGCGCCACTACTACGGTATCGTGCTGCGCCCGAACATCCTGCTCAACCTGCTCGACGATCACGTGGTTATTCACACCCTCTGGCCCACCGGCCCCACGAGTTGCCGCGTCACCTGCGACTGGCTCTTCGACCCTCAGGCGATGGCGCTGCCAGACTTCGACCCGATGGACGCCGTTGAGGTCTTCGATATCGTCAACAAACAGGACTGGGAAGTCTGCGAGCTAGCGCAAATGGGCATGTCCTCGAAAGCCTACAAATCTGGTGGCATCTACGTCCCAGCCGAACGCCATATCCGCGAATTTGCCGATTTTGTGCTTGATCGGCTGGGACATACACAGAGCAGAGAGTAGGATTATGCCTCTAACGGAAACTCGTCACGCACATCTTCTGCAAACTTACCCTCAAGCTTGCTATGGCGTCGGCTGTAGAGGAAGTAGATGAGCAACCCGACAGCGAACCAGACGATGAAACGAAGGATGGTGACGAGCGGCAGGCTGAAGATCAGGACGAGAGAGGCGATCATAGAGAGAATCGGTATCCACGGCACCAGCGGTACGCGGAAGGCACGGCGCAGGTTAGGCTGTGTGCGACGCAGGATCAGCACCGCCAGCGAGACCAGCACGAAAGCGGCCAGCGTACCGATATTGGTCAATTCCGCTACCACGTCGATAGGCGTCAGACCGGCGATGAGCGCGACGACGACACCGATAAGCAGGCTCGACCAGTATGGTGTGCGAAACTTCAGATGGATACGCGAGAAAACGCCCGGCAGCAGACCGTCACGCGACATCGAGAAGAATATACGACTCTGCCCGTAGAGCAGCACTATGAGAACTGTTGTAAGGCCGCCAATGGCGCCAATGGAGATGATTGTGGCGGCGATATTCAGGCCAGCCAGAATCATGGCATGCGATACCGGCGAGACAACGTTGAGCTGAGTGTAGGGAACCATACCGGTCAGTACCGCTGTCACGAGAATATAGAGCAGCGTGCAGACCAGCAGACTGCCGATAATGCCTATCGGTAAATCTCTCCCCGGATCGCGCGTCTCCTCCGCCGAAGTCGAGACCATATCGAAGCCGATATATGCAAAGAAAATGATGCTGGCTCCGCGCAGGATGCCACCCGTTCCAAAGGGCAAGAACGGCGACCAGTGCGCCGGATTGACATGGCCAACACCCACAATAATAAAAAACAGGATCACCAGCAATTTGATCGCCACGATAATGTTATTGACCTTGCTGCTTTCAGAAGTTCCCAGCATCAGCAGGCCGGTAATCAGCAGGATGATAAGGGTTGCCGGTAAGTTGATAATGCCGCCGGAAAAGGGCGAGGCGGTCAGCATAGTAGGCAAGGCAAAGCCAAAAGCACTTTTGAGCAGGTCAGTCGCGTAGCCCGACAAGCCAATGCTGACGGCAGCAGCGCCGACAGCGTACTCCAGAATCAGGTCCCAGCCGATAATCCAGGCAATCAATTCACCAGGTGTCGCGTAGGAATAGGTGTAGGCGCTGCCGGAAATCGGGACGCTGCTTGGCAAATTCCGCGTAACAGAGCGCGGCCAGCCCACTCACAATACCGGCAACGACAAATAAGATCATCAATCCCGGCCCGGCGTACTTTGCAGCCGCGACACCGGTCAATACGAAGATACCCGTACCGACAATCGCGCCGATACCCATAGCAGTCAGGCTGATCGGGCCTAACGTGCGCTTCAAGCCATGTTCTCCCTGCCCGCTCTGCCGCAAAATAAGGTCCACCGGCTTGATACGCCAGAGGCTCTTTCGCCTCCCTGGTATGGTTGCCATGCTGTCTCCTTTCCACATGCCTCACTGCTGTAAGTGATCAAATCAGCGAGGCCCATCTTCACCCACACATTCGCCCTACGATTCCTCGCTACAATGACAACATCTCCCTGAGGGTCTTCGCTGATATGAAGGTCTTCCCTGACCCCCTGTTACATACAGGCCAATCAACCCCCGACTGATTGAAAAGGGGCTAAAATGTCACAATTGCTCACAAACAAACATGAGTCACCCCGAATGTGATCCCATTGGCGAACGCCCGGCTTTGACCGCTCCCGCGCAGCGGCTCGCTTCGGCTTAGAGGGAGCTGGCTCGGCCCGGTAAGCGGCCAGGGTCAGCCTGCGGGGCGGGGTGATGCAATATGGTTTCTATTAAGAATTGTCCCGGCGGGCTTGCTGAATGATAGCCCAGACTTTCTCCGGTTTGAGGGGCATATCGATGGCTGTGACGCCTAGAGGAGCGAGGGCATCGAGCACGGCGTTGACGATGGCGGGCGGCGCACCAATGGTGCCGGATTCACCCACGCCCTTCGCGCCCAGCGGGTTCGTGGGTGAGGGCGTCTCCACGAAATCGGTCTCGTAGGTTGGCACCATCGTAGCAATGGGCAGGGAGTAGTCCATAAGGGAACCGGTGAGGAGCTGGCCGTCTTCGTCATAAACAACTTCCTCGTAGAGCGCCTGCCCGATGCCCTGAGCCAGCCCACCGTGCATCTGCGCTTCCGCCATATAGTGATTGATGACGCGCCCACAGTCGTCTACGGCGATGAAGCGCAGGATACGCACCTCTCCGGTCTCGCTCTCAACCTCCACGATAGCGATGTGCGTGCCGGATGAGAAGCCAGCGCCAGAGGCAGCGAAATCGTGCCAGGCGGCCAGTCCTTCGATGGGAGTGCCGTTGGCCGGGTTGGGCGCTTCGTGCTCGATCAGGTCGGGCTGCTCCTCCACCATGCGCGCCAGTTCGCCCAGTTCAATGCTACGGGCAGGCACACCGCGCACCGTTACCTTGCCGTTTTCCAGCACGAGATCGGCTGGAGCAGCTTCCAGCACTCGCGCCGCCACTTGAAGAGCTTTGTCGCGGGTAGCCTCGGCGGCAAGCAGCACAGCAGAGCCGCCCATCTGCGTCACGCGACTGCCGAAGGTACCGATGCTGAAGCCGGGCAGAGACGCATCGTTCATCTGCACTTCAATTTTCTCAACAGGCAAATTGAACGTGTTTGCAGCAATCTGCGTGAAGAGGGTGAAATGTCCCTGTCCGTTGGTGGAAACGCCGCTCTGCACCAGCACAGTACCGTCGCGGCGAATGCGCACGGTGGCCGCCTCTTTTGGCCCCGGCATGCCACCGCCATCACCAGATATTTCATTGAACGTGGACAGACCGATGCCGAGGAGTCGACTATCACCAGCCACGCGCCGCCTGCGCTGTTCCTCCTGCCAACCCTCATAGTCGGCCAGCTCGAGCGCCCGGTCAAGAGCAGCCTCATAATTGCCGCTATCGTATCTCAGCCCGGTGACCGTTGTGAAGGGGAAAGCTTCAGGTGGGATGAAGTTGCGGCGGCGCACCGCGATGGGGTCGAGGCCGAGCTCGCGGGCAATACGCTCCATCGTACGCTCCAGAATATAGGTCGCTTCGGGACGGCCCGCACCGCGATAGGCTGCCGTAGGCGCTTTGTTGGTGAAGACCCCAATCATGCTACTCTCTACCGCCTGCACCTGATACGGCCCGCTCAACTGCGTAGGAACACGGCTGGGAACCATAGCCGTGGTATTGGCAAGATAGGCTCCGAGGTCGGCAAAGGAGCGCACGCGCAGACCGAGCAGGCGCCCATCGTTCTTGACAGCAGCTTCAATGTAGTTGATCTGACCACGGGCCTGCGTCTGGGCCTGCAGATTCTCACCCCGGCTCTCGATCCATTTGACAGGACGCCCCAGTTTCATTGCCAGGATCGCGGCAAGAAGCTCTTCCCCCACAAAGGCGGTTTTCGTCCCAAAGCCACCGCCCACGGCAGCGTTGTGCACCCGAATCTTAGAGCGGTCAAGGCCCAGGAAAGTGGCTAGCGTCTCCCGCGCCCGGAAAACCGCCTGCGAAGAGACCCAGGCCAAAAACTGACCACTGGCCGGGTCAAAATCAAACATGCAGGCTCGCGGCTCAATGGGATTGGCAGCGATGCGCTGATTCACGACGCGCAGGCACACAACATGATCTGCCTGAGCAAAGGCGGATTCCACATCTCCCCACACCATATGCTGATCAAAAGCAATATTCGATCCGAATTCTTCATAGAGTAGAGGGGCATCGGAGGCAACCGCCGTTTCCGGATCTGATATGCCCGGCAGAGGCTCGTAGTCCACTTCGATCAGGTCGCGGGCATCCTGAGCTGTATAGCGATCCTCTGCCAGCACAACCGCCACCGGGTCGCCCATGTAGCGCACCTTGTCAACAGCCAGTGGCCAGCGTTCCGGTCTTTTGAGGCCCGGCATCCCCATAGCTTCTATAGGACGCATGTCCCCAAGCATCTCTTTTCCGGCAAAGACCGCAACCACACCCGGTATTGCGCGGGCGGCATCCAACTGGATATTATTTATCCGGGCATGAGCGTACGGGCTGCGCACAACAACCATGTGCAAGGTGGCCGGACGCCCCCGCGGGGAGCGCAAATCATCGACATAGTGGGAAGTTCCTGTTATCAGAGGATAATCTTCCAGACGCCGTTCCAATCCGGCAGGTATATCCATCTCTCAAATCTCCATCTAGCAATCTCATGTAGTGCTCTCTTAATTCTACCTCAAAGCTGCTCGGGAGAAAAGACTCCAACGCGGCGCACGCCACTCAAACAGCCATTAACTTTTAAATAGTACATTTTTCCTACTCTTTAGAAAATGTCTCTAGCATTTTTTTGGAAAAGAGTGTATTCTTGCGATGAGGGATTTGGAAGTCGTTCACTCGACAGAACAGATAGAAGGGATGTGGGCAATGATCACCTCACGCGAAGAAAAGTTCTCCCTGATGCAGCGAAGCTGGTGTATCACTATTTCCCCGGATAAAGAGCCTGTTGAATTTGATGAAGGGGGGCGATTTACATGGCTTTTCCCAGTTCTACCGGCAAAACGGTGCGCATTCGATGATTCTCTATTTACCCGGGTCTGCCTGGACGCGGCCTCTCTCTTATTCCCTGAAAATACGAATGATTCATCCTTACTCCGGCACCAGTTGCTTGAAGATCTCTCCATCTTATCGCTGCGCCTGCAAATCAAGGACCGCGAACTGTACCGACATTCGCTGCGTGTACTCGATCTAACGCATCGCTTTCTCAAAACGCTCTTCATCCCCAGAGAAGTCGCTATCCTCATTGAGGTCGCTGCTTTCTTCCACGACGCAGGAAAGATTGATATTGCCCATGACATTCTTCAGAAATCATCGCCGCTCACGCCTGGCGAATTTGAGGAAGTAAAAAAACATACAACCTACGGGGAACGCAGGCTTGCACAGATTCAGTCGCTGCTGGAAGTGTCCCGGCTGGTCTACCATCATCATGAACGCTGGGATGGACGCGGCTATCCCGACGGATTACAGGGGCAAAAGATTCCGCTAGGATCGCGCATTATCACAATCGCGGACTCTTTCACCGTCATGCTCGCAGGCCGTGCATACCAACCTCCCTGCTCGCTTGCTCACGCGCTGGCTGAACTCTCCCGTTGCTCTGGAACACAGTTCGACCCACTGCTGGTCGACCATTTCTGTCACAACCTGGGAACCAATCTGCTGCAGGAAGAGCCGGTTTATCCAGGACGCGCTACCGCCGTAACACCACCCGGCCCATCATGCATCAATGCACAAAGGCACTGATGATGGCGGACATTATCAGCCCGAAGATGAGAAGAAGTACGGCGGTGAGAAGGAGCAGAGAAAAACGGTTCGGTCCTCCCTCCACAACGGCCAGGTCTTTGTAAAAACGTCGTTCCTGGCGTTCCTGTTGATCCTCTGCTTCGCTAGCAACGGCGCTCAGGCTGCGATATTTCTCGGCCCTGCTGGCCTTTACCATTCCACTGCGATAGAAGTAAAGGCTGCAAGAGACACCGATGAAGGTTAAAATGAACCCCACCAGCAACACCAGTAAAAAAACCCACATAGCCACTCCAGCTTCCCAGAAACGCTGTTCTTCATATAAGATGGAACAGTGCATCAAACATGAAGAACAGGAAATTACCTATCACTAGAATTTCTTATCTCGAAAATAAAATTCTGTCCCGGAACTTCTTCCAAGACAGAATTACGAAATTCTAGTTCAAACGGATACAGGGAATTGAAATTACAGGATGGCTGTTACCTTCCGCAACTTTCCACCACGCAGGAAACCAATAACCACCTTTTCGCCTGCGAGATGGCGGCGTACCACGCGCTGCAAGTCTCGCGCTTCCTGTACCAGTTCGTTGTCGGCAGAGATGATGATATCCAGACGTTTCAATTCGGCACGCTCCGCGGGTGAATTGGGACGAATCTCCAGCAGTTGCATGCCGTAGTATTGCCCCGAGGCGGCGCGTTGCAGGTCGGCATTCAGCCTGACCTGCATGCCCCCCACACCTAATGATACACCGCTGCCCGCGCTTGCTTCGCGCCTCTGCATGATGCGGGCGATAGCGGACTTGACGGTATCAAGAGGAATAGAGAAACCAAGCCCCTGGGCAAGGGGCATCATAGCAGTAGTAATGCCAACTACTCGTCCAGCGCTATCGACCAGTGGACCACCGGAATTTCCAGGATTGATCGGCGTGTCAGTTTGAATAAGATTCTTCAACTTGCGCGCTCCCGGCGCATCCAATGTGCGACCGAGCGCGCTGACAACGCCAGCGGTCACAGTCCAGTTCAGGCCATAGGGATTGCCGACGGCAATGACCAGTTGCCCGACTTTCAGTTGCGAGCGCCCCAGTTCAGCTACCGGCAGTCGCTCAGCCCCGATACGCAGGACCGCGACATCCACCTCGGGCTCGCTGCCAACCAATCCAGCGTCAAAGGTGCGCCCGTCAGCCAGTGTCACCTTGATACGTCGTGCGTGGGAAACGACGTGGGCATTGGTAAGAATCAGGCCATCGGAGGAGAAGATGAAGCCAGAACCCAGACCACCACCAAAGTCTGGCCGGGGCATATTGAATCGCCCGATCCTTCCCTCGCGTTCTGTATCAATACGTACTACAGCAGGCCCAACGCGCTCGGCAGCCGTGGTAACGGCATGGGAGTAAGCATCGAGAGCCTGGGCATCGTTTTCGTGTGTGCTCATAACAGGCATCTTGCTTTCCTTCAGGAACCCGCTCAATGAAACCGTGCGTGCGAGGCAGCGACTTAATGAGATTGATAGGGATTCTATCACATCTACTCGCAAATGTCACTTTCTGGCCAGGCCTCTCCTCCGCTCGGAGAGCCTCTGATGCCCTTCCACGTTTTTGCCATCGAGAAAATTTGTTCACATCCATTCATATCTATTCAACTTTCTTCAAGTTGTTAGCTCTCACTTTAGCTCTCTCATCTTCTGCTGAGGGTGCGAATGCGTTTGAGGCCACCGCGCCTTTCGTCATTTGACGCGCTAATCGGCGCATTTTTTGTTGTCCTCTTTGCTTTCAGGAGAACATGTCATGGATCATCAGCTTTCCCATCTGCCTGATGGACAATACAGCTGCGCGCTCTGCCAACGACGGTGGCGCACAAAGCCGCGCTCACCCTGCGTCGGTGTCCCTTGCTACAAGTACGGATGCTGGCCTGAACACCTGTATACGGCAACACAACTGCGCCGTATGCATCTGAAGCCAGGCAATGAGCCGGATGGATACTATCCGCTCCTCACAGCTCCCTACCGCCGCTTCCTCTATGACATCAGGAAGGCCACACCGCGCCGCGTGCCGACCGAACGACAACGCGAGGCCATTGCAAAAATGCGCCTCGCCCTTGTGAAGACGTATACCTGCCAGGGCTGTGGCTATTTTGATGCCAGTCATGGTCGCTCCCGCTCCGGGGTGAGAGCGGGCTATTGCCCCGCCTGCTGGCACGAACTTCGCCATCGTCGGCGACAGGCCAGAGTGTGTGCCTGGGCGAAGGCGTATCTGCAAGCGGGGGACTTCGTGGTGCTGGACAGCGAAACCACCGGATTGGGCGACAGGGATGAGGTGATTGAACTGGCCCTGGTTCACTCGTCAGGCACGGTACTCTTCTCCTCGCTCATCCAGCCGCAAGACCCACAGCGGCCCGATCTGGCGACGTACATTCACGGTATCACCGCCCAGATGCTTGCAACGGCCCCACGCTTTGTCGACGTGTGGCCGCTCATTGCCGCCATCCTGCGCCGCTTCCGGCGCGTGCTGGTCTACAACGCGGCCTTTGACCACCGGCTGCTTGCGGCAACCGCTTCCCGCTACGGCCTGCGCGTCCCCGGCGGGGCGTGGGAGTGCCTCATGGAGCAGTACGCCCTCTACTACGGCGACTGGTCTTCCTACCACCAGTCCTACACCTGGCAAACGCTGGATATGGCCTGCGCCGATCTGGCCGTCTCTGTGGAAGGTGAGGCTCACCGCGCCCCTGTCGATGCCCTCTCGGCCCTCGGCGTGCTCAAAGCCCTGGCTGCTCGCGCCGACGCGCTGGCTGTGGCAACAGCCACAGCCACAGCACCGGCAGCCAGGCTGGCCCCGACACCGACACCGACACCGGCGCCGGAGGCGGCGGGCAAGCTGGACGCGGACGATCTGCCGTTCTGATCAGATGAGATCAGATCGGAGCCTGTCCTGTCGGCTTCTCCCCTCTCGTCCGTGTCCGTTTTTGTCCGTTGGTTTTCCCCATCTCTTCAACGGGGAGACGTTTTGTCGTCCGCCGGTGTTCGGCTGGCTTTCTGCCTTTTGTGAAAGGGAAAGAGCAAGCATGAGTCTGAAGGCGTTTAGCTTTGGCGGCGGCGTCCAGTCCACCGAAAAGAGCAGCTCATCAATGAGTGGCGCGCGCGCCTGGGCAAAGATCCGGTCTACCTCTCGCGCCAGTGCAAGCCCTTGCCCCTTGCTACCACCGCCTCTGTTCAGTCCTCGTTCCTGGATGATGACCTGGTGTGTGAAAGCGGCTACTGTTTCGTGTGATCGCTGAGGTCTTCCCGCTATCCCCTTGAGGATTTCCGATGCCCCTGCAGCGCAGGGGTGAGTTGTTGCGCACGCTGTTCTGAGCCAGCCAGCCTCTCCAGCATGCTGGAGAGGCTGGCTCTCATCTCATCTCTCTTCGTCGTAGAAAGGAACCTGCTATGTCTGACGAACGTGTGACCCCGTTACTCTCGTTGCCCTTCAACAGCTTTCTCATGCTGCGCCTGGAATACGTGCTACTTACCGGCAACGACCTGCAAGCCCTTCTGTTGCGCCTCATTGAGAAACGCATGGAAGACCAGCGCCGGCGTCTCTCTCAGGAGCGTCTGAATGCCCTGAAGGGGACGGTTCCGCCAGAAGTGGTGCTCGACATCCCCACAGACGTCTGGGCGCCTATTTCTCATGCCTCGTTTCTCTACGACCTCTACGGGCTGGTGCAGAGCGAGAATACCCTGAAGAAAGCCTTGCAGGAACTGTGCAAGAGAAAGCTCATCTTCAAGCGCAAAGGGCAGGGGCGCTACGCCCCTGAGGAGTACCAGCTCAACCTGAAACTGCTCCAGGAGGAGTTCCAGCGCATGCAGCAGCAAGGAAAAGCAGGGTATCACCCATTGACCCCCTCAGAAGTTGAGACCTTCATGGCATCCTCAGAGGGTCAGAAATTGATCCCCTCAGAGGGTCAGAAATTGATCCCCTGCAAGACAGTGAGAGGATCAAAAGTTGACCCTATGAGGGGATCAGAAGTTGACCCCAGTAATAGAAAGAGAAGAGAAGAAAGATTCCGAGAAGAAGCAGTAGCAGAAGAAAGCGAGGCTTGCCGCTTTGAGAGTACAACGCCCTCTGCTGCTGCTGCTGGTTTGTCTGAAAGGGAAAGTTTTTCTTCCCCTCACTCTTGCCCTCACGACGAATCCGCATCCGCATCCGGGCAAAGCCTCACCCCGGCAAGAGAACCGGACAGAGAGAAGCCCATCCAGGCGGCATCTGGAACGAGAACTGCTCGCTCTGCTCCTGTACCCGTATCGCAAGAGCCACAGCAGCCAGGCCACGCCTTGCCTGGGGCAGGTGAGTCATCGCCGGGCATTGACGGTCGGCCTGCTGGTTCTGGTTCGACGCCCACTTCAGCACCGCCTCAGCATCCCGTTCCCCCCGCTCTTTTCGGCGCGCAAGCGCAAGCCGCTGCTGCGCCTGCGCCGGCAAAGGACGAACCACTGTCGCCAGAGGCGATGGTCGCCCTGGTGGAGCGCCTG